>NZ_CP011663.1:1380996-2761993 GCF_001020205.1 Clostridium sporogenes
TTTTATCTCTGTTTTTTTGTGTAAATAAAGATTTAATAATTTAATAAAGATAATAGATAGGGTGGTGGGTTAAATGAATAATAAGGTTATTATGGTAACTAATAACAAGTTGGTTGGTGAAAAATTTAACGAAAAATGTCAGGTGGAATTTATACTAGGTGATGTAAATGAAGTTTTTAAAACAGTAAGAGATTATATACACAAAGGGCATGAACTTTTAACTCATCCATTAATGAGTAGTGTAAAGCCTAATGAAACACCCTATAGAACTGTAGTTATTTCAAAATTTTATAAAAATGAAGTGGATATGGAGTCTTTAAATTATATAGAGGAGTCCATACATTCTTTAGAAAAATTTCAAAAATCCTGTGGTATTCCTGAATGGAATGATAACATTTTAAAAGATTTTAGATTGATTGATTATGATCTTATATATAATGCACTATATTAATTTTATATAAGATTTATATAAAAATTGCTAGAATCATTTAGCAGTACAATAAAGATAAAGCATTAAAAATTTAATTTGGGGGTTGATATTATGCGTTTAGAGATTGGGAAAATATTTATAACTGACATGCAGTTTTCCAATGAAACAAAAGTTAAAGATGGAGTCTTGTATATTTCTAAAGAAGAAGTTCTAGAAGTAATTGGTACCGATGAGAGAATTAAAAATATTGATTTAGAAATAGCCAAGCCAGGGGATAAAACTAGAATTATTCCAGTAAAAGATGTAATAGAGCCAAGAGTTAAAGTAGAAGGAAATGGTGGTATTTTCCCAGGCTTTATAAGTAAAGTTGATACTGTTGGTTCAGGCAAAACTAATGTATTAAAAGGAGCTGCAGTAGTAACCACAGGTAAAATAGTGGGATTCCAAGAAGGTATCATTGACATGAGTGGAGAGGGAGCTAAATATACACCTTTTTCAAAAACTAATAATTTAGTAGTAGTATGTGAACCTAAAGAAGGCGTAAATCAATATGAGCATGAGGAAATTGTAAGAACTTTAGGATTTAAGGCGGCTACTTATTTAGGAAGTTTTGCAAAAGATATTACACCAGATGAAACTAAAGTTTATGAAACATTACCTTTATTAGAACAAGTAAAGAAATACCCAGATCTTCCAAAGGTAGTATATGTATATATGCTTCAAAGCCAAGGGCTTTTGCATGATACCTACGTATATGGAGTAGATGCTAAAAGAATAATACCAACATTTATATATCCAACAGAAGTATTTGATGGTGCCATAGTTAGTGGAAACTGTGTTTCAGCTTGTGATAAAAATCCAAGCTATGTACACATGAATCACCCTATCATAGAAGATCTATATGAAAAGCATGGTGTGGAGTATAATTTTTTAGGTTGTGTTATAACTAATGAAAACGTTTATTTAGCAGACAAGGTTAGATCTTCAAACTACACTGCAAAACTAGTAGAGTTTTTGGGAGCAGATGCAGTAATAATTTCAGAAGAAGGTTTTGGAAATCCAGATGCAGATCTTGTTATGAATTGCAATAAGATAAGTGAAAAAGGAATAAAAACAGTACTAATAACAGATGAGTATGCAGGACAAAATGGAGCTTCACAGTCTTTAGCTGATTCTACACCAAAGGGAGATGCAGTAGTTACAGGAGGAAATGCTAATGAGGTTGTAACACTACCACCAATGGAAAAAATTATTGGTCATGCTGAGGTAGCAGATGTAATTGCAGGTGGACATGTTGGTTCTTTAAAAGAGGATGGTTCTATAGAGGCAGAAATTCAAGTTATTACAGGAGCTACCAGTGAAGTTGGTTTTAACTATTTAAGTGCTAAAGGCTATTAGAATGTAGTTATATAATCAAGGGGGGAAAATAAATGATTAAAGTAGTTCATTATATAAATCAGTTTTATGCAGGTATTGGAGGAGAAGAGAAAGCGGATTATAAACCAGAAGTAAGGGAGGAGCCTGTAGGTCCAGGAACACAACTTAATTCTTTATTTAAAGGTGAAGCTGAGATAGTTGCTACAGTTATTTGTGGAGATTCATATTTTAATGAAAATATAGAGGAAGCTAAAAATATTATTTTAGAAATGGTTAAAAAATATGATGCGGATGTGTTTGTAGCAGGACCTGCTTTTAATGCTGGAAGATATGGAGTAGCTTGTGGAACTATTGCAAAGGAAGTAGAGGAGAAATTAAATATAAAGGTTTTAACAGCTATGTATGAAGAAAATCCAGGAGTAGACTTATATAAAAAATCTTTATATATTCTTAAAACAAAGAAAAGTGCAGTAGGTATGAGAAAAGCATTACCTGTTATGGCAAAACTCGCATTAAAGATGGGAAAAGGGGAAGAGATAGGACTACCTGAAGAAGAAGGATATATAGAGAGAGGTATAAGAAAAAATTACTTTAGTGAAGAAAGAGGATCTAAAAGAGCAGTAAATCTTCTTGTGAAAAAATTGAAAAATGAAGAATTTGTTACAGAATTTAAAATGCCGGTTTTTGATAGGGTAGAACCTAATAAAGCTGTAGAGGATATATCAAAATGTAAAATTGCTATTGTAACTTCTGGTGGAATAGTACCAAAGGGAAATCCAGATCATATAGAATCCTCTAGTGCATCAAAATATGGTAAATATGATATAGAAGGACTTATGGATTTAAATTCAGAAACTCATGAAACTGCCCATGGAGGATATGATCCTAACTATGCAAATGAAGATTCAGACAGAGTTATACCTGTAGATGTATTAAGAAAAATGGAGAAGGAAGGAAAAATAGGATCTCTTCATAGATATTTCTATAGTACTGTTGGAAATGGTACAGCAGTAGCATCTTCTATGAAATTTGGAAATGAAATAGTAAATCAGTTAAAGGAAGATAGTGTTGATGCAGTTATACTAACTTCCACATGAGGAACTTGTACTCGTTGCGGTGCAACACTAGTAAAAGAAATAGAACGTGGAGGACTTCCAGTTGTGCATATGTGTACAGTAGTTCCAATTTCTCTTACAGTTGGTGCTAATAGAATAGTTCCAACTATAGCAATACCTCATCCACTTGGAAATCCTGGCTTAGATAAAGAGAGAGAATTTGAATTAAGATATGATCTTACAGAAAAAGCATTAAAAGCTTTAGAAACAGATATAGATGAACAAACAGTTTTTGAATAAAAATTTCTAGAGGGTTTACTTTAATCAAAAGAAAAATTTAAAATTAAAGGAAGAATTATTTCACAGATTTTAAGGAGTTAAAATAATAATTTTAGTTAAATGAGTGTGTTAATAAAAATATAATCTAATAAAAATAGATATAAAGATTCTAATGTTAAATTATGGGGGGGATAAGATATGGATAATGTTTATGATCTTATAATTATAGGCTCTGGTCCAGCAGGATTATCAGCAGGGTTATACGCTGCAAGAGCTAGATTAAAAACTTTAATATTAGAGAGAAACAAAGCAGGTGGACAAATAGTAATAACAGATGAAGTAGCTAACTATCCAGGTTCTGTAAGAAATGCTACAGGAAAAACTTTAGTAGAGAGAATGGAAGAGCAGGTAGAAGAATTTGGAGCAGAAAGAAAAAAAGACAATGTTAAAGAGGTAGATTTTACTGGAAAAATAAAAATTATAAAGGGAGAAAAGGAAGAGTATAAAGCAAAATCTGTAATTATAGCTACCGGTGCTGCTCCTAGGCATATAGGTTGCAAAGGTGAAAATGAACTAATAGGAAAGGGAGTATCCTATTGTGCTACTTGTGATGCTGACTTTTTTACCGATTTAGAAGTATTTGTAATAGGAGGGGGAGATTCAGCTTTAGAAGAAGCCCTATATCTTACAAAATTTGCAAGAAAAGTAACAGTAGTTCATAGAAGAGATGCTCTAAGAGGTGCTAAATCAATACAGGAAAAAGTGTTTAAAAATCCTAAGATAGAAATTATGTGGGATTCTGTAGTAGAAGAAATAAAAGGTGATGGAATAGTAGAATCTGCAGTATTTAAAAATAAAAAGACAGGAGAAATAACTGAATACTTTGCAGATGAGGATGATGGAACTTTTGGAATATTTGTTTTTGTAGGATATTTACCTATAAACAATTTATTTAAAGATATTATTACTATGAATGAAGCAGGATATATAAAAACTAACGATAAAATGGAGACAAATATAGAAGGAGTATTTGCTGCTGGTGATATAAGAGAAAAATCATTAAGACAGGTAGTTACTGCAGCGGCAGATGGTGCTATAGCAGCAGTAGAAGCTTATAAATATGTTGAAGATACTTTTTAAATATATATAAAATTATTTGAAAGGCGGTTATAAAATGTTAGTATTAGACAAAAAGACTTTTGAAGAAGAGGTATTAAAGACAAAAGGTTATGTATTAGTAGATTATTTTGGAGATGGTTGTGTTCCATGTGAGGCTCTAATGCCTGATGTAGAAGAATTATCAAAAAAATATGAAGATAAGATTAAATTTTGTAAATTAAATACTAGTAAAGCTAGAAGACTTGCTATATCTCAAAAAGTTTTAGGACTTCCAACTATAATTTTATACAAAGATGGAGAAAAGCTAGAAGAGGTAGTTAAAGAAGATGCTACAAAAGCAAATATAGAAGCTATGATAACAAAACATGTACTATAAAATTTAAAATTTATTTAGCCATTTAAAGTGTGTATATAAAGATCAAGGAATTTAAAATACAAATAAATTAAGGGAGGAATTTTAATGAGTTTATTTAAAGGAAAAAAAGTAATTATAATTGGAGATAGGGATGGAATCCCAGGCCCAGCTATAGAAAAATGCATAGAGGGTACAGGAGCAGAAGTAGTATTTTCATCAACAGAATGCTTTGTTTGAACTGCCGCTGGAGCGATGGATTTGGAAAATCAAAAAAGAGTAAAAACATTAACAGAAAAACACGGTGCTGAAAATATACTAGTAATTTTAGGGGCAGCAGAAGGAGAAGCAGCAGGCCTTGCTGCTGAGACAGTTACTAATGGTGATCCAACTTTTGCAGGTCCATTGTCCAATGTCCAGTTAGGACTAAGAGTTTATCATGCGGTAGAACCAGAATTTAAAGAAGAAGTAAATGAAGAAGTTTATGAAGAAGAAATAGGTATGATGGAAATGGTTTTAGAAGTAGATGAAATCATAGAGGAAATGACAGATATAAGAGAAGAATTTTGTAAATTTCTTGATTAAAACATGTAAAGTGGGTAAATAAAGAATTATAAAATTAAGGAGGCTGTATATGTTTATAATTCAGCCTCCTAAATATTAGGGGGGAACAGCTATGAATTATCCAGTAATAAAAGGGGCATCATATATTTTGGTTCATACTCCAGATATGGTACTTCACAATGGAACTACTCAAACTACAGAGAAAGTAGTTAATCCAGATTCTGAATATCTTAAGGAACTTCCTAAGCATTTAAGGAATTTTGAAGATGTTTTAAATTATGCACCTAACCAAACTTATATAGGAAACATGACACCGGATCAGTTAGGTGAAATAGAAATGCCTTGGTGGGATAAAAAGATAGAAGAGAGCAGTAGATTTGGTAAATTAGGGGAAATGATGCCTCAAGATGAATTTATAGGACTAATGGAAATATGTGATGTATTCGATTTAGTTTTATTAGAAAAATCCTTTGTAGAGAACGTAAAAAATAAGTTAGAAAAGCATCCACTTATAAATGAAGATATGATTTCTAAAATAAAAGAGGGAGTAGCTATAGAAGAAATCAAAAAAATTGTAGATGAAGAAGGAGCAGAAGGCCTATATAATGAAGGTACATTAGTAGGTTGTGTAAAAAAAGCTCATGATGTAGATGTGAATTTAAGTGCACATACTATGTTAGAGAATTTAGTAGTAAAAGCATCTGGTGTTTTATCTTTATTAAATCTTATAGCTAAAAATAATATAAATCCAGAAGAGATAGATTATGTTATAGAGTGCTCTGAAGAAGCTTGTGGAGATATGAATCAAAGAGGTGGAGGAAATTTTGCAAAATCTCTTGCAGAAGTAGCAGGATTCACTAATGCTACAGGAGCAGATATGAGAGGATTTTGCGCAGGGCCGAGCCACTCTTTAATAGCTGCTTCAGCTTTAGTTCAATCAGGAGTATATGATAATGTGGTTATAGCTGGTGGAGGAGCAAGTGCCAAATTAGGTATGAACGGAAAGGACCATGTGAAAAAGGGAATGCCTATATTAGAGGACTGCTTAGGTGGATTTGCTGTTTTAGTAAGTAAAAATGATGGAATAAACCCAATACTTAGAACAGACTTAGTAGGAAAACATACTGTAGGAACAGGATCTTCTCCACAGGCGGTAATTAGTTCTTTGGTTACAGATGCATTAGACAAAGCTGGTTTAAAAATAACTGATGTAGATAAGTATTCTGTTGAAATGCAAAATCCAGATATAACAAAACCAGCAGGGGCAGGGGATGTACCACAGGCAAACTATAAAATGATAGGAGCTTTAGGGGTTAAGAAAAAACATATAGAAAAGAAAGAATTAAAAGATTTTATACAAAATCATGGTATGTCAGGTTGGGCGCCAACACAAGGACATATTCCATCTGGTGTTCCTTATTTAGGATTTGCTAGAAAGGATTTAACAGAGGGCGATTTAAACAGAGTTATGATAGTAGGAAAAGGTAGTTTATTTTTAGGGCGTATGACAAATTTATTTGATGGTGTATCTATAATTATAGAAAGAAATACAGGATATCAAGAAGAGGAAAAGGGAATTTCAGAAGATCAAGTAAGAAAGATAATTGCAGAATCCATAAAAAAATTAGCATCACAGCTAATAGAAGAATAAGAGGTGATGTATAGTATGGAGAATAAAGAAGTTAATAAAATAATAGGCAAAACTCTTTTAGATATTGCAGAATATATAGAACAAGGGGACTTTAGCAAAAAGGTAGTAGTAGGAATTACTACTTTAGGTAGCGAACATGGCGTTGAAAATTTGGTAAAAGGTGCTGAAGTTGCTGCCCAAAAACATAAGGATATAAAGGTAGTTTTAATAGGACCTAAAGTAGATACAGAATTAGAGATAGTAGAAGCTAATAAAGAAGACGAAATGTATAATAAAATGGAGGAATTATTAGATACAAAATATATAGATGCGGCGGTTACTATGCATTATAACTTTCCTATAGGGGTGTCTACTGTAGGAAAGGTTGTTACTCCAGCTGAAGGAAAAGAGATGTTTTTAGCCACAACTACAGGAACAGCTTCTATGAATAGAACAGAAGCTATGGTTAAAAATGCAATATATGGAATAATAGCAGCTAAAGCTGTGGGGATAAAAGAACCTACAGTGGGTATGTTAAATTTAGATGGAGCAAGACAAGTAGAGAAGGCATTAAAGGAATTAGATAAAAATGGTTATAAAATAAATTTTGCTAACTCTTTAAGAGCAGATGGTGGATCTGTAATGAGAGGAAATGACCTTTTAACAGGGACACCAGATATTATGGTAACAGATACCCTTACAGGGAACCTTTTAATGAAAGTATTTTCTTCTTATACTACTGGAGGAAGTTATGAGGGCTTTGGATATGGCTATGGTCCAGGTATAGGAGAGGATTATGAAAGAAATATACTGATTTTATCTAGAGCCTCAGGTGTGCCAGTAGTGGCTAATGCCATAGAATATGCAAAGGATTTAGTTAAAGGAAATATAAATAAAATGATAAAAGAAGAGTTTGAACAGGCTAATAAAGCTAAATTAAAGGATATATTAAATTCTATAGAAAATAAAGAAAATAAAAAATCAGAATATGAAGAAGAAGTTCCAATGCCTACAAAGGAAATAGCTACAGCTTCTATTAGTGGTATAGATGTAATGGATATAGAAGATGCGCAAAAGGTGCTTTGGAAAGAAGAGATATATGCAGAAAGTGGTATGGGATGCACAGGTCCTGTTATAAAAGTAAATGATAAAAATTATGATAAAGCTGTAGAAATATTAACTGAAAAAGGTTTCATAGCTTAAAAATCAATTGTAATTTATATTTATAAAAAAAAGTAAACAATGTTACTTATAAAATTTTTAACTGTAAATATATATTAAAATAAAAAGTTCATTTGCAATAGTTTAAGTAAAGTATATTTTAAAAAGAAATTTTACTTGAACTAGCAATGGACTTTTTATTATATTATTAAAAATATTAGTACTATATAAATTAAACTATTTTAATTTGGACATGTGTAGAATTAGTAAAGTTTAATAATATGTTTATTGAAGTTGTTTTTTAGATTTGCTATATAAATATTTTTATATAAAAATTTATTTTAAAAGTTAGTATAAAGTTAATAAGAATGATAATATAAAAATATATGATTAGAATATAAATATAGGAAAGAAATAAATTATTAAAATGTTGAGTCCTAGGAGGAATAAAATTGAGATTAACAAGGGATTTTTATGCTAAGGATGCTAGAGTATTAGCAAAAGAATTATTAGGGAAAGTATTAGTTAGAGAAATAGACGGTATCACATTAAGGGGAAAAATAGTAGAGACAGAAGCTTATATTGGGGCTATAGATAAAGCTTCTCATGCCTATGGAGGGAGAAGAACTAAAAGAACGGAACCCCTTTATGGGAAACCAGGTATAGCATATGTATATTTTATATATGGTAAGTATTTTTGCTTTAATATAATATGTAAAAAAGAAGGGGAAGCAGAAGGTGTTCTTATAAGAGCAATAGAGCCTTTAGAAAATATGAATTTTATATCAAAATTAAGGTTTAATAAGGAATTTCAAGAATTAAATAATTATCAGAGAAAAAATCTAACTTCAGGACCTTCAAAGCTTTGTATGGCTTTTAGTATTAATAAGTATAATAATTGGGAGGATTTATGTGAAAGTTCTAGTTTATATGTAGAGGATGCTTTTTATAATGATTTTGAAATTATTGAAGCTAAAAGAGTAGGAATAGATTATGCTGAGGAGGCTAGAGATTTCTTATGGAGATATTATATAAAAGATAATGCTTTTATTTCGGTAAAGTAACAAGTACTATTTAAATATAAATATTTAAATAGAATAGCTTTGTATAAGTGATATGGGGGATGAAATATGAGGGTAGGGTATAATTCATATAAAACAAAAGATATATCTTGCATAAATAAATATTGTAATTATTTACAATTAGTATTTGAGGACTTATACGATTTAGAAAGATTATATTTAAACAATGAAGATAAAACTTTATTTTGTAATAAAGCTTTATATGTGCTTATGAATAAAATAATAATTTCAAAAATATTTATGGAGAAAAATAATATAAGAGGTGAACTTGCTAAAAAAAATATAAAATATTATGTATTAACTTTAGATACTATAAATCTTGTAAATTTGGTATTTAATAATACTAATAAAAAATTTTTAGAATTTGTATTCAAAGACAATATAAAATATGAACATATAAATCCTAGTTATTATAGTTTAGATAATGAAGATTTTTTGAATTATGAAGATAATTTATTTTATAGATATAATATATTTTTAAATAGAATTATAGATGAAATAAATAAATTTGATTTTATACATAGTAGTGGTGAAATAGGAGAAATATATGAAAAAATAATAGACAAGGAATATAAAAAATCTATGGGGATATTTTACACACCAGAACATATTATTGATTACATATTGGATAATATTTTTTATGAATTTTCACCATTGGAAAACCCTTTTGTTAAAGTAATAGATGTATCTGCAGGAGCGGGATATTTTATTATTAAAGCCTATGACAAGCTGAAAAAAATTTTTTTAGAAAACATAGAAGGTTTGCAAGAAAAATATAAGGAAAATATTTATATTATTAAAAAAAAAGATGTAACTATTAATATAACTGGTGAATATTATTGGAAAAAGGAAAATTTACATTACCATATAATTAATAATTGTATATATGCTGCGGATATAGATATATATGCCACCCAAATAATGACTATAAATTTACTTTTAAAAGATGTACAAGCTTATGTAGCTAAAGTAAATGTTGTTAATTGTGATAGTCTTATAAGATGGGAAAAAGATTTCAAACCTAATATTAAGTATTTAAAAAATAAAAATAAATTTAAAACCTATAAAATAAAAAATAAAGATATTGAAGAATCTATTAATTATAAAGAGAAGGAAGTATATAATTCGAAAATATATTTTAAACTATATAAATTTTGGAAAAATGAATTTGATTATATTATAGGGAATCCTCCGTGGGTTTCTTTATCTAGAAAAAATAAGAAAGCTTGCTGGGAAAATTCTTTAGACTATTATATTAAAAATTATGGTCAATGTGTACATTCTCCTAATTTATTTGAATATTTTATTAAAAGAGCTTTAGAAAAAACAAAGGAAGAGGGATATTTAGCTTTTGTTGTACCAATAAATTTTAGTAGAAATTCTCAATATATACAATTAAGAAATGAAATATTGAATAAATATGAGATTAAAAATTTATTTTTTAATATATCCTTTTCTGGAGTTATAACAGATGGAATGGTATTTATTTTGAAAAAAAACAAACAATGTTTTAATAAAATAAAAATTAAAGTACAAGGAAAAGATGAATATAAAATAAATAAAGATGAACTTTTTTCTTGTAATGAGTATGGATTTACATTTGATAATAATAGTTGTAATGAAAAAATAAAAAATAAAATTTTAGAAAATTCTAGTTTCCTATCAGAAATAAGTGATACTTTTACAGGCTTTATAGGAGATTGTAAAAATATATATAAAGACAATATAGATAAGCATTATATTAAAATATATAAAGGTAAAAATATAAAAAAATTTATATGCCATTCTTATTTTTATTATGATTTTAAAGATGAAAATATTAAAGGTGGAACAAAAGATTTAAAAAAATTAAAATATAAAGGTAAAATATTAGTTAGAAAAACAGGAAATGAAATTATAGCAGCTTATGATGAAGAAGGTATTATAATAGAGCAGTCCTTATATGGAATAATTAATTTAAAAGACCCCTTTAGTTATAAATATATATTAGGTGTTTTAAACTCCCAGTTAATAAATTGGTATTACAAAAATTACTTAATAACAAATAAAGACTCTACTCCACAACTAAAAAAATATAGATTGAATAAAATACCAATAAAAAATTGTAATAGAAGGGATCAGAAGGAAGTAGAAATATTAGTAAATAAAGTTTTTCAAACTTTAAAAAATAAAAATGTGAAGCAAACAGAATATTATTACAAAATATTAAACCAAAAAATGTTCAGTATTTATGGTATTGATGATATAAAAATAATAAAATATATAATTAATGATAAGTAAAAAAATATATAGGTGTAACATAAAGGTAGATAAAAATAGGGTTTTCATAATTGCTATAAAATATATATAAATAAGAGAATGTTACTTTTGAACAAAGTAATATATTATTTTGCATTTTAGCATTAAAAACTAATATGTCAAGTACAGAATTTCTTTCTGTATTTACATTAATAATAGGGTTTTACTTTGGACAAAGTTCAGCTAGACAAGCGGTAAAAGAAAGTAAAGAGCAGGAATAAACCTGTTCTTTTTTATTATTAAAATATAATTAGGAGGAATGTTTTATGTTATTTAATTTAAATCCAGGACACACATTAAGTGGTGGAGATGTAGGAACTAGAGGAATAAATGGATTAAAAGAAGAAGTATTAACAAGGCAATTAGTATGGGAAATAGATAAAGAATTAAGATGTAGAGCACATAGTATAGGATTTAGGAATAGGGAGATTAAAGACCAGCCTTTAGCACTAACTAAAAGTACTAAACCCAAAACAATTTATATAGAAGTATGTCTTATAGATAGTTCTGGGGATGTAGCTATACTTAATAAATATGGAATGAATGGAATTGCCAAAGCAATAGTAAATGGTGTTTTAGGTTCAAATGTAACATCCGCACCAAGTCAACCATCTAATAATATTGGATGGATTAACTTAGATGGTAAAACAGGTACAATAAATACACCAAGTGGTGTAAAGGTTAGGGAAAAGAAATCAACATTTAGCAGAATATTAGAGGCTTTACCTAATGGATCAAAAGTACAATTATATCGTAAGGAAGGAGATTGGATACACATTTATTATCCACCACATGGGGGATATGTGTATGGTAAATATGTAAGATATTAAGCTTTTGAAGGTAGTTCCAATTAAGGAGCTACTTTGTTTTTATACCAGAGTATAAGTTTTAATTTATAGTATATAATTAGTCAGATCCAATTTTAAAATTATTTATTCAATTGTTCTAGGAGGAATTTTTTTACATTTGGCGAATATTAAATATGATGATTTTCTATAATTCATTATCAAAGTCCTTCTTTAATAAAAAGGAGCCCATGTATATAGTGGGGGCTCTTTTTTTGTTTTTTGATAAAAATTTTAAAGAAAATTAGTAATTTATTAATAAAAATTTAAAGTGATTATTCAATTTTAATTTAAAGATATATTGAAATATATAAAAAGTAAAAAAATGTAGGATAAAAAAAGAAGGAATTCAATTAATTGTAAAGAATGTTGTAATTATAGGGTATTAAACCAAAATAAAAATATCAATAGGGGGAATGAAGATGAAAAAGAAGACAACTATATTAAGTATCTTTTTAGCTGTTTTTATGGTTTTAGCACTAAATGTAGGCAATGTTAAAGCTGCGGCAAATGGACAAGATATAGTAAACTATGCCAAAAAATTTATAGGGACTCCATATGCTACTAATGGAACAACTCCATCAGGATTTGATTGTTCTGGATTTGTGCAATATGTATATAGAAACGCTGCTGGAATAAATTTGCCCAGAACAACTTATGATCAAATTAATGTAGGGATTGCAGTATCACAAAGTAATTTACAACCTGGAGATTTAGTATTCCCACATACAGGCCATGTAGGTATATATGTTGGAAATGGGCAAATGATACATTCTCCTAAATTAGGAGATGTAGTAAAAATTGCACCAGTATATGGATTTTATGCAGGTAGAAGAATTATAAATAAACAACAACCTTATGTTAAAGTAGACGGTTGGGGGGCATTACCTCATAATGGTACCTCAGCAATGAATTTAATAATAAAAGACTACTCTGATGATGTAGCTAGAGTTTTTGCATGGGTTGATAATGATGATAAGTCATCATGGGCATTTGAAAAAGTACCAGAAAACGATAAATACACAAAATTATATAAAGGAACAAATAAGTATATAAATGTTAGAAATGGTGGGGAGCCTTTTTCACCAGGTGCAACTTATAAAATAACAGTTAGAGGATATGATAATAATAGAAAGATTATATGTACAGAAACTATAAGTTTAAAAGTACCAAATGCAATAACAAATTCATCAGCTAAACCAGTTTTATCTGGCTCATTTACTGTAACATCACCAACAGTAGCAAGAGATTATCCAAGACAAAACGGTTCAGTAACTAGAAATTTAAAAAAAGGTGATAAAGTAGATGTATATGCTGAATATGGAAATTGGTATTTAGTTGCAAGAGGAACACCTCAATGGGTAGAAAAACAATATTTAACAAGATAGATAATTTTAGAGGCAGTCTAATTAAAGGCTGCCCTTTTTTATTATTTAAAGGAATTTTTTAACATTTGTAGAATATTAAATATAACGGCTTCCCAATAGGTTAAGAATAGACCTCCTTACTTAAAGAAAAGAACCCTAATAAAGAGGGTTCTTTTTGTATGGATTTATTATATAGATTGATGTAATATATTGATTATATTTATAGTTTAATAGGAGGGGGCTAATGAAAAAAGGTGATAAAATAGTAATGTATATAGTTACTACATTATTGGTTTTAAGTATATTAAGTGTAATTTTCTTTAAATTCTCTTCAAAATCTGAAAAGGCTGTAGCTGCAATAAAGCAGGATGGTAAAGTTATAGAAAAAATTGATTTATCTAAAGTAAAAGAAAAAAGACAGTTCAGAATTAACTATAGTTAAGGTAGGTATAGAGATTATAATATTATAGAAGTAGATGAGGGATCCATTAGATTTATAGATGCAAATTGCAGTAATAAGATTTGTATAAAGTCAGGAGTGTTAAAAAATCCTGGAGAGACAGCAACTTGTCTTCCTCATAAGCTTATAATTACAATTGAAAAAAATAATGATGAGGTAGATGGAGTTTCTTATTAAATTTAGAAATGGTTTAGAAAGTAACTATTTATTCAAAAATAATAGGAAATATAAAGACTTTAAATGAACTACAAGTGGAGAAATTAAATAAAGTAAAGGAAGAAAAAGGTTGGGGTAAATCATAATTACCACATATAAGGCCTTTCAGTAATCAGGTGAACATACTTGTAATAAAACCATTATGTTTAAATACTTATTTTGTAAAAAATGGTGGTGGTGGATAAGTTATATTATAACTTAGTGATATTTTTATTTCATAATTAATTATAAAATAAAAATATTAGTGATAGATAAGAAATATGAAACTTAAACTTGAAATTAGAAGAGAAAAAATATTAACAGAAATAGAAGAAAATAAAACTGTAGATATAATGGAATTAAGTGGGAAATTACAGGTGTCAGAAATGACTATAAGGAGAGACTTAAAAAAGTTAGAAAGCAGTGGAAAATTACTTAGAACCTATAGAGGAGCTACTCGTATATCTGAAGGAAAATGTAAAAAAGTTGTAGATGATCCTTTAAAGGGTAGAATATTAAAAAATAAGGATCAAAAAGCTATTATAGGTAAATATGAAGGAGAATTAGTAGAAAATGATGATGTTATCATGATAGATGCTAGTACTACAACCCTAGCAATATGTAAATTATAAGAGATAGAAAAGTAACAGTAGTTACAAATTCTATAAGTGTAGTAACAGCACAGGCTTCTTTTGAGAATAGTAGCCTGTGGAATTTTAAGACACAGTTCTTTATCCTTAGTAGGTTCCTATGTAGAAGAATCTTTTAAGAAATTTAATATAAAAAATCTTTTATATCAGCTAAGGCTTTATCTTTTGAAGCAGGGCTTACAGACATAGATGCCTTTGAAGTAGAAACTAAAAACAGAGCTATGTCTGTAAATAAAGAGATTATAGTTCTTTTAGATCACTCTAAGCTTAACAATGTGTCCCTTTTAAAGGTTTGTGAAACAAAGGAAATAAGTAAAATAATAATATATGGTCTTAAGGAATTTATAGCGGAAGAAGAAAAATTATTAAATAAATTCAAAGCTAATGGTATAGAAGTAATAATAGCTAAATAATGTAGGTATACTTTTTAGCATCTATGTTTGAAAATTATATTCTTAAAATTTAAATTATTTTAATTTCATGAATTTGTTTAAGATAAGTAAGTTGATAGTAGTACAAAGATTGTTGTATTATATAGTTATTACATAAAATAAAGGGAGGATTTTTTATGAGAAATGGATTTGTATTTTCTCTTATAATGGCACTTATTGTAGCTATATTTGCTATACAAAATTCAGCAGCTATACCAATAAAAATTTTGTTTTGGGAAATTAATTTTTCTTTAGCAATTATAATCCTATTATCAGCTGTTATAGGGGCAGTTATTACAGGTATTATGGGAATAAAAAAAGAGAGAGGTATAAAAAAACAAAATAAAGATATTTCAAATAAAATAGAAGAGCTAGAAAAAACTAATGAAGATTTATTAGATAGATTAGAAAAATTAAGTTCAGATTCCGAAGACGTACATTACATAAAAGAGGTAGATGATAAAGAAATAGTTTTAGATAACGAAAATAAAAAATAATTTTATAATATTTATTTAGGATAAAAGGAGTATACCTTACAATGAAATAGATTTAATTTTAGGCTACTAGTATAAAAAAGAAGCTTCTTAAGCCAATTTATTTGGCTAAGAAGTTTTAAATTAAAGATTCTATTAGAAAGTTTCTACTTAGTTAAGTCTTATCTTGCGGATTCATGACCAGTCACCTAATGTTTTGTGAGGTGATTGGTCAATTTTTAAATATGCTAGATTAATAACTACGGAAGTTTATTCATATATTATTACCTATATTCTTTATTTTTGTTATATTAAAATTAAAGGCATATCTTGACAGCTTTCAAAGTTAAATAATGTATCTTAAGATAAAACTTTATTATTCTTCATAGGGATTTACATGAACCATACAATGAATAATATTATTGTTGCTTGCTTCTATTTTGTCATGGACCTTTTCTGCTATATTATGAGATTCTTTTAAAGATAATCTATAATCAAGAGCAATTTCCACATCTACATAAAGCTTGCTTCCATGGAGCCTAGTTTTTAATTCATCTATTTTTTCCACTTCTTTAATAGATTCGATTTGTTCTGTTATCATATTAATGGTTTTTTCGTCGGCACAGTGATCTACAAGTTGATTTATAGAATTCTTATAAATATCTATGGAAACTTTAATTATAAATATACATATTACTAAAGATGCTATAGGGTCTAATATTGGATATTTAAGTCTAGCTCCAACTATTCCTATAAGTGTTCCTATAGATGAGAAAGAATCTGATCTATGATGCCAAGCATCTGCTTCAAGGGCTGTACTGTTTATTTCTTTAGCTGCCTTTAAGGTATATCTATACATCCATTCCTTTGTGACTATGGATAAAATAGCAACATAAATAGTTATTTTTGAAGGAACAGAAAAATCTTTGTTTATTATAACCTTTAGGCCACTATAACCTATGAATAAAGCGGTAAAAAATAACATAGTAGCCAATAATTTAGAAGTTATCGCTTCAAGCTTTTCATGACCATAGGGATGATCTTTATCTGCAGGTTTAGAAGATATTTTAAGACCTATGATTACTGCAATAGTACTTAAAACATCAGAGAGAGAATGTATACCATCTGCAATAGTAGCAGCACTATGTCCTATGATGCCAAATAGTACTTTTACAAAGGACAAAATTATATTTACTACAATAGTTAAATTAGAAACTTCATTGCCTATTTTTAACCTTTCTTCATTTTTCATTTTTTCACCTCGTTATTAATTGAAAATAAACACTTATACTATTATATGCATAATATAGCATAAATGCAACAAAATAAACATGGAAACTAATTATCAATTGATATTAGTAATTAGAGATTATATAGAATGAGTATCAATATTTTTATTATATGTTTTTAAGATAACAAGATTAATTGAAATGCATAAAAAAAGAAAAGAGTAGGATACTAATTATAGAAAAAATTTCTATAATTAGGGAGTGTTTCAATTGAATGAAGCTTTAGTTGTGTTTGTTAGAGCTGTAATAGGATTCTTTACTCTTTTAATATTTGCAAGAATATTGGGAAAGCAGCAAATAAGTCAGCTTACTTTTTTCGATTATGTTCTTGGTATAACTATAGGGTCTACAGCCTCTACATTAAGTACAGATTTGGAAAGTACAGCTTGGTCACATTGGGTCGGACTTTTAGCTTGGTGTATTATAGGATTTTTGCTGCAATGGATAACATTAAAATGGAGATATGCAGCTAAATATATAGAAGGGGAGCCTACTATTGTAATAATGGATGGTAAAATAATGGAGGATACCTTAAGAAAAATGAGATACAGAGTATCAGATGTTTTAGAACAACTTAGAGGAAAAGACATTTTTGATTTAGCAGAAGTAGAGTTTGCAGTATTAGAATCTGATGGTCAATTATCTGTTCTAAAAAAACCAGAATTAGAGCCAGTAACTGCCAAAGATTTAAATATATCTAAGAGTAAAACAGGCATAAGTAGAGAACTTATATATGATGGAAAAATAGTAGAGGATAATTTAAGAGAAATAAATAGGGATAAAGAATGGTTAAAAGCTGAACTGAAAAAAAGAAATATTAAAGATTCATCAGAGGTTTTTTTAGCTACTATAAATGAAAATAATCAAATTTATGTAGATACATATAAAGATCATCTAAAAAGAATAATAGATATAGGAGACTATAAAGGACCTTACTAATTGTTTTATCATATCTTATTATTTTTTGTATTTAAATTTATTCCATTTGAGCATTGTATTTATCTAAATATTAATTTTAATTAAGTAATAAAATCATAAAAAATAGAAATTAAGATGTTATTAAAGTTATATTTATGAAATAAATTTTAGAAGGTGATTATATGAGAAGATTTTTAGTAAGAATAATTCCAATAGTAACCTTAGGTTTTTTTGTTGCTGTTATGTTAAGTTCAGGTTATATGAAAAAGCCTAGAACCCAAGAAGAAAATGTAGATAAATTTATAAGTACTACAATAGAATATGTAAAAAATGAAGATTGGAGTAATGCAGAAAAGGAAGTAGAAAAATTAAATTTAGCATGGAATAAGGTTTTAAAAAGAGTTCAATTTAGTTCAGAATTAGACCAAATAAATTATTTAGGTGAAAGTATAGATAAAGCTAAAGGTGGAATAATTGCAGAAGACAAAGGTATAAGTTTATCTAATTTAACAAGTTTTTATGAAGAATGGCAAACTATAGGTAAATAAAATAAATTTAAAACTATAAATTCTTATTAAGCAAAATAAAAAAAATTATTTATATAATATTATAAAGGAGAATAAAAAATAATAGTAAATCATAAATTTATAAAGATAGATAATGTTTTTTAGGTGAATTTTATGAAGGTATTCTTGGGAAATTTAGTATATAGTTTTATGGTATCCTTTGGAGTAATAATAGGAGCAAGTGTTTTTTCAGGCATTGCTGCAATTTTATTAAATCACCCCCCTTTTAAAATTATGGCGGATATCTCTAATTCTATAAAAATATGGGCAGTAGCTACAGCATTAGGGGGAACATTTTCCTCTTTTTCTATTTTGGAAGAGGGAATATTTAAAGGTGAGCTAAGGGGAATGTTCAAACAAATATTTTATATTCTTGCCTCCTTAATAGGTGCTAACTTAGCGGTAAATGGCATAGAGCTTTTACAAAAATGGGGAGAATATTTCAATAGATGAATAAAGAAAATAAATATTTTTTTTCTTTTTGTGTAGGGTTAGTTATAGGAGGCACAATAGGTATAGTTTTTTTTAGTTTATTCATAAGTTATAGAATAGAAAATTATCATAAAAAAATAAATTATTTAAATAATATAATAGAAGATCAACAAGTTAGGTTAGAGGGATTAGAAAATAAATTAAGCAAGAAAAAGCTTATAGTAAAAAAGATAGAAGTAGATATTAAATTTAAAAATAAAGAAATAGAAGATGAATTAGTAACTATTGAATTAGAAAAACATATAAAAGAAAAATTTAATAATTTAATTGGAAAAGAATTAGACAAAATAGATGGTGATATATTGGTACAAGTAGTAGATAACAGAATAATGAAGATAAAGAATAAACAATATAAATTAAAAGTAGAAAAAATAATTATAGCTCAAAATATAAAATTTTATATACAAGTAGAAGAGTTCCAAAGTGATTAGAATTTTAGATATTCTATGTTTAAATTTTATATTATATGTATAATGACTACTTCGCAAATCATTATTTATATTAGAGAATTTCATTTAAAGCTTAGAATAATTATATGTATTAAATAAGGATATACAACTATAAATAATTAAATGCTTTTAGTTAGAATAAAAGTATAGATAGAAATAATTGACAATGGATGCTGTAGAAAGTAAAATATATTGATATATAATGAATCTAAGGTCATGAATGAGGTGTTCAATATGCCAAAAATAATAAAAGATATAGAAGAGAAAATAAGCAATGCATCAATAAGGCTTTTTGGGGAATATGGATACGAGGCTGTAGATATGAAGCTTATTGCCAAAGAGTCTGGAGTAGCTGTCGGTACTTTATATAACTATTATTCTAGAAAAAGTGAATTATTTTTAGAAGTTTTCGTAAAAAGTTGGGAAAAGACTTTATTAAAATTAAAAGAAGAGAGAGATAAAGATATAAGTAAAGAAAAAAAAATAAATAAATATTTAGAAATATTATATGATGATATAGAAATGAGAAAAGGAATTGGTAACCAAATTATAAAGATAGATTTTAATATTAAAAATTCTAGAGAAAGAGAACAATTTGTTTATTTTAAAGAAAAAATTATAGGTGAAATACAGGGGATTTTTAATGAACAAATTTCTACAGATGCAATAGAAAAGAAGTATGATGTATCTCTTAGGCTTATAGAGACAATATTTTCTGTAATAAGAGTAATGATTGAAAATCATAAAGAGGATAGAAGAGATAATTTAGATTTTTTAAATATTATATTCTTATCTTTTATGAAATAATTTTTACATTTAACATTAAATAGAAAATACAACAAATATTAGGATTCTATATGCTATGTAATAATTAAAGTATATAGAATTTTATTAATATTAGGGTAGGTTGTAAAAAATCATATTATAATAAACATTTATTAATAAAAGCTTTATCTATAGCATTTTTTTATAAATATATAAAAATATTTTATAATACCTTATAATAGATAGAGAAGGAGAAATTATAAAATATTCTAGTATATTTTATAGAACAACACATAAAATATGTTAAGCGGGTTAACTTATTAAATTGTAAAAATATCAAATAAAGCAATATATAATTAGGAAAAATGTTAGCCTGAAATTTAAAATGCCTTCCTTGATTTATTATATACACACACAGGAAGAGGCTGCCTTAAAATATAAACAGGCAGTCTTTTTATATATTATAAAAATGTAATAGGTAAATAGGATTTGCTTTTTTATTGGTTTACTATATTACTTTATATTATATTTTTCAAAGGTTATATATAAACTGAGTATATTTATATAAAAAACAAAATATTGAATTAATGGTATAATAGTAATTATATAACTATAACAGGAGTTGATTTATATGAAATTTCAAATAGGAGAGTATGAAAATGGTGATAGTTTCGACCCCTGTGATAAGAGCAAATGGCATCAATTAAAAGAACCAGGAATTATATTAGCTCAAATATTAGGTATACCTATAGCTATATCAGTAGTAGGATTAATCTACATTTATATGATAAATTATACTTATGTAAAAGATATTTATTTAAGTTTAAAGGACATAGTTATAGCTTTTATAATTATTATACCAATCCACGAAATACTACACAGTTTGGCTTTCCCTAATTTTAAACAAACTATTTTTGGATTTATACCTAAGGGGTTAGTATCTTACTCCTTTTTTGAGGGGGAAATAACAAGGAATAGGCTAGTAATATCTCTAATTTTTCCTTTTATAATATTAACTATATTGCCAACCATAGGATTAAGTTTTATAAGGATTAAAAATAATTTTTTATATGTGATAATAATAATAAATGCAGTTGCTTCCTATGTGGATATTTTTTCTATATTTATATTGTTGTTACAGGTTCCTAAAAGTACTTATATAAAGAATATAGGAAATAAAACTTATTGGAAGTGGAATAAAAAATATTAATTATTATTGTAAATAGGGAGAGGTATAAGAGTATCATGGAAGTTAAATATATGGAGATATTTGAAGATGAGCTCAATAAGCTAACTTATTGTACAGAGGTCACAACGTCTAGATCATTAAATAAATTTACAGACAAAATAAAAGTATATTATCATAAATATATAACAGGAGAAAGCTATTTTGATTTTTATTTTGGAAGAACATATAAAGGTAAATTAATAGAAAATAAGTTTTATATGTTTAAGGAAGATCTAAGATTGTATATTAATTTTCTCAAAAATTTTTATAATGTTTTGAAGATAACTGTTAATAAACAATCAGATATTATACATTATTTTTTAATTAAAGACCAGGGAGAAATATGCATATCTTTAATAGGAGAGGACTATGTGAAGCTGGCTTCTGAAGATAATAGTAAAACTAGAGTATTTTTTATATTAAATAAAGAAGAATTATCTTATTATATAAGGGTTATGGAAAACATATATTATGAAAGAAATGTAATTAATGAATTGAATCATTTAACAAATTCTTTAGATAAAGTTAATAGTAAAGAAAGTAATAAAAATCTTAAAAAAGAAGTAAATAAAGAATATGTGTTAAGCCAAAGAGAAAAAAACAATGTATATTTACAGGCATTATATGCTTTTCTTGATGAGGCTCTGGATAGAAAAGATAAAAAATCTTTTTATTCCATATGTAATCAAATAAAAAAATATAATAAAAAATAAAATATATAAAGTATAAAACCCCCTGATAATAAAATAAATACAAGGGGTTTTATTTTAAATTTTACTAAGCATTACATTGATCATATTTATCATCCATAGAGCTTTCCTTATATTCATTCTTTGAATCATTATCATTGCAAGAATTTTCTTTAGAGTTAGAAGCTAAAAAAATGGAACCAATAGCTAATGTAGATAATAGTATTCTAAATAAAGTCTTTTTTTTATGTTTTTTTGCCATAAGATCAATCCTTTCTTATGAATGTATTATATTAATTATACATTAAATCCTATAGGATAATATAGGCATTTTTAATATTAACATAAAGTTTAGAATTCATGCAATAGCAGACTATATAATAGTAGTAATGTTTTTTTGTTATGAAAAATTATAATAAAATAAAAAATTACTATAATAGTTATAATAACTTTAAAAGTTGTTATAATAATTTATAAATTCAAAAGAGTAGTAAAATTTTGATATATATTAAAAAATGATTATAAGTATACTAAAATACAAATCTAATTTTAAAATTAAAAAGCTATGAATTTTGGAAATTATATTTCTAAATTCATAGCTTTTGATATTTCATTAAAAGCTAGTTCTTTTTAGTGTTTTGAGTACTAGCACTTGTTGATGTTGACTGAGAAGCATTGGTATTTTGAGATCCAGCTTGTTGGCTATTTTGTCCCATATTTTGTTTGAAATTAGTAACCATTTCAGGTATTTTATTTATAATTTTATCCATATTGTTTTTCTGAGAAACTGGCAACATGGATACAGAATCATTTTCCATAACCATTATAGCATCAGTACTGATTCTAGCACCTAATCCTAAGGTTGGAGAGCAATCTGCTGCATTTTGATTCATTTTTGGGGAAATGTTTCCACTACCATAACCTAAAGTTACAGAAACTACAGGTACTAATGTTTTATTTTGGACAGAAACAGGAGCACCTAAAAGATTTTCATGTTTTATATGGTCTTCTACCTTAGTAAAAACAGCATTCATATTTTCATCAAAGCATTTATTAGCATTCATTATTAAATCCTCCTTATTTTCTTACCTATATTTGTAGGAAAGTTTTTTATTATAATTTTTAATATAAGATTTTAAAATTTTTATGATAGCGTAAAATATATTTATTTTTGCAAATGCCTTTGCAGTAAAGTAAGAAGTATCCACCATAAAATTTGGATTGTTATATATTTTATTTTTATCCAAATAATTAGGTATTAAATTTATAAATCCACATAATATACCAGTAATCAAAGGATCATTAAATCCATAATAAGTATCTAAATAAAGATAATCTAAATTTAAACTTTTAAGAATATTTACTCTATCTTTAATAGTATAGTTAGACTTAATAGTACTAAATTGTATTTGTTTAATTTTAAAGCTTTTTTTAAAAATATAGATTTTTATAAAAATATCACCCTCATTAACAATTAATCTAATATTTAAAAAAGGATATAACCAAGAAAAATCTATATAAGAATTATCAATTTGCTCAGAATTTATATATAAGTTTATGTTTAGAGGAATAAATAATAATAATAAAAGAATTATTATTAAAATTAAAATAAAGTTCAATAAATACATTAATTTCAGTTCCTTTCACTTTATAAAATAATTTTGTTGCATTACTAGTTTACTCTTTATAAGCTAAATTATTTAACAGAATATTTTCATTAAAATATAAAAATATGAAATAGAATAATAAAAAGCTATAAACTCCAAAAAAATAATTTTATATATTCCAAAAAAGATTAAATAATGTAGTGATTGATTCTAAAGAAAAATTAAAAGAATTAGGTAGCAAAGAGACTTTAATGATTTTGAAAGGCTTAGATAATGATGATATATGTATAAATACATTTTATGCATTTGAAGGTGCAATAAGAAGAATAAGATGGCATAGTTTAGATAAAAGTACAAAAATTGAATTAAAAGAATTTTATAAAATAATAAAAGCATATTAATAAAAACTTAAAATAATTATCTAAAGCAAAATAAAATCTTATGAATGGTTACATTAGGTAAAATTAGAAGAAGAAAAACTAAAAAAGTAATTATATTAAAAGTTAAGAGATTTATAATAAGTCTTTTAACTTTTTTATTTATAATTCCATTAAGCTACCATTTAAAACATAGTAAATATACTTTAAAGTGATAGAGTTAATGGAAATGTTATCATATTGATAAACTTTAATACTTAAATATATATATTAACAATTAAGTTTTGAATTACTATAGTAAAAGGAAAATAAAAATGTTTCATAAAACTTAATTGGAATTTTATAAAAATGCTTATATATTAGCATTTTGCTCTAATTATATATAATTATTTTAATTTATTAAAATGATAAATTAAGAGTAAAATAATAAATTTAAAGGGACTTTATTATTTATCAAAATGATATGTAATTTATCATTATAATAAAAACATTTCTTTATATAGAGTGAATTAACAATGTTTTACAGCAGAAATATTTCTTGAAATATAGACGTTCAATAATATTTTTAAGGAAAAATATACAAATTTGTTGGGAAATATATATATAAATTACTATTTTTTTATTGTATTTTGGTATAGTTTTTGCATCTATGTATAAGTAATTAAAAATATTTATATTAAAGAAAAGGAGGAATAAATATTAATTTAATAATAAAATCTCTAGAAACTTAATAGATATTAAAGAAAAAATAGGAATCAATAAAATAAGGGAGGGACTTATTTTTTTAATATTAAACCTAAAAATTTTTTAGGTTTTAATTTTAAAGATAA
This sequence comes from Clostridium sporogenes, assembly GCF_001020205.1. NCBI lineage: Bacteria > Bacillati > Bacillota > Clostridia > Eubacteriales > Clostridiaceae > Clostridium > Clostridium sporogenes. The sequence goes on from NZ_CP011663.1 coordinate 1,405,975, forward strand.
GGGTGCTATGAGTGGTTTAATAAAGTTTGGAACAATTATAAATATTATAGGTGGAGTTTTAGTATTATATTCTTTCCTACCACAAATCTATACTATATTAAAAACAAAAAATCCAGGAAACAATAGTATACAATACTGGATAGTAATGACTTTTGGAATATCTTGTATATGTATAAATCAATTTATATGTGAAGTTCCAAAGGTGCAATTAATTATCCAATCTATAAATGTTGTATTTGCTATTTTAACTACTGCATTAATAATTTATTTTAGTGTAAAGAAAAAAGCATAAAGTAATTTAATAGATTTGATGATAGGAGATGTTAATTATGACTAATTTGCATTTTTGGGGGAATATTGCTCAAGCTTTGGGAAGCTTTACTTTAATATATTCATTTTTTCCACAAATATATAAGTTATTAAAATTAAAAAATTCAGAGGGGATAAGCCTCCAATATTGGACTATATTAACAGTAGGAGTTGCATGTATAGCAATAAATTTAACTATAAATAAAGTGAACATATTTATACAGATAACTCAATGGTTAAATGTAGTTTTAGCATTAATAGTTTTGCTTATATCTAGTAAATATAAAAGAGAAGTAAAAGAAAAAAAGAAATTATAAAATAAATAATATATGTAGTTATTATAGGAAATAAAGTGTTAAAGGGGGGAACTATATATGGAAGATTCTTATGATTTAATTGGAAAAAGCGTAAATAGGGTAGATGCGGTAGCTAAAGTTACAGGTAAAGCTAAGTATTGTTCAGATTATTTTGAACCTGACTCACTTGTAGGAATGGTTTTAAGAAGTCCTTATGCCCATGCAAAAGTAAAAAATATAGACACTAAAGAAGCTGAAAATTTAGAAGGTGTTGAAGCTGTATTAACATATAAAAATGTACCAAATACAAAGTTCCCTACGGCAGGGCATCCATATTCATTAGATCCAAGTCATAGAGATATAGAAGATTATTCATTACTTACAGATAAAGCACGTTTTGTTGGAGATGCAGTTGCAGCAGTTGTTGCAAATGATGAACTTATAGCTAAAAAAGCTTTAAAATTAATAAAAGTAGAATATGAAATTTTACCTTTTGTAATGGATCAAGAAGAAGCAATAAAAGAGGGGGCTCCTGTTATTCATGATGAAAGACCTAATAATATAGTTAGTGATTTTGGTATAACAGTGGGAGATCCAGATGAAGTATTTAAAAATGCAGATAAAATTTATAAAGGCCAATATGAAACTCAAATAGTACAACATTGTCAAATGGAAACTCATAATGCTATGGCAAAGATTGATGAGAAAGGTAGAATGCTTATTATTACATCAACACAGATACCACATATTGTACGAAGGATAGTTTCAAAAGCTTGTAATTTACCAATTGGGAGAATAAGGGTAATAAAGCCTTATGTTGGTGGAGGCTTTGGAGGAAAACAGGATGTTATAATAGAGCCACTTACAGCTATAATGTCTCTTGCAGTTAATGGAAGATGTGTAAGACTACAATTAAGTAGAGAAGAGGCAATTGTTTCAACTAGAACAAGACATGCAATGCGAGTAAATATTAAAATGGCTTTATCAAAAAATAATAAAATAGAAGGTTATGATATAGAGAACTTCGTAAATAATGGAGCTTATGCATCCCATGGACATTCAATTGCTATGAGTGCAGGAAGTAAAATTAGACCTCTTTATGATATAAAGGCAGAAAAATATCGTCCAAAAACTATATATACTAACCTTCCAGTTGCAGGTGCAATGAGAGCATATGGTATACCACAAATGTGTTTTGTTATAGAATCTATGGTTGATGATATATGTGAGGATTTAAATATAGACCCTGTAGATTTTAGAATTAATAGTTTTATAAAAAAGGGTCATATAGACAATGCATCAGGACTTGTAGTTAGAACCTTTGGATTACCAGAATGTTTAAAAAGAGGTAGAGAATTAATAGATTGGGACAGAAAAAGACAATTATATAAAAATCAAAATGGTTCTATAAGAAAAGGTGTTGGAATGGCTTGCTTTAGCTATTTTTCAGGAACTTGGCCAGTATCACTTGAGGCAGCAGGAGCAAGAATAGTAATGAATCAAGATGGCTCAGTTCAAGTTCAAGTAGGGGCTACAGAAATAGGACAGGGTAGTGATACGGTATTTAGTCAAATGGCAGCAGAAACTATTGGAATACCATTTGATATGGTAACAATAGTATCTCAGCAAGATACAGATATTACTCCATTTGATACGGGTTCTTATGCATCAAGACAATCTTTTATAGCAGGTCAAGCTATAAAAAAAGCAGCAATAGAAGTAAAAAGAAAGGTTCTAGAAATTGCTAGTGATAAGTGTGGATTAGATGCAGAACTTTTAGATATTGTAGATGCAAAGATAATAGAAAAAGGATTAAGAAGAGAAATTTATACTTTAGAAGAAATTGCACTAGAAGCATATTACAACAGAGAAAAATATGCACCTATAACAAGTGATTTAACTGTAAAGGTTAAAAATAATGCTATAGCTTATGGGGCAACCTTTGTAGAAGTTGAAGTTGATATAAAAACAGGAAAAATAAAAGTTTTAGATATTTATAACGTACATGATTCAGGAAAAATTTTAAACAAAAAGTTAGCAGAAGGACAAGTACACGGTGGTGTTAGTATGGCCTTAGGATTTGCCTTATCAGAAAAATTTATAATAGATGAAAAAACAGGATCTATAATAAATAATAATCTTTTACATTATAAGCTTCAAACTATTATGGATACTCCAAATATAAAATGTGAATTTGTAAATACTTATGATCCAACATCTAGTTATGGACAAAAATCTTTAGGTGAAAATACAACAATTTCTCCAGCACCAGCTATACGTAATGCTGTATTAAATGCAACAGGAGTAGCATTTAACAAATTGCCAATGGATGCTCAAACTGTTTTTGAAAAATTTAGAAAGGTTGGACTTATATAGGAGGCGGAATAATATGTATGACATAAATGAAATCTTAGAACCTAAAACATTAGAGGAGGCATTAGAATCATTATCAGAACATGATAATTTAACAGTAATAGCTGGAGGTACGGATATACTTGTAAAACTTCATGAAGAAAGATTTAATTCTTTAAATTTAATAAGTATTAGAAAAATAGAAGGGTTAAATAAAATAAAAGTAATTGAGGATGATTCAATAGAAATAGGTGCTATGGCAACTTTTTCAGAAATATTTAGAAATGATATAGTAAATAAAAATATTCCTATACTAGCAGAAGCAGCAGTTTCTATGGGCGGACCCCAAATTAGAAATATGGCAACTATTGGAGGAAATATTTGTAATGGAGCTGTATCTGGAGATAGTGCACCATCATTATTTGCATTAAATAGTAAATTAAAACTTAAGTCTAAAAATGGCGAGAGAATAGTCAAAATAAAAGATTTTTATACAGGACCTGGAGAGGTTTGTATAAGAAAAGATGAGATATTAATTAGTATAATTATTGAAAAAAAAGATTATGAAAATAAGTATGGAAATTATATTAAATTTGCTAGTAGAAATGCAATGGATATAGCTTTAATGGGAGTTGCTGTACTTGTAGAAGTTAAGGATAAAAAGTTTGAAGACTTAAGAATAGCGTTAGGGGTATCAGGCCCAACGCCTATAAGGTGTGAAATAGCTGAAGCAGAGGGAAAATATATGAAAATTACTGATGAAAATATAAGATTGATAGGAAAGTTGGCTTTAAAATCTTCAAGAGCAATAGATTTTTGGAATGCATCAAAGGAGTTTAAAGAACATTTAATAGAAGAATTAACATATAGGGGAATTAAAGAATCTATTAAAAGGTCAGAGAATCTTGAAAAAATTATGAGGATATAAAGTAGTATTATACAGTGAGAGGGATGAGAAATATATATGAGTTTAAAAAGAAAAATAAAATTTACAGTAAATGATAAAAAGTATGAAGTAGAAATAGATATTAGAGAATCTTTATCAGAAGTATTAAGAAGTAGATTGCATTTAACAGGTGTTAAACAAGGATGTTGTGTAGGAGAATGTGGAGCATGTACTGTTTTAATAGATGGTGTTCCAAAAGATTCATGTATTTATTTAGCAGCTTGGGCTGATGGTAAAGCAATAAAAACTATTGAAGGTGTAGAAAAAAATGGTGAGCTTTCAAATGTTCAAAAAGCTTTTATAGATGAAGGAGCTGTACAATGTGGGTTCTGTACACCAGGTTTAATTTTAACAACAACAGCTTTAGTAGAAAGCGGAAAAGACTATAGTGATGAGGAAATAAAAAGAGAAATATCAGGTCATTTATGTAGGTGTACTGGATATAAGAAAATATTTAATGCCACTAAAAAGGCTATTTTAAAAAGAAAATAATTTTTAAGTTTATAATATAATAATTACTCTAAGGAATTTTTTGACAAGAAAACTTTAAAAGTATAATATTAAGATATATAGTTTAATTATTAAATGATTTTAAGAGGTTACTAAGATGGATAAAAATGGAATAATGGATTTATGTGTAAAAAGTTGTATGGAAGGTATGAAAAATCATGAAGGAGGTCCTTTTGGATCTGCAATAGTTAAGGATGGAAAAGTGATAGCAGTAGCTCATAATACCGTAATAGGAGACAATGATCCTACTGCCCATGGTGAAGTAAATGCTATAAGACAAGCCTGTAAAAAGCTGAATACATTTGATTTAAGTGGATGTGAATTATATACAACATCGGAGCCTTGTCCTATGTGTATGTCTGCAATTATTTGGGCAAACATATCAAAAGTATATTATGGATGTACGGTAGAAGATGCTAGAGATATTGGTTTTAGAGATGAACACATATTGAAATTTTTAAAAGAAGGTTGCAAAGATAAAAATATACTTGATTTAGGAGCAGTTGATAAAAAATCTTCTTTAAAAGCTTTTGAGTACTGGAGTAAGGATAGAGATAAAACTGAATATTAAAAATAATAAGTTATAAAATTATTTTTTGTGAATTTTATTATTGGAGTTGTACTATTAGTTATTATTAAATTGATTTAAAATTTGTAAAGTTCTTTATTTTTCATTGTTATTTCAGCTGTAAAAGGAGGAATTGTGCTAATTTTAATTATGAGAAATTCAAACATACACAAGAGCAAGTAAAAAATATCTGTATTTTGAAAATACTTTTTCATAAAATAAATCCAGTAACAAGTATTAAGAAGCTTTCTACTGGATTTTTTGTTTAATGTTTTTTACTATGAATATTTTTAGGCGCATAATTTTAACTGGAGTTTTAATGTGAAATTTCTGATATATTGTTAAATATTTTGTATTAATTAAATATTTAGTTTATAATGGAGTAATAACAATTAAATAGTTAATCAACAAATAAAATATAGTTAAGTAAGTTTTATTATGGATGTATAAAAATATTAAGATATATTATGTAATATATAACTTTACTTTGAATTTAATATATAATTATATATGTAATGTAAGGGTAGTAAGTATATCTATCCTTATTTTTTATTAAAAAATGAATTATTTATGGAAGGACGATAATTATTTATGGGAAAAGTATTAGTTTTAGCAGAAAAACCTAGTGTAGGAAGAGATTTGGCTAAGGTTTTAAAATGCAATAAAAAGGGTAATGGTTATTTAGAAGGAAATAAATATATTGTAACTTGGGCTTTAGGACATTTAATAACTTTATCTGATCCAGAAAGTTACGATGAAAAATACAAAAAATGGAGCATGGATACCCTTCCAATGTTACCTAAAAGAATGAAAACTACAGTTATAAAGAAGACTTCAAAGCATTTTAGTGAAGTTAGAAAGGTAATGATAAGAAAAGATGTAGAAGAACTTGTTATAGCTACAGATGCAGGAAGAGAAGGAGAGCTTGTAGCTAGATGGATAATTGATAAAGTAGGTTTTAAGAAGCCTATAAAACGTCTTTGGATTTCTTCACAAACAGATAAAGCTATTTTAGATGGATTTAGAAATTTAAAACCAGGAAAGAATTATGAAAATTTATATCATTCAGCAGTGTGTAGATCAGAAGCTGACTGGATTGTAGGACTTAATGTTACAAGAGCTTTGACTTGTAGATATAATGCTCAACTTTCAGCAGGAAGAGTTCAAACTCCTACCCTAGCTATGATAGTTCAAAGGGAAGAAGAAATAAAGAATTTCAAACCTAGAGATTATTATAGCATAGAAGGTAAGACTAAAGGATTTATAATGCATTGGGAAAATGCTAAAGGTGGATTTAATACCTTTAATGAAGACTTAGCTAAAAAAGTAGTTTCAAAGATTACAGGTAAAGAGGGGAAAATAATAGAGGTAACAGAAAGCAATAAAAAGAAATATGCTCCAGCTCTTTATGATTTAACAGAGCTTCAAAGGGACGCTAATAGAATATTTGGATATTCAGCAAAACAAACCCTATCTATAATGCAAAGATTATATGAGAATCACAAGATTTTAACTTATCCAAGAACAGATTCTAGATATATTTCAAAGGATATTGTAGCTACAATACCAGATAGATTAAAGGCTATATCCATTGGTAATTACAGTAGGTTTGCAAATGAAATATTAAAGGGAAATATTAAAGCTCATAAAGGCTTTGTAGATGATAGTAAGGTTTCAGATCACCATGCTATAATTCCTACAGAAGAAAAGCCTAGATTAGGTAACTTAAGTAGTGAAGAAAGAAATATTTATGATTTAGTTATTAAAAGATTTTTATCGGTTATGTTACCACCTTTTGAATATATTCAAACTACCATTAAAGCAGAGGTTATGGGTGAAAAATTTATAGCAAAGGGAAAAGTTATAAAATCAAAGGGATGGAAAGCAGTTTATGATAGAGAGGAATTTAATGATAAAGATAATAACTCAGATAGTGATGATATAAAAGATCAAACTCTTCCTAAGGTTAATAAAGGAGATGTCATAGAATTTTCTAACTTTAAAATAAACAAAGGTCAAACAAAGCCACCAGCTAGATTTAATGAGGGAACCTTATTATCTGCTATGGAAAACCCTCAAAGATATATTAATTTAGATAAAGAAAGTTCTAAAACATTAGGAGAGACTGGTGGCCTTGGTACTGTTGCTACTAGAGCAGATATAATTGAAAAATTATATAACACTTTTTATATAGAAAAAAGAGGAAAAGAAATAGTTCCAACTTCAAAGGGAAAACAAGTTATAGATTTAGTACCAGAGGACTTAAAGTCACCACTTTTAACAGCAAAATGGGAAAGAGAATTAGATTCCATTAGTAAGGGTAAATTAAGAGGACAGATATTTATAAATAAAATGAGAGACTATTCTACAAAACTTGTAGAGGACGTAAAAAATAGCAAGGATAAATTTGTTCATGATAATTTAACCGGTAAAAAATGTCCACAATGTGGGAAGTATATGTTAGAAGTTAAGGGCAAAAATGGAATTATGAATGTGTGTCAGGATAGAGAATGTGGGTATAGAGAAAATGTAAGCAGATTTACCAATGTAAGATGTCCTCAGTGTCATGTAAAATTAGAACTTAGAGGAGAGGGGCAGGGTCAAATCTATGTATGCACAAGATGTAGTTTTAGAGAAAAACTCTCTTCTTTTAATAAAAAATATAGAAACAATCAAGGAAAATTAAATAAAAGAGATGTGGATAAATATATGAAAAAAATGCAAAAAGAAAATGATGAACCAATAAATTCAGCTTTAGCAGAGGCTTTATCTAAATTAAAATTATAAAAATAAATTATATATATATAATTTTAATGAAAAGAGGTGTTAATTGTGGGAATATACGTATTTCCTATAAAGGTTGCAGTTTTAACAGTGCCTATTTTAATTTATATGGCTTTTATTCCATATTGTATTTTTCAATATAGAAAACATGGATTTATAAGTAAGTATAGATCATTTATGCATGTAGCTTTTATTTTCTATATAATTTCAGCTTTTTATTTAGTAATATTGCCTTTACCACCTCATGATTTTGTTCCTAAATTTATAATTAGGCCTCAATTACAACCATTTAATTTTATAGGGGATTTTATAAGAGAGTATAAATCTCTCATAAATAGTGGGTATAAACCTATCTTTGCAGTACTAAAAAATAGAGGATTCTGGCAAGTTTCCTTTAATATAATATTGTTAACACCTTTAGGATTTTTCTTAAAGTATGCGTATAATAAAAATTTTAAGAAAACATTGATAATAGTATTTAGTACTTCTTTATTTTTTGAAGTAACACAATTAACAGGTATATTTGGAATATATAAGTATGCATATAGATTATTTGATGTGGATGATCTTATGTTAAATACCTTTGGTGGTATAATAGGATATTATTTAGTGCCTATAGTAAGTAATATACTTCCTGATGTTACTAAAATAGATGACAAATATAATTATAAATTAAGGATAACTTATGCTAGAAGGGCTATAGCTTTCTTTATAGATTCATTTATAATAAATATACTATTTTCGGTACTAAAAAATGATAAAATAACTTCCTTTATTTTTATATTGTATATAGTTTTAATTATATATATAACTAATGGTTATACAATAGGTAAAAAGCTGGTGAAGATAAGAGTTATAAATGAAAATAAGAATAGATTAACATTAATGCAAGTTTTAAAAAGATATTTATGGCTAATAATTTTGACAGTATTTAACTATGTAGCTAAATTAAATTTTGAAGGATATGTTTTAGTTGCTGTAGTTCTAATTTATTTCATTATTCTTGCTATAATAGGGATAATGATCATAAAAGGTTTATTTAATAAAGAGAAAAGAATGTTTTATGAAAAATTCTCTGAAACTTATGTAGTTAATAGTTTTAAACAATAGTGGATGCATTTTTAGAATTTAAAATTTCTTGACCTTATACTTTAATATATCATATAATTAGAGTTAACAAATATAAATTTTAAGTAACTATTATGAGGGAGTAATTGGCACAATATTAAAATATTGTGTGGCAAAGTCAACATATTGACTTGTAAAAGTCTGGCTTGTCTTGAATAATGAGACTCATGTATAGCTTTTAGCTATGCATGGAGTCTTTTTTTATTGCATAGAATTTATATTTTATAAATTATGTTAAGGAGGGAACATAATGGATTTTGTTAGTATAATATTAATTAGTATAGGTTTGTCTATGGATGCTTTTGCAGTGTCTATAACTAACGGAGCTATAATAAGTAAAGTTACAGCCTCGGAGGGAATCAGGATAGGTTTATTTTTTGGAGGATTCCAAGCACTGATGCCTTTAATAGGATGGTCTGTAGGAATAAAATTTCAAAGTTATATATCTACTTTAGATCATTGGATAGCTCTTATATTACTTTCTATTATTGGAGGGAAAATGGTATATGATAGTATTAAGGAGAGTAAAGATCATAAGGATGAGATTGCCTGTGATTATGCAACGGGAGAAAAGAAATGCTTAAATAATAAAACTCTTACCATTCTTGCTATAGCTACTAGTATAGATGCATTAGCTGTGGGAGTAAGCTTTGCATTTTTAAAGGTTTCAATAATAAGTACTATAAGTATTATAGGTACTATAACCTTTATTATATGTTTTATTGGAGTTATGATAGGTAAAAAGTGTGGAAAGCTCTTAAAAAAGAGAGCAGAAATTTTAGGTGGTATTGTGTTAATATTCATAGGGATTAAGATATTTATAGAACATACTAATATTTTATCTAACATATTTTAGACTAATAAAAAATAAGATGATACAATGTTTTTGAAGATATTAATTGGAGGTGTATTTTTGAAGAAAAAAAATGCTATTGAAGTAGATAAACAAAAAAAGAAAGTTATGATAGATTCTATAAAAGAATATTTTTATAATGAAAGGGATGAAGAGTTAGGAGACTTAGCGGCGGATATGATTTTGGATTTTTTTCTGGAAAAATTAGCACCAGAGATTTATAATAAAGGAGTTTATGATGCATATGAATATTCTTTAGAAAGAATTGAAGATGTACTTTCTATACAAAAATATTAATAAAAGATAATAGTGATTAAAATATTTTTGCTGTAAATTTATGAAAAAATATCTTTATACATAGATAAAAACTAAACCCCTTACTTATTTAATTAAAAATTAAATAAGTAAGGGGTTTAGTTTTTTAGCAATAAAACAGCGATAAATAATATTAACTGATAATGTTAACATATAATCAAATAGATTTTTTAGTAATTAATATAAATAAACATTAAATTTAATATATATATAATAGATAATTTGTAAAATAACTTGATTTCATTAGAAAAAAGTTCATAAATAATATAAAAATCGCACTATTTAGTTGAAAATGAAAATCAATAACCATTGAAAAAATATAAATGCAGTGTTATAATGAATAAGGTTCATTAAATGGAATGAGGTGGTTATAATTTAAAAATATATATAAAATGTTAATAATATCATGATTTTAAAATTTTTATATTTTTAATTAAAATTTCTAAAATTAAATAAATTAATTTTAGCTTAATTTAAAGATTAATAAGGAGGAAGTAAGTATGAAAAATAAATTTATAAAATTAACATTAGCTGGTGCCATATCAACAGGCATATTAATATCTTCAAGTTCAGTTTTAGCTACAGATATAAATAATAATTATGGACAAGTACATAGCAATAAAAATATAGTATTATTAACTCAAAAAGATGAACTTGAAGATGGAAAATATAGTGTAAGTTTTCAAACATTAAAAGAAAAAAGTGCGGAATTATCTATGGCAGGACAATACGTTGATAGCAATGGAGTTTTAGAGGTACAAGGTGGAAATATGTATTTTACTTTCAAAGTTTTAAGAAATGATTGGATGAAAAATATCAAAGTTTTAGTAGATGATGCATCAGTTCAATATGAACATGCGAGCGAAGACAAAGAAGGTAAAGTAGCTGCAATAAAATTTCAAATACCAAATAAAAAACCTAATATTAAAATTAGAATGAATGTAGTTCCAATGGATAATGCAGATGTAGCTTTTAGAATCCTCCTTAATGATGATATTAAAAAAATATCTGGAGAAAGTCCTAAGGAAAATTCAAAGAAGAATGATGATAATAATAAAAGCAATAAAAGTAGTAATGCTGAAAAAGAACTACCTCAAACAGGTTTACCAATTTCCAATGGCAGTTTATTATTAATGGGTGGATTAAGTACTTTGTTGGGAGCAGGGTTATTGAAAAAGAGAAAATAAATTTTAAAAGTTTAAACTGAATATAAAAAATCTGTTTTCTTAAAATAAAGTCCCATAATAAATAGGAGGAATAGTTTATGAAAAAAATTTTATCTTTAATTACGTGCACTATACTGTGCCTTTCTCTTATTGCTTGTGGAAATTCAAAGGCAGAGGAGACAAGTTCTAATAATATCTCAGCTAAAGAAGAAAAAAATGTAAGAATTGTAGCAGGTAGTGTGGCTGTGGCAGAAATGTTATCAAAATTAGATATTAGAATGGTAGGAAGAGCAAGTACTCAATATGAAATATCAGATAAAATAAAAGTTTTGCCGGAAGTTGGGTTACCAATGAACCCTGATTTAGAAAAAGTTAAGAGTTTAAAGTCAGATGTATATATTACATCAGGTGCTTTAGAAGAGATGATAGGAGATAAGCTTAAAGCTAGTGGTATAAATACAGAATATTGTAATCTGGATTCCTATGATTCAGTAAAAAAAACTATACTAGAAAAATCTAAGAAATATGGAAAAGAACAAAATGGCAAAAATTTAGTTGAAGAAATAGAAAAAAAAGAAAAAGAAGTAATGAAAGATGTGGATAAAAATAAAAAAGTAAAGGTTATGATTCTGTTTGGAGCACCAGGACACTTTATGTTAGCCAGTGAAAATTCATTTACGGGAAGTCTTATTAATAAACTAGGTGGAGAAAATATAGCAAACAAAGCAAATCTTAAGGGCCAATATGTACCATTTTCTTTAGAGGCTGCATTAAAGGAAAATCCAGATGTTATTTTTAGGATGTATCATGGATATATAGATGAAGCTAAAAAGCAAACAGAAAAAGAATTTGAGACTAACCCTCAATGGAAGAAGTTTAAAGCGGTTAAAGAAAATAAAGTATATGATTTGGATCCTAAATTTTTTGGAGTCACAGGAGATATAAAAATAGCAGATTCTTTAGAAAAAATGAAGGATTATTTATATAAATAACTATAGAAATGGTGAAATATATGAAAAATATGAAGAATAAAACTAAGATAATAATGATAATTTTATCTTTTATACTACTAATAGTTTTAGCTGCTTTAACTATTGGGGTAGGAAGCACAGACATACATGTTAAAGATATAGTAAATATATTTTTAGGTAAAGGCGATGAAATAAATTCTAGCATAGTTATGGATATGAGATTACCTAGAATAATTATAGCAATATTTGTAGGAGCATCTTTATCTATATCTGGAGCCCTTTTGCAATCTGTTATGAGAAATCCATTAGCAGATCCAGGAATCACAGGAGTGTCTTCAGGAGCAAGTTTAGTGGCTATTATAGTAATGATTTATTTTCCACAGCTTTATAAGATATTACCTTTAATGGCTTTTTTAGGAGCCATGTTAGCTTGTATTATGGTTTTTGCTCTTTCCTGGGATAATGGATTAAATTCTTTAAGAATAATTTTGGCGGGGGTAGCTGTAAATGCTATATTTTTAGGAGCTACTTCACTATTATCTATTTTAAATAGTGATAAAATTCAGGGCATGCTTTTATGGATAAATGGAAGTTTAGCCTATAGAGGATGGAATGAAGTTAAGTATCTCGTACCCTATAGTATATTAGGTATAATATTATCGTTATTTTGTATAAAAGGTGCGAATCTTTTAGCATTAGGAGATGATGTGGCTACTAATTTAGGAGTAGATGTTAATAAAACTAGAATGTTTATATCTTTAGTTGCAGTATTTTTAGCAGGTATAAGTACTTCAATAGTGGGGATCATTGGTTTTTTAGGACTTATTATTCCTCATATATGCAGATTAGTAATAGGGTATGATTATAAATTTTTAATACCAATGAGTGCTATATTGGGTGCTATTTTATTACTTTTAGCAGACACTATGGCAAGATATATAGCAAGGCCCATAGAGTTACCAGTTGGAGTAATCATGGCTATGATAGGTGGACCATTTTTCTTATTCCTATTAAGGAGGCGTAAGAGTGATGATTAATATACAAGATTTTACCATAGGTTATAATAATAAAGTTATAGTTAAAAATTTCAATTTACAGGTAGACAAAGGAGACATGCTTACTATAATAGGACCTAATGGTTCAGGAAAATCTACAGTGCTAAAAGCTATAGGAAGGTTATTAAAGCCTATGGAAGGCATCATCCATCTAGACGGAAAGTTGCTTTGGGATATGAGTAATAAAGATATAGCTAAAGAAATGGCTTGTCTTTCTCAACATAATAGTGCTCCAAAGGATATGACTATAAGAAGGATAGTAGGCTTTGGTAGAAATCCTCATAAAGCGTGGTTCGAAAGTTTAAATAAAGAGGATGAAGAAATAATTGATTGGGCATTAGAAAATACAAATCTTAAACATATGGAAAATAAAAAAATTACTAGTGTATCAGGAGGAGAAAGACAAAGGGCTTGGCTAGCTATGGCCCTTGCACAAAAACCAAAAGTTCTATTGTTAGATGAGCCAACAACTTATTTAGATATAAATAATCAAATAGAAATTTTAGAATTAGTAAGGCAGCTAAATGAAAATTTAAAATTAACAGTTGTAATGGTACTTCACGATTTAAATCAAGCAGCAAAATATAGTAACAGAGTTTTAGTTTTAAAAAATGGAGAAATACAAGCTTTGGGGAAACCAGAAGAAATTTTAAATAAAAAATTAATAAGAGATGTTTATAGCGTAGATATGAATATATTAAAGAATCAATTTGGAGAAAAACTTATTTTTATTCCTAAGAAAATTCATTAATAAATTACAAATAAATAAGGAGTAAATAAGTATGAAAAGAAATATTATATCAAGTCTATTTATAATAATTGGATTAGTACTAATGGTCAGCTCTTTAGGTATAAGAATGTATTCTAAAAACAAGGAAGCTCAACTTATAAAGGAGTTTAATAATGATATAGCTTTGGAAAACAGCAAAAATGATGACAAAAATCATGACAAGAATTATGGAAAACAAAAAAGAAAGATAATAAAATATACAAATGGTGATGGAGATAAAATAGCTATAATGGAGATACCTTCTATAAGTTTGCAATCTATAATTGTTGAAGGAACTAATATGGATGATTTAAGATATTATTTAGGACATTTTAAGAATACAGCTATGCCAGGAATTAGTGGTAACTTTTCTATAGCAGGGCATAGTAGTACTATTTACAATGAGATTTTAAATGAGCTTTATAAGGTAAATATAAAAGATGAAATTAAGATAAAAACATTGACAGGAGAATATGACTATATTATAACTAAAAAATTTGTTGTGGAACCATCAGAAGTAGGTGTATTAGATCAGGATGAAAATAAAAAAAGTATGACTATAGTAACTTGTACAGATAAGGGCAAAAAAAGATTAATAGTTAAAGCGGAAATGGAGAAGTAGTACATTATGGTGTGTAAATATTAGTTTTATATTGATATATAGATATTATTGAGTATAAAAATATTTTTTTAAAATGGTATTGATAAAGAAATTCAATATCAAAGAATCGGGCTTTAATAAGTTTATTTTAAATGATTAAAGCACAATAACGTTTATCAATATATGAAAATTTATAAATGTAAAAGTTTAATAATACAAATAAAATTTAATTAATAGGGGGTAAAACAATGAATAAAAGTTTATCTAAAAGAGTTGCAACATTAGTATTCTTAACTAATATTGGAGTTTTAGGTAGTCCAATTGTTTCAATGCCAGTATACGCTCAAGGGAATGATGTAGTAAAAGCCGCAGTACAAAATATTAATGAAAACAAAGAGAAAAGTGGATTATATGAAGTAACAGTAAAAACATTAAAAGAAAATAATGATGAAGCATCTATGGCAAGTGGTTATTTAGAAAGAGTAAACTATGAAATAAAAGATGGAAAAAAATATTTTATATTAACATTAAATAGAACTGATTGGATGAAAAATATAACAGCTACCGTGGATGGAAATGAAATTAATCCACCAGTTAAAACTATTGAAAAAAATGATAAAGGCGAAGAAAAGGGAAAAATAAGATTTGAAATTGGAAGTTTAGATTCAAAAATAATGTTAAATATGAATGTAGTACCAATGGGGAATAATAAAGTAGGTTTTAGGATAGTACCAGAAAAAGATGCAGTTAAATTAATAGAGGAATACAAAGAAGAAATTCCTGAAACAAAACCTGATACCAAGCCAGAAACAAATCCAGAAGAAAAAGTTGATGCTAAACCAGAAACAAATCCGGAAGAAAAACCTGACACTAAGCCAGAAACAAAACCTGAAGAAAAACCTGATATTAAGCCAGAAATAAATCCAGAAGAAAAACCCGATACTAAGCCAGAAACAAAACCTGAAGTGAATCAAGAAGAAATAGGGAAAAGCGGATTATATGAATTAACAGCAAAAACATTACAGGAAAAAAATGATGAAACATCTATGGCAGGCAGTTATTTAGAAAAAATAAATTACGAAATAAAAGAAGGGAAAAAATACTTTGTATTAACACTAAAAAGAACTGATTGGATGAAAAATATAACAGCTACAGTAGATGGAAAGGAAATTAATCCAAAAGTTGAAACTATTGAAAGAAATGGTGAGGAAGAAAAAGGAAAAATAATATTTGAAGTTGGAAGTTTAGATTCAAAAGTAATGATAAACATGGATGTAGTACCAATGGGAAATGTTAGAGTAGGGTTTAGAATAGTACCAGAAAAAGATACAGTTAAATTAATACAGGAATACAAAGAAGAAACTCCAGAAACAAATCCGGAAACAAAACCAGAGACCAAGCCGGAAGAAAAACCGGACACCAATTCAGAAACAAAACCGGAAGTTAAAAAAGATGGTTTATATGAAGTATCAGCAAAAGCATTAAAAGAAGATTCAGATGAAGAATCAAAATCAAATAGTTATTTAGATAAAGTAGAGTATGAAATAAAAGATGGTAAAAAATATTTAATAACAAACTTTAGTTCTTTTGATGTTATGAAAAATATTAAAGTAATGGTAGATGGAAAAGATGCAACAATAAAAACTACAAAAATAGAGGAAGAAAATAAAGGTAAGGTAAAATTTGAAGTAAATAGTTTAGATTCAGAAGTGAAATTTAATATGACTATAAATCCAGTATTTTTTATTAATAAAGATGTATCCTTTAGATTATTTTTACAAAAAGATACCCTTAAATTAATACAGGAATATAAAGAAGAAACTCCAGAAACAAAACCGGAGACAAAACCAGAAACTAAGCCAGAAACTAAACCGGAGACAAAACCAGAGACAAAACCGGAGACAAAGCCAGAAACTAAACCGGAGACAAAACCTGAAACAAAGCCAGAAACAAAAAAACAAATAAATGTAGTAGTTTTAAGAGAAGACTCAAATGAGCCATCTATGGCAGGACAATATTTAAATAAAAATGTTACTTATACGGAAAAGGATGGTAAAAGGTTTTTTACAATAACATTAAACAAAGTAGATTGGATGAAAAATATACAAGTATCAGTAGATGGACAAAGTGTAAGTTATGATAAAAAACAATCCGGTGAAAATGCTGATTTAACATTTGAGGTAAATAGTGAAAATTCACAGGTTATGCTACATATGAATGTAGTACCAATGGGTAATGCAAGAGTAGGGTTTAGAATAGTAAATTCAAATTCAGTAACACCAGAAACAAAACCAGAAGAAAAGCCAGAAGTGAAACCAGACAATAAAAAAGATTTAGAAAATGGAGTATATAAAGTTGAAAATTCAATAGTAGCTCCTGATTCAAAGGAATCTGAAGAAATCCAAAAGTATTTAAAAATAGATACTGAAGTTAAAGTTCAAGATAAAAAAATATTTATAGTCTTAAAACTATCTAATGAAAAATATGCTAAAAATTTAGTTGTGTTTGTAGATGGTAAACCTGTTAAAATAAGTACACTTAATAATAAGGGAAAATACTTAGCTTCAGCCTTACTAGTAGCCACAAATAATAGTAGTAAGACTAGTACAATTAAATTTGAAGTACCTAGTTTAGATTCTGATATACAAGTGAAAACATATATTGATGAAATGAATAAAGATGTTAATTTTGGTGTTAAATTAAAAGAAGATACATTAAAATTATCAGATATAAAACCAGAAACCAAGCCAGAACAGAAACCAGAACAAAAGCCAGAAACCAAACCAGAGCCTAAACCAGAACAAAAGCCAGAAGTAAAACCAGATACTAAACCAATATCAAAAGAAGGAAAAGATGGATTATATAGTTTGAAGGCAAAAATTTTAAAGGAAAATAGTGATGACCCATCTATGTCAGCTCAATATGTGAAAGATATAAATTATGAAATTAAAGATGGGAAAAAATATCTTATAGTAACTTTAAACAGAACGGATTGGATGAAAAATATAACAGCTACAGTGGATGGAAAAGAAATAATACCTACAGTAATAGAGAAAATAAAGAATAATAATGGAGAAGAAATTAGTAGAATAAAATTCCCAATAAACAGCTTAGATTCAAAAATAAAATTAACTATGAATGTAGTTCCAATGGGGAATTCCAGAGTTTCTTTTAGAATAGTTCCTGATAAAAATAGCTTAAAATCTATAAAGGAATATAATAATATAGCTTCAGAAAAGGATGAAAGAACTAGTGAAAATTTTAAAAAAGAGGATAAGCTTGTCAAGATAAATTCACTAGCAGATGGGGGAAAGGAAGAAGGGAAAGCTACAGGAAAAGTTTTACCTAAGACAGGATCACCTATTAATTCAGGGCTATTAGGTTCATTAGGGGTTATAATTAGTGGACTAGGACTTGGATTAAAGAAAAAAGGGAAAAAATAAAGCACAAAGGGTAAACTAAAATGTATAAAAGATAAGTAACTTAACTTAGAAATAAAACAGGTAAGACTATATTAAATATGCAAATAGAAAGGATTATGTGATAATTAATAGTATAATCACATAATCCTTTTGCTAGAAATTAAATATATAGTAATAGTTTTTGTAGATTATATTATTTAGATTTTAAAATAGATTTTCACCATGTATTTATGTAGATTTTATTTAAAGAATTGATCAATATGAAGAAATAGTTATAAATATTCAGACAATAAAAGAAATTGGTAAAAAATTAAATTAGAAGGAATAAAATGAATTTTGAACTTTATAAGAGAAAATGTATAATAAGAAATATAATAATAAAATAAATATAATTATTGTAGTATAATCTACATGAGATATTTAAAGGAGATGACAAAATGAAAATATTTATAGATACGGCCAATGTAGAAGAGATAAGAAAAGCAAGTGAGCTAGGAGTTTTGTCAGGAGTTACAACAAATCCTTCATTAATAGCAAAAGAAGGAAGAGATTTAAAAGAAGTAGTAGAAGAAATTTGTAGCATAGTAGATGGTCCCATAAGTGCAGAAGTTATAAGTTTAGAACATAAGAAAATGATAGAAGAAGGAAGAGAACTATCCAAATTGCATAAAAACATAGTTATAAAAATACCTATGTGTGAAGAAGGGTTAAAAGCAGTTAGTGTTCTATCTAAAGAAGGAATAAAAACAAATGTAACTCTAATATTTTCATCAATGCAAGCCTTATTAGCAGCTAGAGCTGGTGCAACCTATGTAAGTCCTTTTTTAGGAAGATTGGATGATATAGGGAACCCAGGTATTGAAGTTGTAGAACAAATAGCTGATATGTTTAAAATTCATGGAATAAAAACAGAAATAATTGCAGCCAGTGTAAGAACACCTATGCATGTATTGGAAGCTGCGATGTCAGGATCTCATATAGCTACAATACCATATAAAGTTATAATTCAAATGTCAAAGCATGCATTAACTGATATAGGAATTGAAAAATTTATGAAGGACTATGAAAAAGTCTTTGGAGAAAACAAATAATTTAAAGTAAATATATAATAAGAGGGTATCTCAAAAAATAGATTTAAATTTAACAGCATAAAGATAAAAAATATACTTCATAAACTTTCTATCTTTGCTATATTAAAATTAAATCTATTAAGAGATACCCTTACTTATATTTATTAAGGTTTAGCATTAAAATTTTTATTATAAAGTATAGTTAAATACACTTCATTTTTAATAATATGTAAAAATATTATTAAAGCTTATTATAATATATATGGATTATGTATTAACAATGGTATGATTAGGTAAAGAATAATAATGATAAAATTTTAAAAATATAAATAAAGGGAATTAATTTAGCTTAGAGTAGCCAAAATAAGATAAATGAAAAATTTTATAATAAGCATTACTTCTTTAGTTAATTTTATTAATTTAAAGAGCAAAATAACATAATAAGTACAGCATATAAAAAATTTATAAATACTAAAAGAGGAGGGTATGAAATGAGTAATAAAGATAGTATAAAGGTTATTCCTTTAGGTGGACTTGGAGAAATTGGTAAAAATATAACTGCTTTTGAATATGAAAATGAAATAGTTATTATAGACTGTGGTATATCTTTTCCAGACGAGGAGATGTATGGTGTAGATTTGGTTATTCCAGATATAACCTATCTTTTAAATAATAAAGATAAAGTAAAAGCCATTTTTTTAACTCATGGACATGAAGACCATATAGGATCCTTACCTTATATTTTGCAACAATTAAATAGACCTGTTTATGGTACTGCATTAACCTTAGGTATAGTGGAAAATAAACTAAAAGAACATAATATGCTCTCAGATTGTGAGCTTAATAAGGTTGAGGCAGGAGATGTAGTAGAACTAAAAAATTTAAAGGTGGAATTTATAAGAAATACCCATAGCATAGCAGATTCTTGTTCTATAGCGATTCATACACCGGTGGGAGTTATATTACATACCGGTGATTTTAAAATAGATTACACACCTATTGATGGATTAGTAATGGATTTTCATCGTATTGCTGAATTAGGTAAAAAAGGAGTATTGCTTCTTATGGCTGATAGTACAAACGTGCAGCGTAAGGGACATACAATTTCAGAAAAATCCATAGGAGAAACTTTAACTAAAATTTTTTCAAATGCTAAAGGAAGAGTTATTGTAGCAACTTTTGCTTCAAACATACATAGGATGCAACAAATAGTCGATGCATCTATAGAGTATGGAAGAAAAGTAGCTTTTAGCGGGAGAAGTATGGAAAATATATCTAAGGTAGCTATGGATTTAGGATATCTTCATATACCAGAAAATTATTTAATAACTGTAGATGAAATGAAAAATTATCCTAACGAACAAATAACTATAATAACTACTGGAAGTCAAGGAGAACCTATGGCAGCTCTTGCAAGAATAGCTTATTCTAATCATAGAAAAATAGCTATAGAGCCAAAGGACTTGTTTATTATTTCCGCATCACCAATTCCGGGAAATGAAAAACTTATATCTAGAGTAATAAATGAGCTATTTAAAAAGGGTGCAGATGTAATATATGAAGCATTAGAAGAGGTACATGTATCTGGGCATGCTTATGAAGAAGAATTAAAATTAATTCATACATTAGTCCATCCCCAATATTTTATGCCAGTACATGGAGAATATAGGCACTTAAAACAACATGTAGATTTAGCCATGGAATTAGGCATGGAAAAAGAGAATATCTTTCCTTTAGAAACAGGGCAAGTTTTAGAAATATCACCTGAGGAAGCAAAAGTATCAGGAAAGGTTCGTACAGGATCTATATTTGTAGATGGTATAGGTGTAGGCGATGTAGGTAATATAGTGATGAGAGATAGAAGGCATTTAGCGAAGGACGGTATGTTAACTATAGTAGTAACTCTAGAAAAAGAATCCTACAGCGTAATAGCAGGACCGGATGTAATAACAAGGGGTTTCATATATGTAAAAGAATCAGAAGCCTTAATAAATGAAGTAAAAGAAATAGTAAAAGAAGAACTAGAAAATTGCTTAGAAAATAAAATAATTGAATGGTATGTATTGAAGTCAAATATTAAAAAATCTGTAGAAAAATATTTATATGAAAAAACAAAGAGAAGGCCAATTGTTTTACCTATAATTATGGAAATTTAAAATTTTATAAAAAATAATAAAAAGCTAGAACTTTAATGTGAAATTTTGGTTCTAGCTTTTTGTTATATATTAACACACTAAAATGATATTATATAATAAAAAAACTAAAGTAAATTTAAGATATGATAATAAAAATATTTTTCACAAGAAATACATATGGTAAAAAATACATTATATTTTATAATTGGTATACTATAATATATTTTTAAAGAAGTATGTTAAAAATATAACTTACATGCAGGAATTAATATGTTTATATGGAATATATATGTAATGTGTGTATTTAATTTACAAGGAGGAGTATATATGGATCTTTTAAATGCAGTCAAAGGAATAAACGATGTACTGTGGAATTATATACTGATTTTTTTGTTGTGTGGAACAGGAATTATATTTACTGTGTCTTTGAAATTTGTTCAAGTTTCTAAATTCAAAGAGTCCTTTAAAAAAGCCTTTGGAGGTATAAGTCTAAGAGGCAAAAAAGCAGGTAAAGATGGAATGAGTTCATTTCAATCCTTAGCAACAGCAGTAGCTGCTCAAGTAGGTACTGGAAATTTAGCTGGAGCAGCCACTGCCATAGTATCAGGAGGACCTGGAGCAATTTTTTGGATGTGGATTAGTGCATTTTTAGGAATGGCAACTATTTTTGGAGAAGCGGTTTTAGCACAGATTTTTAAAGAAAAAGTTAATGGAGAAGTGACAGGAGGACCAGCTTATTATATAAGCAAAGGACTTAAAAGTAAATTTTTAGCTAGTTTTTTCTCTGTAACTATAATATTAGCTCTAGGATTTATAGGTAATATGGTTCAGGCCAACTCTATAGGGGCAGCTTTTTCAAATATTTCTAATATACCATCTTGGATAATAGGAATAATAGTTGCAATCCTTGGATTAGTTGTTTTTATAGGAGGAATAGGAAGAATAGCTTCTGTTACAGAAAAGATGGTTCCTATAATGGCTTTATTTTATATAATAGGAAGTATTATAATATTAGCTACTAATTATATAAATATATTACCTGCTTTTAAATTAATATTTGTTTCTGCTTTTAATCCTAAAGCTGCTGTAGGTGGAGTAGCAGGGGTTACTGTGAAACAAGCTATAAGATATGGAGTGGCAAGAGGATTATTCTCCAATGAAGCAGGAATGGGATCAACACCACATGCCCATGCTGTAGCTAAAGTAAAACATCCAGTAGAACAAGGTTTAGTGGCTATAGTTGGAGTATTTATAGATACTTTTATAGTTCTTACATTTACAGCATTAGTAATACTTGCAACAGGGGTACTAGATGGTAAAACAACAGGAATAGAATTAACACAAAATGCATTTATTCAGGGATTGGGTAGTTTTGGTGGATATTTTATAGCTATTGCATTATTTTTCTTTGCTTTTTCAACAATAATTGGATGGTATTTCTTTGGAGAGGCTAATGTAAAATATCTTTTTAAGGGCAAAGGGTTAAACGTATACAGGTTTTTGGTAGCAATTTTTATAGTGGTAGGAACAACTTTAAAAGTAGATTTAGTTTGGGAACTTGCAGATACTTTTAATGGACTTATGGTAATTCCTAATGTAATAGCATTGATAGCTTTAGTTAAAATAGTAAAAGAGTCATTAAAAGATTATAATGAAAATTTTAAAGTTACAGATAAATAAATATAAGAAAGACTTTAAGTATATCAATAGCTTAAAGTAGTAATATAAGAATATATTTAAAGAATATAAAATTTTAAAGAAGGGTTTATATAATAAGCATAAAAGGATATATTACTAACATGATGTTATGTTAGTAATATATCCTTTATTTTTAATATAGCTAATAGTAGTAATTAATTAATATTAAGATTTTTATTACTCTATTTTGTATATATTTATTTTATTTTCTAAGGAATTAGAGAGATTACTAAGCCTATTAGAAGAAGTTTTAACTTTGTTTAAAATATTTAATTGGTTACTAATAGAATTTGAAACTTCTTTGGTATTATTTGCATTTTCTTCAGCAAAATGTGCAACTGAAGAAACCTCATTTTTAGTTTTTTCACAATTATTAGTCAATGTATTTGCAGAATTTAAAACTTTAGTTATATCTGTAGATACATTAATTACAAGATTAGATACTTCATTAAATGCTTTTATAGCCTCTAAAAGGGAAAGATTTTGCTCATCTACCACTGAGTTTACTGTAGTTATTTGATTAACGGTACTAGAAACAGCACTTTCAATGTATTTTACAATTTTTTCTATGCTTTCAACAGAGTTAGCAGATTGTTCAGCAAGTTTTCTAATTTCTTCAGCTACAACGGCAAATCCTTTTCCATATTCTCCAGCTCTTGCAGCCTCTATAGATGCATTTAAAGCAAGAAGATTAGTTTGCTCTGAAATTTGACCTATAACATTAACTATATCACTAATTTCTCTAGATTTTATTTCAAATTCTTTTACAGAATTTACTGCCATTAGTGAAGCAGCTTTAGTATCTTTCATTTTTATTTCTTGATTTTTAACAGTATCTTCAATAACATCTATGGTATTTAATGCTTTAGTAATAAAAGATCTTGAGTTATTCATGTCTTTGAGTATATTATTAATATCTTTAGATAAATGGGATATTAAATTTTCACATTCATTAAGACTATTTGCTTGTTTAGAAGAAAGCGTAACTACATTATTTATAGATAACATAGCTTCTTCTAGTTTTAATATTGCATTATCTAAGTAGGAATTATTTTCATGGGAGCTAGAGATTACATTTAAACTTAAATCTTTTACAGTAGCTATCATAGTTTTTAAATTATCCATTACATTGTTTAAATTTTGGAGCATTTCATTACCATTTGTTAAATTTTCCTTTGAAATTTTGTATGTAAAATCATTATTTTGTATGCTAAGGGCAGCCTCATTAACTAAAATAGAAGGATTTATAAATTTTTTTATATTTTTAAATATAGAGGAAATTCCTATTATTATTCCTGATAAAACATAAAATAGAATATTCAATAAAAAATTTTTACCGGTGAGATTTAAAATATAGGATGTAATAATTCCTAATATAAAGGTTGATGGTAAAATTAAACACATAGTTGTAATCATATATTTTGTTTTAAAGCTAGTATCAGTGTACATATTTTTTAACTCCTTTACATGAATAAATAGGGATATTATTTACAATATTAATTTACGATATTTTAATGAAAAGCTTTATGTAAGTTTTTATAAATAATATCATTAAATATAAATTATATTTGTTTATAAGGAAATAATATTAACATTAATAAAATAAATATAGTATTAAATAAATATTGTGTTATAATATATGGAAAATATAGTAAAAGAGCGTTGCTTAAAAGTATGAATTAATAATAAATTTTTTCCTGGAGGGAAATAAAAATATGAATAGATTTTCTAAGAATATAGATATATACATAATTATTTTGTTATTAAACTTTTTTTGTATATGTAGTTTTATATATTTTAATTTAGGTAAAAATGTTATGTTAAATTTTATAATGTTGAGTTTATTATTTATGGTGTCAATAGTAGCTTATTTTAGAGGAATAGTTGAAGGTTTTTTATTTAGTGCTATAATTATATTTTTTTATGTTACTTATATAATCTATAATAATATAATTTATAGAAATCCTATAGAACTTATTACCTATATTTGGATGATTGATATACCTTTAAGTGCTTTTATATCTGGAAGGCTATCAGAAAACATAAACTTAATTCAAAATATAAATGCAAAACTGCAAAAGGAATATAGAGATTTAATAACCATTGATAGGACTACTGGCCTTAGTAATTTAAAAGGATTTTATATGGATTTGGATAGAGAAATGAGTAAAGCTAAAAGGCATAAATTAAGTCTATCTCTTATGATAGTAAAAATACAGTATTATGATGAACTTAATGCTATTTTAGGGGAGAAAAAAATGGAAGAAATTTTAAAGGTTATAAGTAATGTTATAACCTTAGCAATTAGGGGAGAGGATATTAGCTACAAATTAAATAAGGATACCCTTTCAGTGCTTATGCCTAGTACAAATATTCAAGGGGCTGAGGTGGTAAAAGGTAGAATAAAGGAAAGTATCAGTGAAGAAAACTTAAAAATAAAACAAGAGGATAAGAATGTTAATCTTGATATAAAAATAGGAATAGTAGAATATGAAAATACTATAAAAGAAGCTTTTGAATTTAAACAATTAGCAGAAAAGGAATTAGAGTACGATGTATAAGAAAATAATTATTTATTTTATGGTATTCTTTCTACTATTCACAAATGTAAATTGTAAAGTTAGAGCAGTAGATAATGCTAAAGAAGAAAAAGTTTTAATAGTATATGATAGTTTTAAATTTTTTCCCTATAACAGCAATATAGTATATTCTGTTAGAGAACTTTTAGGTGCTTTTAATACAGCTGTGAAAGTAGTAAATGTGGCTGATTATAAGAAAGGGGAAATAGAGAATTATGATTATGTGTTTGTAATTAGCATAGAAGGAGAATTAAATAAAAAAATATTCATAAAAGATTTAAAAAATTATAATAAAAAAATATGCTGGATAGGAGAAGGTATAGATATTTTCTTACAAAATAATTCTAAATATAGCATAAGATATATAGATTCTAAATCAGATATCACAGAAGTCTATTATTCTAATAAAGAAAATATAAATATTTCTAAAATGGAAAAATTTTATTTAGATTCAAAAGAAAGCTTTACAGTTTTAAAACCCTATTCTAAAGAAGCAAAAATATATGCTTATTTAAGTAATGGGAAAGACTATTTTCCTTATATAGTAAATGAAAAAAATTTATGGCATATAAGCAGAATAGATGATAACTCAGTGATTTTTTATATTTTCTCAGATGTTCTAAATTATATATTTAAAGTAGATAAATTTAAAGAAGGGAAAGTTTTTATAAGAATAGAGGATGTTCATCCTTTAAGAGATACAAATAAACTTAAAGTTATAGCAGACTATTTATATAGTGAAGATATACCCTTTATGATAGCTCTTATTCCTACTTTTGTAGATACTAAAACAGGTTATGTAAATAGTATGTCAGATCAAAAAGAATTCATTGATACTATAAAATATATGCAGGAAAAAGGTGGCACAGTAATACTACATGGATACACCCACCAAAATAGTAAAGAAGAAGCTTCAGGAGAGGGATATGAGTTTTGGAATGGAAAAGAAAATGCTCCTTTGAAAGTGGATATGGAAAAGTATGTGTATGACAAAGTAGGAAAAGGTATTAAAGAATGTGTAAAAAATAATATATATCCATTAGGCTTTGAAGCACCTCATTATGCTATGGACATGAGAGCATAT
This sequence comes from Clostridium sporogenes, assembly GCF_001020205.1. Taxonomy (NCBI): domain Bacteria; kingdom Bacillati; phylum Bacillota; class Clostridia; order Eubacteriales; family Clostridiaceae; genus Clostridium; species Clostridium sporogenes. Next base: position 1,432,586 of record NZ_CP011663.1, read on the forward strand.
AAAGAAATTAAAAAGTATTTTTCCACTTATGTAGGACAATATCAAAGTAGCGATAAAAGATTTACAAGTACAGCATATCCTTACATACTAGAGGACACAGAAATTTTTAATATATTTATCCCTGAAAACTTGGGATATGTAGAAAAGGAAAATCCACTATGGCTTAAGGAAATACAGGAGAATTTTCGTCAGATTTCTATGGTAAGGGGATATACTGCTGGAGTATTTTTTCATTCTTATATAGATATAAATTATTTAAAAGAACTAGTTGATTATTTCAAAAGTCAAAATGTTGATTTTTTAGATTTGAAAAAAGAAGAAAATTGGGTTAAATGGAATGACATAAAAATTTTATCAAAGGATGGGAAGGTAAATATAAAGTATAAAAAAAGTGAAGAGGGTAATAAAATTAATAATAAAAAAAGTTTTAAAGAGAAACAGTTTATAGAAAAAGCTAATTTTATAATTATAATAATAGTGGCTGTATTTGTGACTATATTTCTTATTATATTTTATGTATCCAAGAAAAAGGATAAAAATAAATTTTTAAGGTGATAAATATGAAAAGTTTAAATTGGTTAGATTATTTCTTTATTTATTCTTTAGTTTCAATATGGATGCTACTGCTTGTAAATATAATTTTATCTTTGTCTGGATATAGATATTATTTAAAGACTTTAAACAGTGAACTTAAAGGATTAAAGGATGAAAGATATCCTAAGGTATCCATATTAGTACCTGCTCATAATGAGGAAAAGGTAATAGGAAGAACTGTAAAATCTATCTTGCTTTTAAATTATCCTAAAGATAAAATGGAACTTATTGTTATAAATGATAATTCCTCAGATAATACTAAAAAAATATTAGAACAGATTCAAAAAGAATACAGATCTTATAATTTTAAAATAATAAATACAGATAATATAACGGGAGGAAAAGGTAAGTCCAATGCCTTAAATATAGGGTATAAACATTCAAGTGGTGATTTTATAGCTGTATATGATGCGGATAATACTCCAGACAAAAATGCATTAAAATATCTTATTGAAACTATAATTGAGGACGAAAGTTTAGGAGCAGTTATAGGAAAGTTTAGAACTAGAAATAAAGACAGAAATATGTTAACAAGATTTATAAATATAGAAACCTTAAGTTTTCAATGGATGTGTCAAGCTGGAAGATGGAATCTATTAAATTTATGTACTATACCTGGCACTAATTTTATAGTAAAAAGGAATATAATACAAAAGTTGAATGGCTGGGATCCAAAGGCTATATCAGAAGATACAGAAATAAGTTTTAGAATATATGAATTAGGATATAAAATAAAATTTGTACCATACTCCGTAACCTGGGAACAGGAGCCAGAAAATTTAAAGGTTTGGTTCAAACAAAGAACTAGATGGGCGAAAGGTAATATTTATGTTCTTTTAAAATATTTTAAAAATATGTTTAAAGGAACTAGTAAAAATATAATATTTGATATTTTTTATTTTTTTTCAGTGTACTTTTTATTTTTATCCTCTGTAATAATATCTGATATTTTATTTATTGTTGGTATTTTTTCAAATATAAACTTACATGTTACAGGAAATTTTAATGTTCTTTGGATATTAGCATATGTGCTTTTTGTTTTAGAAGTAAGTTTGACTTTAACATTAGAAAAAGGGGAAAGTAATAGGAAAAATTTAATACTTGTGCCTATTATGTATTTTACATATTGTCAAATGTGGATGATAGTTGCTCTTAAAGGAATAATTCAATATATGCAGGATAAATTGTTTAAAAAAGAAGTTGAATGGTATAAAACAGAAAGATTCTAAGAATAAATATAAAAACATATAGAAAAATAAATAAAAGAATTATTAATTAAAGCATATGAAAATATGGAATGAAATAAATAACAATATAAAAAGAAAGGTAGGTGAAAAACCTGATTGGTGGCTGAGTAACATGATTTTAGAAATCAGGAATCAATATGAAGAAAAATTTAAGAATAATAATTATTATTATGATAGTTTTCCTAGGAAATATTATAAGCGGACAAAATGTAATGGCGGCCTCAAATAAATCTAAAAATTTTAGAGTAGAAAAAGATATGAAGATGGAAGGGGTATTTGGAAGTAATGTATTTTTCTTTAACATAGATGGAAGTTGGAAAGTGGATAATACTTATTTAAATCTAATTTTTACAGAGAGTGAGCTTTTAGATAAAACACAATCTACATTAACAGTTTATATAAATGATTTCCCCGTATATTCTATGAAAGTTGGAGACAAGAAGAAATATAAAGAATCTATAAAAATTAATATACCAAAGGATAAATTGATATCTGGATATAATGAAGTGAAAATCAAAGTTTATAGTAGAATATCAGAAAAATCTTGTATAGATGATGTAAATAGTGGAAATTGGTTTATAATTCACAAAGGTTCTTATGTTCATATGAATTTTAAGGATAGAGAAGATACAAAAACTCTTAAAGAATTTCCTTACCCTTATTTAAAAGCCAGTGATGAAAATCCAACTAACAGCATGATTATGGTGCCAGATAATTTTTCACAGGGGGAAATAACATCTGCTATGTTGCTTTGTTCTAATTTTGGATCAAAAAGAAAATTTGATAATGTAAGTGTGAAAGTTTATAAAACTTCAGAGGCTAATTTAAAAAATAAATTAGATATAATTTTTATAGGAAGTAAAAATAATACTCCAAAGAATTTATTAGATTTACTATCCAAAGAAGAAATAACTAGGATAGATAAAGATGCTATTATTAAAGAGGTTATTTCACCCTATAATCCTAATAAAAAATTATTGCTTTTAATATCTAATAATGAAAAGAATATGATAAAAGCTTCAAAATTATTATGTAGTAGAGACTATATGAAACAAATAGATAAAGACAATATAATAGTTAATGATAGTATGGATGTAGAAGATATAAAAGAGGAAAAAGGAAATAAAGTATTATTATCAGATTTAGGATATGGCAATGTAAGTTTAAAAGGACCTTTTAAACAGGAGGCAACCTTTAATTTGAATATTCCCAAAGATAGATTTATAAAAGAGGGATCAAAAGTAGTTATAAATAATAGATATTCTAAAAATATAGATTTTGGTAGATCTCTTATAACTGTTTATATAAATGATACTCCAATAGGTAGTAAAAAGTTAGACAGTAAAGCAGCAGATAATGATAGTTTTGAAATAAATATTCCAAAGGATATTAGAAATAGTAATAATTATGAAATAAAGGTAGTATTTAACTTAGAAATTAAAGATTTATTTTGTACTTTTAGAGAGGGGGAAAATCCGTGGGCCTATATATTAAATAATTCTTACATTCATGTTTCTTATAAAGAGAGAAGGGATACTGTATTTGAAAATTATCCTAATCCATTTATATCTAATGGAGGGATTAATGATTTGACGTTAGTACTTTCAGACAAGACTACTTCTGAAGAGCTTAATTTTGCAGGTAATATAATGGCAAGCATAGGCCATGATATAAATATTAATAGAGGAGAATTTAGTGTAGTAGCAGCAAAGGATTTATCATCTAAACTTAAGAAGAATAATTTAATAGTCATAGGAACACCAGAAAGCAATTCTATTATAAAAAATTTAAATAAAAATTTTTATATTAAATTTAATAAAGGTTTTACTGGATTTTTATCCAATGAGAAAATGAAGTTTTTTCAGGATTATAGTAGCAAATTAGCTTCTGTTCAACTTATAGATTCTCCTTATAATAAAGAGAATAAAGCTATGATAGTAACATCAACTTACACTAGAGATTTAGCTTTAGCACAAAAGTATTTAAGTGATATGTCTTTAGTAAAAAGTCTTAAAGGGAATGCTATAACTATAGATAGAGATGGTATAATTAATTATTCATATTTTGGAGATAAATATGATAAAGAAAAAGAGAATGGTAATATTAGTAAATTAAAAAATATAACGTTAAACTCTAATATAAAAAATTTGTTAATATTTTTTACATTTATAATAGTTATTTTAGTGGTAGGTTCCTTATTATTTATAAAAAAATATAAAAAAAGTAGTTAGGATGTATTATTACTGGTACAATAATTAGGATTGAATAGCTTAGTTTTTGGTCCATATTGGAAAAACAAAGGGTGAATTTTATAAGGTATAGTCTAAGGGGAAGATTAAGGTTGAGAATACCTTAATATAAAGGGAGTTATTTTATGAAAAAGAATAAATATATAATATGGATAAGTATAATATTGATTTTTATTTATGTATTAAATTTGAATCCAATTGTTCATGGAGAAATAAATAAAATAAAAAATAAGTTTTATGGAAAAACTTTAAATGATAAATTTGAAGTTAAAATAAAATCAGGAAACTTATCTACAGATTATGATATAAATCAAACATTGGAGGATATAAATAAATTAGAGATAAATACAATAAATATACCTATAGTCATAAATATAAAAAATTTATCCTCTAGTGATATGAGTGTAGATAAAGAAAGTGAAAAAAAAGCTATAGAATTAATAAGAAAATTAAGATGGAAAAAGATAAATATAATATTAGAACCTTATCCTTGGATAGATAATGGTAATCTTTATGAAACAGAATGGAATCCTAATAATAAAAAACAATTCTTTAAAAATTGGCAAAATAATGTTATTAAAGTATTAATAGATAATATAGCAGTTCCCTATCATGTGGATGCTTTAAATGTAGCTTCTAATTTTGTATATATTGAAGATGAACAAGAACAGTGGTGTAATACCATAGATTTTGCAAGAAAATATTATAAAGGACTTATAACTTATAGAACTTGTTGGTGGTATACAGCTCATTGGGAACCTAAAACTAAAGAGAAATACCAAAAAAAATTAAATAATAAATTATTTTCTAAGGTGGATTTTATATCTGTTGCAGCTTACTTTGAACTTACAGATAAAGATACTAATACAGTGGAAGAACTCGTAGAGTCTATAAATAACGTGAAAAAAAATGATAGAAGACAAAATATAAAAGAAGAATTATATCATTTTAATGAAAAATGGCATAAACCTATTTTCTTTGGAGAACTAGGTTTTTCTAGAAAAAACAAAGCAGCTTCTGAACCATGGAATCCTATGCCTTCAAAGATTTCTAATAATGAAGAACAGGCTAGATGTTTTGAATCTTATAGAAGGGTTTTTGAAAAGGAGCCTTGGCTTTTAGGGTTTTCTATTTTTGCTATAGGGGAGAATAGTGAGGATAAAAACTTTTATCCTTCAGAAGAAACTACAAAGGTAATTAAAAAATGGTATAGTAAATAGTGTATTTTTTATAAAGATTAAAATACATTATGGAAATTTAAAATATTTAATTTGCTAAATAAAGTAATAAAACTATTGCTTATTATTTCTATATGTGGTATTATTAATTATGTTGTAAGTTTAATAACTGCAACAATTAAGGATTTAATATGATAATAACATCTCCTCTTTTTAAGAAGTTATGTGAATCAATTTTAAATCTTAATAATTAGAAGGAGGAATGTTAAAATGGCAGATAAGAACATAACATGTAAAGATTGTGGAAAGGAATTCGTTTTCACTGAAGGAGAACAAGAATTCTACAAAGAAAAAGGATTTGAAAATGAACCACAAAGATGCCCAGAATGCAGAAAAGCAAGAAAACAACAAAACAACAGAGGATTCAGAAGATAATTGAATTCGTAATTATACCTGTAAGAGATTACTCTTACAGGTTTTTTGTATATTAGTACAGTTTTTAAGTTAGTATTATTTCGCCACTTAAGGTAAATAAAATATTTACAAATTAGGTTTCACATAATTCTAGATGGTGTTTAAGTTGAATTTTTAAGCTAAATATATTACTATATTTAGTAATGTATAGATCTTTAAGAATTAAGATTGAATTTACTAAATAATATATTAAAAAATTAGATGAGACTAATCACTTTATTCTTTTATAATATGATAAATAAAAAGCTATAATTAATTAATAGTAATATAATTTACATATTCATGGAGGTAAAAAATGTCTACACAGATTATAATTGTTCTTATTCTTACGTTTGTTATTTATGTTATATCAACTTTAGCATATTCTGTAAGAATTGTAGGGGGTAAGGACTGGTAGAATAGCAATATCTTTTGCAGTATTTAATGTATTTGCATTGTTATCTAGAACTGCTAACACTATACAAGCACCACTTTTAGCTAAAACCATTGAAAATAGTATAAATTTAGGTAATTCAGAAGGATTATTATATGTTTTTAGGTGGATACTGTTGTCAACAACCTTGGCAACAGTAGTTGGAGCATTGTTAATGCCAACATTTATAAAGGTTTTTGGAAGAGCAGTAGAAGCTTTTAGTATTTATCGTTCTATACCTAAATTGTTATTTCATGGATTTTCAAAATCTGGAATAAGACAGTTTAAAGAAAGTGTAACTAGGCCTAAAAAAGAAAATTTTAAATATATAAGACAATATAAAAAAATACCTAAAAAGCTAGTGTTATTGAATACAATAGCATTTTCTATATCTACTGTTGGAATATTAGCATCTTTATACGCAGGATGTCTAAACCCAGAATTAAGAACAACCTGTAGTACATTGTCATCTGTTATAAATAGCATAGCAACAATTCTCATGTTTATATTTATAGATCCATTTATTTCAATGCTTACAGATGATGTTATTGCAGGAAATTGTAGTGAGCTTCATTTTAATAGATGCATAACATTTATAGTTGGAGGATTAATAGTAGGAACATTATTAGCACAAATTTTATTAAAGCCTGCAGCTGAAATCATTGCTACTATTGCAAGATTAATTTAAATATTTATATTAAAGTGGTTACTATGGGGAATGTTGACAATACAGTTTGAAAATTAGGGGGGCTACAGGATGAATGAAAAAGAATATGAGAAAGTGGATAAAACAATAAACTTATTAAAGGCTAATTTGATTAGTATTATTTTCTTTATTTTAGTTTTTGGTATAAATGGTGTGATGTATTATAAAATATGGGGAGAAAGTGTACGTTTAATAATTAATAGCAATAATAATATGTATATGCTTATGTTAATTATAATTTTTATAATATTACATGAATTTATTCATGGTATAGGTTTTTCTATAGCAGAAGGAGTTACTTGGAAAGATATAAAACTTGGGTTTAATATTAAAACTCTTACCCCTTATGCTCATTGTAAAGTTCCTATATCTGCCAATATATACAAAATGGCTCTATTATTACCTAGCATAATAGTTGGATTTTTACCTACAATAATAGGAATAGTCCTGGGAATAAAAATGCTTGTTTTTGTTGGTAGTTTTTTGATTGTCGGTGGTACAGGCGATTTTATGATTTATTGGGTAATTAGAAAATATGATGAAAAAACCTTAATTTATGATCATCCAGTAAAGGCGGGTTGCGAAGTTTATTTACCAAAAAAACAGTATAATAATTAAAATTAATTGAAGATGGTGTATTAAAATAGATTTAATTTATTTTGATACACTTTTTTATTTAATTTCCAAAAAAAACTATTGAAAAATAATATTAATTATGCTTTAATTAAGATACACCCCCAGGGTGGGGTGGTTGGACAAGGCAAACTTATTTAAGTACAAAATCTTAAAAATAAATATAGTTTTTATTAAATATTAAAACTAAATTATATAAGGAGGAAGAATAATGAATGAAGAAAAAAAAGCAGCTCTCCAAGCTTTAAAAACTTCTAAAGGACAGATAGAAGGAATAATAAAAATGATAGAAGAGGGACGATATTGTATAGATATATCTAATCAAATGACAGCTGCTCAATCTTTATTAAAAAAAGCTAACATGCTTATTTTAAAGCAGCATCTTAATCATTGTGTAAAACAAGCTTTTCTTCATGATAATGGAGAAGAAAAGGTAGATGAAATTATAGATACATTAACTAAGTTGCTTGGTAAATAATAAATTTTAAATATTAATTTAAAGGTGGTGTAAAAAATGAAGAAATTATCCTTTAATATAGAAGGGATGACCTGTGCAGCTTGTGCTAAAGCTGTAGAGAGAGTTTCTAAAAAATTAGAAGGAGTTCAAGAGGCTAATGTAAACATAGCTACAGAAAAGTTAAGTATAATTTTTGATGAAAAAAAATGTAATACTTCAGATATAGAAAAATCCATAGAAAAAGCAGGATATAAAGCCTTTTTAGATGGTGAACATAGAAATTTAAAGATAGAAGGAATGACTTGCGCAGCTTGTGCCAAAGCTGTAGAAAGAACTTCAAGAAAATTAGATGGTGTTTTAGAAGCTAACGTTAATATAGCAACAGAAAAGCTTGATATAACTTTTGATAAATCAAAAGTAAGTTTGAATGATATAAAAATTGCTATAGAAAAGGCAGGATATAAAGCTTTAGAAGAAAAAAATATAGAAGAAGAGAAAAAGGGAAAAGAAGATGCAATTAAGTCTTTGTGGAGAAGATTTATAACTTCTTTAATATTTGCAGTACCTTTGCTTACTATATCTATGGGAAGCATGATGGGATTAAAGTTACCTAAAATTATTGATCCAATGCATAACCCTTTAAATTTTGGATTAATACAACTTATTTTAGTAATTCCAATTATATTAGTAGGAAATAAGTTTTTTAGGGTAGGTTTTAAATCCTTAATTAAAGGAAGTCCTAATATGGATTCCTTAATTTCTATAGGTACATCAGCAGCTGTAATATATGGTATCTTCGCTATATTCCAAATATCTAAAGGAAATATGCATTATGCTCATGACTTATATTTTGAATCTGGAGCTACTATTTTGACATTAATAACTTTAGGAAAATATTTAGAAGCTGTATCTAAGGGGAAAACCTCTGAAGCTATAAAAAAATTAATGGCCTTAGCTCCTAAAAATGCAACTATAATAAGAGATAATAAGGAGATAATAATCCCTATAGAAGAAGTTAAAATAAATGATATAGTTTTGGTTAAACCAGGAGAAAAACTTCCCGTAGATGGAGAAATTATTGAAGGTTCTACAACAGTAGATGAATCTATGCTTACAGGAGAAAGTTTACCTGTAGAAAAACATATAGGAGATACAGCAGTGGCAGGAAGTATAAATAAGCATGGAATGATAAAATATAAGGCTACTAAAGTTGGGAAAGATACTACTCTAGCACAAATTATAAGACTTGTAGAAGAAGCTCAGGGTAGTAAAGCGCCTATTGCAAGGTTAGCAGATAAAATTTCTGCTTATTTTGTACCAACAGTAATAACTTTAGCTATAATTTCTTCTTTAGCTTGGTATATTAGCGGAGAATCTTTAATATTTTCATTAACTATATTTATTTCTGTATTGGTAATAGCTTGTCCTTGCGCCTTAGGATTAGCTACACCAACGGCTATTATGGTAGGTACAGGAAAAGGGGCAGAAAATGGGGTTCTTATAAAAAGTGGAGGAGCTTTAGAAACTGCTCATAAAGTTCAAAGTATTATATTCGATAAAACAGGAACTATTACAGAAGGAAAACCAAAAGTAACAGATATTTTGGTTTCCGAAGGAGTAGATGAAAAATATTTACTTCAAGTAGCAGCTACTGCGGAAAAGGGTTCAGAACATCCTTTAGGTGAGGCTATAGTAAAAAAAGCAGAAGAGGAAAATTTAGAATTATTTCAAGGTAAAGATTTTAGAGCAATACCTGGAAAAGGCATAGAGGTTATCATAGAGGATAAAAAAGTACTTCTTGGAAATTTAAGACTTATGGAAGAATATGAGGTGGAAATAAAGGACTTTATGGATAAATCTCATAAGCTTTCAAAGGAAGGAAAAACTCCAATGTTTATAGCTATAGAAAATAAAATTAAAGGAATAATAGCTGTAGCAGATACTCTTAAGGAAAATAGTAAAAAAGCTATAGAAAAGCTTCATAATATGGGTGTAGAAGTAGTTATGATAACTGGAGATAATAAGAATACCGCAGAAGCTATAGGAAAACAAGTGGGTATAGATAAGATTTTTGCAGAAGTTCTTCCTAGTGATAAGGCTAACTGGGTAAAAAAACTTCAACAAGAAGAAAAAATTGTAGCAATGGTAGGAGATGGAATTAATGATGCACCAGCTTTAGCTCAAGCAGATATTGGTATAGCTATAGGATCTGGAACAGATGTAGCTATAGAATCTGCAGATATTGTACTTATAAAAAGCGATTTAATGGATGTACCAACAGCCCTTAAGTTAAGTAGAGCTACAATAAAAAATATTAAAGAAAATTTATTTTGGGCTTTTGGGTACAATACTTTGGGGATTCCAGTGGCTATGGGTATTTTACACATTTTTGGAGGACCACTCTTAAATCCTATGATTGCAGCAGCAGCTATGAGCTTTAGTTCAGTTTCAGTACTCTTAAATGCTTTAAGATTAAGAGGTTTTAAGGCTTAAATTAAGTGAAATATAATAGTGATTACTTTAAATTTATTTGAGAAAATTTAAAATTCAAATAGGTTTAAGTAAACAAAATTATATAAAATAATTTTATTAAAAATGGAGGAATTTTATTATGAAAATGAAAGCATCAATAGAAGGAATGAGTTGTATGCATTGTGTTAATCACGTTAAGGAGGCCCTTTCAGAACTAAAAGGAATTTCAAACATAACTGTTTCCTTAGAAGGAAAATTTGCAGAGTTTGATAGTACTGGTGAAGTTAGTGAAGATGATATAAAATCTTCTATAGAAGATTTTGGATATGAATTTAAAGGAATAACAATAATTTAATAAAAATAGATTATTTATGAATGTAAAAAATATGTCTCCAAATAGATTTAATTTTGATATATACCTAAATAATTAGATATCTTAAAACCAGTTGTTTATTTTTTTACCACGCTTCGGTATTTAACTGAAGTGTGGTTTTTAATTTTGAGACATTCTTTTTACACTTTATGTTAAATGGTTCAGAGCTAACAATCGAAAAATAAATATAATATATTGGTTTTAAATTTAAAATTATAATATACTAATTTGTATAAGAAATAATAAAATTTATAAGGTTCATCAATACGTTCTAATTTGTTATATACAATTTATGATATATTAAGTTTAATTTATTATGTTTTTAAGTTTAATTTAATAAATATAGCTTATACTTATTATTAGGTGGTGAAAGTATGACAAAAATGGATAAAATAAATGAGAATATAATAAAAGGACTTAGTAAAGCTGATGTATTACATAGAATAAAAGATGGAAAAGTAAATATATTACCTAAAGCTCCATCACGAACAATAGGACAAATAGTTAGAGCAAATTTATTTACTAGTTATAATGCTTTAAATGCTATTTTAGCAATAATTGTATTTATGGCTGGTTCCCCTAAGAATGCTGTTTTTGCAGGAGTTATAATTACTAATACTATAATAGGGATGTTCCAAGAAATTCGTGCTAAGGGTATATTAGAAAGGTTATCTGTTCTAAACGAGAAAACTGTAGATGTTATAAGAGAAGGAGAAATTAATAATATAAATGTAGAAGAAATTGTGTTAGATGATATTATAGTTTTAAAAGCAGGAGATCAAATATTAGTGGATTGTGAGCTTCTTTCTCATAATGAAATAGAAGTAGACGAATCTTTAATTACAGGAGAGCCAGACTCTATTCTAAAAATAGAAAATGATAAGCTTTTATCTGGAAGTTTTGTATCTGCGGGTAATGCTTACGCAAAGGTAATCAATGTGGGGGAAAATACCTATGCAGCAAAATTAGCAGAAGAGGCTAAGAAATTTAAACTTATAAATTCAGAGTTACAAATATCTATAAATAAGATATTTAAAATAATAATGTGGCTTGCCATTCCGATAGGCTCATTACTTATCTTTACACAATTATTTTATGTTAAGAAAAGCTGGCAAGATGCAGTTTTAGGCTCCGTTTCTGGTATAGTAGGTATGGTACCAGAGGGTCTAGTACTTTTGACTAGTGCAACTTTTGTAGTAGCAGTTATAAGACTTTCCAAATGGGATACACTTATTCAAGAATTACCTGCTACAGAAGTTTTAGCAAGAGTAGATGTTTTGTGTTTAGATAAAACAGGAACTATAACTAAAGGTGATTTAAAAGTAACAGAGGTGAAGTGTTTAAATAATGAAAATATAAAGGACATAGATAAAATAATCGCCGCTATAGTTCATAGTTTTAAAAATGGAAATGCTACAGAAAAAGCATTGTTAGAAAGATATGAAAGTAATCCTAATTTAAAAATTAAAAATAAGATACCATTTTCATCAAAGCGAAAGTGGTCCGCAGTGGAATTTGAAAAGGAAGGAGCTTTTATATTAGGAGCTCCAGAAATGATATTAAAAGATGCATATAAAAACATAGAAAGTAAAATAGAAAAGGTAGCCAAAGAGGGAAAAAGAGTATTACTTTTGGCCAAATATGAAGGAGAAAATTTTAATGAAGAGTTAAATGGAAATATTAAAGAGGTAGCTTTAATATTAATTGAGGACATAATAAGGGAAAATGCTGAAGAAATTATTGATTATTTTAATAAAGAACAGGTGAATCTTAAAATAATATCTGGAGATAATCCTATAACTGTATCTTCTATAGCTAAGAAAGTAGGAATAAAAAATGCAGAAGACTATATAGATGCTAGAGAATTACCAGAAGATGAAGAAGAGTTGAAAAAAATTGTGGATAAGGTTTCTGTTTTTGGAAGAGTTTCTCCTCACCAAAAGAAAAGTATAGTGAAAGCACTTAAAAGTAATGGTCATACTGTAGCTATGACTGGAGATGGTGTAAATGATGTGCTAGCATTAAAGGAATCTGATTGTGGTATTGCTATGGCTAGTGGGTCTGAGGCAACAAAGGCGGTAGCTCAGTTAGTACTTTTAAATTCAGATTTTGCAGCTATTCCCCAAGTAGTTTTAGAGGGGAGAAGACTTATAAACAATCTGGAAAAGGTATCAGAATTATTTTTATCAAAGACAGCTTATTTTATAATTTTATCAATAATATTTGCCTTATTAGTGAAACCATTTCCTATAATACCAATACAACTTACCTTAATAGGATCATTAAGTATAGGAATACCATCTTTTTTTCTAGCTATATCACCTAATGAGGATGTAATAAAGAAAGATTTTTTGAAAAGAGTACTGGAAGTATCTATACCTAATGGTATTTTAATAGGAATAAGCACAGCTCTAATGTTTTTATTAGGATATCATACAGGTTTATCACTAGAACAATGTAGAACATTAGCTCTAGTAACTTTTGGTAGTTTAAGTCTATTTATTTTACTTAAAGTATCTACACCACTAAATTTTTATAGAGTTTCTATAGTTATTTCTATGACAATATTATTTGTGTTAGCTTTTTTAATACCCTCTACAAGAAAAATTTTTGCTATAGAGTATTTTGGAGTCGAGTATCTAATACCTATAATTTTTATATATTCTATAGCTATGGCTTTAATGTTAATCATACCTAAAATAAATAAAGTAATATTTAAAAGAGTTATTTTAAAGAAAAACATGGATAGATTATAATAGATAAAGTAATTTTTAAAGTATTCATTTTATAGATTAATAATATGTATTAAAGCTACTTGTATTCTAAGGTACAGGTAGTTTTTTATATTTTAGTATAAAAAACTAATAATAAGGATTATTTTTAAGTTTAAAGGTTTGTATAAAAATAGTTTAAAATATTTATAGGGTTTTGTTATTTGTAGCATATAGCTATTATTTAATAATAAAAATAAAACAATGTATTTATTTTTATATTTAATATGATAAAATGATAATATGTCTTATTTAAGAAGGAGAGGAAATATTTATGCTTAAAGAATTTATATCCTATTATAAACCGCATAAAAAGTTGTTTGTTTTAGATATGATAGCAGCTTTTATTGTGGCTTTATGTGATTTGTTTTATCCTATGATAACAAGACAAATCATAAATGATATTATTCCAAATGGAAAGATTAGATTACTTTTCTTTTGGGCAATATCTTTATTAATTATATATATAATGAAATATTTTTTAAATCATTTTATTCAGTATTGGGGACATATGGTAGGAGTTAGAATACAAGCAGATATGAGAAAAAGGGTTTTTAACCATCTTCAAACTTTACCTTTTACATATTTTGATGAAAATAAAACAGGGGTTATAATGTCCAGAATCATAAATGATCTTATGGAAATATCAGAACTCGCACATCATGGTCCAGAGGATCTTTTTATTTCCATTATTATGCTAATAGGATCTTTCATAATATTATGTACTATAAATGTACCGCTAACAATAATAAGTTTCATATTCATACCAATTCTAGTATGGTTTTCTATGAAGAATAGACTTAAAATGGAAAAAGCTTTTATGGATAGTAGAGTAAAAATTGGAGATCTTAATGCGGATTTAGAAAATAGCATTGCAGGTATAAGAGTTTCTAAGGCTTTTACTAATAGAGAGTATGAAAATGAAAAATTTGAAGTAGGCAACAAGAGATTTGTAGGAGCTAGACAAATGGCTTATAAGTCTATGGCAGATTATTTTTCAGGAATGTATTTTTTCATAGATATACTGGATCTAATAGTACTTATAGCTGGTGGATATTTTGTATATAAAAATTTAATCAACTTTGGTGATTTGGTTGCTTATCTTTTATTTATAAAGATGTTTATGACACCTATTAGAAAGCTTATTTCTTTTGTAGAGCAATACCAATCAGGGGTAACAGGTTTTGAAAGATATAGACAACTTTTAAGTGTTAAACCTGAAAAAGATAAAGAGGAAGCTAAAGCTTTAGAAAATATTAAGGGTGCAATAGAATTTAAAAATGTAAGTTTTAAATATGATGAAGATACTCATATATTAAATGATTTAAGTTTTAAAGTTAAAGAAGGAAAGACTTTAGCACTAGTTGGTCCCTCTGGTGGAGGTAAGACAACCCTCTGTAATTTAATACCTAGATTTTATAATATAGATAAGGGAGATATATTAATTGATGATAATAGTATATATGATATAAACATAAGCTCTTTAAGAAAAAATATAGGTATTGTTCAGCAAGATGTATTTTTATTTACAGGAACTATAAAGGAAAATATATTATATGGTAATCCAGAGGCTAATTATGAAGAGGTAGTAAAAGCAGCAAAGCTTGCTAATATACATGAATTTATAGAAAGTTTACCGGAGGGATATAATACCTATATAGGAGAGAGAGGAATAAAGTTATCTGGAGGACAAAAACAAAGATTATCTATTGCAAGGGTGTTTTTAAAAAATCCACCTATACTTATACTAGATGAAGCTACATCTGCTTTAGATAATGCCACAGAATATTTAATACAAAAATCTTTAGAAAAATTATCTAATGGAAGAACAACTATAGTAGTAGCCCACAGATTATCTACTATAAAAAATGCGGATGAAATAATGGTTTTAACAGATAAAGGAATTGAAGAGAGAGGGACTCATGAGGAGTTGTTAGCACTAGGTGGAATTTACAGTGAACTTAATAAAAATATTGAAAAAACAGAAAGTTAAATATAATGTTTTTTTATTATAAAAAACATTAAAAATTTTATAGTGTAAAAAATATCGATATAAAAATAAAACTCTAATTATATTGTTTGTGATTTATTTTAAGCAATATAATTAGAGTTTTATTTTTAGACTTATCAAAGTACCATACAAATTATGGTATATAATTACAAATGATGTATACAATTAACAACTTAAATGGTAAAATATATATAAATGAAAAAATATATACATAAATGAAAAAATATATTAAAATTATTAATAATGTAATACTATATATTTACCAAACAGGGGGTTAAAATGGCAGATAATATAAAATTTAAAAATAAAGATAGGGAAGATATAGGGAAAATTGCAGATATTATTATGAATTTAATTTTTTATCAAGTAGTATTTACTATAATATTTATTATTGTAGTAAATATTTTGGGGTATATGGGGTTAAATAAAGATATTATAGAACCCTATAGTAGACTAACAGGAGAAATCTTATCATATATATTTTTTATTAAAAATTATACTAAGGATAATAGATATAAATTAAAACTTCAAAACACATTGCATTTTAAAGGTTATGTTTTTATATCAATGTTAATTATAGGATATATTTTGGTTTATGATAATACAATTAATATACTTTTATCAAAGGTTATAAAGAATAGTTTGTTTTATGATGCTATGGCTACAGAAATGGAAAATCCCATAGTAGGATTTATAGGAACAGTGGTTATGGCACCTATTTTTGAGGAAATAATTTATAGAGGAATAATGTTAGATGAGCTATTGATTAAATATAATTGTAAAAAAGCTATAATTATTTCTGCAGTAATATTTGCAGTAATTCATCTCAATTTTATTCAATTAACAGATGCTTTTATTGCAGGTATAATACTTGGTACTGTTTATTGTAAAACTAAATCTTTAATACCTTGTATTACAATTCATTTTTTAAATAACCTATTTTACAACATAGTTGAATTTTATCCTAGTATATATAAAACTAAATTTAATATTATAAGACTAGGTATTGGAATAGCTATTTTGTCAACATTAGCATATCTTTTTACAAAAAATAATGAAAAGATTCTTTTATAGCAAATGGTGGCTATTGTTTTAAAGAAAATAGTTATAATTTTAGAGTTAATTAATTTGTTTCTCCAAAATCAAAATATATTGTTAATTATAAATTAGAAGTATACAAAAATATATGTTAATATACCAATATAGAAGAATATATAATTGGAGTGTGATATAAATGAAAATAGCAATGCCTAAAAACGAGGAAATAATTAATCAACATTTTGGAAAAAGTAAGACTTTTGCTATAGTAACAGTAGAAGATAATAAAATTGTAGATATTAAAGATATATCAACAGAAAGTTTACAACATAATCATGGTGGTCTATCCAGTTTATTAGTAGAAGAAAAAGTTGAACTAGTTATAACAGGAGGCATTGGGCAAGGGGCCTATGATGCATTAATTAAGGAAGGACTAAAAGTTGTACGAGGAGCTAAAGGCAAAATTGAAGATATATTACAGCAATATTTAAAAGGAGAACTTCAAGATAGAAAAGTAATGTGTAATCATCATGGTGAACATCATCATCACTAAAAATAAAAGGAAAGTACTTGATACTTTCCTTTTATTTTTTTTATAAAAGTATTTATTATTTTTTTATTAATTTTAAAAATATGATAAATTTTTGTAAAAATATATTATATTTTTAAATAATATCTGATATATTAGTTATATTAGAAATAATTTTATAATATAATTTATAATAATATAATATCTAATATAGTTACATATATTAAATATACATAGGTTTGATTTTATATGATTTGTTTTAGAATAATAAAAATTTGTTAAGAATGTATTTTTTATTTTAAATTATGAAAATTCACTTTAAAGAGGAGATTGTAAATGAAAGAATATATTATAATGACGGATTCTTGTTGTGATTTATCCAGTGAGTATATAGAAAAAAATGATATTCCTTATGTCCCATTAACTTGTAGTGTTGAAGGAAAAGAATATATAGATAATTTTGGACAAAGTCTTCCTTACAAAGAGTTTTATGAAGCTATGATAAAGGGAGAGATACCAAAAACGTCACAGCCAAGTCCAGAAGCTTATTACAAAGTATTTAAAGACTTAATAGATAAAGATAAGGATATATTATATGTATGTGTTTCTTCAGGGTTGAGTGGAACGTACAATAGTGCTAATATAGCTAAAAATATGATTTTAGATGAATTCCGGAATGCCAGAATAGAAATAGTAGATGTATTAACTGCATCATTAGGACAAGGAATTATGGTAATAAAGGCTATGGATATGAAAAAAAATGGATTAACTATTGATGAAGTTACTAATTATTTAGAAGAAAATAAATTAAATTTAAATAGTTATATGGTTGTAAACGATCTTATTCATCTGAAAAGAGGAGGAAGAATTTCAACAGCTGCAGCCCTTATAGGGACAGTTCTTAATATAAAACCTATATTAACTTTAAATGATGAGGGCAGAGTTATAACTGTGCGTAAAGCTAAAGGTAGGAAGGTGGCTATAAGAAAATTGACAGAAATAGTTATAGAAAGAATGAAAAATCCAGAAGAAGAAATAGTAGCTATTTCTCATGGAGATTCAGATTTGGATGCAGAGAAGTTGAAAGAACGTATATTAAAAGAGATAAAAGTTAAAGATGTAATAATAAACTATGTAGGTCCAGTAGTAGGAACCTATGGTGGGCCAGGATCTCTTAATGTATTTTTTATGAGTGATCATAGACAAAATCATATAATAGATATAAATTAATAAAATAAGGAAGTTGTGTCGCAACTTCCTTATTTTTTATCTTTGGCCTTTACCGGAAATATGTTCTATTTCAATCTTTATAATTTTAATTTTATCTTGAGCTCTTTCTATGTAATCTGTACCTTCTTTTAAATAATCCTTTGAATATTTAGTTATAAGGGCTAGTAAAGCTTTTTTCTTTTCATCTTCAAATACTTCATAAGCTTTACCGAATATCATTACACTTTCATAATTTGTATCAAATTTTGAAGGAAGTAATTCTACATTATCTACAATAGAAAATGAAACTTTATTGTTCCCATTTATTGCTTCAATTTTTTGGCCTTCCTTTGCACAATGAAAGTAAATAGCTCCATTATTGTAAGCAAAATTTAGTGGTACACCATAAGCATATCCATTATCAAGACATACTGAAAGGGTTCCATGATTAGCCTTTTTTAACAAGGAAATACTTTCTTCCTTATTTAGTTTTTTTTCTTTTCTTCTCATTTCTTTAAACATGTAAAGCCCCCCTATTTCTAATATTATTGTATTATCTAATATTCTAACATTTAATTTTTATATATTAAAGTATACTTAAGCATTATATTATAGTTTTAAAAATTCTTTCAATGATATATTTAGAAGAAATACACAAAAATTATATTAATATTTTATTTAGTTATAATAAATAAATAATCTATGATTATAAAAAATTAAAATAAAAGCATACTATTATCAATGTTATTATAAAATTTTTCCACTTTATTTTGGACATAGATTGATTTATGGTTTATTATAAATATATAACTTTATATTTGTTAATGATTGGGGGAATATAATTGAATATAAGTAAAAGTGGCCTTACTTTTTTACAATTTGCACTTTCTTTTATAGTATATAAGTTAGTAATGAATTTTTTTAGCTTTAATTATAATTTATTTAGTGATAAGTTTAATATAGTTAAGTTATTTATAGATTTAGGATGTTGGCTTATAGTATATTTAATAGTATACTTTATTTCTACAAAGTTAATTATAATAAAAAAAGATAAATAGAATTTTATTTTAAATTTTTATAAAAAAGGAGATACGTATGAAAAACACTATGGAAAATTGTAATTTTTGCAAGATAATAAACAAGGAGAAAAAAGGTAATATAGTATATGAAAATGATTTGGTTTGCTGTTTTTTAGCAGAGGAACCTATTAATGAAGGACATATGCTAATAGCACCTAAAAAACACTATTTAGATTTAGATCAGCTGGATAATGAAACAGCTATAGAAATAATGAGAGTATCTAAAATTATGGTAAAGGTACTGAAAGATACATATAAATCAGATGGATATAGTATAATGCAAAATGGTGGAAGCTTTAATAATGTTGGTCATTATCATATGCATTTGTTTCCAAGATATAAAGGAGACAGTTTTAGTTGGAGCTATGGAGAAGAGGATAGTAGCACACTTGAAGTTGTAAGTAAAAAAATACAACAACAATTAAAAGATTATTTAATAAAATAATTTATCCTTAAAGTAAAGTTATTTTAATATGTTCTTTAATTAGATTACTGAATAATTAATTATAAGAAAATTTTATTTAATTGCAGTAGTATATTTTAAATTTTAAAAAGACCTATTTAGTTATTTAACTAAATAGGTCTTTAAATTTTAGATTTTTACATAACCCTTCCTGGAAGTATAGCATCTATAACACCAATGACTAAAGCTGCAATTATAGCACCTATTATAGAAACTCTCATGGTTGGGACTAAGAATTGAGTTAAATATATTATTATGGCTGATATAACAAAGCCTTTTAGTCCCTTACCAAAAGGAGAAGCATCCACTCCCATAAATTTTTCTACTAAATAATCTAGGGCACTTATTATTACAGCAGCTAACAAAACTGCCCAGAAGCCACTTATAGTAAATCCAGGTGTTAAAAAGGCAGTTACACTTAAAACTACCATAGCTACTATCAGTCTTATAATGTATCCCATTATTCCACTTGACATGTTATTTGAATCATTTTCTCTTTTTCTTTCATCCATTTTTTATACCTCCAATTTAAAGCTATTATTATATATATTTTGCACATTATTTTAAAAAATATTATAAATATCTAAAATAAATTTTTTTAATAAAACATTTAAAATCTGTATAACAATAGAATACAAATTAATTCGTATTTTAAGATTTCATAAATGATTATTAGGCTATACTTAATAAATTTTATAGTTAAAATAAAAAAGCATTACAACAAAGTTATTAAATTCTAAAAAAATGGTAATTATATAAATATAGTATAAAATATAAAATTTTATTGAAAGGTATAATATGAGTATAATAGTTTTAATTTTAGGTTTAATTGTAGGAAGTTTTCTAAATGTATGTATCTATAGGATACCTAGGAGAGAATCTATAATTTATCCACCTTCTCATTGTGAAAAATGTGGTGTAAATATAAGAACATATAATTTAATTCCAGTAATAAGTTATATATTTTTAAGAGGAAAATGTGGATGTTGTAAAAATAAAATATCTTTAAGATATCCTTTAGTAGAGTTATTAACAGGGACCCTATTTTTAAGCATATATCATTTATGTGGTTTAAATTTTAATTTTATAAAATATATTATATTTGTTTCTTTTATAATTGTTATTGGGTTTATTGACTTAGATACTACAGATGTATATAGTAAAACTACTATTAGTGCCATGCTAATTGGTATAATTTATATACTAATTGAAAAATTTTATTTTGGATATGGTATAAAAACATATATACATGCAGTATTATTATGTACTACTACTATAGGAACTATAATTTTTACAACTAAAGGAATGGGAAGTGGAGATTTAGATATTTATATAGTAGTTTCTTTATTTTTAGGATTTAAAATCACTGCTATGACTATATTTTTTTCTTTTATTTTTGGGGCTTTAATAGGAGTTTTACTTATAGTTTCAAAGAGAAAGAGTAGAAAAGATTGTGTACCCTTTGGGCCTTTTATAGCTATAGCTTCTATATTTTCTATATTATTTGGAGATAAAGTATTTTTATTTTATGTATCTTTTATAACAACTTATTTTTAAAGTAGATAATATTATATAGTTATATCATAAGTATAATATTTAATAAAATTAATTGATTTTTATTATATTTATAAGTTTATTATGAAAATAAAAATTATAATGTTTTAAAATATATAAATTATAATTAAAAACAATATTAATATTAGATTTTAAAAGTCTACAATCTATAATAAATAGTTTATGCTGCACAATATTATGTTTATAAAAAAAGACAAACTCAAATAGATGATTTCTTAAAAAAACAAGGAATAAATGTAGCTTCTAAAAGCAATAAAGATTACTCACAAATGTCTTTAGAAGAAATAATGGAAACTAAAGAATTATTAGAAGATTTAATAGCTGAAAAAGAAATAACAACTTGTTCTAGTGAAGTATGCTGTGAAACAGTAGAAGTTGAATAATTTATTTTAGTAAAAAATTGATATTAAATTTAGAGAATACCTTATAGAGTAGCCAATAAAAAGTCTGCTCTATGAGGTGTTTTTGTTTTAAATAATAAATATTAATACTCTATTGGTAATCAAATAAATTTCATATAATTTATATTAAATTTATTTAATTCATAGTATTTTAAATAAAAGAAAAGTTAAGCTATGTTATAATTAAATTTATATGTTAAGAATAAATAATATATTTTAATGCTAAATATATAAGTAGAATTAAGGAAATTATTTTATTATAGGATCATTGTAGGAGATGAGGGAATGAATTTTACAGATATATTAAAAAGAAACATAAAAAAATTAACCAAGTCTGATATTAAAGTAATAGTCTTAACTATTATAGTCATAGTTGGGATGTTAATGCCTAGTTCTTATATAAGAAAAGAGGCTATACATGGAAAGATCATAAAAGTAGAAAACAATGAAGGAGAAAAAAGGCAACTTTCGAGAAGTAAAGTAAAGGTGAAAATTTTAAATGGTAAATATAAAGATAAAGTAATAGATATGGATAATCTAGTTAGTGATAAAACTTATCATGAAACTTATGCAAAAAAGGGAAATGAGGTACTAATAAATATAGAAGAGGATAATAAAGATAACATAAAAAAAGCATATATATATGAAGTTGTAAGATACAAATATTTGAAAGGAATAATTATATTATTTTTAGTTTTATTAAGTCTTTTAGGAGGAATGCAGGGAATACGTTCAGTTTTGGCATTACTTATAACTACCTATTCAGTACTTAAAATACTTATACCATTAATAATGTCAGGATTTAATCCAATATTAGTTTCTATAATTATATGTATAGGAGTTAGCATTTTAAATCTACTCATAATAAGTGGCAAGAATAAAAAAAGTTTAGCAGCTATTATAGGAACCTTAGGTGGAGTCATGGTGGCAGGAATTATAGCTCTTATAAGTAGCAATATACTTCAAGTAATAGGTCTTACGGATGAAGAGGCCCAAATGCTTATATATATAACTGGAAATCCAAAATTTAATTTTAGAGGATTATTGTTTTCAGGAATACTTATGGGAGCATTAGGTGCAGTAATGGATATAAGTATGTCTATAGCATCATCTATGAAAGAAGTAAAAATAAATAATCCAGACATAAGCAAAAAACAGCTTGTAAAGGCAGGGTTTAATGTAGGAAGGGATATAATGGGAACCATGGCCAACACCCTTATTTTAGCCTATGCAGGAGGAGCTATGTATACACTATTACTTATATCTTCCTATAAGTTACCCTTTGAAAGAATGTTAAACCAGGATGTAATGGCTGCTGAAGTAATACAAGCACTATGCGGAAGCATAGGATTAATATTCACAATACCCATAACAACTTTAGCTGTAAGTTTAATAGGGGTAGATAAAGAATAATTATGGAAGGATCCATGAATTTTAATTATCATGCAAATAATTAAGGGTATAGTTCATAAATTTTAGTTATAAATTCATGAAATTTAATTATAATTTAAAATAATTAATAGTGATATTTAATTAATTTTATTTTAAATAGCATATCAAAATTAATTTTAAAGGGATAGTTCTTTATATTAAAGAACTATCCCTAAATTATTACCGCTTATATAAAATATAAGCCCGCTTGCTGATATTTTATAGGATATAATTAACAGATGCATTATAATGAAATTGAAGGAGGGATGACAGTTGAAAATTGATATCCAAATTGATGACAGCAGTAAGTAAACAAGAGTATTTATATATACTAGTGAAATTACAGAAGAAGTTCAAGCTATTTTAAATAATTTAAAAAGAGTTCAACAAAAGTATATTTTAGGAATGAAAGATGAGAGAATTTATATTTTAAATCCTGACGAAATTTCATTTTTTTATAGTGAAAAAGGAAAAGTGTTTGCACAAACACATAATTTAATTTATGAAATTAAAGAAAAGTTATATAAACTTGAAGAAAATCTAAAAGGTACATCTTTTGTTAGAATTTCCAAATCTGCCATTGCTAATGTAGATAAAATTAAAAATTTAGAAATACTTTTTAATAGAAATATGTGTATAAATTTTTTCGATGGAAAGCAAGAATATATATCTAGAAGATATATGAAAAAAATCAGAGAATATTTAAATATAGGAGGTAAATAGGATGAATTATTTTAAAAAAGGATTAAAAAGAGCAGTATATGGTATAACCGTAGGCGTATTTGTAAATCAGCTTATCTTTGCAATAATAGCTTTAAATAAAGGCTTACAGGGAACTGTAGAAGTTAATATGATGTTTAATCAATTTATAATTTCAGCTATATTAGGTTTTGGAATTGGAGCTGTTTCTATTGTATTTGATATAGAATA
The DNA here is from genome assembly GCF_001020205.1 of Clostridium sporogenes. Classification (NCBI taxonomy): domain Bacteria; kingdom Bacillati; phylum Bacillota; class Clostridia; order Eubacteriales; family Clostridiaceae; genus Clostridium; species Clostridium sporogenes. The sequence continues at coordinate 1,456,818 of NZ_CP011663.1, forward strand.
CTGGAGTTTATTAAAACAAACTGTAGTACATTTTATAGCTTATGCTTGTATATATTTTCCTATAGCTATTTATGGGAAATGGATGCCAAAAAGAAATATAGCAAGAATAAAATTTGTTGCTTTTTATGTAATAATATATATAGTAGCATGGTTTCTTTGGAAGGCTTATTTAAAGAAGAAAGCTATGGAAATAAATAAAAAATTAGAGCTAAGAAGTAAATAAAATAACAAAATGAACATTATTATCTAGTAATAGTGTTTATTTTATTTATAGCAAAAGTTTATTATTGAAAACTGATGAAATGTTAGGATTTTAGGGGAAAAGAGAGGTTATAGTAGAAATGGATTGAATATAGTAGCTTTATGTTTAAAATAGAAGATAATAAGAGAAATTTTAAAATAAATAAAATTATTTACAGTCTATGAACTTTATAAAAATACATTTTAGAAAAATTTGTATTATAATTATTGGGGACATGACGATTTATATGATATAGTGTTATTTTAATTATTTATTATAGCAATAAATATAGTATTAAAATAAAAAAACTAGGTCTATGAACTAGTGTATTTTTATCACCTTATTTTTTATTTTTTTATATATTTTTATATGTAATATATATCTAGTTAGTGAAAGGACAGGTAAAGGAAAAATGCATATTATAATTGTAGGAAATGGAAAGGTAGGTTACACTTTAGCAAAGCACTTATCTCAAGAAAATAATGATGTAATTGTTATTGATAAAAATGTTGAAGCACTTCAAAAGGCTATGGATAATCTTGATGTAATGTGTATTAAAGGTAATGGTACAAGAGTAAATGTGCTTAAGGAGGCTGAAGTTAGTAGAGCAGATGTAGTAATTGCAGTTACTAATAGTGATGAGAGAAATATGCTTTGTTGCTTAGCAGCTAAGAAGTTTGGAGCAAAACATACTATAGCAAGAATTAGAGATCCCGAATATGCAGAGGAGCTTACAATGCTAAAAAGAGAGTTAGAAATTGATATGATTATTAATCCAGAAAAGGAAGCAGCTCTTGAAATTGCGCAACTCATAAAATTTCCAACGGTATCTAGTGTAGAAAATTTTGCTCAGGGTAAAGTAGATTTAGTTAGTTTTAGATTAGGAAAAGAAGATTTTATAGCAGGGAAATCTATTTCTGATATTAACTTTAAAAAATGCTCTGTACTATTTTGTGCTGTTGAAAGAGATGACAGGGTATTTATGCCTACAGGTGATTTTATACTTAAAAGTAATGATAAAGTATATGTTATAGGAGATCATGAAAATATAACATTATTTTTGAAGTATTTAGGTAAACATCAAAATAAAATTAAAAGTGTAATGGTAATAGGAGGAGGAAGGATAACTTATTATCTTACTAAATTAATTAACAAAGTTGGTGCTAATATAAAAATAGTTGAGAAAAATTATTCTAAATGTAAAGATTTGAATGAAACATTACCAGAAGCCATTATTATAAATGGAGATGGTACAGAACAAGAACTTTTAGAATCAGAAAGTTTAAAAGATGTAGATGCTTTTATAGCTCTAACAGATAGAGATGAAGAAAATATTATAGCATCTCTATTTGCATTAAATGCTAATATACATAATGTTATAACGAAGATAACAAAGGTAAATTATAATCATATAGTTAAAAATATTGGCGTTGAAAGTGTTATAAGTCCTAAAACTTTAACGGCTAATAAAATAATTACATATATAAGAGGATTGAAGAATAAAAAAGGAAGTTTTATTGAAAATTTATATAAAATAGTAGGAGAGCAAGCTGAGGCAGTGGAATTTGCAGCTAATGGTACTACTAAATGTCTAAATATAGCTTTAAAAGATATAAAGATAAAAAAAGGAGTATTGATTGCTGCCATAGTTAGAAATAAACACATAATAATTCCTAATGGGGAAGACTCTATAAGAGATGGAGATAATGTTATTATAGTAACAGAAGAAAATAATATAATGGATATTAATAATATACTAGAGGGAGGCAATTTAATATGAACTACCCAATAGTATTTAAAGTATTAGGACATGTAATAAAATATGAAGCCTTAGTTATGATATTTCCCCTTGTAGCATCTCTTTATTATGGTGGTGGAGATGCTACAAGTTTTATAATAACTATTGGAATAATGTTGTGTACTGGACTTATAATGAGTAATATTAAACCTAAGAATAAAACTTTTTATGCTAAAGAAGGTTTTTTATCTGTTTCTATTTGTTGGATAGTTATATCTTTATTTGGAGCCTTACCCTTTTATATAAGTGGAGCGATACCTTCTTTTGTGGATTGTATATTTGAAACAGTATCAGGCTTTACCACTACAGGAGCTACTATTTTAACGGAAGTAGAATCTTTGCCTAGGGGAATATTGTTTTGGAGAAGTTTTACACATTGGATAGGTGGTATGGGAATATTAATATTTACATTAGCATTAATGCCTTCTATAGGTGGTACTACAATCCATCTTTTAAAAGCAGAAAGCCCAGGTCCTACTCCAGGAAAAATTGTTCCAAGAATAAAACAAACAGCCAAAATAATGTATTTAATATATTTTGCTATGACTATAGTACAAATAATTTTGCTTTTAATTGCAGGTATGCCATTTTATGATACATTAATACATGCCTTTGGTACAGCTGGCACTGGTGGATTTTCTAGTATGAATAGTAGTGTAGGAGCATATAATAATGTGTATATAGAAGTTATAATAACAGTATTTATGATATTGTTCGGTGTTAATTTTAATGTATATTTTCAATTAATAGCAGGAAATATTAAACAAGCCTTTAAAAATGAAGAAGTGAAATATTACATAGGAATGGTATTGATTGCTATAACAATAATAGCTTTCAATATTAAAGGAATGTACGAGGGATCTTTAAAGGAAGGTTTTAGGCAATCATCTTTCCAAGTAGCCTCTATTGTAACTACTACAGGCTATGCTACTACTAATTTTGATTTGTGGCCAACCCTTAGTAAATCAATATTAGCTTTATTAATGCTTACAGGATGCTGTGCCAGTTCTACCGGTGGGGGAATTAAAACTGTTCGTATAGTACTTTTGTTTAAAGCTATGAAAAGAGAAATAAATAAAATTATTCATCCAAGAATTGTTAATTCAGTAAAATTAGATGGTAAGGTTGTAGAGGAAGAAACCATATCACAGGTAGGATTATTTGTATTTGCTTATGTTAGTATAATTATAATAGCAGTGCTTTTAGTATCAGTAGATGGTATGGATATAGAGACTACACTTTCTTCAGTTCTTGCAACTATAGGTAATATAGGACCTGGCTTCAAGGTGGTAGGACCTATAGGCAATTTTAGTAGCTATTCACCTTTTAGTAAAATAGTATTTTCATTTTGTATGTTAGCAGGAAGGCTAGAAATATATCCAATGCTAGTGATGTTAAGACCTTCAAGGATGAGAAAAATATAAATATAAAAATACACTTTGTAGATCTTGTTTTTGTGTTTACAAAGTGTATTTTCTATATTAAAATTAAATTTTTTTATTTTGATATGCCTTTTGCTTAATTAAATTATAATATTTAATAGAAAGCTAGTAATCTATTTTATAAATATTGTAACTCAATTTATATTTATAATTCCATAACATTCAATTAGAATATTATTAGCCTATTCCACCATAAATTAATCCTAATACAATTACAATTACAGTTACAATAACAAAAATATATTTTGCAAGTATTATAAATACTTTGTTTAGTTTCTTTTTTGAACCTAAGTTTATTTCTTTTAAGGCTTCTTTTTCTCCAACTATATAATATGATACAATGGCTATAATTAAAGTTCCTAAAGGGAAAAATAATATAGTTATAGTGTCAGAAAAGGATGAAAATAAATTTAAATTTAAACATAAAGGTATAGCTGCTATGAAACCAAACAATGCAACAATTAATGAAGCTTTTTTTCTACTTAAATTAACTTGAGATAATAAGGCTTCTACAGGTCCTTCCAACATTATTACAGAAGATGAAATAGAAGCAAAAATCATACTTAAGAAGAAAATAGTACTGAAAATATTACCTAAAGGTAAAGATTTAAAAATAGTTGGTACTGTAATAAACATGAGGGATGGCCCAGATGTTACATCTAAATTAAAAGCAAAGGCAGCAGGTATTATCATTAGTGCAGCTAATAGTGCAGCTAAAGTATCAAACATAGCTGTTTGAATTGCTGAAGAAGGTAAATCTATATTCTTTTTAGAATAACTTCCAAACACAACTAGAGCACATCCTGTTAAAGATACAGTGAAGAATGCTTGGCCTAATGCCATAATCCATGTGTTAACTTGCAGTAAGCTTTCCCATCTAGGGATAAATAAATATTTTAATCCTTCATTAGCCCCATCTAAAGTTAAACTTCTTATAGTTAATATTACAAATAGTATAAATAAAAAAGGCATAATTATTTTATTTATTCGTTCGATACCTTTAGAAACCCCCATACATACAATAACAAAGGTTAATGTCATAGCTAAAGCAAGCCATAATAAAGATTCTTTGCTTCCTACAAAATTAGAAAAATATTTTGGTATATCATTATTCATGAATTCACCAGATAAACTTATATAAAAATATTTTAATATCCATCCAACTACTACATTATAAAATATAAACGATCCTAAAAGTGTTATAACGGGAATAATACCTAATATATTTCCACCTTTTAAGTGTTTTTTCTTAAAAATATCTTTGATACCTTTTAAAGGGCCACTGCCAACATACCTTCCAAAGGCAAGTTCTGTTATAATTCCTGTTGTTCCTAATAGTATAACAAATAATAAATAAGGAATTAAAAATGCAGCCCCACCATTTTGACCCAACCTATAAGGGAACATCCAAACATTTCCTAAGCCTATGGCGGCTCCTACGCAGGATAATATAAATCCTAATTTGTTTGTAAACCCATCTCTCTTTTTTTCCATATTAAAAACCTCCTTAAAAATAAAAGGCCACATAGATTTTTTACTATATGACCTTAGCTTTTTAGAAAGTTATAACAAAAGCCACATAGTACTTACCTATGTGGCTCAAAATTAACAATACTTAAGTAACTCTAGCCTCATAGATACAAACCTTTTTCCAGTAGGTTTGTATCTATGAAGTTTAATTCATTAAATACAAACCCTATCTAAAGAAGCTAAAGAAAAACTTATTAAGTTGTGTTGTTTTAATAATATTATTCATAACAATCACTCCAATGATAGAATTTTAATTTATTATATCTAATTTAGTCACTTATTGCAAGAAAAAATATTGTAATTTTATTATTTATTTTATACATATTATTTTTAATACTATGTATTCTATGAAAATAGGAAATAATAGAATTTTTTAAAACTAATTTTAATTGAATTTTAGGACAATAAAAAAATTTTAAAATATATATTTGTAATGTTGTTTTTATAATAATAGCGCTACCTATGATAGAATATAAAGTATATGGGACATTTTTAGTTAGATGTGAAGTTTTATTAAAATAAAAAAAGCCAAGGTATAATTTGGAGGTAAATTTTATGTTAGATATAGATTTTAATCATAAACAGCAAAAGATAATAAATACATTAGATAAAAATATACTTCTTTTGTCTTCTGCAGGTACAGGAAAAACAAAAACATTAAGTAGTAGAATAGGAAATATAATAGATAAAAGTTTAGCTTCAGGAGATGAAATACTTTGTTTAACTTTTACTAACAGAGCCTGCAAGGAAATGAAAGAAAAAATAATAGAAACAGTAGGAAAAGAAGGATTAAAAGTTACTGTAAAGACTTTTCATAGTTTTTGTTTTGATGTAATAAAAAAGGAAGCAAAAAAGAATACGGATATTTCCTTTAATTTTACTATATATGATGAAGAAGATACAAAGGAAATAATAAGTGAATTAAATCCATATAAATTTAATGTGACCTGTCTTCAAAGATTTATAAATATTGTTAAAGAAAAAAGTATAAATTATAAAGAGAGGGATTATAAAGATGTTATAGACACTATGATAAAATATAATCCAAATATATTTAATGATATATGTAAGAATCAAAAATATATGGTAGATAAAACCTTAGTAGATTATTTGAAAATATATGGATATTTAATGGTAATAAGTTATGATAAAAAGCTATATGAAAGGCATGGATTGGATTTTAATGACTTAATAATAAAAGTTTATGACTTATTTCAAAAGGATAGTATAACTACATATTGGAGAGAAAAATATAAATTTATTCATATAGATGAGGTACAGGATACTAGTGAAGTAGAATATAATATAGTTTCAAAACTATTTAAAAACAATAATATAATGATTAGTGGTGATTATTATCAGACTATATATGAATGGAGAGGATCTAATCCATCAATAATATTTGATAGGTATAGAAAAGGATATAATCCAGAATTTATAGTTTTTGATAAGAACTATAGATCTTCAGAAATATTATTAAAAGCGTCTTATGAATTTTTAATAAATGCTTTTGGAAAGGGCGTAAATGAAATATATAAAGAAGGTATAGAGCCTAAAGCTAATATAAAAGGGGATTTAATAGAATTTAAGAAAGCGTATGATTTTATGGAAGAGGCATCTTTCATATTTAATAAAATAAAATCTTTAAACCTAGAGAATCTTTCAAGAGTTGCTATATTAACTAGAAACAATAGAATAAATATAGCTTTAAGTGAAAAATTTAAAATATTAAATTCAAAGCTTCCAAAAGAAGAGAGAATAGGGTTTCTCTTAGTGGATGAATTTAAGTTCTTTAGAAGAGGGGAAATAAAGGATGTATTAGCTTATTTAAAACTTATGGTAAATGATTTTGATAATAATAGTTTAAAAAGGATATTAAAAAAATTTGGAAAGGGAATAGGAGAAAAGACCATAGAAGAGATAGAAAAAGAAGAAAATATAAAAATAGGTGTAAGGCTTACAGATTTAATTCATAAAAATACTCAAGAATATGGAGATTATTATGAGCTTTTAACTAGAGAATTAGATAATGAAAATGTAGTGGTTTTTGATGTGGAAAGCACAGGAATTAATATTACAAAGGATGAAATAGTGCAAATTGCAGGTATCAAAATAAACAATAAAGGAGAAGTTACAGAAAAATTTGAAAGGTTTTTAACACCTGAGAAATCTGTAGGAGATTCTTATTTAGTACATGGGTTTAGTGACCAATTTTTAAAAGAAAAGGGAGAGGATAAAGAGAGAGTTTTAAAGGAGTTTTTAGAATTCGTAAAAGGCACAGTATTAATTGGGCATAATGTAACCTTTGATATAACTATATTAAATAGTGAACTTCAAAGATTAGATTTAGAAAAAGCAAATTTTAAAGCCTATTATGATACCTTAGATATAGCAAGACGGTTTTATCCAAGCCTAACAAATCATAAATTAGAAACTCTAAGCAAGTTGTTTAATACAGAAACAAAATCTAGTCATGATGCCATGGATGATATATTGGCTACAAAGGATGTTCTTATGGTTATGTTAAAGGAAAAAGTTGAACCTACTATAATAAATAGGATGGCAGTGTATGGAAAATACATTAAAAAATTTGAACCTATATATAAAGAAATAACTAATTTAAAAGAATTAAGTTATATAAAAAGCCCAAAGGATATAATAGGAGAAATAGTTAATAAAACAAAGATAAAGGAAATATACAAATACCAACATACTAAGATAAATAATTTGAGAGAATTTTTTGTTATAGCTAAAGAAATAGAAAATAAAGAAACATGCCCAAGAGACAATTTAATAGAGTTTTTAAAAATAACTTCCTTGTCTAATAGTGAATTAGATAGAATGCTTACAAAGTATCCAAGAGTACCAATAATAACAGTACACCAAGCAAAAGGGTCAGAATTTGATTATGTATTTTTAGCTGGACTTCAAAATAATACATTCCCAAATTATATGGCCATAAAAGAAGGAAATGAAATGGAGGAGAAAAGACTATTTTATGTAGCTATAACTAGGGCAAAGAAATCTTTATATCTAAGCTTTTCAGAATACGAACATAATAGAAGAAAAGCTAAAAGTATGCTTATAGATTATATACCTAAAGATTATTTGAAGTATATTTAATAAATATTACCCAGATATTTATGATAAGAATTTCATAGAAAGTATAAAAATTAAAGATAATATTGAGAATAATTTATAGTTTAAAGCCACATTAAGAAAAATATAATCAAAATATTTCTACTTAATGTGGCTTTTTTATAGAATAATGCCTATAGACATTATATTCCTCTATGGGGTTATTTTTATTCATGAAAGACCTCCATAATTTTTATTTTTCATAAAAACTAACTAGATTTTTACATAATAGTTTATAAAATTACCTTTCTAAAAGAATATATAAGCTGCTTAAAACTATTCAGATAAACATTCACTTAAGCATTCTTCTATAACATCTTGTGTTAAAATTATTAAAGTTTCTTTAAGCATTAAATTCACCTCCTTATTAAGTGATTATTGGATTCGAGTGGAGTTTGCTTAAAAGAATCACTTTTTCTCCATTTGAACCTTAGAAGAACTTATCCAGGTGCGTAGCAGTGCTTATCTCTCACTTTCATAGAAGATGGGAGTATTAGCAATGGTAGCAATCGAATAAATTTTTACAATAAAAAAAATTATATATAAATACAAAAGCGCATAAATATATAATCTATAAAATATATTGTACTTTTGGTGAAAGGGTATCACATGTAAAATCATGCAACGATTTATTATAACACAATATTCTATGAATAACAATACTTATTTATAAAATATTGTTATTTAAAATGGTAAAGAAAATAAATAATTTAAGGAAATTGCGACTTAATAGCCTTTAAAGGTTCAAAATTAAAACAAGAAATACTTTTAGTCAATAGATAGCTATAAAAATAAAGAATACTAATATTTGTGCTCTAATATTTAAGCTAACACTCTAATGCCACGTCCTGTGGCAACAGAGCTAAGTAAACGTCCTGTTTACTTTACGCTTAAATATTGGTTCACAAATAAAGTATTCTAATTATTTTTCAGATATCTATCTTCTCTAAAAGTATTTCTTGTTTTAATACCTTTAAAAGCTGTTATAATAATTTTCTGTTGAGAGGGAAAGGTGCTAAAGGTGGATTTTGCTCTGCTCCTCTACATAAAATTTTTAATTTAAATATTTCTACTAAGATTATTTAGTAATTTAAAAATTATAAAATTAAATTTTAATTATATATAGCTGCATTCAAAAAAAGCCATAGCGCAACCGGAGGCTTCCTATAATAATTAATATTTAGGGTTATATAAGAAAATTTTAGTTTAAGTGGATATCTAAAATCTATCATTTTGATATAATTACTTACTAATGAGAAGAATTGAATAGCTGTTTTATATGTAATAATTATTGGCCTAGCCAGAAATTTTTAGTAGATATTTTATATAATAGTTCAAAATTATTTTTTATTAGAAATATTAAACTAGAAATAAGTTGTTATAAATAGAAGTTACAAACTAAGTAGGAATAGTAATGACTTCAGTAAGTTTATACAAAATAAAACTTGCTGAAGTCATTATTTTTATTTTATTAAATTTGTTTGCTAACGGAAATGATTTAAATATAATTTAAATTTCTATAAAATCCATGGGAAATATAGTCTTTTGACATGCTTCTCATCAATTTTTTAACGAAATTTTTTTGAAGCCCTTACTGAAAACAATATAAATATCTTAAATTTATTTATATTCTTATAATGATACAAATATCTTTAAAGAGTTATGCTAACTTTAGTCTATTAAAAAGAGGGATATGTGGTGTAACAGACATTCGAAAAAGCTTAGAGATTCTTATTTGTTTTTTGAAAATATATTAAGAAAAAAATGATTGTTTGAGCGGTCAGCGAGTTTCATTTTTTTCAATATATTTTAAGAAAAAACAAATTAGAATCTCTTAGAGAAGTGAGTTGTCTTTCTAGACACATATCCCTTTTTAATAGGCTGTGGTATAACTTCCTTTACGGTATAATTTCCTTATTTAGCGACAAAAGATGCTATTATGGATACAATTATTATTAATATTAAAGATATATATATAATTAATCCTAAAGGTCTGCCTGCATTTATAGTCCAACCTATGCCAAATCTTTTTTCTATAAATAAAGAAGGATCTTCTTTGTTATAGTAGATTGTATTACCAAATATCCAATGATTATCATCATCTTTATTTATAAAATTATTTATATTTTCATCCTTATAGTTTAATTTTAATCTACTTCCACCTTGACCTATTTTTATTCCTAATATTATAGGTACTATTATCATAGATAAAGTAAACATTAAACTGAAATAAGTCATAGATTTATTACTTATGTCTATAATTTTCATAATTTGAAAATTTATTATAGATAAGAATGTAATCATTGCTATAGCACTAAAAGTTATATAAATAGAGAGAATACGTCTAAATAATTTATTTCTTATTTTTGATTCCTCAGGATTAACAGCACTTATTTGTTTTTTAGACCATCCTATAATTTTATAACATAAGAAGAATATACTAGTCATAAAAAGCTCCATTAACGGCATTTGATATATTAAAAAAGTAGATTTATTTTGATAACCATTTATATTACCGTTAAAATCCCAATGGGTAGCTACTTTATTGGGTAATTTTGGGTATATATTTATATTTATAAATATAGTAATTAAAATTATTACAATGGGAATTAAAAACCACCAGGGGCTAATTAAACTTTTATTAGGATTTTCAGAAGAAAATTCAGTATCTACAGCAATTATTTGTCTTTTATTTTTGAACCAATTCTTATTGGATTTTAATTGTTTTACATCCTTATTAAATTTAAGATATATCAAAAAGCTAATAAATATATATGAAAATGTAAATAACACAAATAAACCTATATTGTTAATTTTATATACTGTAAAGGATAAAAGAAAAATTACAGGTAAGCTTATTATTATATTCCATAGAACAAAGCTTTTATAAATATTTTTAATTTCAATTTTTTCTGATTCCTCTTCAGGAATTCTAACTCCTAAAAAAATATCTTTTCTTGTAGTTTTGGGGGTTACAATTTGAATAATTAGTAATAATAAATTAAAGAAACCTAATAATATGGATAAAAATAAATTTTCACTCATAGATATTCACATCCTTACTCATATTCTTTTAATATGTCTTCACAAAATTTTAAAAAATCTTCTTTGGAAAAGCCTCTACAATGAGCATCTGCAGTCATATACTTAAGCTCCTCTTTAAGATTATTTTTATATTCATCTGTTTTTTTCGGTAAGTTACTACTTATAACTGCGCCAACGCGTCTGTCTATAGTTACATAACCTTCTGATTTTAAGATATTATAGGCTTTGTTTACAGTATGAAGATTTATACCTATATCTTCAGCCATTTGGCGTACAGAAGGAAGAGGGTCATTAGGCTTTAAATAACCCTTAGCTATGCCTTGTATTATTTGTCTTTTTAGTTGTTCATAGATAGGTATTTGGGATTCAAAATCTATTTGTAAAATCAATAATAATCACCGCCTATTACATAAGTTATAGTTGTTATATATATTATATAACAACTATTCTAAAAGTAAAATATTAAAAATATGAATAATAGGTCAAAAAATGCTAAATTTCATTATTTCTTTAATACAGATTAGACATACTAAGAAATATAAATATTCTTATTTTTATCTATATCTATATTTCTACATATATACTTTTTAAACAATACATTATTATTAATTATATTTTTAAAAGTTTACAATAATATGATGTGAATAAAAAGAGTTTCTCTTAAATAAATAGTACATAATGTGAATTTTAAATAATAAATAATAATGTACATTTATAAGAGAAACTTTTTTATATTTATTTATATATGATTGTTTATTTATTTGATATAATTTTAAGTATGTTGTTTATTAAAAATTTTTAATTATTTATTATTGGCTTATTATTTATAACAATATTTTAAATCGTGATAGTGGACTTTAAATATTATTATTTAACATAAACCATGTTACCAATTCTAGCTGTTATAGGCTTGGACCATAACCATTTATTAGTGGCGCTATCATCAAAATAATATAGTGCGCCTTTACTTGGATCAGAGCCATATAAAGCTTCTTTAGCAGCTTTTTTTGATGCCTCTGTAGCAGGCTTGTTTATCCAACCATTTACCACAGGGGTAAATTGATAGTATCCATCACTTTTTTGATAAATTACGGATGAAATACTGTTTGGAAATTGAGAACTTTTTATTCTGTTTATAACCACAGATGCTACAGCTACTTGAGCGCTATAGGGCTCACTTTGAGCTTCAGCTGTTACAAGTCTAGCTAAAAGGTCTAAATCTGATGCTGTATAATTTACTATAGGTTTTGGTGTAGTGGGAGCTGGTGTTGGGCTAGTAGTATTACTAGTACTGGAAACTTTTCCGGGTAAATTTAAAACTTGTCCAGGATAAATCGTGTTGTCCCACTTATTATTTGCTTTTCTTAAATTGTATAAACTTATACCCTGTGCTTTAGAAATTAAAAATAGACTGTCTCCAGTTTTTACGCTATAAGTGTTGCAAGGAATATTTAGGACTTGTCCAGGATGAATTATATCTCCGCTAAGATTGTTATTTTTTATAATAGTGCTTGAAGATATGTTGAATAATTGACTTATTTTGTATAAAGAATCTCCAGAAGTCACCTTGTAGTTTGCAGCAAAAGCTGGACTAGATAAACTTACACAGAAAATTAGTGTGGATAAAAGTATTTTTAATGATTTGTGTTTCGTCATTAGTTAAATTCCTCCATATCGCCTCCCAGGTTAGTTGACGGGTTCGGGTTAGAGGTACCCTACTTCTAAGAGATTCACCCCAAAAGTATCCCCGGTACTTCATAAAGAAGATTCGGCATGATTTATTAATATTTAGTGACATTTTAACAAAATTTTAAAAAGTTTGTCTATATTAAAAGATTGGAATAAAAGGAAGAGAAGGGGGAAGGTACAATTATAAACCATATATATTAGAGTCTTTAACTATGAAAGTATATTAATGTAAAAAAATGTTTAATAAAAAATATTTATAATTTATATATAATTAATTATTTAAGATACATATAAACAATTAAATTACTAATATTTTGATATAATTAAAAGGAAAGAATAACTAAAATATTAAGGAATAGCAGAATATATTGTTACATATAAAAATAAATTGAACATAAGTATCTATTTTTATAATAATTTTCATGATTTTTAAATTATTAGAGGAATTGAGATAAAAATATAGAAAATAAATTATTAGAATACTTTGTTAAGTGTAAATATATAACAAATCTATATAGAGAGACATGATTTTAAATAAAATACATATTAGAAATAACAAATAATAATTATTATTTAATAATAAGTGTTGACAAAATTTTCTTCATAAGTTAGAATATAATTGTAATTAAAAATAATTTAAGTTATTAAATTGTTCATTAAACCACATGAACTATATGATAATATAACACAAAATACAAATATATAGGAGGGTTTTTTATGAAATCATTAAGAGGTACAAAAACAGCAGAAAACTTATTAAAATCTTTTGCAGGAGAATCTCAAGCAAGAGGAAGATATACTTATTATGCCAGTGTAGCTAAAAAGGAAGGATTCTTACAGATTTCAAAGATTTTTATAGAAACAGCAGAACAAGAAAAGGAACATGCAAAAAGATTTTATAAATTTTTAAAGGAAGATCTTCAAGGTGATGCTATTGAAATTACTGCTTCATACCCAATTGCATTATATGATAATACTGCAGATAACTTAAAAGCAGCAGCTTCTGGTGAAAATGAAGAATGGTCAGAATTATATCCAGAGTTTGCAAAGGTAGCAAGGGAAGAAGGTTTTCCAGAAATTGCAGTAGCTTACGATATGATATCAAAAGTAGAAAAAGAACACGAAAAAAGATATCTTAAATTATTAGAGAATGTAGAAAATGATAAAGTGTTTAAAAAGGATGAAAAAGTACTTTGGAAATGTAGTAATTGTGGATTTATCTATGAAGGAACTGCAGCACCAGAGAAATGCCCAGCATGTTTGCATCCAAAATCTTATTTTGAAATAGCCTGTGAAAACTATTAATATATAAATTTTTAATAATATAGGTTGTTTTTAAAAGCTCATATTGTAGAATTTTATAAACTATAAACTTTATCTTAAATGCAAAAAGCTATGAAATATAGGTTTAACACCTTAATTTCATAGCTTTTATTTTACAATGAATTAAGTAATATTTAATCAAATACATCTTTAAATAGTTTTATGTTCTATATTTAGAATTAATAAATGATTTATTAGCATTTTTTCATCTTATACATAATATAAATATGATGTAGTTAAAACTAAAAAAATTATTATGTTTAGGAGGAACGTTGAAATGAAAAAAATTATGGCGTTGATAATTTCATCGGCTATAGTATTAGGAGGAAAGGGTGTAGCAGGAGCCAAAGGAGATTATAATGTAAATAGAATAAGCGGAAAAAATAGATATGAAACATCAATAAATATAGCCAATCAGTATAATAGTGAAAAGTTTGAAAATGTAATTATAGGAAATGGAAATGATTTCCCTGATGCCTTGGCTGGATCTGTACTTTCAAAAAAGTTAAAGGCACCAATATTATTGGTTAATGAAAATATAAGTTCTAGTAGAGACACTATTAATCTTATAAAAAATAAACTTACTAAGAATGGATCCATATATATATTAGGTGGAGAAGGAGCTGTTAGTAGAGTATATGAAGATTATTTTAAAGATCTTGGATATAAAAATATTAAAAGGTTAGGTGGAATAAATAGATTTGATACAAATAAAAGTATTGTAAAATCATTAAATGTAGAAAAAGGAACTCCAATAGTTATTGTTAATGGTTTTGGATTTGCAGATGCTTTAAGTGTGTCTAGTCCTGCAGCCTCAAAGGGATATCCAATTTTTATGAGTAATTCGGATAAGCTACCTAATGAAACAAAGGATATAATAAAAGATATATCACCTACTAAAGCCTTTATAATAGGTGGAGAAAGTGTAGTGAAAAATAGTATTGTGGAGGAATTAAAAAATATTGTACCATCATTAAATAAAGATGATATAGAAAGAGTTGATGGTAAAAATAGATATGAAACATCTTTAAATGTATGTAGGAAGTTTAATTTGTCATCAGATACTGCTATTATTACCAGTGGAAAGAACTTTCCAGATGCTTTATCAGGAAGTGCTTTAGCTTCTAAGATGAATGCTCCTATAATATTAACAGATGGTGTTAATATATCAAATCAGAAGACATATTTAGATAATAATAGTTATAAAGATCTTATTTTGTTAGGAGGAACAGGGGTTGTAAATATAGAGTCACAGCGTATACTAGAAAATAAACCAGTTATTTCAGATAAAGATGCTAAAAACTTATTATTTAACGGAGATGAAACATTTAAGAAGATGCTTAAAATAGAAGTTCATGGAAAATCTTATATAATTTTAGACGGAATAAGTTATGCTCCAGTGAAGGATGATTTAAATAAATATGATTCTATATATGAGTACTTAAATAAAAGTTTTAAGCTGAACACTTATTATACAGACAATTTTATAAAAAATATGACAGGTTTTGTATTTAAAAATATAGATGGACAATGCTATATGAGATATGGAAATCCCGAACCAAGGCTTATTGTTAATAATGCTAAAATTATAGAAAAAAAATATGATGGAAATAAAGTTTATGTTTCTTTAAAAGGCTATTATCATGGTCCAAAGGACATAAGTATTTCAAAAGCTACATTAATATATGATGGAACTAAGTGGGTTATAGATGAGTTTGATAATTGGTTTGAAGTTTAATAGACATTAAAATAGCTTTAATTTTAACCCGTGAATATAGAAACTACATTCATAAGCACTTCATTTTGCTAAGTAGTTCTAAATTTAGCTACATTAAAAATTTTCTACCCGGTAGAGGCGCCATCCTGGCTTCACTACCGGCTCCTCACGTCCTGTGAGGAATTACAAAAATTTTTAATTACGCTAAATTAAGAACTACTAAAGCTTATTTATATGCTTATTACATATATTTTCCATATTTACTATATTAAAATTAAAGCTATTTTTATTTTAAAACAGTTCCTATTTTAAAGTATATTTTTTATTTCAAGTTAACTATATCTTCTTCTCCAGCTTTTACTGTTTTACCAAGCTTAACAATTTCTAATTTTTGATTATCAGTTAAATTAGTAAATATTATTGGAGTTATTATTGAAGGAACTTTATCCTTAATTTTATCAATATCTACCTTTAATATTGGATCTCCTGCTTTAATTTTGGCATCTTGTTCTACTAAGGATTCTAAGCCTTCTCCTTTAAGATTAACTGTATCTATTCCAAAATGGATTAAAAGTTCAAGTCCGTTTTCAGCTGTTATTCCTATAGCATGTTTAGTTGGGAATACTGTAGTTATTACACCATCGACAGGGGATACAACAGTTCCATTTTTAGGTTCTATAGCAAATCCGTCACCCATCATTTTTTGAGAGAAAACTTCATCTGGAACATCAGTTATAGGAAGTATTTTCCCTTCTATTGGGGATACAAATTTATCTTTAGAAGAAACTTTTACAGTTTCTTTTTTAGGTTCTTCTACCTTAACATCTTTAGTTATAATTTTTCCGGATATAACATCTTTAATTTGCTCTTTTAACTGATCAGATTTTGGTCCAAAGATAGCTTGTATATTATTACCAACTACCATAACTCCAGAAGCACCTAATGATTTAAGTTCTTCTTTATTTACTTTATCAATACTATTAACACTTACTCTAAGACGAGTTATACAAGCATCTAAGTTAGTTAGGTTTTCTTTTCCGCCTAGAGCTTCTAATACTTTAGCCGCTAAAGAGCCTTCAGAACTGTAGTTAACACTTTCTGAACCTACATCATCTTCACGGCCAGGAGTTTTTAGGTTCCATTTTCTGATAGCGAATCTAAATCCAAAATAATAAATTACGGAGAAAGCTAAACCTACAGGAATTACGAGCCACCATTTAGTTCTATTCGGAACTACACCAAATAGGATAAAGTCTATGATACCCCCAGAGAATGTCATACCTATTTTAATGTTTAATATGTGCATTGTCATGAAGGATAAACCTGCAAATAAACAATGTATTGCAAATAATGCTGGTGCAACAAATAAGAATGAGAATTCAATCGGTTCTGTAATACCTGTTAAAAATGCAGTTAACGCAGCAGAGGCCATTATACCACCAACAAGTTTTTTCTTTTCAGGTTTAGCTTCTTGATATATAGCTAAAGCTGCTGCTGGAAGTCCAAACATCATAAATGGGAATTTACCAGTCATAAAAGTACCAGCTGTAAATGGAACAGCATCTTTTAATTGAGCAAAAAATATAGTTTGATCACCGTTTACTAATTGGCCAGCTTTATTTACATATTCACCGAATTGATACCAGAATGGGTTATAGAATATATGATGTAACCCAAATGGGATTAGTGCTCTTTCAATAACACCAAATACAAAAGCAGCTAAAGTTTTATTGGCATCTATCATATTATGGGAGAAGGTATTTAATCCACTCTGAATTGGTGGCCATATAAATACCATTATTAAACCTACAAAAATTGCAAAAGTTGCTGTTACTATTGGAACGAATCTTTTACCTGCAAAAAATCCTAAATAAGAAGGTAATTCTATATTGTAATATTTCTTATATAATTGAGCCGCAATAATACCAATTATAATACCGCCAAATACTCCAGTTTGGAGAGTTGGTATACCTAAAACACTTGCAAATTCAGGGTGAGATTTACCTATTAATCCTGGAGTTATACCAGTTACAACACCCATTGTAACATTCATAATTAAGAATCCAACTATAGCTGCAAGTCCAGCAACACCTTCACCACCAGCGAGTCCTACTGCAACACCTACTGCAAATAATAGAGCAAGATTAGCAAAAACTATATTACCAGATTGCTCCATAACTTTTGCGAAGCCTTGAAAAACAGGGGAATTTAATGCTGGAGCTAGTTTTAAAAAAGCTTCGTTTTGAAACATATTACCAAAAGCTAATAAAATACCAGCAGCAGGTAATAATGCTACAGGAAGCATTAAAGCTTTACCGACCTGTTGTAAAATACCGAATGATTTTTTAAACATAAATAAGTTCTCCTTTCATATCATACAATAAATTCATTTTATTAATAATATTGTTTACTAAAATACAAAAGGCATGAGTAAAACTTTAAATAAGATTAAAAAGTGTAAAATACACCTACAGTAATCTTAAATATTAAAGTCTCACTCATGCCTGATCGAATCAGTAACACGTAAACTTAACTATTAAATTTATATATATAATATATCATATATTTTTTTTATTATCAATAATAAGTGTTAAAAAATTATATATTAAAATTAAAATGTAATTAATAATTTCTTTAGTTTTTATATGTTTAGACAATATAAGAATATTAAAAAAACAACGAATCATAAAAATATGTTATGTAATAATAAGGAGTATTTCTTAAGATGACTATAGATGTTTAAAATCACCATTATTGTGCATAATAATGGTAATTGAAATATTAAAATTTGAAGGAGGTTAATTTATGAGAGTACCAAAGCATATTGGTATAATTCCAGATGGAAATAGAAGATGGGCTAATAATAAGGGAATGGAAAAGCAGTGTGGATATAAATTTGGCCTAAATCCAGGACTTATGCTATTTAGACTTTGCAGAGCAACGGGAATAGATGAGATTACATATTATGGTTTTACTACAGATAATACTAAAAGACCTAAAGTACAAAGAGAATCTTTTACAAAGGCCTGTGTTGAAGCAGTAGAATTGTTATGTAATGAAGATGCTTCACTACTTGTGGTAGGAAATACAGAATCACCAATGTTCCCAAAAGAACTACTTCCTTATACCAAGGAAAGAAAAATATTTAAAGAGGGTGGAATAAAAGTAAACTTCCTTGTAAATTATGGCTGGGAATGGGATCTTGAAGCTTTAGAAAATAATAAATTAAGTAGTAGAAATAAAATAAATAAACATATAAAATCTACGGATATATCAAGGGTAGATTTAATAATAAGATGGGGAGGAAGAAGAAGATTAAGTGGATTTTTACCAATACAATCGGTATATTCTGATTTTTATATAATAGAAGATTATTGGCCAGATTTTAAGCCAGAGCATTTTTATGGAGCATTAAAATGGTATGATGAGCAGGATATAACCCTAGGTGGATAAATTTGGTGTAAATAAATTTATCCACTAAATTTAATATATTAATATTACGTCACATAATATCATATATAAGATAATATAAAATATAAACAAAAGGGTAGATTAGGTACAAAATTTTTCTTATTGAATATAATAAAAATTGTGAAGAAATAAAACGAGGAGATATTTATATGTATAATATGTCGCGGATGATGTGTTGCAGTTTTTATGGAATGGATTTTACAAAAGATGATTTTTATAAAGCCTTGGAATTAGTAAAGGGTGCAGTTCAAGGTGAACGAGAAGATGAGCTTTTTTATGACTATTTGATAAGTGAAGCACCTACTAATGAAGAAAAAGAAATCATAAGAACTATAAGAGATGATGAGAGAAAACATAGAAAAATGTTTAAATTTTTATACAAATTTTATACAGGGAAAGATATAGAAGCATCAGAGGAAGCAGAGGACTTTGAAAAGCCTGAATCTTATATAGATGGAATAAAAAAAGCTTTGTTTGGTGAATTAGCTGCAATGGAGAGGTACAGAGAAATAAGAAAGGGACTTCCAAATAGATATCATAGGGATATGGTTTTTGAAATTTTAACAGATGAAATAAAGCATGCAATTAAATATAATTATATACTAAATACAACTCATAAAAATAATAAAAGGATTACAAAAACAGAAGAAAAGGGAAAAGTTAATAGCCATGAGATGAGAACAATAATGTGGTAACTTATAATCAAAAATTTATATTAAGTATGTAAACAATAATGGGTATAATGCATAACATGATAATGTAATTTAAAATTATTTAATGAGGTGTAATTATGAGAGATTGTAATATGAGTAAAATGCCAATGCAAATGGAAATGGATGAAAAGTCAATGGATATGAAGCAAGATAGCATGGAAATGAAACCTATGTATCATATGAATCCAATGTGTCACCCAATTCATACTCCATATATGCATTCTATGATGAAGGATATGGATAGCATGAATCCAATGCATCAAATGGGTATGATGGGAATGTATCCTATGATGGGAATGCACCATATGATGCCAATGGAGAATATGCATATGAAGGGGATGATGAATCCAGTACAAGGAATGTGTATGATGATGATACCTTGTCATATGATGGGAATGCACCCTATGATGGGAATGATGAATCCTATGATGGGAATGATGAATCCTATGATGCAAATGGGAATGCATCCTATGATGGGAATGGGTATGAATCCTACGATGTCAATGGGTATGGAATATATGAGAGATATGGACGAAGATTATGGAGATTATATAGACATTGAATAATATTATTATAATTAACTAATTTATTTTATTATAATAAAATAAAAGGTACATAAGATGATATATACTATTATTAAGACTTTTTTATCATAACTAAATTTTAGTTTTTAGAGCCTAGGCTTAGGTAAGAGTTATCTAAACATATAATGTTTTATAGAATTAATATATTTATATTAGTATATATCTATGTACCTTTTATAAACTATAGGTATAAAATAATAGAAATTTTAGTTAAAAATATTGACAGCTTTGTAACAAAGGAGTATATTTAAAGTATACTCGTTAAGTATACTTTTAGGAGAATAAATATGAAAATTACACAAGAAGCAGATTATGCATTAAGGGTCATACTCCATTTATCAAAATTAGGTTATGGAGAAAAAGTAGAGGCCAGGATTATATCGGAAAAAGAAGAATTACCTTTAAGATTTTTATTAAAGCTTTTAAGAAAGCTTACAAAGTCAGGAATAGTAGTATCTTTTAGAGGCGTTAAAGGTGGATATGCATTAAATAAACAGCCTAAGGATATAAATTTAAAAGATGTAATAGAAGCAATAGACGGACCAATTTGTATAAATAGATGTATATATAATCCTGAGTATTGTAATGCAGGTAAAAATGGAAATTGTGAAATTCATAGAGCTTTATGTAAAATACAAGGAAAACTTGTAAGTGAATTAGAAGCTGTAAATTTTCAAGAAATTTTAGATGAAAAGAGGGGAATAATTCTATAAAGATTAAATAAAAAAAGAATATTAAAAATTTATTTATATAAAAGTATACCTAAAAGGTCTATTTTGAAAATAAGAAATTTATTGTTAAGAGTTAAAAATATAAATGAATATATAAAAATAAAGGAATGAAATACATTCCTTTTATAAATAAACAAAACTATACCAAACAGGTAAACATTATAAAGGAGGATGGGTTATGTCAATGTGTACAAATTGTAAAACTTGTAAATCAGCAGATAAAGTTCTTCAAGGATTTATATCTAATATGGATATGGAAACTTCTCATCATAGGGTAGAGGATCAAAAAATAAAGTGTGGTTTTGGGCAACTAGGGGTTTGCTGTAGACTTTGTGCAAATGGTCCTTGCAGAATAACTCCAAAATCACCAAGAGGTGTATGTGGCGCTAGTGCAGATACTATAGTTGCAAGAAATTTTTTGAGAGCAGTAGCAGCGGGAGCGGGATGCTACCTTCATATAGTAGAAAATACTGCAAGAAATTTAAAAGCTACAGGTGAAAACAAAGGAAAGATAAAGGGAGAAAAAGCTTTAAATAGATTAGCAGATATATTTGAAATAAAAGAAGAAGATATATACAAAAAAGCAGTTAGAGTAGCAGATATGGTTTTGAAGGATTTATATAAGCCAAGATATGAAAAAATGGAAATAGTAGAAAAAATGGCTTATAAACCAAGATATGAAAATTGGGAGAAACTTAATATATTACCTGGTGGGGCTAAGTCAGAAGTTTTTGATGCTGTAGTAAAAACCTCTACAAATTTAAATAGTGATCCTGTAGAAATGTTATTACATTGTTTAAACCTAGGTATATCTACAGGTCTTTATGGGCTAACATTAACAAACTTATTAAATGATGTAATGCTTGGAGAGCCAGTTATAAGACCAGCCAAGGTTGGATTTAGGGTTATAGATGAAAGTTATATAAATATTATGATAACAGGTCATCAACATTCAACTATAGCACATCTTCAAGATAGATTGATAGATAAGGATATAGTAGAAATGGCTAAAAAAGTTGGAGCTAAAGGTTTTAGATTAGTTGGATGTACTTGTGTAGGTCAAGATTTACAATTAAGAGGAGAACATTATCAAGAGGTATTCTCAGGTCATGGTGGAAATAATTTCACAAGTGAAGCTATAATTGCTACAGGAGCAATAGATGCTATAGTATCAGAATTTAACTGTACATTGCCAGGTATAGAACCTATTACAGAAAATTTAAAAGTAAAAATGATTTGTCTAGATGATGTAGCTAAAAAATCTAACGCAGAATATTTAGAGTATTCTTATGAACATAGAGAAAAAATCAGTGAACATATTATAAAGGAAGCGTTAGATGCATATAAGGAAAGAAGAAAAAATATCAAAGTAAACATACCTAGAGATCATGGCTATAATGATGTTATAACAGGAGTAAGTGAAGTTTCTCTTAAAGAATTTTTAGGTGGAACTTGGAAACCACTGCTAGATTTAATATCAGAAGGAAAAATAAAAGGGGTAGCTGGAGTAGTTGGATGTTCTAATTTAACAGCTATGGGACATGATGTGTTTACAGTAGAGTTAACAAAGGAACTTATAAAAAGAGATATAATAGTTCTTTCAGCAGGATGTTCTAGTGGTGGACTTGAAAATGTAGGTTTAATGTCAACTTCAGCAGCTTCTCTTGCAGGGGATAATTTAAGAGCAGTATGTGAAAGCTTAAAAATTCCACCAGTACTTAATTTTGGACCATGTCTTGCTATAGGAAGACTTGAAATTGTAGCTACAGAATTAGCTAAAGATCTTGGTATAGATTTACCACAGCTTCCATTAGTTCTTTCAGCGCCACAATGGTTAGAGGAACAAGCTTTAGCAGATGGAGCATTTGGATTGGCTTTAGGATTACCATTACATCTTGCTATATCACCATTTATAGGAGGTAGTAAGGTTGTATCTAAAGTGTTAACAGAAGATCTAAAGACTTTAACTGGAGGACAATTAATAATAGAAGACGATGTGAAAAAAGCTGCAGATAAACTGGAAGCAATAGTTTTAGATAGAAGAGAAAAATTAGGACTTAAATAATTATTTTAATAATTTTTACATTGATCTGAAATTTAAATATATTGTTTCGGATCAATGTAAAAATATTAGCTACAAGGTTAAATTGAAAGTAATTTAATGTGATTATTAAATTGGTTTTTAAATGAGTTAAGGGGGAATTCTTTATGAGAAGAATTATGATAAACAAAGATTTATGTGAAGGATGCCTAAACTGTGTTCTTGCCTGTATGTCAGAACATAATGAAAGGGGAAAATCCATATACGATTTAGATTTGGAAGATAAAGTTAATGAAAGTAGAAATCATATAGAGTTAGATATGCTAGGAAATAAAACCCCTATATTTTGTAGACACTGTGATAATCCAGAGTGCGTAAATACTTGTACAACTGGAGCTATGAGTAAAGATGAAAAGACTGGTGTAGTATCTTATAATAAAGATAAATGTGCAGCCTGTTTTATGTGTGTAATGAACTGTCCCTATGGAGTATTAAAGGCAGATGAAAAAAGCAGTAAAGTTATAATAAAATGTGATTTATGTAATGAAAGAGAAATACCTAGATGTGTAGAAAATTGCCCTACAGGAGCTATTTACGTAGAAGAAATTTAAAGTATATGATAAAGATTAAGTGATTCAAAGAGTTTTAAGTTTTATTAAGAATAAAGTTAACATTTTATAGTTTAGGTGGTAAAATGAAATGGAAATAAATTACCGAAAGTTAGTATGAAATTTTCTTTAATTCGAAAGTTAGATTTTAGAATACTATAAAAATATTAAGGCTTGGGAGGTAGATAATATGAAATATGTAGTAATAGGGGCTAGTGCGGCAGGAATTTCAGCAGTTAAAACCTTGAGAAAATTAGATAAAGATTCGCAAATAGTTATGATTTCTAAAGATGATAAAGTATATTCAAGATGTTTATTACATCATTATATAGGCGGAAATAGAGAAATAGAAGGTTTATCTTTCATAGAAAAAGATTTTTTTATTAAGTATAATGTAAAGTGGATAAAAGGTAAAAAGGTAGAAAACATAGATATAGATAAAAAAATAGTAAAAGTACAGGGCAAAATTTCAGAACATTATGATAAATTGCTTGTATCATCAGGTTCTTATGCTTCTATACCACCAATAAAAAATCTAAGAGAAGCTAAGAGGGTATATACTCTAAGAGATTTAGATGATGCTATAGATATAAAAGAAGAGGCTAAAAAGATTAAAAAAGCAGTGGTAATAGGAGCTGGACTAGTAGGCATAGATGCTACTATGGGATTAATAGAAAATGATGTAGAAGTAACTGTAGTAGAAATGGGTAATAGAATGCTACCTCTTCAATTAGATCAAAAGGCATCAGAGACCTATGAAGAATTATTTAGAAAACATAATGTTAATATAAAAACTAATGTAGGAGCTGAGGAAGCTTTAATAAACGAAGATGGCAATGTTTGTGGGATAAAATTAAACAATGGTGAAACAATAAACTGTGATATTATAATTGTAGCAGCAGGAGTTAGACCTAATATAGATTTTATAGATACTGAAAAAATAAAAATAGAAAGAGGAATAGTAATAAACGATAACTGTGAAACAACAGTTAAAGATATATATGCTGCTGGGGATGTAACTTTTAGAGCTCCTATATGGCCAATAGCTATGAAACAAGGAAGAATAGCTGCTTATAATATGGTAGGAGAAAAAAAGTTATTAGATGATAATTTTGGGGCAAGAAATTCTATGAATTTTCTAGGAGTATACACTATATCTTTAGGGATAGTAGAGCCACAAGATGACAGTTACAAAGTAGATATAATAGATAAGAATGGGGTTTATAAAAAAATAATACACAAAGATGGAATTATATATGGGGCTATACTTCAAGGAGATATAGATTATGCTGGTGTATTAACAGAGCTTATAAAAAATAAAATAGATATATCAAAAATAAATAAGGATATATTTGATATAAGTTTTGCAGACTTTTTTAATATAAAAGAAAATGGAGAATTTAGTTACGAGAAATAAGGAAGTTATGACTTAACAACCTTTAAAGAGTGAGAATTAAAACAAGAAATACTTTTAGTCAATAGATAGCTATAAAAATAAAGAATACTAATATTTGTGCCCTAATATTTAAGCTAACGCTCTAATACCACGTCCTGTGGAAACAGAGCTAAATAAACGTCCTGTTTACTTTACGCTTAAATATTAGTTCACAAATAAAGTATTCTAATTATTTTTCTAGATATCTATTTTCTCTAAAAGTATTTCTTGTTTTAATATCTTTAAAGGTTGTTATAATAATTTCCTACTGGGAGAAAACCCACAAAAGGATGCTATAATTGTGGATTTTACATAACAGAGTGGAGTAAAATCTTCCTTTTGTACTTTCCCTTCCCCATAGGAAATTTTCTTTAAGGAGTTATACTAGCTCCCCTTGGTTTTAAAATAGGGATATGTGGTGTAAAAGGCATTTGAACAAGATTAGAGATTCTTAGTTGTTTTTGCAAAATATATGTATGCTCCAAATTATTGTTCGAACGGTCAGCGAGTTATAATTTGGAACCATATATTTTAAGAAAAAACAAATTAGAATCTCTTATTGAAGTGAGCTGCCTTTCTAATCACATATGCCATTTTTAAACCAAGGGTAGTATTAACCCTTTTTTAAGTCGCAATTTCCTTAAAATATTTCAGTTTAGATTTTTCTTATTTCTGACAATAGTATTTAATTTTATTAGTGAACATTAATATTCACAATTTCATCACAATTACCACAAAGTTTAATTAAAAATAAAGTTTATTATAATTACATAAGATAAAAATAATTAGGAGGGAATAAAAATGAAAAAGAAAAATTTAATGATAGCTTTAGCTATTACTTTATCTATAGGAATGGGAGCTACAGCTTATGCGGCTAATAGCACAACTGCAAATAATACAAATGTAGATACTAAAAATGCACAAAATGTTAATGAAAGAGGAACAGGATTAGGGCTTAGAACAATTACAGGTAAAAGAGGATATGAATTTGGAACATCTATATTAAAAGACAAATTAAAATTAACTGATAAAGATATAGAAACTGCATTAAATTCTGGCAAATCAATGCATGATTTAGCAATAGAAAAGGGAATGAAGGAAGAAGATTTTAAAAAAGCTATGTATGATACAAAAGCAAAAGCTATAGATGAGGCTGTTAAAAAAGGAGACATAACAAAAGAAGAAGGAGAAAGCATAAAAGCTAGAATAAAAACTAATATAGATAATTGTAATGGGAAAAGAAAAGGTGGAAATGGTATGAATGGTGAAGGTAGAGGAAAGGGTCAGGGTAGAGGAAATGGCTCACATAGAAACATACAATAATTAAGCTATACAAAAGAGGTATCTGAAAATAGAGTTTATTTTCAGATACCTCTTTTCTGTCATAGAGAGCTATATATTTATAATTTTATTTCAGTTTCTATAGTGGGGTCAGATGTGATTTTTAAGTTTTTATTAGTTTTTTTAAATAATTTTATTAAATCTGATTTTTTCATTTCTAATAAAATTATAGACACAAGAATTAAAGCCATTCCTAATATTTGAACCAAATTTAAAGCTTGATTAAATACTATAAAGCCTAAAATAGAAGCTATAACTAGTTCCAAAGAGGATACCATGCTAGCTATGCTAGCCTCTATATATTGTACAGATTTTACATAGGCGGTGTTTGCAATAAGGGTACCTATAACACTCCAGAATATGTTTTTAAATAGAAAAAATAGATTATTAGAGCTTTTAAAAATATGAATGTTATTTTTCATATCCATAAAAGGAAATAAAAATATAGCTGCAAATAAAAATGAATAGGTCAGCAAAGTATTATGGTTATAATGGTATTTTTCATTACTTACTTTAGCTAAAATTATTTGTAATGCAAAAGTAAATCCAGATATAAGCCCCCAAAATATACCTTTGGTACTTAGACTAAAATTTCCTAGTTTGTGTACTTCACACATCATAAAGCAACCTATCAAAATTAATAGCATAGATATTGATTTTTGCAATGTAAATTTTTCTTTAAATATAAAGTAGGAAATAGTTACCACCCAAATTTGAGAAGTGTATAAAAACATAGTTGCCAAGGCTAAAGGAAGTAAATTTATAGTTACATTAAAGGCTATAAAACATCCTGCTATAACCACTATGCCATAAATTATAAAAAATAAAACACCTTTTTTATCTACTTTAAACAAAGAAGGATCTTTTTTAAAGGAATATATCAAGTAAAATATTGCAGGTATACTTGTTTTAAAAAAAGAAATTGTATAGTTATCAAAACCTAGATCTGCTAGATGCTTAGTAGGAACTCCTACATATCCCCAAAACATAGCTGCTAAAAGAACTAATATAAGTCCTAATTTTTTGTCGCTTACACTTTTAAACATTTTATCCCTCCACAATTTATGAAGATATTTTTGTCCTCTTTCTTTTGTTTGCAATAGCTCTTTTTATATACTTTAAGCCAAGATGGATTTTTTATTAGTCAGTATAATAACTAGTAAAAATCTCTTTTGTTTATTAATAATAGTATTCACTTACAATCCTCCTATAAACAAAGAAATAAGCCTACCTTATGTACGCCAATACAATTATATCATTTTATTTATGCTGTGATAATGTTTTGTTAGAGATTTTCTAATTATAATATTTTTTATGTGATATTGAAAATCGTTATCGCATATGATAGTATTATTAATGGATACATATATTCAGGGGGCGTTTTATGATAAAAAGAGTTTTGTTATTAATTATAGGGTTTATTTCTTTAGGATTAGGTGTAATAGGTGTATTTTTACCTATATTACCTACAGTTCCTTTTTTATTATTATCATCTTTTTGTTTTATTAAAAGTTCTAAAAGAATAAGTATATGGTTTGAAAATACTAATATTTATAAAAAACATGTAAGAAGTTTCAAAGAAAACAAAGCTATGACATTAAAAACCAAATTATATATATTAATACCTGTATATGTAATGCTTATAACTTTATTTTTTATAAAGGATATTTTGGCTATGAGAATAGCCATAGTTGTTTTATTAGTAGTTAAAACTATAGTATTTATAAAAATTAAAACACTTAAGGAGGCGTGAATTTTATGATGATAGATAAAAGACTCATAAATTTATGTAGTGAGTCTAAGAAATATGTAAAGCTTACGGTATTGATGGATTGGATATCTATGATTTGTAATACATCTGTAATAATATTATTAGGCAAATTTATTAACTGCGTATATAAAGGGGACAAGGTAAATTTAATAAAATATACACCTTTAGTAATTTCTATTTTGATTATAAGATTTGTATGTAATATTTATTATAGTAAATTTTCTTATTTATCCTCTGCAAAATCAAGAAGTACACTAAGAGAGCTTATTTATAAAAAGCTTTTAGATTTAGGACCTAACTATAATAAAACCTATAGCACCTCAACTATAGTACAGTTAACAGGAGAGGGAGTAGAAACTTTAGAAAATTATTTTGGAAGATATTTACCACAATTTTTCTATTCAATGTTAGCTCCAATTACTTTATTTTTTATTTTATCTTTTATATCTATCAAAGTAGCTTTAATTTTAATAATTTGTGTACCTTTAATACCTATATCTATAGTGTGTATTATGAAAATAGCTAAAAAAATATTCAGAAATTATTGGGATATATATTCTGATTTAGGAGAAACTTTTTTAGAAAACCTACAAGGATTAACTACATTAAAAATATTTAATAGAGATGAAGAAAGACATGAAAAAATGAACAAAGATGCAGAAAACTTTAGAAGAATAACTATGAAAGTATTATCTATGCAATTAAACTCTATAAATGTAATGGATTTTATTGCTTTCGGTGGGGCTGCTTTAGGAAGTATAGTTGCACTAAATGAGTTTAAAAATGGAAATGTATCTTTAGGGGGAGTTTTAATAATAATTCTTTTATCTTCAGAGTTTTTTATACCTTTAAGATTATTAGGATCTTTTTTTCATGTATCTATGAATGGAATAGCAGCATCAGAAAAAATATTTAAACTTTTAGATAGTGAGGTAGAAAATGAACAGTGTTCCTTTAAAAATCACTTAAAAAGTTATAAAAATTCAGACAATAATTTGCCTAAAAATGAACAATGTTCTTTTAAATCTATGGAAGAAAAAAATAAAAAAATAAGTATAAAATTAGAAAATGTAGACTTTGGCTATGATAAACATAGAAAAGTACTTAGTAATGTAAATTTATATATGGATAATGGTGAATTTGTAGCAATTGTAGGAGAAAGTGGTAGTGGAAAAAGTACTATTGCTTCACTTATATTAAAAAACTATGGAATAGATAAAGGGAATATAAAGATAAAGAACTTAGAATATAAAGATATTTCTTTTAAAGATATATGTAAAAAAATTTCACTTATCTCTACTAATAGTTATATATTTAATGGAACAATTTTAGAAAATTTGTTAATGGCTAAAAAAGATGCAACGGAGGAAGAAATAGAACATGCTTTAAAAGTTGCAAATTTATATGACTTTGTAGAAGCTTTACCTAATGGATTAAAAACTAAAGTAGGAGAGGGTGGAAGTTTACTATCTGGTGGTCAAAAACAAAGATTAGCTCTAGCCAGAACTATTTTAGGGAATAGAGATATGATTATTTTTGATGAAGCTACCTCTAATATAGATGTGGAAAGTGAAGAAAAGATTTGGCAGGCCATTTATAAATTATCCAAGGAAAAAACTATATTAGTGATTTCCCACAGATTAGCTAATGTGAAAAATGCAGATAAAATTTATGTGTTGGATAAGGGGAAAGTTGTAGAGGTGGGAAGTCACATAGATTTATATGAACAAGGGTCATATTATTATGATATGCTTACAAAACAACAGGCATTAGAAGCCTTAGGAGGTGCATAAAATGAAAAGAAGGTCTGGATTTAGTATAATGAAAAGGCTTATTTTAGAAGTTAAGCCTTTAATGCCAATAATGACCATTACAGTAACTATGGGGGTTTTAGGGTTTTTAGCAGCTATTTCTATTACTTCCTTTGGAGCTGTAGCTATAGGTGATGCTTTAGGAGGAAAAAGCATAGTATCCTTTAAAAGTGCCATAACAATAATTATTGTTTCTGCAATATTAAGAGGTTTATTTAGATATGTAGAACAACTTTCCGGTCATTATATAGCCTTTAAAATATTAGCAATATTAAGAGATAAAGTGTTTACTTCTTTAAGAAAATTAGCACCAGCAAAATTGGAAACAAAAGAAAAAGGAAATTTAATTTCTATAATAACTTCTGACATTGAACTTTTAGAAGTTTTTTATGCTCATACTATTGCACCCATATTAATAGCTATAATTACATCAACTATAATAACCATAGTATTATTTAATATTAATATTTATTTAGGCATACTAGCTATATTATTTTACTCTATCATAGGTTTTGTTATTCCTTATTATTCTTCAAAGATAGGCAATAAATCAGCTTTAGAATATAGAAATACTTTTGGAGAAACTAATTCTTATTTATTAGATTCATTAAGAGGATTAAAAGAGATATTGCTTTACGATAATGGACAAGAAAGATTAGATAATATAAATAAAAACTCTAATAAATTAAATGAAAAATTAAAGGTTATAAAAGATCATGAGGGCATAATAAGGGCTACAACAGATTTTACTATAATGTTTGCTATAGTAACTTATACTTTAGTAGGATACAATCTATATATGAAACATATATTAGATCTTAGTTATATGATTTTAGCAATTGTTATTATTGCTTCATCCTTCGGACCAGTAGTAGCTTTAAGTAATCTTTCAAATAATTTGCTCTACACTTTTGCCTCTGCTGAAAGAGTATTTAGTATTTTAGATGAGGAGCCTATGGTAGAAGAAATAGACAGAGGAGAAAAAATATTAAATACTAATATAGTATATGATAATGTAAGCTTTTCCTATCAAGGAAGAAAAAATAAAATATTAGAAAATGTAAGATTATCTATAAATGAAAAAGAAAAGATAGCTATAGTAGGAGAAAGTGGTACAGGGAAAAGTACCTTTGTAAAACTTCTTATGAGATTTTGGGATGTTAATAAAGGGGATATTTTTATAGGAGAAAATTCTATTAAAAATATAGAAACAAAAAATCTTAGAAAAAATCAAACTCTAATAAGTCAAGAAACTTTTTTGTTTAATGAAACTATAGAAGAGAACATAAAAATGGCAAATATAAAGGCTAGTAGGGAACAGGTAATAGAAGCTGCTAAAAAAGCATCTATACATGATTTTATAGAAAATCTTCCTAAAGGCTATGAAACAAAAGTAGGAGAGCTTGGTGGAAACTTATCATCAGGAGAAAAACAAAGGATAGGGCTTGCAAGAGCTTTTATAAATGAAGCACCTATATTAATATTAGACGAGCCTACTAGCAATTTAGATACTTTAAATGAAGGACAAATACTAAAAGCAATAAATGAAAATTGTGAGCATAGAAGTATAATACTTATATCCCATAGAAAATCTACTACAGCTATATGTAATAAAACTATAGAATTAAAGAATTCAAAGATGGACCTAGTTGAAAGTAGTTTTGCTTTAAAATCTATTGAAAATGATGATTTAAATGAAAAATCAGAAAGAAAAGTGGCACTAGCATAAATTTAATAAAATTAAATATTTAAAAGAGCTGCGGTTTTAAGAGGTGTTGTTTATATGAAAAAATCCAGAATAGAAAAGCAAAAGGAAAGTATAGAATTTATGATAGATCTATATTGTAGAAAAAAACATAAAACAAAAGAAGCATTATGCGATGAGTGCAGGGAACTTTTACAATATGCCAAATTTAGATTAGATCATTGCAGATTTGGAGAAAATAAACCAAACTGTGGTAGCTGTAAAATTCATTGCTATAAAAAGGAAATGAGAGAGAAAATAATAGAAGTAATGAAATTTTCTGGACCAAGAAGCTTAATATATAATCCTAAAATAGCCTTTGAACATTTAGTAGATAAGCTTAAATATAAATAAAATATTAAAGTGGGATGTCTCAAGATAAAATAGATTTAATTTTAAAACCACAAATATAAAAATTAAATCTATTTTTAGACATCCCATTTTAGTTTTATTTGTACATACTTTGTAAAAAAAATTTTTACTATGATAAATTTTTTAGACTATATTGGATATTTATAGTAATAATTTATAATTATAGCCCACAAGAGTTTTAACTTCATATATAAGTTTATACAAAATAGTTATAGTATTCGTCCTTTAATCTTTTTTCGTCTATAATTTTAATTTTCTTATATCCTAAGGAAATCATTCCTTTTTCTTGAAAAGAATTTAATGTTTTAGTAACTGTAACTCTACAGCTACCAATAAGTTGAGCAATTTCTTCATGAGAATAATCAATGATATAACATTTATCATTTTTATTTTTCTTAAAATGCACACCTAATCTTACTAGTAATTGAGCAAGTTTTTTTTCAGCAGGTAAAAAGGCCATATTACTAACTTGAATTGATAGATTTTTCATTGTTAAAGACATAAGATGAAACATTTGAACCATTAATTCTGGATACTTAGTTAAATAGGGATATAGATTTTCTAGACTTACTGAAATTAGTTCAACATCTGTAGCAGCACTAACAGATGTTAACCTAGATCCATAACTAAAACAGGAGGATTCTCCAAATAATTTTCCCTTTCTTAATATTTCAATAGTAAGTTCAGTTCCTTCTGGTGAAATAAGAAACATTCTAACACGACCAGATTTTATTAAATAAAAGTTCTCTGCCACATCCTCTTGGAAATAGATTATTTCATCTTTGTTATATTTTTTTATTGTACCAGCTTCTTCAAATATTTTATAGAAATCAGAATTAATATCTATAGAAGATCCGGGAAGAAATCTATTGTTTTTTACCATATGTATCCTTTCTTAAAATGAAATTTTATAAATCAATTGTAGCCTAAACTACAATCTATTTTCAAGGTTAAAGGTAAAATTTAATTTGCAGAATTTTTATGGGAGGCAAAAATATTATGGAAACTAAAGAAAAGCTATGGAGCAAATATTTTATATTAGCATTAATTATTACAGTAGGGGTAAATTTAACTTGTAATTTATTATTATCTACCATATCTATATATGCTAAAAAAATTACTGGAGTAGATAGTTATGCAGGTGTAATGACAGGAGCCTTTACATTAGCAGCTTTATTTATAAGAATATTGGCAGGAAAGTTATTAGACAAACTTGGCAGAAAAAAAATATTAATATTAGGAATAGCTATTACCGCATTTTCAACTATAGGATACATTTTTAGTAATGGGATAGTATTACTTGTAATATTTAGAGTAATACAAGGCTTTGGTTTTGGTATTTCATCTACAGCAATAGCTACTATTGTTACTGATGTTACACCACTAACAAGAATACTTGAGGGAATAGGGTATTCAGGGGTTGGTATAACCATTACTACAGCTATAGGGCCATCTATGGCACTTCACATAGTTGGAAGTGGATACAATAAGTTTAACTTATTATTTATTACAACTTTTGCAGTGGCTATAATTACTATATTAGCAGCACTTTTCTTATCCTATGAGAAAAATATTAATACACACTGTGAAAAATTTAAGATTATAAAAAGTGATACAGATTCTAATGGTATTAGTAAAGAAATATTAGTGCCATCTTTCATTCTTTTTTTAGCAGCAGTTGCAGAAAGCACTATATTATCTTTCACAGCATTGTATGGCATAGAACTAGGATTTAGTAATATAGGTTTATTTTTTACAATAAACGCACTAGGGATATTAGCATCAAGATTATTTATAAATCAAATAGTTGATAAGCTTGGAATGAATACTGTATTGTCTATTGGACTTATAATATTTGCATTTTCTATATTTGGAATGGCTATGGTAAAGACAATGTATATATTATTAATATTGGGATTCTTATGTGGTATTATGATGGGATCATTGTTACCTATAATTAATGTAATGATTTTAAATACTGTAAGTCAAGATAAAAAAGGTGTAGCAAATGCTATTTAC
The DNA here is from genome assembly GCF_001020205.1 of Clostridium sporogenes. NCBI lineage: Bacteria > Bacillati > Bacillota > Clostridia > Eubacteriales > Clostridiaceae > Clostridium > Clostridium sporogenes. The sequence continues at coordinate 1,491,382 of NZ_CP011663.1, forward strand.
TATGCATTATTGGATGGTGGTTATGGAATAGGATCAATATTGTGGGGAAGTATTGTTATAACCTATGGATATAGAGCTATATATGCCTTAGCAGGTATTGTATTAGCAGTAGCTTTTGTAATATTTGCATTAAATTTATTTTATAGGGGATCTACAATATTAAAAAGACATTATGAATAAAAGGAAAGTTATAAAGCTATGAGAAGCTTATTTTTTTCATGGCTTTTTTATAAAGTAATGTAAATATATATCTAAATCAGGATAAAGAAGAATAAATTTAAGAATATAATATATGTATAAAAAATTTATAATAATAGGTAACCATAAAGGAGTTTAGTTAATTTGAATGCTTGACGGTAAATTATCGCAAATATATAATAGATTACTGAAGCTTAAGAATACTTAAATACAAAAAACTAAGTATTAAAGCGTATTACATAAGAGATCATACAATATATAAAAAGAAGGGATGTAAATCATGAAAAATTTAAAAAGAAGAGTATCGGTGATTATTTGTATTATGTTAGCTTTTATGCTAGTATCATGCAATCTAAAGAAGGAAGAAAATAAAGAAGCACAAAAAAATATAAAAATTACAGATTCCTATGGGAAAGAACTAACTTTTGAAAAAGCTCCAGAAAGAATAATTAGTCTTTCACCTGGAGCAACAGAAACTATATATGCTTTAAATAAAGAAAATACATTAGTTGGAAGATCCGATTTCGATGATTATCCAGCAGCCGTTAGCAAAGTAAAATCAGTTGGTGGTGTAAAAGATCCAAGTATAGAAAAAATAACTGAATTAAAACCAGATTTAGTTATAGGTGGAGCTCATTTTTCAAAGGATATTGTGAAAAAACTTGAAGACTTAGGAATTAAAGTGGCGGTGCTTTATGGTGCAGAAGACCTAGATGGAGCTTATAAAAATATAATGGATATTTCTACTATATTAGGAGTAACTGAAAAAGGTCAAACTATGGTTGATGGTATGAAAAAGAAAGTTGAAAGTGTTGAAAATAAGGTGAAATCATTAAATAAACCTAAGGTTTACTATGTAGTTGACTTTGGCAAAGCGGATTTTACTGCTGGAGGAGATACTTTTATAGGTAAAATGATTGAAAAAGCAGGTGGAGAAAATATTGCTAAGGATACAAAGGGATGGAATTATTCTTTTGAAAGAATAGTTGAAAATAAGCCGGAAATGATAATATTATCTGATAAATATAACACTAAAAAGAATTTTTTAGCAGCTGATAAGTATAAGGATCTTGCTGCAGTAAAGGGAAATAAAATATATGAAATTGATGATAACATGTTATTAAGACAAGGTCCAAGACAAGCGGATGGACTAGAAGCATTAGCAAAACTTATTCATCCTGAAGCATTCAAATAATCAATAATGAGGGGACATTAAATGAAAAAAAAGAGTTTATTTGTTGGGTTAATAATAATTACTATAGTAGCTTCTTTAGTTTCCATAACTATTGGAGCTGCCAGAATAACTCCCTTTAAAGTTATAGAGGTTATTTTAAATAAGTTTATGGGAAATATAAATGATTATACATTACAGAAGATAATATGGGATATAAGAATGCCAAGAATAATACTTGCAGCTTTAGTAGGGATGGGCTTATCAACTGTAGGAGCTTCCTTTCAAGGGATATTTAAAAATTCTATGGCAGATCCTTATGTTCTTGGAATATCTTCAGGAGCAGCACTGGGAGCAACAATATCTATAGTTTATAAATTAGAGACAAAAGGAATTTTAGTAACCACTTTGTGTGCATTCATAGGAGCTATTTTAACTATTTTTATAGTTTATAATATAGCTAGAGTAGGAAATAAAATTCCAACCTCCACATTATTATTATCAGGAATAGTTTTAAACTTTTTTATGTCCTCTTTAATTTCAATGTCCATGATATTACATAGAGAAGCCATAGATAGAATTGTTTACTGGACAATGGGTAGCTTAGGAAATGCTTCTTACAAACAAATTTATTTTCTAGCACCAATAATTATAATAATATCATTTATTTTTTATTGTAATTATAGAGGATTAAATATAATGGTTGCAGGAGAAGAAAGTGCTTATATATTAGGAGTAGATATTGAAAAGTTTAAAAAGAAAATGATATTTTTAAGTTCAGCCATGATAGCTGTAATAGTATCTGTTAGTGGAATAATAGGTTTTGTAGGTTTAATTATTCCTCATATAGCACGACTTATAGCAGGAGCTAATAACAGAGAGGTAATCCCTTTTTCAATGGTTTTAGGGGCTTTATTTTTAATAATATGTGATGCTTTAGCAAGAGGAATAATGCCTCCTACAGAGTTACCTGTAGGTGCTGTTACCAGTTTGTTTGGAGCACCTTACTTTATGTATTTACTTTGGAAGAAGAAAAGAGGGTAGAAATGAGTTTTTTAAGTTTAAAAAATATTTCCTATAATAATAGAGATAATGAAATATTAAAAGGATTAAATATAGATTTTGAAAGAGGACAGTTTTATGTAATAGTAGGACCTAACGGAAGTGGTAAAACTACCTTATTAAAGACTATAATAAAAAATATAATACCCTCAAAAGGAAGCATAGAGCTAGAAGGAGAAAATTTAAGAAATATAAAGCCAAAGCATTTATCCAGTAGACTTAGTTATGTCCCACAAAATACAAATATAGAGCTTGAATTTACTTGCTATGATTTAGTCATGATGGCAAGAAATCATAAACTTAAAACTTTTCAATCAGAAGGCAAAGAGGATAAAGATATAGTTATAAATGCAATGGAAAAGATGGAAGTATTACAGCTTAAAGATAAGCCTGTTACTGAAATAAGTGGAGGAGAAAAGCAGAGAGTTATATTAGCGAGAGCTATTGCTCAAGAAACAAGTTCTATTATATTGGATGAACCTATTTCTAATTTAGATATAAAACATCAAATATTAGTTATGGAACATTTAAAAAAATTAAGAGAAGAAGGTAAAACTATTATTACTGTATTGCATGATTTGAATTTTGCCTTAAACTATGCGGATTATGGAATTTTAGTTAGTAAGGGTAATGTATTTTCTAAAGGAAAAATAGAAGATGTAATAACTCCTAAAACTATAAAAGAGGTTTATGGAGTAGAAAGTGATATTATTAAGAGAAATAATAAATCTTTTGTAATTTATTAAACTAATGTTATATAAGATTAGGTTTAAAATATATCTTGGTAACAAAAAAGGAAGATTAATAACTGCGGATAACAACGGAAAGTATAAATTAAAAAATAAAGGACAATAAATTCCAAGCTTATAAAGGCTTTGGGATTTATTGTCTTTTATATATAGAAATGAGAAACTACAACTAAATAGAAAAAAGTTAAATAAAATGTTATAATTAACATTAAAAGAAACAAATGTAAAATTTTAAAGATTAGACCAACTAGTAAAAATTTTATTCTGTATAACTTTTAAACTTACCAGATTCATTAATAGAAGGCTCAACCCCAATGTATGCAACTAACAGTTTAGGTTTTAAGAAACCTTGAAAATCTATGATTTCAGTTAGTATAGTTATAGCTGAAATAAAATATAAAAATAATTTTCACAAGTGAGTTAATAATGTTGCTTACAAAATAAAGATGTTTTCTATCAAATGATACAATTACATTATATAAGGAGGAGAATCATGATATTTATTAATCACAACAATACCAATCCTTATTTTAATCATGCGGCAGAGCAATATGTATTAGAAAACATTAAAGATGAATGCTTTATGCTATGGAGAAACGAGCCGTGTATATTAGTAGGTAGAAATCAAAATGCTATAGCAGAAGTAAACGGTGATTATATAAAAGAAAAAGGTATGAAAATAGTGAGAAGACTTACAGGAGGAGGAGCTGTTTTTAATGATTTGGGTAATATAAATTTTACATTTATAGGGAGAACTTCAGAGAATGTAGAGGAAAACTTTAGAAAGTTTACAAAGCCTATAATAGAGGCATTAAATTTCTTAGGGGTACAAGCTGAGTTTTCAGGTAAAAATGATTTAGTTATAGAAGGAAAAAAAATTTCAGGTAATGCTCAATATTATTATAAAGATAAGGTTTTACATCATGGAACATTGCTTTTTTCAGTTTCTATGGGGGAATTGCTTAAAGCGCTTAAAGTAAACCCATTGAAGTTTAAAGATAAAGCTGTTAAATCTGTGGAAGCTAGGGTAACAAATATAAATAAATATTTAAATAATATGGATGTTATAGAGTTTAAAAATTATGTGGTAGATTATGTAATGAAATGTTTTGGTAAAAAAGAATTATATGAGTTTTCAGAGAAAGAATTAAAAAAAATAGATAAAATAGTTGAAAACAGATTTTCAACCTGGAAGTGGAATTTTGGGGATTCACCTAAATATAATTATTCAAAAGAAGGGAGATGCGGTAAAAATACTATTCAAGTTAATTTAAATGTTGAGAATGGTTATATAAAGGAAATGAAGTTTTATGGAGATTTCTTTTTTAAAAAAGATATAAAAGGATTAGAATATAAATTTAAAGAAATAAAACATGAGGAAAAACATGTAAAACAGGTGTTGAATAATATTAATATTAATGAATATATAAATGGTGTAAAAAATGAAGAAATTTTAGAACTTATGTTTTAGATATAAGTTAGGTAGTTTCCAAAAACAATTAATTTTGGGGTGTAAAGTATGTATAAAAGAAAACCAGAATGGCTAAAAATAAAGTTTCAATTTGGTGATAGCACAAAGAAGATTAATGCACTTAAAAGATCCTTAGGATTAAATACAGTTTGTGACGAAGCTAATTGTCCTAATAGATTGGAGTGTCATAATAAAGGAACTGCAACTTTTATGATATTGGGTAGTGTTTGTACAAGAAATTGCAGATTTTGTAATGTAAAAACTGGTAAAGCACAATGTGTAGATAAAGAAGAACCATTACATGTAGCACAAGCTGTAAAGGAATTAGGATTAAAGCATGCAGTTATAACTTCTGTTACTAGAGATGATTTAGAAGATGGAGGGGCAAGTCAATTTGCAGAGGTAATAAGAGAAATTAGAAAATTGACACCAAATACAACAATCGAGGTGCTCATTCCAGATTTAAAAGGTAATTGGGAGGCATTGAAGGTTATTTTAGATGAAAAACCAGAAATATTAAATCATAATATAGAAACCATAAGTGGATTATATAAAAAGGTAAGACCAGAAGCTATATATACTCGTTCTTTAGAACTTTTAAGGAAAGTAAAAGAAATAGACAAAAGTATACTCACTAAATCAGGATTTATGGTAGGTCTTGGGGAAAAAGAAGAAGAAGTTATAGAGTTACTAAAAGATTTAAGAAAATACCAGTGTGATATAGTTACTATAGGTCAATATCTTCAACCTTCTAAAGCACATATTGAACTTGCAGAATATGTGCATCCAGAGGTATTTAAGAAATATAAGAAAATAGGACTTGATATGGGATTTAAATATATTGCTTCATCACCATTAGTTAGAAGTTCCTATAATGCAGCAGAAGCGCTAAAATAAAACTAGATTTTTCTAATTTTGTTTTAGAATATTATTTAATTTTTCCAAAGCCTGCTTCGCCATAATATTATATAGAAATTTATAAAAAGACATTAAAAATCAAAGGTATTTTGCTTGATTTTTAATGTCTTATATTACTTTATTTTATCTTTTCTTCCCACTCTACCTTCAGCAGGTTCATTAGGTGCTTCTGGATTTGATAAGAAAATAATAAAGGATCCTTCAGGAGGAAAAATAAATGTTTATATGCAGTTTACTTCATTAGATATTTTTTCTATTAAATTTATAAAATCTTCTTCGGTTTTAACATTCAAATAGATATTCAATAATGCCTTAGTGGACATGGTGTTATATCCCTTGCAACCATTTTCTAAAATTTCAGTTAGTACATCTATAAAGTAATCTTTGCTTTTATCTATATCTTTAAGCATTTTATCTGCCTTATCATTTATTAATTCTGTTTTTATATAATTCTTAAGTTTTTCAGCAAAATTTTTCATATAGATTTGTGTTTCTTCTGGATAGGATGAAAAATTTCCGGATAAGATATCTTCTATTTTTAGCAATGATAAAACCTCATTTCTATTTTATATATTATATATGTATTTGTAGTGATTTTAAGATATTATTTAAAGTTATTAAGTATTTTCGAGGAGTTTAGCCAAATAAACAGATTTCATTTGCTTACTTGCCATTGCTTTTTTTACGGGAGATAGCTTAAGAATACTTCCTAATATAGCAGCCATAGCTTTATGGCTCAAATGAGCGTTGTTATCAAAAATCAAATTTTGCAGTTGACCTTTTTCTATTGCAGATAATACTGCTCTATGAACAGTGGTTACAGGTGTGATAACACTTTTTTTTCTACGAACTAACTTAATAGCATTAGTTTTGCAATTTTTCACACAAACTCCACAACCAAGACATAAATCTTCAGAGAGCTCAGCTATTTTAGAATTATGCTTTTCTAATGAAGTTTCCTTTAATTTAATTGCTTCCATAGGGCAAACTTTAGTACACTTTCCACAGCCTATACAGTTATCTTTATTTATGTTAGGTAAATAACTGGTTGTATTTACAGGAACTAAAAATCCAAATTTCTTTGCAGATACAAATGCTTCACAATGGCATTTACAACAATTGCAAATAAAGTTAGGTTGCTTTTGAACATTTTCTCCACATTGTACTAGATTATAATCATAGCACATATTTAAAATATCTAGAGCTTCAGAAGCATCTATTTTTCTAGCATAATTATGCTTTATAAGAGTATAAGCAGTGGTAGAAAAGCTCATGCAAGTTTCCATAGGGGCGTAGCAGTCATCTCCTAAATGATGGGCTTTATGTCGACAATAACATGAACTAACACCTATATGTTTAGCATTTTTTATTATGTAACTTGCTTTTTCATAATCTAATATATTTATAGAATTCTCATCATTTAAAACCCTCTCTTGAACAAAGGCCCTACCTAATTTTGTTTCTGTACCCCAAAATAGCTCTTTAGAGAAATCATCTTCCACATTAAGATATTGATGAAATAGTTCACTAAGAACCTTTTGGTCAAGGTGTGTACCAACTCTCATTAAAGCAAATTCAAAAAAACCAGCCATTGGAGGAGCCATCATATATTTTTGTTCTCCATCACTTTCACATTCAAGATCTAAAATTAATGCTTTAGAAGCTAAGGAATGAAGGATATTGGCAGCTTTGACTTCACTAACTCCCCAAAGCTTACTAGCAGTTTTTATGTTAAATGACTTTATAGGGAGTTTTGCAACCATTGCTGCTTCTTCTTTAGTAAATATCATAGATAATATTTTATAAAGTGTTTCAGAAGGTGGGGCACCCTGTGGAAACCTATTCAATCTTTCTTCTAAACTTTTGTATGCATCTTTTCCGACTATATGTGACATTGTTTTCACCTCGATCTAATTGTTAATTATATGATTGCATAGGTTGGTAATAAATGCAATAATTTAATATAATTATTCTGAATAATTATGTTACTATAATAATTTTAGATGATGGTATTAGTGTTTTATAGTATAAATAGAGAAAATATAGATATGAAGAAGATTATTTTTACACCATACTGTATATCATATGTGGAGAACTAAATTTGGCAATTAGGTTTAGTATTTAAATATTTTAGTATATAATAATATATAAGTAATTTTAGAATGCTTATTAGCAGGAAGATATAAATATGTAGATTAACTAAATTTTGAATTATATTTAGGTTGATGGAATTAATTAAAAGCTTGAAGTTTGGATAACATTTAGAAAGAAATAATAGAAAACTGAGGTGAAGTATGGGAGTTTTTTTAAGAATAAGAGAAAATTTTGATTCTATGACTAAATCAGAAAAAAAAATAGCAGAATATATTTTTGAAAGTCCAAAGGATATAATAAATGATTCTGCTCAAGAAATAGCAATTAAAACAAGTACTTCTCCAGCATCTGTTATTAGATTTACTAAAAAAGTAGGATATAATTCTCTTAATGAGTTTAAATTTGCACTTGTTGCAGAAGAAGATACTAAAGAAAATACAGAGTTTGATTATATTATAAATTCTAATGATAGTATAGATTTAATTATTAATAAGCTTGGAAATAAAGTAATTGATACCATAAATGATACTAAGGAATTAGTAGATGATGAAAAATTGTTAGAGGCTGTTGAAGCAATAAAAAATGCAGAAACAATTTATCTATATGGTGTTGGAGCATCTGCTATGGTGGCTATGGATTTTCAATACAAATTGCTTAGAATAAATAAAAAGGTAATGTTCCAGCCGGATTCACATCTACAGTTAGCAGTAGCAGTACATATAACAAATAAAGATGTTGCTGTAGCTATTTCATATAGTGGAAATACAAGAGAAGTAAATTTAGCAATAGAGAAAGCTAAAAAAAATGGGGCTACTACGATAGCTATAACTAAATGTGGAAAAAGTATTTTAAGTAATATTGCAGATATAAATCTGAACATACCCAGTATAGAAAAAGATTTGAGAATAGGGGCAATCTCTTCTAGAACATCTCAATTATTTGTAACTGATAGTTTGTTCTTAGGAATTGCAAAGGAAAATTTAGATAAAACAGAAAAGAATTTAATTAGTACAAGAAATTTAGTAGAAGTTTTAAAAAGAGAATAGATTATAAAACTTTTTATTTAAAACTGAAAAGTTAATTTATAGAGTGAAGCAATGAGTATAATAATTCATTGCTTTTATTTATTTAAATATAAGAAAGGAAATTAAAATTTATTTCAGGTTATATGGAAATAATTTTGGAAATAATTTTGGAAATAATCTTATATAAAATTCCGAAATAATATTTCATAAAATAAATAAAATACTTGAAATATTATTTCGGAAGAGTATAATAAAGATAAAAGAAAAGGTTTTCACATTATTTAATATATAACTTATGAGGAGGTTTTAAGTATGACTAATATTAGTTTAGATAAATTAGTAACTGAGAGTAGAAATGAAAACACTAAAAATATAGATAGAGTTGAAACTTTAGAGATGTTAAAGATGATAAACGATGAAGATAAAAAAGTTGCAGAAGCTGTAGAAAAAGAGCTTATTCATATAGCAAAGGCTGTTGATAAAATAGGAGAAGCATTTTTTAATGGGGGTAGACTTATATATGTAGGAGCAGGTACATCAGGAAGATTAGGAGTCTTAGATGCATCAGAGTGTCCACCAACATATGGAGTGAGTTATGATTTGGTAAGAGGGATTATAGCAGGAGGACAATCAGCTATGTTTAAAGCTAAGGAAGGAGCAGAAGACTCTAAAAAACTTTGTATTAAAGAATTGAAGAATATTGATTTTGGTAAAAACGACATATTGGTTGGAATTGCAGCTAGTGGAAGAACACCTTATGTTATAGGTGGACTCGAATATGCTAATGGCTTAGGTGCTACAACAATTGCAGTTACATGCAATCCAGAATCAGAAATGTCTAAAATTGCAAATATTCCAATAGCCCCAGTAGTAGGGCCAGAAGCTATAACAGGATCTACTAGAATGAAAGCAGGAACAGCTCAAAAAATGGTCCTAAATATGTTATCAACAGGTGCTATGATTAAGACTGGTAAGGTATATGGTAACTTGATGGTTGATTTAAAAGCTACTAATGAAAAATTAGTAGAAAGAGCTAAAAGAATTGTTATGCAGGCTACAGGGACTAAAAGAGAGCAGGTAGAAAGAATTCTTAAAGAAACAGATTTTGACGTTAAGTTATCTATTTTTATGATAGAAAGCTCATTAGACAAAATAAAAGCTAAAGAAATATTAGACAAAAATAAAGGTTATATAGTAGAAGCAATAAAAGAAATAAGTTAAACACAAAATTACTACATAAAAATAAAATAATTATAAGATGTAATTTACAAGAGAGATTACTATTTAAAATTAAAATATTCAATTATATATAAGAATAAATAATAAAATAAAGGGGGATTTTATTATGTCAAATGTAAAAAAAATAGCCAAAAGTATATATGACATAATTCATGGCAGTAGCAATATAGTTTCAGTTACCCATTGTATGACGAGATTAAGACTTGGACTTAAAGATCAAAGTAATGTAGATATAAATGCTATAAAAAAGATTGATGGAGTTATGGGAGTAGTACAGCAACAAAATCAACTCCAAATAATTCTTGGACCTGGTAGAGTAAACAAAGTTACAGAGGAATTTGAAAAGATTTGTGGAATTCAGACACAAGAAGTAACAAAAGAGGGTGAGTTTGGGAATGGAAGTAAGCTAAGAGAAGAAATAAAGGAAAGGAATTCAACGCCATTTAAATTATTTTTAAAGAAATTATCTAATATATTCATACCATTAATTCCAGCATTTATAGCTTGTGGATTAGTTACTGCAATATTAAATATAGTGCTTAAATTAGATCCAGCATTTGCAGAAACAACAGTTGGAGGATTATTAAAAATAGCAGGTAATGCAGTGTTTTTTGGATTGAATCTGTTTGTAGGTGTCAATGCAGCTAAAGAATTTGGTGGTTCTCCGATGCTTGGAGGTACTATGGCAGCTATAATATCTCATCCAGAGTTAGCTAAAGTAACATTGAATGGTCAAAAGCTTTTACCTGGTAGAGGGGGCATTATTGCAGTATTATTAGTTGTTGCATTTTCAAGCTTCCTAGAAAAGAAAGTAAGAAAAATAATGCCAGATGCATTAGATTTATTTATGACTCCATTAATAGTAATATTAGTATCAACTTTTGTTTCAATATTTGCATTACAGCCAGCTGGTGGCATTATTTCAGATGCTATAGGTAATGGAACTAAAGCAGCAATTTCAGGTGGGGGAGCAGTAACAGGATTTATATTAGGAGGATTTTTCCTACCATTAGTAATGACAGGTTTACATCAAGGACTAACACCAATACATGCGGATCTATTAAAAACTACAGGGTTAAATCCACTTCTCCCAATACTGGCCATGGCAGGAGCAGGACAAGTAGGAGCGGCTATAGCTGTATTATTAAAAACTAAAAATAAAAGATTAAAAAAGACAATAATTTCAGCATTACCAGTAGGAATTATGGGAGTTGGAGAACCTCTTATATATGGTGTAACATTGCCATTAGGGAAGCCATTTATAGGAGCATGTATAGGAGGAGCAGTAGGTGGTGCAGTTCAAGCCTTGTTTAAAGTTTCTTCAACATCAATGGGATTATCTGGATTGCCATTAGCTGCAATAACTAGTACACCATTATTATTTATCATAGGGTTAGTAGCAGCATATATAGGTGGATTCTTGGCAACCTTACTTTTAGGATTTGAAGATCCAATAGAATAATCTTTAATATATATAAAGCTATTTTGAGACAATACCTAAATGTTTATAACAAGGAGATTAATTATGGGTAAAGGAATATCAGTTTTTTTAGGAATGGATAATAGTATGAATGAGATATTGGAATTAATTAAAATAGCAAAAAATAATGGCTATGATAGAATATTCACATCTCTTCATATTCCAGAAGCCAATCATGAGATTATAGTAGAAAGTTTTAAACAAATTTTAGATATAGCAAAAAAAATAAATATGAAAATAATTGCAGATGTATCCCCTAAAGGTTTTGAATATTTAGGAATTAAAGATATGTATTTGAGCAAAATTAAAGAGATGGGTATAGATGTATTAAGACTAGATTTTGGATTTACAAATGAGCAAATAGCTGAACTTACAAATAATAATTTAGGGATAAAGATTGAGCTCAATGCATCAACGGTAACAAAAGATTTATTTAATAAATTAAATAAGTATAATGTTAACTATAAAAATATTCAAGCATGTCACAATTATTATCCTAGAAAAGATACAGGAATTTCAGAGAGTCTATTTTTAAAAAAGAATGCTATGTTAAAAGAACTAGGGATAGAAATTTCAGCATTCATACCTTCTTTAGTAGGAAAAAGAGGTCCTATATATGAAGGACTACCTACTATTGAAAAGCATAGAGTTATGAAGCCTCATTTATCTGCAAAGCATTTGTTTGCAATGGGTATAAATAATGTTTTCTTTGGGGATTCAATGCCATCAAAGGAAGAAATAACGGAAGTTGGTATGGTTAAAGAAGATATAATAGAGCTAAGTGTAGAATTACAGGATGATTCTTTAATAGCATGTAATTATATAAATAATCATTTTTATACAAACAGAACTGATGCAGCTGAAAATGTTATAAGGGCAGTAGAAGGAAGACTTATGATAAATAACGGTATAATAGAGCCATTTAACACAATAGAAAGAGAACTAGGAGATGTAACCCTAGACAATAAAGGATACTTAAGATATATGGGAGAACTAGAGATAGTACTTAAGGATTTAGAAAAAGATGATAGAGTAAATATTATAGCAAAAGTAAAAAAAGATGAACTGTTTTTATTAAAGTATATAAATGAAGGAAGAAAATTTAGATTTAAAATAAAATAATTAATATTTTATAAAACAAGAAATAAGAGGGTGTCTCGAAATAGAATAGATTCAATTGTAACACTGCAAATATAAAAATTAAATCTATTATAAGACACCCTCTTATAATAATTATATCCTTTAATTAATAATGAAACCTACATAATTCATAATAAGTATTGAATATTAGTGATATAACATATAAATTGCAATTAACTTAAAATAGTTATAAAATTTAAAATAACATACCTCTCATATCTGTGCATGAAATGAGAGGAGTTTATAATAATTATTTACTATACTATTATTTGTAAGGGAGATGGCTTGATGGAATGGTTAGAAAGATTAAATGAATCGCTTAAATATATTGAAGAAAACTTAGATGGAGAAATTGAATATGAAAAGGCAGCAAAAATTGCATGTTGTACTGTATATCATTTCCAAAGAATGTTTTCATATATAGCAGGAATACCATTATCAGAATACATAAGAAATAGAAGATTAACAAGAGCTGCTTTGGATTTACAAAATGGAGATAAGGTAATTAATGTAGCGTTACGCTATGGCTATGAGTCTCCAACTGCTTTTAATAGAGCATTTCAAAAGATACATTATGTATCGCCTTCAGTAGCACAAAAAGAGGGAACCTTCCTAAAAGCATATCCTCCTATTAGTTTTAAAATAACAATAAAAGGAGTAGGAGAAATGAAGTATAGTATAGTTAAAAAGGAAGAAATCAGAATAGTGGGAGTAAAAGCACTATTAGAAAAGAATATCGAAGAAAATTTTAAAACTGTACCAAAATTATGGCAAGAAGCAGCACAAAGTGGAGTAATTAACCAGATATTATCTCTTATGAATGCAGATTCTAAGGGAATATTAGGGGTTAGTGCTTGCGTGGATAGTCTAGATAAATGGGAGTATTATATAGCTACAGAAACAGATAAAAAAGTACCAAAGGGTATGGATGAATATATAATACCAGCAGGTACTTGGGCAGTTTTTCCAGGAGAAGGTGCTATGCCAAAAGCAATTCAAGAAATAGAAAAAAGAATAATTACAGAGTGGTTACCAACGTCAGGGTATGAATATGCAGATGCACCAGATATTGAATTATATTTAAATGAAGATCCAACTAATGCAAAGTTTGAAGTTTGGATACCAATTAGAAAAAAATAATATAATTAGTTCAATACTTATTATAATCCGTGAGGTGAATATTTTTGGGGAAAGCAAGAGTATCACAAATAACAGCATATTTTGATTGTAATATAAACTCTGTTTGGAATGTAGTTACTAATAATAGTGACTACAAATGGAGGAGTGATCTTAAAAGAATCCACATTGTTAAAGATGGAAAAGAATTTATTGAATACACTCATAGCGGAATTGCTACAAAATTTATTATTACTAAAAAGAATGAGTATAGTGAATATGAATTTAACATGGAAAATAAAAGGTTTACTGGTTTTTGGACTGGATATTTTTTAGAAACAGAGACAGGTGGAACAAAAATAGTTTTTACAGAAAATATCTTTATTAAAAATCCTATCATTAAGGTGTTATCTTATTTTTTTATGGATTTAAAGAAAATGCAGAGAATCTATGTTTCAGATTTAAAAAAGAAGTTAGGCGAGCAATGATGAGAAAAAATGAAATAATATTTAAAGAGGAAACTTGCAAAAGTGCTTTAACTAGATTAAAGAGGAAGATGCCTTACAGATGGGATCTAAATATTTATAGAGGATGTCAACATGGATGCAAATATTGCTATGCTGTGTATTCTCATAAATATTTAGATTCAGTAGATTTTTTTACAGATATTCATATAAAAACTAATATAGTAGATGAATTAGAGAAGGAGTTAAGAAATAATAGTTGGAAGAGAGAAGTTGTAAATATTGGTGGTATAACTGACAGTTATCAGCCAGTAGAGGATAAATATAAACTTATGCCTGAAATATTGAAACTTTTTATAAAGTATAAAACACCGGCTATAATTTCAACAAAATCAAAACTTATATTAAGAGATTACGATTTAATAGATGAGCTATCAAGAATAACTTATGTTAATATTGCAGAAACAATAACTACTATGGATGAAAGTGTTAGAAGAAAGATAGAGCCATTTGGAGCAACAAGTTTAGAACGGTTTGAAGTTTTAAAAGAGTTTGGAAAAACTAACGTCAGTACTGGTTTGCATGTTATGCCAATAATACCATATATTACTGATAGTTATGAGAATTTTCATAGTATGTTTAAGATGGCAAGTGACTGCAAAGTTAACTATGTATTACCAGGAACTCTTTATTTAAGAGGAGATACTAGGGGGATATTTTTTAATTTTATAAAAGAAGAATATACACATTTATATGAAAAATTACAAGTCTTATATAGAAAAGGTGGGGCAAGTAAAGAGTATAAAGAAAAATTATATTTAGTAGTTAATGAATTAAGAAATAAATATAGCCTTTCTAGTAGTTATACTAAGGCAATGAAAGAAAAAATGAATACTGAAGAAAATATTCAGATATCATTATTTGATAAAGATAATGTAAAGTAAGAATAAAAATATAATAGAAGTTTTAATTTCAAAATATTATAGTTATATTGTATATGGAAAAGGCTATTTTATTTTCTTATGGTTTTGTGAAATGTACCATAAGAAAATAAAATAGCCTGTATTTAATTATTGTGTTAAAAAGGAATATTCTAAAAAAATAAATTCTAGGATTTTTATTAACATAATATTTTATCCTTTAGGTATAAGTATATCATAAAAATAGTTGCCAATACATCATATATGTGTTATATTAAAATAGTTGCCAATACATCATATATTGTTTGTAAGTATAAATTTTTGTTCATATAGTTAAATTTAGGAGGGGATCATATGCAAGATCAGTCATTTGGGAGATATATTTCTGTAATTTATAGACATTTACAAATACTTCTTAATCATCATTTGAATTCTTATGGTATTGGAAGTGGTCAATATATTTTTCTTTCTGCCATATACAAAAATCAGGGTATCTCCCAGAAAGAATTAACTAACTTGATTAAAATTGATAGAGCAACAACGGCAAAAGCTTTAAAAAAATTAGAAAGAAATGGATATGTTAATAGAATCCAAGATACTAAAGATAAACGATATTATAAATTGTACTTAACAAAAAAAGGAATAGAGTTTATACCTATTTTGAACAATATTTTAGATGATTTAACAAATATGCTGAATGTGGGAATGAGTAGTGAACAATATACTGAAACTTTAAAGTCCTTAAACTTAATTTTAAACAACGTACAAAGCGCTGTAGAATTAGTAAGAATTGAAGATGAAATTTAAAATATGCATCCAAATAAATGGATGCATAAAAAACATATAATAGTTGCAATGGCATCATATTTTGCCGTAGATAGAAGGGAGAGATAACTTAAAATGAAAAAATTACTTAAAGTATCTATATTATCCATTTCAATGATTACAGTAATGGCTGGTGCTGCAGTATCTCCTGCCCTAGGGAATATAAGAAATGCATTTCCTAATGCAGGCACAAATTTAATAAAGATGATTTTAACAGTACCAGCATTATTCATAATTGTTTTTAGTTTATTATCTGGTAAGCTATCATCTTTATTAAGTAAAAAACAAATATTAATTACTGGAATATTAATTTATATTATTGGAGGAATAGGTCCAATATTTGTTAATAGCTTAACTTTAGTACTTGTGTTTAGAGCTATTTTAGGTATAGGATGTGGATTAATCATGCCTATTTCTCAATCACTTATTGCAGATTTTTTTGTAGGAGAAGAAAGGACTAAAATTACAGGTTATTCTAGTGCGGCTTCAAATTTAATGGGAATAATATCTTCAATTGTAGTAGGAACATTATCATCAATCAGTTGGAAATATGGATTTTATATATATTTAATTGCATTAGTTGTATTAATATTAAATGTTATTGCTTTACCTAAACAAGAAAGTGAAAGAAAAGATAAAATAAAAGGTCATTTGAATAAAAAAGTATATTTTTTAGCAGTTGGTATGTGTTTAATAACTATTGCCTTTTATGCTGTACCAACTAATATTGCATTATTTATGGGAAAAGAACATATTGGTAATTCAAGTTCAGCGGGTTTAGCAATTGCAGTATTTACTTTTGGTGGTTTTATATCAGGTATAATTTTGTCTAGTATAACAAAAATATTGGGAAAATTTACTATTTCAGTAGGAATTGGGATGATGTTATTAGGATATGTAGTATTATTATATTCTAATAATATATTTATGGTATTAATATCTGTTGCATCAGTAGGATTTGGATTTTCCATAATTTATCCTTTAATATTTTTAAAAACTGGCATTATTTCAGATGAAAAGTCAAGTTCTATAGCAATTTCAATAGTAAGCAGTTCTATGTTTTTAGGACAGTTTTTATCACCTATAGTGTTACAATGTATAGGTGATATTTTAAATAATACTTCTATAAGATTAAATTTTAAAATTCTTTCTATATGTCTTGGTGTTTATCTAATAATATCATTAATAGTTCAATTTAAATTAAAAATAAATAAGATATGTGTGGAGTAAATTAATAATAAAGTATTTTTAAAAATTTATAAGTGATTTTTTAGATTAAATTTAGGAGGAATGAAAGTTGTCATTAATTCATAAATTTGTTCAAGGTAATGAATATTACGTAATTGATGTAAATACGGGAACAGTTTTTTCAGTAGATAAAATCGTATATGATATTTTAGAAGAAGATTTTTTAAAAGATAAAAATGAAATTATGAGGAAACTACATAATAAATATTCTAAAAAAGATATTTCAGAAGCATATGATGAAATTCTTGAGCTTATAAAAGCAGAAATATTATATTCAAAGGATCTATATAAAGATATAGCCAGAGAATCAGAAGAAAATAATTCTTTTATAAAGGCTCTTTGCTTAAATATAGTTCATGATTGTAACTTAAGATGTAAATATTGTTTTGCGGATGAGGGAGAATATAAGGGAAGTAGAAAGATTATGTCTCTTGAAGTTAGTAGGCAAGCCATAGATTTTGTTATAAGACATTCAGGCTTAAGAAAAAATATAGAAATCGATTTATTTGGGGGAGAGCCCTTGATGGCGTTTCATAATATAAAGGAAATTGTTAAATATGGTAAAGAACAAGGGAAACTACATAATAAAATTATAAGATTTACAATGACTACTAATGCAACATTGTTTAATGATGATAACATAAAGTATCTTAATAACAATATGGAAAATATAGTTTTAAGCATTGATGGCAGAAAAAAAGTTAATGATAATGTTAGAGTGGCAATAGATGGTAGTGGATCTTATGATAAAATACTTCCGAATATTAAAAAAGTGGTTACAGTAAGAGAAAAATCAAAACAATGTTATATTAGATCTACTTTTACAAGGGCTAATACTGATTTCTTTCAGGACATAATTCATCTTGTAAATGAAGGATTTCATAAAATATCTGTTGAACCAGTAGTTCTTCCAAGTGATAATCCATTATCCTTAAGAGAAGAAGATCTTCCAACTATATTTGAACAATATGATAAATTATATGATGAAATGCTAGAAAGGCATAAGAAAGGAAATGAATTTGAATTTTATCATTTTAACATAGATCTTCAAGGTGGACCTTGTGTTTATAAGAGGATATCTGGGTGTGGAGCAGGGCATGAATATGTTGCAATAACTCCTGATGGAGATATTTATCCTTGTCACCAATTTATAGGTGATGAAGATTTTAAAATAGGCACAATATATGAAGATAACTATAATAAAGATATTGTAAATAGAATTAAAGAAGCACATATATATAATAAACCTAAATGTAGAGAGTGCTGGGCGAGATTTTACTGTAGCGGAGGTTGTGCAGCTAATAATTATAATTTCAATAAGGATATACATATACCATATGAGATTGGATGCAAAATGCAAAAGAAAAGGATTGAATGTGCTATTGCTTTAAAATCTAAAACTATGGCATAGCCTTGTAATGAAGATAAATGATATATGTAACTAACAGATTGATTTATGATACAATTATGCTAAAAGAGAAAAATTTATGTAATTTTATTTTTTGGCAAGTAAACTTATGAATACTCTACTGGAAATTCATTTATGTAAAAGACAAAAAAATCTTTGAATATGATATAGCTAATGTATCTTTAAAAGATGAAAAATATGGTTTGTTTGAAAGAATTGGTGGAAAAGATCATTTAAGTTTATTTACAAGAGATTTATCGATAAAGGAAGAAGGAATAAAGAATATAAAGATAGCATCCATTTTAAACTCTAAGGAAGTTAAAATAATAGATAAACCTAAAGATATTAAAAAATTAGTAGATTTTTTTAATTCTATGCATTTAATAGAGATACAACAGGAAGAAGTAACCAATTCACAATTTAATATCTCAATACAGTATAAAAATCAAAAGCTTAATTTCATAATGGCAAAAGATAAATTTAAAGATGGCTCAAGATGGTACAAAATGAAAGGTAAGGATTTAGAGAATTTTAAAAAGTTATACAATAGTTTGAATTATGAAAGTATAAAGTAGTTTAGTATTTGAATTATTTATAAATTTATTCAAAAAACTAGGTATAAATATTAACATT
The DNA here is from genome assembly GCF_001020205.1 of Clostridium sporogenes. Lineage (NCBI taxonomy): Bacteria > Bacillati > Bacillota > Clostridia > Eubacteriales > Clostridiaceae > Clostridium > Clostridium sporogenes. Next base: position 1,510,543 of record NZ_CP011663.1, read on the forward strand.
TATAGGCCTAGTTTTTTATTTTATTAAATAGATATTATGAATAAGAAACTACATTGACTTACAAACATGTGTTTGGTAAAATTATCTAAAATAGATTTTTAGGGAAGAGTGGGAGATATGGTATTAATTAAAGAACAAAAGAAAATTAGAATGGATGTAATGTGGAAGAAGTTTAGTGGTGTAGGATTAGAACATCTGTTTTTGTCGAAAGATGATGAAAATATTAAAGTAGATTCAGTTATTCTAACAATGAGAGAGGATGTGCCAGTTCATATATTTTATAATATATGCTGTGATTTAGATTGGAAAGTTAGAAGATTTGATATACAGATATTTTATAAAAAATATAATAATACGGTATTAAGATCAGATGGTAATGGAAATTGGACAACTGAGTGTGATGAATTAGTAGAAGATTTGAATGGCTGTATAGATATTGATATTTCTGCCACACCTTTTACTAATACAATCCCCATTAGGCGATTATTATTAAAGGCAGGGGAGTCAAAAGAAATAAAGGTAGTTTATGTTGATATTTATAATTATAATTTAAGACCTGTAAATCAGCGCTATACTTGCTTAAATTCAAATATTAATGGTTATAAATATAGATATGAAAATTTAAATAATGGATTTACTGCGGAGTTTTTTGTGGATAAAGAAGGGTTCGTTATAGACTATCCAGATTTATTCAAAAGGGTCTATAATATTGAAAGTGAAAAATAAAAGGAGTGCTTTTAATTAAGGTTAATATAATAAAGAAGAATATGATATGGATTATTTATTGGGAAATTTAATTTTAGGAGTGGTAAAAACATGGATAGAAATGTTGCATGGTATATTGAAAAACAAGTTGAAAGAACCATAAAAAATTTAAATAGACGCAACATGGAAGGACATTATATTGATAATATAGATCAATTATTTGAAAAATTAAAGGAATTTATAGCAGACGGTTCTATAGTTGGTGTAGGAGATTCAATGACTCTTTTTGAAGCCGGGGTAATAGATTTTTTAAGAAGTGGAAATTTTAATTTTTTAGATAAATATCAAGATAAACTTACAAAGGATAAAAAAAGAGAGATATATATTAAGAATTTTTCTGCAGATACATTTATTTGTAGTACTAATGCAATAACTGAAGATGGAGAACTTTATAATATAGATGGAAACGGAAGCAGAGTTGCCCCAATGATATATGGTCCCAAACAGGTTATTCTCATAGCTGGAATAAATAAAATTGTTAAAAACATAGAAGAGGCTGAAAATAGGGTAAGAAGCTATTCTGCTCCTGTTGATGCAAAAAGATTAAATAAAGATACACCATGCACAAAACTTGGCTATTGTGTTGATTGTAAAAGTCCAAATAGAATATGTAATGATTTTGTAGTAATTAGGGGACAGTTTATTAAAGGAAGAATAAAGGTGTTAATCCTTGGAGAAAATTTAGGCTATTAAATTTTTTATTTATAATTAAAAGTATATAGTAATATAAAATAAATTATATTTAACCAGGTTATTTTAGAATTATATTAAGAACTGCTTATATATGCAGTTCTTTTCTTATTCATAAAATTATGTATTGATATATGAAAAAACTTAATAAGGAATACTTCTGTGTATTAATTTTAAATGAAAAGGAAATATTAATACATAGTTATATTTATTTAACAAGAAGTAATGGAGGTGATTATAAATGAAAAAGCTATCCATAAGTATAGCTATATTTTTCTGCATAATATTAATTTTCGGGCAAGTTAGAATATTTAAAAACGTTATTTTCCCTAGTGAAATAAAGCATGAAAATAATAGAACTCATTTAAATACAGGAAACACCATTAGAATTTCAGGGAAATCTTCGAAAGAGATAGGTACTAAAGTTACGGATATATTGTTTCCAGCTTTAGACTATGAAAGTAAGCCTGACGGGATTATTATTTACAAGGGTGATAGTTGGAAAGATATATTAGCTTTAATGCCTCTAGTAAAAAAATATAATAGCCCTATAATACCTTTTAATGAAAAGGAAGAAAGTTCACTTTTAAGTTACATAAATAAATTAAAACCTAAGGGAATTTCAAGACTAAATAATGCACAAGTTGTTATTTGTGGTGATAATATAAATGCATTAGAAAATAATTTAAAAGGAAAAGGTATAAGGGTAACTAATATCAACGATAAGGATACCAATAGTATTTTACAGGAAGTTTATAATAATATTTTTTCAAACTCTGATAAATCTTATGGCTTTATAGTTTCAGATGAGGATCCATTAATGACTATTCCAGTAGCAACATGGATGATGCAAAATGGAGGAGTTCCATTGTATTTAAATAGTGAAAAGAAACTTTATACTGCTTCAAAAAAAATATTACCCCATATAAGCAAAATATATGTAGTTGGAAAGAAAAATAATTCGGATGAGGAACTTATTAAATCTTTAAAAGTACCTATAGAGAAAGTATATGGGTATAATGCTGAAAATTTTGCTATTAATTTTGCTAAATTTTATGATGGAGAAGAAGGTTTTGGATGGCATAGCAATAGAAGTAGAAATGACAGTAATCACAATTTTATATTATGTTCAAAAGAAGAACCATTAATGGCTTTAATAGGAAGTCAACTTGCTCTTAAAGGAAAAGTAGGACCAATTCTTTGGACTGATAAGAAGTATTTATCTCCTTTAACAGAGAATTACCTTTGGAGAATGAAGCCTAATTATTGGGTAACTCCAGCAGAGGGACCTTATAACAGTCTATGGGTAATAGGTAATGAAAATATATTACCTTTTTCAATCCAAAGTAGAGCAGATTATGCTGAAGAGATTCAGGATTATAAAACTATGGGGGATCAAGGTGTTAGTGGACTAGATGGTCTTTCCATAATATTTAGTTTAATATCCATATTAGGGGCTATATGGGTTTCACTTCATTTATATTTCAGAATGAAAAATTTAAGCATATTAACAAAGCTTATATGGATACTTACGGTATTAATTTTAGGACCTATAGGCATATGGCTTTATATAATATCTTATATAAATTCCCCTTGGATAAAAATGAATGGCAAAATAATGTATTTAAGATCTTTATGGAAACAAACTTCTGTAGCGACTTTATTAGGTTTAGCTTTTGGAGGAGCTAGTATGATTGTAGTTAATTATATATTGACTTATATAGGATCACCATTGATTCCTTTTTATGCCAGATATGGAGTTTATTTATTAGGCAATCCTATGATACTAAAAATGATAATGTCTTATTTAATAGCTTTTTTATTAGATTTATTTGTTTTTATGCCTACTATGTTAATAGAAATGAGGGATGTAAAATACAAAGATGCGGTAAAAGAATCATTGCTTTTAGTCTTTATTTCTATGACATCAGTTTCAGTTGGAATGATGTTGAGCATGTGGTGGTTTAACATGACTTACTCTCCTATGATGCTTCAGGAAGATAATATACTATGGTTTGGATTTATCGTACTATCAATATTTATAGGGTTTTTAACTGCATATATTCCTAACTGGATTTTAGTTAGAAATGGTAAAAAGATGGGCACCTTATAATAAATTCTCCTTTATATTAAAATTTAGTTATATAAAAAGAGGTGATAAATTGATTACAAATGAAGATTTAGATAAAAAATATAAGATAGTTTTAACCATTATTTTTGTAATTTCCTTTTTTCTTATAGTTTTATTGTTTTTCTATAAACCTAATTATAATAAAAATAAAGCTGCTATAAAAAATGAAGATGAATATCAAAAAGTTACTGCAAACACAGTTAGAATAGAAGGAAAGGATTTATATGATACTTGTACATCAATATCACAAATAGTTTATCCATCTACCTTTAGGGAAGACAGACCAAATGCGGTTATATTAGTTAGAAGTGATAAAATAGAGGATGCTATGTTAGCAGCTAGAGTTTCTCATCATCCAATAAACTCTCCTATATTGTTTACTAAGAAAAATAGTATTCCAGAAAGTACTTTAAAGGAAATAGAAAGATTAAATCCTGAAGGATTATTTGTAGATGGTAATGTGAAAATTATATTAATAGGTGATATGGGCGAAGAGATAAAAAATACTTTAAATAGAAAAAATTTAAAATATAGGCATATAAAAGAGAAAGATGTTTATGACTTAAGTCTTAATATTGACAATTATTTAGCTGCATTTCATGGAGACCATAAAGACACAGTAATAATAGCTCCTATAGAAAAACCTAAATATGCTTTAGCGCAAACCGCTTGGAATGCTCATAATGGAGATGGATTCTTTTTTGTAGAAAAAAATAAAGTGCCAGAACCTGTTAAAAAAGCTCTTAAAGCTAGATATGGAGGAGCATATATATATGTATTAGGGGATGAAACTCATATATCTAATGAAGTTAAAAGGGAACTTGCTAAGTATGGTCATGTGCAGAGGATACCTAATGGAGAAAATATATATAATCAAGCAGTTTCTTTTGCAACTTATAAAGATGTAGGTAAAAATTTTTCGTGGTGGTTTAGTAAAAAAAGTAGAGATTTTGGATGGGGAATTACACAACCTGGACATAATTTTATATTTGTAAATCCTGATAATTGGCAGATAGCAGTAGCATCATCTCTTTTATCACATAAAGGAAAACATGGGCCTATGCTTTTAGTATATAAGAATTCTGTACCAGAAAACTTAAAAGATTATCTATATAATGTAAAACCAAGTTATATTTCTTCCCAGGAAATTAGTAATAATCATGGATGGATAATAGGAAGCAGTGATTATATTAGTGATAGAAATCAAGTTAAAATTGATAGTCTTTTAGAGAGTGAAAGGAGTAACAAGTAATGGCAGTAGGGGATACTGAAATTCAAGAACAGATGCAACAACAAATGAAACAAAGGCTTGAAAACCTTCCTAGATTTACTTATAAGGTTACAAGATTTTTAAAAAATAAAAGTGATTTGCAGCAAGCTATTGATGATTTAAATAATGCAGGTATTCCTAATCTTAGTAGCAAGAAACTTACGAATAATTATATAGAAGAAATATATGAAATGTGCTTTTTATTTAAAATAGAAGGAAGAAAAATTTTAAAAGGGTTTATATATGGAGCATTAATAGGAGTAATTTTGGGAATGTTACAGGGAATTGGATTTTTAGCATTTCCTTTATTAAATCCTATTTCAGCAGGAGGAATGGTAGTTTCAACCTTAATAATTTCATTGATTACATCTGTAATATGTGGAAGTTTTATAGCTATAGTCTTACTTTTTAGACCTATAAAAAAAGTAGATTCATCTTTTTATATGCTTACAGTTTATTCAGACTATGAAAATAAGCAGACTATAGAGGATATATTAAGTAAACATGTAACTTTTGAAATATAACTTCCGTACACATATTTAAATTATAAACCGTATAGATTTAATCAATATTATAATTTTACTTATGTATAATTATTATTCAATGTAAGCAAAATAAAACACTATCAAATTTATAAAAAATGTATTTGATAGTGTTTTATTTATAAAACTTTGGTTGTTATTTTTTATAAGTGCGTATTATTGTTGTTGATCTTGTTGCTGTTGTTGCATTTGAATTTCTTGCTGTATTTGTTGTTGTTGTTGCTCAGGTTGATATTGAGGTTCTTCACTCATAACAAAATTAATTCTGCTTTGAAGCATATTTTCACACACTTTTATATTTTCAGCCATTTGATTAAACATTTGTTTTGCATTAGGATCATCTGTATCCATAGAAAAAGTTTTACAATTAGATTCTGTGCTTTTTAACATTTCCATTGTTTGATTAAGTTTATTAATAACAGTCATTTATAATACCTCCAATTTTTATAATTCATTATTTAGTATTTCATAGTATAAATAAATTTATACTAATTAGTAAATTTATAATGAAAAAAGTAATTGAATGTTCTATATGCTAAATTTTTCTATAAGAGTTGTTAAATCCATGAACATGCTACTGGTTGTTTATGAAGTAGAACTTAAGTTTTAAGTAGAATAGAATTATTTTTTTGTAGTTGAAATAATTTCTTTACTATTTGTAGTATAGTTTTTATAAAGCATTGTAACATTATCTAATATTTGAGATTATATTAATTTTTTATATATTAAACCGATATTAATATAACATAAAAATTTTAGTGATTTATAAATGAGGAGAACTTATTATGTTAACAGAAGAAATACTTGAAATTGCAAATAATATTAAAGAAGAGTTAATAGATGTAAGAAGACATATGCATAAATATCCAGAATTATCCTTTCAAGAATTTAAAACTAGTGCATTTATAAAAGAAAAACTTAAAGAACATAATATAAATTACATTGAGGATTTTCATAAAACCGCTGTTGTAGCTTTAATTAAAGGTAATAAGCAAGGTAAAACTATATTAGTAAGAGGGGATATAGATGCATTACCTATTGAAGAAAATAACAGTTTAGAATATAAATCCTTAAATAAAGGAGTAATGCATGCTTGTGGCCATGATGCACATATAGCCTGGACTTTAGGTACTGCCATAATATTAAATAAACTAAAGAATAAAATAAAAGGCAATGTAAAATTTATATTTCAGCCAGGAGAAGAAAATCAGTGGGGAGCTAAAGAAATGCTGAAATATGGTATTTTAGAAAATCCTAAAGTAGATGCAGCAATTGCAGGACATGTATGGCCAGACGTACAATCAGGGAAAATTTCTATAGTAAATGGATGTGCTATGGCCTGTGCAAATAAATTTAGAATAGAAATAATAGGAAAAGGTGGCCATGGAGCGTCCCCCCAAGATACTTTAGATCCTATTGCAATAGCAAATGAGGTATATATGGCTATCCAACAAATTGTAAGTAGAAAAGTAGATCCTTATGATTCTGTAGTTATTAGTATTGGAGTTTTTAAGGCACAGGGTTCTTATAATATAATACCAGATAAAGTTGAAATGGAAGGTACTATAAGAACTCTAAGTAAGGATAAAATGAAAGAAATAATAAGATTAATAGATAATATTTTAAAGGGAATTGTGCTAATACAAGGGGCAAAGTACAGATTTGATGCTACAGAAGGCGTATATCCATTGATAAATAGTGAAGAATTTGTATATTTAGCTAGAGAGGCAGTAGTTAAAATTTTAGGAGAAAGTAGTGTGGAAATATTAAATCATGGATCTATGACAGGAGATGATTTTTCTTATTTTCTAAATAAAGTTCCAGGGGTATTTATGTATGTTGGTACTTTAAATAATGAAAAAAATATAAATAAACCTCTTCATAATTGTAATTTTGATATTGATGAGGATATTATATATAAAGCATCAACAGTACTGTCACAATTAGTTATTGATTATTTAAATTCTTAAATATAAAAAAGTATAATTTAATAAATTATGAAGGTTGTCTTTAATTTAAGATTAAGGACAACTTTTTATTTTGCATAATTATCTAATTTAAGATGTTTATTTCTAATTATGTGGAATATCATAAATTACTACTAAAAATCAATAAAATTTTTTAAAAAAAGTATTGCATAATTATAAAATAATATGTATAATAATAAAAAAATAAAAACTATAATCGTTGATATTTAAAGAACACATAGAAATAGTTGTTCGAGAATATGTATAAATATAAAAAGGGGTGTGCTGTTATGAAGAAAACTTTACTTTTAGTATCTAGTATTATTCTAAGTATTGCATTATTAAGTGGATGTGGGAAAACTGATAAAAAATTAAATTCTCTTGAAAAAATTAAAGAGGCAGGAAAGATTACAGTAGGGTTAGATGATTCCTATCCTCCTATGGAATTTAGAGATAAAGAAAATAAACTTGTGGGATTTGATATAGACTTAGGAAATGAAATAGGTAAAAAGTTAGGAGTAAAAACTGAATATACAACTACAGATTTTAATGGTATATTATTGGCTCTTAATTCAGGTAAATTTGATGTTATTATTTCAGGATTAAGTATTACTGATAAAAGAAAAGAGGCTATAGCTTTTTCAGAGCCTTATGTAATGGGAGGACAGGTTATAGCAACTAATAAAAATAACAATTCTGTAAATAAAATAAGCGATTTAAAAGGGAAAGCTATAGGGTGTCAGCTAGGGTCTACAGGAGATAAAGCTGCTACAGCAATGAAAGGGTTAAAAGAAGTTAAAAGATATGACAAAATTACAGAAGCTTTTCATGAATTGGTAGCTGGAAGAATAGATGCTGTTATAATGGATGCACAGGTAGGAGGATATTATATATCTAAAGAAAAAGACAAATATAAAGTTCTAGAGGAAACTGTAAGTAAAGAACCTATGGGTATAGGATTTAAAAAGGAAGATAAAGAGTTAAAGGAAGCGGTTCAAAAGGCTATTGATGAACTAAAGGAAGAAGGAACATTATCAAAACTTTCTATTAAGTGGTTTGGATTTGATGCTTATAAAAAATAAAAATGAAATGTGCAGATTGATAAATCTTAGTTTAGAGAAGATATTTTGGATAAAATAGATTGAATTGTAGAAGGGAGTAAAAGCTTGGATCTTAATATTATAAAACAAATAACTCCAGTTTTAATAAAAGGAAGTATAACCACTATTGAATTAACGGCTATTTCTGTATGCTTAGGTAGTATTATTGGTATTATAGTTGCTCTATTAAAATTATGTAATAATAAATTAGTTTTTTATATTGGGGGATTTTATACTTGGATTTTTAGAGGAACTCCATTATTGTTACAATTATTTTTTATATATTATGGATTACCCTTTGTAGGCATAAAATTTACACCTTTTTCAGCTGCTATTTTAGGATTAAGCTTAAATGCTAGTGCTTATATGGCTGAAATAATAAGAGGAGGAATTATTTCAGTAGATAAGGGTCAATTTGAAGCTTGTAGAGCTTTAGGTTTTAATTATTTTGATATGATGAAGAAGATAATTTTACCACAAACATTTAAAATAATAATTCCATCTGTAGGCAATGAGTTTATAACTATGTTAAAAGATACATCTTTAGTTTCTACTATAGCTATGGTGGAAGTTATGAGGTCTGCTCAGCTATTATATTCATCTACATTTAAGCCCATGGAAACTTTTATATTAACTGCTGTTCTTTATTTAATAATGACTACAATATTTACTACAATATTTGGTGTTTTTGAAAAGAAAGCTTCCGTATATTAGTGAGGGGGATGAAATATGTATATGATAGAGAGTAAAAATTTAACAAAAAAATTTGGGAAACTTACTGTATTTGAAAATTTAAATATTAATGTAAAAAAGGGAGAAGTTCTTGTTATAATAGGACCTTCAGGTTCAGGTAAAAGTACTTTTTTAAGATGTTTAAATCATATAGAAATACCTACAGATGGAGAGGTTTTTGTAGAAGGGAAAAAATTAAATATAAAAAATAAAAAAGAACTAAGAAAAACTATAGAAAAAGTGGGGATGGTTTTTCAAAATTTCAACCTATTTCCCCACAGAACAGTTCTACAAAATATTATGGAAGCTCCTTTAACTGTTAAAAAAGAAAATAAAGAGAAAGTTTTACAAAAGGCAGAAAAACTTTTAGAAAAGGTTGGCTTAAAAGATAAAGCTAATGTATATCCATCAAAACTTTCAGGTGGACAAAAACAAAGGGTTGCTATAGCTAGAGCATTAGCCATGAATCCAGATATAATGTTATTCGATGAACCAACCTCAGCTTTAGATCCAGAACTTGTAGGAGAGGTTTTAATAGTTATGAAGGATTTGGCTCAAGAAGGTATAACTATGGTGGTTGTAACCCATGAAATGGGATTCGCAAAGGAAGTAGCAGATAGGGTAATTTTTATGGATGGAGGGAAAATAATAGAAGAAGCATTACCACATGAGATTTTTACAACACCTAAGCATAAAAGAACAAAAGAATTCTTAAATAAAGTTATAAAGGAATAAGTATTAAAGTAGCATTTAATCTAAAGCAGATTAAATGTTATTTTTTTCATAGATTTATTGCAGTTTAGAAAAAAACATGGTAATATTTAAATATAATAACTGGATAATTATTATTTGGTAATAATAAATGGAGCGAATGATGCTATAATAAGCAATATTTAATTTTATTAATAAATAAGAAGAACTTTAGGAGGACGGGTTATGGAAAATTTAAAAGTAAAAAACAAAATACTTTTCATGAGTTCAATTATGTTGATTTTTACAATAATTGTAGGGGTAACAGGATATTATTTTAATGCTAAATCTAATAAAGCTATCAAAAAACTATATGAAGATAATCTTATTAGTGTAAAAGTATTAAATGATGCAAGAGCTCAAGCAAGGGGGGCAGAAGCAGATGTTGCTAGAATAGTCATCTTATCTAAGGATGTAAAAACTCAAGAAAAATTAAAAAAAGATATTGAAAGTAGAGTGGAAAAATTTAATAAAGATATCGAAGAATTTAAAAGAATAGGTCTCAATAGTGAAAAGGAAAAAGAACTTTTAGATTATATGGAAAAAAATTTAATTGAGTTTAGACAAAAAAGAGAAGAAGTATTCAAAGTATCCAGTGAAGGAAAAATGGATTTAGCTGCTAAAAAATTTAGTGAATTAAATGAGGTAAATGAAAATTATCAGAAAGCTCTTATAGAATTATCAGATTATAATGTTAAAGAGGCAGAAGAGTTTAAGATTCAGAATGATAAAGCTAATGCTTTTTCAAATAGATTTATAACAATAATTTTAATTTTAAGTATAATTATAGCTCTAGTTACTACTAGTATAATTTCTAAATCTATAATTAATCCATTAAAGGAATCAGTAGAATACTTAGATAAATTGTCTACAGGGAATTTTACAGAAAAAGTTTCAGATAAGCTTTTAAAGAGGAAAGATGAAATTGGACAATTAACTAATTCAGTTAGCAAAATGTATGAATCTATAAGAAATATAATAAATGATGTTTTAAATGAGATGAGTAATTCAAGTAATGTAGTTGAAAATATAGATGAGAATATTAATGATTTAGATAATAGAATACAAGAAGCCTCAACAGCTACAGAAGAATTATCTGCTAGTATGGAGGAAACAGGAGCTTCAGCAGAGGAAATGAGTGCAACTTCAGAGGAAATAGAAAAGGCTGTAGAGGATATAGCTTTAAAGGCAGAAGAGGGTGCAAGTAGTGCAGGTAAAATATTAACTAAAGTGGAAGAACTAAAATTTAATGCTATAGAATCTCAAAAAAATGCAAATAAAGTTAAGACTAATATAGATAGTGCCACCAAGGATGCTATAGAAAAATCTAAAACAATAGAAGAAATAAATATATTATCTGAAGCTATACTTGAAATAACTTCTCAAACAAATTTATTAGCTTTAAATGCGGCTATTGAAGCTGCAAGAGCAGGAGAATCTGGTAAAGGGTTTGCAGTAGTGGCTGAAGAAATAAGGAAATTAGCAGAACAATCAAGTGAAACTGTAGTGAGAATACAAGATACTACAAAGGAAGTATTGAAAGCTGTAGAGGATCTTAAAAAAAATTCAAGTAATGCATTAAACTTTATAGATAGTTATATAGTAAAAGCTCACCAAGATACAGTAGAAGTTTTTGATTCTTATAGTAAGGATGCTACCTATTATAATGATATATCTAATGATTTAAGTGCTACATCAGAAGAATTACTAGCTTCTATAAAAAACATAGTAGAAGTAATTAATAATGTAGCAGGTGCTGCTAATGAGGGAGCTAAAGATACCACTAATATAGCTCAAAACAATGAAAAAATCGTAATAGCTAGTGAGGATATAGTTAAATCTACAGATTTATTAAAAAACAGTTCCGGAAAATTAATAAATTCTGTTAAAAAATTTAAAATTTAATAAATGTATATTTTATTATTTATAGAGAAGAGGATGTCTCAAAATATATTTCATTTTCAGACATCCTCTTCTTTTTAATTTTATATGTTAAAAAATAAGAATAAACTAAATAGTTATCAACAAATTAAAACTGATGTATAAAATAGTAATATAATAGAATTTCTATATCTTGAGGTTTAATTTCTTAACTAAAAGAGGGGGAAATATATGGACAACCAAAAGATAAAATATAAAATGATGATGATAACTATTATTTTTATAGTATTTGTTTCTATTTGTGGATTCACAGGAGCCTATTTTAATAAAAAATCTAATGTAAATATTAAAGAATTATATGAAAACAGCTTAGTTACTTCAGAACTATTAAATGATAGTAGGACTCAATCAAGGATTATAGAGCTTGATACGGCTAAAATAATATTAGAAAGTAAAGATAGCAAAAATATAGAAGAACTAAAAAAACAAATATATGAAGCAGAAAGTGTGTTTAATGAAAATATTAAAATATATAAATCTATGAAATTAGAACCAAAAGAAAAGGAATTGATAAGTTCTATTGAGGAAAAGTTATCAGATCTTAGAGAAGATAGAAACAATATAATAAAATTATCCCAAGAAGAAAAGCCGGAAGAAGCATTAAAAAAATTAAATTATATAACACCTGTTATTAATGATTATCAGAAGGATATTTTAGAATTAGTGCAATATAATAAAAAACAGGCTAATAATTTTATGAAAGAAAGTGATATGTTCTTTAAAAAATCTAGAATAATTGTAATATGTATAATTGTTTTTAGTATTGTTATAGGGATAACCTTAGTCACTTTAATATCAAAAAATTTACAAAAATCTGTGAAAGAATTAATAAAGTATCTTGATAAATTATCTAAAGGAGATTTTAGGGATCCTATTCCAGATAATCTTGTAAATAGAGAAGATGAGATAGGAGAAATATCTAATTCTTTAAGTAAGGTGTATGAAAATATACTATATATAGAAAAAAACACATTTAATGAGATGGACAACTCTATAAAATATATAGAAAGCATTACTAGTAGTATTAAGGAGTTAAATTTTAAAATTCAAAACACTTTTGCAGCTACAGAGCAATTGTCAGCATCTATGGAAGAAACCGGGGCATCTACAGAGGAGATGAATGCAACCTCAGGAGAAATAGGTATGGAAATTGAGAAAATATCAAGTAATGCCTTATCCATAGATGAAAATTCAGAAAAAATATTGGAAAAGTCTGAGAAACTAAAGGAAGGTTTTTTAGAATCTAAAAAACAGGTCAGATATATGAAAGAAAATATAGATGAAGATATGAAAAAAGCTATAGACAAGTCTAAGGTTATAGAGGAAATAGATGTTTTATCAGAAACTATATTAGGAATAACCTCACAAACTAATCTTTTAGCCTTAAATGCTGCTATTGAAGCAGCTAGAGCAGGAGAGGCAGGAAAGGGATTTGCAGTAGTAGCAGAGGAAATAAAAAAATTAGCAGAGGAGTCTAACAAAGCTACTATAGAAATACAGGATGTAACTAAAATTGTTGTAGAAGCAGTGAAAAATTTAAAAGGGAATTCTGAAAGGTTAATGGAATTTGTGGATGAATATATAAGAAAAGCTTATGATGAAATGGAAAATTTGAGTGATGAATATAAAAAGGACGCTTATTATTATAGAGACTTTTGTAATAAATTAAGTGATACTACAGAACAATTACTTCAATCTACAAAAAATTTTGAAGAAGTAATAAATAATGTAACCAAGGCTACTAATGAAGGTGTTGAAGGTATTACTAATGTAGCAGAAAATTCAGAAGAAATAGCTAGTTTTACAGAAATAATCCTTAAAAATACTAATGATTTAAATAGAAGTTTAGATAGATTAACAGCTTGTGCTGAAAAATTTAAAATATAGTAAGATATAGATGACTTTTTCTAAAAAGGTCATCTATCTTTTAATAGAATAAACAATAAGTGTATAATAGTTCATTCTATACTATTTATAGTAGTTTTTTAATAATTTTGTTTTTCTCAATATGAGAAAATGTGAATAAATTATCAAAATGATACAATATTTTTTCTCAAAATGACACAAAGACTTAAAATTTAACAGGATTTGATACTTTACCCATTGGCATGAATTTTGCTCATTAATATATATGTGCATAAAATATATTAATTTTAGGAGGAAGGAAGGCAACATGAAAAAAATGAAATCAATTAAAAAAGCTAGGGCTATGTTGTTAATTGCCTTATTTACATTGCCAATAATATTTACTGGTTGTTCAAGTAAAAAAGAACAATCAGAAAAAGATGATAAAAAGGGCAACACAGTAGTTTATGGTGCAGAATTTGAAGATGAAAAATTAAATCCTATATTAGCACCGGCCTATGCAAACGATTTAATTTTTAGGGGTCTTATGAGATTTGATAAGAATAATAAGCCACAATGTGATATTGCAGAATCTTATAAGAAATCTACAGATGGATTAACCTACGATTTTAAAATTAAAAAAGGTGTAAAATTCCATGATGGAAAAGAGCTTAAAGCCGAAGATGTTGTATTTACAATAAAGTCAATACAAAATCCTAAGGTTAATACAGAAATGAAACCAGAATTTGAAGAAGTAAAGGACATAAAAGCTGAAGGTGATTATAATGTTAAGGTTACATTAGCAAAGTCTTTTCCGGCGCTTTTAGATAAGTTAACAATTGGAATAGTCCCTAAACATGCCCTAGAAGGAAAAGATTTAAATAATGCAGAATTTAATCAAAAACCAATAGGAGTAGGGCCATTTAAATTTGTAAAATGGGAAAAGGGTAATAATATAACATTATCAAAATTTGAAGACTATTATGATAAAGACAAAACAGGAAATGTAGAAAAGTTCATATTTAAATTTATACCAGATTATAATGTACGTGCTATGCAGCTTGAAACAGGGGAAATTGATTTAGCTTATGTAGAACCAAGTCAAGTAGGCAAACTAGAAAAACTAGAAAAAATAAAAATCTACAATGAAAATACAGCAGACTATAGATGCTTTATGTTTAACATGAGAAAAGAATTGTGGAAAGATGTTAATGTTCGTAAAGCTTTCAACTATGCAGTAGATAGAAAAGGTATGGTGGATGGAATAATAAAAGGTTTTGGAGTAGAAGCTTATTCTCCACTTCAAAAAAATAAATTTAATAATCCTAATGTAGAAAAATATACTTATGATTTACAAAAAGCTAATGAATTGTTGGATAAAGCAGGTTGGAAAAAGGGAAAAGATGGTATAAGAGAAAAGGATGGAAAGAAATTTGAATTTACTTTAACTGCACCAAGTACTGACGAAGTTAGAGTAAAAATAGCTAATTACTTAGCTTCTCAATTCAAGAAAATAGGAGTTACTGTTAAAGTTGCAGCACTAGATTGGAATGCTATAAAAATAGATGAATGTGAAGCCTTTGTATTAGGATGGGGAAGTCCATATGATGCAGATGATCATACATACAAATTATTCCATTCAAGCCAAATAAAGAATGGTAACAATTTTGGAGCTTATTCAAATCCTAAAGTAGATAAATTATTAGAACAAGGAAGAACTACAGAAGATGAAGGAAAGAGGAAGGAAATATATAGTAAAATTCAAGAAGAACTAGCTAATGACCCACCATATAATTTTGAAATTTATGTAAACGCTATATATGCTGTAAACAAAAATATTACAGGAATAAAAGAAAAGATATTAGGGCACCACGGAGCTGGATTCATATGGAATGCAGAGGAGTGGAAGGTTCAATGACCTTAAGATATATACTAAAAAGATTAGGACAGGGTATATTGATTATATTTTTTCTAAGCATAATATCCTTTCTTATCATAAATGCTGCGCCGGGAGATCCGGCGGTAGCTATTTATGGGGGGAAAGCTGATAGATTAACCAACTTGGAAAGAGCTAGAATAGTAAAAAATTATGGGTTAGATAGACCGGTAATGGAGAGATACATAAAATGGTCTGGTCAAATGATAAAAGGAGACATGGGCATATCTTACATAGAAGGGAGACCAGTATCAGAAATATTAAAGGAAAAGATTCCAAATACTATGGTGCTTTTTATAAATTCCATAATTTTAATAAGTTTAATTTCCATGATTTTGGGATTAAAAGCTGGATTTAATGAAGGCTCTATATGGGATAAGCTTCTTAGTACTTTAAGTATAATATTTTATTCTATACCACCTTTTTGGTTAGCTCTTATTTTTATATTAGTATTTTCTGTTTATACAGGTTGGTTGCCTTCCTCAGGAAATATGAGTATAGATGGGGAGGGTAGTGTTTTAGATGTACTAAAACATGCCATATTACCTATAGCAGTTATAGTAATTACTCATGTAGGTGCCTATTCAAGATTTATACAAGAAAAAGTAAAAGAAGAGGATAAAAGCTACTATGTTATGGTAGCTAGAGCAAATGGAGTTTTAGAAAAGAAAATAAGAAAAGGGATAACTAAAAATGCAGTAGTGCCTTTTATAAACTATTTAGGTATAACTATTCCTACTTTTTTTAGTGGATCTGTAATGATAGAAACGGTATTTTCTTGGCCAGGTCTTGGAATGCTTACAGTTAAAGCTGCCAACTCAAGAGATTATCCATTACTTATGGGAGCTATATTTATAACTGGAGTTTTAGTTGTTTTATGTATGATAGTTACAGATATAATAGAAATAATAGTTAATCCACATCTTAGAAAGTAGGTGCAAATATGAAGAGAAAATATTATAAAATATGGATCATAGTTTTTTCAATAATAATATTAGGTTCTGTTTTTGCATCCTTAATAACTAAATTTAATCCTTATGAGGTAGAACTTACGAAGGTACTTATTAAGCCTAATAAAATACATATAATGGGTACGGATAGTATGGGAAGAGATGTTTTTTCAAGAGTATTGTATGGTGGAAGGGTCTCTTTAAGTGTGGCTTTATTATCTGTATTAATATCTACTACTATAGGAACCTTATATGGAGTTATAAGTGGATATTTTGGTGGAAAAGTAGATAGTGTGATGATGAGAATATTAGATACATTTTTAGCCATTCCTACATTAGTAATAATGCTTGCTCTTCAATCCGTCATAAGAGGTGGTATAACAAGCATGATCATAATAATGGGACTTACAGGATGGCTTCAAACTGCAAGAATAGTAAGATCTCAAGTAATGAGTATAAAAAACAAAAATTATGTTAAGGCAGCTAGAGTACTTGGAACTCCAACCTATAAAATTATGATAAATCATCTTTTGAGAAATAGTTTGCCAGCTATATTGGTTATATCTGTTTTAAATTCTGCCCAGGCTGTTTTTACGGAAGTTTCTATGAGCTTTTTAGGTATAGGAGTACCTCAGGGGATGCCTTCTTGGGGTAGCATGCTAAACTGTGCTCAAAATGATATACTATCAGGGGCTTGGTGGATAGCTTTTTATCCAGGCATATTTACAGTAATATCTATGCTTAGTATAAATTTTATAGGAGAAGGTATTAAGAAAAAATTAGCCGCTTATTAGGGAGAATTTTAATTTTATAAATATATAGTCATTAAATAAGTTTCACAGGTTAAAAGCTTTTTGCAAATCATTCATTTAACCTTTTAGGAGGGAATAGCTTGAATATCTTAGAAGTCAAAGGTCTTAGGATAGAAGAAGAAAAAAATAAAAAGATTTTAGTTAAGAATAGTGATTTTACAATAGAAAGAGGAAAGATTACTTGTATAGTAGGAGAAAGTGGAAGTGGGAAAACTATGACAGCCATGTCTATAATAGGAATGCTTCCAGAAGGAGTTAGAGTTACAAAGGGGGAAATACTTTTTATGGGAGAAAATGTTTTTAACATCTCTAAAGATAAACTAAGAGATTTTAGAGGAAAGAAAATTTTTTCTATATTTCAAAATTCTATAAATTGTTTTAACCCTTCTGTAATTATGGAAATACAAATATATGATATGATATGTAGTCATTATAGTATAGATAAAGAAAGTTTTAAAAATAAACTGATAAATATAATGAAAAATATTAATTTAAAAAATCCTGAAATTATATTAAAACAATATCCTTTTCAATTAAGTGGAGGTATGCTTCAACGAATGATGATTGCAACTGCTATACTTGTGGAACCAGATATAATAATAGCAGATGAACCAACTACTGCCTTAGATTTAACATCTCAAAAAGATATATTAAATCAATTAAAAATGATAAAAGAAAAATTAAATACTACTATATTAATGATAACTCATGATTTTGGAGTAGTAGCAGAAATTGCAGATAATGTAGTAATTATGCAAAATGGAAATATTATAGAAAAGGGAAATGTATATAATATATTTGATAATCCTCAAGAAAATTATACTAAAACTTTATTAAATGCTACCTTTAAAAGAGAGGTAACTTATGTATGTTAGAAGTTAAAAATGTAGTAAAAAGTTATAATCCTAAATTAAGTTTATTTACAAAAAATAAATTAGATTTTAAAGCTATAGATAATGTATCCTTTAAATTAAAAGAGGGAGAATCTATAGGACTTGTAGGAGAGTCAGGCTGTGGTAAAAGTACGTTGGGAAGGCTTATTTTAAGACTGGAAAATACTACAGAAGGTTCAATAAAATACAAAGGGAAGAATATATGGAGTTTTAAGGGGAAAGAGCTAAAAAGTTTTAGAAAACAGTGTCAGATAATATTTCAAGATACATATTGTTCTTTAAATCCTAATATTAGAGTAATAGATTCCCTTATGGAACCTTTAGATAATTATTTTACTGAGTTATCTAAAGAAGAAAAAATAAATAAAATAGAAAGTATCATAGGATTTGCTAAATTAGATAAGGATATATTAGAAAAATATCCTTCATCTATAAGTGGAGGGGAAAGACAAAGAATAAACATATGTAGAGCTTTGCTTTTAGAACCTAAGCTTTTAATTTGTGACGAAATAATATCAAGCTTAGATGTATGTACACAAGCATCAATAATGTCTATGGTAAAAGAGCTTAGAGAAAAAAGTAACACAGCTATATTGTTTATATCACATGATATAAGTGTTGTAGATTATCTTTGTGACAAGATTATTGTAATGGAATCTGGAAGAATAATAGAAACTATAGAAAATAAAAAGTTAGGGCTATATTCATATAAAAAAGATTATACAAAAAAACTTTTATCTTCAGTTCCTATAAATCATCCTTCCAAAAGAGTAAATACTATTTATTAATAAATTATTATGCTAATAATATGACTACTTAATATAAAATTTAGAATATAAAATCTAAATTTTGTTAGAACCTCCTTTGAATAAGAATAAGAATAGTAATGCTTTGTTTGAAATGTAATCAAAGTATAGATGATGAAACCCCATAATATGTTAAATAATATTGTTAAATAAAATTGTTAAATAAAAAGTGAATATCTAGTGTTAAGTAGTCATATTTTAAAGAGTTGAATATAAATTTTAATGTATTTATATTCAACTCTTATTTTAATATAATGTTTACTGTAAATTAAAATTTTATATATAATATACTAACAAAAACAGTATACAATATATAAGAGATTTGTATATTATAGATATTAATCATTACAATAATTAAAAATATCCAAATAAGAACTTAATATTATTTGGTATTTAATTTGATAAATTGGATTATTTGTTTTATAAGTATTTGGGAGGAATTTGTATGACTAAAGGTATAAGGCTGCTAATAGTTTTGGTATTAGTAAGTATAATAGTAGCATCTTCTTGTACCTCTGTGATTATGGATGATAGAAAGGAATCAGAGAAGGTATTTAAGGAGTATATAAATTTATTATATACCGTTAAACCTAAGAGTAAAACTAATAGAAATATGACTTTACAACAGGTGTATACAGAAAATATTTTTGAAGATGTAATGACAGAAAATGCTTATAATAGTTTATGGAGAGATCAGATTCCCTTAGTACTATCACTTATAGTTAATAGAAATAATTATCATGTAAGGGTTAACAATATAGATATAGAAAATTATCATAAAAATAAGGATGGAACAACTACCTATACTTATAATGTTCGCTTAAATATATTTTGTTCTTTAGACAAAAGACATAGAGAAGAAAAATTAAAGGGAAAGGCCACTTTAAAGAAAATTAAATTTAAATGGAAAATTGTAAAAGATAAACAGTTTAATTTAGAGAAGATTCTTTTAGAAGAATAGATTTAATAATTCTTTATTATAGATAGTATTTGTATAAGAATATTTAAAGTTATAGAGAAGTAAAGTTCTTTTAAAATATGAATCTATTAATTTTTGAAAAAAGTAACACTCATAAAATGATAAGTGTTACTTTTTTTGTAAGGGGGATCTTAAAATTGTAAAATTTTTAATTGCCTTGTATCTTTTGGGGGAGGATACAAGAGTGATATATAATTGTTATTTAATAATTATTATTTATTAATATTTTATACCATTTAGTTTCATATGTCAACAATTAAAAAAATAATTTTATTTATTTTTTTTAAATACCATAACTATAAGTAAAATGAAAACGGAAATAAGTGCTGTTATTCCTCCAGGAGCACAATCTAAATAATAGGATAAAAATAAAGCGGATATTACATCAAATATACTTATTAATATAGACAAAAATAGGGTGTTTTTAAATCCTTTTTTAAATTGTAGAGCAGTGGCTACAGGTAGAGCTATTAAAGAGCTTAAAACTAGAACTCCAACAATTCTAATAGATACGGATATAGTAGCTGCCACTAAAATAGAAAAAATATAATTTATAAGTTTTACTCTTACATTAGCTATTTTAGCTCCTTCTTCATCAAAAGCTATATATATAAGTTCACTATGTAATAAAATTAAAGTAACACAAGATATTATGCTTAATATAAATACAGTCAAAAGCTCGCCTTTTGACACTGTAAGAATACTTCCAAATAGGAAGGAATTTATATTACCTGAAGCTTTTCCAGAGCTTACTAAGGTTATAGCAATACCTACACTTAAAGAAAGAACTATAGATAAAATTAGTTCTGCATATCTTTTATAATAATCTCTTAAAAATTCTATAAAAACTCCTGCTATAGAAGTAAATATAAAGGCGCTTAGTATAGGATTCTGGCCTAAAGATAATCCTATAGCTATACCAGCCAAAGAACTGTGAGCTAAAGTATCTCCAATCATTGAATATCTTCTAAGTACTAAATATATACCTATACTAGGGCATAAAATAGATATAAATATAGAAATAATTAAAGCTGTTCTCATGAAAGTGTAACTTAACATTACATCACCTCTCTCAATTTTATGTATTGTTCTTTTGTATAAAGTTTTCCAACGCCATCCTTAATTTTAAAAAGATGACTTGAGTTAGAAAGAGCTGCAGAAATGTTATGTTCTACGGATAAAACCGTTAGATTATGGCAACTATTTAAATGACTTATTATTTTATATATTTCATTTTGACTATTTATATCTATGCCTGTAGAAGGTTCATCTAGTATTAAAAGTTCTGGTTCTCCCATTAAGGCTCTAGCAATAAATATCTTTTGTCTTTGACCTCCAGATAAATTTCCTATAAGAGAATGCTTATATTTAGTCATTTTAACAATGTTTAAAGCTCTATCTATAGCAGTAGAATCTTTAATTTTCAACACTTTTTTATGACATTTAAGGACTTCCTCTACAGTAATAGGAAAATCAGAATTAAAATTTTCATATTTTTGAGGTACATAGCCTATTTTATTATTTTTTAAATTTATATCTCCTAAAGTAGGGCTTAAAAAACCAAGTATTAGTTTTAACAATGTACTTTTACCAGAACCGTTAGAACCAAGTATAGAAACATACTGCCCCTTTTTTATATTGAGATTTATGTTTTCTAAAATATAAGGTTTTTTCTTAGTGTAAGAAAAGCATAGATTATTTATTTCTATCATATTTTACCTCCAATGATATTTTTAATAAAAACTTATTTATTTTAAGTTTTATTTATGATATATTATTAAATGAATTTAATTTTCATTTGCAATTAATATTGACATTTTTATAATATATGTTTATATTATACATATAAATGCAAATAGTTTGCAATAACTTATAGAAAAAATATTAATAATAATTATGTATAAATAATTATTCTAAATAAGGAGTGATACTATGAAAAAAATGCTAAGCTTTATTTTAATTCTATCCAATATAATATTTTTTACAGCTTGTTCGGCTCAAAATAAAGAAAGCTTTTCTTCAAAAGATGAAAAAATTAAAGTGGTAGTTTCTTTTAACCCACTTAGGGAGTATGTAAAGGCAATAGGTAAAGATAAAGTAGAAATAAAATCTATAATACCAGAGGGTTCAGAGCCCCATGATTTTGAACCTAAAATAAGAGATATGGAATCTATAAATGGTGCTAATATATTTGTATATAATGGCTTTGGAATGGAAGCATGGGTGGATAAAACTTTAAAGAATATAGATAATAAAGGATTAGTTGTAGTAGAGGCATCTAAAAATGTTACGCCTTTAAAAAATAAGGAATCAGAAGAGAAACATAATGAAGAAAAACATGAACATGATCATGGTCAATATGATCCTCACACTTGGTTAAGTGTAAAGGCTGCAGTAAAACAATCAGAAGTTATAAAAGATGCTTTAGTTAAGGCAGATCCTAAAAATAAAAATTATTATGAAAATAACTATAAAGACTTTAGAGAAAAATTGGAAAAATTATACAATGAATATAAAAAGAAGTTTGAGAGTGTAAAAGGAAATCACTTTGTAACAGGGCATGCAGCTTTTGGTTATTTATGTAGAGACTTTAATTTAGAACAAAATAGTGTGGAAGATGTTTTTGCAGAAGGGGAACCAACCACTAAAAAGATGAAGGAATTAATAGATTATTGTAAAAAAAATAATATAAAAACAGTATTTCTAGAAGAGAACGTAAGTGAAGAAGTGTCTAAGACTTTAGCAAAAGAAGTAGGAGCTAAAGTAGAAAAAATTTATACTTTAACCAATTCGGTAGAAAATAAAGGATACATAGAAATAATGAAATATAATTTGGAAAAAATATATGAAAGTTTAAAATAACATAAAGTATTATAGATATTTATATATTAATGTAAAATTAATATAAAAGTCTTTCTTATAATATTATCTTAAAATCCTTATTAGAGATAAGGAGAAGATGATTTAAAAGAAAGACTTTTTAATTTATTCTTCAGTTTTATTTGATACTATATTAGTTTCTTCAATAATATCAACGGATAATTCTTGTACAAAGGATTCTTTTTCTTCTAACTTTTTATCTTGTTCTGAGAATAAATATTTTTTTATAAAAAATATTCCGGCTAAAGACAAAACTCCTAAAAATATTTCAAGGGCAGAGGAACCGTAAACCAACATTTTTCTAGCTATAGCATAGAGCATTACTTCAACTACACTGTTTGGTGTATGTTTTACTAGCATTAAGGCTAATTCTAAAGCTATTACTAACAATAAGAGATGAGATAAGAATTTTTGAAACATATCGTAGGATGGAATTGCATCTAGGGTAAAAATTTGTATGATAAAACTTATAAGGTCTTTAGAACTTACCAATACAGAAGCTATCATAAAAATGGCTAACAAAGTTTCTAGCCACATAACACCGGATATTATTTTAGACTTTAAATTTTTTAATTTAATATTATTTCTATGTTTTTTCACTATTATATCAACATCCTTAACAATTTAATAATTTAATTTTTTAATAACTTAAAAATTAATAAAAAAATAAGTAAGTAAAGTGGTTATAAATACCTTATATAAATTATAATATATACTTGTATAAGTTATCAATAGGAAAACATAAAGTATAATGAATTATTTTTATTTTCTAAAAATTAAATAGAAAGAATTAATTATTAAAAAAATTAATAAGCAGAATTTTATGACACAGAATATAATATAGACTTGTTAATTTATTATGTTAATAAGGCGACCTACAATAAATATGTTTTGGCTACTTTTGATTTTAATACTGATAAAATTTATTTTATATATTTAAAATAAGGGAAAATTAATTATAATTAGGATATAAATTGGAGGAATTACTATGAAGAGAGCTTCCATAGATAGAAATTTTAGAAAAATAAAAAATTCTTATAATCAAACAGAGTATATAGTAAAAAATTCTAAAATTAATAGTTTGTGGGAACAAGAAGCATCTATTAGAAAAAAATTAAAAAAATTAGAAACTATGAAAGATGAAAATATAAGGGATTTTAAAGAGGTCTATAATGATTATTTGCATCTTTTAGATTATATCTCTAAAAAACTAGTAAGGGATTATAATATAAAATATAATACAGACTTTGATTTTTATGAAATAATAAAGGGTAATAGAAAAAATTATTTAAAATCAGGAATAATAAGTGTTCTTATAACTAGGCATATTCCAACTATGATATTTAAAGAATTTGATAGGATATTTCCCAAAAATCCTAAAGATGAATATAAGGAAGTTAGACATATGAATAGAAAATTTTATCTTCATTTAGGGGAAACTAATACGGGAAAAACTTATAATTCTATGGAAAAACTAAAAAAAAGTAAAAAAGGTATATATTTATCACCATTAAGAATACTGGCCTTAGAGAATTTTGAAAAATTAAATAAAGAAGGCGTAGAGTGCGACTTAATAACTGGAGAAGAAGAAATAAAGAAAAAAGGGGCTAAGCATATATGTTGTACTATAGAAAAATTAGATATCAATGCAGAGTATGATGTAGCTATTATAGATGAAATACAAATGATAGATGATGATCAAAGAGGGAGTGCTTGGACAAGAGCTATATTAGCATTAAAGTGTAAAGAAATACATGTTTGTGGAGCATTAAGCACAAAAGAATTAATAATAAATATCATAGAAGATTGTGGAGATGAATATGAATTAAAGGAGTACTTTAGGAATATACCTCTTAAAATTGAACAAGAGGCTTTTAAATTAAAGGATATAAAAAAAGGAGATGCATTAGTTACTTTTTCTAAAAAGAAAGTTCTCCAATTAGCAGATTATTATGGGGATTTAGGAATAAAAACTAGTGTAATATATGGAAATCTTCCACCAGAGGTTAGAAAAAAACAATATGAACAATTTATAAGTGAAGATAGTAATATATTAATAACTACAGATGCTATAGGTATGGGAGTAAATCTTCCAATAAGAAGAATAATATTTATGGATATTAGAAAATTTGATGGAAATGATATGAGATACTTAACTTCACAAGAGGTTAAACAAATAGGGGGAAGAGCTGGAAGACTTGGTATATATGATATAGGTTATATAGCATCTTATGGAAACACTCAAAATTTTGTAAAGGAAATGATAGAAGTATACGATAGAAAAATATACGAAGCTGTAATAGAACCAAGTGAAGCTATACTAGATGTAAAAAGTCTTCCATTGAGAGAAAAATTAGCTCTTTGGAGCACAAGGGAAGAAAAAAGTTTATTATATAGAAAAATGGATATAGGAGAAAAAATTTTAGTGCTAGATAGTATAAAAAATTATAAATTACCAGAAAAGTATCAGTGGCAATTATTAAAGGTACCCTTTGATGTTACCAATATAAATATAATGAATGCTTTTTTAAAATATGTAAATGAAATTTTTATAGGTAATTTTAAAACTATATCTAAACCAAAACTTAATTCTAAAGATTTATATGATTTAGAATTGTATTATCAAAAACTAAATTTATATTATTCTTTATCTAAAAATTTCAATTTAAATTTTGATGAAAGCTGGGTTTATGATGAAAGAACCAAGCTAAGTATAGAAATAAATAAAGTACTTAGAAAGAGATTTAGTTTTTAAACTTAAAAAGTATGTGTTTGCATATAAATTCTCATATTATTGTCTATTCAACGGTGTTTAAAATATATGTTTGTTTAAAAAAAACGATTTTACCATAATATTATAAAATATGTTTAAGGAGTACAGGTGGTTATTTATGAGTTATGAGTACATGACCAGGGAACAATTAATAGTTGAACTAGAAAAGAAAGATAAAATAATTGAAAATATTGCACGTTGTGCAAGTACAGATTCTCTTACATCAGTACTTAATAGAAAAAGAGGATTAGAAGATTTATATAGAGAAATAGAATTAGCTAAAATTAATAAAGAAAACCTAACTATAGGATTTGCAGATGTAAACAATTTGAAATATATAAATGACAATTATGGTCATATTACAGGGGATTATGTATTAATAACTTTATGCAATATAATAAAGGATAATATAAGAAAAAGTGATTTTATATTTAGATACGGTGGAGATGAATTTATAATTGTACTACCTAAAACTAGTATAAAAGAAAGTAGTATAGTATGGAATAGGATAAGTGATAAAATCAAAGAAGTAAGTAGAAATTTTAAGTGTGAAATAGGAATGAGTTGTGGTTTTGTAGAATATGAGGAATATTATAATAAATCTCTTAAAGAGTTAATAAAAATGGCGGATTTTAAAATGTATGAAAGTAAAAGTAAAATAGGATAAGATTGATTTAAAATATTTTGTATATATTATTATACAAAATATTTTAATTTGTAGGGGATTTTCAGGGTAGGAGTAGAGAAATTAAAAAGATTAGTTTATATGAGAAGAACTTTTGTAGTGGGAGAGGCTACTGAAAAATATTTAGAAGTTTACAACCTAGTAAAAGAACATGAAATAAAAATATTAACTCTTATGATTCTTAAATAAAGAGAATCTGCTATAATAAATACAAAAAATAGATTATATAAAAATAGATTTAATTTTAACACCCAAAGAATAAAAATATGCTCTAATAAACTAACTAATTTGGTTAAGAAATTCTAAGCTTTATGTTTATTAAGTGTATTTTTTATCTTTGCTATATTAAAATTAAATCTATTTTATTTGATATACCTTATTTTATGTTTTTAAGTTATGAGAAAACATAAAATTTTATATAGAATTATATAATTCATTTGTTGTTTTATAGAATCTAGTGAAATCAAAATCAGAAAGAAATTCCTCATTAGGATATAATAAAGAAGTTATATAATCTTCACTAATATTTTCTAAATCTTTGTGACAAGGAATTATAGCACCCTTTTCATATAGTTCCTTTTGAAAATTTGAACTTAATAAATTATTTAATAAGAAATCTTCAGTGAAACTATCTATATTTTTATTTATAGCTATATAGGAGGGGATAGCTATTGCACCTTCTTTTGGACAAATAAATTCTAAATTATTTAAACCACAACGTCTAGCAAATATAGTAGGTACTATAGCTATAGGATAGTTCCCTTGCATAACATTAAAAAAAGCTCCGGCAGGCATAGAAGTTATTATAGAGTTCTTTGTAAATTCTAAAGCTTTATCCCAGCCAAATAAATATATTAAAGCTTTAAACAAGGAACCTCCGGCAGAATTATGTATTCCTCCAAAGCATACTTTACCCTTATACTTTTCTTTTAATAAGTCTTCTAAAGAATTTGGAATATCATGATGAGGAATTAAATCTTTATTAACTACCATAACTAAGGGTATAATTATAAAAGGTAAAAATTCCTTTATAGAAAATATGTTAGAATTTAATACAATTTTATTTAATGAGTTATTAGATAAATTTTTAAAAGAAGAAACTTTATCTTTTAAATAGTCCTTATGCTGAAATATATCTACATCTGTAGAAATTAAAGAATGGAAGTTCAAAGTTTTATAAGGATGTTTATCAAAAAATTCTTTTAAAGAATATTCTCTTCCTAATCCATAATAAGAAAAATCTACTTTCTTTTGTAATTTGTTTTCTATTAAAATATTATTTATATATTCTTCTTCAAAATTGCTTAATAAACAAACGTTATTCCAATATACTTTTGAAATCATAAATTATATCCTCCTTTAAATTTAGACCTTCTCTTAAATTTAGTCGTAAATTCTCATTAAATATAGAAAGTTTATGAAGTTTTGAAATAAGAATTTCCTCTTCTTTAGTTCTAGATATTAATTTATACATAGCACCATTTTTCATAATAATTCTTTTTTCACCCATTAAAGCTAATAAAGGATCATGAGTGACTATAACAATTAATTTGTTGCTTTTCATTAGTTCATTTATAGCAGCTAATTTATTTATACCAGCATTCTCTATTTCATCTATAAGTATTATAGGTGAGCTATTATTTACAGCAATGTCTGCAATCATTAAAGCTCTAGATTGTCCACCACTTAATTTATTTAAAATATGTTTTTTTTCTATTTTTTCACCGGTGATAATATTTGCTTTATTTATGATTTCTTTTATAGATACGTTTAAATTAGAACATTTTATTCTTAAATTTAAAAATTCCTCTACGGTTAAATCTAGAGCATAATTCATGTTTTGAGATAAATGAGCTACAAATTTATTATTAAAAGAAGTTTCATTTTCTATTTTTTTATTATTTAAAAGTATACTTCTATTTGTAATAGAATCTCCTTTCACCATAGATTCTATATCATTTATAAGTTGAGTTTTACCAGAGCCAGTTCTTCCAATAATGGTATATACAGAACCAAATTTGAATTCTACTTTATTTAATAATTCTTTATTACCTTCTTTATCATATCCAGCTAATAAAGTTAAAGTATCAAACATGCTTATCACACCTTTTCATTAAAATTAGTTATAAAGATTTATATATAAGTTAGATATTATAACTAGTATTTATATAGTTAGAGTAATTAAAAATATTATATATATAAGCTTTTTAGTTTCAACATGATTAAGTATTTATTATAAGTAAACTATATATAGACCTAAGAATTACTACATAAATCCATAGTACTAGTTATGCCTTGATGATATTTAAGTCCTATTCTTTTTTCGCCTACGCAGTAAGAACAAGTAGCGCAGGGCATAGAATGTTTTAATATAGAGTTATTTATAGAATCTACAGATTTAAAGGCAACAAATTCTTTTGCTAGTCTTTCTCTACCAAATCCTGTTATACCATTAACTTCTATTATTTTAGCTTTAGGATTTATGGCCAAAAGTTTATATATAAAAACTTCCTTTTCTCCCTGTGATATTAGGTCACTTTTAGAAATAAGAATAATATCTGCAGTGGATACCATAGGACCTAATTTTTCAGGACTTTTAATGCTAGATAATGTATCCACAACACATATATTTAAAGAACTATCTATAAAAGGAGCACATCTATTGCAGAGTCCAGCAGTTTCTATTATTAAAATATTAGAATGGTTCTTTTGTGCCCAGTTAAAAATATGAATAAAATTAGTTGCTAAAAAGTGGTCAGGACAAAGATTATTACTTAATCCGGTAACCACAGGAATTCCTAATTTTTTATAAATTTTTTCATCATTACTTTTTAAGCAATCCATTTTAACTATTGAAATATTATTATTATCTTTTAATATTTTTATCGTGTTATATAGTATAGATGTTTTCCCTACTGCAGGAGCTCCAGCCACAATTATAACTTTCATAAACTACCTCCATTTTAAATTTTAGTACGGTTATTGAAAAACCACTTTAATTATATTATTATTTTAAATGTAAATGTGTATCAAATGAGATGGAATTTCAATTAATTCTTTGATATTATTATTTAGGAAGAGGAGAGAGAATAGATTGAATAATGTGTGTGGAATAGAAAATTGTAAATGGGGAAAAAGAGCCTTGAGTATTGACAATTTAAAGATTATTAAAGAAAATGTTATATTTAAAGATTTGGATTTAGAAAAATTAGAAGGAATATTTTCTAATGTAAGTTATAGTATTAAATGCTTTAAAAAAGGAGAATGTATATTCAGTGAATTAAATAAAAATAAATATATTGGTATAATATTAAAAGGTGAAATGCAGGCTAAAAAATATCATTATTCAGGAAAAGAAATAATTCTAAATAAAATGAAAAAGGGAGATGTGATTGGCATTTCATCTCTAGGAAATAGACAAGATTTCTTTCCCACAGAGATTATAGCTGTAAAAGATAGCAGGGTGTTAATTATAGAAAACAAGGAATATATAAACATATTAAAGAGTGATACTATGTTGTTAGATAATTATTTTACCTATGTAAGCGAAAAAATATATTTTTTAAACAAGAGGATAGAAGGATTTACTTCAGAAAATGCTCTAGAAAGATTAGTGTGCTTTTTAGAAAGCGAAAAGATTAGAGGATATAATAAAGATAAGATAAAGGTGGAATTTACAAAAGAAGAGTTGTGCAAATATTTATCTATAAGTAGAGCTAGTTTATATAGAGCATTAAAAAAATTAAAAGATACTAGAAAAATAACTTGTTATAGTAGTACAATAATAATAAATTCTGATGAGGATTTTAGAGAAATTTTAAATTAATTCTGTTAAGTATAACAAAGATTATATAATAAAGATAAAGGTTCTGAACTAGGGAAAATCTAATTCAGCTTTTATATAGGATTAAAAAATTAAAAACTTATTAATATTTATACAAGGAGGTTATATATATGAAAAAGAGAATCGGTACATTATTAATGGCTTTTCTTTTAGTTTTTTCAGCTTTATTTGTGGTAGGTTGTTCAAATAAGGAGGAAAAGAAGGAGAGTACAAATACTACACAGGAAAATAATAAAAAAGAAAAGATTAAAATAGCCACTTTAAAAGGACCTACTGGTATGGGCATGGTTAAACTTATGGAAGAAAATAAAGAGGATTATGATATTTCTTTATTTGATGCTCCAGATCAAATAGTTTCTAAGGTAGTAAATGGAGAAGTAGATGCAGCAGCAGTACCATCTAATTTGGCTTCCGTTTTATATAATAAAACAAAGGGGCAGGTCCAAATAGTTGGAGTAAACACTTTAGGAGTTTTATATATTGTAGAAAACGGGGATACTGTAAAAAATATAAAAGATTTAAAGGGTAAAACTATTTATGCTACTGGAAAGGGAGCTACTCCAGAATTTATTTTGAATTATATATTAAAGAAAAATGGATTAGATCCAGATAAGGATGTAAAAATAGAATATAAGGCTCAGCACAATGATTTAGCAACTTTGGTATCTTCAAAAAAGGCAAAAATAGCAGTGCTTCCAGAACCTTTTGTAACAATATCGAAAACTAAAAATAAGGATTTAAAAGTACAGCTAGACTTAACAAAGGAATGGGAAAAAGTATCTGGAGAGGGAAAATTAACTATGGGAGCCTTAGTATTTAAAAAGGATTCCATAGATAAAAGAGGAAAAGATGTAGAAAACTTTATAAGTAATTATAAAAACTCTGTAGAGTTTGTAAACAACAACAAGGAAGAAGCTAGCAAGCTCATGGAGAAAAACGGAATAGTTCCAAAGGCAAAAATAGCAGAGATTGCTATTCCAAAATGCAATATAGTATTTATGGATTCTAAAGATTCAAAGGATTCTCTAGAAAAATTTTATAATATTTTAAAAGAAAATGATCCAAAATCCATTGGAGGAAAACTACCTGATGAAAATTTCTATTACAAAGGAAAATAAGACAATTTCAAGATTAGTTAGAAAAACTTTAATAATAATATTTTGGGTTTTTATATGGGAGCTTAGCTCCCTTTTTATAAATAATGAAATATTACTTCCATCCCCTAAAAAAGTATTTGAAACCTTAATTATTCTTGGAACTAAGAAATATTTTTGGATAAGTGTACTTGAAAGTATACTAAGAGTCATTATAGGAATTCTTATATCTATAGCATTAGGAATTAGTTTAGGTATAATTGCAGGTATAAATGTTTTTATGGAGGAATTATTAGAACCTTTAGTAGTAACTATAAAGGCAACACCTGTTATGTCAATCATAATAATAGCTTTAGTATGGTTTAAATCTTCTAATGTAGCTATATTTACTAGTATACTTATGTGTTTCCCTATAATATATACTAATGTTTTATCAGGAATAAAGTCTGTGGATAAAAATTTATTAGAAATGGCTAATTTATATAAGGTTAAGAATAAGTATATATTAACAAACATTTATATTCCTTCTACTAAGCCTTATATTATATCCGGAATACTTATGTGTTTAGGTATAGGATGGAAAGTTTCTGTGGCATCAGAGATTTTAAGTACTCCTAAGTATTCTATAGGGCTAAATCTTCTAAATGCTAAAGCTACCTTAGCTACAGAGGAACTATTTGCTTGGACTATAGTGGTGGTTTTACTTAGCCTTATATTTGAAAAAATATTTAAATATTATGTTAAAAAAGTATTTTAAACAAAAAGGTATTGTATACCTATAATATCAATGTTAATATATTTATTTTACATTAAAGTAATACATATGAGAATTTTTAAGGGAGGTAATCTAAAATTAAGAATTACTTAATATAGAGATAAAATTATGAAAAAACATGAGGTAGTATATGAAATGCAATTTATAAATGCTTGTAAAGCTTATGAAGATAAAATAATTTTCAAAGATTTAAATTTAAACTTTGAAAAAAATAAAATAACTGCTCTGTTGGCTCCTTCAGGCTATGGTAAAACAACTCTGTTGAATATTATAGCAGGCTTGGAGTCTTTAGATAGTGGAAATCTTATTATGGAAACTCAGAGTATATCTTATATGTTTCAGGAAGATAGACTATTAACTTGGCTTACCGTTTATGAGAATATAGCCTTTGTATTGAAGTCTAATACTGTTAAATGTAAAATAGGAAATATTATAGATACATATTTAGATTTAGTTAACTTAAAAGAATATAAAGACTATACTTTAGATAAGTTAAGTGGAGGTATGAAAAGAAGAGTGGCTTTAGCTAGAGCTTTTGCTTATAAAAGTGAAGTCCTTATTATGGATGAACCTTTTAAAGGTCTTGATTTATCCCTTAAAAGAGAAATTATATCAGGTTTTCTAAAACTTTGGGAAAAAGATAAAAGAACGGTTATAGTAGTTACTCATGATATAAAGGAAGCTAAACTTCTAGCACATAATACTTATTTTCTAGAGAAATATAGTAAATTATAGATTAAGCAAAGATTTTTATGTCTTTGCTTTTATATTTTTATAAGAATTTTATTGTGATATAATTATTTATACTAATATTTTGAGAGATTTTATCAAAAAATAGTTTGTTTTTATAAATGTATGTATTTATAAAAAATTTTAAGGTAAAAAACTAAACTTTAGAAATTAGGAGATTTAAAGTGAGGATTTTATTTAAATTCATGTTTAAAAATATATCAGAGAAAAAATTAAGGTCATTGCTTATAATAATATCTATTATGGTAGCTACAGCTATGAGTTTTGCATCTATGGGAATATCCAAATCCTATGCTAGTATGGTTTTGGAAAGAATGAAATCAAAGGTGGGAGAAGCGGATCTAGTTATAAGTAGCAAAAAAGATAGTATTAATCCATTTTTAGATGAAGAGAAGCTAAATAATAATACAAAAGAAGAAAATGCTGTACATATATTAGATGCTGAAGGAAGTTACAAAAATCAAGATGATATTTTAAAAGTAAATATAAAGGCAACAGATATAAAAGAATTAAATTTTATAAATCAAATAGTTTTAAGCAAAGAAAGTAAAGGATATGATTTAAATAAAGTAAAGAATAACCAAGTTATAATATCTAAGAAACTAAAGGATAAATTAGGCTTAAATATAGGTAGCCTTTTTAAGGTGAAAATTAATAAAAAGGAAGTAAATTTAAAAGTAGCAGCTGTGGCTGTAAATAAAGGAATATTTTCAGAAAGTTTAGGAGAAATGAATTTAGTTATGGATAGACAGGGATTATATAAAGAATTAGGCATAAATCCTTCTATAACTACAGTTTTAGTTAAAGTCAAGGGAAATAGCACTATAGAACAAGTTAAAGAAAAGTATGAAAAAAATTTTGAAAATTATAAAATTTCAGAAACCATAAGCAAAGAAGATTTAGATAACAGAGTAAAACAATTTACTATACCATTTTATGTAATGCTTATAGTTGTTATTTTAATGGCAGCTTTTATAATATCTTCTGCTTATAAAGTCATTGTTTTAGAAAGAATGGCTGTTATAGGAACTTTTAGAAGTATAGGAGCTACTAGAGTGTCTACAGATTTGATACTTTTAATGGAAAGTTTATTATATGGGATAATAGGTGGAATATTAGGAGATATTTTAGGAATACCTATACTTAATTATATGGCTGATTCTTCAAATATGTTTAAAAATTATGGTGTAGAAACCATTGTGGTTATTGATAAAATTAATTTCCTTTGGGCCTTTTTATTAGCAATATTTCTTTGCATTATAGGTTCTATAGTGCCTATAATAAAGGCTTCTAAAATTTCTTTAAAGGATATCATCTTTGGAACTTTTAGTGAAAATTCTAGTAGGAATATTTTAAGTTTTATTTTGGGAGTGACACTTTTCATAGTACCCTATATCTATATTAAAAAATTCAAATGGACAGGAAACTTTTTATTTTCTATATTGGCAGCTTTCTCTGTTTTCTTGTCTATGATTTTTATAATACCCTATGTTATGAAGTTATTTTGTTATATATTTAAAGAAGTTTATAGAGTTATATTTGGAAATGAGGGAGCTATAGCCTTGGATAATATAGGAAAGTCTAAGGTTCTTATTAACAATGGTATTCTATTATCTAGTACATTGGCGGCAGTGGTAGTAATATATATAGCTTCTAGTAGTGTAAGTGGATTAATAACAAAGGGTTATTCTAAAATGAACTATGATTTAAAAATAGAACAATGGAAAGATAAAGACATGATAAATAAATTAAAGGATATAGAGTATATAAAAGATTTTCAGGAAGAATTTATATTAAATGAAGTAGAAGTAAAAAATAAAGATTTTAAAATAAGACAAATTCAAGGTATAGAAAGTAATAAATATTTAGATTTTTATAAAGACGTAAATATATACGATTATAAAAATAATAAAAAAGAATATATACTGAAAAAATTAGACAAAGGAAGAAACATAATAATAAGTGATATATTAGAAAAAAGACAAAAATTTAAAATAGGAGATAAAATAAGTTTAAAATTAGAAGACCAGTATAAAGAATATACTATAGTAGGTTTCGCAGAGTCAGAGTTTATAAGTAATGGACAAATAGCTTTGGTTTCTTCTGAAATTATTAAAAAAGATATGAATATCCAAATAGGTAATTTTATAAAGGTTAAGACTAGAAAAAATAACAATGAGTTAGATAAGAAATTAAGAGAGGATTTAGAAAAATATAATGTAGTTATTACTAAAAAATCAGATGATTTAAAAACAGATTTAGAAGTAAATAAGGGGCTTATGAACTCTTTGGAAAGCTTTTCTTTAATGTCTTTAATTATAGGAAGTTTAGGTATGATGAATAATCTTATGGTTAGTTTTATATATCGAAAAAGGGAGTTTGCTGTATTAGCATCAGTTGGTATGAGTAAGCTTAAAAGAGGAAAGCTTTTGTTTATAGAGGGGATTACCCTAGGCGTTTTTGGAGGAATTTTAGGAGTATTGGAAGGAGTATATATTTCTATGTTTTTAGGAGAAATAACTTATTCTTTAGATTCTTATATAATTACAACGATCCCTTTAAAACTTATAATATTATTAGGCTTTCTGGCGGTAGTTTTAGTGATTGTAGCTTCCTTTGTTCCAATTTTTAAATCTTCTAATATGTCTATAGTAGAAGAAATTAAATATGAGTAATTATGAACTTAAATTAAATGTACTAGTAAATTTCAAATATTGTACAACATATTATATGTATTCATGGGTAAGCTATATTACATTTAATTGTTTATATCTTATGGTATAGATTTTTATTAAAAAATCAATGTTAACAGTTATAGGACATAAGGAGTTTTTGTTAGGTGGTGTAGTTTGGTGGAAAAAGTAATAGAGATAAAAAAGTTACATAAAAGTTTTAAAGTAGGAAAGGAAGAGGTAAATGTACTTAAAAATATAAATTTAGATATATATAAAGGTAAATTTCTATCTATAATGGGGCCTTCTGGTTGTGGCAAAAGCACTCTTTTATATTTATTAGGAGGCCTAGATAAGCCTACTTCAGGTAATATATATATAAATAATAAAGAAATATCAAAATTAAGTGATAGAGATATAAGTAAAGTTAGAAGAAGAGAATTGGGATTTGTATTTCAATTTTATAATTTAGTACAAAATTTATCTGTAGAGGATAATATACTGCTACCTATTTTATTGGATGGAGGAAAACCTAAAAAATATGAAAAACAGTTAAAAGAAATCTTAGATATAATAAAAATGAATCATAAGAGAAAAGCTATACCAAGAGAACTGTCAGGAGGGCAGCAGCAAAGGGTAGCTATAGCTAGAGCATTAATCCATAATCCATATTTAATTTTAGCAGATGAACCTATAGGAAATTTAGATTCTAAAACGGGAACGGAAATAATGAAATTATTTAAAGAAATAAATAGAGAAAAAGGATTAACTATAGTAAATGTTACTCATTCTAGAGAGTCAGCAGAGTATGGTACAGACCTTGTAAATCTAAAAGATGGAGAAATAATAAAACATGAAAAGTTAATATGATTATATTTATTCTAGATAAATGGCATTTGATAATAATAAGAAACAATGATAATATATAAATAGCAAATGACAATAATAGAATTTAACAACTTGTATGAAATAAAGAACTATAAGGGAGGAATAAAAATGAAAATAGTATGTACCAGTAAGGAAAATAATATTAGTGTACATTTTGATTATTGTGAGGGATTTATAATTTATGAGGTAGAAAAGGGAAAGATTTTAAAGGAAGATTTTAAACTTAGGGGAAATTTATATGGGAAAACAATTGGATTATTTTAAAAATTTAATTGAAGAAAAAGGTTATAAATTTACAGTTCAAAAGAAAATAATATTAAAAGTCTTAATAGACAGCTCTATTCATTTAAATGCGGAAGAAATATATAATAAAATCAAAAAAGATAATATAGGAATTGCTACGGTTTATAGAAACTTAAAAATTTTTGAAAAACTTGGCATAGTTAAAGATTTAAATATTAACGGTGTAAATTACTACGAAATGAAAATATTTAGTGGAAAACCCTTGCATATACATTTTAAATGTTTAAAATGTAATAGTATAATAGATATTGATAATAGTAAATTAGATTTAGAATATTTAAAATTAAGTAGATTTATGGAACATAGTGAAGACTTAGAAATTCATGATGCTAATATATTATTTTTAGGGTTATGTAGTAAATGCAAGGAGGAAGAAAAATGCCAAGACCAACAAAGTTTAGAAGAGTAGAATTTTTCCCAGAAAATAATTATTTTGTACCCTGGGGAAAACCTAAATGTGAAATACATGAGGTAGTATTAAAAGTTGAAGAATTAGAGGCTATGAGGCTTAAGGATATAGAAGAATTAAACCAAGAACAATGTGCGGAAAGAATGGAAATATCTCGTCAAACCTTTCAAAATATAATAGATAGCGCTAGAAAAAAAGTAGCTATAGCTTTAACAGAAGGAAAGGCAATAAAAATAAGTGGGGGGCATTATACTACCAAGCTTTGTAAATTAAAATGTATGGATTGTGGAGATGTTTATGAAATAAATTATGAACAGGATAGACATATATGTCCTAATTGTGGTTCAGAAAAAGTAATATGTAACAAGAGAGCTGATTTTTGTAGAAGATGGTGTAAAGGACAAAATAGGAAAGATAAATATGAGAAAAGTGAAAATAAATAATATTGAAGTAAGGATTAGCATTGAATTTTTAGTGTTAATCCTATTTTTATTTAATTTATACTTCACTTGTAAGATCAAAAAATCATATAATGCTATGAGGTGATTTTATGAGAGTTTTAAAAAAAGGTGATAGGGGATCAGATGTTAAAAAGATTCAGGCAGTGCTTCAAAAGATAGGGTATGATGTAGGTTCTATAGATGGAATATTTGGTAGTAAGACAGAGGATGCAGTTAAAAGATTTCAACTGAATAATAGGTTAGCAGTGGATGGAATTATAGGACCTAGGACTTATGAGGTATTAAATAAGTTTATATTAGGCTATAATACTTATACTATAAAGCCTGGGGATACTTTGTATAATATAGCTAAAAGACATTATACAACTGTAGCTAAAATAATAACTGCTAATCCTAACATAGAACCTAACAATCTTATTATAGGTGAGAAGATAATAGTTCCTGTAGGTATTGATATAGTAGATACTAATGTTGATTATACTTATGGAATTATGGAAAAAGATATAATGGCTTTGAAAGCAAGATATCCTTTTATACAGATAGGTATTGCAGGAAAAAGTGTTTTAGGAAAGAATTTGTATTATATCAAACTAGGTAGTGGACCTAATGAAGTATTTTATAATGGAGCTCATCATGCATTAGAGTGGATAACTACACCATTGCTTATGAAGTTTATTGAAGATTTTTCTAAAGCTTATAGTGAGGATAGTGAAATAAAAGGCTATAATATAAGAGATATTTGGAATAGGAGTAGTATTTATATAATGCCAATGGTAAATCCAGATGGTGTAGATTTAGTTATAAATGGACTTCAAAG
The DNA here is from genome assembly GCF_001020205.1 of Clostridium sporogenes. Lineage (NCBI taxonomy): Bacteria > Bacillati > Bacillota > Clostridia > Eubacteriales > Clostridiaceae > Clostridium > Clostridium sporogenes. Next base: position 1,549,003 of record NZ_CP011663.1, read on the forward strand.
GAATAATCCTTATTATAATGACTTAATAAAATGGAATATGGGAAGTACAGATTTTTCAAAGAACTGGCAAGCTAATATAAAAGGAGTAGATTTAAATCATAATTATAATGCTTCTTGGTATGAATCTAAAATTGCAGAAGAATCCTATGGTGTTTACGGTCCGGGACCTACTAGATATGGTGGACCATATCCTGAATCAGAACCTGAAAGTAGAAACGTCGCAGATTTTACAAGAAGACATAACTTTAGATTAATACTAGCTTACCATAGTCAGGGGGAAGTTATATTTTGGACCTATAGAGATATAATTCCACCAGGTGCAAGAGAAATTGGAGAATTATTTTCAAAAGTAAGTGGTTATGAACTTTCAGAGCCCTATGGCATAGCATCTTATGCAGGTTATAAGGATTGGTTTATATCAGAGTATAGAAGGCCAGGGTTTACTATAGAAGTAGGAAAAGGAACTAATCCTTTGCCTTTAAGTCAATTTGATGAAATATATAAAGATAATATAGAAATACTTTTATTAGCTCCTATTGTTTAATCTATCATTGATTTATTGTATATTAATTGATAGATTATATATTTGTATCGGGATTTAATAATGTTACTAGCTTAATATGAATATTATTAAGGGATAGATATTTAGTATATAAATTTTTAGTAATTATCTATTCCTTATATTTTTAGTTTAAAAATGATATATACATATACTAAAATATAATTATTAATTTTAATAAAATTATATAAACTTAACTATACTATATTAAAAAGTTTAATAAATTTATTTACAAAATTAATATTATAATGAGATGTTTTTAATTAAAATAATGATACGTAATAAGAATTAAGATACAAGTTAATAACAATTAGTAAAAATTATTGCTATAAAAAACTAAAGCTAGGAGGAGTAAAATGTTAGATTTGGCTTTATTAGGATGTGGAGGAGGTATGCCTATTCCAGATAGGTTTTTATCTTCTCTTCTTATAAATTATAGAGGAAGAAAAATACTTATAGATTGTGGAGAAGGAACTCAAGTATCTATGAAAATGTTGGGATGGGGCTTTAAATCTATTGATATTATATGTATAACTCATATGCATGGAGATCATACAGTTGGATTACCAGGACTTTTGGCTACTATAGGTAATAGTGGCAGAGAAGAGCCTTTAACTATAATAGGTCCAGAAGGCATAGAAAAGGTAATAAATGGACTCAGAACTATAGTACCTTATCTACCCTATGATATAACTATAATAGAAAATCCTAAAAATTCATTAAAGATAAAGGTGGTTAAAAATGCTATAGACGTACTAAAGGAATATAAAAGTAGCACTTTCATAAAAAATAACAGTTCAAAGGATTGTATAAAAAATGGAGAGGATAGTATTAATCTATATGAAAAATATAATGATATACTAAGTTGTGACATAGAAATTTCTACATTGGAATTAGATCATTCTTGTCCTTGTATAGGATATAACTTATATATTAATAGAAAGCCTAGATTTAATTTAGAAAAAGCGGAAAGAAATAATGTGCCAAAGTTTCTATGGAGTAGGCTTCAGAAGGGAGAAAATCTAGTTTATGAAGGAGTAAAATACAATTCTAGTATGGTTATGGGAAGAGGTCGTAAAGGAATAAAATTAAGTTATATTACAGATACAAGACCAATAGATTCTATAATAGATTTTATAGAAAATAGTGATTTGTTCATATGCGAGGGAACTTATGGACAGGATGAAGATTTACATAAAGCTATAAAGAATAAGCATATGACTTTTAGAGAAGGAGCTAAATTAGCTAATAGAGGTAATGTATCACAGCTTATATTAACACATTTTAGTCCAGCTATGATAGATCCAGAAAGCCTTAAGCAAAATGCTATAGAAGTTTTTCCAGATACTATAATAGGAAAAGACAGACTTATTAAAACATTATCTTTTAAGGAATAGTTTAATATTTGGTTATATTGTCATTAAAATAAAAATGATAGTGAGAGGATTCGTCACCAATGATCTTTAGAGGAAGTGGAAAAATAGATGCCTTATGAAACTTATAAAATAGAAAAAATCATATAAAAATGTTACTTGTATAGTTCAAGTAAAAACAAGGCAATTAATAGATTATTGTATAAATAATTAATACATATTTAAAATATGATTAGATATAGATACATTGGTGACAAATAAGACAACTTTTATTAATATTTTAGATAATTTATATAGTAGAATAATATAGTGTTTATCTACAATTATCCCCATAAACTAAATAATAAACCATAACTTTAAAAGTTTTAATTTAAGATAGTATTAAAAGTGAAATAAATTCAACTGTATATTAATATATATTGAAACTTAAATATAATTAGTACAATTATCATCCATATTAAAACTATTAGCTTATATGAATCAATAGTTTTAATATAACAATATGGATTTTAGTAATATTTATAAAAGATTATAATAGAATATGATTAGTTCTATAATCTTAATAGAAATAAAATGGTTGTTCATTGTAAAAGATTTTAGTATTATTAAGGGTGTAATTTTAAAAACAATTTTAATACTTAGGAGGATGAAGAATGGGATTATTTAATGGACTAATGGGAAACGCTTCAGAGGTTAATATAATGGAAGTAGAAAAAGAATATAGTAATATATTAGCTAAAAATGAAAGAGTAGAAAAAGCTTATAAGCTAATCCGTGATATGTTTATTTTCACAAATAAAAGATTAATTTTAGTAGACAAGCAAGGCATGACAGCTAAGAAAACAGAATATCATTCTATTCCATACAAATCTATAACACATTTTAGCATAGAAACTGCAGGTCATTTTGATTTAGATGCAGAACTTAAAATATGGATTTCTGGAACTCAATTACCTATAGAAAAGCAATTTAATAAAAGTTTAAATATATATGAACTTCAAAGTGTGTTAGCTGACTATGTTTTAAAATAAGGATTAGAAATATGGAGAGAAAGAGATTACTAATTATAGTTAGATATATAGCTATATTATTTCTTATATTTGGTATAGCTTCCTTTGAAAAAGAAAACATTACAACTTATACAGTTATTTTAATATTATTATTTATCATAAATAATCAAATTAGATTTTTTATTTTTAATGAAAATAAAAAAATAGTTTTCATGTCTATAATATTAGAGTGTAGTTTAGCTTATATTGGGTATACCAATTATTCTGGAATATTGTTTTTTTATTTTTTTACAGATATTTTAGATTCAGCTCTTTTTCTTAAAGGTAAGTTATCTTATTTAACCTGTTTTATAGTATTGATTGTAGTTATATTTCTTGGATGGAATTTAAATTTAACAGAAATTTTATCTGTAGTAGCTTCTTTGGTTATGCTGTTTATATTGGCTAACTATATAAAGGAAGAAAATAGTGCCAAGCTAAGAGCACAAAAGTTATATGATAAACTTAGAATTTCAGAGGAAAAATTAAAAAAGGCCAATAGAGATTTGGAAAGTTATGCTAATTCTATAGAAGAGCTTACAGTTCTTCGTGAAAGAAATAGAATATCTAGAGAAATACATGATAGCGTAGGGCATAGTTTATCTACAATGATAATACAATTAGGAGCTATAGAAAAGATTGCTGAAAAAGATGGGAAACTTACATCAGAAATGGCAAGAAAACTAGGAGAGTTTGCTAAAAATAGTTTAGGTGAAGTAAGATGTGCTGTAAGAGCACTAAAGCCTAGGGAATTCGAAAAATATGAAGGTATATTAGCAGTAGAAGAACTTACAAAGAATTTTGAAAAACTTACAGGGGTAAAAGTAAAGTTGGGCTTTTCAAAGGAAAAATGGACTCTTAATTCAGACCAATGTTTTGTCTTATATAGGGTAGTGCAGGAATTCTTATCTAATTCTTTAAGACATGGAAAAGCAACAAGAGTAGATATATTTATGGGATTTAATGAAGAGAATTTAATAATAACTCTTAGAGACAATGGAGAAGGATCTGATAAAATAGAAAAAGGTGTAGGACTTAAAGGTATATGGGAAAGAGTTAATGAACTAGGTGGCACTGTAGCATATAATAGTAAAAAAGAAGAGGGATTTTTATTAAAGGTAGTATTATATCCGCAAATAAATGAAACCTAATAATTTTCATTATAAGACTTAGAGAAAATCCATTTAATGAGGGGAATAAAAAATGAATAAAACTAATGTTATAGTAGTAGATGATGAAAAATTAATAAGAGAGGGATTAAAAATAATTCTTTCTACCTATGATGATATTGAAGTTGTGGGTCTTGCAAGTGATGGAAGGGAAGCACTAAGTTTATGTAAAGAAAAAGATGTACAGGTAGTTTTGATGGATATTAGAATGCCCAATTGTGACGGAGTATTGGGTACAAGAATCATAAAAGAACAATTTCCAGATATAAAAATATTAATATTAACTACATTTAATGATAAAGAATATATTCATGAAGCTTTAAAATTTGGAGCTTCAGGGTATTTACTAAAAGATAGTTCTAATGATCTAATTTACGAAGGTATAAAAGCCTGTGTAAAAGGAAATATAGTGGTTCATCCAGATGTAGCTAACAATATAATACTTAATACTGGTTATGAAAAAGAATTAGATCATAACGATATAAGTTCAAAATATAGTCTTACGGAAAGAGAAATCAACATAATAAGAGAAATAGCTAGAGGACTTTCTAATAAAGAAATAGCAGAAAGGATATATCTTTCAGAAGGAACTATAAAGAACAATATAAGTACTATACTCTCCAAATTAAATTTAAGAGACAGGACACAAATAGCTATATTTGCTTTTAAAAACAATATAGTTGATTAAACAATAAAATCTGAGTTGAAAGTTAAAATAAAAAATTAGAAAAGAATGATAAATTAGAGAATCTTCCTAGACTAAAGATCATATATAAATTTTTAATAAATTCAACGGCTATAAATATATATTAATAATATTTTAAGTAAAATTTATAAACTAGATATTTAGTGACTTAAGTCACTAAGTTTAGTTACTTAAGACAATAGTAAAACTTCTTTAAATTTTCTATTATATAATTAGAAAGTTTAAGGAGGTTTTTTTTATGAGCATAATTGAAGTAAACAATGTTACAAAAAGATTTAATGACAAATTGGTTTTAGATAATATAAATTTTAAAATACAAGAGGGGGAAATATTTGGTCTTATAGGACCTAATGGAGCAGGGAAGTCTACATTAATAAATATAATGACAAGTATTTTAAAATCTACATCAGGAGATATAAAAATTGGAGGACATTCTATAACTAAAGAGGCTTTGAAAGCTAAGAAATATATAGGATTAGTGCCTCAAGAAATAGCTTTAATAGAAACTGTATCTGCTGTAGATAATCTTGAGTTTTTTGGAAGTCTATATGGACTTAAGGGAAAACTTTTAAAAGAGAGAATAGATGAGGCCCTAGAAGTTATAGGACTTAAAGAAAAAAGACGTGAAAAGGTTAAAAAATTTTCTGGGGGTATGAAAAGGAGGTTAAATATTGCCGCAGCTATAATGCATCATCCTAAAATATTAATAATGGATGAGCCCACAGTAGGGATAGATCCCCAATCAAGAAATCATATATTTGAATTTACAAAAAAAATAAATAGAGAAGAAAAAACCACTGTAATTTACACATCTCATTATATGGAAGAGGTTGAAATGCTTTGTAATAATTTGTTCATTATGGATTTAGGCAAAGAAGTAGCCTATGGGAATAAAAATTATATAAAATCTATGGTGGGTGATAAAAATAGAGTTATTTTAAAACTAAAAAACTATACAGGGGAGACTATACTTAATATTAGATCATTAGAAGGGGTTCTTGAATGCGAAGAGGAAGCAGGTCTTATAAAGCTACTAGTTCATGAAAATAATTTTGATTTAAATATTTTACTTAAAATATTAGAAAATGAAAATATAAAAATAAAAGGAATAAATTTTGAAGAGCCAACATTAGAAGAAGTATTTTTAGCATTAACAGGCAAAAAACTTAGAGATTAATAGTTTTAATATTAATAAATTATAGTATTTTGTATAGAAAATTTTACATTTAAAATATTGAAACAAGAAATATAAAATGAATTAAATTTTATATAAGGGGGAAAGAGTGTGAGGTTAAAAGCATTTATAAAATTAAGATTAAAATCTGTATTTAGAGAATTACCTATTATGATATTTACTTTTGCCATATTTCCTATAGTTTTAAGTTCATTATATGGATATTTTCAAAAAGATATGTTTAATCCTAAAAATGAAATAGATAAAATAGCAATTTATATAGAGGATAAAGATAATTCAAGATTATCTAATGAACTTATAAAATTTTTAGGAAGTGATGGGCTAGAGAAATTTATAGATATTAAAAGAAGTAAGGAAAAGGTTAGGGAGGAAGTAATAATTCCAAAGGGATATGAAAAGAGTATTATCGAAGATAAAGAAGCTACAATAAAAATAAATGAAAGAGAAAAAGATAAGGAAGTATCCTCTAAAATACTAAAGGATTTAATAGATAATTATAATAAAGAAGTGAAAAACAATCTTATAATAGGAAACAACATAAATAAAATGGATATTTCTAAAGAAAGAAAGGATTTATTAGTAAAAGAAATAAAAGAAGAGATTATTAAAATATATAAAAAGGATGTTATAAAAAATTCTATAGTTAAAAGTACCAGAAATTTAACTTCCTATGAGTATTATTCAGTGTCTATATTAAGTTTTATGGTTATAGTAACTATAATGTCATTATGTCAGGGATATTATGAAGAAAAAAGAAAAGGTATTTTTCAAAGGGCATTATCTACAAGCATAAGTAAAGTTCAATATTTTAATTATTCATTAATTTCTTGGTATATTTTTGCGGTTTTATTTAATTCAATATATGTACTATCCTATAGATTTTTAGGATTATCCTTTAAGGGCAATATAGGACTTTTATTATTAATAGTATTAACTAAAAGCTTTTTAGAGGTAGCTATATCTTCCGTAGTAATAGCTTTCTTTAAGGAGCAAAAAGTGGCAATAATATGTTTAAATACATTTCTAATACTAAGTGTAAGCTTGGGGGGCGTATTTTATCCATTAGATAAGGTAATTAATAGTTTTAATATAATACTTAGAGCTATTATAACTAATTTTGCACCTAATGTACTTATTATAAAAACCTATAAAAGCTTTTTAATTTATAATTCCTTTGAAGCTATTAAGTATTATTTGATTACATTTATTCTTGTTTCTATAGTTTTATATAGTATTAGTCTTTTAAAGGTTAATATGAAATGGGGGGATTAACGTGAAAATTTTAAGATATGGATTTATACAATTTAAAAGAATGATAAAGGATATAAAAGTTATAGGTTTTATGTTAATTATGCCCCTAGTAGTGATAAGCATAATTAATTTTGGAATTAAAAGTAGTGGTGGAAGTACTGTTATGGTTGATGTAGCTTTCAATGTAGAAGATACCGGAAAATATGGAAAACAGCTTTTAGAAGAACTTAAAATACCTAAAAAATCTATCTTTTATAATAATAAAGATAAAGCTATGGAGTCTTTAAATAAAAATGATGTGGTAGGGATATATGAAATACCTAAAGATTTTTCAGAGAAAATTAAAAAAGGGAAAAAGCCAGAAATAAAATCATATAAAAAAGAAGTAGGTAATGGAACTTTACCTATTGAAAAATCCCTAAATGATAATATAAATAAAAAAGTAAGAGAAAATTTATTAACAAATAAAAATATCATAAAAAATAAGGATGAGTTAGATAAAAATAGTGTGAAAACAATTATAGAGAATACTAAAAATATGGAAAAAGAAGTATTCTTAGTATTAAGTCTTATAATAAATTTCATAATTTTTTCAGCTAATAATGTGAGTTCAGAAATATTAAATTTTAAGAAACAAAATATATTAAAAAGGGCTATAACAACTTCTAACAGAGGATTTGAAATAATAGGAGGAGTATATTTAGGTATGATATTAATTCAAAGCTTTGTGTACATGTCTGTTTATATATGCGGGAAATTTATAATAGGATATTCCTTTGACAATTTGGCTTTTATACTTATAAATACAATAGTAGCGAGTATATTTTCGGTAAGTTTAGGTGTATTTGTAACTAGACTATTTCAAAATGAATCTGTAGTGGCTCTTATAGTTAATATAATAGGGATAAGCACGACATTTGTAAGTTTATATTCTACAGGATTATCTATGAGCAAACCTTCTTGGATATTATTAAACATAGGGAAATTCACTCCCCAATATTGGATATTCAATAGCATAAAGTATTCTAGTATATTTCCTAACATATTTATAGTAATGCTTATGTCATTAGTATTATTTACTGCAGGAAACATTAAAGTAAGAGATTTTGCAACTAACTAATATTTGGAGGTGATTTTTGTGAAAAAACCAAATAAAGCTTTAATTATAGGTATTTTTATTATTTCAATTACTACTATTTTAAGAAATTTTTTAATACAATTGCCAGAATTTATTTTAGGATTAGGATATGGAATTGGCATTGTATTTGAGTTAATTGGAGTATATTCTATAAATCATGATATTTCAAAATTTCAAAATTGTAAAAGAAACTTTATAAAAAGATGTTTGAATAAATAAATTATGACTTAAACACTTTTAAAGGTTGAAAATTAAAACAAGAAATACTTTTGGTCCATAGATAACTATAAAAATAAAGTATTCTAATTATTTTTCTAGATATCTATTTTCCCTAAAAGTATTTCTTTTTTTAATACCTTTAAAAGTTGTGATAATAATTTCCTACCGAGAGAAAAAACGTACAGAAGGAGGATTTTGTTACGTTTCTCTACACAAAATCTTTAATTAAAATATTTCTATTAAGTTAGTTATTACTTTTAAAGGAAGTTACTCTAGCTTCAGCCTATTAAAAATAGGGATATGTGGCGTAAAATACATTCGAAAAAGCTTAAAAATTCTTATTTGTTTTTTGAAAATATATTAGGTAAAAAATGATTGTTTGAGCTAAAAGCGAGTTATCATCTTTTCCAATATATTTTATAAAAACGAATTAGAATTTATTAGCGAATTGAGCTGTCTTTATAGACACATATCCCTTTTTAATAGGCTGTAGTGTAGGTAAACTACCTTTTAAGTCGTAATTTCCTTATCTTATGTAAGTTATTACATTTTCATTTCTTTTAGGAGCTTTAGCTTCACTTACGTTTTTATATCCTAAAGCTATGCCAAAATAAGGTTTATATCCCTTAGGTATATTTAATTTTTCCATGATTTCTTTATTTTCAAAAGCTAGTGAAATAAGGCCTATCCATAAAGAACCTATATTTAAGCTTTCAGCAGCAATTAGCATATTTTCTATGGCAGCAGAACAATCAACTAAAGGGGAATAGTTACCTTCTTTCCCTGATACTACAATTAAAGTAGGTGCACCATGAGTTAAATCAAGTTTTTCATTATTACCCATATTTCTAAAATTTTCATTAGGTGAATCTTTAAGTTTTTCTTTAGCCACATTGCTCATAGTTGTAATTAATTCTCTGTTTTGAATAACAGTAAAATGCCAGGATTGATGATTACAACCAGAAGGAGCATAGATTCCAGCTTCTAATATACATTGAAGTTCTTCTTCTTTTATTTGCTCAGATTTATAACCTCTTATACTTCTTCTATTTTTTATAGTTTGTAATACAGTATTCATATAAACACTCCTCTAACTAACATATAATTTGTTCAATGATGAGAATACTGATTTTACTCCCGTATATTTAAAATATAGTAATTTTTTAAATAAAATAGTTTGTAAACAGAAGGAGTGAAAATCAATATTAAAAGATAAACTGATGTTATTTATATTAATTGTAACATAAGTTAATGTAAATTTTTATAAGTATTTAATATAATTATTAAGATATAAAATTATATAATCTAATATATAATTCTATTAATATAATTTAACTTAATAATAGGAGGTATAAAAGTTTAATAACATAAAAATGTAAATTAATTAATGGAGTGTATTGTTTATTATTATAAGATTAAGTTTATTGTTGTATTTATGTGTGGTATGTATAAACAGTGGAAGTGTAATTTTTCATAATATAAAGTAGGACTATTAATATTTTTATATTAATAGTTATAAAAGAGCATATATTAGAAAAAACTATTTAAAAGTTTTATCCATATAAAGACATATATATGTTATAATATATGCTCTTATTTTTAAATATTAAAATTATCTTTTTTCGTTAGATAACATTTCGCGCACAATTTTTAAATATCTTTGGGATACTTCAGGACAGGCTGTTAATAAGGTATCTATTACGTAATCAATATTAGTATCATCTATCTTTTTAGCAGTTGTATCTTCATCAATAAGCATATCTTCATCATCAAGAGAATTATATATTGTATTTACTATAGGTGATTGCATAACTTTTTCATTTTCTACACAATTATTACTAAAATATAGATTTTCATCTGTAATTACAAATTGACCATAAGCATATTCTTTTTCTAGATTTTTGCTATCTAAATCTTCACAAGGATATTTTGTATGTTCTACATGTTTTATATCTAATTTATTTCTATGTTCTTTTCGAGTTAGTACAGTTCTTATTTCTAACTCTAATAATCTTTTTTTCATTTTTTCAGAAAAAATTTCTCCAAATTCAGCAATAAAGCCTTTCATAGCTATGGTTTTTTTCATGTTATAATTTTTTTTCATTAAAACTACTCTCCTTATACTAAACTATTTTTAAGCAAGGATTTGGTAAGCTTTATAAAAGTTTAATAAAAATTTTATATAATATAAAAACCACCTTAATAAAGGTGGCGTGGTATTTGCTATTTATATATTAAAATACTTAATATATTATATATTACAAAGTTATATTATAGCTTTATAACATTAGCAGCTTGAGGACCTTTTTGACCTTCTTCTACTTCGAATTCAACTTTTTGTCCTTCTTCAAGGTTTTTTCTTGGCTCATCTCCTTGGATTGCTGAGAAGTGAACGAATACGTCTTTTTCACCTTCTACTTCTATAAATCCAAATCCTTTTTCTGAGTTAAACCATTTTACTGTTCCAGTTTTCATTGATTGACCTCCTAGTGTAAAACATCATGCTTTACTAATTAAATTTTATTCTATTATTATAACATATTATTAACAAATAGACAAATATAAATGCTATATTTTTGTGAAAATATTTTAATCTGGATTAAAGTCCAGGTATATGATCAAAATGGAAGTAATATTTATGTTAATGTGTGATATTATTAGAGTGTTTTAACTCATAAAGAGTATATACAAATAAATTTTTATTTAAGTATTTTTATTTGCTGAGTATGGTAAGTATGGGGCTGTCGCACTAAGAATAGATTCTACAATATATTGTGTTAACTTTAAATTTGCAAAACAGTATATTGTATGTAAATTTCTTAATGTGACAGCCCTATTTAACTTAAAATTACAAATAATACTTTACATAATTTTTTTGAGATTTTACTTTTTTATGATATTACTTTTATATTATAATAAAGTTAGACAAAATTTATATGAAGGCAGGAGAATTATATGTACCAAAGAATAGATAATTTAATTTGCAATAAAGTTTTTAAATATTTTAAGGACATAAGTAATGTACCTAGAGAATCAGGAAATGAAAAGAAAATTAGTGATTATCTCTTTAATTTTGCAAAAGAAAGAAATTTATGGGTTATTCAAGATGAATATTTAAATATAATTATAAAAAAGAAAGCTACAAAGGGATATGAAAAAGCACCTACTATTATATTTCAGGCACATATGGACATGGTTTGTGAAAAGATTAAGGAAAAAGTACATGACTTTAAAAAGGATCCCATAGAATTTAAAATAGAAGGGGATATGCTTTATGCAGAGGATACAACTTTAGGAGCTGATGATGGAATTGGATTAGCTTATATGTTAACTATATTAGATTCCAATGATATTAGTCATCCCAATCTTGAAATGCTATTTACTACTGAAGAAGAAACTACCATGATAGGAGCATTAAATGTTAATCATAATTTATTTGAAGGTAGAATTCTTATAAATATAGATTCAGAAGAAGAAGGAAAAATTTTAGTAAGTAGTGCTGGAGGAATAGATATTAAACACGATATATCCATAAAATGGGAAAATACAAAAGAAAATTTACAAGTTTTTAATATAGTAGTAGAAGATTTAAAAGGGGGACATTCAGGACTTGACATCCATAAAGAAAGAGGAAATGCTATTAAAATATTAGGAAGAATACTAAAGGATTTAAGTTATAATATGGAATATTCTTTAGCTTTTATACAGGGTGGAAGCAAAACTAATAATATTCCTGTAAATGCTGAGGCTAAAATTTTAATAGAAAAAAGTTATGAAAATGAATTAAAGGAATTTATAAAATTTTCGAATAATAGATTAAAAGAGGAGTTATATTTAAAAGATGATAATATAAACATAAAATTAGAAGATTCTACTCATAATGTAGATAAAATTATTTCAGAGGAAAGCAAAAAGTTAATTTTAAATTCTATATTGATTACTCCAAATGGTGTAGAATCAATGGTAGCTAATATAGAAGGATTAGTAGAAAGCTCTGTAAATTTAGGGACTATTTCAGTAGATCATAGTAAAGCTATATTAGAAAGCGGAATTAGAAGTTCAAATAAGACTTTAAAGCATAAAATAGTAGAAAAAATAAAAGCGTTAGGAGAGGTTACAAATTCACAAATTATTTGTCATGGAGATTATCCAGAATGGCCCTATGATGAAAAATCAGAAGTACTTTCTCTAAGTAGAAAAGTGTTTAAAAGATTATATGGAAAGGATGCAGAAATTATAGCATATCATTGTGGTATTGAATGTGGAGTGCTTAAAAATAAAATAAAAGGATTACAGTGTATATCTATAGGTCCTAATATTTTTGAAATACATACACCTAAAGAACATTTAAGTATAAGTTCTGCGGAAAGAACTTTTCAATACATATTAGAAATATTAAAGGAATTTAATAATTTTTAGTCACAAGATTGTAAAAAAAGATGTTACAGAATTGTATGTATAGAAGGGAGAGTGCTACTATGAACAAATCTAAAAAAAATATTATAATAGGTGTTACTATAATAATTTTAGTTACACTAGGGGGTTTTGGAAGTTATAAGTATACGAAGTACAAAGATTATAAAACTCTATTAAATAAGGCAGAAGCTTATATGGAGATAGAAAATTATGATAAGGCTATAGAAAATTATGAAAAAACCTTAGATTATAAAAATAATAAGGATATTGTAGATAAAATAAATTTAGCTAAAGAAATAAAAGAATCTAAAGCAAATTATGAAAAAGCTATGGAATTATATAATAAAAAAGATTATTTAGGTGCTTTAGAATCATTTAAAAAAGTATCTAAAAGGGATAGTAAAAGATTTAATTTAGCTCAAGATAAAATAAAGGAATGTATAAATATTTATGTAAATGAAAACTTAGATAAAGCAAAAGCTTTAGCAAAAGATAAAAAATATAAAGAAGCCCATGCTTATTTAGATAAAGTATTATCTATAGATAAAGAAAATGTAGTAGCTAAAAATTTAAAAGATCAATATATAAAAGAAGAAAAAGAGCTGCAAGAAGAAATAAAAAAGGCAGGAGAAGAAGCAAAAAAAGTAGAAGAGGAGCAAAAAAAGCAAGCTGAAGAAGAGCAGAAAATAAAAGAAGAAAATAAAAACTTACAAGGACAGGTAACTACAAAAAAGAAGGCAGAAGAAATAGTAAAAAATAAAGTAGGAACTGGCAATAATAATATTAAAGCTATTTGTGAAGGGGAAGAAGTTAGAGAAGGGGTATCATATTATTCAGTCCATGTATATGAAGTTGTTGAGGATCATACAGCAACAATGGGTTGGTATTATGTAAGAAAAGATAACGGACAAGTATTTTTATGGGATTTAGCATCTGATATCTTAAAACCAATCTAATATATTAGAATCAATAAATTAAAAAATTGTGCTTCATTAAGCACAATTTTTTAATTTTTATATACAGTTTATTAATTTTTTATTTAAGCTTATGTTTAACAATATTAAAAATGAATATTAATATGTATATTGATCTTTTGTAGTATCAAATTTGAAATTTTCAACTGTATGGATACAGTTGAAAAAATATTAAATTTCATATATTTTAAATATGAAATTATGTAAATTGAGATTGTTTAGGAGATGGACATATGAAAGTAGATACAAAAAAAGTAGCGGCTATACATGATATATCTGGTTATGGGAGAGCATCTTTGACCACAGTAATACCTATAATATCTCTTATGGGTACACAGGTATGTCCAATTCCCACAGCAGTTTTGTCTACTCATACAGGTGGATTTGGTAATCCTGAAATAATAGATTTAACAGATAATTTACAAGCTTATATAAATCACTGGAAAAGCTTAAATTTAGACTTTAATTGCATATATAGTGGATACTTAGGGTCAGTGCATCAAATAAATATAATATCAAATTTTATAAAGTATTTTAAAAAGAAAGATACATTGGTAGTTATAGATCCAGTAATGGGAGACGATTGTGAGCTTTATTCTGCTATAGATTATGAAATGGTAAATAAAATGAGAGAATTTATAAAATTAGCTCATGTTATAACACCAAACTATACTGAAGCCTGCTATCTTTTAAATAAAGATTGCTCTAAATGTAAAATTTCTGAAAAAGAAGTTAAAGAAATGCTTATAAACTTAAGTGATATAGGGCCAGAGAATGTTATAATAACCAGTGTTCCCTTATACGACAATATAATAGCCACAGTTTCATACAATAAAGTAAAGAATGAATTTTATATAACAAAAACAGAGAAATTAAATGTAAATTATCCTGGCACAGGAGATGCTTTTACCAGTGTAGTTGTAGGAAGTTTATTAAAAGGTGAAAACATAAAAACTGCTGTAGATAAGGCTGCTGATTTTATAAAGTATGGTATAGAAATAAGTTTAAAATACGATTACAATCAAAGGGATGGTATTTTATTAGAAAAAGCTTTAAAAAAGTTAATATAAAATAGAATTAAGTATTTCAGTTTTAGATAGATCTGTCTTATAAGTAGATATTTTTGTATGAATCTTAAAAAATCTATCTAGGAAAGTGTCTAGCATTATGTAAATATGAAATACTAACTAGAGCTAAAATATTTTATAAATTAATATGAGTAGTAAAAAATATAATTAATTATAGAAATGAAATTGTATATAAGTTAAAGAGGTGCGTTAAAAATAAAATGTATTTTTAGACACCTCTTTTTTATTAGTTATAACTAATAAAAAATAAAAAAATCAATTAAATTTTAAAATTAATTTTATTTAGTATGTTTAAAACCTTCTACAATAGACAATAATCTATTTTCAGAATCCTTTGAAAGATTAAAATCCTTAATCTCTTTATTTAGATTTTCTAGAGATCTGTAGCCCGCTAAGTAAGCATTTAATTTATGACATAAAGGAGAAGAGATTAGATCATTACCAGTAGAAAATTTAGATCTTAAATTAGACATAATTACAGGTTCCAATTGAACATAATATTTTTGATGATAAAATTCTGCATAATAAAACTTTTCTATAGGAGAAATTTTAGTTGAAACTTCTTTAGTTAACTCGTCCTCTCTACTCTTCTTCCAGTTTAAACAAAGCTCTTTTTCATTTTCATTATTATATAAAATAGCGGAATTATATTGTAATAAATTAGCTCTTGTAGTATAGTTATGATTTTTTTCAAAAACCATTAGTAGATCTTCGAAGGCTATTTTACTAGAGTCATAGTATATTTCTACAGTTTCTAAATGATCTCCTATACTGTTATAGGTAGGAAATAGTGTGCTTCCACCAGTATATCCAACATAGGTTTTAATAACACCATCCAAAGAATCAAATAAAGCTTCTACTGACCAAAAGCAACCCATAGAAAAATAAGCTTTTTTTATATGACTTTTATCTAACATTTTCCACCCTCCTAATTATAAAAAAATGAAATTTTAAATATAAAAAATAAATAAGAAAATAAATAAAAAAATAGTTGCAAAGTATTGAAAATAATATTATAATAAATAAAAATAATAATTATTAATTAAAATATATTATATCATATTTTTATAAATAATTAGTTTGAAATTAAGTTTTATGAAAAAAACTTCAATAATTTAAAAAAACTTTTTATTTAATTAATAATAAATTAATAAAATATGGTTATAATATATATAAATTAAAAATTAAAAGAGTCCCTCTAAATATCCCCCAATAATAGTGAATATAAGTAAGGAGATAAGTGTAATGCTTATCTCCTTATTTTTTTTGCAATGTTAGTAGTATATAGTATGCTACCAGAAAAGATAGAAAATAAATTGTGCTTTGCTTATAGAAACTACATTACAACTTTTATAGAGTTGTATTACAAAGTTGTAATGTAGTTGAAATATTAATCGATTTTTAATGCTTATTATTGAATATATAATTAACACTGTAATATGAATTTTAAGTTTTAGGGAGGAACAGGTTATGAAGGAAATACTGAAAGCTATAAATGTAACAAAAGTATATGGAGAAAAGAGAAATATATATCAAGCGCTAAATGGCATAGATATGAAAGTTTTTGAAGGAGAGTTTGTTGGAGTTATGGGACCCTCGGGGGCAGGAAAATCTACATTACTAAATATAATATCAACAATTGATAAACCTACAGGAGGAAAAATTTTAATAGATGGTGATGATATAACAAGGTTAAAGAGAGATAAACTATCAGATTTTAGAAGGGATAAATTAGGATTTATATTTCAAGATTTTAATTTATTAGATACATTAACTGTTAAAGAGAATATTGCATTGCCCCTTAGCTTATCAAAAGTATCCTATAGAAAAATAGATAAAAAAGTAATAGAAATAACAGAAAAGTTAGGTATAAAGGATCTATTAAATAAATATCCTTATGAAATATCAGGAGGACAAAAACAAAGAGTAGCAGCAGCTAGGGCTTTAATTAATAAACCAGCATTAATATTAGCAGATGAACCTACAGGGGCATTAGATTCTAAATCTTCAAAGGAGCTTCTAGAAACCCTTAGCTTATTAAACGAAAGAGATAAATCTACTATAATGATGGTTACCCATGATGCCTTTGCTGCATCTTATTGTAGAAGAGTTATATTTATAAAGGACGGAAAATTATACAAGGAAATAGAAAGTACTTCAAGTAGGAAAGATTTTTTTAGGGAAATAGTAGATGTAACATCTATGCTAGGGGGAGAAAATAATGGGCTTATTTAGTATAGCTTTTAAAAATGTAAAAAGAAATTTTAAGAATTATGCTATGTATTTAACATCTATGATATTTTCGGTGCTTATATACTCTATGTTTAAAGCTATTGAATATAATAATCAAATTACAGATGTAGCAAATGGAATGAAGAGTGTAAGCAAATCTTTTTCCGGAGCATCAGCTATAATTGCTTTGTTCGTTTTTATATTTATATGGTATTCAAATTCATTTTTTATTAAAAAGAGAAAAAAAGAAATGGGTTTATACTCTATTTTGGGGATAAAAAAGAAAAGTATAGCGACTATGATGTTTTATGAAATTATGACCATGGGAATTATAGCTTTAGTTATAGGAATATCTCTAGGAGCTTTTTTATCTAAAGGTTTTATATTAGTTTTTTTAAAGCTTATAGATGCAGAAAATATTATAAATACAGGGTTTTCAATTAA
This sequence comes from Clostridium sporogenes, assembly GCF_001020205.1. NCBI lineage: Bacteria > Bacillati > Bacillota > Clostridia > Eubacteriales > Clostridiaceae > Clostridium > Clostridium sporogenes. Next base: position 1,566,816 of record NZ_CP011663.1, read on the forward strand.
AGCTTTAGTTTGTACAATAAAAACTTTTATATTAATATATTTTGTAGTTTCTATAAGTGGATCTAGCATTATATATAGATATGAATTAATAGACTTATTTATAGCAGAAAGTAAGAGCGAAAAAGAACCTAAAGCTTCAAAGATAAAGGCTGCTTTATCTTTAATAATATTATTAGGTGGATATAGTTTGTATATTATTAGCAAAGGTAAAAGTTTAGGATCAGTTGCTATGATTACATTAACTACAGTAGTAATAGGAACCTATTTATTTTTTAGTTCTTTTACAGTATATTATTTAAAAATAAAAAGAAATAATAAGAAAAATCATTTTAAAGAACTAAATATGATTTCAAATTCTCAACTTTTATATAGAATAAAAGGGAATTCTAAAACCTTAGCTACCATGGCTATACTTATCGCCACTACCCTTACAGCTTCAGGAGCTAGTATAAGTTTTTATAAATATTTTTCAGCTAATATGGATAAAGATATGCCCTTTGATTATGTGGTAAAAGTAGAAAATAATAAAGTTATAAATGATATAGACAAGCTTATAAAAAATAATAGTAAAAATAAATTAAAGGAAAAAATAGATATTACAGTGCTGCAATATGAAAATAAAAATAGTAATATTTATGATGGCAAGTCTATTTTATCAGAAAAGGATTTTAACAAAATAGCTAAAGTTAAGAATATTGAAGTTAAAGATAAAATAAATTCACCAAAAGAAGCCTATTATTTTCCAAGATTCTTTGATAAAAAAAATAAAATTCCCAATGTTAATATAGCTGAAGAAAATTTTAAAGTAGTACATTCAGAAGAAAGATCATTAGCTAATATGATGGTTTTAGAAAATATATTAATAGTTAAGGACGAGGAATTCATAAAGCTACAAAATCAAATAAAGAAGGAAAAATATGCACTTTATTTAGTACAAAATCATAATAGGAGTGGGAAACTAACAAAGGATTTTAATAACATAATAACAAACTATGAAAAATCTAAAAATGATCCAAAGTATAGATTGGTTAACTCTAATTACTATGAAAATTATAGAGAAAATATATCTTCATCTGGAACTATGCTATTTATAGGATGCTTTGTAGGATTAGTTTTCTTAGTATGTACAGTAAGTATAATATTCTTTAAACAACTTTCAGAGGCTATGGAAGAAAAATATAGATACAAAATATTAAGAAACATAGGTGTAAGGAATAAGGAACTTAAATCTTCCATATATAAACAAATGGCATTTATATTCTTTGCTCCATTAATAGTAGGTATAGCTCATGGAGGAGTAGCTTTATCAATATTTGGAGAATTCTTAAACTTAGGTATATTAACCCCAATAACAATGGTAGCTATACCATATACAATAGTATATTTAATCTATTATTTTTTAACAGTAGAATTTTATTACAGAGCAATATCATAATTTATAGATACTAGATTGGAAAATGAGTTTGTTTTCTTAAAACTATTTATTATGAAATGGAGAGATATAAGTTCTATTTAAGATAAATTTTCTAAAAATATATGTAAAAATATTGAATAAATTTAATAAAAAGCAGGAGGAAACAAAGATGAAAAAGATATTAAAATCTTTAGTAGGATTGGTTTTGATTTTAGCAATAGGTTCAGGAGTATTTTTAAGAAGTGTACTCTTTGATTTAAAGCATAAAGATGAAATAAAGAAATATGCAGCAGAATACAATGTGGATCCTTATTTAGTTGCAGCTGTAATTAATTTTGAAACAGCAAATGAGGAATTAAAATACGAACCTTCTAAACCTTGCGGACCATTTAACTTAAAAGATACAAAAGTATTAGGATATGCAAAGGAAATGGGATTAAAAAATTTTAAAAAAGAAGATATAGGAAATTCAGATGTAAATGTGAAGATAGGAACTTGGTATATATCTAAGAATTTTAAAGGAGATTACAGGGAATTTGCAGCTAAATGGATAGAAAGAAACCAATCAGAAGATGATAAAATGAAAGATTATGCTAGGGAGTACTATGGACCTAAAATGGAAAAAAGGGCTAAGATATATAGAGTTGTTCATCCAGAACTTAAATAGATTTAAATGCTAAGCAATTCCAGGGATTTTTATAAAATATAAGGTAAAAATGTCTAAGGGTTTCTTAGCATTTTTATATAATATAATTTAATATGTAATAACAAAAGATTACTTTTAAAAACTATATTCATAATTTATAATTTAAGAGGGACAGTTTATTGATTTTAACTTTAATTTAGTTATGGGAAAATAGTTAATAATTAATTTAATTTATAAAAAAGGACTATTATTTTTATATCTAACTTAATAACAATTCATAAAATCTAGTTAAATTATTACTATATTTATTTTTAATATACTTGATTAAACTTTGAATTAATTATTTAGTTTAAATATGATATATTTTAAAAATAAAAAGTTTATTTAATATGTGAATTTAGTACAGGCTTTAGTGCGTAAAATATAATTAAATTAGTGTGATGAGTGATTGTTATACTAGATATAAATGGGAGTGATAAATATGGGTTACAAGATAATGATAATAGAAGATGATAAAAATATAGCAAAACTTTTAGGAGAACATATAGAAAAATATGGATATGAAGCTTTGGTAGCTAAAGATTTTGAGAAAATATTAGAAACCTTTGAAATGGAGAAACCAAATTTAATTCTTCTAGATATTAATTTACCAAAGTTTGATGGATATTACTGGTGTAGAAGAATAAGGGAAAAGTCTTTATGTCCTATAATATTTATATCTGCTAGAGATTCAGAGATGAATCAAGTTATGGCTATAGAAAGTGGAGCAGATGATTATATTACTAAACCTTTTTATTATGAAGTAGTTTTAGCAAAAATAAAAAGTCAATTAAGAAGAGTATATGGAGATTATGCAACAAATAGCCAAGTAGAAAGGATATTAGATGTAGAAGGATTACTTTTTTATCCGGAAAGATTACAGGTACATTTTAATGGAAAAGAAACAATGCTTTCTAAAAAAGAAGGGGATCTTTTAGATGCAATGATGAAAATATATCCTAAAGTAGCTACCAGAGAAGAACTTTTAGAAAAAATATGGGATGATACTACTTTTGTAGATGAAAATACTTTAAATGTAAATATAGCAAGGCTTAGAAAAAAGTTATTAGATTTAGGTATAAAGGATTCTATAGAAACTGTAAGAGGAGCAGGCTATAGATTGAATGTAACCTGGAGGAAGTAGAATGAAAATTTTTATAAAAAATAATAAGGGAGTTATTATATTATTTTTCTTAAATTTTATCATATTGTTTAGTTTGTACAACTTAATGGGTGGGTTTGAGAATTTTCATAATTTTCTTTATTTTATATTATTGAGCTTGTTTAATTTATTAGTTTATTTAATATTAAAATATTTAAATCAAAGAAAAATGTATAAAAGTTTGGAGAAAAAACCAGAAATATTTGAAGATTGTTTAAATTCCTTTGGAGATTCTAATTTAGGAAAAATTTTAAATGAGTATACTGGAGAACTATATAGTATTTATAAATATCATATGCATGAAAATATAAAAAAGCAAACAGAACATTTAAATTTTATAAATCAATGGGTACACCAAATGAAAACACCTCTATCTGTAATAAAGTTAATAATTCAAGAAAATGGAGAACAGCAGTGTATAAAAGATATTAAAGAAGAAACAGAAAAGTTAGAAGAAGGATTAAATATTGCTCTTTACAATGCTAGGTTAGAAAGTTTTCATAATGATTTTAATGTGGCAAATTTTCATTTGAAAGAATTGGTTTTAGAAAGGGTTAATTATAATAAAAAATTATTTATAAAAAATGGAGTTTTCCCAAAAGTAGAAATGGATAATATTAAAATTAAATCAGATAGAAAATGGATATCTTTCATATTAGATCAGATTATAATTAATGGTGTAAAATATTCAAAAGGAAAAGGAAATTTAATAGAAATAAAAGCAGGAGAGCAGCAAGGAAGATATTATATATATATAAGGGATAAGGGTATTGGTATATCTAAAAAAGATATAAACAGAGTAATAGAGCCTTTTTATACAGGAGAGAATGGGAGAATTTTTGGAGAGTCTACAGGTATGGGGCTTTATATAACAAATGAAGTTTGTAAAAAATTAAACCACGAATTAGATATACAGTCTAATGAAGGAGAAGGTACTAAGATTACAATATATTTTAATTAATAATAAAATATTAGTTAAAATAATTAATATTAGATTTGTTAGTTAGGAGAAATCTATGGGGATTATTGAAATAAAAGAAGTTTATAAAATATATGGTACAGAAAAAGGAAAAATAGCTTTGAAAAATATAAATTTATCCGTAAATGAGGGCGGATTTGTAGCCATAATGGGTCCTTCTGGTAGCGGGAAAAGTACTCTTTTAAAATTAGCCTCTACTATAGAAAAGCCTTCTGCAGGGAGTATTTTCATAAATGGGATAGATGTAAAAAAAATTAATGAGGGAGAAAGGAGACAATTTAGAAGAAAAAATTTTTCTTTTGTATTTCAAGATGTAAAATTAATAAAAAATTTGACCATAAAGGATAATATTATCTATCCAATGCTTTTGGATAATAATAAAAGAAAGTACATAGAAAAAGAAGCAGATAAGATTTTAAAGCTTTTAGATATAGAAGATTTACAACATAGAATGGTATGGGAATTATCAGGAGGGCAAAATCAAAAGGGTGAGATAGGAAGAGCGCTAGTTCAGAGAAAGAAAATTATGTTTTTAGATGAACCTACAGGAAGATTAGATTTTAATTCCCGAAAGAAAATTATGAAGATATTTAAGAATGTTAATGAAAAGGAGAAATGTACCATCTTTCTTGTAACCCATGATCCTTTTGTAGCCAGTTATGCTAAAAGGGTACTTTTTATAAAAGATGGGGAAATATATAGTGAAATTGATAAAGGAGAAAGTCAGGAAAACTTTTATAAGGATATATTAAATTTTAATATGTTCTTAGGAGGAAGAGTTAATGAGTTTTAATACTATAATTATAAATAATATAAAAAGAAACTTAAGGAAATATAGTGCTTTTATACTAAGCGGCGTAGTATCTGTCATAGTATATTATTTTTTCTCTTTGATTTTAAATAATATAGAATTAGTGCAAGATGCATTTACCATAGGATTTATAGATGAATTAAATTTTATAAAATTATTATTAATAATAGGTATATTTTTTTTAACTGATTATTCTATAAATATATTTCTTGGGTCTAGAATAGAGGAGTTTAAAATATTTTATAAGTTGGGAATTTCTCAGAAAAAGATGAAAAAGATTATTTTTATAGAAAGCTTATTTTTAGGGGGCATAATAACAGTTTTAGGAATTGTAATAGGCTTTGTATTTTCTAAATTTATGATGATGGGTATAGGAAAAGTTTTGAATAAAAAAATAAATACAATAGGAAATCTTAATGCTATAAAAGATACAATTAAAGTTTTTTTTATTATATTTATTATATGTGGTATAACTAAGGGAAGGTATGTAAAAGGAATTAATAAGACATATAAGGAAAGAAAAGCATCTTTGTTTTTAAGTATAGTTTGTATAATACTGATTATATGTTTGTTTATAATCAGTAAAAGGATGGATTCTTTTAAATCTATAGCAGAAATAATTTTATTTTTTATATTAGGATTTTTATATACTTTATTAACTTTAACAGAGTTATTCCCCTATATATTGACTAAAATATCAAAAATTAAACTAATATACATGGATAAAGTAAATATGATTTTTATATCAAATATTAGAGAAAAGACTCTTCGAAATAGAAATCTTCTTTTTATTATGACTATGTTTTTGTCTATATCCATATTTATATTTGGAATTTTATATGTCCAAAAGGATTTAATAGATAAAAATAAGGATATTTTATACCCCATTGATATAGGTTATGTAGTTAAAGAGAGGGATTATAATAATATTATAGATAATAAATTAAAAGAAAATAATATTAACTTTAAAAAGGTAAAAGTTACATTTTATGATGTAGAAAGTGCACAATATAGTGTTATATCAGAATCAGAATATAATAAAATAGCTAGTGAACTTTCTTATCCAGTTTATAATATAGAGGAAGATAAGGCTGTAATATTATATAATGCTAATATGAGTAAAGAAGATATTAAAAAATATTATTTTAATGAAGTAATAAATATTAATGGTAATAAAGTTAAAATAAATAAAATAGGAGAAAAAAGTATATTTCAAAGTAAAACTATGGGAAATATTATTATAGTAAAAGATAGTTCTTTAATGGCATTACCAAAGGATAAAAAAATGAATTATTATATGTATAAATTAGAGAATTTAAAAAAATACATAAAAGAATTGAAAAGTATAAAAGAAAGCTTGCCTAATGAAATAATATATATAAAACAACTAGAATTAATGAAAGAAAGAGGATCAGCCTACGGTTTTTTCTATCTTTGTAGCGCTGTAGCTTTAGTTTTTTTCCTTATGGGAGTAAGTTTTTTGTATTATAAATTTTATGATGATATAAAGAAAGAAAAGGGCAAATATGATATATTAATAAATTTAGGTATATCTAAAAAAACTATAAATTCTATAATAAATAAAGAAATGTTAGTTATGTTTTTTGTGCCTTTTTTAATTAGTTCATTAAATTTGTTTTTTATATTTAAATTAAATAGATTAATATATAATTACAAAGTAGACGCTTCTGAAATACAGGTTTTTATAATATATTTATTTATATATATATTTTACTTTATGTTTTGGAAAAGAAAAATTATAGAAGAAGTAAATCAATAAATATGGTGTCAATACTGTATTTAACAACATATAATGGTAAGGAAATTAATATATAGGAAAGATATGATATGAATTTTATACCCTTTTATGATTATGATATGTATGGATGCTACTATTTAAATAGGTATAATCCAAATTATTATAATAATTTTAGACACTATAATGATTATTATAGACAGTGTAATATTGACCCCCTTCCTTTGAATGAACAAAATTTACAGCCTAAAAATTTTAAGATAACATATCCCTTTGTACAGGATATAGGTAACGAGAACATATCAAAGTTTGTAAATGAATCTATAGATAACGAGGTAAGCAACTTATTTAAAGATCAAGTACTGATACCAAGGAAAGTAAACATTCAAGAGGTTATAGGTTTCTATGAAGTTAAATTAAATAAAAGCTGTTTATTAAGTATACTATTTGGTATGTACACTTATTATGCAAATGCAGCTCATGGTTTTACTGCATATTCATCTTTGAATATAGATTTAAATACGGGGCAAATTTATAATTTAAATGATCTTTTTACAAGTAGAATAAACTACAAACCTATATTAGAAGAAAAGGTAAGAGAGTATATAAAGGAGAATAACGTTCCTTTAATAGAAGAATATAAAGGATTACATGAAGATCAACAATTCTATCTTACTCCAAACTCATTAGTATTATATTATCAAGTATATGAGTACACTCCATATGCTTATGGGTTATTTCAGATTCCTATACCATTTAAAGATATACTGAATTTATTAGGTCCAGCAAGCCCTGTACAAAGATTACCTAAATAAATTTAATCCTTTTATAAAGATATAGTTGTTATAGATATAATCATTTAAAAAGAAAATATAGGAGAGTTATTACTAGTTTTAATAATATAAAGTTTTTTGGTGGTGGGGAATTATTAAAAATGGGAAAAATTTTTTTTAATGAAAAAGAAATAATGACCGGAGTAAACATATGCCAAAAGGATGGTAAATTAAATGAAAAAAGTATAGGATGGAGTAGGAAGCCTATATTCCATTGTAATCTTAAGGGGAATAAATTTAGAAAGAAAAGGTGGAATTATTGGTATATGATAAATGAAGATTCTCTATTCTCTGTTACTGTAGCCCATTTAGATTATATGGCAATGGCTTTTGTATATTTTTATGATTTCAACACGAAAGAATTTGCAGAAAAAACCGTTATTACACCTTTGGGGAAGGGATGTAGTATATCAGAGAAGGTTTTTGAAAATGTAGAGTTTTCTAATAGGAAGCTACAGGTACTTTTTAAATGGAATAGATATTTAAAAACTATGAGTATATTAGTACATTGTAAAGATTTTAAGGGGAGAAATCTTACAGCGAAATTCTCTGTATTTTATCCTGAAGGGCATGAAACATTAAATGTATTAATACCTTGGAGTAAAAATAAATTTCAATTTACATCAAAGCAAAATTGTCTCCCTACAGAAGGAAGAATTATGATAAATAATAAAACCTATATCTTTAATAAAAGTGATAGTTTTGCGGGATTGGATTTTGGAAGAGGGATATGGCCTTTTAAAACTATGTGGAACTGGGCTACTGCGTCAGGAAATCAACAAGGAAGAATCATAGGGCTTAATTTAGGAGCAAAATGGACGGATGGAACGGATATTACAGAAAATGCTTTGTTAATAGATGGAAAAATTTCAAAGTTAAATGAGTGTATATTATATGATTATGATAAGAAGAATCTTATGAAACCTTGGAGCATAAAAACAGAAATATCTGATAGAGTAAATCTTGTTTTTGAACCTATATATGATAGAATGTATAAAACGGATGCAGTATTGTTAAAATCTACAGTTCATCAAATCATAGGAGAATTTCATGGGGAAATAAAGGATGAACAGGGTGACATTATTAATATAGAAGCCTTAAAAGGCTGTGCAGAAGAACATTATGCTAAATGGTAAAATATATAATAAGTTTAAATAAGTCTATAAAGTTATTATAACTTTATAAGCTTATTTTCATGAATAAAGTGCTTTAATTAGTATATTTATAATTAATTAAGGTACTTTATTTTTTTATTAATAGTATAGGAGTTTTTTATAATGAATTTCAATTATATAATATTAAATAATAAATTTTGATAGATGTAATCTTTAATATAAATAAATGTTATTTAACTAATATTATATACTATGATATCATGAAAAAGATAGAAAAATGACAAAATTATAACAAAATTTGCAGTTATAAAAGAAGGATATTTGTAATAAAATAATTAATTTAATATAAGGTAAGTAATTTTTATGTTATTAAAAATATGAATATTTAAAATAATTTTATATGGAGTGATAGTTATGAAGTATAATTTTGACAAAATAGTAAATAGGGATAATACAAATTGTAGTAAATGGAATTTTAATAAAGAAACCTTTGGTTATAAAGATGTTATATCTATGTGGATAGCTGATATGGATTTTGAAACAGTTCCAGAGGTAAAAGAAGAAATAATAAAAAGGGCTCAGCATGGTATTTATGGATATACTGCTACAACAGAATCCTATTATGAAGAAGTTGTAAATTGGATGAAAAAACGACATGGATGGAATATAAAAAAAGAATGGATAACTAATACTCCTGGTATAGTTATGGCTGTAAATACTATAGTTAGAGCTTTTACTCATTCAGGGGACAAGGTGTTACTACAAAGACCTATATATTATCCATTTTTCAAGGCTATAAACAATAATGGATGTCATATAGTAAACAATCCATTAAAATTTGATGGCAAAAGATATGAAATGGATTTTGAGGATTTAGATAAGAAACTTTCAGATCCTAGAGTAAAGATAATGATATTGTGCAGTCCTCATAATCCTACAGGAAGAGTTTGGACTAAAGAAGAGCTTATAAAGGTAGGTAATCTTTGTTTAAAACATAATGTATTAGTAATTTCAGATGAAATACATTCAGACTTAATATATAAACCTAATAAACATATTCCTTTTGCAGCTATATGTAAAGAATTTGCAGATATAAGTATAACTTGTACAGCACCAAGTAAAACTTTTAATTTAGCAGGACTTCAAGGTTCAAATATAATAATATCTAATGAAAAATTGATGAATGAATTCAAAATAGCTATGGAAAATATAGGATTGTCAAGATTGAATATTTTTGCATCTATAGCCTGTGAAGCAGCCTATAAATATGGAGAGCAATGGGTAGAAGAATTAGTAGATTATTTACAAGAAAATAAAGAATTTGCAAAAAAATTTATTCGAGAAAAAATGCCTATGTTAAAGGTAATAGAGCCAGAAGGAACATATCTTTTATGGATAGATTGTAGAGAATTAAAAATGTCAAAGGAGGAATTAGAGGAATTTATGCTAAAAGAAGCAGGAGTAGCTTTTGATGAAGGCTATATATTTGGAGATGAAGCTGTAGGGTTTGAAAGAATGAATATAGCTTGCCCTAGAGAGATACTAAAGGAGGCTTTAGAGAGAATTGAAAAATCTATAAACAATAAAATGTAGGATATATGAGGAAAAACATTTATTAGTAAGTAATGAATTTGGATGAATAAGGGGAATAATATAAGATATTTAGAGATTAAATTAATATAAAGATTTATAAAATGTAAAATCTAAAAGTAATAATTTTGAAAAAAGGTTTATATGATTTTTATAAATTTTAAAGTGAAATTATGGGGGGGAATAAAATTGAAAAAGAAAAAATTATCTTTAATTTTAGTATCAGCGCTAGCGGTAATAACTCTTTTAGCTGGTTGTGGAAAGGAAAAAACTACTTCCACAGAAGGACAAAATACAGGAAATACCAAGAGTGAAAAGAAAATTATAGTTGGAACATCACCAGATTACTACCCATGGTGTTATACAGAGGCAGGAAAGCTTCAAGGATTTGAAATTGATGTTTGGAATGAAATAGGGAAAAAAGCAGGATATGATATTGAATTTAAACAATCAAAATTTAGTGGATTATTTGGAATGCTGGATGCAGGTCAAATAGATACTGTTGCTCATCAAATATCAACTACAGAAGAGAGAAGAAAAAAATATGATTTTACAGAGACTTATGCTTATAGTGGATATAGTTTTGTAGTGAATAAGGATAAAAATATTAAAAGTTTAGAGGATTTAAAGGGTAAAAAAATTGGATGTACTCTAGGAGGTAATGGAGAAAAAACTTTAAAAAAATTAAATGAAGAAAAAGGCTTAAATATAAAGGTTTTAACTTATGATCAAACTCCAATGGAGAAAGATGTAGAGATTGGAAGACTTGATGCAGCATGGATTGGAACTGTTAAGGCTAAAACAGTTATAGAAAAAGAAAATATGGATCTAAAACTTTATGATCCAAAATATGTTTTTGAAACTAATCAATATCCATTGAAAAAAGACGGAAAAAATAAAAAAATGCTAGAAGATATAAATAAAGCTATAAAGGATATGATGGCTGATGGTACCATGAGTAAACTATCACAAAAGTGGTTTAAACTTGATATAACTAAGAAGGAATAGGTGTGGTAGTATATGATTTTTGACCTAGAATATTTTAATAAATTAGTGCCTTTAATGCTTAAACATCTGAAAGTTACTTTTACAATTTCTTTTTTAGCATTGATTTTAGGATTAATTCTTGCTATATTTATAGCAGTAATTAATGAATTAAAAATCAAAGTTCTTTATAGTATAAGTAAAATATGGGTATCCTTTTTTAGAGGGACTCCTTTAATTGCCCAGTTGTTCTTTTTATATTTTGGTATAGTTCAATTAATACCTAGTTTAAAAAATATGGATGCTATGACTGCAGCCATTATAGGCTTAGGGTTTAATGCCTCAGCTTATATGTCAGAAACATTAAGAGGAGCTATTTCTTCTGTAGATAAAGGGCAAATAGAGGCAAGCTTATCTATAGGAATGACACCAATTCAATCCATGAAGAGAATAGTATTTCCACAGGCTGCTAGGGTAGCGCTGCCAGCTCTATCCAATAGCTTTATAGATATTATAAAGGGTTCTGCATTGGCTTTTACTTTAGGGGTAGTAGAGATAATGGCGGTGGCACAAAGTGAGGGAGCATCTAGTTATAGATTTTTAGAATCTTTTACTGCAGTAATAATTATTTACTGGATCATAATTAGTGCCTTTGGATATTTACAAAATATATTAGAAAGAAAAATGAATAATGTTTATTAGTAAGGTTGGTGGGAATATATGATAAAGATAAGTAATTTACACAAGTCTTTTAATGGGGTAGAAGTATTAAAAGGAATAAATTTAGATATAAAAAAAGGTGAAGTGGTTGCTGTTATAGGACCATCAGGCACAGGAAAATCTACGCTTTTAAGATGCATGAATTTTTTAGAAAAACCCCAAAGAGGTATAATAGAAATAGAAGATTTAAAGGTGGATGTAGAGAAAGCTACAAAAGAACAAATACATAAGCTAAGAATGAATACATCTATGGTTTTTCAAAGCTATAATTTATTTAAAAATAAAACTGCTTTAGAAAATATAATGGAACCTTTAATAATTGTTAAGAAAATGGAGAAAGATAAGGCTAAAGAAATGGCATTAAATATACTTAAACAGGTAGGATTGGAAGATAAGAAGGATTACTATCCTTCTAAGTTATCTGGTGGTCAACAACAGAGAGTAGGAATAGGCAGAGCTATGGCAGTAGAGCCTAAGATAATGTTGTTTGATGAACCTACTTCAGCCTTGGATCCGGAGCTTGTTGGTGAAGTTTTAGAGGTTATTAAAAAATTAGCAGACCAGGATACAACTATGATTATAGTAACCCATGAAATGAGATTTGCAAAGAGTGCAGCAGATAGAGTTATATTTATGGATGGCGGAAATATAGTAGAACAGGGTACACCAGAGGAAGTATTTAATAATCCTAAAAATGAAAGAACAATAAAATTCTTAAATAAAGTTAAAAACAAATAATAAAGATAGCTCAATGGAAAGCACATAGTAATGTGATTTCATTGAGTTATTTTTTAATTAAAGGTAGTAGAGCGTATGTATACTAGTTTTTTACATTAATATTTTACCCTAACTTTACATAGTATACAGTAAATATATATATAAATTTTTTAAATTTTGATGTATAATTAAGTTGAAAATTAAATATTGCTTTACCAATTCATAAGGGGGATTTATATGTTAAATGGAAAAAAAATCCGAGAAGCAAGAATTAAGTTGGGCTATACTGCTCGGGACATTGAAAATCTTACTCATAATCCTAAGTTTACAACATCTATTTCAAAATCCTATTTAGAAGAATTAGAAAGAGGGGATAAAAAGAATCCAAGTTTTGAAAAAGTAGTAGTTTTATCTCAGGTATTGATGTGTAAATTAGATGATTTAGTCACTAGGTAAAGCAGTTACTATTAAAAGTATAAAATTAATTTTTGTATGAAATCTTAAGAGGATAACTTAAAAAACAAAAATATAAAATATTTATGTGTATTTACAATTTAATATAATAAAAACACTATCAAAATATAAGTGATAGTGTTTTTGTTATATATTTAAAGTATATCAGTAAGTTTTTTATTATATAAATAATATTTGATATTTTAATACCAGTATTTATTTTTACTTCTATTTTTTCTATTTATTTTACTTTTAATAAATTTTACTAAGCAGAATATTCCAGTAATTATAGCTAATAATAAAACTATAGAAACTACATAAAAAGGCATATTCTTTTTAATTATTTCTTCCTTAGGTAACCCAGAGTATAGTTCATATTTTTTTTCATATTCTCTTTCTTTCACAGTTAAAGTTCCCATGATTTTTTTTCCAGAAAGAGCAACATAAGAAGTATTATCTATATTAATTGTTTTATTAGTTTCTTTATCATTTACTTCATTTTTATAATAAGTAGCATCTTCTTTTAAAATCACAGGTACATCTATAGTAACAGAAGGTCCTATAAATTTTAAAGGCTTATAAGTTATTGTTTCTGTTTTTAGGGTAGAGTCTTTCTTATATAGAGTGGATGGTTTTACATTATAACTCCAGTCTATAATTTTTTTCATATCTTCAAAAACAAAAGAATCTTTAGCATCATATACAGAGCCCATAACTACCCCAAGTATTTTTCTACCATCTCTATTAAATAAAGTTACTAAACATCTACCAGCGGCATCAGTATAACCAGTTTTGCCTGCAACACAACCATCTTTCCCTAAAAGTTTATTACTATTTTCCACAGTCATTTTTGTACCCTTAGAAGTGACTATAGAACTTTCTTTTTTATTAGAAGATTGATAAACCCAAGTATTTTTTAAAGCAGATCTACTAATTATGCTTAAATCATAAGCCGTAGTATAATGATCAGGATTATGTAATCCATTAGGGGTTACAAAGTGAGTGTTTTTTAAATTTAATTCTTGTATTTTTTTATTCATCATATTTTGAAAATTTTTACTATTACCAGCTAAGGCATCAGCTATCATATAGGCTGTGTCATTACCGGAAAATAGTAATAATCCATCCATAACATTTTCTGCTTTTATGGTTTCACCTATATTTATAGGGTGAAGATTTATATTCATAGAATATGGTGGTTGACTTTTAGCAGTAGCTGTATAAGGTATATTATCATTTTTTCCTTTGTTTTCAGCTAATAAAAGGGCGGTTAAATACTTTGTAGTACTAGCAGGATACATACGCTTGTCAATATTTTTAGCATATATTATTTCACCGGTTTCAACATCTATAGTCATAGCTGTTTTACCATAAATAGTAGGAGGCTCAGTATTTGAATCTCCTGCAGCAAATACATTAGATGTTAAGCTGAAAATAAAAATTAATAGTGAAATTAAAGTCATTTTTCCTTTTCTCATAGGCCATCTCTCCGTTTACTTTTTTCTAATTTAAATATAAAATTTTAAGTATATACTATATGTATACACTTTGATAGTATAGCATTAGAGAGTATATTTTACAAATATAAATCATAAAAAATATAACATTTTATGATTAGGAAATGTAGTATTGTCATAGAATAAAGTAAAATAAAAAAAATTAGTTTATATTTATAAATTTTATCCATGCTAGGGTAAATTTTTTAATAACTTTATAAAATAAAGCAAAAAATTATTAAATATTCAGTGTTAAATAAGTACCTAATGATTATTTAGGTATAAATTATTTTTAGGAGGAACCATGAAGAAAGAATTAATAAATACAGTATATGAAAAATTTCAATGTAGAAAAGTAAAGCCTATAGGTGAATTTAAAAGAAGTTCAGTAATGATATTATTAAATAAGGTAGGAGAGAATATTAATATAATATTTGAAGTAAGAGCATTAACTTTAAAAAATCAGCCAGGAGATGTTTGCCTTCCAGGAGGGAAAATTGAAAAGGAAGAAAGACCTTTAGAGGCAGCCTTAAGAGAAACTGTAGAGGAGCTTAATATAGATAAGGAAAAAATAGAGGTAATAGGACAGATGGACTATTTTATTAGTCCTTATAATTTTGTAATGTATCCTTTTGTTGCAATGGTGGAAGATATAGATATAGTTCCTGATAAAGAGGAAGTAGATCACGTATTTGAAGTTCCTATAGAGTTTTTTTTAGAAAATTCACCTACTTGTTACGAAATAGATATAATACCTAGCATAAAAGGAGATTTCCCTTTTTCTCTTATAAGAAACGGTAAAAATTATAAATTTAGTAAGGGGACTATTCCTGAGTATTTCTATGAGTATGAAGGCAATATTATATGGGGATTTACAGCACTTATTGTAAAAAATTTTATAGATATAATTAAGGGGAAAAAAAATTAATAAAAGTATATCAAATATTCCACCAACTTTTAATTAGCTGGTGGAATATTTTAAATACTTTTTTCCTGTTTTTTCATACCAGCTATTACAACTGATATAACTATTAAAAAAATATAACCAATAACATATAATATTGATATTATAGTAGGCATAGTAAAAAATTTTAAATAAATAAATAAAGCTAAAGATATAATAGACCAAAATAAAGAAACATAAGCCATTCTATTGTTCCTATTTAGCCAAATTTTAGGGTCTTTCATGTTTCCAACTATTTTTTCACTTTTTTCATCCTTTTTAGATGAATTGTTAGTCAATATTTTAAAATAAATAAAAAAACTTAAAGATATCAAACATATACCTAAAAATAAATAAGACAATGATATACTTGTTACGTTCATAGTAAAGCTCCTCCTATAAATAAAAATCTATTTTCCTTGTATAAATTATATACTTTTATTTTAACCAGTAATGTAGAAAAAATACCCAAAACATAGAATTGCTTTATAGTGTAATTTTAAATTTAAAAAATTATTATAAAATAAATAAGCTTTAGAACTTCGGAAAAATAAGTAAAAATAATAATAACTTTAGTATAAAAGGATTTCTTTACGTATTATAGAATTATTTATATTAAAAAGAATAATGAGTACAATAAAATTATGATAACCTTTAGGTAATGACATGAAGGCATAAAAGTTATTGTAGTATATGCTTTCAAACTATTTCTTAAAATAATGCTTAATTAAAGTATAATAGGAGGAAAAATAATGCTAAATTTTAATTATTCTATACCAACAAAAATTTTTTTCGGCAGAAACCAAATAAATATTTTAGGAGAGCAAATAAAAAAATATGGGTCAAGAGTATTACTTACTTATGGTGGAGGGAGTATAAAAAAGAATGGAATATATGAGAAAGTTATAAAAATTTTAAAAAATAACCATATAGAATTTGTTGAGCTTTCAGGGATAGATCCTAATCCAAGAGTAACTAGTGTAAGGGAAGGAGTAAAATTATGCAGAGAAAATAATATAGATTTTATATTAGCAGTAGGAGGGGGAAGCACTATAGATTGCTCAAAAGTAATAGCTGCATCATATTATTATGAAGGAGATCCTTGGGACATAGTAATTAAAAAAGTTAAAATAAATAAGTCACTGCCTATAGGAAGTATATTAACATTAGCTGCCACTGGTTCAGAAATGGACGCTGGAGCAGTAATTAGTAATATAAATACTAATGAAAAAATAGGGGTGGGACATCCTTCTATGGCTCCTAAATTTTCTATATTAGATCCAGAATATACTTTTACAGTGCCTAAAAATCAAACAGCAGCTGGAACTGCAGATATAATGAGTCATATATTTGAAGCCTATTTTAGTAAGACAAAGGAAGCTTATATTCAAAATAGAATGGCAGAGGCTATTTTAAAAACTTGTATAAAGTATGGGAAAATAGCCATAAAGGAGCCAGAAAATTATGAAGCTAGAGCTAACCTTATGTGGGCATCTAGCTTAGCTATAAATGGGTTATTAAGTTATGGTAAATCAGAACCTTGGAGTGTACACCCTATGGAACATGAATTAAGTGCTTTTTATGATATAACTCATGGTGTGGGGTTAGCTATATTAACTCCAAATTGGATGAAATATGTTTTAGATGATGAAAATGTTAATGATTTTTATGAATATGGAGTAAATGTTTGGAATATAAATCCAGAGGAAAGTAAATATGAAGTAGCTCAAAAGGCTATAGAAAAAACTAGAGAATATTTTAGTGAATTAGGAATTCCATCTACATTAAAAGAAGTGGGCATAGGAGAAGAAAAGCTAGAACAAATGGCAAAGGCTTCTACAAGAAATGGAACTTTAGGTGGTTTTAAACCTTTAAGTACTGAAGATGTTCTAAATATATATAAATTGTCACTTTAATTTTAAAACATTTATACTAAGTAATTCTTAATTCTAAATGTAGTTTCATTAGAATTAAGAATTATTAAAATTTAAAATTATTTATTTAGAAAAGTAAAAATAGAGAACTGTTAATTATTTTATTAATGGTTCTTTATTTTTTAAGGATTTTGATCTATATGATAATTATGGAG
The DNA here is from genome assembly GCF_001020205.1 of Clostridium sporogenes. Lineage (NCBI taxonomy): Bacteria > Bacillati > Bacillota > Clostridia > Eubacteriales > Clostridiaceae > Clostridium > Clostridium sporogenes. The sequence goes on from NZ_CP011663.1 coordinate 1,584,563, forward strand.
AAAGTATTAAAAAAATATAAAATTTTATAAAAAAATGTAATGGATGATTGAATTAAATGAAAATTTAGTTAATTTTATAACAAAACCATTTAAATACTTTTTCTTCTGATGTATAATATTATTTGTATTATAGTGGGAGAAAGGGGAATTTTTATGGAATGTCCATTTTTAACTACTCTTGATGAAGAAATAAAATGTTTTAAAGAATGTGCTTTATATGAGTACAAAAATAATGAGGGGATATGTCCTTTTAAGGAATTGGAGGACAACAAGGTAAGTATTGAAAAAGATTTTGATAATATAGATGATGCAGCTATAAATGAGGGATTAGATTTTATAAGAGAGAACTATAAGTTTACAACAGAACAGTATTTATAGTAATAATATTAGTTTTTCAGAGAGATTTCTATTTTTTATTTAAGGTAATATTTTTAAAATTAAAATATTATATTTAAATGTATAGAAAGGAAGCGATGGTTGAGAAGTATACTAAAAATGGGGGGATTATTATGAAAAAAAAGAAAAGAAGTTTCCCGACGGCTTTTACCGTATTATTTATTGTGTTAATTATTGCGGCTATACTTACTCATGTAGTGCCAGCAGGATCCTATTCAAAATTGAGCTATGATAGCGAAAATAATATTTTTACTGTAATTAAACCAGATGAATCAACAAGTGAGTTACCAGTAACACAGGATACTTTAGATAAACTTAAAATTAAAGTTAATGTAGAAAAATTTAAAGATGGCAGTATTAACAAGCCTGTAGCTATACCCGATACCTATGAAAGAGTGGAGCAGAAACCACAAGGATTTTATGAAGTGATTCAAGCACCTATTAAAGGTGTATACGATACTATTGACATTATAATGTTTGTGCTTATATTAGGAGGGGTTATTGGAATATTAAATAGTAGTGGGGCATTTGATGCAGGCATTGCAAAGCTTTCAATAGCTACTAAAGGTAAAGAATACTTGCTGATAGTTATCATTACTCTATTAATTGCTTTAGGTGGAACTACTTTTGGACTAGCAGAAGAAACTATTGCATTATATCCAATACTTGTTCCGGTTTTTGTGGCTGCAGGTTATGATGCTTTAGTTTGTATTGCAGCTCTTTATATGGGATCATCTATAGGTACTATGTTTTCTACAGTAAATCCTTTTTCTGTTGTTATAGCATCTAATACTTCTGGTATATCTTTTGCCTCAGGATTTATATTTAGAATTATAGGACTTATTATAGCCGTAGCTATAACTGTTATTTATATTGTAAGATATGGGTTAAAGGTAAAGAAGGATCCAAGCAAATCTATAATATATGAACAAAAAAGTGAAATCGAAGAAAAGTTTTTAAAGGACTATAAAACTAAAGATATTCCAGAGTTTACTTTAAGTCGTAAACTAATGTTAATAATATTTATATTAACTTTTGTAGTTATGATTTGGGGTGTATCTAAAAAAGAATGGTGGTTTACTGAGATGACGGCCTTATTCCTTGTAGTAGGAATTATTTTAGGTATACTTTCACGCATGGGTGAGAAGAAATTTGTAGACAAATTTGTAGCTGGTTCAGCTGATTTAGTAGGAGTTGCATTGGTAATCGGAGTTGCAAGATCTATTAATCTTGTTATGGAAAATGGTATGATTTCTGATACAATTCTTTATCATTCTTCAAATGCAGTAGCAGGAATGAATTCAAGTATATTTATAATATTTATGTTAATTGTATTTATAGGGCTTGGATTTTTTATACCATCATCTTCAGGACTTGCAGTACTTTCAATGCCTATTATGGCGCCTCTTGCAGATAGTGTAGGATTACCAAGAGAAGCTATAGTAAATGCTTATATGTTTGGTCAAGGACTAATTGCTTTTATAACTCCAACGGGACTTATACTGGCAACTTTAGCTATGGTAGATATTACTTATGATAAATGGCTTAAGTTCATAATGCCACTTATGGGATATATAGCAGGATTTTCTGCTATAATGTTATTAATACAGAGTTTTGTTGGTTAAATTTATAACAAAATAAATTTTATAAATAAGTGTATTGTATATAACTGTTTTTAAATTAAATAATTTTTATTTTATAATTTTTATAGTTTTGTTACAGTTTGAGGGTATTAGAGTATTTTAAAATTTAAAAGCTATGAATTTGGAATATTAAATTTCAAATTTATGGCTTTTATTCTTTTATTATAAGTTAAAAAAGAGATGAAAAAATAATTGAAAATTTTTCATCTCTTTTTTAACCTATAAATAGCTTTTATTCTTCATAAGTATCTGAAAACTTATGTAAAAGTTCTTGTTTAACTCTCCAAAGCTTTGGGGAAAGATCTACGTAATAGTTATGAGGGTTCTCAAACCTTAAAACTTCAGGCCAAAATCTTTCAGTTTGTTTTTTGGCAAAGGCTTTTATATCCATAACATCAGGACTTTCATAGGTTTGCTTTCCTTTATCAAATATTTTAACTAATAATTCTTCTACATAGTAATCTTTAATTTTTTTCTTTTTCCATGTAAATAAAGGATTAAATATTTCTAAGGGTTTACTTTCATCTATTTTTTCATCATTCATAGTAATAAGATCCGCAATAGCTTGATGAGAATTTTTATCATATATTCTATAAAGCTTTTTAAATCCTGGATTAGTTATTTTCTCTTCATTTTCACTTATTTTAATTTTAGGTGTTATTATTCCATCACAAGCCTCTACTGCGGCTAGCTTATATACACCACCAAAAACAGGTTCGGATCTTGCAGTTATAAGTCTTTCACCTACACCAAAGCTATCAATTTTAGCTCCTTGATTTAGTACATCTCTTATTATAAATTCATCTAGGGAATTTGAAACCACAATACCTACATCTTTATATCCAGCATCGTCTAACATTTTTCTGCAGGTTTTAGTAAGATAAGTTATGTCACCACTATCTATTCTAATGCCTTTAGGTCTAATACCCTTAGGCTTTAACACTTCATTAAATACTTTTATAGCATTAGGAATACCAGATTTTAGTACATTGTAGGTATCTACTAAAAGCACACAATTTTCTGGAGCCACTTCTGCCCAGGCTTTAAAAGCTTCATATTCTGTAGGAAATAGTTGTATCCAACTATGTGCCATGGTACCTGCAGCAGGTATTCCAAACATTTCTTCAGCTATAGTACAAGCAGTTGCACTACATCCACCAATTACAGCTGCCCTTGCACCATATATAGCACCATCATAACCTTGAGCCCGTCTAGAACCAAATTCCATAACAGAACGATTTTCAGCGGCTCTACAGATTCTATTAGCTTTGGTAGCTATGAGCGTTTGGTGATTTATAGTAAGAAGGATCATAGTTTCTACAAATTGAGCTTGAATGGCTGGTCCGCGGACTGTAACTAAAGGCTCATTTGGAAAAACAGGATATCCTTCTGGTACTGCCCAAACATCACAAGAAAATTTAAAGTTTTTTAGATAGTCTAAAAATTCTTCGGAAAACTCCTTTTTAGATCTTAAATATTCTATATCATCTTCTGTAAATTTTAAACCGGATAAATATTCAATAAGTTGCTGAACTCCTGCCATAATACAATAGCCCCCACCATCAGGAACTCTTCTAAAGAACATATCATAGTAGGCTATTTTATCTCCCATACCACTTTTTAAATATCCATTTCCCATAGTAAGTTCATAAAAATCCACTAACATAGTAAGATTTCTATTATTTCTCACATCGAAGTTTTTACTGTATTCCATTATTAATTCTCCTCTATGTAATAGTAAAAATATATAACAACATTGTAATACTTTACAAGAGCTATTACAATACTTAGTGTTTAAAATAAAAATATTAATCTTATTTTTATAGGGTCAACTAAAGAATTTATACAAAATATATATATTAAGTAATTATAAATAAAAATATTATATTTATTCTCTTTTTATATATTATAAATTATTAATATACATTGCATAAAATAAGAATAAGCTTATAATTATAAAAAAATGTAATAGTATTTTGTTTGTATATTATATTTTTTTATAGCAAGACATAATAATAGACAATAATATAAAAAGCTGTTTATAATGAAAGTGGAAATTATATAAAATTTAAATTATATTAAATTTATTGTGATAAATATATAAGTTAATATAATTTTATTTTATATATAATATTAACTATACAATTATTAATTATTCTGGAGGGGAAAATTATGTTCAAGAAAAAAGTATTAAGTGTTTTATTTATGATGGTATGCATTTTATCTTTTACATTAGTTGGATGTGGTCAGAAAACGTCTTCTTCTAATGAAAAAGATAGTTCCTATTCAAAGGTTAAAGATAATGGAAAATTAGTAGTAGGGTTATGTGCTCAATATCCACCCTTCGAGTCAAGAAATGACAAAACAAGTCAAATAGAGGGATTTGATGTAGACTTAGCTAAAGAATTAGGAAAAGAAATGAACTTAAAGGTAGAAATAAAGGATGCGGAATGGGAAGCACTTTTAGGTGGTGTTAGTAAAGGAGATTATGATGTTTTAATAACTTGTATGTCAAAAAAAGAAGCTGCAGAGGCTAATATAAACACTTCTGATACATATTACAAATTGGATGACATAATAGTAGTAAATAAGAATAATAATTCTATACATAATAAAGATGATTTAAAAGGAAAAGTAGTTGGGGTTCAAACATCTACTAGCAGTGAACAAGTAGTTGATAAATTAGATGGAATAAAGGAAATAAAAAGATATAATAGGAATCCTGAAGCATTCATAGATTTAAAAAATAATAGAATTGATGCTGTGGTTGTAGGGTATGCTTATGCAGCTACTGCAATGAAGGACAAAAAGGATGATAATTTAAAAATAATAAATTCACCAGTGGGTTCGTCAGATATAGTTATGGTTACTAAAAAAGGTTCCAATGATTTAACAAAAGAATTAAACAAAGCGTTAAAAAAAGTAAAAGAAAGTGGCAAATATGAAGAAATCAAAAATAAGTGGTTAAGTTTAGAGAAATAATATGGAACTTAATTTTGATATTGTTTTTAGAAATTTACCATTTTTATTAAAGGCTACATTAGTAACTATAAAAATAACTTTACTTTCTTTTATTGTGGCTATTATATTAGCTTTTATTGTAGGGGTTTTAAGAACTTATAAATTTTCTAAAATATTAGACTTTATATTAGATGCATACGTAGAAATTTTTAGAGGATCTCCGCTACTTATACAATTATTTTTTATATATTATGGATTACCTAGCGTTGGAATAGCTATGGATGCAGAAGTAGCTGCTGTTATAGGATTAGCATTGAATGGAGCGGCGTATATGTCAGAAATTATAAGAGCAGCTATACTTTCTATAGATAGAGGTCAGGAAGAGGCAGGCTTTTCTTTAGGATATACAAGATTTCAAAATTTATGCTATATAATATTACCTCAAGCGGCTCAAATATCTGTGCCTCCATTAGTAAATGGTTTTTCCTCACTTTTGAAAGACACATCTTTAGTATCGGTTATTTCCATAACGGAACTTACAAGAGGTGGAAATCTCATATATTCAAGAACAGCTAGGCCCTTTGAAGTATATTTAACTTTAGGATTATTTTATTTTGTGTTAACTTATATAGTTTCTTTATGTTCAAAATTTATAGAAAAAAGAAATGAAAATTGGAATTAGATTAATAAGTGAGTCTATTTGTTTGTAAAATTTTAATTAAATAATGATTATATATTTGATTATTTGGCAGCTAAAAGCTGCTTTTTCTTTATAATTTAAAAAACTATATTTTAAGGAGGAATTAGATAATGAAAAGAAGTAAAAAAATAGTTTTGCTTGGTCATTGTATACTAAATGTAAATTCAAAGGTGGAAGGATTAGCTCAATATGAAAACAATTCTTTAGAACTTTTGGAATATTTGATAGAAAACAAATTTGGAATAATACAATTACCTTGTCCAGAGGCAGGGTTTTATGGGATGAGAAGATGGGGACATGTAAAAGAACAATTTGATACACCTTATTATAGAGAATACTCACGAAAAATATTTTATCCTATACTTCAGCAGGTAGAAGATTATATAAATAATGGATATGAAATAAAATGCATAATAGGAATAGATGGCAGTCCAAGCTGTGGTGTTTTTCTTACATGTTCATCAAAAGAATGGAAGGGAGATTTTATAAGTAAACAGGAAACATTAAAAAAGATAGATAATATAAAATATTGTAATGAGAAAGGGATATTTATGGAAGAGATAGATAAAATGTTGAAAGAAAAAGATATAAATATTCCTATAATTTCAATAAATGAAGTTGAAAAGATTTCTTTAGAAAAGATAAAAAAATTTCTATAAATAATAGGAAAGGTTAATATTGTAAATTTGATATTTTCTTTAGCTTCTAGTAAAGTATACTTAATTAACATTAGAAGGTTAAGGGAGTTTTTATATGATAGATTATAGTTTTTTAGATCAGTATCAAAAGGAAGCGGTTAAATGCCATAATTATAATACATTGATTGTGGCTCCACCTGGTTCTGGTAAAACCACTGTTATTATAAATAGAGTTGTACATTTAATAGAGGATTTAAACATAAATCCTAATAATATACTAGTAATAACTTTTACTAGAGCTGCAGCTATGAATATGAAGGAAAGATATAAAAAAATAAGTGATAGTAGAAGATCACCTTTTTTTGGGACTTTTCATGGCCTTTTTTATAAAATATTAAATAGATATTATAAAAACATAAATATAATAAGCAGCAAAGAAGCCTATTCTTTAATAAATAATATACTTATATCTTATTTGGATTCTGTAAATGAGGATAAGGTAAGAGATGTTTTAAATGATATATCTTTTTTTAAAACTAGTGGGTTAACTATGGACAATTTTGTTCCTAAAATTGATAAAAGTATATTTGAGCACTGTTTTAATAGCTATGAAGAATATAAAGATAAAAAGGAGCTTTTAGATTTTGATGATTTGCAAATTAATATGTTTAAGCTTTTAAAGGAAGATGAAAGAATTCTTAAGGGTTATAAAAAATTATTTAAATATATATTAGTAGATGAATTTCAAGATTGTGATACACTCCAAATAAACATTCTTCAAATGTTATCTAAGGGTAATTCTTTATTTGCAGTAGGGGATGAGGATCAATGTATATATTCTTTTAGAGGATCTAAGCCAGAGTGTATGGTGAATTTTAACCATTATTTTGAAAAGGGAGAAAAGATATATTTAAGATATAATTACAGAAGTCCCAAAAATATAGTAGAGATTTCTAAAAATCTTATTCAAAATAATAAATTAAGAAATAATAAAAAAATAGAAGCTTATAATAACTATGATAAAAATATAGTGTTAAAATCCTTTTTAAATGAAAGGGAGCAAGCGGAGGAAATAAGTAAAATAATTAATAAAATTATAAATGAGAGATATGAATATAAAGATATAGCTATACTTTATAGAACTAATATGGAAAGTAGAAGTTTAACAGATTTGTTTTTTAAAAAAAGAATACCCTTTAGACTTTTAGATAAGGGGTATAATTTTTTCAATCATTTTGTATGTAGGGATATACTAGCCTATATGCAAGTATGTATAGATCCTTATGATAAAAAAAGCTTTTTAAAGATTATAAATAAACCCTTTAGATATGTAAGTAAACTAAATGTAGAAAGAGTAAGAAGATATAAATATGCTAAAAATAGTTTTGATATATTAAAAGAACAAAAGGATATTCAGCCTTTTCAAATAAAGAATTTAGAGAATCTTGAAAAGGATATAAATAAAATGAATAAAATGAGTACTCAAGATGCCATAGGACACATAATGCATACTTTAGGTTATGAAGAATATATTAAAGAATATAGTGAAAGAATAAAAATAGATAAGGAAGAGCTTTTACAAATAGTAGATGAATTAAAAGAAGCAGGGGAAGGATATACAAGTATTTTAACTTTCTTAGTTCATGTTGAGGAAGTAGAAAAGGAAATAAATAAAAAAGAAATAAATGAAGATAGTGTAATATTAAGTACAATACATGGGGTCAAAGGTATGGAATTTAAAAATGTAGTTATTGTAAATTGTAATGAAGATAATATTCCTTACAATAAAGCAGATGAAGAAATTAATATAGAGGAAGAGAGAAGACTTTTTTATGTAGGTATTACAAGGGCAAAAGAAAACTTATATTTAACTGTACCAAAGGTTATAAGAGGGAAAAATAAAGAAACCTCTAATTTTATAAAGGAATGTAAGTTAGATAAAGAGTTACTAGAAAATGATTATTTTAAAGGAAAAGAAAGAGTTATTCATAAAGTGTTTGGTGAAGGGATCATTGAAAACCAAGGGAGAGATTATGTAGAGATAGTATTTTTAGATGGAACTAAAAGAAAATTTGATATAAATGTTATAACTAAGAGCAATATTATTAAAAAGAAAAGTGTATCATAGAAATATTATTAGTAATAAATAAACTTCTATTCTGAATATATAGGTAACAAATTTTATATTATACACATAATAATATAAGGAAAGCCTGATAAAATCAATTGAATTCTATTGAAAATTTTAATTACATAGACTAAACGATATAAATATAAGTAGAATATTTATATTAAATCGAAGGATTTACAACCTTTTCAATAGAAAAATGCATAAAAATATATATAATAATATATATTAAATGCTTTTATAGCCTTCAATATGTTTGACATAAAAGGAAAATATGGTATACTATATTTGAAAAATATGACGAAAATTAAAAGCATTTAAGTTTAAGGAGGAAAAAATCATGATTCATTTTAAAAGAATGTGGGATGACGTATGCAGCATTTTAGATCATAATGAAATAGAAAATTTAGAAATTCTTGAAAGCTTTAAAACAGGATTCATAGTAAAAACAGAGAATGGAACAGAATTTATAACTAGAGATGATTTCGTTGATTTTTGGTGTCATATGCTATGCTTTAATAAAGTAACGGAAATGGATATAGAACAAAAGGGTAAAGAAACAAAAAAATGTATTTGTGATATTGTAAAAAATTTGCCTTATATAAATGCTAATAATGGTGTGATAACTTTAGTAGAACAATAAGAAATATAGTATATTTTTAAGTACTTTTTTATATAAATAATAACTTAAATGCAAAATCAGGATATTATTATGTACACATATGGGTGTTTTAAAAAAGTTGCTTTTGTTGAATCTTTGAATATAATATTATATAATTTTATTAAGCTCATATTCTAAAAATTAAAGAATATGAGCTTTTAAATTAAGAAAAAGAGGTAGTATACTATGGAGAAAAATCATCTTGACAAACAGAATATAGTATTCGCTTTGGATATAGGAACTCGCTCAATTTTAGGAGCAGTGGGAGTAGTAAGAGATAAGAAATTTCATGTTATAGAAGAAAGTTATGTAGAACATGAAGAAAGGGCTATGATAGATGGCCAAATTCATGACGTTTCTTTAGTAGCTAATGCTGTAATAAAAGTAAAAAGAAATTTAGAAGAAAAGATAGGTATAGAATTAAATAAAGTTTCTATTGCAGCCGCAGGAAGATTTTTAAAAACATATACTGCGAAATCTGAATTTAATATGGATAATGAAAAGGAAATAGATAAAGATACTATAAGAAGTTTGGAGCTTACATCAGTAAAAAAGGCAGAGGAAGAAGTAAGTAAAAAATCCGGTGGTAAACTTTATTGTGTAGGATATACTGTTAAGAATTATTATTTAAATGATTATGTTATAGGAAACTTATTATTACAAAAGGGAGAAAAAATAGCAGCAGAGGTTATAGCAACTTTTCTTCCAAGATATGTTATAGATAGCCTTTATTCTGTTATGAAAAAAGTAGGGCTTATAGTAGATAGTTTAACTTTAGAGCCTATAGCTGCTATGGAAGCTGCTATTCCTAAAAAATTAAGACTTTTAAATTTAGCTCTAATAGATGTAGGCGCAGGAACTTCAGATATAGCTATATGTAGCAGAGATAGTATAACAGCCTTTGGAATGGTTTCTTTAGCAGGAGATGAAGTAACGGAAGCTATTGTTCAAAACTTTTTAGTGGATTTTGAGGCAGCAGAAAAAATAAAAAAACAATGCTCAGAATCGGAGTCCGTAGAATATATAGATGTTTTAGGACTAACTAATAAAATTCCATCAAAGGATGTAAAAAAAGTTATAGAACCAGTAGTTAAGAAGATATCAGAGGAAATAGGAAACAAAATAATTGAAATAAATGGAGAGAAATCACCTAATGCTATATTTTTAGTAGGAGGAGGAGCTCATACACCCCTTTTAAAAGAATTTTTATGTGAAAAACTTAATATGCCTTTAGAAAGAGCTGCTATAAAGGATAGAGATGCGGTTATAGATTGTAGTATTGAGAATAATAAATTTGGTAGCGAAGGAGTGACAGTTCTAGGAATAGGTTTAATATCTATAAGAAGGTTAGGAAATGATTTTATAGACGTAATGTTAAATGGAAGCATAATAAGTCTTTTTAATTCCCATAAACATACAGTCATGGATGTAATGCTTCAGGCAGGTATAAATCCTAAGGTTTTGTTAGGTAGGAATGGTAAAAGTATAAGATTTACATTAAATAATATAAAAAGAATGGCCTTTGGAACATTAGCTACCAATGCATTAATAAAAATTAATGGAGTAAAAGCCTCTGTTGAAGATAATATAAAAGAAGGAGATAAAATAGAAATTGAATTTGCTAAAAATGGTGAGGATTCAAAGCCAACCTTAAAGGATTATATAAAGAAAGTATACTCTACAGCTTTCTTTATAAATGATATTATAGAAAATTTAACTCCTTTAGCTTTTGTAAATGGTGATAAAAAAGATGTAAATTATATAATTAGAGAAGGGGATAATGTTAAAATTTTATTCCCTGAAACTCTAGGCCATTATAAGGAGTATTATGAAAATTTAAAGGACTATAAATATTATTTAAATGGAGAAGAACTTAATGAAGATTACATAATAAAAGAAGGAGATAGAATATATAAAATAAGAGATGAAATAGAAAAAAATAAAGAAGAAAATTCTGAAAAAAATAAAGCGGATGAAAAAGAAATAACTGAAAAAAATAATGAATTAAATGTGGTAGAAAAAGAAATAATTAAAACAAATGATGAAACAAGTATTCAGGAAGAAATAGAAAATAATTATACACAGAGTAAGGATAATGACTTAAAGAGTAAAGATTTACAAAGTGAAGCATTAGGTGAAAAAGAGGCTGCTTTAACAAAAGAATATATAGAGAATGAAGAAGACAATAAACAAGAAAAAATAGAAACAGAAAATTTAAATATTAAGGAAACAGGTATAAAAGTTAGAGTAAATAACGAGGAGGTTATTCTTAAAGATAAAGACAAATATATTTTTGTGGATATATTTAATTATGTGGAGTTTGATTTATCTGTAGCTAAAGGAAAGTTAGTTCTTCTTTTAAACGGTAAAAGTGCTGGGTATTATGATGATTTAAAGGATGGAGATTCAATAGAAATAAAATGGGAATAGGTATAAACAGAGTTTAAATACAAATACATATTTTATAAATAAAAGATAAAATATTCAATTGTATTACTTAAATAACTGGAGGTAAATATGGGAGAGATAAATTTTTTAAAGGAAGCTTTAGATATAAAAAATGAAGTTATAAAATTAAGAAGAGATTTTCATAAACATCCAGAATTAGATTATGATCTTTTTAGAACCTGTGAAAAAGTGAAAGAATTTTTAAGAAACGAAGATATAGAATTTTATGACACAGCAGGTACAGGAGTTTGTGCCATAATAAGAGGGAGGGGATCTAAAACTGTAGCTATAAGAGGTGATATGGATGCTCTTCCACTTCAAGAAAAAAATATTTGTGATTATTCATCAAAAATGGAAGGTAAAATGCATGCATGTGGACATGATGCTCATACTGCCATACTTTTAGGTACTGCTAAGGTTTTAAATTCTATAAAGGATAAATTAAATGGGAATATAAAATTATTATTTGAACCTGCAGAAGAGACTACTGGTGGAGCTAGAATTATGATAAAAGAAGGGGTTCTTAAAGAACCGGAAGTAGATGCTATTATAGGTCTTCATATGGAGGAAAAAATAGAAACAGGAAAGATAGGATTAAGAAGGGGAGTAGTAAATGCAGCTTCAAATCCCTTTACCATAAAAATAAAAGGAAAGGGATCCCATGGAGCTAGACCTAATAATTCTGTAGATCCTATAATTATAGCTAGTAATGTAGTGGTGGCTCTTCAAAACATAGTAAGTAGAGAATTACCTCCTACAGATCCAGGGGTGTTAACCATAGGAACTATCCATGGTGGTACAGCTCAAAATATAATACCAGAGGAGGTTGTATTATCTGGTATTATAAGAGTTATGAAAACTGAACATAGAGAATATGTTAAAAAAAGATTGGTTGAAATAGTAGATGGTATATGTAAAGCTATGAGAGGTGAATGTGAAATAGATATAGAGGAGAGTTATCCTTGCCTTTATAATAATGATGAAATGCTAAATAGTTTTATAAATTCTGCAAAGGGTGTAATAGGAGAAGATAAGATAGAGATGTTAGAAGAGCCAAGCATGGGAGTTGAAAGTTTTGCTTATTTTTCCATGGAAAAGCCTTCAATATTCTATTATTTAGGTTGTAGGAATGAAGAAAAGGGCATAGTGCATCCTGCTCATAGTAGTTTATTTGATGTGGACGAAGATTCCTTACCATTAGGAGTGGCACTTCATTGCAGGGCTGCTTTTGATATTTTAAATTCATAATATAAGGTTAGTAAGAAAAGTTGGATTAAATTTTAAATAGGTTGTGAAAATAATGTGAAAAAAAGATTAAAGATGGTGGAGGGGCTGAGGGAGCTTCTATGCTTGTGCCATCTAAAAGAGGATATGCCTGGGTTCAACTGGTCAAATGTTCCGGTAGTTTTAGTTGAGATGGGATTTTCGTCAAATGCTAAAGAGGAGAGGCTTTTAAATACTGAAGAATATAAAGTAAAAATAGTAAATGGTTTAACTGAAGGTGTTAAAAAAGCAATAAATTAAATATTACTATTTATAATAAAAAACTACATTGTTAATAACGTTATATCTAATGCAATATTACAGTACTTATATAATAAACAATAGATATGAAAAGGTAAGGATTTTTTCCTTACCTTTTTGTCATCTTCCATATTATTATATTTACAATAATATATACAATCCAAAATACAAGAGAGGATATATTACAAAAAGTGTTCTTAAAACTCCAATTAGTTTTAAAAAGTTTAGAAAAAATTAAACTTAAAAATATCTGTAAGATTATTATGAGAATTGTCCATAGTATTATTTGCTTGGATGTTATATTATTTTTCATAATTATTATCCCCTTTTACTAAATGTCCAGCTTCCTACACGTTGAGTTCTTTTTGAATCAAGATAGTAAGTGTTTTCATATCTAGTATAATATTTTCCAACAGAACTCTTTGTTCTATATACGTTGCTTGTAACATATAAATAATTCGGTAAAGAAGCAACTCTTCCGCCAGTTCCAGTGACTATAGCTGTGGTTATTATTTTAGCTGCTACAGAAATTCCAACATAAGGTGTAACTGCTACTATAGCAGCAGCTGTAGCACCAACTTTTTTACCTACTAAGCTTACTCCGTGTCTATCTGTACGAATATATTTTTGGTATGTGCTTCTTGATAATAATTGGTTTTCTTCAACTGTTTTATTCTCTGATATTTCTGCTTTTAGATTTAATGTTTCAGTTTTACCATTAATTTAATGTGATATAAATAGGTATTCAGTTTGGAATAAGAGGGTATTTACTTGATAAAAATATAATAGTAATATATAATAAGTTGTTAGTATATGCAATATAAGCAAAAATTACATAATTTATAAGGGAAATGTGTATTTAAGGTAATATATGAAGTAGAACCACATAGAATTTATAAGGATGCACAATATACAAATAATGAAGTTGTACTGTAAGGAGTGTTTTCATGAAAATAGTAATAGGCGCAAATGAAGCGGGGCAAAGATTAGATAAGTTTTGCAGAAAGTGGTTAAAGGATGTACCTTTGAGTGCTATATATAAAGCTATAAGAAAAGGTGAAATAAAAGTTAACGGTAAAAAATCTAAGGAAAAGAACTTCTTGGAAGAAGGAGATATAGTAGAGTCATTCAATGTGAAATCTAAGGGAGAAAAAAAGAAGTTTGTTAGAATAGATAATAATCTTAAGATTACCTATGAAGATGAAAATATGGTATTGGTAGAAAAATGGCCAGGAGTTTTAGTTCATTCAGATAAGAAAGAAGGAGAGCCTACTTTAACAGATTATGTGTTGTCTTATCTTTATGACAAAGGAGATTATACTCCAGAACTAGAGGTTACTTTTACACCAGCACCTTGCAATAGATTAGATAGAAATACTTCTGGTATAGTTATATTTGGTAAAAATTATGAATCACTAAAAACTCTAAATGAAATGATAAGAGATAGAAAAATAGAAAAATATTATTCTTCTTTAGTAAAGGGGAGAATTAAAGATGGTATTTATGAGGCTTATATATCTAAAAATGAGGATACTAATATGTCTAAAATATATAATGAACCAAAGCCTAATACTAAAAAAATAGCTATGGAGGTTAAGACTATTCAAACTTGTGGTTCCTTTTCATTTATAGAGATAGAGCTTTTAACGGGAAGAAGCCACCAACTTAGAGCTCATTTAAGTTATTTAGGAAATCCTATAATAGGAGATTCTAAATATGGAGATAAAAAATTAAATAGTTTTTTCCATAATAAGTATGGTTTAAGTTATCAATATTTATATTCCTATAAACTAATATTTAGAGAAACTATGGGAAATTTAGAATATATAAAAAATAAAACCATAGCAGAAACTTTACCACCGATTTTTAAGAAAATAAAAAAAGATGTGTTTAAGTTTTAATAAATATATAAGTATGGGATGGGGAGTACATTATGAAAAAGCAATCAGTAACTAAAGGATTTGCCATATTATCCATAGCTGGAATGCTGGCAAAGGTTTTTTCTTTAATTTACATACCAGCATTAATAAATATACTTACAGATCAAGGATATGGTATTTATATGGCTGCTTATCAGATTTTTACATTCATATTTATTTTAACTAATTCTGGTATACCAGTAGCCATATCTAAGCTTGTATCAGAGCTTATAGCAACAGAAAATTATAAAGATGCTCTAAAGTCTTTTAGACTTGCAAGATATATGTTGTTATTTTTAGGATTTGTAATGGCCCTGTTTACCGTTTGTGCATCAGGTTTTCTATCTAAGCGTATAGGGTACCCAAAAGCTCAATTATCAGTATTGGCTTTAGCACCATCTATTTTATTTACCTCTGTTGCTTCTGCTTATAGAGGATATTTTCAAGGTATGGGTAATATGACACCTACTGCTATATCCCAAGTTATAGAACAGCTTATAAATGTAATATTTTCCTTATTGTTTGCAGCAATGTTTATAAAATATGGATTAGAAGCAGGTTGTGCAGGTGGTACCGTTGGAACTTCCTTAGGAGCTTTAGCTTCAGCTTTGTTTTTGATGTATTGCCATAAAAAAAATGGGGCTATAAAGGTAAGGGATAAAAGTAATATAAAAGATGAAAAATATAGTGTAGTTTATTTGATGAAAAAAATTATACATTATGGATTGCCTATAACATTGTGCGTAGGTATGAATTCAGCAGGAGCTTTGATAGATGTATATAACACTAAGGCCAGACTAATGGTAGCTGGATTTAATGAAGTTAATGCCACAGTACTTTATGGATATTTAGCCAAGTATCAACAGTTTATAAATGTACCTATAGCTATAATAAGTTCATTATCTATGGCGGTACTTCCTGTTATAGCAGGGGCTGCAGCTAAAGGGGATAAAAAACAGGTTAAAAGCAACATAAATTATGCTTTTAGATCTTGTTTTTTAATTGCAATACCAGCTGCTGTAGGATTAGGATTTTTAGCAGATCCTATATATAAAATGCTTCATATAGGTGGCGGTGTAGAAATAATGAGATATGGTGTTATAGTTTTAGTTTTGATGGCTGTAGCTCAGATACAAACTACTATACTTCAAAGTATAGGGAAACTTTATGCTGCTACATTATATTCTCTGATTGGAATATGTTTTAAAATATTCACAAATTATTTATTA
Source organism: Clostridium sporogenes (assembly GCF_001020205.1). NCBI lineage: Bacteria > Bacillati > Bacillota > Clostridia > Eubacteriales > Clostridiaceae > Clostridium > Clostridium sporogenes. The sequence goes on from NZ_CP011663.1 coordinate 1,600,810, forward strand.
ATAGCACAACCAAATATAAATATAAAAGGTGCTATATATGGTAGCGCTATTGGATTTTTGGTACCTATTATATTAAATCATAGAATGATTAAAAAATCTTTAAAGGTTAAATTTAATATCATAACTCCTGCTATAAAGCCCTTTATAGCTGCACAAATAATGGGATTTATAATAGTGCCTTTTCACAATTTAGTTAGTTATTTTATAGAGTTTTTAATTAAAAGAGTTTATATAGCTAATGCAATTGGAACTTTGGCAGCTGTAATACTAGGAGTATTTATATATGCTTATTCATTGATATTAATAGGTGGTATAAGAAAGAAGGATTTAGATAGAATGCCTTCTAAATTAATAAAGTTTATACCTAAGTTTGCTATAAAAAGAATAAGATAAAAAACATTAGATTGGCAAAGAGTTTTTTTGCTAATCTAATGTTTTTTATTTGTAATATTTATAAGGATAAACATTAAAGAAAATCCAGAAAATATTATTAAAATATTTCTTATATAAATATTTTGTAATGATATTATATTATTTAATAGATTTAATATAAGATATACTAGAATTGTGCATAAAGCATATATTAATTTTTCATGTAGGTCTATTTTTATAAAACAATGTTTTTTTATTTCTTCAAAGTTTAGTACTATAGATGTTAATGAGGTTATTATTAAGGTTATACCATAGCCGTATATATTTATAAAAGATAAACCTGTTAACAGATATAAAAGTATCAAATCTTCTACAGCTACAATTATTGAATTTTTTAAAAGTATTTTTTGTTTCCCTATACCGTTTAAAATGGCGTAGCTTATAATAGAAACATATACAAAGGGAGTAGAAAAAGATAAAAATCTTATATAATTTCCTAGATCCTTTCTATTAAAAAACATAAATCCTAATTCATTAGGGATAGCAACACAAATAGATAAAGTGCTTAAGCTTAATATTAAAGAGACTTTTATAATCTTTTCTATTCTGTTTTCCATAGCGAAATAGTTACCTTTGCTCATACTTTCAGATAAATCAGGTATTAATATAGTACAAATAGATGTCAATATTATTGAAGGAAATAAAGGAATAGACAAAGCCATATTTGAGAACTTTCCTATCAATGATAAAGCCTCTTTATAATTTATACCACATAGTACTAATCTTCTTGGTATTATAAGAGTGGATAATGTATATAAAGCTGTGGTTAAAAAACTATTTAAGCATAGTGGTAATGATACTATAAGTACATTAAAAAGAAGCTGTAGCCCATCCTCAGATTTACTATAATTAAATTTGTACTTTAATTTATTTTTTATATAAAAAAAATATAAAAAAATTAAACTTGCTAATTCTCCAACAGTAAGAGTGGTATAAGCGGCGGTTACAGTTCCAGCTACTGATGAAATATTAAAGTAATAAATTATAATAGAAAATACAACAATTCTAAGTCCTTTTTCTAATATATCTATGGTGGCAGGGACTTTGGAAGTTGATATAGAGTAAAAATATCCTTTTAGTATAGCTGATAAAGCAATAAAAATCATGGCAGGACACACAACTCTTAAAGCTTTAAGAGATCTGCTATCCTTTATTATATGAGTGCTTATATAAGTGGAATTAATAAAAACAAAACATACCACAATTATTGCCCATATGGTAATAAAAGTTAGTGTAGCTTCTATAGTTTTATGTAAATTACCAAAATCATTCTTACCGAAATAGATAGCACAATTTCTAGATATAGCTGCAGTTATACCACCATTTATAAGACAAATGAATAAATCATAAATAGGCATAATTAGTCCATAAAGTCCCATACCCTCAGCACCAAGTTTATTAGAAATAAGTATAGAAAAAGTAAAAGCACACACCCCAGTTGCTAAATTAGAAACTATTAATGTAAGGGACTCTTTAAAAAAAGTACTTCTTTTTTTAAGCATAAAAAATATATTTCAACTCCTGTAAAATACTAACACTAAATAAATATGAGGAAAACTTCAAATATATTCTACTGAATACTAAATAAGAAAGTTATAAAAGGATAATCTTTAAAAGAAGCAAAAAATTTTTTTGCTTTTAATACAGTTATGTTATACTGTATAATAATGTTGGGAGTTTATTCTAGGTGTATAATTTTTAATAGTTTTGACATATTATATAGAATAATTAATTATAGGAGGGGAAGTTATGCAAAAGTTGTTTTGTAACATTTGTGGTATAGAAATAAATGAAAGAAATTATAATTTAAATAAGGAAGCTTTTTTAGATAAAAATACTATTGATTCTATAAAATTTTGTCCTATATGTGGAGCCCCTATAAAATATTTAAGTGAGGAAAAATTTATATATAGGCTAGAAGAGAAAGAGTTAAATGGAAAAGTGCTTAAAATATTAGATCATGCCGTAAAATTAGAAGTATTTAATGGGGATTTTTATAAGAAAGCTTCCGAATTAGCTAAAAATGAAAAAGTATCAAAATTATTTAAGGCTTTGGCCAATGTAGAATATGGTCATGCTATGGTTCATAAAAATTTAGCAGGAATAAGAGAAATGCCTAAGCTTGCTAAAATAAATTATGATAAATATGATAATGATAGTATACTATTAGAAATGGCTGAAAAAAGAGAAGAACATGCTGTTAATTATTATAATAAATATGGTAAAGATATTAATTCAAAAACTTTACATATAGTTTTTGAGGCTTTAAAAAATGTGGAAATAGATCATATACATATAATAAATGAAAAATAGAACTTAGTTAAAGCTAAGTTCTATTTTTTAATTCTTTGTACTTTTTTTACCTTTTGTATATTACCTTCCATAGGTATTAAATCTTTCTTTGTAGTCATATTTCTAACATTTATTATCTCAATAGATTCTCTGTTTTCTTTTCCTTTTTTACCTTTTAAACCTTGTACAAGTATAAAATTTCCCTGGGATACATTTATAAATTCAGGTTTTTTAAACCACTTTTTCTTTATATAAGTACATTTGATAACATTTTTACTTCTTTCAGGTTTTACAAGTAAAGTTACTGTAATTTTATTAAGAATCCAAAGTATAGATTTTTTTTCAACCTTAGCTGAAATTACATTACCTTGAACTTGAGTAATTCTATCTCCATATTTTTTTAGATATGCTTCTGTGTAGTATGATCCAAGTTTTTCTTTAAAACCCATAAGTATAACTCCTTTACTAATATGTATTTAAAATAATAAATAATTGCTATAATTTTATGTATATTATAACATAGTATTGGTAAATTTAAAATAATTTAATTTGAAACCTATTGACATATAGGAAAACTACTAATTATATAATAATTTTATTGACAATACTATAAATAGTATTACCATAAATATTATAACGATACAATAAATAAATTGTACATCTATAGATTTAGATGCTGTTTATATAAATTTATTAACTTATAAAGAGAAAGCATACTTAAATGCTTATCACAAATTAGTATTTTAAAAAAATTCCTCTTCATTTAACAGAATAAGAAAGAGAATGGTTAAAATTTTATTAAGTCTTAAATTGGAATTTGACATTCTAAAGGTTAATGAAAGTTATAATTCATATTTATAATGGGCTCTGAAAGAAGAGAAAAGTTATTGAAAGCTTAGAAAATGAACAAATACTAATATTATTATATATAAAAATAAGGAGAAATATAGAGAAAAAATTGTTAAAATAATAGCATATTAATATATAATTAATTTTATTGTGCAATTTTAAGAAAATTTAGCAATTATTTAGTTTGCTTACAAAGCCTATATATATTATTATAATTGTAAAGTATAGTTAAAAGAAAAAATAGGAAGTGGTTTTGTGGGTAGTAATAACTACGCCTTGCGTAGAATTTTTATAACTTTTCTATTAAGTGGTACAGCAGTATTTATAACATATGTACTTATAAGTCTTAGATATGTTCTTCTTTAATATATAAAAAATAAGAAGCCAAATTACTTTTATTATTTAAGTAATTTGGCTTTTTATATAAGTAATTTAATATAAAGAAGATAATTATAATTGATACTAGGATAAAATTGATTATTTAAATTAGTTAAACTTTCTTTAAAATAAAAAATCATCTCTAATGGATAGTTTTATTATTTAAGAAAAAATAGTATTAAGAACTTATATTTAATATAGGTAATATAATATATATAAAGGAATGTCAACAAAGAAACTTGATTTTATATTTTTTATTATGAAAATATAAACCTCTTTAGTTACTAAAGTAAACCTTAATGAATATTAATATATTAATGACTAAAAGGGGGAGTGAAACATGTTAAGAAAAATAGAGTCAAAGGATTTATTATATAATGTAGAACTTAATGATATTAATATAGATAAAACCCAAAAGTATACTCCGGAATATAATTCTATATATGAAAAGATAAATCTTGCTTTAGATATAGATAAACCAGGATACAATTTATACTTAGTAGATGATTTTTCTAAAGAAAAATTAGATAGTATAATAAATTTTATAAGTCAAAAATTAGAGAAAAAAAGTAAGCCAAAGGATATTTGCTATGTAGTTTTAGAGGAAGAAAGATATCCTTATAGTATATATTTGAAAAATGGTATGGGAAAAATATTAAAAGAAAAATTAGAAGATATTCAAAGAGAATATAATGAATGTATATATGATTTTTATAATAAATCTTCCAATAAAGAAAAAGAAATTATTTTAGACAGTATGGAGAAAAAAAGGAATGAAATAGTAAATGAACTTATAGAGGAGTCAAAACAAGAAGGGTTTGAAATAAAAACTGGTGTATCTGGATTTGTTTTTATGCCTATAAGGGATGGTAAAGCTCTAAGTGAAAGTGAATATGAGGATTTGAATAAAGAAGATAAAGAAGAGATATTAACAAAAGTATCTAAATTAAAAGAAAAGGCAGAAGCTTCTTTAGAAATATTAGCTGATATGGAGCTGCAAGGATTAGAAGAACTAAAAGATATAATGAAGACTTATTTTGAAATAGAAATGAAAAGTTTAAAAGAAGAATATAGAATTGAGTTTGAAGATAATATTCAGGCTCTAGATTTTTTAAATAGTGTTTGCAGAAATATAGAAAAGGAATTAATAGAAAATTACACTTCAAATTATGAAGATGATCAAGAAATTATAGTACAGGGTATATATAAATATAAAGTAAATATAATAGTGGATAATACTTTAAATAAGAATCCTTTAGTTATATTTGAAGAAAGTCCTTCAGTAAATAATTTAGTTGGAAGCATAGAATATGAAAATAAAAATGGAGTATATTATACAGATGCTAGTTTAATTAAAGCAGGATCACTTTTGAAATCTAATGAGGGTTGCTTAATTATAAGAGCTAATAGTTTGCTTACAAATGGCTCAGCTTATTTCTATTTAAAGAAAGCCCTTATAAATGATAAGATAGATTTTGATTATAATAAGGGATATCTAGAACTATTATCGTTAGGAGGGTTAAAACCCGAACCAATAAACACTAAATTAAAGGTAATAATTATAGGAGATTATGAAACCTATAATTTACTTTATAATTATGATGAAGATTTTAAAAAGATATTTAAATTAAAATCAGAATATAATAAGATAGTGGATATAAATAGCAAGAGTAAAGAATGGATTTGCAAAAAAATATATAATATATGTGAAAATGAAAATTTAAAAAATATAAATGAAGAGGCTGTAAAAGAAGTATGCAAATATTTATCAAGAAAAGCTGAAAATAAAAATAAATTTTATTTTGATAATTATGAGATAGATAGATTATTAATACAGGCGGATAATAAAGCTAGGGTTGAAGATAGAGACATTATAACAAAAGAAGATATACAATTTGTAGCTTATGAAAAAGAGGAAGTAGAAAAAGAAGTTATGGAAGGCTACGAAAAGGAAAGAATATTTATAGATATAAAAGGAAATAAAATTGGGCAAGTGAATGGTTTATCCGTAATAGATCTAGGATATGCAAGTTTTGGAAGACCTATTAGAATAACTTGTTGTTGTTATAAAGGTAATGGAAATATTATAGATATCCAAAAGGAAAGTGATTTAAGTGGAAATATACACAACAAAGCTATAAGTATATTAAAGGGGTATATAAACAGTATAATAGGGAAATATGATACATTACCAGTAGATTTCCATTTGAGTTTTGAACAGATATATGGAAAAGTAGATGGAGATAGTGCTTCCGTAGCAGAGGCTATAGCTATGTTATCAGCTTTAAGTAATATACCTGTAACACAAAGTATAGCAGTTACAGGATCAATAAATCAATTTGGTCAGGTTCAGCCTATAGGTGGTGTAAATGAAAAAATAGAAGGATTTTATGATGTGTGTAGATATAAAAAGGATATAAAGGGAAAAGGCATACTAATACCAAAAACAAATAAAGAAAACTTAGTTTTAAATAAAGAAGTAGAAGAGGCTATAAGAAAAGGAGATTTTAGTATTTATACTATGGAAACTCTAGAGGATGCAGTAAAAATACTTTTAGGAGAAAGGAATTTAAAATTTAATGAATTAATAACGGAGATAGAAAAAGAAATGAAAAAGTATAATAAAAAATCTAAAAAATGCAGAAAAATAAAACTATAAGTATAAATAGATAGATTATAATTAATATAAATAGAATTTAAATAAGATGACTTTTGTTCAGTGTAAAAGTCATCTTATTGATTCGGGTATGTAGGCAAATTTATTCTCTATATAAATATACCTATATACTCATTTTTAAAATGGTGTTGATATAAAGTATCCATAAAAAGAAATTCCTAAAAAGCTACTAGAAAAGGTTATAAATATTTTCATAATCTCAAGATACTTTTTATTATAATGGTAATTGAGGAGTAGCATATATTCCAATTTTATCAAAAGCATTTTCTACAATTTGAACATATTTATTATTTTCACCGTAAAGGTTCTTAGTAACTTTAATTAAATCATTTCTACACTTAGAGAAATTTGTTGTCTCATACCATTCATAGCAATTTGCTATATAAAATAATTTCGCCATAATGTCTTTACTATTTTCTGCTCCTAATTTTTCTATTCCATCTGCAATTAAGTAAGCTGCATGGTTTATTATACCTGAATTTATATGAACACCTCCGTTATAATCATATAAAGTGCGAGATCTATAATCTTTCATATGAGCTGGTTGCCCCCATTTAGATGGATCTTGCATATCTCTTATTGCATCTCCATCAATATTTGGTGTACAGCAGTCTTCACCAATTGAAAGTTTTTGCCTTTAATACCTACCCCTATAATATCTGAAAAAGATTCATTTAAAGCACCAGATTCGTTTTCATATTTAAGATTAGATTCTTTATGCGTTACACCATGACTAAACTCATGACCTACAATATCTAAAGACTTTGACATATGAGAACTATATATTTCATCACCCCCAAAGAGTATGGAACCAAGATCTTCAATCCAATCAGCACACACATATTTTTCACCAAAATGAATAAAGCCTTCAACATTCATTCCTTTGTTGTCAATACTATTTCTATTAAATTTATTTTTGTAATAATCGTAAGTTTTTTCTAAATTTATATAAGTATCTATAGCAATTATATGCTTATCATCTATAAATTCATTGTTATTATTTTCTATAAGATTAGAAGTTTCTAGTAGGGATGATTTAGAGGTATTGTTAGTGTTTATCCAGCTATTATTTAGATCATAGATATAAATATTTTTATTACTATTTTTCAAATAATATTTTCCATCTTTATAAGTTAGATCAATATCTACTATTCCATTTAAAGACTTTTACCTTTTCCTTGGAGGGTCTTACCTTGAACTTCAACTATATTATTTGTTTTATTAGTTTTTTTAGCTTTAATATTTTTACCACTGGATAATTTTTAATCATTGGTATCAACCAAAGTAGGAGTATTATTAAATTTAGTTACTATAGAACCATCTTCAACATTAACAAAAACATTCCAATTTCCCGTATCTGTAACTAGATCTACTAAATAAACCACATAAGGAGTTCCTTCAAAATTATATAAATATAAGTCTGCTTTTGATTCATATAACTCTTCATATTTGATGTTATTCTTAGCTTTTGCTATAGCATCACTCTTTGATAGTTTAATTTTATTTTTCCAATTTCCATTTTCAAAAGCAATGTCCACTCTACCGCTTATAGAACTCATGGTAGAATCTTTTTCAGTAGTAAAAACTATTCTTCCATAGTATACAGGTATACCTTCTATTTGGTAAATTGTATGATAGTAAGTTTTACCTTTTTCATCTTTTAAAGTTTTTGTGCTTTTAAGAGATCCTTTTTTCAAACCAAATTTAGAGATATTTTCTTGGAAGAATTGGTTTATTTCTTCGAAATTGTTAAATTTTTTTTCATTTATATTAGTAGTAGCTTTCTTATTGTTTTGTTTACTTTTTTCCCAAAGTATCGTGGTGGTTTTTGGCTCGTTTTCACTTTTTTTCCCTACGGGTCCAGCAGCATAAATTGATGAAACAGGTGAAAAAGTCATTATAGTACTTAAAAGTATAGTTAATAATTTTTTACTTTTCATAAACATCTTAGCCCCCAATATAATATATTGTTACTTATAGATATATTAATTTTATATAGTAAAATACAAAAGTACATAATGTAATTATTATATATAAATAAGATGATTTCTATACAAGTAAGAAATCATCTTATTTATTTAAATTTAGTTTTTAATATAGATATATTTTATAGATTTAATGGAGTTTTTATTATAATGGTAATTGAGGTGTAGCAGTTACACCAACCTGATCAAATGCATTTTCAACAATTTTTACATATTTGCTATTCTCACCATAAAGTTCTTTAGTAACTTGCACTACGTCATTTCTGCATTTAGCGAAATTTGTTGTTTCATCCCATTTATAACAATTAGCAGTATAAAATAATTTCCCCATAATATCCTTACTATTCTTTTCACCGGATTTTTCTATCCCATCTGCAATTAAATAAGCTGCATGATTTATTATACCTGAATTTGTATGAACACCACCATTATCTTTAGAGGTATTTACATAATTCTTCATATGAGCAGGTTGATTTCCTCTAGATGGATCCTTCATATCTCTCATTGTATCTCCAGGAATATTTGGTGTCCAGCAATCCTCACCTATTTCAAAATTTTTACCATCAATAGCTACTCCCATAATATCTGAAAATGATTCGTTCAAAGCGCCAGACTCATTTTTATAAGCAAGATTAGATTCTTTGTTAGTTACACCATGGCTTAGTTCATGACCTACAACATCTAAAGATCTTGCAAGAGAAGAGAAGCGTACTCCATCTCCATCGCCAAAGAACATACTGTCATATGGTCCGTACCAAAAGGCGTTATTATAATTGTTACCTACGTGAACAAATCCGTTAACATTCATACCCTTATTATCAATACTATTTCTGTTTAATTTGTTTTTATAATAATCATAAGTTTTAGTTGTATTTACATAAGCGTCCACAGAATTAACTTGATTGTCATTTATAAAATTATTATTTTCATTAGATACTAGTTCAGATTTAGACATTAATTTTTGCTTATAATTAGGGCCTCCATAGTAATAGTAATCTATAATATAGGAATATAAATCATCATCGTTAACTTGATTTTTTAAATCATATAGATAAATATTTTTATTGCTATCTTTTAAATAATATTTTCCGTCTTTGTAAGTTAGATCAATATCTACTATTCCATCTAAGTTAGTTTTTCCTTTTCCTTTAACACTTTGACCTTGAACATCAGTTATATTATTTGTGTTACTAGTTTTTTTAGTTTCATCTTTAATTTTTTTAGCATTGGGTAATTTTTGGTCTTTAGCATCAATTAAAGTAGGAGTATTATCAAATTTATTTACTATAGATCCATTTTCTGCATTAACAAAAACTTTCCAATTTCCGTTATTTGTGATTAAATCTACTAAATAAACTACATAAGGTTTACCTTCAAAATTATATAGATATAAGTCAGCTTTGTTACTAGTTGCTTTTCCGTCTTTAATATTATTTTTAGCCTTTGCTATAGCATCATCCTTTGATAGTTTAATTCTGTTTTTCCAATTTCCATTTTCAAAAACAGTATCAATTCTACCATTTATAGAATCCATGGAGGAGTCTTTTTCAGTTGTAAAGACAATTCTTCCATAGTATACAGGTATACCTTCTACTTCATAAATCATATGATAATTAGTTTTACCTTTTTCGTCTTTTACAGTTTTGGTGCTTTTAAGAGAGCCTTTTTGTACACCAAATTTAGATATATTTTTTTCAAAGAATTTAGCTATTTCCCCAGAATTGTTAAATTTCTTTTCAGTTATATCAGTAGTAGCTTTTTTAGTATTTTGTTCATTTTTTTCCCAAGTTATTGTTGTAGTTTTTGGTTCAACTTTACTTTCTTTTCCTACAGGCGCAGCATAAACTGCAGAAACAGTAGAAAGAGTGATTACAGCACTTAGCACTGTAGCTAATAATTTTTTACTTTTCATAAATAAATAACCCCCAGTATAATATATTGTTACTTATAAACCTATTAATGTTTATAAAGTAAAATACTAAAATTATATAGTTTTATAAATATATTTTATAATCAAAGTATATTTGATTATAATGGCAATTGAGGTGTAGCAGTTATTCCAACTTGGTCAAAAGCATTTTCAACAATTTTCACATGTTTACTATTTTCACCATAAAGATCCTTAGCAACTTTAACTACATCATTTCTGCATTTAGCAAAATCTGTTATTTCATCCCAGTAATGGCAGTTTGCTCTATAAAATAAATTTGCCATAATATCTTTACTATCTGACTCGCCGGATTTTTCCATTCCAACTGCAATTAAATAAGCAGCATGATTTATTATACCTGAATTTGTATGAACTCCACCCCAATCATGCTCTTTATCAACAGGAAGATCTTGAAAATCTTTCATATGAGCTGGTTGATTTCCTTTAGATGGGTCTTCCATATCTCTTAATGCATCTCCAGGAATATTTGGAGTATAGCAGTCTTCACCTAACTGGAAGTTCTTACCCTCAATAGCTACTCCCATAATATCAGAGAAGGATTCATTTAAAGCACCAGACTCCTTTTCATATTTAAGATTGGATTCTTTACTAGTTACACCATGACTCACTTCATGACCTACAACATCTAAAGAACTTGCAAAGGAAGAGAATAATTTACCATCTCCATCACCGAAGAACATAGAACCAAGGTCATCTCTCCAAAAGGCATTATTGAATTTTCTACCAGTGTGAATGAATCCTTCAACATTCATACCCTTATTATCTAGACTATTTCTATTAAACTTATTTTTATAGTAATCATAAGTTTTGGATAAATTAACATAACCATCTACTGCAGTAACATGTTTATCCTCTGTAAATTTATTGCTGTTATTTTCTACAAGGGTTGAACGTCTTAATATATAATCTTTAGAAAAAAGACCAATTGTAGGAGCCCAACTATTATTTATGTCATATAGATAAACATTTTTATTACTATCTTTCAGATAATATTTTCCATTTCCATAAGTTAAATCAATATCAACTATTCCGTCTGAAGTAGTTTTACCTTGTCCTTTAACAGTTTCACCATTAACATTTATTACATTATTTATATTGGCAGGTTCTTTGGAAGCTTTTTTAATTTTTTCAGCATTAGGTAAATTTTCATCTTTATTTTCAATTAGGGTAGGGGTATTGTTAAATTGATTTATTATAGAACCATCCTCAGCACTAACAAAAACATTCCAATTTCCATTATCTGCAACCAAATTAACTAAATAAGCTACATAAGGTTTTCCTTCAAAGTTGTATAAATATAAATCTGCATTTGTTTTAGATAAACTATCATGTTTTATGCTATCTTTAGCTTTTTCTATAGCATTATCCTTTGATAGTTTGACTTTGTTTTTCCAACTATTATTTTCAAAAGTCGCATCAATTTTACCAGTTATAGAGTCTATAGATGAATCTTTTTTAGTTGTAAAAACAATTCTTCCATAATATATAGGAATATCATCTACTTGATAAATCATATGATAGTTAGTTTTACCTTTGTCATCTTTTACAACTTTAGTATTTTTAAGAGAACCTTTCTTTACACCAAATTTAGAGATGTTCTTTTCGAAGAATTTAGTTATATCCTGGGAGCTGTTAAATTTTTCTTGAGTTATGCCAGTAGTAGATTTTCTAGTATTGTGAGTGTTATTTTCCCAAAATATAGTTGTAGTTTTTGGCTCGCTTTTACTCTCTTTTCCTACAGGTGCAGCAGAAACTGCAGATACTGCGGAAAAAGTAATTATAGCACTTAACACTGTAGCTAATAATCTTTTACTTTTCATAAATATCTTAACCTCCAATAGAATATAAATTGTTACTTATAAACCTATTAATATTTATTAAGTAAAGTATTAATAGGTTTATAAGTTTATATAGATATATTTATAAACTTAAAATATTTTTAATTATAATGGTAATTGAGGTGTAGCAGTTATTCCAACTTGATCAAAGGCATTTTCAACAATTTTCACATGCTTACTATTTTCACCATAAAGGTCTTTAGTAACTTTAATTAAGTCATTTCTACATTTAGCAAAATTTGTTGTTTCATCCCATTGATAGCAATTAGCTCTATAAAATAATTTTGCCATAATATCTTTACCATTTGCTTCACCGGATTTTTCCATGCCATCTGCAATTAAATAAGCAGCATGGTTTATTATACCTGAATTTGTATGAACTCCACCCCAATCATTGTCTTCATCATTAGGAAGATATTTGAAATCTTTCATATGAGCTGGTTGGTCTCCTCTAGATGGATCCTTCATATCTCTCATTGTATCTCCAGGAATATTTGGTGTATAACATTCTTCACCTATTTCAAAGTTCTTACCATCAATAGCTACTCCCATAATATCGGAGAAGGATTCATTTAAGGCCCCAGATTCATTTTCATATTTAAGCTTGGATTCTTTACTAGTTACACCGTGACTTAATTCATGGCCTACAATATCTAAGGATTTTGATAGAGGAGAGAATACTCTTCCATCTCCATCACCAAAGAACATAGACCCTAGGTCATCTCTCCAAAAGGCATTATTAAAATTTTTACCAGCATGAATAAATCCTTCAACATTCATACCTTTGTTATCTATACTATTTCTGTTGAATTTATTTTTATAATAATCATAGGTTTTGGATAAATTAACATAACCATCTACTGCAACAACATGTTTATCATCTGTAAACTTATTGTTGTTATTTTCTACAAGATTTGATTGTCTTAATATATATGATTTAGGATAATTATACAAACAAGCCCAGCTATTATTTATATCATATAAATAAATGTTCTTATTACTGTCTTTTAAATAATATTTTCCGTCTTTATAGGTTAAATCGATATCTACTATTCCATTTAGACTAGTTTTTCCTTGGCCTTTAGTACTTTGTCCATTAACATTTATTACACTATTTATATTAGGAACTTTTTCAGAACTTTTTTTAATCTCTTCAGCATTGGGTAATTTTTGATCTTTATTATCAATTAAAGTAGGGGTGTTATTAAATTTGTTTACTATAGAACCATTTTCAGCATTAACAAAGACATTCCAATCTCCATCATTTGTAACTAAATTTACTAAATAAACTACATAAGGATTTCCTTCAAAATTGTACAAATATAAGTCTGCATTTGATTTAGATAAATTATCATATTTTAGGCTATTTTTAGCTTTTTCTATAGCATTATCCTTTGATAGTTTAACTTTGTCTTTCCAACTTTCATTTTCAAAAGCAGTATCAATTCTACCATTTATAGAATCCATAGATGAATCTTTTTCAGTTGTAAAAACAATTCTTCCATAGTATACAGGGATTCCTTCTATTTGATAGATCATATGATAATGAGTTTTACCTTTGTCATCCTTTACAGCTTTGGTATTTTTAAGAGAACCTTTCTTTACACCAAATTTAGAGATGTTTTTTTCAAAGAATTTAGTTATTTCATCAGAATTGTTAAATTTTTTTTGAGTTATACCGGTAGTAGCTTTTTTAGTATTTTGTTTACTTTTGTCCCAAGATATTGTTGTGGTTTTCGGTTCCTTTTTACTTTCTTTTCCTACAGGTGCAGCAGAAACTGCAGAGACTGCTGAAAAAGTGATTACAGCACTTAAGACTGTAGCTAATAATTTTTTACTTTTCATAAATATTTACCCCCTAATAAATTTATGGTTAATTGGAATTTATAATATTAATTATATCAATCCGCAAAATAAAGAACAATTTCACAAATTAACCATTTATTAACACTAAGTTTAAATTTATGAATTATTCTTTAAAATTGTAAATATTCCTTCAATTTTTAAAATTCAGTATATTATATGTGAATAAAAAAATTTATGTTACAAAATAAATGAATATATTAATTTATTAATTTATTTTAGCATGAATATATACATACTATTTCAAGGCTTTGGAGTAAATAAAAAACATAAAATTTAATAAATTATACTGTATAATTTATTTATAAATTAAATGATTATAAGCATTTATAATATTTATAGATATATTATATGCTTGTTATTATTTGAAGAATTTTGTAAAAAAATATATTGGAATTTATTAACTAAATGTAAATATTGTTCAAAAATATAAAAGTATATGAAGTGGATTATGCACAAAAAAATAATCTATGTAAACTCTATAGAAAGTGATAATAATCTTTATAAAAATAGAGTTTTCACAGATTATTTTAAATTTTAATTGGAATATAACTATAGAAAATGAAAAATGAAATTTTGTAGCTATAAGTAGGTTAAATTTTTCATACTTAAATCTAAAACTTTAAAAGAATGAGTAAGGGATCCAGTAGAAATATAATCTATATCACAGTTCGCTATATCTTTTATTTTGTCTAAGGTCACATTTCCAGAAGCTTCAGTTATTGCTCTTCCATCTATTATATATATGGCTTCTTTCATCATATCTAAAGACATATTATCAAGCATAATTATATCTGCTTTACAATTTAAAGCTTCTTTTAATTGTTCTAAATTTTCAACTTCAACTTCTATTTTTCTTACGAACGGGGCATTGTTTTTTGCTAAAGCTATAGCATTTTTTATTCCTCCCGCTGCATTGATATGATTATCTTTTATAAGAATTCCATCATTTAATCCAAATCTGTGATTAAAACCTCCACCAACCCTTACAGCATATTTTTCAAAAATTCTAAGATTTGGAGTAGTTTTTCTAGTATCTAGTAATTTAGTTTTTGTGCTTTTCAATTCATCTACAAATTGTCTGGTTAAGGTGGCTATTCCACTCATCCTTTGAAGAAAGTTTAAAGCAACTCTTTCTGCAGTTAGGAGAGTTTTTACATTTCCAAAAACTTCACCTATTTTTTCATCTTTATGTACTTTATCACCGTCTTTTATATAAAACTTAGCATCTACATCTCCAATTAATAAAAATACCCTTTTAAAAACTTCTAAGCCAGCAATTATACCATCTTCTTTTGCAATTAAATCTACTTTTGCTCTCTTGTTTTCATTTATTATAGATTCTGTAGTTATATCCTCAAAGGATAGATCTTCTTTAATTGCAGATTTAAGTATTTCATCAACAAGTAACCAATTCATTTTGTAAATCACTCCTTAGCTTAAGTAGATATTTTGTAATTATTTTTTTATTTAATAAACTATAATATCTTATATTATGTTCCAATGTATAAGCCTTTGTATCTGATACTTCAAGATTGTTTATTTCAAAATTTATTTTTTCAGCTCCACGTTTTGGAAATACTAGTCCTTCTAGCAAAGAGTTGCTAGCTAGTCTATTTTTACCATGTACTCCAGTGCAACTTACTTCACCAAAAGCATATAAACAATTCATAGAAGTTCTTCCAAACAAGTCTACTTGTATACCACCCATAAAATAATGTTGTGCTGGAGATACAGGAATAGTATCTTTACAAATGTTTATGCCGTTTTTTAAACAATTTTCATAAATAGTAGGGAATCTTTTTTTTAAAAAGGTTTCTGGTTTAAAGGTGATATCTAAATATACATTCTTAGAGTTAGTTTTTCTTTCTTCTTCAAGGATATATTTGGTTACTATATCTCTAGAAAGTAATTCATCTACAAATCTTTCGCCTTTAGAATTTAAAAGCTTTCCTCCTTCTCCTCTTACTGACTCAGAAATTAAAAATTTTCTTTCCTTAGCAGTGTCTTTAAAAAATGCTGTAGGATGAAATTGTATATAATCCAAGTTTTTAATTTCTATATTATTTTTTATAGCGATGGCTATACCATCTCCAGATATAATTGGCTCATTAGTTGAGTTTTTAAATAATCCGCCTATACCTCCTGTTGCCAGTATTGTTACTTTTGAATATATGTTTATTTGTTCTTTATTTTTTAAACATATACCTCCAAAGCAAGTATTATTATTTTGTATTAAATCTATAAGATTACAATTTTCAATTATGGTTATGTTACTTCTTTTAAGTGTTTCATTGATTAAGGTTTCTTCTAATTTTTTACCAGTACAATCCTTAAAATGAACTATTCTGTTTATACTATGAGCTCCTTCTCTTGTATAATTTAATTGATCTTCGTATTTATCTAAGTTAAAGCCCATATCCTGTAATTTGTTGATATTTTCTCTAGATTCTTTTGCTAATGTTTTTACTGCACACAAGTTATTTTCATAGGATCCTGCTTTTAAAGTATCTTCTACAAAAGCGTTTATATCATCATTATTTCTTGCTACAGAGATTCCACCCTGGGCTAGGGTAGTATTACATTCATTAAGGTTACCTTTTGAAATTAATACTATTTTTAAATCTTTTCTTAAATTTAAAGCTGAATATAATCCAGCTACGCCACTTCCAGCAATTAATACATCAGCGTAAATATTCATGATTATTTGCCTCCTAAAGTATGCATATTTATAAGGGCATCATAGGCCTTTAATCTTAAACTTTCATCTAATTCTATTTTATAATTTAAATTTAAAAAACTATCATAAACATTTTTTAAAGAAGTTTTTTTCATGTTTATACAGTTCATTCCTTTGCCAGGAAAATAGAATTGTTTTTCTGGATTTTTTATTTTTAATTGATGAAGAATTCCTTCTTCAGTAACTATTAAAAATTTTTTATCATTACTTTTTGTGGCAAATTTTATAATATCCCCTGTACTTCCTACTAAATCAGAGACATGACGAATTTCTTTTTCACATTCTCCATGACACAAAACTTTTATATTAGTATGTAAGCTCTTAATTTTTTCAATTTCTTCTAATCTTACTTTTTTATGAGTTATGCAAAAACCATTCCATAATATTATTTCTTTATCTGGTATTTGGAATTGTATATATTCTCCTAAATTTTTATCTGGAATAAAAATTATTTTTTTCTCTGGTAAGTTTTTTATAATATTTATTGCATTTGATGAAGTGCAACAAACATCAGATACAGACTTTACTTCAGCAGAAGAATTTATATAGCACACTACCTTTGCATTAGGGTGATTTTTTCTTAAATTTAATACATCTTTTTTAGATATCATATCTGCCATTGGACATCCAGCATCAAATACAGGCAAAAGTATGGTTTTATTAGGAGAAAGAATTTTAGCGCTTTCAGCCATAAATTTTACTCCGCAAAATAATATTGTGGATTCACTACAATCCTTTGCTATTTTACTTAGATAGTAAGAATCACCTACTGAATCTGCTATATCTTGAATTTCAGGTTTTTGATAATAGTGAGCAAGTATTATGGCATTTCTTTCTTTTTTTAGATGGGCTATTTTATCTTTTAAATTTGTTTTCATATAATCCTCCGAAAGTATACAGATTTTATATACATGTGTATATACACTTATATATAAAATATACCATTGTGAAATATTAATATCAAGTATATAATAATTTCCATAGCAATTAATATGTTATTTTGCAAATTATTAAATTATAGATTTTAATAATTTGCTAATGGGGGATATATGAACTATTTAAATTATATTTCTAATAAAGTTACTAAAGATTTTGGAATAAGACATACTTATAATGAAAAAACAGATTTTTTAGAATTTGTAGATAAGGAATTAAAATCTTTAGGATATGAAACAGAGATAATACAAGGGAAAAACGTAAAACAATGTAGAAATTTATGTACAGTAGAAGGCAATGCAGATATTATATTTACTGCTCATTATGATACTCCAGGTACTATGCCTAAGTTCCTTGGATTTATTTTTAAACTTTTAGGTCATACAAGACAAATAATAGGTAGTATAGTATATATTATTATTATTTTATTATTAATTAGATTTATGAGAAATGTATTAAATATAAGTATGTCTTATATGATAGTAGTTATATTAATTATTTTCCCTATGCTTATAAAAAATAAAAAAAATTACAATGATAATTCAAGTGGAGTGATAGCCCTTTTAAATATTGCATATGAACTAAAAAATAATGAAAGTTTGAAGAAAAAGACAGATAGAATAAAAATAGTATTTTTAGATAATGAGGAAAGTGGTTTGCTGGGATCTAATTTACTATCAAAGTATTGGGAGGAAAAGGATAAATATTTTAAGGAGAAGAAAATAATTAATTTTGATTGTGTAGGAATAGGAGATATACCTATGGTATATTACTCAAAAGAATTAGATTATGAATTAGCTGATTTGTTACAGATTTCTTTAGCTTCTTATAAAAATAATAGTAAAAAATTTATGTGTAAATATTACCCATTATCTGATGACTTTTCATTTAAAAAAAATCCAGCTGTAAGCATAATTTTTTCCAATAACAGTATAATACCAGGAGGATACTATATTCCTAATGTACACAGCTTAAAAGATAATGTTTTAAACTTAGAAAATATCCAGTGGTTGACAGGAGAAATATTGAAAAAAATTTAATTTGTTATAGGGAATATTTAAAGTTTTACAATTAAAATAAACACTATGAAAATATATTTAATATATAGTTCATAGTGTTCTATTTGTTACCTTGGTATCATATAGAAAAGTGAGAAAAAGTGAAAAACGCTTCCCGCAATTACAAATAAATGCCATATTGAGTGGTTATAAGGTATATCATCTAACATAAAAAGAAAAGCTCCAACAGTGTAAATAATTCCACCTACTATGAGATATATAAGAGATATTTTTGGTATAACTAAAGCTAATTTTTTAGCATGAAGCATTATAAGCCAACCCATAAAAATATATATTCCCGTAGATAGTTTTTCGTATTTACCAGTTGTAAAAACTTTTAAGATGATTCCTATTAAAGTAAGACCCCATTCTATACCAAATATAGTCCAACCTAAAGGATCTCTAAGAGAAGTAAGTATAAATGGAGTATAGGTACCTGCGATTAAAAGAAAAATAGAGGAATGATCAAATATCCTAAATAATTTTTTTACTTTTTTGCCCTGAAGACTATGGTATAAGGTAGATTCCAAATATAATATAAAAAGGCATGCTCCAAAGATGCTATAACTCGTTACATACCAAGCGTTCCCATATTTAGCTGAAAATACAATCAAAATAACCAAAGCAGCTATAGATAATAAAGCACCAATGCCATGAGTTATAGCATTTGCTATTTCTTCACCTTTAGTATAAAATTCATTTAACATAAACATATCTCCTTTATAATATATATATTATATTATACTTCATTAGGAAAAATATGTATAGTTTAGTAATAAAAAATTAATATTAAAATATATGTATTTTACTAAAGCCTGTAGGATAATATAGCTTGGTTTATGTACTTTAAAGTTTTTTCAGTAGCCATGTCTATAGAATAATCTATTGAATTGTTTAAGATATTATATAGCATGCTTTGATAAATAAATATTATCATTTCATTTAAATCATTTAAATTTTTTTCATTTATAATCTTGTTTTCTACAAAGTTTCTTAGGGAAGACAGATTTCTATCATAAATATTTTCTGAAAGTAACATGGGTAACAACTTTCTTGAAGGTTCGTCTATGTCATCACAAAATATTTCAAAATATTCTTTGATAGAACCTTTACATAAAGTATGATTAGTAAAAAATAGATGAAAATAGATTTTAGGATTTTTATAGGAATGGTAGCAAAAACATTTCCATATATTCATATAATATTCAAATATATTTTTAGAATCTTTTAAGCAGATTATAAGATCTTTAGAGTAATCTTCCAAATATTTTATACAACTAAAATAAATTAGTTCATCTAAATTTTTAAAATAATTATAAATAGTAGCACTATTAAAACCAGCTAAATTAGAAACTTTTCTTACAGTTACTGAATCAAAGGATTCTTTTTCTATTATTTGTTGGGTAGCTTCTATAAAATATTTCATCATTCTTCTTTTCTGAATAAGTTTTTTATCCATTGTTATCACCATTTTTCTTATATTATTAAAAGATATAAGTATTATAACTTAGTATTTGATAAAAAGTAAAGCAATTATAAGGTTAAGATTACTTTATATAGTTTAAATGGTAACTATAAGAAAATCAAATAGGAAGGATTTGTTATTTAAATAACGAAAATAAACATGATTATATTACAATCACGTTTATTGTGTGATAGAATTGAACCAAGATAAGCTGATGTAAACGTATAGATAACATTTGTTTATTGATTAACTTATAAAAAGGGGTGGGAACGATGAAATTGCAAATTGGAAACTTCCCTGTGGAAGATATTCAGTTTGGTGAAACACTGTCTTACAATGATGGGATTTTAACAATTAATAAGAAAGAGGCTTTAGCTTTTATTAAACAAGATGAACATATAATAGAAGCGGATATTTTCATTGTAAAACCTGGGGATAAAGTTAGGCTTGTTCCTGTAAAGGAAGCTATTGAGCCTAGGATAAAAGTAGAAGGAGGAAAGACAATTTTCCCAGGATTCATAGGAGAGGTATCTAAAGCTGGGGAAGGAATAACTCATGCATTAAAAGGTTGTAGTGTTTTAGTAGTTGGAAAACATTGGGGAGGATTTCAAGATGGACTTATAGACATGTCTGGAGAAGGGGCAAAATACACTTATTTTTCTAAGCTCAGAAATATAGTACTTGTAGCAGATACAGATGAAGATTTTGAAAAGAATGAGCAACAAAAGAAAAATAAAGCATTAAGGCTTGCAGGGCATAAATTGGCAGAATATATAGGTCAGTGTGTAAAAGATTTAATACCAAAAGAGATTGAAGAGTATAAATTAGAATCCATTACAAAAAGAGAAAAAGAAATTTTAGATTTACCCTCAGTAGTTTTTGTAATGCAACCACAATCTCAAATGGAAGAAATGGGATACAATGATTTAGTTTATGGATGGGATGCAAATCATATGGTACCAACATTTATGCATCCAAATGAAGTTTTGGATGGTGCAGTAGTTTCAGGAAGCTTTATGCCATGTTCCTCAAAATGGTCTACTTATGATTTTCAGAATAATCTGACTATAAAAAGGCTTTATAAAGAACATGGTAAGACAATTAATTTTTTAGGAATTATAATGTCAAATTTAAATGTTGCTTTGGAGCAAAAAAAACGTGCAGCCATATTTGTAGCACAAATGGCTAAATCAATTGGGGCAGATGGAGCAATAGTTGCTGAGGAAGGCTATGGAAATCCAGATGCTGATTTTATAGAATGTATTGTAGCTTTAGAGAATGTTGGAGTTAAAACAGTAGGCATAACCAATGAATGTACTGGAAGGGACGGACAATCTCAACCATTAGTTACTTTAGATAAAAAAGCAGATGCAATTGTATCCTGTGGGAATGTTTCAGAACTTATAGAACTTCCAGCTATGGAAAATGTTATAGGAGAACTTGAATCTTTAGGTAGAGACGGATTTTCTGGTGGATGGTCAAATGATGAAATTTTAGGACCATCTGTTAGAGAAGATGGATCAATAATTATAGAGAATAATGCAATGTTCTGTGGGGATCAAGTGTCAGGGTGGTCAGTTAAAACAGTAGAAGAGTTTTAAGGGGGGAAAGTTGGTATGAAAAAGGCAATAGTATATTTAAATCAATTCTTTGGACAGATAGGAGGAGAAGACAAAGCGGATTTTCCTCCAGAAATAAGAGAGGGACTAGTTGGACCTTCTGTAGAGTTTGATAGAAAACTTACAAATGTTGAAGTTACTCACACAATAATATGTGGAGATAACTTTATGGGTTCAAAAAAAGAGGAAGCGCTAGAAAAAATATTGGAGTCTTTAGAAAATTTACAATTTGATATATTTTTTGCAGGGCCTGCATTTCAAGCAGGTAGATATGGAGTAGCGTGTGGAGCTATATGCAAGGCTGTAAAAGAAAAATTTAATGTACCAGTTATAACATCTATGCATGAAGAGAATCCTGGAGTGAATATGTTTAAAAAAGGTGTTTATATATTTAAGGGTGGAAATAATGCGGGAAGAATGAGAAAAGACATAAAGGCAATGGTTAAATTTGCAGATAAGATCTTAGCAGGAGAAAAATTATTATCAGCAGATGAGGAAGGGTATTTTGTAAGAGGTATAAGACATCAAGTTTGGCTTGACTCAATGAAACCAGCTGCGTATAGAGCTGTAGATATGATGATTAAAAAATTAAATGGTGAAGAATTTAAAACAGAATTACCAATTCCTAAACTAGATAGAGTAAAAATTGCAGATGCTATAAAAGATTTAAGTAAAGCTAATATAGCCTGCGTAACAACTGGGGGGATAGTACCAATAGATAACCCAGATAGAATACAATCTGCTTCCGCAACAAGATGGGGAAGGTATGATATATCAGAACTAGATAGGTTAGAAGTAGGAGTTTATAAAACTATACATGCAGGGTTTGATCCAGCAGCGGCTGATAAAGATCCAAATGTTATAGTTCCTCTAGATGCTTTGAAAGCTTATGAAAAGGAAGGGAAAATAGGAAAAATTCACAAGTATTTTTATTCCACAGTAGGAACAGGTACAACAGAGGCGGAAGCAGCTAGAATGGCTAGAGAAATAGTAAAATGTTTAAAGGAAGATAATGTGGATGGCGTTATATTAACTTCCACATGAGGAACTTGCACTCGTTGCGGAGCAACTATGGTAAAAGAGATAGAAAGAGAGGGAATTACTGTTGTTCAAATGTGTAATTTAATACCAGTTGCTAAAACTGTTGGTTCAAATAGGATCGTACCAACAATTTCTATACCATATCCACTTGGAAATCCCAAAGATACCAAAGGGCAGCAATGGAAATTGAGATATCACAGAGTAGGTGTGGCAATAGACTCTTTAGCAACTGACATTAAAGAACAATATATATTTGACATTAAAATTTAAAGCTTATCATTTATTATAGCATATAGTGTTAGATTATAATATATTTTTACCAATATATAAAATATAAAAGATCTAACACTATATTATAAATAAGGAGCTGTTTTTATGTGGGGAAAAAAGATACAGGATAATGAAGTTTTTATAGTATCCTTATTAGTGGTTTTCTTAATAGTTGTATGGGGATTAATTGTTCCAGAAAATTTTTCGAATATTAGTAATATAGTTTATGAGTTTTTAACAGATAAATTTGGTTGGTTATATCTAATGGTTATGTTTTTCTTTGTAATGTTTGCTTTAATTTTAGCCTTTAGTAAATATGGCAAAATAAAATTAGGTTCAGATGATTCAAAACCAGAATATAAAACATCTTCATGGTTTGGAATGTTGTTTGGTGCAGGAATGGGTATAGGGTTAGTATTTTGGGGTGTTGCAGAACCACTATCACATTTTGTAAATCCACCAGGATTAGAACCAGCATCCACTGAAGCAGCTAATTTTGCAATGAAAACTTCGTTTACTCATTGGGGAGTCCATCCTTGGGCAAGTTATAGCATAATTGGATTGGCACTTGCATATTTTCAATTTAGAAAAAATAAAGCTGGGCTTATAAGTAGTATTTTTATACCACTTATAGGTGAAAAGAGAGCAAAAGGGATTATTGGTAAAATTATTGATAGTTTTGCAGTATTTGCTACAGTTGCAGGTGTGGCTACTTCTTTAGGACTTGGTACACTTCAAATAAATAGTGGATTTAACTTTTTGTTTAATATACCTAAAACTACATTGGTTCAGTTATTAATAATAGTGATTGTTACAATAATATTTATTTGGACTGCAGTTAGTGGTATTGAAAAGGGAATAAAATTCCTATCAGATATTAATTTGGTTTTGGCATTTTTGTTACTACTTTTGATTATATTTATAGGACCTACTCTGAAAATATTTAATTCTTTAACTAATGGATTAGGTTTTTATATAGGAGATTTTGTTAAAGATAGCTTAAGAATAGAAGCTTTTGGGAATAATTCTTGGATTAGTAGTTGGAGAATATTTTATTGGGCTTGGTGGATTGCTTGGGCTCCATTTGTAGGTACATTTATAGCTAGAATATCTAAAGGGAGGACTATAAAAGAATTCGTACTTGGAGTTATGATAGCACCATCAGTTGCATCTTTTGTATGGTTCTCATCTTTTGGAACATTAGGGATTAATCTAAAAGAAACTTTAACAATCGGAACACTCAAAGAGATGGCAAAAGTTTCAGATACAGCTCTATTTTTAGTGGTTAAAAATTATCCATTATCTACTCTTATTTCAATAATAACTATAGTATTGCTATGCACATTTTTTATTACATCAGCAAATTCAGCTACTTTTGTCCTCGCTATGTTTACTTCACAAGGAAATTTAAATCCTTCAAAGATGAAAAAAATCTTATGGGGAGTAATACAAGCTTTACTAGCCATAGTTCTTTTAATGAGTGGAGGACTAAAGAGTTTACAGATTATATCTGTGGCAGCAGCATTCCCTTTTATATTTATAATGGTGTTGGCTTGTGTATCCTTAGTTAAATCTTTAAAACAAGAAAATATTTAGAACAAGTATAAAAAACATTATAAAAAAGATTTAACTCTTTTTTATAATGTTTTTTATTTAAAATGTAGTTTTTATAAATTAATATTGACTTTTTATTTTAAACATTAAATCTAAAGTTTACAATATCTCCATCTTGCATTACATATTCTTTTCCCTCAAGCCTAAAAAATCCTTTTTCTTTAGCGTGGGCTTCAGAACCACATTCTATAAGTTTATCATAGGATATAACTTCTGCTCTTATAAAGCCTTTTTCAATATCAGTATGAATTTTACCAGCAGCCTTAGGTGCTTTTGTGCCTTTAACTATAGTCCAAGCTCTAACTTCAACTTGACCTGCAGTTAAAAAGCTTATAAGACCTAACAATTTATAACTAGATTGAACTAGCTTATCAAGTCCAGATTCTTCTAATCCATATTCTGAAAGCATTTCAGCTTTTTCATCGTCTTCTAAAGTTGATAACTCTTCTTCAAGTCTTGCACATAAAGTTATTACTTCAGAATTTTCCCCTTTTGCAAATTCTTTAACTTTCTTAACAAATTCATTTTCAGGATTTCCAGACATTAAATCATCTTCAGATACGTTAGCTGCATATAAAACAGGTTTTGAAGTTAAGAGAAAGTAACCTTTAACTAATTTTTCTTCATCTTCTTCAAGTTCTAAAGTTCTAACAGGTTTTCCTTCCTCTAAATGAGAAACTATTCTCTTCATAAGATCGTCTTCTGCTTTGGCTTCTTTGTTTCCGCTCTTAGCTAATTTACTATTTTTTTCTATTCTTCTTTGCATTAATTCTATATCAGAAAATATAAGCTCTAAACTAATAGTTTCTATATCACGAATAGGATCTACAGAGCCATCCACGTGTACTATATTAGAATCTTCAAAACATCTTACTACATGAACAATAGCTTCAACTTCTCTTATATGAGATAGGAACTTATTTCCTAGTCCTTCTCCTTTACTTGCTCCTTTAACTAATCCAGCAATGTCATAAAACTCAATAGCAGTAGGGACCTTTTTTTTAGAGTTATACATTTTTTCTAAAACATCTAATCTTTTATCTGGTACACTAACTACTCCTACATTTGGTTCTATGGTACAGAATGGATAGTTAGCAGATTCAGCTCCTGCTTTTGTTATTGCATTAAATAATGTACTTTTACCTACGTTAGGTAAACCAACTATTCCTAATTTCATATATGTACAGTCCTTTCTTTTTATATTGACGTTATGTAATTAAAAAAATCTAAATAATTTATAAAACAACTTATAATTTAAATGAAAAAATAATTTAAGTTATAATATTCAATTTATAAATAGAGCTAGATTTTGTAAAAAAATTAGTTTTTTATAATTTCCTATTAAATTATACTAAAGGCTAAAGTTTATTTCAACAATAGGGTGATTATATTTATATTATGTATTTTGGAAATATAGTTTAAAGAATAATATATCATTATATTAAGTTTTATAGAGAGGATATTTTTATTGGATGTAGAGTTTTTGCAAATAAATAGATAGGTTTATATAAATTTTAAAATAATTTAAAAAAGCTTTTAAAAGTGCAATAAAATAAAATTATTATAGAGAAAATAACAGGTTTATTTTACTTGGTTATATATAATATAGGATATAAAAATATTTTATCAGAATATGTCTAAAAATTAATAGAATATTAAATAAAATTTTGTTTTTTTATGATTGTATTTTATATAAACAAGGGGAATTTTCTTTAAAAAAGTAATTAGATTTCAGAAAACTTAATAATAGGGCTGTTAAACCTTATTTTGTTAATCTTATTAATATTTTAAATTAATTTAAAAATTGGAGTAAAAATATTTAAATTAATAGAAGGAATTTTAACGGAAATATAGAATATTAATCTTAATAGTGGTTTAAAGTGGTTTAAAGTGGAGTAAAAATTACCAATTGGGGTGGAGATATGTTTATAGGGGAGTATAATCATAGTTTAGATACAAAAAATAGAATTATAATCCCTGCAAAGTTTAGAGATGAATTAGGAAAGAACTTTGTATTGACTAAAGGATTAGATGGTTGTCTTTATGTATATCCTAAAAGTCAGTGGGAGGTTCTTCAAAAAAAATTAGAAACTCTACCTTTAACAAATAAAAATGCTAGAGCTTTTGTAAGATTTTTTTTCTCAGGAGCTCACGAATTAGAGTTAGATAAACAAGGTAGGACACTAATACCGCAAAACCTTTTAGAATATGGACAAATACAAAAGGAAATAGTAAGTATAGGAGTTTCCAATAGAATAGAAATTTGGAGTAAGGATAAATGGGATGAATATAATAATTCTAATATAGATTATGATAGTATAGCAGAGCAGATGAGCGAACTTGGAATATAATCATTTATTATATTTTAACTGTTTAGATTTAATTTTAATTATAAAATAAGTGTAAATGAATTACATTAGGAGGATATACATGGAGTTTAAACATATATCTGTATTATTAGAAGAGACTATAGATTCACTTAATATAAAGGAAGATGGTATATATGTGGACTGTACCTTAGGTGGTGGAGGACATTCTAAAGAAATATTAAAAAGATTATCCCATAAGGGAAAATTAATAGGGATAGATCAAGATACAAGTGCTCTTAAAGCAGCTAAAGAAAGATTAAAGGATTACGAAAATGTAATTTATGTACATAATAATTTTTATAATATAGATAGCATTTTAGAAGAGCTAGATATAGATAAAGTTGATGGTATAGTGATGGATTTAGGGGTATCTTCTTACCAATTAGATGAAGCTTCAAGAGGCTTTAGTTATATGAAAGATGCACCTTTAGATATGAGAATGAATAGAGATGAAAATTTTTCAGCCTACGATGTAATAAATAGCTATGGAGAGGAAGAGTTATTTAAGATATTAAAAAATTATGGAGAAGAAAAATTTTCTAGAAAAATTGCTAGATTTATAGTAGAAAAAAGAACAGAAAAATCTATAGAAACTACAGGGGAATTAGTAGAGATAATAAGAAAAGCTATTCCAGCTAAGTTTCAAAGGGAAGGACATCCTGCTAAAAGAACATTCCAAGCTATAAGGATAGAAGTAAATAAGGAACTTCAAATATTAAATAAAGCTATAGAAGATAGCGTAAATAGATTAAATAAAGATGGAAGATTAAGCATAATAACCTTTCACTCATTAGAGGATAGAATAGTAAAGGTTAAATTTAAAGAGTTAGAAAAACCATGTACTTGTCCACCAAGCTTTCCAATTTGTGTTTGTGGAAAGAAACCACAAATAAAAATAGTAACCAAAAAACCAATGGAACCTTCAAAGGAAGAAAAAGAAATTAATTCTAGAAGTAGAAGTGCAAAACTTAGAGTATGTAGAAAAATTTAAATATATAAATTTAATGCTTTTAAAATTTTTTATATCTAATACTTTAAAAATATAGTTATAAAACAGAAGGAGGCTGAATAAATTGGTAATGTTAGAGGGAAAAAACAGATTTAATGGGAATACAGTTTTAAAGCCACAGTATGAACCACAGAGAGAAAAAGATAAAGAAAAAGAGAAAAAAGAGCAATACAAAAAGAATAAAAAAATACGACAAAAGCTTTTAAAAAAGAAATTCAAAACTTTAAGAAATATTATAATAGCTTTTATATTAGGGGTTACTTTAGTTGCTAGATATGGAATATTATATGGTATGCAAAAAGAGTTAAGTAGTGTAAATAGTGAGATATCAGAAGTAGAAAAGGAAAGTGAAAATTTGAAGGTAGAATTAGTTCACCATAGTAATTTAAGCAATATAGAAAAGGTAGCGGGTCAAAATCTTAAAATGGTATCCCCTAATAAGGATTCAGCAATATATACGGATTTGAGCTATAATAACTTTAAAAAAGAAAATTCTAAGAATCATATTGGGGAAAAACATAACAGTTTTTTAGAGTTTTTTTCTAATTTAAAGAAAGTGCTATTTTAAATGGAGGTAACATAATTGTCAAATAGTAAGTACAGAGACAAAGTAATAATTAGAAAAAGAATGATATTTATATTTACTCTTTTAATTTTAGCTTTTATAGGCTTAGTAATAAAAATGGGAACTATAATGATAGGTCAGTCTCCAATGTTGAAAAAAAAAGCTGTGGATCAATGGACAAGTGAGGTAAAAATTGATGCTAAAAGAGGGAGAATACTAGACAGAAATGGCAACGAGCTAGCAGTAAGTGCTAATGTGTACAGAGTAGATTTAGATATGAATACTTTGAGAAGTACTATGGAAGAAAAAAAGCTGTCTAAAAAAGATGTAGCATCAAAACTTTCAAAAGCATTAGATATGGAACAAAAAGAAGTAGAAAAAGTATTAGATAAAAAGCTTCCAAGTGGATTACCTTTAGCCTCTGCCACTTTAAAAAGAAGAATAGAAAAGGACAAGGCTGACAAGGTGAGAGAATTAGATTTAAGGGGAATTTTAGTATCTGCAGATACTAAAAGATACTACCCTAATAATAATTTTTTATCTCATGTATTAGGACATACAAATTCCGATGGAAGGGGACTTACAGGGGTAGAATTGTACTATAACAATATATTATCAGGTAAGCCAGGGGTAAGAATTGCTGAAACGGATAATAAAAGCAAGGAATTACCTTATACTATTTCAGAATACACTAAACCAGAGGATGGAAAAGATTTAATATTAACTATAGATGAAATGATACAACACTTTAGTGAGAAGGCGGCAGAGCAAGCTTTAAAGGATAACAAAGCAAAGGCAGTATCTGTAGTGGTAATGGATCCTAAAACTGGAGAAGTACTAGCTATGGCAAATAAGCCAGATTATAATCCTAATGATCCTTGGCAGGAAGGGAAAAGCTATGAAGAACTTCAACAAAACTGGAGAAATAGATCGGTTAATGATACTTTTGAACCAGGATCTGTATTTAAAGTTTTTACAGCAGCGACGGCTTTAGAAGAAAATTTAATAACCTCCGAGGATAAGTTTACTTGTAATGGAAGTATAACTATAGGGAAAAGAACTATACGTTGCTGGAAAAGTGGAGGACATGGTACTCAAAATTTTATAGAAATACTTAAAAACTCTTGTAACGTAGGTTTTGCACAGTTAGGTCATAAGATAGGTAAAGAAAAATTAAATTCATATATTCAAAAATTTGGTTTTGGTAAAAAAACTGGTATAGACCTTCCAGGAGAAGCTCCAGGGATAACAAAGAAAACGGAAAATATATCAGATATAGATTTAGCTACAATATCCTTTGGTCAAGCTAATACATTGTCTATAGTACAATATCTCCAAGCGTTTAATGCAGTGGCTAATGGAGGAAATCTTATAAAACCTCATGTTATGAAAGAAATAGGACATTTTAATGAGGAAAAAAATAAAGAAATAATAGAAAAGAAAAATACTATAGATAGTAAGCAGGTTTTAAATAAAGAAAAGATGGCTACCCTAAGAAGCTATTTAGAAAAAGTAGTAGCAGAAGGGGGAGGTAAAAAGGCTTATATAGCAGGTTATCATATAGGTGGTAAAACTGGTACAGCTCAAAAGGCTGGTAAGGGTGGATATATGCCTGGTAAGTATGTAGCTTCCTTTGCAGGAATGGCACCAGCTAATGATCCAAGAATAACAGTATTTGTTTCTATTGATGAACCGGATCCTTCAAATTACTATGCAGGTCAAATAGCAGCTCCAGCAGCACAGGGGTTATTTAAAGATATATTTAATTATTTAGCATTGAAAAGTGATGCAGACGGAGAAGATATAGCTAAAAGCCTTTTAAAGGATATAACTATTCCTGAAGTTAGAGGTAAGACAAAAGAAGAAGCACAAAAGATATTAAAGGATTTAAAATTAGATTGTGAAATACAGTCCCAAGGAGAATATGTAGTAGATATGAATCCTAAACCAGGGTATACTGTAAAAGAAGGTAGTAAAATCGTTCTTTACACAGGGAACAATCAAAATTATAATAAAGTAGTGGTTGTTCCAAATGTAAAAGGGCATACTGTAGAACAGGCTATGTCTGTATTAAATAGTATAGGATTAAGAGGAGACATACAGGGCGATGGAATTATTTCTCACCAAAGTATAGAAGCAAATAAGGAAGTTAAAAAAGGAACTATGGTTAATTTAAAAGCAGAACCAATAGGAGATTAATATAATAAAAAATTGGCATGCAGTAGTACAGAATTCTGTGTATTGCATGCTAATATTTTGTTAGTTCTACATAATTAGTTCTACATAAATAATTTAATTAATAGACTTTAAAAAAATTACATAAGAAACTATAATAAAATAAGGATATGTGAATAAAAAAATAAAATTTTTTATTTACAAAAGTTAAATATGATTTTATTGTTATTATATTAAGGGACAATAATTGAGATAAGGAAGTGTTACAATGGATTTAAGTTTAATATTAAAGTCATTAGAATATTCTTTTATAAAAGAGGATAAAAAGGAGATAGAAAAAATAGAATATGATTCAAGAAAGGTTAAAGAGGGAGATTTATTTGTTTGTATAGAAGGGTATGCAACAGATGGTCATAAATATGCCCAAAAAGCTTATGACAATGGAGCCAAAGTAATTGTTTGTGAGAAAGATTTAGAAGATTTATCTTATTATAAAGAGTGTACTATAATAAAGGTCCCAGACAGTAGAAAAGCCTTAGCTATAATGGCATCTAATTATTATGGTAACCCATCTAAACATATTAAGATAATAGGTATTACAGGAACAAATGGCAAAACTACATCTACTTTTATGATGAAAGCTATATTAGAAAAAGCAGGTTATAAAGTTGGACTTTTAGGAACTATAGCAAATTATATAGGAAATAAAAAAATAGAATCCCATAGAACTACTCCAGAATCTTTAGAATTACAAAAATTATTTAAAGACATGGTAGATGAAAAAGTAGATTATTGTGTAATGGAAGTATCTTCTCATTCTTTATATTTAGATAGAGTTTATGGAGTAGAATTTAAAGAAGCTATATTTACAAATCTAACACAGGATCATTTGGATTTTCATAAAACCTTTGAAAACTATTTTAACTCCAAACTAATTTTATTTAAAAATGCTCAAAATTCAGTTATAAATATAGATGATAGTTATGGGGAAAAAGTATTAAAGAAAGCTTTAGGAAATAAAATAACCTATGGTGTAGAGAAGAATTGTGACTTAAAAGCGGAAAATTTATACATGCATTCTAGAGGTGTAGAATTTGATACTATATTTAAAAATGAAAAAGAAACTATAGCTTTAAATATACCAGGTAAATATAATATATATAATGCTCTAGGAAGCATTGGTGCTTGTCTTTTAGAGGGTATTTCTTTAAAAACTATAAAAGAAGCATTAGAAGATATGCCATCTGTACCAGGAAGATGTGAAATTGTAACTAAAAACTATAATTTAGGTTATGATGTTATAGTAGATTATGCCCATACACCAGATGGCTTAGAAAATATATTATCTACTGCTAGAGAGTTCACAAAGGGAAGATTAATAAGTGTATATGGATGTGGTGGAGATAGAGATAGAACTAAAAGACCTATTATGGGAAAAGTAGGATCAGATTTAAGTGATATAGCTATAATAACCTCAGATAATCCAAGAACAGAGGATCCTTCCCTTATAATAAAAGATGTGCTAGAAGGTATAGAGAAAGATAATTATATAGTAGTTGAAGGAAGACGAGATGCAATAAAAAAGGCTATGGAAATAGCCAAAGAAAATGATGTTATAGTAGTGGCAGGAAAAGGCCATGAAGATTATCAGATATTAAAAGATAAAACCATTCATTTTGATGAAAGAGAAGTAATAGAGGAGTTAATAAAAGAAATATAAATTATATTAAATATAATTATTTAAAAAATTTTCAATGTAAAGTAGATGGATTTATAATTACATTTAGTTATAAAATAATAAAAAGATTATTACTCTGAAATGGAAGTGTTAGCGTGGAAAATGTTAAACTAGAAGAAATAATAAAAGCAGTTAATGGTGAGTTAGTGATAACTGGAGAAAAAGATGAATATAATTCAGTAAGTACAGATACAAGAAAAATAGAAAAGGGAGATATATTTATAGCCCTAAAAGGAGAAAATTTTAATGGAAATAAGTTTGTACAAACGGCCATAGAAAATGGAGCAGCTTTATGCATAGTAAGTGAAATAAATTTTGATAAAGAAAAAATAGGTAAATCTTCTTATGTAATAAAGGTGGAGAATACTAATAAGGCTCTTTTAGATTTAGCTAAATACTATAAAAGTAAACTAGATATAAAAGTGGTTGCTATTACTGGATCTACAGGAAAAACATCTACAAAGGATTTAGTTGCGGCTGTGCTTTCAGAAAAATATAAAGTATTTAAAACAGAGGGAAACTTTAATAATGAGATAGGACTTCCTCTTATGATTTTTAAATTAGATAAAAGTTATGATATAGCAGTTTTAGAAATGGGAATGAATCATTTTAATGAAATACACAATATGGCAGAAGCAGCAAAGCCAGATATAGCTATAATAACTAATATAGGTATATCTCATATAGAAAATTTAGGATCTAGGGAAAATATTTTAAAAGCAAAATTGGAAGTAACAGATTTCTTTAGTAAGGATAATATTTTAATAATAAATGGAGACAATGATCTTCTATCAAATTTTGAAAGTGATAAATATAAGGTATGCAAAATAGGTACAGAGAAAAAATTTGATTTTAATGGATATAATTTAAATTTAGAAGAGGAAAGTATAAAATTTGATATATTAGAACAAGGTAAAACAGCCTATAAAGGCTTTAATGTGAATGTACCCGGGAAGCATAATGTGCTTAATTCTCTTACCGCTATAGCCTGTGGAAAAGTTTTAGATATGAACTACAAAGATATACAAAATGGAATAAAAAATTTAAAAGCTACCTCTATGAGGCTAGACATTATTAAGGAGAAGGGCTTTACTATAATAAATGATTGTTATAATGCAAGTCCGGATTCTATGAAAGCAGCTATAGATGTAATGAAAAATGTAAAGGGAAAAAGAACTATAGCTTTATTAGGTTCCATGAGGGAACTTGGAAATGAGGGGTATAGAGCCCATAGGGAAGTTTCTGAATATGCAAAAGAAAAGGGAGTAGATTTATTATTTTCTATAGGAGAGTTTAATGAAGCCTATAGGGAGGGTTTTGAAGAAATAAACAAAGATAATTATAAAAGCTTTTTAAATAATGAAGAAGCAGCAAAATACATAAAAAATATAATAAAAGATGGTGATATAATATTAGTTAAAGCATCTAGAGCTATGAAGCTAGAAGAAATAGTACAAAAACTAAGGATAAAACAAGAAAAATAGGAGGTGACTTGCTCACATAGTTAGAGCAATTATTTATGAATAGAATAGTATATGCAGTGCTTTTAGCCTTTTTAATATCTATATTAGGAGGACCAATATTAATACCTTTATTACACAAATTTAAATTTGGACAAAATATAAGAGAAGAGGGACCAAAAAGTCATAGAAAAAAAGCAGGTACCCCTACTATGGGCGGAGTTATATTTATATTATCATCTATAATAACAATGGCGTTAACTATAAGAAAGCCAGGGGATGAAGCTATGGTAGCTTTATATGCATTTATAGCTTTTGGGATAATAGGTGCTTTAGATGATGGCTTGAAAATAATTCATAAAGACAATTTAGGACTAAGGGCTTACCAAAAAATGTTATTAATTTTAATTGTATCTGGTATATTTGGGTATTATTCTGCCAATAATCCTAATATAGGTACTTCAATAATAATGCCTTTTACTAGGAAAAGTGTGGATTTAGGAATGCTTTATATACCGGGTATAATAATATATTTTGCAGCCACTACTAATGCTGTTAATTTAACAGATGGATTAGATGGATTAGCTACGTCTGTTACATTACTTGTTATGACTTTCTTTGCTTTGGTGAGTTTTGGAATGGGCCACTATACTTTAGCTATATTTTGTGCAGTGTTAGCAGGAGCGCTTTTAGGATTTTTAAGATATAATGCATTTCCGGCCCAAGTATTTATGGGAGATACAGGTTCCTTAGCTTTAGGTGGAGCAGTAGCTGCTGTGGCTATGATACTAAAATTGGAAATATTGGTTGTAATAGTAGGTGGAATATATGTATTAGAAACTTTATCTGTAATAATACAGGTTATATCCTTTAAGCTTACAGGAAAAAGAGTATTTAAAATGAGTCCTATACATCATCATTTTGAATTAAGTGGATGGCATGAAACTAAAGTAGTATCTGTTTTTTCAATAATTACAGTAATATTATGTTTGGTTGCTTTCTTGGCATTATAATAAGCATTAGATAATGTAATTATAGCTATAAAGTTATTTTAAACCTATAAGTAATCTAATAGGAGGAATTAGCGGGATATGAAAAAAACTAAAACTAAATTAGGTGCTATAGATTTTACTCTTTTTGTTACCATAACCTTATTGGTATCTATAGGGGTAATAATGGTTTATAGTGCTAGTTCTTACAGTGCCTTTTTCAATCCAAATATAAAAGATAGTACTTATTTTTTAAAGAAACAGGGAGGAGCAGGAATTGTAGGGATAATATCTATGCTCTTTATAATTAAGATTGATTATCATAAATATAAAAAACATACAAAAAAGTTAATGCTTATAACTATAGTGTTGTTACTTATGGTTTTTCTATTTCAACCAGTAAATGGAGCTAGAAGATGGATAAGATTAGGTCCATTATCTCTTCAACCATCAGAGATAACTAAATATATGATAGTTATGTATATGGCCAAAAGTTTAGAATCCAAAGGAGAAAAAATTAAAACTTTTACCTATGGCATAATTCCATATTTATTAGTTTCAGGATTTTATGCAGGGTTGGTATTTGCAGAAAAAAATCTTAGTATAGCAGCTGTTATAATGATAGTTACTTTAATAGTTTTATATGTATCAGGAGCCAAAACTAAACATATATCCCTTGTAATGCTTATGGTTCTACTCGCAGGAGTAGCAGGCATAATCTTTGAACCCTTTAGAGTGAAAAGATTTTTAAGCTTCTTAAATCCTTGGGAAGATCCTAAAGGTACCGGATATCAACTTATTCAATCCTTATTAGCCTTAGGATCTGGAGGAATTTGGGGAGTAGGCGTAGGTAGATCGAGACAAAAATGCTACTATATACCGGAACCTCACAATGATTTTATCTTTGCAATAATAGGTGAAGAATTAGGTTTAATAGGCTGTATTTTTATAGTGATTTTATTCTCAATATTTATATGGAGAGGAATAGTTATAGCTACAAAAGCTAAAGATACATACGGTACTATTTTAGCTACAGGAATTACATCTATAGTAGCGGTTCAGGCTATAATAAATATGGCCGTTGTTACAGGTTCTATGCCTGTTACCGGAGTCCCCCTTCCTTTTATAAGCTATGGTGGATCTTCTTTAGCAATTAATTTAATGGCTATGGGAATATTGCTTAATATATCTAGACAAACTGAAAATACCATATAAAAAATAGCAACATTTAGTTGCTATTTTTTTTGTATATTCTTAAATTAATATTAATTTAAGAATATTAGGATGTAGTTAACTGGCTTTATATAAAGAAGTATACTATAATTTTATTATAAGAATTGTTATAAAATAAAAATTCTTTAATGAAATTTAAACTAGCATTATAAATAACTAATATATATGTGTTTTTAATTTCCAAAATATATATAATATATTTTGAAATATTGTAATTATTTTTTAATGAAATAAATGAATTAAAATGTTAAAATAAATTTAAGTTTAAATTATAATAAATTAAGTATTTAGGTAGGTAAAATAATGAGTAAAGATTTAATAAGCACAGACGAATATATAGAAATAAAAAAAAAGACAAAAAGAATAAAAAAGATAGTAGTATTATTTATATTTTTAATATCTATCTTGGTAACCCTATGCCTTAAAATACCTTATTTTAATATAGAATCAATTGAGGTACAAGGTAATATAAATATATCTAAAGAGATAATAAAAGATACTTCTACTATTAAAACAGGAAATAATATATTTTATGCTAATAAAAGAGATGCAATAGAAAATATTTCATTGAATCCATATATTGAAGAAGTAAAAATTACAAAAAAACTTCCTAATAAATTACAGATATATGTTAAAGAAAGAGAAGCTTTGTTTTATAATAAAGTGGATAAAGACTTTTTTATTATATCTAAGAATGGATGCCTATTAGAAAAAAGAAAAGACATTAAAAATATGAAACTTATCAATTTACAAGGATTTGAATTCAATGAATCTAAAATAGGAAATCCTTTAAAATCTAAGGATGAAAGATCAGTAAAAATTTTAAATGATTTTGGAGTACTATTTAAAAATAATACCTCTGATGTAGTTTTCAATCAGTTAGATTTAAGAAATTTATTGGATATTAGAATTTATTCTAAGGGTATATGTGTAAAAATTGGTACATCAGATCAAATAGAAAAGAAATTGAATACAGCTATAAATATTTTAAAAAGGGATGAACTTAAAAAAGCAAAAAAGGGATATGTAGATGTTAGTTATGAAGGAAATCCTGTATTTTATATAGAAAAATAGGAGGTAAGAAATGAAAAAGACTTCACAAATTAGTATAGCATTGGTTTGTGCTATATTAGGATTTATGTTATCTCATCAATTTAAATCTATAGTAAAACAAGAAAAAACTCTAAATATAACAAGTAAAAGTAGTGAAGATGTTACTGTAGAAATCGATCAATATAAAAAAGAAAAAACAGAATTAGAGAAAAAAGTAGATGAACTTCAAGGAAAATTAAAAGATTATGAAAATAAGGCTTCTTCTAAAAGTGATGCTACTAAAAATTTACTTCAAGAGCTTGAAACCACAAGACTTTTAACTGGAAATACAGATGTAAAGGGACCAGGTGTAGTAATATATTTAAATCCTATAAATGATATATTTGGATCTACTCCAAGTGATAAGATAACAGATAAGCATTTAGTTTATTTAGTAAATGAATTAAGGTTTGCAGGGGCTGAGTCTATAGCTATAAACGGTATAAGAATAGTTAATAGAACGGGTATAAGGATTGCTGGAAACTATATAATGATTAATGATGAGAGAGTATCTCCTAATAAAAGGATAACTATAGAAGCCATAGGAAACAAAGACTTATTATATGCCACAATAGATTTTCCAGAGGTTTTTGTGGATTTTAAAGCTATATGTGATATAAAATATGAAAAAAAAGATGACATAAAAATGTCGAAATATAACAAGGTTTATAAAAATGAATATGCAAAACCTGTGGAAGAAAAATAATTTCTACTAAAAGTAATTAGGAGGTCTTTTATATGATAGGTTTTTTGGGACTTATAATAGGTATTGTAATAGGAGCAGTTTTTCAAGTTAATATACCAGATAAATTTTCACCTTATATGTCAGTAGCTATATTGGCTTGCTTAGATTCTGTATTTGGGGCCTTAAGAGCCTCACTTGCAAAAAATTTTCATGCAGATATATTTATATCAGGCTTTTTTGGTAATGCGGTGTTGGCAGCAGGGTTAGCTTATTTAGGAGATAAAATGGGTGTTCCTATATATCTAGCTGCTGTAGTGGTTTTTGGAGGCAGAATATTTGATAATTTTGGAGTAATAAGAAGAATACTTATAGAAAAAGCTAAATCTCATACTGAGGTGAAATAGATGAGAAATAACGAAGCTACTATATTTATATTCATAGCTTCTATAGCGGTAGGAATATTAATCTCCATGAATATAAGTTTTAAAAAGGTAAATGCTAGAACTTTTTTAAATGTAAAACAATATCAAGAATCACTTAATGAAAAAAATAAATTATATGCAGAGGTTAGTAACTTAAAGGAAAAATATAATGCTTACTATGAAAAATTAGAAAAATATGAAAATCAATTGTCAAACGACCAAGAAATAAGAGAAGAGGTTAATAAGGAAATTTTTCAAAACAAATTACAATTAGGAACTATACCTGTAGAAGGACCAGGAGTAAGGATAGTATTAAATGATGCAGATAAGGAATTATTTGAAGGAGGAACCTACGAAGAAAATAAACTTAAATTAATACATAATACAGATATTATACAGGTTATAAATGATTTAAAAAATGCTAAAGTAGAGGCTATATCTTTAAATGGCCAAAGAATAACTAATGTTTCTGATATATATTGTGATGGAACTTTTATTGGAATAAATGGAGGAATAAAATTATTAGCTCCTTTTTATATTGAGGCTATAGGTGATAAAACATCAATTAAAGAATATATGCTTAGAAATGATGGTTATCTTCAAATATTAATGCTTAGAAAAATATATGTGGATATACAAGAAAAAGATAAAATAATAGTACCAGCTTATAGTAATGGTAAAAAGCCCAAAAATATTAAATCCACAGAAAAATAATTAGTTTAAAAGTGT
This sequence comes from Clostridium sporogenes, assembly GCF_001020205.1. Classification (NCBI taxonomy): domain Bacteria; kingdom Bacillati; phylum Bacillota; class Clostridia; order Eubacteriales; family Clostridiaceae; genus Clostridium; species Clostridium sporogenes. Next base: position 1,640,284 of record NZ_CP011663.1, read on the forward strand.
TTAATCGTGAAGGACTTTTGGATTTTATAGAGAATATTATAAAGTAAATAATAATTAGGCTGTAAGGGGGCATGACTTTGGAAATAGAAGGCAATATTAATAGCATAAAAAAAAGTTTACCAAAAGATGTAACTCTTATAGGGGTATCCAAAACTAAACCAGTAGAATATATAGAGGAAGCATATGAAGCTGGATTGAGAGATTTTGGAGAAAATAAGGTGCAAGAGCTTGTAGATAAAATAGAGTATTTTAAAGAAAAAAAAGATATAAGATGGCATTTAATAGGACACCTTCAAAGAAATAAGATAAAGTATATAGTAGGAAAGGTTTATTTAATACATTCCTTAGATAGTATTAGACTTTTAGAAGAAATAGAGGATAAGTATAAAAAACAAAATAAGATAGCAAATGTACTAATTCAGATAAACATAGGGAAAGAAGAAAGTAAATATGGCATATATAAAGAAGATTTAGGAAATATGCTAGATGCTATAGAAAAATGTGAAAATGTGAAAGCCAAGGGTCTTATGACCATAATACCTAAAGGATCTGATGAGGAATGTGCTAAATATTTTAGACAAATGAAAGAAATCTTTTCAACACTACAAAATAAAAGCTTTAAAAATATAGAAGTGAAATATTTATCTATGGGAATGACAGGAGATTACCCTATTGCTATAAAAGAAGGATCTAATATGATAAGAGTAGGACAAGGAATTTTTGGAAAAAGAAATTATGATATAAAGTAATTATTAAGGAGGTAAACATTATGTCAGGTAAAATATTAGATAAGATGGCTGGACTTTTAGGCCTAGAGGATGATTTAGAAGAGGATTTAGAAGAAGTAGAAGAAGAAACAGTAGAGGAAGAAGTAACTCCACTTATATCTTCAAATACAAAGAGAAATAATAAAGTAGTAAGTATACATACAGCAGTTTCAGCTAAAGTTAAAATAATAAAACCCTGTAGTTATGAAGAAGCTGTAGATATATGTGATGAATTAAAGAATAGAAAAATAATAATAGTAAATACTACTGATTTAGAAACTAAAATAGCCCAAAGATTATTAGACTTTATGGGTGGCGCAAGCTATGCATTAGGTGGTAGCTTAGAAGAAGTAGAAAAATCTGTATATATATTAGCACCTTCAACAGTAGAAGTTACCAATGAACTTAAAAGTCAATTAATATCTAGTAAGGGCATATTTAATTGGAATAAATAAAATTTGGAGGCAAATATGGTATCTAACACTATAACAACAGCGGTATCACTTTTATTTAGGCTTTTAGAAGGAGCTATTTTAATTGATGTACTATTATCTTGGATAGCTCCTGGAAGAAGGGATCCTTTCACCAATTTTATACATAGTCTTACGGATCCACTTATGAAACCTGCAAGAAGTTTTCAAAATAAAATAGCTCCTAATTTGATGATAGATTTTTCACCTATATTTGCTTTTGTTTTATTAGATATTTTAAGAAATTTAGTTTTTATTATTTTAGGAATGTTCTAAATGGACAAAGAAAAATTTTTAAATAAAGTAAATATAGAAGATAAGAGTTTATTGCTAGATATATATAATAAGGCTATTTTGGCAGAGAAAACAGGGAAACAGCTATTTTCATCTTATTTTTGTACTAACAACATATGTAAAGTTTCTTGTGAATTGGCTCACTTTTTAAATTTAAAAATAGATATCTTTGGAGTTTTTAAAGATGCAGAAAGACAAATTATAGGATTTAATGTTTATGATACTAAAGATTTTCCAATAGTTCTAGTTAAAATAGACTATAATTCTAAATTTGTGAATCTAGAACACAAGGATTTTTTAGGTGCTTTAACATCCTTAGGCATAAAGAGAGAAAAAATGGGAGATTTGGTTTTAAAACAAAACAGTTGTTATGTGCCTATTTATGAAGATTTATATGAATATATATATATGAATTTAGATCATATAGCTAAAGTACCCTGTAGAATAGAAAAGATGGATTTAAAAACTCAGGTGATTCCTGAGTTTAATTTTCAAGAAAAGTCTATTATTGTTTCTTCTAATAGAGCAGATTCTATAGTGGCATCTCTATGTAATATTTCAAGAACTAAGGCGCTAGATTTAATAGGAGCCTCAAAAGTATTTGTGGATTATGATGAAGTTAAATCTAAAACCAAAGAAATATATAGAGGATCTATAGTGACTATAAGAGGATATGGTAAATTTAAAATGGATTCTTTTATAGGGGAAACAGCTAAAGGAAGAATTAAAATATTATTTAAAAAATTTATTTGATTTGAGGTGTGTTCTATGAAGATAACATCAATGGATATTACGAATAAACAATTCAAAAAATCCATGAGAGGATATAATTGTGATGAAGTAGATGAGTTTTTGGATAAAATATCAGAGGACTATGAAGAGCTATATAAAGATAATTCATCTTTAAGGGAAAGAGTAAATACATTAGAAGAGAGATTAAACCATTATGATAAAATGGAAGAAACTATACAAAATACTCTTTTATTAGCACAAAATGCAGCAGAGCAAGCAAAGGAAACAGCTCAGAAAGAAGCAGATTTAATAATAAAAAATGCTAATGATTCTGCTAAAAGGGTTATAGAAAAGTCTCAAGAAGATGTTATGAAAATAAATGATGAATTCCAGTATACAAAACAAGAGTTTAATAAATTTAGAAATAGATATAAAACATTTATGAAAACTCAAATGGATATGTTTTATGAAATGGAAAAAGAATTTATGAAAAACTATAATCTTGGCACTGGTATAGAAGAAAAGTTTGTGCCTGAAAAAGAAATCGAAGTTCAAGACAGTAGATCTTTAGTAAATGAGATAGATAATTCAGAAACTAAGGAACATAGTTTTAAAGTTTCAGATATTACTATAGATAATTCTTCTTTAAACAAAAATAATAATGAAATAAAGAGTTTTTATATAAAAGAGGATTAACAGAAGAGTTTTTGCATATAGCAAAAACTCTTTTGATCTATATAAATGAAAAAGTTTTTAGCTTTATAATTAATAAATTATTTTTAATAAATAAAAAAGTGAAATTATACCTAATATACTAATAAAATATTGGCTATATGGTATAATAAATTTATCCGATGATTGACCGCTATAATAATCCCATATGAGTAAAGAGCAGCTACGTCCCTGGATAACGATTTGTAAGCTTTACAGGGAGTAAAAATTCCCTTTAAAGCTTACAAATCTGCTTATCCAAATTACTTTATATATGAAAGTAGGTGAAGTTATGAAAGAAATAATATTAGAAAGTTTAGAACTTAAGCATAGGGTGTACATAAATAATAACTTAAATAGATTTCACAATATACTTTTAGAAAATAAGATAAAGGATACAGATAGTATATTTATAGTAACGGATAAAAATATATATAGCTTATATAAACATAAGATGGAACAATTTATAAATAAAAATAAATATTTTGTATTTGTAATGGATACAGGAGAAGAAAACAAAAATATTAATACAGTAAATAAAATATATGATTTTTTAATAGATAATAATGCTAATAGGCATAGTGTATTAATAGCTTTTGGTGGAGGAATAGTAGGAGATATTACAGGTTTTGTGGCTTCTACATATATGAGAGGTATCCGATTTATAAATATACCAACTACACTATTGGCACAAGTAGATAGCTCAATAGGAGGAAAAGTTGGTTATAATCATAGAGAAATAAAAAATTTAATAGGGAACTTTTATAATCCAGTATTTGTTTATGTAAGTACTAGTTTTTTAAAAACTTTAAGTGAAAGAGAGTTTTTAAACGGATTAGGAGAAATAATAAAATATTCTTTAATAAGAGAGAATGATTTAGCTTATTTTATAGAAAAAAATATTAAATTTATATTAGAAAGAGAGCAAGATAAACTTATTCATATAGTGAAAGAATGTTTATCTATAAAAGCAGCTATTGTAGAAGAAGATTTTAGAGATTTAGGTATGAGAAATTCCTTGAATTTTGGTCATACCGTAGGGCATGCTATAGAAGTTAATTCTAATTACAGGATATCTCATGGAGAAGCAGTAGCTTTAGGCATATTAGTAGCTTTAAAATTGTCAGAAAAAAAGCTGAAGCTAGATAAAAACATATATAATAATATAGTAAAGTTATATAAAAAGTTAAATTTACCACTTTTCTATGAAGTTGACAACTATAAAACATTTTTGTATGCTATAAGACATGATAAAAAAAATAGGGACAAAATTAGATTTGCTTTATTAGAGGAAGTAGGTAAAGTAAAGGTAAAGGTAGAAGTGGAAGAAAATGAAATTATTAAAGCAATAAAGGAAAGTATAGATAGGGAGGAAAAGTAAATGACAATAGGTATAATAGGTGCAATGGACGAAGAATTAGAATTACTATTAAAGGAATTAGAGTTAGAAAGAAAACAAGTTAAAGCCAACATGACCTTTAATTTTGGTAAACTTTGGGGTAACGATGTAGTGGCTGTAAGATGCGGGATAGGCAAAGTAAATGCAGCTGTTTGTGCTCAAATACTCATAGATGATTTTAATGTGGATAAAATAATAAATGTAGGTATAGCTGGAGGAACAGCAGAAAATGTATTACCAGGAGATGTGGTAGTAGCCAATAGTTTAGTTCAACATGATATGGATACTTCTGCTTTTGGAGATCCAATAGGACAAATTCCAAGATTAGATACCTTTGATTTTAAATGTGACATTGAATTAATAGAAAAAGCTAAGAAGGCCTTCCAGAATAGAACAGAACATAAATGTTTAGTAGGAAGAATAGTTACAGGAGATCAATTCATAAATGATAAGGAAAGAGTTCAATGGATGTGCAAAGAGTTTAATGCACTAGCTTGTGAAATGGAGGGTGGAAGTATAGCTCAGGTTTCTTATTTAAATAATGTTCCATTTGTAGTTATAAGATCCATATCAGATAATGCAAGTACAGGAGCTCATATGGAATATGAAGATTTTATGACTATAGCTATAAAAAATTCTACCAACATATTAAAAGGAATGCTTACAAATATATAAATTTATCAGATGTTTAGTTATTTAAAAGTTTAAAATAGTATATAAAATACTTTAATAGTATATAAAAACATTAGTCTAAAGAAGAGAGAAAAGAAAGAAATTTTCGTAGGTGATATTTTAATGGAAAAATTATTAGTAGATAGAAAAAATGGTAAAGATATTATAGTCAAAGTAGGAGATATAGTCATAGGTAGAGAAGAAAAAGTAATTATATCAGGTCCTTGTGCAGTAGAAGATGAAAAAACAGTTATGTCCATAGCAGGAAGCCTTAAAAAATTAGGAGTTCATATGTTAAGAGGAGGAGCCTTTAAACCAAGAACTTCTCCTTATTCTTTCCAGGGGTTAAAATTTGAAGGACTTAAAATTTTAAAAGAATGTGGAGACGAATTTAACATGCCCATAGTAAGCGAAGTAATGGATGCTAGGGATTTAGAAGAAGCTTATGATTATATTGATATGATACAAATAGGTTCAAGAAACATGTATAACTATACTCTTTTAAAAGAGGTAGGAAAGACAAAAAAGCCTATTCTTTTAAAAAGAGGCATGAGCGCTACTCTTAATGAATGGATTTATGCGGCAGAGTATATAATGAGTGAAGGTAATATGAATGTAGTATTATGTGAAAGAGGTATAAGAACCTTTGAAAGTTATACAAGAAATACATTAGATTTAAATACTGTAGCAGTAATAAAGGATAAGTATAGAGTTCCTATAATAGTAGATCCAAGTCATGCCACAGGTTTTAGGGAATATGTAAAACCAATGTCTTTAGCTTCTATAGCAGCAGGGGCGGATGGGCTTATAATAGAAAGTCATATAAATCCAGATAATGCTATATCTGATGCTAGACAGACTATAAATGTTAAAGAGATGAAAGAAATAATTGATAAAGTAAAACAAATGAATAAAATATTATAGAGGAATTTTTATGATTTTCGGTTTATAGGATAGTGAATAAATTAGTCTAAAATTTTATAAGTAAAAATATTTCTATTGAAATTTGTACTAATAGGTTGAAAATAGCTTAACATAATTATGAAATTATATTCAATCTAAATTAATATTAAGAAATTGGTGAATAAAAATGGATTTATTGGTTAAAGGTTTAAAAAAAAGTTTAATGGGGGAATGCGAAATAATAGGAGATAAATCTATAGGTCATAGATCTTTAATAATAGGAGCATTAGCTAAAGGTGAATATAAAGTTTACAATTTTCCCAAGAACTTAGATTGTATGGCTACTTTAGACTCTATGAAAAAACTTGGAGTAGATATAAAGGTAGAAGGAAATACTTTAAAGGTAAATTCCCCTGGTTATGAAAATTTTAATAAGAAACCAGAAGTACTACAGGGCAAAAATTCAGGAACTACAGTAAGGCTTATGGCGGGTGTTTTAAGTGGCATAGGGGCAGAAACAAAATTTATAGGTGATGAATCTTTAAGTTGTAGACCTATGAAAAGAATTATAGAACCCTTAGAAAAAATGGGAGCAAAAATAGAAAGCAAAGATAATAAACTACCTCTTAAGTTTTTAAAGCATGATGGACTAAATCCTATAAAATATAATATGGAAGTAGCATCCGCCCAAGTAAAATCCTGTATATTGTTAGCAGGTTTAATGTCAAAAGGAAAAACCACAATAGTAGAGGATAAGTCTACCAGAGATCATACGGAGAGAATGTTAAAATATTTAAATGCTTATATAAATATAAGAAATATATATTCTAAGGATAGAAAGAAAAGTACTTTTAAAAAAGAAATAACTATAAAAAAGTCTAAATTAAATAGTAAAGATATATATGTACCCGGAGATATATCCTCAGCAGCCTTCTTAATTTCAGCAAGTTTACTTATAGAAGGTTCTAATTTGTGTATAAAAAATGTACTTTTAAATGAAGGCAGGATAGAATATATAAATGTTTTAAGGAATATGGGAGCAAATATAGAAATAGAAAAGGGACAGTTATTAAATGGTGAACTTGTAGGAAATATATCTGTGAAAGGAAGCTATCTAAAGGGTATTACAGTAGAAAAACATATTATACCTAATATAATAGATGAAATACCAGTACTTTCTGTAATAGCCGCCTTTAGTGAAGGGAAAACTATATTTAAATCTGTAGAAGAACTGAAATTTAAAGAAAGTAATAGAGTAGAAGCTATTATAGAAAATTTAAAAAGGGCTGGGGTAAAATCTGCATATAAAAATGGAGATTTAATTATAGAAGGAAACAAATCTTACATAGATAAATCCTTAGAGATAGAAAGTTTCAAAGACCACAGAATAGCTTTAGCTTTTTTAGTTTTATCTTTAAAAAATAAAAAACATACTTTAATTAAGGATTACGAATGTACAGAAATATCATTTCCTAATTCTTTAACTTTATTTAATCTAGATTACGACTTGATTTAGATAGGTATAAATTTTTTATATATAAAGAGTTTCTTACTATAATATATAATTTTAATTTAAAAAAGTAACAGTTATTATAATAAGCAAATTGTTATTATATAAAATGATAACTAAAATTAGGTTAATTAAAAGCTTTTTACATAGAATAAATAAAACAAATATACTTAAAATATCATTAGGAAAGTAAAAGTTCTATGGAGAAAGGGGTTTATAACCTATGGATAAAAATTCTTTAGGATATTTTAAAAATAAACTTATAAGAGAAAAAGAAGGCGTAAACTCTTTGCTAGAGGAAATGAAGGATAATGAAACCATAGATTCTAACTCTGCCATAAGCATAGAATTATCTAATTATGATAACCATCCTGCAGATACAGGGTCAGAAATTTTTGAAAAAGAAAAAGGGCTGGCTCTTAAGGAAAATGAAATATCTATAATGAAAAAAATAAATGATGCATTAAAAAATATAGAGGATGGAAGTTATGGAGTTTGTAAGAGTTGTGGGAAACATATACCAAAGGAAAGATTAGAATTCGTTCCTTATGCAGAGTTTTGTGTTAAATGCCAAAATGAAGTTAGTGGAAAAAATGTTAGAAAAGTTCAAAGACCTATTGAAGAAGAAGTATTGGGTTATCCTTTTGGATATGGATATAATGATAAAACTACAAAAGTAGAATTTGATGCAGAAGATTCTTATCAAAGTGTAGAGTTTTTCAATAAGATGAAAAATATGGATGAATATTACAATGTAGGAGAAGAACAGGATTTAGAAGAAGAAGGTTATGTAGAACCAGTAGAAAGAATAAGTAATGAGTATTATAAAAGTACATTATATGATTAAAAATTAAACATCAAGTAATTATTCTAAGGTTCAGTGAGAGTCTATTTATCTGATGACTACCTGCTTTAATATTCCCATCTTCTTAAAGGTGAGAGTAAAGAGTGGCTATGGACATGGATAACTATTTCTTAAACTTTAATAGGAGTAAAAACTCCCTTTGTGAAGGAAAAAACTCTGTTTATAATAGAACACTGAACTTTGGAATAATTTTTAAAGAATAAACTTATATATTAGAATATTTATAGATACTATAAATTTAAAGTTATAAAAAATTCTATTTAAGGATAAAGTATAATTTTACAATAATAGGGGGGATATTTTGGGAATAATTATATTAATATTAGGTATAGTTTTAGATAGAATAAGTAAAATATGGGCTTTAAACACATTAGCTTCTGGTAAGGATATAGTTATAATAAAAAATTTATTTAGCCTTTCTTATTTAGAAAATAGAGGAGCAGCTTTTGGGATATTTCAAAATAGATTAATATTTTTGAGTTTAATAACTGTAATTGTAATTTTAGGAGTAGCATATTTTATTGTAAAGTACAAGCCAACTTCGAAGTTACTAAAAATATCTTTATCATTAATAATAAGTGGTGCTATAGGAAATTTAATAGATAGAATTTATTATAAATTTGTAGTAGATTTTATAATGTTACATTATAAAGATGTTTATTTTTTCCCTACATTTAATGTAGCGGATACATTAGTAGTTATAGGTACCATATTATTAGCTATATACATATTGAAGGAAGAGTAGTTTATGGAAAAAATATGTTTAAAAGTAGAAAAAGAATTTGATAATGTAAGATTAGATTTATACTTATCTAAAATATTTGAAGATAAATCTAGATCTTATCTTCAAGGAATTATACATGAGGGGAATGTTCTCGTAAATAATAAAGGAAAAAAGAGAAACTATAAATTAAAAGCTGGAGATAATATTGAAGTAAATATACCAGAACCTAAATTGCTTCAAATAGAACCAGAAGATATTAAGCTAGATATTATATATGAAGATAAGGATGTAATAGTTGTAAATAAGCCACAAGAAATGGTGGTACATCCTGCACCAGGAGTATATTCTGGAACTTTAGTTAATGCTCTTTTAAGTCATTGTAAAGATTTATCTGGTATAAATGGAGTAGCAAGGCCTGGTATTGTTCATAGAATAGATAAAGATACTTCAGGAATATTAGTTGTGGCAAAAAATGACATATCTCACAATAATTTAGCAGCTCAATTCAAAGAGCATTCAATTTCTAGGGTATATATGGCTTTAGTAGAGGGCATAATAAAGAATGAACAGGGAACTATAGAGGCGCCTATAGGTAGACACCCTGTGGATAGAATAAAAATGGCCGTAGTGAAAGATGGAAGGTATGCCGTAACCCATTATAAGGTTATAGAAAGATTTAAAAATCACACTTTAGTAGAGTGTAAGTTAGAAACAGGAAGAACACATCAAATAAGAGTTCATATGAGCCATATAATGCATCCTTTAGTAGGAGATCCTGTTTATGGTTATAAAAAACAAAGATTTAATCTAAAAGGCCAAATGTTGCATGCAAAGTTATTAGGTTTTATTCATCCTACTACAGGACAATATGTAGAATTTGAAAGCCAACTACCAGAGTATTTCAAAAAAATAATAAAAATTTTAAGAAATGAATTGATTTAATTTAAAAATAGTGATAAAATATGTCTATAAATGTCACAAAAGACAAAAACATAAAACAACAAAAGATAAAATTTTTAATGACAAAAGATAAAATAATTTAATAACAAAAGATAAAATAATTTAATAACAAAAGAAAAATATAATTGTAATTAAAAAATTAATATTTATTCATAAAAACAAAAGACAAAATTACAATTTATAATTATTAGTAAAAACAAAAGATAAAATTAAAATAGTTGAAAAACTAAATTAAATGTTGTATAATAGTAAGAAACATTTTACCTTTAAAATGATCCTGTGAGGTCATAAGGCTATTAATAAATTTACACGGAACTATTATGCCTTTACTCACAGAGTAAAGGCATTTTTTCTATGATTAACAATTCTAATATTCCTTCTTACATAAGAGGAAAATAAGAATTTTAAAGTTTTCGCATTAGTTTAACTAAAATTTAGATGGGCAAAAACCCAACTTAACTAAGTTTCAGTTTACAAAAAGGAGGTATAAAAATGAATCTTAAGGCTGAAATACTAGATGAAAAAGGTATTAAAAGAAGTCTTACAAGAATAGCCCATGAAATAATAGAAAAAAATAAGGGGGTAGAAGATATTATTCTTGTAGGTATAAAAAGAAGAGGGTACCCTTTAGCTAAGAGAATAGCTAAGGCTATAGAAAATATTGAGGATATAAAAGTACCTGTAGGTTCTGTAGATATAACTTTATATAGAGACGATTTAACCAAAGAAAATGAACAGCCAGTAATAAAAAGCTTAGATTTAGAACATCATATTAATGATAAAAAAATAATTCTAGTAGATGATGTAGTATTTACAGGAAGAACAGTAAGAGCGGCTATGGATGCTACTATACATCATGGAAGACCTTCTGGTATACAGTTGGCGGTTCTAGTTGATAGAGGGCATAGAGAATTACCTATAAGACCAGATTTTGTAGGAAAAAATATTCCAACCTCAAGAACAGAAGTAGTATCAGTACATTTAAAAGAACTTGATGGACAAGATTCCATTAAAATATTTGAAAAATAGCGTCTTTTAAAATAGTCCAGAGAGACTAAAAGGGGGAAATAATATGAAAAAATATGTAGATGTAAACGAAAAATTACCTATCTTAAAAACTATACCATTAAGTTTTCAACATTTATTTGCAATGGTGGGAGCCACTATATTAGTACCAATGCTTACAGGCATGAGTCCTTCCATTGCATTGTTTGGAAGTGGTGTAGGAACACTTCTTTATGTACTTTGTACAAAGGCAAAACTACCAGCTTATATAGGATCATCTTTTGCATTCATAGGCCCCATGACGGTGGCATCATCAGCTTATGGAACTAATGCCATGTTATCAGGAATAATAACTGCAGGTTTAATTTATATATTAGTAGCAGCTATAATAAGTTTTACAGGAACAGATTGGTTAAATAAAGTATTACCACCAATTGTAGTTGGTTCTGTTGTAATAGTAATAGGTTTAGGATTAGCAGGAGTAGCAATAAACTGGGCAGGTCTTAATTCTAATTTTACAGTGGATTCTATGCAAAGTGTACCAAGATGGGCATGGATTACAGTTGCAATGATAACCTTAGGAATAGGAATACTTGGAACTATGTATTTTAAAGGATTCTTAGGAGTAATTCCAATTCTTATAGCAATGATATGTGGATATATTTCAGCATTATCCCTAGGGGTTATATCTCAGGAAACTTTAACTAAAATAGCAAGTGCACCTTTATTTCAACTTCCACCATTTATGAAACCAGAGTTTAATATAAATGCCATGGTATTAATGGCACCGGTAGCTTTTGTAACATTAGCAGAACATATTGGCCATGTTTATGTAACAAATAATGTAGTAGGAAAAGATTTTACAAAGGATCCAGGGCTACATAGATCCATACTAGGAGATGGAGTAGCTACTTTACTTGCAGGATTTATAGGTGGGCCTCCGAACACAACTTATGGAGAAAATATAGGAGTTATGGCTATAACTAAAGTATACAGTGTATGGGTAATTGTAGGAGCTGCAATAATAGCTATTATACTTTCCTTTATAGGACCTGTAGCTACACTAATAGCTACCATACCAATGCCAGTAATGGGTGGAGTAAGTATACTTTTATTTGGAATAATAGCTTCTTCAGGTTTTAGAGTATTTGTAGAGGATAAAGTAGATTTTAGTAAAAAAAGAAACCTAATAATATCATCTGTAATAATAGTATTAGGAATAGGTGGAGCAGCAGTAAAATTTAAGTTAGCAGGCTCAGAAGTAGAAATAGCAGGAGTTGCATTAGCAACACTAGTAGGAATAATATTAAATTTAATACTTCCAAAAGAAAGTAGAACAGAAGAAGAAGATAATAAAGAAGAAAATCTTAAAGAAGATTATGTTAAACCTATAGAAAAAAATGTGGGTTAAAAGATTTAATGTATAATACCTTTTAAAGGTTAATAATTAAAACAAAAAGTATTTTTAGTAAATAAATAGATATGAAAAATAAAGAATACTAATATTTGTGTCCTAATATATAAACTAACGCACCGATGCCACTTCCTGTGGCAAAGTGCTAAATAAACGTCCTGTTTATTTTACGCTTATATATTAGTTCACAAATAAAGTATTCTAATTATTTTTCTAGATATTTATTTTCTCTAAAAGTACTTTTTGTTTTAATGGGTTTAAAGGGTATTATTCTAATTTGTATTTATGAAAAGCTTGAAAATTTTATATATATTTTTCAAAGAATTTCATTATGGATTTCTTAAATCAACTGTAAGAAGTTTATGCTAGATTCTACTATTTGTCTAAAAAGATGCATGGGTGCCGTAAAAGGCATTTTAAAAAGATTAACCATATCTGCACTCTGTACTCTAAATAACAAAAGTGCCTAGCACTTTTATTATTTTACGTGTGTTTTTCAAAATTTTTTGGTATAATTTATAATAGTTATTAAATAACATTATTTAGATAAATTTAAGAAAAGGTGAGGATTATGAGAATTTATTCTTGGAATGTTAATGGTTTAAGAGCGGTAGCAAAAAAGAATTTTCTGGAGTGGATAGGGGAAGAAAATCCTGATATATTATGTATACAAGAAACAAAACTGCAGGAAAATCAATTAGAAGATAATATAAAAAATATAGATGGCTATTATTCTTATTTTAGTTTTGCTCATAAAAAGGGATATAGTGGTGTAGCTACTTACACTAAGGAGGAACCTATTTCAGTAAAACATGGCATAAGCATAGAAAGATTTGATTCAGAAGGAAGAATACTTATAACTGAATTTAAGGATTTTATACTTTTAAACATATATTTTCCTAATGGTCAAAGGGATGAGGAAAGACTTCAATATAAATTAGATTTTTATGCAGCCTTATTTAATTATTGTGATGAGTTAGTTGAGGCAGGTAAAAAGCTAGTCATATGTGGAGATTATAATACAGCTCATAATGAAATAGATCTTAAAAATCCTAAAGCTAATGAGAAAGCCTCAGGATTTTTAAGAATAGAAAGGGACTGGTTAGATAAAATAATAGAAAGAGGATATACAGATACCTTTAGAAATATGAATCCAGATAAGATTAAATATTCTTGGTGGAGTTATAGATTCAAAGCTAGAGAGAGAAATGCAGGATGGAGAATTGATTACCATTTTGTTTCAAACAATCTATTAGATAGAGTAGAAAATACAGAAATATTAAATGAGGTTTATGGTTCAGATCATTGTCCTGTAATGTTAGAATTAAAGTAAATAATTACTAATATAAAATATATTAGATTACAGGTTAAATAATTTTTCTTGTTAAAATATTTTTAATAATTAGGATAATAATCTATTAAGAAAGTACATTTAAAAATCTATAAAATAGGAAAATTCAATATATATAATCAATTATGATAGATTAATAAAGTTATAAGAAAATTTATTTAGTATATGAAACACAAATTATATTTAAAGTAGGAGATGAAAAAATGGAATACACGCTAATTGCCACAGCAACTTTTGGACTAGAAAAAGTAGTAGCTGATGAATTAAAAGAATTAGGCTATGAGGATTTAAAAATAGAAAATGGCAAAGTTACCTTTATAGGCGATGAAAGAGATATAGTTACATGTAATATGTGGCTTAGAACTGCAGATAGAGTTTTAATAAAAATGGCAGAGTTTAAGGCAGAAAGTTTTGAGGAGCTTTTTCAAGGAACTAAAGCAGTACCTTGGGGAGAATATATTTCTGAGGATGGATTTATGCATGTTACAGGAAAATCTATTAAATCCACACTACATAGTGTACCAGATTGTCAATCCATAGTAAAAAAAGCTGTAATAGAAGCTATGAAAAGAGAGTATGTTAAGGATTGGTTTAGTGAAGATGGAGCAGAGTATAAAATAGAAGTAGCTATTCTAAAGGATATAGTTACATTAACTTTAGATACTTCAGGACCTGGACTTCATAAAAGAGGATATAGAGAAAATGCAGGAGAGGCACCTTTAAAGGAAACTTTAGCAGCAGCTTTAGTACTTTTAAGTAAATGGGAACCTTCAAGAATACTTTCAGATCCTATGTGTGGTTCTGGTACCATTGCCATAGAAGCAGCTTTAATAGGTAAAAATATAGCACCGGGTTTAAATAGGAGCTTTGCAGCAGAGGCCTGGGACATAATACCTCTTAATATGTGGGAAGAAGTAAGGAAACATGCTAGAAATTCTATAAACAAAGAGAATTTTAGAATATTAGCCTCAGATATAAATGGAAGAATATTAAAAACAGCTAGGGAGAATGCAGAAAAAGCAGGAGTTTCTGATTATATAGCTTTTCAAAAGATGTCCATGGAAGAATTTAAATCAAAAAAGAAATATGGATTTATAATAACTAATCCACCTTATGGTGAAAGATTAAATACTTTAAAAGAAGTAGAAAAACTTTATAAGAATCTAGGAGAAGTATACTCAAGTTTACAGGAATGGTCTTGTTTTATATTAACTTCTTATGAGGGATTCGAAAAAATATTTGGAAAAAAATCAGATAAAAATAGAAAACTATATAATGGAAGATTGAAATGCTATTACTATCAATATATAGGATTGGAGCCTCCTAAAAAATATTATGAAAAATAATATTTAAGATTATAGGTTTAATTTCTAATTTACTATACAAGTTTATTTCAATAGTTTAACATAAGGTACTAGTTAATATGAAACTTATGATTTTAGAATAATACTATTAAAAAAATTATTAGAGTATATAGTTAAGTTTTTTATGGAGAATACTTTTCTACAGTTTAAAATTAGAAGAAATTATCTAAGAATCTAATTATGTTTATAATAATATGTATTGTCTAGAGGAAAAGCATTTTCACATTCATCATTTTTGAAGATGGTAATGTTAAAGTGTATAGTTATGAAATAAAAATATTAGTGTGATAAATAAAGGTGGTGAAGGTTTATGGGAGATGTCCCATAAATAGAATATGGATAAATTAATAAAAATAGAAAATATTGAAGATATATTACCTATTTACAAAAACACAGCTATTGAAAAACTTTTAAAATATCATAATTTGGATTATAAGTTTGAGGAGTATGATAAAGCAGAATTATTAGTGGGAATGTGTATGGATAATCGTAAACAACTTAATATACCTAATAACTTTGCATATATACTTAGAACTGGTGGAGGAAACCTAAGATATAGTGAGTTTAAAATATCTTATGCCATTGCAGTAGGTGGGGTTAAAACCTTAGCATTAATAGGGCACAACCATTGTGGAATGGTAAATTTAATGAATAAAAAGGGAAAATTTATTCAAGGACTAGTAGACAATGCTGGCTGGAATATGCAGCAAGCAGAAGAACATTTTATGAGTTTTGCTCCCATGTTTGAAATAGAAAATGAAATTAGTTTTTTATTAAGTGAAACTAAGAGACTAAGAGAAAAATATCCTAAAATATCGATAGCACCATTATTTTATAATGTAGATGATAATTTATTATATTTAGTTAAAGAGAATAGTTAGAAACTTTTTAGATAATAAACTATAAAAATAACTTAATTTATTTGGCATTAAAAAATATATGTAAAAGATAATTATTTAGTATTATATTAGAAAAATATTTACAAAAGGTATTCGGGGGCAGTTTACAAAAATAGAAATATAATCTATATTTAAAATAGACAAACGAGGGGGAGTTATTTTGAAGAAGATTTTAAGTATTTTAATTATATCTATTTTAGCATTAGGTTTATTTGGATGTACTAATACTAAGGTAGAGGAAAAAAAAGAAGATACTACTAATAAAAAGGAATCTAAAGAAAATCTTGATATAACTGTATCTGCTGCTGCAAGTTTAACAGAAGCTTTAACAGAAATACAGAAAAAATATGAAAAAGAAACAGGAGCTAAACTTTCAATAACTTTTGATGCTTCTGGCACACTTCAAAAGCAAATAGAACAAGGGGCTCCAACAGATTTATTTATATCAGCATCTAAGAAGAATATGGATAAATTACAGGAAGAAAAATTAATAGATAATGATACAAGAAAAGATTTATTAGGAAACAAACTTGTTTTAATCGTATCTGAAGAAAATAAAGATAAAAAAATTGAAAAAATATCTGATTTAAAAAATATGAACTTTAAATTAGCTATAGGAGAACCTGAATCTGTTCCAGCAGGAAAATATGCAAAGGAAGTTATTGAATACTATAGGGCATGGGATGATTTAAAAGACAAAATCGTATATGGTAAATCTGTAAAACAAGTTGCGAAGTATGTAGAGAGTGGAGAAGCTGCTGCAGGAATAGTTTATAATAACGATGCTAAGGTATTAAAGAAAAGCTATATAAAATATACTTTCGATGAAAAATCTCATAAACCTATTGTTTATCCAATGGCAGTAGTTAAAAATAGCAAAAACAAAGAAGGGGCAAGGAAATTTGCAAAATATATTCAAACAAAAGAAGCTAAAGATATATTTGCAAAATATGGATTCAATCCTATAGCAAAATAGGAAATCATTATGATATTAGAACCAATTATTTTATCAGTGAAAATAGCTTTTATATCTACAATTTTTACATTTGTATTTGGTATACTATTGGCTAGAGTGATTACTAAGTATAATTTTAGAGGGAAAGATATACTTGAGAGTTTAATTATTTTGCCAATGGTTCTTCCACCAACAATTACAGGTTATGGATTGCTTATTTTAATGAGCAGGAGGAATTTTATAGGAAAATTTTTATATGAGAACTTTGGAATAACTATTATATTTACTCCTGTTGCAGCTTGTGTTGCAGCGATAATAGTTTCAATACCTTTAATGTATCAAAGTGCTAAAGCAGCATTTTTAAATATTGACCATATATATGAAAATGCAGCAAGAACACTTGGTGCAAGTGAATGGAGGGTGTTTATAAAGATAAGTTTTCCATTGGCATGGCCAGGTATAGTAAGTGGAAGTGTATTGTCCTTTGCAAGAGCTTTAGGAGAATTCGGAGCCACTTTAATGGTTGCAGGGAACATACCTGGTAAAACGCAGACTATACCTACTGCTATATATTTTGCTGTAGATAACGGATATACAAAAGTGGCAAATACACTTTTAGGGGTAGTTGTGGCATTTAGCTTTGTTTTAATATTTTCATTAAATTCATGGTTAAAAAAGAAGGACTATAAAAGGCTAAATTAAATAGTATTTATAAAGACTTAGAGGCAGTATATTATGTTGGCATACAATTGACAAACATGATTACTGCTTTTAGTTATAATTGATGAAATTACATAATTCTTAAATAATATTGGAAGGAAAAGTTTATGAATTATTTACAATAATATTTGCAGTCAATTAATCCAATTTCAAAAAGGAATTTAAAGGAGTTTTCACAAATGATAAAAATGGATATAGTTAAAAGTTTAAATAATTTTGACTTAAAATGTAAATTAAATTTAGGAAATGAAGTAGTTGCATTGCAAGGTTCTTCAGGATCAGGAAAAACAACTATTTTAGATTGTATTGCAGGTATCAAAAATCCTAATAAGGGGATTATTAAGATTGATAATAAGACTGTTTTCTCTTCTTCAAAAAATATAAATTTACCAATAAAAGATAGGCATATAGGATATTTATTTCAAAACTATGCTTTGTTTCCTCACATGACTGTGGAAGAGAATATATTATTTGGAGTAAAAAATCAAAAAAATTATGATATAAGTTATATAAAGTATATAACTGAAACATTTAAAATAGAACATCTTAAAGATAGAAAGCCCAATCAAATATCAGGTGGAGAAAAACAGAGAGTAGCCTTAGCAAGGGCTTTAGCAATAAAACCCAATGTGTTAATGTTAGATGAACCATTTTCATCATTGGACAAGGATACTAAAGAGGTGGTTTATAAAGAATTTATGGAATATAAAAAGAAGTTTAAAATAAGTATCATTTTAGTTACTCATAATTCTTATGAAGCAGAGTTGTTGGCGGATAGGTCCATAATTATTCATGAAGGAGTCCTTGTAAAAAGTAATGATGCTTTTAATATTGTGTAAAATGGTTTATAATAAAATAAATTTGTTTTTAAAACATAGCTAATAGATGAAGGGGACGATATAATTATGAAAAGTTTTTTGAAGACACTACTTATTGTATTCATATGCATAGTGATAGCAGGATTTGCATTTTTTAAGATGGCTACTTATCAAGGAGGAGACCAAGCAGAAAATTTAAGTGATAATTCCATTAAGAATGAAAATATATTAGACAAACTAAAAAATGTAGAATTTAGTAAAGGAACCTTAACAGTAAATGAAGATGATGTAAATGAGATGTTAAAGGTTTATTTTCAAAATGAGAAAAATGTAGGAAGTATGTTAGTTAAATCTGTTAAAGTAGATACTAAAGATAATAAATTAAATTTATATGTACCAGTTAGATATAAGGGAATTGATTTACTTATGTCATCTAATGGAGATGTAAGTACAAGAGATGATAAAATAATTTATAAATTAGATAGTATAAAAATGGGGAAAATATCAGTGCCTAAAAGTATTCTTTTAGATGAAATAAAAAAATCAAATATTAGTAATATTGAAACTAATGGAGACGAAATAATTATAGATAAAGGTATTACTAAAGTTAAAATGAAGGATATAAAAATTGAAGATGGAAAATTTAAGGTTAGTTTTTAAAAATATGTTTTCATATTAGTTTTTCAGTGGCTATATGATTTAATATAAAATTAAAGTTAAATCATATAACCACTGAAATTTTTTATTTAAAATATAAACAGAGTTCTTGGACTTAGAGGAAGTCTTTACTTTCCTAAAGCTTAGGAAATGGTTATTAAGGAACGTAAGATCTTTATTCCCACTTTGAAGAAAAGCAGAGAGTCCAAATCTTTGATTTGGTGCGAATCCCTTTCACAGAGTACGATGGGAGTATTGGAGCGAGTAGTCATAGGATAAATGTGCTATTTATAAAACTGTTCTAAGCTAAAAATATTTACTTCTATATAATTATATATTGTAATTATTAAAAGCAGGATATATTAGTTATATTATTAAAAGTATTTATTATGTATGTGTAGAATACAGATACATAAAAGTATATTATGAGTTAAAGAAACATATTATAAGAATAAATCAATATATTCTAAGGTGAGTTTATTTGTTAAAAGCAGATGGTGTTTTTCAAGGTGGTGGAGTTAAGGCTACAGCTTTTACAGGAGCTATTTGTAGATTAGAAGAGGAAGGAATGATGTGGCAAAGGCTTGCAGGAACATCTGCAGGAGCTATAATAGCAGCTTTTTTAGCTGTAGGCTATAGAGGGAAAGAAATAAAAAAAATCATGTATGAATTAGATTATAAAAAAGTTGGAAATATAACTGCTATCAAAAAATTCCCTTTGGCCAAAAAGTCTTTAGGACTTATATTAGAAAAGGGTATTTTTAGTACAGTGTATATAGAAAAATACCTTGAAGAAGTGTTTAAGAATAAAGGAAAAACAAAGTTTAAACATATAAGTTTAAATAAAGAGTCCCCATTAAAGATAATAGCTTCAGATGTTACTAATAAAAGATTACTTATATTGCCAGATGATGTAAAAAAATATGGTATGGATCCTATGGAATTAGAAATAGCTAAAGCAGTAACAATGAGCATAAGCATTCCTTTCTTTTTTACACCAGTAAAGCTTAAATATATGGAAAAAGAAGCCTATATAGTAGATGGAGGAATAACTAGTAACTATCCTATATGGATATTTGATGTAAAGGACGTGCCTAGATGGCCAACATTTGGGTTTAAGTTAGGTAATAGTGAAGAATTTAATAGAACTATAGAAAATAAGGATTTTATATCCTACATAGTAGATGTGGTAGAAACAACCATAGATTCCTATGATGAAAGTTATTTAAGTGATAAAGATAAAATTAGGACTATATCTATACCAGCCTTAGGAGTAAAAACTACAGAATTTAATATATCCTTAGAAACTAAGGAAAAATTATATAAAGAAGGTTATGAAAAAGCAGATGAATTTTTAAAAAAGTGGGATTTTAGAAGATATATAAGATCATATAGAATTTAGCACTTTAAATTTGTTAATAATTTTTATAAATATTTATTTAAAAGTTACTTATACTAAGGATATAAACTTAATAAATTCAGGAGGTATTATTATGAAGCCAAAAGAAAAAAGAGAATGGACAGAAGAAAATTATTTGGCTAACGGGCATAAGACTCAAAACCAGTGGGCAAAAAATAAGCTTAATACTACTATAAAAGAACCAGGTATGAATGAAAGTGGCATAGAAGCAAAAAAGAAAGGATACTAATTTATATTAAAATGTTTTTATAGATAAAGTTCCCTTAAATAAAAATCGATTACTTCTTTCTGGTAATAATTAAAAGTATAAAACCAGAAAGAAGTTTTTTATTTAAAAACAAGTATTATATCAAAATTTTATAGAAAAAATTTAATTTATTTGAATTCCATATAATTGTAGAAAATTTATTATTGCAATGCTA
The DNA here is from genome assembly GCF_001020205.1 of Clostridium sporogenes. Taxonomy (NCBI): domain Bacteria; kingdom Bacillati; phylum Bacillota; class Clostridia; order Eubacteriales; family Clostridiaceae; genus Clostridium; species Clostridium sporogenes. The sequence continues at coordinate 1,661,316 of NZ_CP011663.1, forward strand.
AAATACACAGTTGGAAGTAATAATTCAAAATTAAATATAATAAGTGTTTTAGTATATTATAAATTGCTAAAACAATATTTTTATTAGAAAGGAGTGTGTTAATTGATTAAAGAAGAAATGACACCAAAAGAAAGAATTATAGCTTTTTCTAAAGGGGAAGAAACCGACAGAATAATATGTATCCCAGATATGGGAGTTACCATGGTACCATTTATAGGAGTCACAGCTAGAGAGTATTATCATTCAGCACAGCTTATGGCAGATTTAGAAATAGCTCTATTTAAAAGACTTCGCCATGATGGTGTAAGTATATCTACTAGTCTTAGAGGAGTTGCTGAAGCTATGGGGGCTAAAGTAGGATATCCTGATTATGGTATTTCTTATTTAATAGAACCAGCTATTAATTGTGTAGATGCAATAGAATCTCTTAAAGTTGTGGATCCTTTAAAGGATGGGAATCTACCAACTTTGCTTGAAGCAATAAGACTTACTAGAGATGCACTTGAGGATGAAGTAGATGTTGGTGCTGCTATGTCTGGGCCTTTTAGTGTTGCAGCTTCTGTAGTAGGAACAGAAAATTTATTAAAATGGATGATTAAGTATCCTAAAAAAGTTCATACATTAATGGATATAGTAGCAGAATCTAATAATAGATACATAGAGGAAGTAGCCAAGCTTGGAGTATCTATTGGATTTGCAGATCCAGTTTCATCTACTAGTCTTATAAGTCCAAAACAGTTTAGGGAGTTTTCATTACCAGCTCTAAAGAGAAATATTAATAAAATAAAAGAGAAGACTGGAGGAGCTCCTGCTATACATATTTGTGGCAAGAGTAAGGAGCTTTGGGAAGATGTTGTAAATGCAGGAATTTCTAATTTCAGTATTGATAATGCAGAAGATTTAGAAGAAGCTAAAAACATAATGGGAGATAGAGTTGTTATTACTGGAAACGTTCCCCCTGTAGATGTAGTATATAGAGGAAATAAAGAAGCTATTTTTAAATCCGTTAAAGAATGTATTAAAAAAGGTCATGACTCTAAGAAAGGATATATTTTAAGTACAGGATGCCAAATCCCAATGCATACACCAATAGAAAATATTGAAATGTTTATGGAAGCAGGAAAAACTTATGGAAAATATCCTATAGATTTATAAAAAAGGATTTAGAAAATAACTTTAAATTAAGATGAGGAGAGTTTTAAATGGGAAATACAAATGAAAATAAAGGAAATGGAAAAGCTCTTATACCCTTTGCTATTTTTGTGTTAGTGTATTTATGCTCAGGAGTTATATTATCTATTATGGGAGTAGAAATGGCATTCTATCAATTTCCAGCTCCAATTGCAGTAGTAATAGGAATAATATTTGCATTTATTTTAATACAAGGAACTTTAGATGAAAAAATGGACAGCTTTATTAAAGGATGTGGAGACGAGAATATAATAATAATGTGTATTATATATCTTTTGGCTGGTGGATTTTCAGCAGTTTCTAAAGCAATGGGTGGAGCTGATGCTACAGTAAATTTAGGATTAACTTTAATACCACCTCAATTTATTGTAGTAGGTATATTTTTAATATCTGCATTTATTTCTATTGCAACAGGAACATCAGTAGGAACTGTTGTTGCAGTAGGGCCTATAGCTGTTCAGTTAGCAGCAAAAGCAGGATTAAATATGCCATTAGCATTAGGAGCGCTAGTTGGTGGAGCTTTATATGGAGATAATTTATCAATTATATCAGATACAACTATAGCTTCTACAAGGACTCAAGGGGTAGATATGAAAGATAAATTTAGAGCAAACTTTGGCTTTGCTACGGCAGCAGCTTTAGTTACAATAGCTTTTTTATTTATATTTGGAAAGCCAGTAACTACACCAAAAATGGTAAGTCATTCATTTAATTTAATAAAAATAATTCCTTATATGTTTGTTTTAATAGCCGCCATAGCTGGGAAAAATGTATTTGCAGTATTGATGGGTGGAATAATACTTTCTGGAGCTATTGGAATTGGTTATGGAGACTTCACAATTTTAGGATTTGCAAAGGAAGTTTATGGAGGATTTACAGGGATGTTTGATGTTTTTTCATTATCACTGTTAACTGGAGGACTTGCTAATATGGTATCTAAAGGTGGTGGTCTTGACTGGCTTTTATACAAGGTAAATAAAATGATAAAAGGTAAAAAATCTGCTGAATTAGGAATGAGCTCACTTGTAGCATTAACAGATGCAGCTACAGCAAATAATACGGTTTCTATAATTGTTTGTGGTGAATTGTCAAAGGAAATATCAAAAGAATATAAAATAGATCCAAGAAAAACTGCAGCTCTTCTAAGTACATTTTCAATGGTAATGCAAGGAATAATACCATATGGAGCTCAACTTTTAATAGCGGGCAGTTTTACTAAAGGCTCAGTTAGCCCAGTTCAAATTGTACCTTATATGTGGTATCCATTTATATTGGGCATATTTGGTGTGATTTTCATATTAACTCCTTTTGGAAATGGTTATTTAAAGAAACATCCTTGGGATTTTGGAAAAAATAAACCTGCGGTAAAGGGAAGTTTTGAAAATAGTGAATCTGTAGAAAAGGCATAAATTGATTCAAAGGACAAACTCATGAATAAATTTTTATGTGTTTGTCCTCATACACTTATTTTTCATATGAATATTTTATCCGATGACTACCCGCTCTAATACTCCCATGGCACTCTGTGAAAGCGATTCGCACCAAATCAAAGATTTGGACTCCCTGCTTTTCTTCAAAGTGGGAGTAAAGAGCGGCTATGTCCCTGGATAACAATTTCTAAGCTTTAGATGGAGTAAAAACTCCCTCTGAAGCCAAGAAATCTGTTTATAATTGTAATTTTTATTTCGGCAAAGAAAATATAATTAATTTTATATAGAAAGGGGGAATCTTATGGCTAGGATTACTTTCCCTAAAAATAATTTAGAACTAGATGTTCAAAATGGGACAAAACTTATAGAATGTATAAGAAAAGCAGGTCTTTATATAGAAGCACCTTGTAATGGAAAAGGTAAATGTGGTAAATGTAAAGTTATAGCAAGAGGCAATCTTTCTCCTAAGACAAAAGAAGAGGAAAAGTTCACAGAAGAAGAACATGTTAGACTTGCTTGCATATGTGAAGTAATGGGTGATGCCAAAATAGAACTAATAGAAAAAGATAAAAATAAAAAATTAAAAACTATTAATCAGGGTTTTTCTATAGAAAAACAGCTAGATAGTAAAATAAAAAAAATAGAACTAAAAGGTGTAGGTGAAAAGACCAATAGACCTTATAAAAATACTCTAAATTTTAAAGCAGAAAAATTAAGTGTCTTAAAAAGAATAGGGGAAATAGAAAAAAATAAGGAAAAAGATTTATGTGGAGTTATCCATAAAGAAGAGTTAATAGATATAATAAATAAAGATAAATCTGTTTTGGCTGTGGCAGTGGATATAGGAACTACAGGTTTATCTGCTTATCTTTTAAATTTAGAAGATGGACAAATTTTAAATAAAATGTCAGATTTAAATCCTCAGACAGAATACGGAGGAGATGTATTATCTAGAATAACTTATTGCATGGAAAATAAAGATGGTATAGAAATTTTATCTAAATGCATAAGAAAAAAGATAAATTCTATGGTAGAAGAATTAATAGGTACGAATTATAAGAGAAAAAGTGTATATGAAATAGCTATAGCAGCTAATACTACTATGCTTCATCTTTTTACAGGAATTAGTCCAAATACCATAGCCAAAGCACCCTATAGATCTATATTTTTAGATCAATTAGAAATAAAAGCTAAGGATATGGATATAGAAATAAATGAGGAAGGAAATGTTATGTTACTCCCATCACTATCTTCCTATGTAGGGGCTGATATTGTGGCGGGAATTGTGGCTATAGATTTTCAAAATAAAAAACATCCAGCTATATTTATAGATATAGGAACTAATGGTGAATTGGCAGCTATTTATAAGGGGAGTATGTCAGCTTCATCTACCGCAGCAGGACCAGCCTTTGAGGGGATGAATATTTCCTGTGGTTCAAGGGCTGAAGAGGGTGCTATAGATAGTTTTTCTATAGATGAAGAATATAACATTAAATATTCAACTATTGGCGATGAAGAAGCTAAAAGTATTTGCGGTAGTGGACTTATGGATGTTATGGCAGCATTAATAAAAAGTAAAGTAGTTATGACTAGTGGAAGATTTAATAAAAATATGCCAGATGACTTAAAAGAAAGATTAAAAGATAAGAGGTTTTATATAACAGAGAAGGTTTATATATCTCAAAGTGATATAAGACAAATGCAGCTGGCTAAAGGCGCAATATCCTCAGGAGTTACTATGCTTTTAAAAGAAATAGATGCTAATATTGAGGACATAGAAGAGGCAGTAATTGCAGGAGCCTTTGGATATCATATAAATCCAGAAAGTATAAAAACATTAGGAATAATACCAAAGGGATTTAAAGGTAAAATAACTTTTGTAGGAAACTCTTCTATAGAAGGAGCAAGATTATCTTTACTAAATAAGGATATTTCAAAATCTATGGTAGATATAAGAGAAAGTATAAAAGTTATAGAACTTTCCACAAGGGAAGATTTCCAAGATTATTTTGTAAAAGCTTTAAGTTTTTAATGAAATATTAAGATTCAGATGTATTTTAATAACCAAAATATATAATTTAAATTTTACCATTAGGTAAGTCTTAATGGAGTGATTAAAATGATAAAAGTAAATTTGATTTCAGGTTTTTTGGGAGCAGGAAAAACTACTTTAATAAAAAAGATTCTGGAAAATGTGAAAGAAGAAAAAGTAATAATAATAGAAAATGAATTTGGGGAAGTAGCTATAGATGGAGACTTAATAAAAAAAGAGGGCTTTGATGTATTTGAACTAAGAAGTGGATGTATTTGTTGCATGATGAAACAAGACTTTGAGGATTCTCTAGAAAAGGTAATAGAAGAATATAAACCAGATAGAATAATAATAGAACCTACAGGGATAAGTTCACTAAGTCAACTATTAGATATATTAGAAAAGGATAACTTTAAAAATAGAATTAATATTAACTCAGTAATAACTGTAGTAGATGTTACAAGTTATTTAGAAGAAAAGGATGCCTTTGGAGAATTTTATATGGATCAAGTAGAAAATGCAGAAATACTAATAGTAAGTAAAACGCAAATGGTGGATAAAAGCACTTTAAAAAAAGTGAAAGAATCCTTAAGGAAGTTCAATAAAAAAGCCCATATAATAACATTGCCCTTTGAAGAATTTAATAAGGAATATATACTAAATTTTTTAGATGAGGGTTTATCAATGGATATAGAAAGAACCCCTGTAGAAGTTATGATGTCTACAGAGGATGGGTTTGAAAGTTTAGGTATAAAAACTAATAAAATATTTGAAATAAATGAAATGAATGAAATTGTAAGTAAATTATTTACTGGCAAATATGGAAATGTAATAAGAATAAAAGGTTTTTTAAATGGGAAAGAAGAAATAATTCAAATCAATTGTACTAAAAAGGTTCATAACATAGAAAAAACTAAAGATAAAGAAGATTTAAAGATTTGTATAATAGGACAAAATCTATGCGAAGAGGAAATCAAATTTTTATTTAAAGAAAAATACAAAATAAAAAGATTATAGAATATTTTTAAAGGAGTAATATTAATGGATTATGATGTGAACTTTAAGTGTGTTTTAGATACAGGAGAAGAGATACCCAAAGAGGCTGTAGAAAAGGCAGGAGTAAAATTTCCTGATGTGCATAAAAATGCTCAGGATATGGCGGTACTTTCTAAGACCATAAGACAATATAATAAGGATATTTTTTCCATAGTTCCCTTTTGTATGACAGTAGAAGCTGAAGCATTAGGCGGGGAAATAAACCTAGGGGATGAAAAAGCTGGGCCAAGAGTTTCCACTTATACATTTAAAACTATTGAGGATTTAAAGAATTTAAAAGAGATAGATTTTAAAACCAAAAGAATATCTGAAGTTTTAAAATCAGTAGAAATATTAAAACAGCAAGGGGAAACCGTAATAATGGATGTACAGGGACCCTTTACTATAATAAGTTCTTTAATAGAGCCGAGGATTTTTTATAAAGCAGTAAGAAAAAATAAAGATGAAGTAGAAAGACTTATGAAAATAGTAGAAGAAAGCTCAGTGGAATTTATAAAGGAAGGAGTAAAAAGAGGTGCAGATATAATATCCTTTGGAGATTCTGCTGGAACTTTGGATATATTAGGACCAAAAATGTATAAAGAATTAGGTGGTAAATATACCTATAATGTTTTAAAAGAAGCTAAAAATTATCTAGAAGACTCTGTAATACATCTTTGTGGTATAACTTCCTCTTCATTAGATAGGGGAGGATTTATAAAGTCAAATCCCATAGAAGTACCAGAAGGAATCAGTTATGGACAGGCGTTAAATTATATTATAAGAGAAAACAAGAATATAAAAATATTAGGTCATAATTGTTTAAGAAAAACAACTAAGCCAATGAAAAAAGCTATAGTATGGGAAATAAAATTATAATAAAAATATTAAGGAGGAAAAGTAAATGAGTAATGTGTCAGAAGAACTAATAAGAAAGTTATCAGAATCAGTAGTAGAAATGGAAGAAGAGGAAACAGTAGAACTAGCTAAGGAATGTATAGAAAAAAATATTAGTGCCTATGAAGCTATAGATAAGGGGCTTGCCCATGGAATGAATAGAGCAGGTGAACTCTATGAAGAAGGAGAATATTATATTCCGGAATTATTGATGTGCTCTGATGCTATGTACTCAGGATTAGAAATTTTAAAACCTCACTTAAAAAAGAATGATTTAGGGAAAAAACATAAAGTAGTTATAGGAGTAATACAAGGAGATACCCATGATATAGGAAAAAATTTAGTTAAAATAATGATGGAGACTGAAGGATTTGAAGTTATAGATTTAGGAAGAGATGTACCAATAAGAGATTTTGTAGATAAAGCTAAAGAGGTAGAAGCTGATATAATTTGTATGTCTACTCTTATGACTACAACTATGGATGGAATGGGAGAAGTTATAAAATTATTAAAAGAAGAAGGAATAAGAGAAAAAGTAACAGTAATGATAGGCGGAGGTCCTATATCTCAAAATTTTGCAGATAAGATAGGAGCAGATATATATACAACAGATGCTTCGAAAGCCGCAAAGTATGCTAAAAAAATAGTATCAGAAAAAGTTCCCTGCTAATCAAGTGATTATTGGGTTAAGATGGAGTTTGTTTATAGTAATTACCTTTATTCATTTGAACCATAGAAGAACTTGTTCAGGTATGTAGAAGTGCTTATTTCCAATTTTCATAGAGGATGGTAGCATTAGCAATGCTATAAATAGGATAAAAAATATGTTCATAATTAAGAAGTATATATTGTATAAATAATACAAGGAAAAATTAAAAATATATGAGGTGCATTAAATGTTAACACCAAAAGAAAGATTAAATTTAGTATTAAAAAATAAATCAGTTGATAGGCCTCCTTGTATATGTCCAGGTGGAATGATGAATATGATAATAGAGGATTTAATGGATATAAGTGGATATAAGTGGCCAGAAGCTCATAGGAATCCAGAAATTATGGCTAATTTAGCTATATCAATGTATGAACAGGGAGGATTTGAAAATTTTGGAGTACCTTTCTGTATGACTATAGAAGCAGAAGCTATGGGAGCTACAGTAGATTTAGGAGATAAAACCACTGAACCTAGGGTTATAAAGTATCCCATAGAATCAGTAGTAGAGTGGAGAAAATTAAAGAAAATGGATCTAAATGAAGGAAGAGAAAAAGTAGTTTTAGATGCTATAAAGATTATAAAAGATAAAAATCTACCAGTACCAATAATGGCAAATTTAACAGGCCCTATAAGTGTAGCTTCTTCTTTAATGGAGCCTATGTATTTTTATAAAGAATTAGTTAGAAAAAAAGATGAAGCACATAAATTTCTGAATTTTGTAACAGAAAATTTAATAGAATTTGGTAAAGCTCAACTTTTAGCAGGTGCTAATGTTATAACTATATCAGATCCTAGTGGTACAGGAGAAATACTAGGACCAAGATTGTTTAAAGAGTTTATGATACCTTATTTAAATAGGATAGTAGATGAACTTAAAGATTACACAGAGGGAACAATAATACATATCTGTGGAAGATTAAAAAGTATATACAAAGAATTAAATGATTTACATAGTGATGTGGTAAGCTTTGATTCTATAAGTAGTGTAACTCAAGTGCTTAAAAATGTGGAAAATAAAGCTGTAATGGGAAATGTAAGCACATTAACTATACAAAATAGTACCAAAGAAGAGGTAGAAAAGTTAGCTAATGCTTGCATGAATTTAGGGGTGGACATATTATCACCAGCCTGCGGAATAGGCACTAAAAGCCCTATAGAAAATGTAAGAGCAATGGTAAATGCAGCTAAAAAAAGAAACGTAAAATAAGGAAATTCCGACTAGAGGGAAGTTGTACTCACCGTGGTTTAAAAAAGGGATATGTGGCTAGAAAGGCAACTCACTTCAATAAGAGATTCTAACTTGTTTTTTTAAAAAAATATATGGTTCCAAATTATAACTCGTTGAACACTCAGACAATAATTTGGAACATACATATATTTTGAAAAAACAACTAAGAATCTCTAATCTTGTTCAAATGCCTTTTACACCACATATCCCTATTTTTTAAACCACGAGAAGCTAGAATAACTCTTTAAAGAAAATTTCCTGTGTGGTAAAGAGGTACAAAAGGAAGATTTTACTCTACTACGTTCTGTAAAATACACAATTATATTTCCCTTTTTAAGATATTTATACATTGTACGTATATAAAAAATTTTTAGTTATTTATATTCTTTCTAATAAGGACTTAAAAAAATTTTCGATAGAAAATTAATGCGGTAGCATGTCAAAGAATTATATTTTTATAATGTTTATATAAATTAAATTTACACCTAAATTTATTTGCGTTAGTAAACAAATTCAATATAATAACAAATTTTCATTATAGCTATCTATCGACTAAAAGTATTGCTTGTTTTAATACCTTTAAAGGTTGGTATAATAATTTCCTACTGAAAGAAAAATAGTGGAGAATATACAGTTTTAAAAGTCATACTCTGTATTATGATTAGTTTCTTTTACACTTTAATAAGAGTGTTATACGAATTTTTTATAGAAAAATTTTCATCTATTAGAATTTTATATAATTGTAGAAAATTTATTAATCCAATGCTAAAATACAAAAATGTAAGGAACAATGGCGAATTTAGTATTATATTAAATTAAAAAAATAAAGATTCTACTTTAAAATATAAATATATTAAAAATAAATATAAAATAAGTAAAAAAGAATAGAAATTTAATATATATAATTTGAAAGAAAGGTATGTTAACCATGGATACTTTTAAAGATGAAATGACCGCAAAGGAAAGATCAGAAGCTTATTTTAAAGGAGAAGAAGTAGATAGATTACCCTGTGCTATTATGTTTGAGGAAACAGCTGCGGTATATGCAGGTATAAGCACTAAAGAATATTATTTTGATGCGGATAAAATGTTAGAGGCAGAGAAATTTAAGGTAAGAGAGTTAGGGGCGGAAAGCGCAGGAATTAATGTAACTCTAAGAGGTATGGGAGAAGCTCTTGGTAGTAAGATGGGTTATCCTAATGATAGAGCCTCCTATCTAATTGATCCAGTGTTAAAGGACTATAAAATGTTAGATAATATGGATGTAGTGAATCCTTATAAGGATGGCAGATTACCAATAACATTAAAAGCATTAGGTAAGATAAAAAAAGAGTTAGGTAATGAAGTAAATATAGGTAGTGGAATTTCAGGTCCTATAAGTGCAGCTTCTGCAGTTAGGGGAACAAATAATCTTATGAGGGATTTTGTTAAAAACAAGGAAGGTATACATAAGTTATTAGATTTTATGACAGAATGCAATTTAGCTTTTGTTAAAGCGGTTTATGATGAATACGGATTGGTATGTGGTATAGGGGATCCTTTGTCCTGTGGTAATTTAATAAGTGATAAACAATTTGAAAAATTTGTGGAGCCTTATCTTATAAAAACCATAGACGGTATATATAAGATAACAGGCCAAAAACCATTTTTGCATATATGTGGAAAAACAAAACATATATGGAATCGTTTAGGTAGAATGAATATATCAACCTTTAGTGTTGATAACTGTGAAGATATAGGGGAACTTAAAGATGTTTTAGGGGATAAAGTATGTATAGTAGGAAATGTGGATCCTGTTTCTATTATAAGAAATGGAACTGTAGAAGATGTGTATAACGCCGTTAAATTATGTATAGAAAAGGCTGGAGATAGCCCTAAAGGATACATAGTTGGATCTGGTTGTGATATACCTAGTGGAGCTCCAGTGGAGAATATAAAGGCTATGATAGAGGCTACTAAAAAATATAGTAGAGGTATTAGAATAGGACGAGGAATTTAGCTTAAGAGGAGATGTAATAAAATGATAGAAATATCAAAATTGCAAAAGTTTTATGGTGATACAGAAGTTTTACGGAATATAAATGTGGAAATAGATAAGGGCGACATATATGGTCTTGTGGGAATTAGTGGAGCAGGAAAATCTACACTTTTAAGATGTATAAATGGACTTGAATTCTATGAAGCTGGAAGTTTAAAAGTAAATGGTATAGAAGTAAAAAATTTAAATGAAAAAAAGCTAAGAGCTTTTAGAAAAAATATAGGAATGATATTTCAACAGTTTTCTTTACTTGAAAGAAAAACTGTATATGAAAATGTAGCATTGCCTATGGAGTGTTGGGGATACAAAAGACAAGATATAGATAAAAAAGTAAAGGAATTGTTAGAACTAGTTGAATTGGGAGATAAGATAAACTCTAAACCAAGACAGTTAAGTGGTGGACAAAAACAAAGGGTTGCTATAGCAAGAGCACTTACATTAGATCCAGAAATATTATTATGTGATGAAGCTACTTCAGCGTTGGATCCTAATATAACAAACTCCATTCTAGAATTGCTTAAGAAGATAAATAGAGAATTAGGTATAACTATTGTAGTGGTTACTCATCAAATGGATGTAGTAAAGCATGTATGTAATAAAATGGCTATATTAAGCAAAGGAAATCTAGAGGCAAAAGGAAAAGTAGAGGATATTTTCTTGGACAAGCCTAAGGTTTTAGAAGAACTTTTAGGGGAGTTAGAAGATAGTGTAATAGTAAAAAAAGGTGTAAATATAGAAATAATAGAAAGAGAAAATATTCAAGAGAGTTCAATTTTATCTAGTTTAGCTATAGATACAAAAGTTAAATATTCTTTAATATGGGGTGGAACGGATAAATATAGAGATAAAGTATTGGGATCTTTTATTATAAACATAAAAAGTGATGATAAACCCAAAATTGTAAATTATTTAAATGAAAAGCATATTGAGTGGAGGGAAGTATAAAGTGAATGAGATTACAACTTTGACGAAGCAAATAATTCTTCCTAGTTTATGGCAAACCATATATATGATACTAATAGCAACTATTTTATCAGCTGTAATTGGATTCATTCTAGCTATAGTATTAGTAGTAACAGATGAAAAAGGCATTAAACCAAATAAAATAATTTATGGAGTATTAAGTGCCATAATTAATGTATTAAGATCAGTACCATTTATTATTCTTGCAGTAGCTATAATACCTTTTACAAGAAGTGTTGTAGGAACATCTATAGGAGAAAATGCGGCAATAGTTCCTTTAACTATAGCTTCAGCACCTTTTATAGCTAGATTAATAGAAAGTAGTTTAAAGGAAGTAAATCCGAGTTTAATAGAAGCTGCTAAATCTTTTGGTGCTTCAAATATTCAGATAATATTTAAAGTAATGGTAAAGGAAGCCATTCCATCTATAAACTTAAATTTAACCTTAGCTACAATAACAATATTAGGATTAACAGCAATGGCAGGAGCAGTAGGAGCTGGAGGATTGGGAGCCGTTGGACTTACTTATGGATATCAAAGTTTTAATGATACTATAATGTATACAACTCTAGTTCTATTGGTAATAATAGTTGGAATTATACAATTTATAGGGAATATTATATATAAAAAATTAAAATAAAAATATAATAATATATTCAAGAGAGTTTAAAGATTTAGTTAATTTAATTATATTTTTACATGAAGTAATTCTGAGGAGAGTGGAGTTTGTTCATGAGTAATAGCTCTATCTATATGAATATTAGAAGAACTTATTTAGGTACGCAGTTGCTGTTATTTCTAATTTTTTAGAAAATTGGAGAATTGTATCACATAGTTATGGAATAAATTTATACATAGAAAATAATAGTTTAAATAATTTATAAAATTTTACATATTTAAGGAGGATTTAAGAATGAAAGGGAAAAAAATAGTTAGTATTTTAGCAGCTATAACATTAACGTTAGGAATGGTGGCTTGCGGAAACAGTTCATCTAAAGACAAAGAAAAAGAGGCTGAAACATCAGGTGGCAAAAAGGTAATAACTATAGGAACATCAGTTATATCAAAGGATGTTTTAGAAGAAGCGCAAAAGGTATTTAATAAAAAAAGCAGTAAATATGAAATGAAAGTAAAAGTATTTGATGATGCAATAACTCCTAATATGGCTGTTAATGATGGAAGTATAGATGGTAATTTTTATCAATATGAAGATTATATGGATAATTTTAATAAGGATAGAGGAACAAAACTAAAAGCATATGGCAAGCCAGTTTTTGCATTCCAAATAGGATTATATTCTAATAAAGTTAAGAAAATAACTGATATTAAGGATAAAATGACTGTTGCAGTATCTAATGATAATACTAATAGAGCTTTAGCATTAAAATTATTAGATAAAGAAGGAATAATTAAACTTAAAAAAGGTGTGGAAGTACCAAATACTTTAGATATTGTTGAAAATAAACATAATTTAAAATTTGTTGAAATGGAAAGATTAAATTTAGCAAATGCATTAAAGGATACTGATATGGCTATAGTTATGGCAGATGTTATGCTTAAAGCAGGTAAAGATTCAGAAAACGCTTTAGCTTTTGCTCAAGAAGAAGGTATTGTTTTAGTGCTTAAAGAAGATAAAGAATGGGCAAAGGAAGTAGAAGAAGCATTAACTAGTAATGAAGTTAAAACATTTATAAAAGAAAAAACAAAGGGAACAAAGACGCCTTTATTCTAGTTTAAATATTTTAAGATAATCACAATTCCTATTGTTAAATACAAAGATGCCTCTAAACTATAATAGTTTAGAGGCATCTCATTTTTAGCAAATTTTAAAGTTATTTTTACCTTTTATAATAAATTTATATAGAAAAAAAGTGTATAACTTGTTAAAAGTAAAACTATTTTTATAGTCTAAAATATTAAAAATAGTGTAATTAAATGATTATTAAATATTAGAGTTTTCAACTCTTTCATCATTTTTATATTCACCCATGAAGATTTCACCATTGGAGTGAATGTACATACCTCTTCCATGTTTTAAATCATTAACCCATTGTCCAATATATTTATCACCATGGCTACAAACATAAACTCCGTCTCCATGACGAACATCGGAAAGCCAATCACCAGTATAAACATCACCATCAGACCAAGTATAGATACCTTGCCCGGATTTTAAATCATGTTCCCAATATCCAACATAGCTTTCACCATCTGGCCAAGTGTATATGCCATATCCATGTTTTTCATCATCTTTCCAATTACCAGTATATTTTTCACCAGAAGCCCAAACTAAAACGCCTTCCCCATGCATCATGTTCTCTTTCCAATAACCTACATATTTAGTTCCATTAGTGTAAGTATATGTACCAAAACCATGCATTTTACCATCTTTTTTTTCACCTTCATATACTCCTTTGTGGCTATGATGGTGTTCATTGTCCATAACAGTTTCAGATGATGTAGTTTTAAGACATATAACATCCAAGTAATAATTATTGGGGTTTTCTATTTTAAATTTTTTCATTTTTATATCCCTTACCTTTCTAATATTAGTTCAAATTTAGCTTATTTTTAATATACTTACATAAATGATTTTTCATATCATTTAATAATAAATACCAAGTATAAAATATTATATCATAAAATACTAAAAAGAATATACTAAAAAATCTTATTAAATTAAACAATGAAATCTTTTAAAAAATAGAGGGAGAGTTAATATATTTAAAGTAATATATAAGAGATAGTTAAAAAATCTGTTTTAACTTCTTTAGTGAAAGTTCAACATTAAATCAAACTATGCTAATATAATAATATAGAATTGAAATAAAACAGGGGGAACTTTTATGAAAAGTTTATTTGATAAAACCTGCATAAAAACAATGGAACTTAAAAATAGATTTGTTCGTTCAGCTACTTGGGAGGGTATGGCAACAGAAGAAGGACATATCACGGAGAGATTACTTAATTTATATGAAGAATTAGCAAAGGGTGGAGTTGGATTAATAATAACTAGTTACACTACTATATTTGATTATGATAAACCAAGTCTTAGAATCCTTGGAATTTATGATGACAGTTTTATTAAAGAATATAAGCTTTTGACAGATACAATTCATAAATATGGAGCTAAAGTATTAATGCAAATAGTCTTAGGAGAAAATTATATAAATAATGAAACCGGTAGTGAATTTTACGGATTAAGTGAAAATATGCCAGAAGATGATATAAAGGCTATAGTGAAATCTTTTGCCGAAGCAGCTAAAAGGGCTAAAGAGTCAGGTTTTGATGGAATTCAAATTCATGGAGCACATGGATATTTTTTAAGTAGAACATTAAGTCCTCTTTTTAATAAAAGAAAGGATAAATACGGTGGTTCAGTAGAAAAGAGAGGTGCATTAATACTAGAGGTTTATGATGAGATAAGAAAAGCAGTGGGAAAAGATTTTCATATATCCATAAAAATTAATTGTTCTGATTTTGAAGAGGGAGGAGCAACCTTTAAGGAATGTGAATTTGTTTGCAGGGAACTCTCTAAGAAAGGTATAGATTCTATAGAAATCAGCGGTGGAGGAACAATTTGGACAGAAACTAATAAAAAGGAATCTATATATATAGAGTATGCTTCCAAAATAGCTGAAGAAGTAGATACTCCCATAATTTTAGTTGGTATGAATAGAAGTTATGACAATATGAATGAAATATTAAATAATAGTAAGATCGAATATTTTTCAATGGCTAGACCTTTTATAAGGGAACCGGATTTGATAAATAAATTTGAAAAAGGTGAGGATAGAAAAGCTAAATGTATATCCTGTGGAAAATGTTATGGTGAAAATGGAATAAGGTGCATATTTAATATGTAAAATATATATAAGGATGGAGAATTTAAGTGAAATTCTTCATCCTTTATTTATGTAAACATTATTTTAAAACATAGCAAATTAATATTTTAAAAATTAAGGGATGATAATTACTAAAGTATTAAACAAATACTATAAAAAATTGATATTTTATTAAAAAATATATTGACTTAATGATAAAATTACGATAATATCTAATATATAATTAATAAATTGATTTTGGATATAATAATCATAATGTTAGTACTAATAGGTAATTATTTAATCCTATAGGATTTATGTAAAATAATTTTGAAGAAAGTTTTAGGAGGGAAACATATGATAAAATTTAAAGATAGATTAATGATACCTGAAGGATATGAATCCACATTAGGAATAAGAGAAACAGAGGTTGCAATAAAAAAGGTTAAAGATTTCTTTGAAAGAACTTTAGCAGAAAAGTTGAACCTTACAAGAGTTTCAGCACCATTGTTTGTAAGAAAAAACACAGGTATGAATGATAACTTAAATGGAGTAGAAAGACCAGTAGCTTTTGATATGAAAGATTTACAGGATGAAATGATAGAAATAGTACATTCTTTAGCAAAATGGAAAAGAATGGCTTTGCACAGATATGGTTTTAAAGCTGGAGAAGGGCTTTATACAGATATGAATGCCATAAGAAGGGATGAAGATTTAGATAACCTTCATTCTATATATGTGGATCAATGGGATTGGGAAAAAGTTATTAAAAAAGAAGATAGAAATAAAGAAACTTTAAAGGCTATAGTTAACAAAATATATAGTATATTTAAAGAAACAGAGAAATACATTTGTAGCGAATATGAAAGATTCAATGAAATATTACCAGAGCAAATATGTTTTATAACTTCTCAAGAACTTGAAGATATTTATCCAGATTTAGATTCAAAGGAAAGAGAGGATGCCATAACTAAAGAAAAGGGAGCAGTATTTTTAATGGAAATAGGAGGAGTTTTAGCTTCAGGAGAAAAGCACGATGGAAGAGCTCCAGATTATGATGATTGGACATTAAATGGAGATATATTATTTTGGAATCCAGTATTAGAAAGAGCCTTTGAATTGTCTTCTATGGGTATAAGAGTAGATGAAGAAGCTCTAGAAAAACAACTTAAAATAGCAGATTGCGAAGATAGAAAAAATCTAGAATTTCATAAATTGCTTTTAGAAGGTAAATTACCTTATACTGTTGGTGGTGGAATTGGTCAGTCAAGAATATGTATGTATTTCTTAAGAAAGGCACATATAGGAGAAGTTCAAGCGTCTATATGGCCAGATTCAATGATAGAAGATTGTGAAAAAGCAAGAATTAATTTATTATAGTATAACAATGAAATAAATTAATTATTTAAAGATTCTAAAGTTTAGATGGAGTTTTATTGTGAAAAATAGCACTCCATCTAAATTTTAGAATTATTTTTATAATATTATAAAATGTTTGGGTGAATTTTATTAGGAGTCTCTTTATAATGATTTAATTTATGAAGGGCAGGTCCTTCAATAATATCACCTTCATAACTAAATCTAGAACCATGACAAGGGCAATCCCAAGATTTTTCTGCATCGTTCCATTTAAGTTCACACCCTAGATGAGTACAAGTATTATCTACTAAGTGAATAGTATTGGTATTATCTTTATAAGCTCCATACTTTCTTCCATCAATTGTAATAACTTTTCCTTCATCATTGTTAAGGTCTAATGTGTTAGGAGCACCTTGTAATTTACCTTTAACAAGTTCTTTAGCTACATCTATATTTAAAGTAAATAAGTTTTTAAAAGAACTAGAGGACATAGGTCTTGATGGATTATACAAATCCTTCCATGGGTTTTCTTTATTTATAATAAGATCCTTTAGTAATACTGCAGCAGCAGTTCCATTAGTCATTCCCCATTCTCCAAAACCTGTAGCTACATAAATATTTTTAGTAGAAGAGGTTAAGTTCCCTATGTAAGGAACTCCATCTAAGGTTATATAATCTTGAGTTGACCAATAGTATAATATATTATCTATATTAAAAGTTTTTTCTGCAAAGGATTTTAAATTTTTATAATGAGTTAACGTATTTTCTCCATGAGCTGTCTTATGGCCCTCGCCGCCTACAAGAACAATTTTGCTGCCCTTATAATTTTGACAACGGAGAGAGCGTCCAGGTTCTTCAGCATTTATAAACACACCTTTAGGAAAGTTTCCATTTGTTTCTACAGCTAAAACATAAGATTTTCTTGGAGAAAGTCTTGCAAAGTATAATCCTAAAGCATCATAGCAAGGAAAGTGTGAAGCTACAATAATTTTTGAAGAAGATATTTTCTTCTCATTATCAGTAGTACATACGCAGCTATTATCTCTATCAATGTCTACTATTTTTGTATTTTCAAATATATGACTTCCATCTCCAGGTATTTTATCGGCTAGGTCTAATAAATATTTTCGTGGATGAAATTGAGCTTGATTTTCAAAACATAAAGCAGCTTTTACAGGTAAAGAAATAGGAATACTATCTAAAAATTTTGCTTTTAATCCTAAGCTTAAAGCTGCCTCTGCTTCTTTTTTTATTGAAGATACAAAGTTTTCATCTTCAGTATAAATATAAGCAGGGAGTCTGCGAAAGTCACAATCTATAGAATATTCATTAACTATATTCTCTATGAAATTTATTGCAAATTCATTGGCATCTGCATACTTTTGTGCCTTTTCTATTCCCATTTCAGTAATTAACTTATCGTATATTAAATGATGTTGAGAGGTTATTTTGGCCGTAGTATGGCCAGAGGTACCTTGGCATATTTTATCTGCATCTATCAGTGCAACTTTAAAACCTTCTTTTTTTAGAAGAAGAGAAGTGGTAATTCCTACTATACCAGCACCGATAACAGTTATATCCACAGTGATATTTTCATTTAAAACAGGATAGTCTGTTTCTGGAGTAGAGTCTAGCCAATAAGATTTAAAAACGCCTTCAAAATTTTCGCAGGTATTACATGATTTGTTCATTAATATCTATCCTTTCTTCAACTCGTAATATATAGATTTAAATATATATGTTAGTTTTTGTAATTAATAAAGAAATATTCTAAGATTTAATTTAATAATGGTAACTTCTTTAAAGTGAAAAAGAGAGTAAAGTTCTAAAATTTTTAATTAAGATAATTTAAAAAAAGAGGGAAACATCCAAAAATTTTTAAGTTTGAATTTAACTAAAAAGAAAGAGCTGTCTCCTATTTTTAAGATTTAATATAGTTAAAAAGAATGAATTATACCCTATTTTTACAGAATAATTCTACTAAAATATGATATAATCATTAAATGAATAATTAAAATGAATAAATTATAGTGATGGTGAGAAAATGAGCAAATTATTATTAGCAGAAAAGCCCTCTGTAGCTAGAAATATAGGAGAGGCACTAGGGTGTAAGACTAGGAAAAACGGATACTTAGAAGGTAATGGATATATAGTTACCTGGGCCTTTGGTCATTTATTAACCTTATATGATTGCAAGGATTACGATCCTAAATTAGCTCTTTGGAGTTTTGAAAACTTTCCATATATACCTAAAGAGTTTAAATATAAAATAAAAAATGATGGTAAAAATAGAAATGTAGTAGATCCAGGAGCAAAAAAACAACTTGAAATAATAAAGGAACTTATAAATAGAGAAGAGGTAGAAGAAATAATATCTGCTACTGACTATGATAGAGAAGGAGAACTTATAGCACTTTTAATATTTAATTATTTAAAAGCAAATAAACCTATATATAGAATACTTATAAATGAATGGACACCTACAGAAATAAAAAAGGGTCTTAAGGATTTGAAAAAGAACGAAGAAATGATAAACTTACAAGATGCAGGAGTAAGTAGACAATTAGCAGATTGGGTTATAGGGATAAATTTTACATCTATAGCCACTATGAAATATACAAGAGGAAAAGGAAATCTTCTTAATATAGGTAGAGTATTAATGCCAACTTTAAAGATTATATATGACAGAGAAATGGAAATTAAAAATTTTAAGGTAGAAGAGTTTTATGAATTAGAAGCCACTTTTAAAAATGAAAAAGGCGAATATAAAGGTAAATTCTTTTATGGCAAAAAAGAAAAATTTCCAAATAAAAAAATTATGGAAAAGCTTAAAGCTGAAATAAAGGACAAAAATGGATTAGTAACAGAAAAAACTGTAGAAATTAAAAAGGAAAATCCACCAAGTTTATTTAATTTAAGTAATCTTCAAGGATATATTACAAGTAAATATAAAGGTTTTACTGCAGATAAAGTTTTAAAGGTATCCCAAAGTCTTTATGAAAAAAAATATATAACCTATCCAAGAACCGAAAGTACAGCCTTAGAAGAAAGTATTAAGGATAAAGCAAAAAAAGTATTAGAGGTTTTAAAAAATGATTTACCTTTTAAAGAGGAAATAGTTTTTAACACTTCAAAAAAGGTGTTTAACAATGCTAAGGTAGAAAGCCACAGTGCTATAATGCCAACCTACATAATACCTAAAAATTTAACTCCAGATGAAAGATTAGTATATGATGCAGTTAAAAATAGATTTATATCTCAATTTATGAAAGAAGCACAGTATGAAAATACAGAAATAGTAACTACTGTACTAGGAGAAAATTATGAAAGATTATTTAAGACAAAGGGCAAAATACTTAAAGCTAAAGGTTGGCTAAAGTTATATAAAGAAAAGAAGAAAGATGAACTTTTACCACCTATAGAAAAAGATGATGAAGTAGAAATGAAAAGTTTAAAAATAATATCAAAAAAGACTAAACCACCTGCTCATCATACAGAAAAAACTTTGCTTAAAGCTATGGAAACCTGTGGTAAAAATATAAAACAAAATGAAGATAATGAGGAAGAATCAAACATATTATATGGATATTCTATAGGAACAGCAGCTACTAGAGCAGAAACTATAAACAAGTTAAAATATGCAGGCTATATAACTCCTAAGGGGAAATCCTTATTAATAACAGATAAAGGTACTAAATTAATAGAAACCTTTCCTATAAGAGAACTTTTAGATACAGATTATACAGGAAAGCTTGAAAAGAAATTATATGATATGGAAAAGGGAAAATTTAAAAGAGAAGATTTCCTAAAGGAAATATTTAATTTTACTGTAAATGGAGTAAATAAAATAAAAAATATAAGATCAAATGTAATTTGTGATACAAGAGTTAAAAATAATAAATAATATTAATGACAAAGGAGGGGTTTAAATGTTAGAGAATAAATTTTTAACTAAAATAGAAGAGCAGAAAAAAAACATTAAAGAGTATAGCAATATCTATAGTATATTAGGGACTTTAAGATTAATATCTATGATAGGGCTTATATATTTTATTTATAAAGTATTAAATTCAAATTTTTATAGTAAATATTTATGGTTATCTATATTAATGGCAGGTATATTTATAGCATTAATAATAAAGCATAGCAATATAAAGAATAAACTTAAATTTTCCAAAGAAATGATAAATATAAATAAAAAATATGTAGATAGAATCAATGGACAATGGACAGAATTTCAAGATAGAGGGGAAGAATTCATTTCAGAAGACCATCCTTATTCTGGGGATTTGGATATAGTGGGAAAAGAATCACTTTTTCAACTTATAAACACAACTAATACGAAAGATGGTAGAAATAATTTAGCAAAATTATTATTAGATCCAAATAAAGATAAAGATGAAATAATTTTAAAACAAAGGGCTGTAAAGGAGTTAGGAGAAAAATTAGAGTTTTGCCAAAACTTAGAATATACAACAGGAAAATATAAAGAAAAATTAAAAAGCACAGAAAAACTTATGAAATATATAACGGAAAATAGTGTTTTAATAAAAAGTAAGGTGATAAAAAATATATTGTACATAATGCCATTAATTACAGTACCTTTATCACTAGGTGTAATCATATTAAAGCTTAAGAAGCTATATATTTTAGTAGGAGTTTTAGGTATTGTTCAATGCTTAATATGGATGTTAAAAGCTTTAAAAATTAATTCTATCCTACAATCTATAGATAAACTTAAATATAATTTTCAAACCTATAGTAAGGTGTTAAAGTTAATAGAAAAGGAAGAAGTAGAGTGTAAAAAATTAAAGAATATAAAGAAAGTACTTTTTAATGAAAAAGAAAGTTCTATTAAAGCTATAAAGGAATTAAATATAATTTCGGAGAAGGTTAATTTAAGGTACAATGGTATTTTATATATAGTCTTAAATATATTTTTCCTTTGGGATTATCAATGTGTTTTTTCTCTAGAGGCTTGGAAATTAAAATATGGCGATAAAATAGAAAAATGGCTAAATGGCATAGGAGAAATAGAAAGTCTTGCAAGTTTAGCTGTTTTAACTCATATAAATGACAAAATTTATTTTCCTAATATACATGATTCTGATGAAAAAACAAGTTTAAATAAAAATACTCAGTTGAATAATTTAAATGGAGAGAATTTTAAATCTGAAAAAGATAGTTATCCTAATTTAAAATTAGGATATGGTGATAATTTAAAGATAGAATGTAAAAATATAGGCCATCCTTTAATTAATATAAAGGATAGAGTATGCAATGATTTAACTATGAAAAATAATATTCTCCTTGTAACTGGATCTAATATGTCGGGGAAAACTACTTTCTTAAGAACACTAGGAATTAATTTAGTTTTAGCTTATAGTGGGGCACCAGTGTGTGCAGAAGAAATGAGTTCTTCTATTATGGACATATATACTTCTATGAGAATAACAGACGATTTAAAGGGAGGTATATCTACATTTTATAGAGAGCTTATAAAAATTAAAAATATAATTAATCATTCAAAAAATAAGAAACCTATGATTTTTTTAATAGATGAAATCTTTAGAGGAACAAACTCTAAGGATAGATATATAGGAGCCAAAAATGTACTTTTAAACCTGAATAAACCTTGGATAATAGGGGGATTAACTACTCATGATTTAGAACTTTGTATTTTAGATAAAGAAGAAAGAATAAAGAATTATCATTTCTCAGAATACTATAAGAATAATGAAATATATTTTGACTATAAAATAAAAAAAGGACAGTCTACTACAACTAATGCTAAATATCTTATGAATATGGTCGGTATAGAGATTTTAGAAAAATAAAATAGATCCAATAGGGTGTTTTAAAATAGATTAGATTTAAATTTAATGACAAAAATACACTTCATAAACCAATTAATGTGTTTATGAAGTGTATTTTTTATCTTTATTATATTAAATGCACTATTTGCTGTATTAACAACATTGGGACTACTAATAAATGAAATTTTATATATAGTTTTTATTATAGTAATTATAATTTTGTAATATTGCCAATGGATATTAAATTTAAAATAGAACTTAAAAATGTCATAATGTTAATAATATAGAATATATATTTTTAATAGACAAGTTGAAAAAAATCTAAAGGGGGATGAAAATGCTATATAGAAAATTGGGAAAAACTGATGAAGAGGTTTCTATACTAGGGTTTGGATGTATGAGACTTCCAATAACAAATAATGATCCAGCTAAAATTGATGAGAAGGAAGCCATAAAACAAATAAGATATGCTATTGATAACGGGGTTAATTATATAGATACAGCCTATCCATATCATGAAGGTGCCAGTGAATTTTTAGTGGAAAAGGCTCTTAGAGATGGATATAGGGAAAGAGTAAAATTAGCTACTAAACTTCCTTCTTGGCTTATAAAAAGCAGAGAGGATATGGACAAATATTTAAATGAACAATTAGAAAAATTACAAACGGATCATATAGATTTTTATCTCTTGCATGCTCTCAATAAGGAAGATTGGGAAAATTTAAAGAAGCATAATGTATTTGAGTTTTTAGATAAAGCTATAGAAGATGGAAGAATAAAATATGCAGGTTTTTCTTTCCATGATGAATTACCTTTATTTAAGGAAATAGTAGATGCTTATGATTGGACTTTTTGCCAAATTCAATATAATTTTATAGATGAAAATTATCAAGCAGGTACGAAAGGACTTAAATATGCTTCACAAAAAGGGCTTGCAGTTATAATAATGGAACCTTTAAGAGGTGGAAATTTAGCAAGGGTAGTTCCAGATGATGTTAAGAAACTATGGAATAAAGCTCATATTAAGAGAAGTCCTGCTCAGTGGGGGTTCAGATTCTTATGGAATCATCCAGAAATAACTGTAGTTTTAAGTGGTATGGAAAAAATGGACCATATAAAAGAAAACATAAGAGAGTCTAACAACGGATATGCAAATTCTCTAACAGAAAAGGAACTACAATTAATTAATGAGGTTAAAGAAATATATATAAGTAGAATAAAGGTTGATTGTACAAATTGTAGATATTGTATGCCATGTCCCTTTGGAGTAAATATACCTAAAAATTTTAAGTATTTAAATATGGCTTCAATTTATAGTGATGTAAAAAAACAAGAGAAAAAGTATGTAACCCACTTAAATAAAAATGAAAAAGCTTCAAACTGTAGAAAATGTGGAAAATGTGAAGAAGCCTGTCCTCAGAATATTAAAATAAGAAATATGTTAGAGGAAGTGATTAAAACCTTTGAACCTTAACAAATTGTTTTCAATTTGTTAAGGTTCTTGCTTTGTTACTTTTTTCTTAAGAGCACTTCTATTTTTAAATATTTACCTCTTTAATTTCATTTTCAGTCCATTGTAAAAATTTATGAAAATCCTCATAATCAATAGTAAGAGTAGCTGTATTTGTATTAGGATGAAAATTAATTTTACCATCATGCTTTAAATCCTTATCTAAAAGTACCTTTACTTTTCTATCAGAATTATTTATAAGGCCAAAGGGAGTAACACTTCCAGGAGTAAGCCCTAAATGTTTATAAAGCCTTTCTTCTGATGCCATGGAAAGAGGTGTGCTTCCTATTTCCTTTGCCAAAGCCTTTAAATCTGCCATCTTTTCATCACACAAAATAAGAAGGTAATGTATATTTCCTTTTCTATTTCTAAGGAATAAGTTTTTGCAATGTTGCCCTTCTATATCCAATTGCAAATTATTTACCTCTTCTATTGTATAAACAGCCTCATGTTCATGCTTAATATATTTAATATTTAGCTCATTTAAAATATTGTATATTTTTTCTTTACCTTTGTTCATTTATTTCACCTTCCTATGAAATTTTCTTAAGGATTATGTAAAAGTCTTAGTATTTATTTTTTGAAATGTTTATTGCTTAAACTTTATTATAATGTATTTTAGAAATAATTTCATTATATTTTATATTTTCTGAATTCTAAGGAAAACTAAATTTGTTTCATCACTAAAAATTATTAAATTAATGTATTTGTATTAAAACTAAAAATATATTGACCCCATGGTCAATAGGTGGTAATATGTAGTTAAAATAAAAAGGAGAGATGTTAATTATGTATCTTTCATTAAAGAATATAGGGAAAAAATTTAATATAGCAGGTAGAGAATTTTGGGTGCTTAAAGATATAAATTTAGAAATAGAAAAGGGAAATATTGTTACTATTTTAGGACCTTCTGGGTCAGGAAAATCTACTTTATTAAATATAATAGGTGGCATAGATAAAGCAGATAAGGGTCAGTTTATTTTAAAGGATAATATTATAAGTGATCTTAAAGATCAGGAGCTTACTTTATATAGAAGAGAAAAATTAGGATTTGTGTTTCAATTTTATAATTTAATACCAAATCTTACGGTATGGGAAAATATAGAAGTAGCCTCTAATATAAGCCATAATCCTAGGGATATTAAAGAAATATTAGAGAAAGTTCATTTATATGATAAAAAAGATAAGTTCCCACAGGAGTTAAGTGGGGGAGAACAACAAAGGGTTTCCATAGCTAGAGCTATTATAAAAAATCCAGAATTACTTTTATGTGATGAACCTACAGGTGCTTTAGATTATACAACATCAAAGGAAATACTAAAACTATTAGAAGAAATAAATAAGGAATTTAGGACTACAATTTTAATAGTAACTCACAATGAACCTATAGCTTCTATAAGTGACAAAATAATAAAACTTAGGGATGGAGGAATTTCTGAATTTATAGATAATAAAGAAAAAATTTCAGTGGAAAAGGTGGTGTGGTAGATGATTCTATCTAAAAGAATTAAAAGAGTTATAAAATCCAATAAGGGTTCTTATATAGGTTGCACTTTATTGGTTTTACTAAGCTGTATACTTTTTTCTTCTTTTAATATAGCCTTTAGAAATATAGATAAAAATTTTAAAGAGTTTGTTAAAGATTATAATTTAGATTCTGTTAAAATTATGGTGAACAAACCTATAGATAATATAGAAAAATTAGAAGAAGAATTTAATATATCCCTTGAAAAAAGATATGAAATGGATTATAGCTTGGATGATAATACTACCTTAAGAATATTTAGTAAAACATCTAAAATAAATAAGTCCTATATTATACAGGGAAGAGATATAATAAATAAAAATGAGATACTCTTAGATCCATCCTTTTCAAAGGAGAAAAATATAAAATTAAAAGATAAAATAAAAATACAAGGAAAAGAGTTCAAAGTAGTTGGATTTTTTGCATTGCCGGATTATATTTATCCTCTAAAATCTGAAACAGATCTTATATGGAACGCTAAAAATTTTGGCATAGCTTCTATGTCAGAGAATAATATAGAAGAGCTAAAGGGAATAAAAACCTTTTACCACACAGTGTTTAAAGAAAATAATGAAAAGCAATTTAGAAAATATATAGAAGAAAAATATAATATATTATCATATGTAGAAAGAGATAATAATGTAAGATATGCCTTTGTAAAAACTAAGATGGATAGTTCTATAATAATGGCTCTAACTCTTCCTATGGTTATAATTTTGTTAACCTCTGCTCTTTTATCCATAGTGATATGGAGAATGATAAAAACAGATTTAAAACAGATAGGGACTTTGTATGCCTTAGGTTATAAGAAAAGTGAAATATTAAAGCATTATATGAGTTATCCTATTATAATTGGTATAATAGGAGGAGTAATAGGTACCATATTGGGGCTATTTTTTTCGAAACCTCTAAGTCAGTTTATGCTAAGTTATTTCAATATACCTTTAATAAAAGAAAATTATAGTGCAAGTTATATTATTTTAAGTCCTATAATACCCTTATTTTTCTTGAGTTTAACCTCATTTATTGTACTATTAAAAGTTTTAAAAATGTCTCCTGTTAATCTTATGAAAGGTTTTAAAAATAAAGGGAAAGTAAACAAATTAGAAAAAAGCTTAAAACTTTATAAATTTAAATTTGAAAATAAGTTTAAAATAAGAGAGATTACAAGAAATATAGGAAGAACAATTATATTATTATTGGGTATAATAATAGCTTCCATGTTTTTGCTTATGGGGTTTATGAGTAAAGATTCCATGGATTCTCTAGTAAAGGCTCAAAGAAATACAAACCAATATGAGTATAATTATATTTTAAAAAATATTCAAAGTGAAAAAAATTATACTGGAGAAAAATATAATCTATCCTCTTTTAAAGTAGAGAATGACAAAGAATCTATACCTATATATGGTATAGAAAAAGATACACAGCTTATAAATTTAAAGGATTCAAAAGGAGAAAAAATACAGTTCAATAAGATTATAATAACTAAAGCATTAGCAGAAAAATTAAATATTGATAAGGGGGATAGAATAAAAATATATAATACTTATAAGGATAAAGGATTTTTTATAAATATAGATGAAATAGCAGATGATTATGTTACTAAAAGTATATATATACCTCTTGATGAATTTAATACTATGATGAATTATGAAAAAAATAGTTATATAGGATTGTATTCAAAAGAAAAATTAGATATAGATGAAAACTTAATATTTAAAGTAGAAAGTAAAAAAGAAATTGAAGAAGCCTTTAAATCTATGACAGAGCCTATGAAATATTCCCTTACTATTATGGCAGTTTTTGCGACTATAATCGCTTTAATCGTAATATATGTTATAACTTCTATAATTGTAGAAGAAAACAAAGGTAATATATCTATGCTAAAAATATTAGGATATAAAGAGCAAGAAATAAATTCTTTAATATTAAATACAGGAAAAATTCCTGTTATAATAGGTTATTTATTTTCTATACCTATATTAAAAATTTCTATGGGGCAGCTTATGAAAAAGGTAGCAAAGGATATTAATTTTTCAATACCTATGAATATTTCATTAAAGTATACTATAATAGGTTTTGTAATAATATATTTAACCTATGAAATATCAAAAATATTATCTAAGAAAAAAATTCTAACTATATCTATGGTAGATTTTATGAAGGCTGAATAGGAGAAGATTTTATGGATGACAATTTAAAGAATATACCCGAAGATAAAAAAGAAGCTATACTAAAAGCTGCTTTAGAAGAGTTTGCTACAAGGGGATATGAAAAGGCTTCTACAAATAAAATAGTAGAAAAAGCAGGCGTATCAAAGGGGCTTTTGTTTCATTACTTTGGTAATAAAAAGGGATTATTTATATATGTATATAACTATTATTTTAAGTTTTTGAAAGAAGAGTTATATATGAAGGTAGATACAGAGGAAAGGGATATTCTAGAACGAGTAAAAAAATGGACTATGATAAAAATGAACCTTATAGAAAAGTATCCTAGTATATTTATGCTATTTATAAAATCTATATTGAATATGCCTAAAGATATAAAATCTACTTTAGAAAAAATCCAATCAAAGGAAACAAAAGAAGCCTATGAAAATTTTTTATCCAATATAGATTATTCCAAATTTAAAGAGAATATTGATATACAGAAGTGTTTAAAAATACTAATGTGGACATTAGAGAAATATGGTGAAGAATATATAGTTCTTAATATAAATAAGCCACTATTACAAATAAATAAGGATAATATTAGAAAAGAGATAGAAGAATACGTGGACATATTAAAGGCTGGTTTTTATAGATAGTTTATTAATTATACAAAATGCTGACTAGAAATAGATTTAATTTTAATATAACAAATATAAAAAATTAGGAAATGAGTTAGTTTATAGATTAAATTTTTTATATTTGAGGTGTTAAAATTAAATCTATTTTATTTTGAGAGGGCCTTTGTTATGTTATACGAGATATAACTTATATAATTTATTTTTATATGAAATTTAATAACATTTAATAGTATAAATAAAACAAATAGTTATAAACAAAATTATAAATTTTATCTATTTGATTAGAAAATGCCACTATTATATAATAAAGTTTGATTTAAAATGGAATATTAGTAATTTTTTATACAAAATAGTATATATGGATAAGAAGGAGATATAATGGAAAAAGAAAAAATAATATTTTTATCTCATTGTATATTAAATAAAAGTTCTAAAGTGAAATATTATGGAGAAGAAAAGAATAGAGAGAAAGATGAGAAAATAAAAAATTTACTAAAGTTACTTATGGATAATAATATAT
This sequence comes from Clostridium sporogenes, assembly GCF_001020205.1. Taxonomy (NCBI): domain Bacteria; kingdom Bacillati; phylum Bacillota; class Clostridia; order Eubacteriales; family Clostridiaceae; genus Clostridium; species Clostridium sporogenes. The sequence goes on from NZ_CP011663.1 coordinate 1,690,190, forward strand.
CAATTATTCAACTTCCCTGTCCTGAATTAACTTGCTATGGGATTAAAAGATGGGGACATGTAAAAGATCAATTTGATACCCCCCATTTTAGAAAACATTGTAGAGAATTATTTTCGATATATTTAGAGCAAATGGAAGAGTATATTAATAATGATTATGAAATTTTAGGGATTGTAGGAATAGAAGGAAGTCCAACCTGTGGTGTAAATAAAACCTGTGTAGGTAAATGGGGAGGAGAACTTTCGTCTAATAACGAGCTACAAAGCATTATAGGAACCATAAAAAGGGTAAATGAAAGAGGAATATTTATGGAAGAAATAAAAAAAATATTAGAAGAAAAACAGTTAAATATTAATATCATAGGATTAGACGAAAAAAATATAGAGGATATATATGAACTCTTTCTGTAGGACGGTGTTAAAATGAATTTGAAAATTGAAAATCTTACCATAAAATTCAAAGAGGTTACTGCTGTAAAGAATTTAAATTTAGATATAGAGGAAGGGACTATTGTAACATTATTAGGGCCAAGTGGATGTGGTAAAAGCACTACATTATATACTATAGCTGGATTGTACAAGCCTACTAAAGGAAATATATATTTTAATGATAGGATTATAGATAATTTAGAGCCAGAAAAAAGAAATATAGGCATGGTTTTTCAAAATTATGCTCTATATCCTCATATGACTGTATATAAGAATATAGAATTTCCTTTAAAAATGAAAAAGATTAAATCTAAAGAAGCAAAGGAAAAAGTAGAAAGTATAGCTAAATTGGTTAAAATAAAAGATTTGTTAGAAAGAAAACCTTCACAACTATCAGGGGGACAACAACAAAGAGTGGCTATAGCAAGAGCTTTGGTTAAAGAGCCAGAAATACTATTGTTAGATGAACCTTTGTCTAATTTAGATGCCAGGCTTAGGATTGAAATGAGGGAAGAAATAAGGAGAATACAAAAAGAATTAAATATAACTACTATATTTGTTACCCATGATCAAGAAGAAGCTATGACAATGTCAGATAAAATTGCCTTATTAAAAAAAGGGGAACTTCAACAATATGATAAACCAGAAAACCTATATATAAAACCTAATAATTTATTTGTGGCTAAATTTTTAGGAAATCCTCCTATAAATATTTTAGAAGGTGAAGTAGATAAAAATAGCAATTTTTTTAAAATTTTTGAAGGTAAAATTATATTACCTTTAGATGATTTTATTAAAGATAAAAATATAGAAGACGGTACATATAAAATTGCCATAAGATGTGAAGATTTTATACTAGGGGAAAAGGATAGTTCTACTATAAAAGGCACTATAGAAATGGCAGAAATGATAGGAAGAGATACTATAATAAAAGTAAAAGTAGGTAATGATTATATAAGATGCATAATACCCTATGAAAATTTAAATAAAAATGAGAAAACAGTATATCTAAATATAAAAAAATATAAAATACATTTTTTTAGTTTTGAAGATGAAAAAAATCTATTAATTAAAGGTGAAGAAAGTGAATAATAATAAAAATTTAAAATCCTTTGTAAAAGGTATTATGTATATAGCACCAGCTTTTGTACTACTTTTAATTTTTAATATTTATCCTATAATAAAATCCTTTGATATGAGTTTTTATACTCGTTATAACTACTATAAGGATATAGTTTATGCTAGAGGATTAGATAATTTTTATTACATATTTAGTGATAAAGAATTTTTAATAGCTATGAAAAATACTTTTATATATGTGCTTTATGTTATGCCTATATCTATTATTTTATCATTGATAATTGCCATTTTACTAAATTCAAATATAAAATTCAGAGGTTTTTTTAGAACTGTATATTTTATACCATTTATAACATCAACAGTAGCCATATCTATGGTTTGGAGATGGATGTATCATGCAGATCATGGAATTATAAATTATCTATTACAAGTAATAGGATTATCTCCTGTTAAGTGGCTTTCAGATCCTAAATGGGCTATGCCTAGTTTAATTATATTAAGTGTATGGAAAAGTCTTGGTTATAATATAGTCATATTTTTAGCAGGGCTTCAAAATATAGATGAGCAGTATAATTTAGCAGCTAAATTAGATGGAGCTAATAAGTGGGAAAGAATCAAAAACATAACTGTACCACTGTTATCCCCAACTATATTTTTTGTATGCATAATGACTTTGATAAGCTCTTTTAAAGTTTTTGGAGAAATATTTGCCTTGTTTGATAAGCAACCTGGACCATTAAATACTTGCCTTACTATGGTATATTACATATACAACAAATTTTATAATCAGTATCAATATGGCATTGCATCTGCTGCAGTATTTGTTCTTTTTATAATAATAAGCCTATTTAACTTTATTCAATTTTATATAGGAAAGAAAAAAGTAGAATATCATTAAATTATCTAGAGGATATTATGCAAGGAGATTATATTATGACAAAAAATATTTTAAAGAAATCTTTGATTTATATCATATTAGTATTAGGATGTATTATTACTTTGCTACCTTTCCTGTGGATGATAAGTACATCACTAAAGCCCTTTAATGAAATATTTTTAATGCCACCTAAATGGATACCATCTAAAATAATGTGGAAAAATTATGGAGAAGTTCAAAGTAAAATGCCTTTACTAAAATATTTTTTTAATAGTGTAATTATAACTTTAGGTATAACTTTAGGAACTCTTATTACTACTATTTTAGCAGCCTTTGCTTTTTCAAAAGTTAAGTTTTGGGGTAGGGACGTAATATTTTCTATATTTATTGGAACTATGATGATACCAGGAGAGGTTATATTAATACCTAATTACATAACTATATCCAAGATAGGTTGGATGAATAACTATAAAGCTTTAATAATACCCTGGACTGTAAGTGTATTTTCTATATTTTTATTAAGACAATTTTTCTTTACTATACCAGAACCTCTTTATAGAGCAGCAAAAATAGATGGGTGTAGTGATTTTAAATTCTTGTGGAGCATAATGGTTCCTTTATCAAAGCCAGCTTTAATAACTATAGCATTACTTAGAATTATAAATAGCTGGAATGAATTTTTATGGCCACTTATTGTAACTAATATACCAAATATGAGAACACTTCCAGTAGGGCTTATGACATTTACATCAGAGTCCGGAGCGGATTATCATTTATTAATGGCGGCAGCTACTATGATAATAATTCCAATACTTATAGTTTATTTTGTACTACAAAAATACATAATATCTGGTATGACGAAATCTGGAATAAAGGGATAATTTGTTTTTAAATAAATTTAATATAAATAAGTCGGAGGGGATAAAATGAAATTTAAAAAATTAACAGCTCTTATTACAGCAGTTACATTAACCTTTGGGTTAGCAGCCTGTGGTAGCAATAAGGAAGATGCATCAAAAAAGGAAGAGTCAAAAACCACAATAGCAACAGAGATAAAAGAACCTGTTACAATTGAATTTTGGCATGCTATGAATGGTGAGAACGAAGCTGCACTAAAAGATATAACAGAGGAATTTAATAAAAAAAATAAGGATAAGATAACAGTAAAATTAGTATACCAAGGTCATTATAAAGAATTATTTTCAAAATTAGATGGTGCTGCTAAATCTAAAAAATTACCAGCATTAACTATGATATATCCAAATAGATTGACAGCTTATGTTATGAATGATTTAGTAGAAAATTTAAATCCTTATATTGAAAATGAAAAAATAGGATTTAAAAAGGATGTATGGAATGATATTCCGGAATTTGTAAGAGATAATGGTATGTGGAATGATAAACATTATTCACTTCCATTTAATAAAGGTACATATCTTCTTTTTTACAATGAAGAGTTGCTAAAAAAATATAATGTAAAAGTTCCAACTAATTGGGATGAGTTAAAGGAAGCCTCTAAAAAATTAACTGTAGATACTAATGGTGATGGGAAAAATGATATATACGGTTTAGGATTAAATTCATCTGTAGGAATAGATTCAAGTTTTTGGGTAGAACAAGCAGGTGGACATTTAATAGATGAAGCCAATGATAAACTTCTTTTCAATTCAAAAGAGGGAGTAGAAGCCTTTGATTTTTTATCAGGATTAGTTAAATCAGGTAATGCTAAAATAGCCACTGAAGAAAAATATATGACTGGTGCTTTTAGTAGAGGAGAAGCAGCTATGGGAATTTCTTCAATATCAGCCTTACCAGATATAATAAAGGCTTGTAAAGGAAACAATATAAACTTTAAAACTGCAGTGCTACCAGAAGGAAAGAAAAAAGCAGCATTATTTTCAGGTACAGATGTAGCAATATTTAATACTCCTTCATCAGAAGAGAAACTAGCAGCCTTTGAATATTTAAAATTCTTTATGGAAAAAGAAAGTCAAATAAAGTGGGCTACTAAATCAGGTTATTTACCACTTAGAAAATCTGTTATAGATTCAAAAGAATTTAAAGATTATGTAGAAAAAGAAAATCCAGCAAAAGGAGAAGCAGTTAAAGAATTTGATTATGGTTATTGTGATCCTAAAGTATTAAATGGATATGCTATACATGATAATATGGCTAAAGCTTTAGATCAGATAATAGCTGGAAAGAAAGATTCAAAGCAAGCTCTAAGTAATGCAGAAAAGAAAGCAAGACAAGAGTTAGATGAAGCTAAAAAAGCTTTTGGAAAGTAGGCATAAAAATTAACAGTTATGGTACTTATTTTGGATAATATAGAAGAATAAAGATTTTATAATAAGAGATTTTAAATTTTGAAAATTTACCCTATAGAATGGACAATAATATGATACTTTTAAGATAGACAGATTAAAAAATAAAAATCTGTTATTGGAAAGGACACATATTAAAGTTTATCTATAGGGTAATTTTAATAGTAATGTTTATCTTATGTAAACACTATAGACCAGATGCATTATTTAAAGTATCTCTTAAAGTATTAGCAGATTTAACTAATTTATCTGATTCTGGTTTACTTAAATCTATATTTAAGGCTTTTTCAACGCCTGATCCACCTACGATACACGGCATTCCTAGGTAAACATCTTCAATTCCATAGTAATCTTCCACTAAAGTAGAAACTGGTAATATAGTCTTTTCATCGCCTAATATAGCTTTTACAATACGTGTTACTGCTAAAGCTATAGCGTAGAAAGTAGCACCTTTTCTATTTATAACTTCGTAAGCTGCATTTTTAACGTTTTCGTAAACTTCGTGTCTAAATTCATCGTTATATTCAAGATTTTCTTTATTGGCATATTCATCAATTTTAATGTTTTGAATGTTAGTTACACTCCAAGTAGCTATTTCAGAATCTCCATGCTCTCCCATTATGAAAGTATTTACATTTCTTGGATCTATATTATATCTTTTCCCTATTTCATGTTTAAGTCTTGATGTGTCTAAAACTGTACCTGAACCTATAACTCTTTCTTTAGGAAATCCAGATAATTTATAAGTTACATAACTTAATACATCTACAGGATTTGAAACTACTAATAAAATAGCATCTTTATTATATTTTACTACTTCAGGTATTATTCCTTTAAATATATTAATGTTTTTATTTATAAGGTCAAGTCTTGTTTCCCCTGGTTTTTGAGCTGCACCAGCTGTAATTACAACAATATCTGAACCTTCAGTATCTTTATAATCTCCACTTAGTATATTTACAGGTTGAACAAAATCTGCTCCGTGAGCTAAATCCATAGCTTCTCCTTCAGTTTTTGCTTTGTTAACGTCTACTAATACTATTTCAGTAGCAACACCTGATAACATTAATGAATAAGCAGTAGTAGCGCCTACTGAACCTGCACCTATAACGGATATTTTAGTAGTATTTTTTCTTTTTATCATTTTAAATTACCCCCTAAAAATTTAAATTTATTCACTGGATTGTTGGTATTTTGGTTTAGTGGTAATACCAATACCACGAGATTATAATATCATATAATTGTATAGATTGCTAGGATAGTTAATTAATTAACATTTTTTATAGTATAATCATTTATGGTTGAGTATAAACAGAAAATAAGTAATATTAGTTAATTTTATTAGATATTATATCCCTATATATTTGCATTATAATAGATGTAATTTTAAAATACTTTTGCTATATAAAAGAATGTTAATAAATGATCATGCTTGACATAAAATTGAAACTTAGAGTATAATCTTAATGAAAGTAATTAAGATTTATCTAAAATAAAGTTTATATTTTTATAATATATTAGAATTTTTGTGAATATGTTCACAAATATATGGTAATATACAGTAACAACATATAAATTTTAATATACAACATTTATGTTTATAAAAACTTGTTATATTTTTACTTTTAAGAAGGGATGAATAATTATGTTTAGTCCTATAAAAAACACAAGAGTTTACGAAAAAGCTATAGAACAAATTAAAGAAATGATTGTTGAGGGTACTTTTAAAAAGGGAGATAAACTTCCTTCTGAGAGGGAAATGGCAGAAAGCCTACAAATTAGTAGAACTTCTATAAGAGAAGCCCTTAGGGAATTAGAAATTATGGGACTTATAGAATCAAGACAAGGGGATGGAAACTTTGTAAAAAGTAGTTTTGAAAATAACTTATTGAAACCTTTGTCTACTATATTTTTATTGAAAGAAAGTAATTCGGATGAAATATTGGAACTTAGGCAGATTATTGAAAGAGGATCTGTTGCATTAGCTGCTGAAAGAATAACTGATGAGGAATTAGAAGAAATGGAACTTCTTGTTGAAGATTCTTTAAAATCAGATTTTAAAGATCAGTTAGTAGATGTAGATATAGATTTTCATTATAAGATAGCACAAGCTTCTAAGAATTTTCTTATACTAAGCATATTAAATGCTATATCATTTTTAATTGAAGCTTTCATTAAAGACATAAGAAAAAATGTAATAACAAAAAAAGAAAATACGGATATGCTTATAAAGCAACATAAGGATATTTTGGCAGCATTAAAGGAGCATGATCCAATAGCTGCTGAAAAAGCTATGTTATCTCACTTACAATACGTTAACAGTCAAATGAAAAAAGAAATCGAAATTATTACTTAAGGTACTATATACATTATATAGTACTTTTTTATTTTAAAGAAAAAAGTTATGACAGATAGGTATTAGACATTTTATTTTTCATAGAGATATATTAAGTGAAAGGGTAATTTATAATCAGAAAATGAAAGGATTTTTTACAATAATTATGATACTTATCTTTGCTTTAAAATTAAAAAAGAAATAAATAATTTGAAAGTAAAAGGTATAAAGTACCAGATTATTAACTAAAGTAAAAGAGTTAGTGTACTAAAAATATAATAAAAAAGAACTTTAATTTAGGATATAGTTAAAATTAAAGTTCTTTTTATTGTTTTCCTTACTCATGTATATTATTGGCGCTAGTTTTAGAAAATATACATAAAATATAAGAACAGGTGAAAATATTTATATTTTATGTAAGCTATTCACAATTTATGAATGTTGTATATTTATATTACTATTTTACTTTAATATGTTCGTCTTCAATAAGTTCATTTGCAACCCATCTTGCAACTTTTCCAGTGATTGTTATGCAGTGATTTTTTCTTTCAGGACTTTTGAAGTTATCTCCAGCCCATTTTTTTGTTATTACTCTACAACAAGTTGATTTATATTCATTCTTTATATAGTCATGAAGACTGCTAGATTTTTTAAACATTTTTTCATTCATAGCCTCACCTTCAACTCTACCATATATCATACCTAGAGCCATTTGTCCACCTGAGACTGCACCACATAAACATCCTGATTTACCAAGGCCTATAGGAAATCCGCTTGCCATTTTAACTATGCTTTCATCATATGGTTTTCCTAATACTTCGTTAATTGTTTGAACTACTGCTTCACTGCAAAAAAAAGTACCACTTCTAAAGTAATCTTCAGCTACAGCTTGTACTTTATCAAGAAGTTCTTCTTTTGTAAATTCTTTTGTGTTAATTAAATCCATCACATATTCCTCCTACATACTTATAAAAACTTACTAATATTATAATTTAAATTAAATACGCAACTTTTATTATAAGTTATGTATTTTAAACTTACCAATAAATAAATATTATAATTAAATGATTATTTATAAAAAAAACAAATAACTAAAGAATCATATTTAGAGCTATGATATACTTTTATGTGCATTTAATAAACTTATAAAAACTTTAAAAGATAAGGAGGCGATCTTAATTGAATAAATTTTTAAAGAAATATCCAGTTCCTATTGTGGGACTTATGTTAGGATTGGCAGCGGCAGGTAATCTTGTCCAATCTTATGGAGAAGTGTACCGGAGTATATTCGGAATAATATCATTTATATTACTTATTTTAATGATAGTAAAAATTATAAAATTTCCTAAAGGAGTGTTAGAAAGCTTAGAAAATCCAGTGGTAGCTAGTGTGTTTCCAACATTATCAATGGGAATTATGTTATTATCAACTTATTGTACTACATTTGCAAAATCTTTTGCTTATATAATGTGGATTATAGGAGTCGCTTTGCATGTTGTATTAATATTATGGTTTACAAAGAAATTTGCTTTAAATTTTAATATTAATAAGGTATTTCCATCATGGTTTATAGTTTATGTAGGGATAGTAGTTACTAGTGTTACAGCACCTGCTTATAAAATGCAAAATGTAGGAAAAATAGCTTTTTGGTTTGGGTTTGTAACTTATTTGATACTTTTACCAATAGTTATTTATAGAGTAGTAAAGATAAAGGGTATGCCTGAACCAACATTACCGACACTTGCAATATTCGCAGCACCTGCAAGTTTATTGTTAGCAGGATACATGAAATCATTTGAAACAAAAAATATTATAATGGTATGGTTTTTAATGTCATTATCAATTATTATGTATATGATAGTTGTTATTATGTTGTTCAAACTTTTAAAACTAAAATTTTACCCAAGTTATTCAGGCTTTACATTTCCACTTATAATAAGTGGAATATCAATAAAACTTACTAATGGATTTTTAATTAAATCTGGACAAGCTATTCCTTTATTAAAGTATTTAGTGAAATTACAGGAAGTAGTAGCTGTTGTCATAACATTATATGTATTAATTATATATATTAAATTTCTTTTACCTGAAAAACATGATTGTATTAGTATTAGTAAGTAGAATTTTTAAAAAGTTAAAGCAAATTAATTTTTAAAAGAAAAAATATAACTAAATGTTGAATAGAGTTAAATATGATAAATAATTAAATATGTATTTGATACATTAAAAAGGATCAGATATTGGTTCATTTATTTTTAAGGGGATTTAAAAGTAAATGAACCAATTTTTTATAAAAAGTTAAAACACTATTTTGTATTTTGATATATTCTAGAAAAATTTTTTTATTGAATTTAATTGAAATTAGTATAAAATAAAAGAGAAATATTATATATGAATTTGTTTTATTAGTAATTTATAAGTAGGTAAATGAAATAGAGTTATACATATTAAGAATCAGCAAACTTAGTAGAATTTAATGAAACATAATAACAATGGAGGAGTGTTATGTTTACAGAAATAATAAAAAAAATTCAATCAAATTTAAAAAATAAAAAAAACAAATTTAAATATGAATGTATTAAAATATGTCTAATATATTTAATAAGCGGATTTATTTGGGTTTATTTATCTGATACAATTGTGAATAAACTGGTTAATGATAGTAAAATATCACTAATTATAATTACATATAAAGGCTGGATATATGTTATTATAACTTCAGCCATTCTTTATTTAGTAATAAGAAGTCTGCTAAAAAAAGTTTATTTAGCAGAAAATAAACTCAATAAAAGCTATGAAGAATTATTAGAAGTTAATAAAAAGCTTGAATGCTATGTAAAGCGATTAACTGATTCTAGAGAAGAACTAAGAATTCAATATAATCAAATTATTGAAAGCGAAAAGAAATTAAGTAAAAGTGAAGAAAAAAATAAAGCTATTATTAAAGCAATACCGGATTTATTATTTGTAGTTGATAATGAGGGATATTTTATAGATTGTGTGGTAAATGATGAAAGTCTTTTGTTAATGCCTAAGAAAAATTTTATTGGAAAATCTCTTTGGGAAGTTATTCCTAAAGAGATATCAAAAGTAGCCTATGAAAAAATAAAATTAGTACTTAAACATGGTGGATTAGAGAGCTTTGAGTATAAATTTAAAATTTCTAATAAAGAACTGTATTTTGAACTTAGAATGGTAAAAAATAATGAAAAAGAAATATTAGCTATCTCTAGAGATATTACTTTTAAAAAACAAAGTGAACTAGAGTTTAAGATTAGTGAGGAAAGGTATAAAACTCTTGTAAGTGAAATGCAGCAAGGATTAGTACTTTTTCAAGGTAGTGGTAATGAAGAAGGAAGAATTATAAACTATAAACTTTTAGATTCAAATGCAAGTTATGAGAGATTAACAGGATTAAAAAAGGAAAATATTTTAGGTAAAACTCTTTATGAAATATTCCCTAATATGGAAAAAAGCTTGATTGAAAAAATCCAACAGGTAGCAATAACAGGACAATCTGTACATTATCAACGTTATATAAAAGAAAAAGATAAATATTATGAAGCAATAGTGTATAGACCTAAAAAATTACAATTCGCAGCAATTTTAACGGACATTACTGAAAGAAAATTTGCAGAGAAAGCTTTAAAGAATAGTGAATATAATTTTAGAAATATTTTTGAAAGTTCTTCAGACCCTATACTTATAACTCTGGATAATAAGATTATTGATTGTAATCTAGCTATGATTGAATTATTAGGCTATGATTCAAAGTCATCTATACTTCATAAAAATCCAGTTCAATTTTCCCCAGAGAAACAGCCTAATGGAGAATCTTCTAAAGAAAAAGCTCTAGAGGTATATAAGATTACTATGAAAAATGGCAAATATAAATTTGAATGGTGGTTCAAAAGAATTGATGGTACATTATTGCCAGCAGAGGTTATGATGACAACTATATTACATAATGGGAAAAAAGTTTTTCATTCTCTATGCAGAGATATTCGTGAAAGAAATGGAAAATAAATTAGAATATTTAAGCTATCATGATCAATTAACAGGATTATATAATAGAAGGTTTTTTGAAAAAGAGTTAAAGAGACTAGATGTTGAAAAAAATTTACCTTTGACTATTGTTATGGCAGATGTTAATGGACTAAAACTTGTAAATGATTCTTTTGGGCATGCCACAGGAGATGAGTTATTAGAAAAAGTATCAGAAGTTATAAAAAAGGGATGTAGATCTAATGATATTATTGCTAGACTTGGAGGAGATGAATTTGTAATTTTGCTGCCTAAAACAGATATATATGAAACAGAACAAATTGTTAAAAATATTAATACTTTAGCTTTAAAGGAGACCGTAAGTGCTGTTAACATATCAATCTCTTTTGGATATGAAACTAAGAAGAAAGAAGGAGAAAAGATTGAAGAAATTTTAAAAAAAGCTGAAGATTATATGTATAAGAAAAAGCTTTTTGAGAGTCCAAGTATGAGAGGAAAAACTATAGGTGCTATACTTAGTACTCTTCATGAAAAAAATAAAAGAGAAGAGGAACATTCTCATAGAGTTTCAATGTTATGCCAAGATATGGGGCATGCTTTAAGTTTAACTGAAAGTGAGACAGAGGAACTAAAAACTATTGGTTTACTGCATGATATAGGGAAAATAGCTATAGAAGAAAATATACTAAACAAGCGTGAAGAACTTACAAAGGATGAATGGCAAGAAATAAAACGACATCCGGAAATAGGATATAGAATACTTAATACGGTAAATGATATGTTAGAAATAGCAGAGTATGTATTGTATCATCATGAAAGATGGGATGGAAAAGGATATCCTAAAGGCTTAAAGGGGGAAGAGATACCACTTCAATCAAGAATAATAACTATAGTTGATGCTTATGATGCCATGACTAGTCAAAGAAGTTATCGTAATGCTTTACCAGAAGAGACTGCTATAGAAGAACTAAAAATAAATTCAGGTACTCAATTTGATCCAGAGCTTGTAAGGATATTTATTGAAAAAGTATTAGATAAATCTTTTTATTAAAAAGTATCTTTTATGTTTTTTAGTATTTTATAGTTTTAGAATATAAATATATTTTCCGGTGATAATATATTTTAGATAAAAAATATATTAAAGGAAGTGTTTAATGTGGCAATAATAAGTACAGCAGCGGACCCATATCAAGCATGTATATATGCCTGTGGTAGATGTGCTCAAGCGTGTTATGAATGTTTAGATGCTTGTTTAAATGAGCAAGATGTTAATCCAAGAAAAAATTGTGTAAGAATTCTTATTGAATGTGCAAAGATGTGTGAAATGTCAGTAGGTCTTATGGCGATGAATGCACAATTTGCTAAGGATCATTGTAAACTTTGCGCTACTATTTGTGATAAATGTGCTCAGGAGTGTAAAATGGTTCAAGATGAACATTGTCAAAAATGTGCACAAGAATGTACTACCTGTGCAGAAGAATGTAACAAAATGTCTGGAATGTAATGTATTTCAATATACGGATTTTTATCAATCTATTGAAAATTTAATAATTAAATAGGTAAAGGCTAGAAAATTAGAAATATAATAAAATTTCTTTTATTTGTAATATTAAAAGAGTAAGTTTTTTATTAAATGAACTAATCAAAGAATAGAACACTGTATTTAGTTAAAATTCAACTAAATACAGTTTTTATTTTTAAATTTATTGTGAAGAAATTTAATACGTGTAAATTAATATATTAAAATTACGATTAATTACTGTATAAATAGACAAAATAAAAAAGGAGTATCAGCACAATGAAAAAAAATTCTAATATAAAAAATAAACTTATAATTTCTTTTGTATCCTTGATTTTAGTATCTTTAGTTCTACTAGGATCTATAGTTTACACTAAAGTATACAATGAAACAAAAGAAGACTATGCTCAATCTATAGAAAAGCAAATTACCCAAGTAGATACTAGCTTTAATAATTATATTGTAGCCTTTGAGGAAAATATTAATATGTTTTCTAAAGGACTAAATAATCTAGAGAAGCAGGTAACTTCATATGTTGATAAGAAATATCAATCAGATGAAATACCTATGACTCCTCTCAAAAATGGAAGTTTTGAAGCTTCTTTATATAAGGAGTTCGAGAACTTTACAAAAACTCATGATGGCATAGAAACTGTTTCTATATCTTCAGAAAGCAATGGGGGCTATATGCAGTATCCAGCAATTTCAAGAAAAAAGGGATATGATCCTAGAACGAGAGATTGGTACAATGAAGCTAAAAAAAATAAGGACAAGGTTTCCTTTACAGATGTTTATAAAACCTCATCGGGATCTATGGTAATGTCAGTTTTAAATCCAGTTAAAGATTTAAATTCCAATTTTAAAGGGGTTATGACCTTTGATATAAACTTAAAAAAATTATCTGAAATGAGTAAAAATACTAAAATAGGTGAAAATGGTTATCTTATTGTAACGGATGAAAAAGGAACAATAATAGCTAGTGGTAAAGATGAAAGTCTTATCTCTAAAAGTATAAAGGAACTTAAAGTAGATAATTTAAATGATCTATTAAAATATAAAAATAATAGTTTTAGTACAAAAATGGGCAATGGAAAAGAATATTTTATAAATGTAAAAAAATCATCTAATGAAAAATTAGGATGGTATTACATATCTTTTGTAGAAAAGGCAGAGCTCACAAAATCCGCAAATAGTATAGGGCTTATAACTTTAATTTTCACTATTATGTTTTCCATAGTTGCAGCATTAATATGTATATTTATAGCCAATAAAATATCAGATCCTATTAAATATGCATCGGAGCATATAAAAGAAATGGGAAAAGGAAACTTCACAATTCCAATAGAAGAAAAATATTTTAAATTAGAGGATGAAATTGGAGATATTATAAAATCTTTAGACAGAATGCAGAATTCTATAAAATCTATGCTAGGTAAGGTAAAGGAAAGTTCTCAAGTGGTTTCAGAGGAGGGCCAAAAGCTGTTATCCGCTTCAGAAGAAATGACAGGTTCCTCAAGTGAAGTCTCAAATGCAATACATGATGTAGCTGTAGGAATTTCAAATCAAGCTGGAGAACTTGTGAAATCTACCTCAACTATATCAAGTTTTGGAGAGAGACTTGATATGGTTGTAAGTGAATTATCATCAATAAGTGAAAATTCTGTAAACATAAATTTAATGGCTAATGATAGTAATAAAAAGATGGAACATATGATAGTATCAGTAAAAAATATTGGAGAGTTTTTTAAAGATTTTTTAAATGTAATATCTAAGCTTGATGATAATGTAGGCCAAATAAGTGAAATGACAAATTTAATAAATAGTATTTCTGAGCAAACTAATCTTTTAGCTCTAAATGCGGCAATAGAAGCTGCAAGAGCAGGAGAATCAGGTAAAGGATTTGCTGTGGTAGCAGATGAAATAAGAAAACTAGCGGAAAGAAGCAAGGAATCTTCTGAAAGTATAAATAAATTAGTAGAAAATATAGATGAAGATAAGAAGGATATTATAAATAATTCTGGAAAAATGAAAGGAGAATTAGATAATCAATCTAAAATTATAGAAGAAACAATAGATGTATTTAAAAATATAATAGAAGCTATTGAGGATATTGTTCCTAAAATACAAAATGTTAATAGTTCAGCTTATTCTATAAATGAAGAAAAGGATGAGGTTTTGTCTAAGATGGAAGGAAGCTCAGCTATTTCAGAAGAAATATCTGCTTCTTCGGAAGAAATAAGTGCCTCTTCAGAGGAAATGCATAATTGTTCAAAGGATGTGGCTATATCTGCGGAGAAATTGACCGAAATGACTAGGGGAATGAATGAAGAGGTAAATAAATTTAGAATATAAATAAAGAATTTATTACAATTATAATAAAATAAATTATAGTAAATTAAAAACAAATCTTATATTTGAATACTACATGGATAGAAAATATAATTTTATAATTTTGAGGGTATTTCTAGAAATGCTTGGCATGAAAGATTCCTTTTTTAAGGAACTTTCATGTTTTTTTTATATTTATGATAAAAATCTTGCTACATCATATTGATATTTATTAAGATAAATATTACAATATAAAAAAAGGTAATATATTACCTTTTATTTTCTATTAGGAGGAATAGCATGGATAATACGAAAGAAATGGATAATATTGATAAAAGATATCATATTTTTGGTATGCTATTTTTATTGTCTAATAAGCTTGAAACACTAGGAAATAATTTTCTTGGAGAGCTCACAACAAAACAATGGTTTTTTATGTTAATATTAATGAATTTTTTTAAAGAGCCTCCTACTCTTAGTGAATTAGCTGATGAAATGGGAACTTCACATCAAAATGCAAAACAAATTGCCATTAAGCTTGAAGAAAAAGGATTTTTAGTAGTGAGGAAGGATACTAAGGATAAACGGGTATTAAGGTTAACTCATACAGATAAAATTGAAAAATATGTAAAGCTAAGAGAAGATAAAGATCACTTTTTTATTGAGAAATTTTTTAACGTATTAACAAAGGAGGAAGTTAAAAATATTTATGAAAATTTTACTAAATTATTAGATAATATAAAAGTTATAGAAAATGAATTTTTATAAAGATATAATTTAAGGAGGTAAAATATATGTATAATAAAATAGCAGTAATATATAAATCAAAATATGGTGGCAGTAAAAAATATGCCCAGTGGATAGCCGAGGAAGTAAAGGGGGATCTATTTAATGCCTCAAACATTAAAGGAGAAAAGTTAAAAGAATATGATATTATTGTTTATGGTGGAGGGCTTTATGCTAGTGGAATTTCAGGTATATCTCTTATAAGCAAAAATTTTGATATTTTAAAGGATAAAAATATAATAGTATATACAGTGGGGCTTGCTTCAACGGACAAAAAAGAAATATTTATTCCTATTATAGAAAAAAATTTCCCTAAACCTCAGAGAGAGAAAATAAAGTTTTTTCATTTACGTGGTGGAATAGATTATAAAAAGCTAAGTTTAGTACACAAATCTATGATGGCAATGCTTAAAAGAGTAACAGCTAAGAAACCTGAAGATAAGTTAACAGATGAAGAAAGAGAATTTTTAGATACCTATGGAGATAAAGTAGATTTTACAGATAAAAATACAATAGTACCTTTAGTTAAGTATATTAGTAATATTATCTAGTTAGGTGACTAAATAGAATTATATTAAGAAGAAATAGCAAAAGCGCCAATAAATATTTTGGCTTAAAAGACAAGCTTAGAACGGAATATAACAACCGGCTTGGGTTATTTATTTATACCTTTGCCGGATTTTTATTAGTGTAAATAATAGAACTACAAAGTAATTAGTTCATAATAGTCTTCTCCCCATTTGCACATCATACTAAGAATAGGCATTAAACTCTTACCTAAATCCGTTAATGAATATTCAACCTTTGGGGGAACTTGAGGATAAACTTTTCTATTAACTAAATCATCTGATTCTAGTTCTCGTAATTGTTGAGTTAACATTTTTTGAGTTATTTTAGGAATCAATTTTTTTAATTCATTGAATCTTTGTGTACCTTTTGTTCCAAGATGCCATATAATAAGAGGTTTCCATTTACCACCTATTAGATCTATTGTAATTTCAAAGGTACATGCATATTCTTTATTTTTAAATTCTAAAATATTGCAGTTAGAGTTCATAGTTTTTATCCTTTCCATAGTATCTTTTTAGATACTATAATACAAAAAAGTGCGTACTTATTTTATTAAAACTTATTTTTTACAATAGTAGCATAAATTATAAAAAATATCAATAAGGAGAACACATTTATGAATACAATATTAAATAGAAAAAGTATAAGAAAATATAAGGATATAAAGGTAAATGATGATATTGCTGAGGATTTATTAAAAGCAGGAATGGCGGTACCTCCAGCTAGGGTATCCAGATGAAGAAAGAAAAATAGAGGATAGATTTAATAAAAGTAGAATACATTATGAGATATGATAATAGAACTTAATAAGGATATGATATAATTTAAATAAATATTTATTTAATAAGAATAAAAAGTAATATAGATATTTAAGATGGGGGATAGAAAGATGTTAACAAGTCACTTAGGAATGAAAGTAAAAGATATAGAGAAGGTTCAAAAATTTTATTGTGAAAACTTAGAATTTGTATTTGAGCATAAATATGAGGATGAGGATAAAATTCTTGTATTTCTAAAAAATGAAAATTCAGTTATAGAGTTAATATACTCCAAGAATAATGTATATAACTCAGTGAAAAATGGAATTATAGATCATTTAGCTTTTACTGTCACTGATATACATAAATATATTGATAAGTTAAAAAGGAAGAATGTAAATTTTATTACAAATGAAATAACAGAAGTGGATGGCAAGCTAATTATATTTTTTGAAGGTGCTGAAGGGGAAAAAATTGAATTAGTTCAATACATATAAAAGTATATTATATGAAGGAGGATGGTATATGAATAATGCATATTGTTATGAAACCAAAATTGGGAAAATAGTAATTGTAGAAAATGGTATAGGTATTACTCAGCTGTATTTTGGAGAGGATATTCCTAAGAATGCAAGTATTCTTCAGACTGATTTACTAAAAAAAGCAAATGAAGAGCTAAAAGAATATTTTAGAGGAAAAAGAGAAGAATTTGATTTGCCACTTGCACCACAAGGTACAGAATTTCAAAAAAAGGTTTGGAGGGCATTACAGGAAATACCCTATGGGAAAACGTATAGCTACAAACATGTAGCAGTAAATATAGGTAATGAGAAGGCTTGTCGTGCAGTGGGGATGGCCAATAATAAAAATCCTATACCTATTTTTATTCCTTGCCATCGTGTTATTGGGGCTAATGGTAATCTAGTTGGTTATGCAGGTGGACTAGATATCAAACAAAAACTTTTAAAAATAGAAAAAGAGAATTTAAAGGAGTAAAACCACCGAAAATATACTGAATTGTTAAAAAGATAAGGGGCTCAGAAAGCATGAAAAGAAAAAAAATATTAGAAAATCTAAAATCACAAATAAAAAAGGAAAATCATATTATTGGTGTAGCTACAGGCACAGGAATGACAGCAAAGTATGCAAAAAAGGGGGGAGCAGATTTTCTTCTCATGTTAAATTCAGGTAGATTTCGACAAATGGGGAGAAGTTCATTAGCAGGCTTTTTGCCCTTTTATAATAGTAATGATATGGTAATGGAATTTGCTTCTAGAGAGATAATACCTTTGGTAAGGGACATGCCTATAATTTTTGGGTTTAATGCAACGGATCCTACAAAGGATATGGAAAGTTATATAGATGAAATAAAAAGCAGAGGGTTTTCTGGTATTAATAATTATCCTACAGTTGGATTAATAGATGGTGAACTTAGTAAAGCTCTTGAAGAGAATGGATGCCATTATCTAATCGAAGTAGAAGCAATAAGAATAGCACACCAAAAGGATATGTTTACAGTTGCATTCGTATTTAATGATATGCAAGCAGCCCAAATGATTGAAGCTGGAGCAGATGTAATTTGTGTACATTTAGGATTAACAGGAGGAGGGCTATTAGGGGCAAAAAAAGTTTTATCGCTGGAAGCTGCAAAGATTAAAGCAGAAAAAATATTTAAAAAATGTGATGAATTAAATTCAGATGTAATTAAGTTGATTTATGGGGGACCTGTAAAAACTCCAACAGACGTTCAGTATATGTACAGTAATAATGAAAATTTAATGGGCTATATAGGTGGATCTGCTTTTGAAAGAATTCCTTCTGAAAAATTTATTACAAATATAACAAAGGCTTTTAAAGTATCCTCCCAATTAGATGAAGATGATTTAATGGTTAAAATGTTAGATGGAATTACAAAGCATTATGATTATGTTGAGTTTGTTAAAGAATATGTTACTAAAAATTATATGCGTGAAATTTCCTTTTCAGATTTGGCCAAGGTGGCTCATGTATCTAGGAGTTACCTAAGTACTTTGTTTAAAAAGGAAGTAGGCTGTAGTTTTCGAGAGTATTTAGTTAAATTTAGAATGGATAAAGCGGCAGAAATACTAGATAAAAAAAATATTCAGTTATCAGAGCTATCACCTTTAGTTGGATATGAAGATTATGCTCAGTTTAGCAAAATGTTTAAAAAGTATAAGGGCTGTTCTCCAAAACAATATAAAAATATAACATAAACACAAAAACATCTAATGTAACAACGTTTACATTAAAAGATACAAGCAGTATGATTAATTTGTAGTTAATCATACTGCTTGTATCTTTTAATGTTATTTATGTAGTATGGTATAGTCTATATAAAACCAAAGTCATGGGGAGGTTGAAAAATTGAAAACAATCGCAATTGCAGGCACATTCGACACCAAGGGGGCTGAATATTTATATGTAAAAGAATTGATTGAAAGTTTAGGGCTAGGTACTTTTACTATTCATACAGGTGTATTTGATCCTGTATTTGAGCCAGATGTATCAAATAGGGAAGTAGCGGAGGCAGCAGGAACAGATATTGAAAAATTAGCTGCTAAAAAAGATAGGGCACTAGCAACGGAAACTTTATCAAAGGGCATGGAAATCTTAGTACCTAAATTGTATGAACAGGGAAAATTTCATGGAATTATATCCTTTGGTGGTACTGGAGGGACTTCACTAGTAACACCAGCCATGAGAGCGTTGCCTATAGGCATACCTAAAATTATGGTATCAACAGTAGCATCAGGAAATACTGCTCCATATGTAGGTACAAGTGATATTATTATGATGCCTTCTGTAGTAGATGTTGCAGGTCTTAACTCAATTTCAACAAAAATTTTTACAAATGCAGTATTTGCCATAGCAGGTATGGTTAAATTTGAAAACACAAAAGTAATAGAGAAAAAACCATTGATTGCCACAACTATGTTTGGGGTAACAACTCCATGTGTAAATGCAGCTAGAAAATATCTTGAAGCGAAGGGATATGAAGTTCTTGTTTTTCATGCAACAGGTATAGGTGGACAATCCATGGAAGCTCTTATTAATGCTGGATTTATTGAAGGGGTATTAGATTTTACTACAACAGAGTGGGCAGATGAAATTATTGGTGGCGTTTTGAATGCAGGACAACATCGTTTAGAGGCAGCAGGAAAAAACCATATTCCACAGGTTGTATCAGTAGGAGCACTTGATATGTGCAATTTTGGACCTTATGATACGGTACCAGAGAAATTTCAAGGACGTAACTTATATAAACATAATCCTACAGTAACTCTTATGAGGACTAACGTAGAAGAAAATGAAAAGATAGGTAAAAAGCTTGTTGAAAAATTAAACATGGCAAAAGAAAAAACTGTTTTGATGCTACCTCTTAAAGGAGTATCAGGAATTGATGTAGAAGGTCAACCATTCTATGGGGCAGAAGAAGATAAGATGTTGTTTGATACCTTAAGAAAGGGTATTAATAAAAATGTTGTAGAATTAATAGAATTGGATTTTGCAATTAATGATGTGGAATTTGCAGAAATGGCAGCGCAAAGATTAATTGATTTAATGAATAGATAAAATTATATAAGGGAGGATTTATAAATGAATACAATGACAAGAAAAGAAATTATGAAAAAGTTCAGAGAAGAAGTTAAAAATGGAAAAACATTAGTAGGAGTAGGAGCTGGAACAGGAATTACTGCTAAAAGTAGTGAAGCTGGTGGAGCTGATATGCTTATAATTTATAATTCAGGAAGATATAGAATGGCAGGCCGTGGATCATTGGCAGGATTATTATCTTATGGTGATGCAAATCAAATTGTAGTTGAAATGGGCTCAGAAGTATTACCAGTTGTAAAAGATACACCAGTATTAGCAGGGGTGTGTGGAACAGATCCTTTTAGAGTTATGGATGTATATTTAAAACAACTAAAGGATCAAGGTTTTAGTGGAGTGCAAAATTTCCCAACAGTTGGTTTAATTGATGGAGTGTTTAGACAAAACTTAGAAGAAACAGGAATGGGTTATGGTTTAGAAGTAGAAATGATTAGAAAAGCACATGAATTGGACATGCTTACAACTCCTTATGTATTTGATCCAGAGCAAGCAAAAGCAATGGCAGAGGCAGGAGCAGATATTTTAGTAGCTCATATGGGATTAACTACAAAGGGAACAATTGGAGCAAAAACAGCTCTTACATTAGATGATTGCGTAAAGAAGATTGAAGACATTATTAAAGCAGGTAGAGAAGTTAATCCAGATATTATGGTAATCTGCCACGGTGGACCTATTGCAGAACCAGAAGACGCTAAATATGTAATTGAAAGAACAGAAGGAATTGATGGATTCTTTGGTGCATCTAGTATTGAAAGATTTGCAGCTGAAAAGGGAATTAAAGAACAAACAGAAGCATTTAAAGCAATAATGAAATAATAGTTTAGGGTGAAACAATGATGTATAGAAAAGGAGAATGCTATATGGATAAATTTTTAAATATTGTAACACCTGATGATGTAGAAACACAGGTGCTTTCTTGGGGAAGCTTTCAATGGATGAATGAACCTAGAGTTACAGGAACTAGTAATATGGCAGTAGGTATTGGTCGTATACAGCCTGGAAAAGGCCATACAAGACATAACCATGAGGGTAGTGATGAATTTATTTATTTCCTTTCTGGGCAGGCAGAACAGACTATTGAAACAGAAGATGGTCTGATTAAAAAAACTATGAAAGCTGGAGATTTGATTTTTATTCCAGATAGTGCGTATCATTCTACTATAAATATAGGTGATTCAGAGCTTGTATTTTTAGCATGTTATCAATATGCAGGACCAGAAGCAGCATTAAGAGCAGAGGCTGAGATAATTCCAGCAAAGAATTTAGTAAAATAAGAGATTTCATATATTTAAATAAAATAGTATATTTATAGAATGACTTTTAAAACACAATTCCAATGGAAATTTTATTTCCACTGGAATTGTGTTTTTATAATTAATTAAGGTTTTGAAAATTAAAAAATATTTATATAGAAAGGATGGCTAGGTAATAATATCTAAAATTAATGTCTTAATTTAGGCTTCGTTAACATATACGATTATTTCTTTATTTTTTTACAGTTTTTAAGTTGCAATTTAAAAACGTGATAAAGTAAAAAATAATTTAACTCACAGTTAAATTTTCTGTAGCTATTCAACTATGAATCCATTGGTATATAGAGTGAAGTAAGATATACTAAGTACATAGGATCCTATAATGACTATAGGGAGTGATAAGTAATGGAAAAATTATTAATAGGTGAAGTTATTTATAGATTAAGAAAAGAAAAAGCTATTACCCAAGAACAGTTGGCAAATTTTATTGGAATATCCACAGCGGCAGTATCAAAATGGGAAAGTGGAACTTCATATCCAGATATAACTTTATTACCAGTTATTGCAACATTTTTTAATGTTACTATTGATACTTTA
Source organism: Clostridium sporogenes (assembly GCF_001020205.1). Classification (NCBI taxonomy): domain Bacteria; kingdom Bacillati; phylum Bacillota; class Clostridia; order Eubacteriales; family Clostridiaceae; genus Clostridium; species Clostridium sporogenes. Next base: position 1,712,683 of record NZ_CP011663.1, read on the forward strand.
TTAAATTTTAAAATTCAACTTTCAGATGAGGAAGTCATGGATATATTTAATAAATGTGAAAAACTATTTAGTAGTGGTGATTTAGATAAAGCAATAGATAAGAGTAAGAAGTATATAATAAAGTATCCATCAAGTTATTATTTAAAGCTTAGGATAGGGTTCTTATTTACCATGTATTCATGGAAAAGTAAAGATGAAGAAAAAGGTATGAATATGATAAAGTATTCTATTGAACTATTTGAAGATATAGCTAAAAATTGTATAAAAATAGAATTAGTTGAACAAGCATTATTTCAACTAGGTGCATTATATCCATCAATAGGAGAAGAGGATAAAGCTATAGAAGCTTTAAATAAAATTAATAAAAGTGAGCTTGATCCTAATCTCATACTTTCTAATATATATATGAAGAAGAATAAATTTAAAAAAGCAAGGGAGATATTACAAAGCAAATTATACAAAAGTATTAATGATATAACCTTTGTATGTTTTGGTTTGGCCAATTCTTATATAAAAGATAAAAAAAATTTAAATATAATAGAAAGATATTATGATTTATCAATTAATATAAAAAAAGTTCTTTCATACAATGAAGGATCTACTTTAATTTTATCAACAGAGTATTTAAATTTTGCACAAGTTTATTTAAAGTTTGGTGAAAGCAAAAAAGCTATAGATGTATTAGAGAAAATGATAGAAGATATAAGAAAGCATGATATTAATAAACCAGAAAATTTTAGAGATATTTGGTGCTTTAATGAAATCCCAAAGGGAAAGAAAACTATAACTATGAATTTATATGAAAATATATTTAAAATCTTTGAAGCATCAGAATTTGATTTAATTAGAGAAAATAAAGAATTTATTAGTATAATAAATGATTTGAAAAATTTAGAAAAACAATATTTAAGTTAGATATAAATTTACACCCTAATAGGTAGCTAGTTAGAATAGTTTTAAATCCTATATTAGGGTGTAAATTAATGTTAGAAATTAGATGATTTTGAATTTTATTTAATAAAAGATATATTAAACATAATAGTATATATCAATAATATAATTTATAAAATTATTCTATACCATACTTCCCTTCAGTTTCTGTATTGCTGTTATTTTTTTTAGATAAGTATAGATTTTTTGCATTGTCTACTCCTGCATAAAACACATCTGAGGCATCCTTTATGTTGTTCATATTGAGTTGAGATTTAAGCCATTGAATATCAAGGTCTGCAGTTTTAAGATTTTCATTAATAATGTTTCCATCTATGATTATATCTTTCATAAGACCCTTGCTTGTAGTTGGAATGTTCATGTGCGAAGGGGTAAGTGGCATTTTATCTGCTTTAGGAAGAACAGATAGTTTGCCGTTAGTTTCTAAAATAGCAAACTCTACATCAGCTAAATTAAAAATGTTTTTTTCTCGTAATTTCATAGTTAGTTGTTCTATTGTAACACGTATACGTTTCATGTTATTCTCTACTATTTTACCATTATCAATTAAGATAACTGGTTCTGAATTTATTAGTTTTCTAATTTTAAAACTTTTAATATGACTAAAACCTATTAATATTGTTAATATTGCAAAGGTAATTAGAGATAAAGATGCTGTAATTGGAGTATTCTCAGATCCTATGGATAGGTTAGCAGCCATTGATCCCATTGAAACACCAACTATAAAGTCAAAAAATGTCATTTGAGAAATAAGTTTTCTTCCCATCAATCGAGTAATGATTAATACTAAAATATATGTAAAAATTCCACGGATTATTGTAATTATTATTTTATTATACACATGTAACCCCTCCTTAATAATGTATGCATATTAAATCATTATAAGAGTAGTTTCCCAATGTATAAAACAAATATGTATTATGAATAAAATTAAAATATAATACATATTTTTATGCATCTTTATTAATATACTTAAATACATAGTTTTAACTTTATATAGTAATAATAAGTTTATATTAAAAAATAGGGAGTGAGTTTATGAAAAACAGCACTGTAAGTATTGCATTAATTAGTTTAATTATAATTATATTTGTTTCTTATTTTTCTGTATTAAATTCAAATTTTGAAAAGGATATAACAAACAATTTAAAGTTAGCAGAAACTTATGCAATAAATGAAGAGTGGAGTAAGGTTTTAGAAGTTTCTATAGATATTAAAAAATCATGGAATAGAAAAAAACATTTTATAATGTTCAACTTTGCTGAAGCAGAATTTGCCACTTTTGAAAATCATATTAACTATATTATAGGTGGAGCTAGAGCAAAACAGTTAGATACAACTCTCAGCAATATATCAGCTGCTCAGGATTTATGGCAAAATACAAAGAAAGTTGTTCCAGAACCATAAGGAGGATAAAAATGGAGATAATAGTATATACAATAAGATGTATTATTATGTTATTGGTGTCTTGGACAGGAGTAAGACTAATAGGGAAGAAATCTATTGCAGAGATGACATCCTATGATTTAGCTGCAATAATGCTTTTAACTACAGTAGCGGCAGAACCTTTAGTTTATAAGGTAACGTCTAAGGCTACAGTTGGGGTTTTTGCTATATTAATAGCTACAGTTTTTTTAGGAAAATTATCATTAAAAAAGTTTTTTTATAACATAGATTCTAGTCCAACAGTAGTTATTTCAGAAGGAAAAATAATTGAGAGAGAACTAAAAAAAGCTCGTATGAATGTTCCATTACTTTTATCAGAGCTTAGAATAAAAGGATATCAAAATGTATCAGATGTTAAATACGCCATAATTGAACCTAGTGGTAAAATGTCTGTTATACCTAAATCACAGGTTAGTCCTATTACTCCAAAGCAGATGGGAATACCTACTCCACCAGTAAATTTAAGTTTACCTCTTATTATTGATGGAGAAGTAGATGAAGTAAATCTTGCTTTTCTTCAAAAAGATAGGAAATGGTTATTAGAACAACTTAAGGCATTTTCAATTGGAAATTTTGATGAGGTGCTTTTAGCTCAATATGATTCATCTGGTCAATTATTTGTTAATTCAAAAAATACAGAAATAAAAATCCCACAAATTTTTTAATAATTAATTTTATGATGGGAATAATAAATTTGAAAATTAATTAGTTGGAGGTGATTTTATGGCTACAGGAAATAAATTAGAAAAAGCTTTGGCTGATGCAAAAGGACTTTCTGCAGATTTAAAAACTTTTTCATTAGATACTAATGATCAAAATGCAAAACAGATGTTTAATATGTTATCTACAAATGCAGAGAGTATAGCTGAAACGCTACAAAATAGGCTGAATTTTGTTAAAAGTGAGGAACCTCAATACAATGAAAATCAATAAAGTATTTATTGGAGGAATAAATAATGTTTAGACATGATAAAAATTTATTAAGAAATGTACAAGTTGAAAGGCCTAATCCGCAATATGCAGTTTTGTTACAAGAACAACTTGGAGGTCCAAATGGGGAACTTAAAGCTGCGCTTCAGTATATATCTCAAAGTTTTAGAATCAAAGATCCTGCTATAAAGGATCTATTCCTAGATATAGGAGCAGAAGAATTAGGACATATGGAAATGGTGGCTGAAACTATTAACCTTTTAAATGGTCATGATTTAGCTGTTGAAAAAATAACACAAGGACAAATTGAAAGTGCTGTACTTGGAGGATTGTCTCCAATGTTGGCTAATGCTTCAGGAGAACCGTGGACTGCTAATTATGTAAATGTTACTGGAGATCTAGCCGCTGATTTATTATCAAATATTGCTGCAGAACAAAGAGCTAAAGTTGTATATGAATACTTATATAGACAAATAAATGATAAACATGTACGGGAAACCATAGACTTTTTACTAAATAGAGAAGAGGCACATAATGCATTATTTAGAGAAGCTTTAAATAAGATTCAACATACTGCATCAAACAGAGATTTTGGTGTAACTGATGATTCAAAACTTTATTTTGATCTTTCTACTCCAGGAAGATATTTTGAAGCACCGGATCCAACTGCACCTAGCTTTGAAAATCCTAGGAAAGTCACACATTAATTTTGATAGATATATAAATATAATTTTATGTTTTTACTAGCATAAAAAAATTTCATTAATTTTCACTAATACTATGTGGTAAGATAAAAATATATTAAATAATAAATTTTATAATGTTATTAAATTTAAAAGGCAGCTTTTCAGCTGCCTTAATTGTTTTTTTATTCTATAATTAAATTTTATTCATCATAGAATAATGTAATATATATTAAAATCTTATTGTATGTAAATATTTATAATGAAAAGAGGGGGGCTTTTATCTGTATTTAGATTAATAGCTATTTCAATGTTTATAATGGCTGCAATGTTATTATTCCTTATGATAAATAACCTTCATAACATGATGACAGATAAAGATCTTGAATTAAAAGATTCAGCAAACCTAAGAGTTTAATTAAAATAGGAAATGAGAATAATTTGGAAACCCGGTTTGTATTTTATATCTTTTAGCTATTAATTATTTAATCTAGCCCTCTAGCAAGAGATATTGCTTTGTAGAAGAAAAGATTGAATTCATTGAAAAATATATCTAGATGTTATATGATAATGAATACAATCATTAATTTATGAAAAATTGTATAGACCAGTATTATAATATTGTATTTCATATTATGGAGGGTGATTATGTACGAATCAAGGGAAAATTATTTAGAAACAATTTTTATATTAAAAAATAGAAATGGTAGTGTAAGATCTATTGATATTGCAAAAGAACTTAATTTTAGTAAACCAAGTGTTAGCCATGCAGTAGGTTTATTAAAAAAATCTGGACATATTGATATAGATAGTAAAGGATATATAACACTTACCCCTATTGGACATGAAAAAGCAGAAAGCATATATGAACGTCATGAGATATTGACTAGATTTTTTGTTGAAACAGCAAAGGTATCTGAAGAGATAGCTGAAAAAGATGCTTGCAAAGTTGAACATATAATAAGCGATGAAACTTTTCAAGGAATTAAAGAATTTATGAAAAAGTGGTAAGAAAAGGACATAAATTTTTTGTGTTTTGGATCATGTATTTCTACTAGCTGATTATAATGATTGCTCATAGATTAAAAACAGTAAAGCAGGCAGATCAGATTATTGTTTTAGATAATGGTAAAATAGTTCAGAAGGGTACACACAATCAGTTAATTAATAAACCAGGTATCTATGCTGATTTTATTGGAGTACGTAAAAAGGCTATTGGATGGAAAATTGTTAGCTAAATAATTTAGTTTTTATCTATTGACTCTTACATTATGTGATAGTGTATATTAAGCTTATAAAGGAGAGGATAATGTGGATATTACACTATTACGTTCTGATAAAATTTATAAAAAGATCATGAATTCACCAAAGGAAAAGAGGGATGATATTTATCGTTATGAATTGATGAAACCCTTTGAGTTTAAGTGGTCTTGTATCAATGTACCTCTTAACTCACAACAAAAAGGAGGTTATGATGTAATTATAGCAAGTAGCATGCTTGGCTATTTGCCACCATCAGATATAGATGAAAAACAAAAAGAAGCTATAAATTTAATTTCAAAGGATAATTTATGGAGAATTTGTGAAAAAACTATTAAAAATTCTTTAGAGTGTTTTACAAAGTTAGGGTATGAATTACCAGTAAAAGACTATAAGTTTTCACTTGTGCTTGGTAATCCCAAAAGTCCATATTTATCTATGAGTGATGGTTATGCTGGAGATGGAGGTGTCCCTGGATATATTTTTGTGGGACTTGTACCAAATGAATATACTATTAGTAGGATTCCTGCTGTGTTGGCTCATGAATGCAATCATAATGTGCGTTTTCAGTTTGAAAAGTGGAAAAATGATATTACATTAGGAGAAATGATGATTTGTGAAGGACTTGCTGAAAATTTTGCTACCTCAATGTTTGGGGAAGATATGATTGGACCTTGGGTAAGTAAAACTGATATAGATACTCTTAATGATTATATCAAGCCAATTATTAAAGATGGCTTAGATGCAAAAGGTCTTGAAAATATTTCAGCTTATCTTTGGGGGGATGAATTTGCACAATTACAGGGATATTTACCTGTAGGACTTCCTTATTGTGCTGGTTATGCATGTGGTTATTATATGATTAAGCATTATTTGAGAAAGACAGGAAAATCAATTGAAGAGGCTACATTAACACCTGCCAGTGAAATCATGAAGGAAATACAGGATTTTTGGGACCATAAGTCATCTTAAAATTGTAAATTAAACCTAAGTTAAATATATAGATAAATAATAAAGTATATAAGTCAGTAAGATTTTAAATCTTAACTGACTTTTTTATTTTATGAATATTATAAAATTTTAAAATTAAAGGTTATATTTTCTAATACGATAATATTTTATGAAAATATAATGTAATTTGGAAAGGAGTTTAACTTAATGTTAAAAATCCAATATGATAAAATTATTCAAGAACAAATTTCTAATTCTTTTAAAAATAGAAAGAAGGAAACTATAAAAAATAATAATGAGAAAAATAAAGTTTTTGATATTAAAAAATTTTCTTCAAATAATAAGAGAGCTAGAGTAGAGAAATATTTTTTAGAAGGTAATGTAATAAAGTTATATTTATTAGAAAATGGAATAAAAGTAAAGTGTCTCAAAAGAATCCCTTTAAAAGATGCAAGTGCATCAATTTTAGCTCAAATAGAGAATGTGAGTCCAGAAGAGTTACGTATAATTGTTCAAATGCAGCAGGATGAAAAGAAAAAGAATGAAAATAAAGAATGTAGCAGTTATTATTTATAATGTTAAAAACTATTTAAAATAATTTTTATATGATTTTAATAAAGTATTCAATATTTAATATTATCTCTTTTAAAATATAATATTAATTAATATTAACTTATATTTTAACATTAATTATATGACTTTTCTTGTTGTTTCCTAAGTTTTTAACACAATATTTCATTGATATAGTCCTAGGGAGGAAATTTAGTATTTCTACATAGGGCTATTTTTATACAGTTTTTAGCATTGATTAATTTTAAATTTGGTATATTTTAGGTAAATATCAACATATCTAAAAGTTTATAATAAAAATAAATTTTACATCTAACAACTTTTATTGTATAATTAAGTTGTTAGATAACTTTACTAATACATTTCTAAGGAGGTAGTAATGTTCGATACTACAATTAATATAAGCAATTCTAAAATTCAGCATGGACCTAAAAATAATAGAATATATCTTATGCATCTTCAAAAAGAAGATATGCCTAAAATTTTAGATGATTTAGATTCTCTAGCAAATTTTTATGGTTATTCAAAAATATTTGCTAAAGTTCCAAAAGCTTCAGCTAAAACTTTTTTTGAATATGGATATATTTCAGAGGCAAAAATATCACGTTTCTTTAATGGGACTGAAGACTGTATTTTCATGGCAAAATATATGGATAATAAAAGAAATACAGAAATAGACAAAGATCTAAATAGAAAGGTTTTAGACGTTGCTCTTTCAAAAAAACTTGAAAATTCATTTAAGAATAATTCAGTTGATTATAATCTACCAAAAGAATTTTCATTCAAAAAGGCCAAGCCTTCAGATGCATCTAAAATGGCTGCTCTATATTCAAAAGTTTTTAATTCATATCCTTTTCCCGTTTCAGATCCACAATATATAAAAGAAACAATGAATGACAATGTTATTTATTTCGGAGTATGGAAAGGTAATGATATAGTAGCACTTTCATCTTGTGAAATGTGTTTAGAAGATAAAAATGTTGAAATGACTGATTTTGCAGTTGTTCCGGATTATAGAGGACATAAGTTTGCCTATTTTCTACTTGGAGAAATGGAAAAGGAAATGAGAAAAAGGGAAATTAAGACAGCATATACAATAGCTCGCTCAACATCTTATGGAATGAATAGTACCTTTGCTAAATGTGGATATAGCTTTAAAGGGAGACTTATAAAAAATACTCAAATAGGTGGCGATATAGAGGATATGAACGTTTGGTCTAAGGCTTTATAATATATAAGAATAAATTTTATTATAATTAGTTATGAATTTCAAAAAGATAACTCAGCTAAATATAAGGAGGTTTTTTATGAATAATGATTTAAATTCAAATACAAAAAGATTTTTTAAGAATGTTAACCCTGAAGATTGGAACAGCTGGATATGGCAGATGCAAAACAGAGTGGAAACTGTAGAGCAGCTAAAAAGACACATAGATCTTACTAATGAGGAAGAAATGGGAATAAGAAAGTGTCTGGATTCTTTAAGAATGGCCATAACTCCTTATTATCTTTCCCTTATAGACCCAAGTGATCCCAATGATCCAATAAGAAAACAGGCAATACCAACTTCTTTAGAACTTAAAAGGTCTAGTTATGATATTGATGATCCTCTTCATGAGGAAGCGGATTCTCCAGTTCCAGGACTTACACATAGATATCCCGATAGAGTACTTCTTCTTGTTACTGATAAATGCTCTATGTATTGTAGGCATTGTACTAGAAGAAGATTTGCAGGTCAAAATGATCATTCTCTTCCAATGAATCAGATTGAAAAGGCTATAGAATATATAGCAAACACTCCTACTATAAGGGACGTTCTTCTATCAGGTGGAGATGCTCTTTTAATATCAGATGAAAAACTTGAAAAAATAATAAAAAAAATAAGAGATATACCACATGTGGAAATAATAAGAATAGGAAGCAGAGTTCCTGTTGTAATGCCTCAAAGAATAACCCCTAATCTTGTAGAAATGCTTAAAAAATATCATCCTATATGGTTAAATACCCATTTCAATCATCCAAGGGAAATAACACCAGAATCTAAAAAAGCCTGTGAAATGCTTGCAAATTCAGGTATTCCTCTTGGAAATCAGACAGTACTTCTAAGAGGAATAAATGATTGCCTTCACGTTATGAAAAAATTAATGCATGAGCTTGTAAAAATAAGAGTTAGACCATATTATATATACCAATGTGATCTTTCTATGGGAATAGAACATTTTAGAACTAAAGTTACAAAAGGTATTGAAATAATAGAAGGACTTAGAGGACATACCTCTGGATTTGCAGTACCTACTTTTGTAATAGATGCACCTGGTGGTGGTGGTAAAATTCCTGTTATGCCAAGTTATGTAATATCAAGAGCAGAAAATAAGGTGATTCTTAGAAACTTTGAAGGAGTGATAACTACATATAATGAACCTGATAATTATTCTTCAGATTGTAAATGTCAGGTTTGTTCAGGTAAGAAAGGCATAAAGCTTGTAGGTATTTCAAGGCTTGTTTATGATGAGAAAATAGCTCTTGAACCTTCAGGTCTTAGAAGAAATATAAGAAATGGAAATGAATAATATAAAATTAAATTTATGTTTATTAGTATGATATTTAAATAAATAGTCCTATAAAGTAGAATTTAAGAGTGCTTTTATAGGACTATTTATTTATGTATCTAAAAGAAAACAATATATATTGGAAAATTTTATGGTGTTTTAAATGGTAAATATGTATAAAAAGTTTAAGTATTTAATTAGATATAGCGATATATATATAGTATTATAAAAAATATTTTATATGAAATGGGTGTTCAAAATATGACAAAAATAAGTTTAGATAGTTTGATTAGTAAAGTTGAAGATATGCCTGTTCTACCAGATAGAATAAATAAGATAATATCTCTTACAGAAGATCCTTATTCTACAGTAGAAGAATTGGAAAAGGAGATATTAACTGATCAAAGTCTCACATCCAAAATATTAAAATTAGCTAATTCAACTTATTATGGATATGCTAGAAGAATTGATACTGTATCAGAAGCTACTGTACTTTTAGGTGCTCAGGCAATAAAAAGTTTGGCTCTTGCATCAGCAGTGAGTGAATATCTTGTAAAAGAACTTCCTGGAGGATATGGTCTTGAGAAATATGAGCTCTGGAATCAATCTCAAAGTTGTGCTATAATAGCAAGATTTATAGCTAAAAAATTAAAATATTCTAAAGCTGAACAAGCTTATGTTGCAGGACTTTTAAGAGATATTGGTAAAACTATATTAAATTATTATGTAGCTAAAGAATACCAAATTATAATAAATAAAGTAGATGAAGAGGGAAAAACTTTTATAGAAGCAGAGGAAGAAATTCTTGGATTTAATCATGGAGAAGTAGGAGCTAAAATAGCTGAAAAATGGAATTTTCCATTGTCTTTAGTAGAGAGTATTCGTTATCATCATTCACCGGAAATATCAAAAGAAGATCCTAAATTAGTTTCTATAGTACATATAGCAGATTCAATTACTATGATGTTAGGTGTAGGTGTTGGAAATGACGGATTATCCTATAAATTTTCAGATTTTGTTCTTGAAACTTTAAATATAGAAGGAGAAGTTATTGAAAGTATAATTTGTGAATCTGTAGATTATTTAAATGACAATGATAGTTTTAACATTGTTTAAATATTGAAAAATTTATAAATATAATATAATATTTATATAGAAACTTTCCTATGGCTATTTAGGAAAGTTTTTTTATATAAAAATTGTTTTTAATTATATAAAATATAAAAAATAGAGTTATAATATTTATTTTTGTGAAATTTATATAATATATAATAATGTCAATATAAAGCTATATATATTCTGAAATTAATTTTTATGAGTATTTTATAAATTTTTACTATATTAAAGGAGTTAATATGAAAAATTTAAGAAAGTTTGTTTTAAAATCTATATGTTTAATCACATGTTTGTTTATAGTTGTAGGTGTATATTCTACATTTATAGAGCCTAAATTGTTAATTATAAAAAAGTTTACTGTAGAAAGTAATATATCAATTAAAACGGATAAAAGGGAAAATTTAAGAATAGCACATATTACAGATACTCATTTAGGTGAATTTTTTTCTTTAGAACAGTTACAAAAAGTAGTTAACAAGATTAATGAAAACAATGTAGATATTGTTTTGTTTACAGGTGATTTAATGGACAATGCTAGTAAGTATAATCATATTGGTGAAATAAGTAAGGTTTTAAGCAAGATACAGGCTAATAAAGGAAAGTATGCTGTATATGGCAATAGAGATTATGGTGGAGGGGCTGTACGATATTATAAATCAATAATGAAAAAAAGCGGATTTAATGTGTTAGTTAATGAAAGTAAAACAATAAACATTGGTAGTGGAAAGAAAATTTCTCTTTTAGGAATAGATGATATACTTATGGGAAATCCAGATGCACAAAAGCTTATGAAAAATATAAATAAAAATAATTATAATATATTGTTGATGCATGAACCAGATTACATAAATAATCTCTTGGATTGTGATATTGATTTAACTTTAACAGGACATAGTCATGGAGGACAAGTGTATATACCATTTTATGGTGGAGTGGGGAAAACTCTATATGCAAAAAAATACGAGAGAGGAATGTATGATTTGAAAAATATTAGGCAGGGGAAATTATATGTTAATACAGGTATTGGAAATACAAAAATTCCAATGAGATTTTGTAATATACCCAATATAAGTATATTCAATATAAAGATTTAAAAAATTTATAATAATGTTCAATTTTTTGAGTTGATTAAGTTGATCAATAAAATCGGTGATTAAAAATAAGCCTAGGAACAAAAATTATAATTTTAGTCCTAGGCTATTTATATATTTTAAAGTAAACTTAAATATTAGACAAACATCTAAAATATAGTTTTATTTAAATTATTACTTTATATAGGTTATTTTTTATTAAATACCTTTTGCTAAAGAATGACTTAAATTAAGTTTTTCTTTAAATACAAATCTATAAGTTTGAATTATTATTGTAGGTAAGGCAGCTAAAATATAAATATATATATAATGTTCTATATTAAGAGGACTAACCTGAAATAATTCTTTTAAAGGATCAAAAGCTAAAACTAAATTTAACAAAAAGAATCCTGTAGAAAAAGCTATCCAAGTATATTTGTTAGAAAACAAACCTATTTTGAAAATAGAACTATTGGAACGGCAATTAAATCCATGGAACAATCTACTTAGACATAAAGTAGCAAAAGCCATAGTTGCTGCTAGATTTTCACCATAACCTTTTAATCCTATATGAAAGGCTACCATAGTAAATATTGTTATTAATATACCTTCACTTAATATACCCTTTAAGAAGTCTTTAGAAAGTATAGGTTCATCTATATTTCTAGGCTTTTCATTTATTAAATCATTTTTAGTTTGCTCAACTCCAATAGCTATAGCTGGTAAACTATCTGTAAGTAAATTTATAAATAAAAGGTGAACAGGAGCAAATGGTACAGGTAGAGCAAACAGTGAAGCATATAAAACGGATAAAATACCAGCAGTATTTCCAGAAAGTAAAAATCTAATGGCATTTTTTATATTGCTATATATACTTCTGCCGTTAGAAATAGACTTAACAATGGTTGCAAAATTATCATCTGTTAAAATCATTGAAGCTGCGTCTTTAGATACTTCTGTACCTGTTATACCCATTGCAATACCTATATCTGCTTGTTTTAATGCTGGAGCATCATTAACACCATCACCAGTCATAGCCACAATTTTCCCCTTTTCTTGCCATGCTTTTACTATTCTTATCTTATGCTCAGGAGAAACTCTAGCATATACAGATATATTTTCTACTCTATCTTTTAACTCCCCATCACTAATTTTATCTAATTCTACACCTTCTATAGCTTCATCATTATTTCTTAGTATTCCTATTTGAGAAGCTATAGAGGAAGCAGTTATTTTATGGTCACCAGTTATCATTACTGGTTTTATACCAGCTTGTATACATTGTTTAACAGCTTCAAAAGATTCTTTTCTTGGAGGATCAATCATTGATATTAAACCTAAAAATACATAATTGTCTTCATTTCCCATAGAAAGTTCAATGTCTTCTTTTATTTCTTTATAAGCAAAAGCTAGTACCCTTAGGCCCTTTTGGGAAAACTCATAATTTACACTTTCAACTTTTTTCTTATCTACATCCGTAAATTCCTTTATACCTTCAGAAGTTCTTATGTATTTTATTCTTTTAAGTAGAACATCTACAGCACCTTTGGTGATCATAATATATTGTCCATCAATTTCGTGAGAAGTACTCATAAGTTTTCTATTTGAATCAAAAGGTATTTCTGAAAGTCTTGGATAGGTTTTTCTTAAATCTAATTCATCTAATGAATAGCTTTTACCTAAATCTACAAAAGCTATTTCAGTAGGGTCACCTATTTTTTTATCCTGTTGCACAGTAGAATCATTACATAAAATTGAAGATTTAATTAAAAGATTTTGTACAGAATTTTTTAGATCAAATTCATTAGATTCAAATATTTTATTGTCTGTATAGATTTTTTCTGTTTTCATTTTATTTTGAGTAAGGGTGCCTGTCTTATCAGAACATATTACTGAAACACATCCTAACCCTTCTACAGCTTTTAGTTTTTTAATAATAGCATTTTCAGAAGCCATTTTTTGAGTGCCAATAGCAAGTACAATAGTAACAATGGAACTTAAAGCTTCTGGAATAGCAGCCACAGCTAAGGCTACAGCAAACATTAAGGAATTTAATACAGAAGATCCTCTATGTATGTCAAGTAAAAATATTAAAGCGGATATTACTAAAATTATCATTGCTAATTTTTTACCAAAATCATCTAGACTCACTTGAAGAGGGGTTTTCTTTTCTTGTGTATTTTCAATAAGTGAGGCTATTTTCCCTATTTCTGTATTCATACCAATACTAGTTACGACTACACTAGCTCTACCATAAGTAACGAAGCTTCCAGAGAATACCATGTTTTTTTGATCACCAAGAGCAATGTCATTTTTAGATATAATATCTGAAGTTTTAAGAACACTTTCAGATTCACCAGTTAAAGAGCTTTCGTTGACTTGGATAGAATAGTTTTCTATTATTCTTCCATCAGCAGGTACATAATCGCCAGCTTCTAAAATTAAAATGTCTCCTGGAACTATTTCTTTAGATAAAACCTCTATTTTTTTACCATCTCTTATTACTTTTGCATGGGGAGAAGATAGCTTCTTTAAACTATTTAGAGAATTTTCAGCTTTTACATGCTGAATTGTACCTAATATAGCATTAAGAGTAATAACGGCAAATATTACAATGGTACTTTCTATATTTCCTGTTACCATAGATATTATTCCAGCTATTATTAATATAATTACTAAAAAATCTTTAAACTGTTCTAAGAAAACCTTAAGGATTGTATCTTTTTTCTTTTCTACTAATTCATTGTATCCATATAATTCTCTTTGTTTTTTTGTTTCTTTAGAATTTAAACCATTTTTACTCACATTAAAGTATTTCATAGTTTCTTCAATAGATTTATGGAAATATTTTTCCATGAGAATTTCCTCCTTTTAGTTATAAATTAAAATGTTTAAAAGGTTAAAGTTATGTATTTTTAAAAAATTATTTTCATTTTATTTTTAAATCTGATTACTTTTAAAATATAGAAATTATAAATTAAAATGATGTAAGTTTATTTTTTATCCTCCTTAAAATAGGTACTATTGGTAGTATGAAATTTACAAAATAATTTATAATTACCTATCAAATAAAAAAGACTTTTAATATAATTCTTAGAATATAAAAGAATTATATTAAAAGTCTTGCAACCAAACTTTGGTATATAACACCAGGCTAGAAAACTAACCGACATGTTGATGTTATATTTTATACTACTCCCTTTTAATAACACATAACAATATTTAACTTAACTACATAATATAACTTTCCAGAGGGCTTGTCAATGGGTTAACACATTTATTTTGATAAAATAGATAATTGGTTATGAAATTATATTATAATTGGGATTTTATGTAGTGGTTATTAGTTATTTTAAAGATTAAATATGAATATTAATAATGTTAATTTTTTTATGTGCTATTTAGGTACTATGTTATAATAAAATTGAATTAAATGGACAAGAAGTATAATCTTTAATGAATGCACATTACTATTTTTATATATTAAGTAATTATAGTAATAATAAATTTGGAAGGATTATTTTTATAGAGGGAATTAAATAATTTTAATAATAAATATTGTAGTTATGTTATGTAAAAATTTAATGATATTTTGGATTGAGATTAGTGTTTCTAGTAATTTAGAGAGAATAAAAAATTTATTTAAATAATGGAAAATACAATATAGGGGGAAATTAATGTATAAAATAATGATAATAGAAGATGAAGAAAAAATATCAAATATTATAAAAGAATCCCTTGAAAAATGGGGCTTTGAAACTTACACAATAAGAAAGTTCGATGCCGTATTTGAGGAGTTTTTACATATAAATCCTCATCTTGTTCTTATGGATGTGAATCTTCCTTTTTATGATGGTTTTTATTGGTGTAGTAAAATTAGAAGTATGTCAAAAGTACCTGTAATATTTTTATCTTCAAGAAATACTAATATGGATATTATTATGGCAGTAAATATGGGTGGGGATGATTATATAACAAAACCATTTTCCATTGAAGTGCTCAACGCAAAAATCAATGCTATTTTAAGAAGGACTTATTCCTATAGAGATTCTAATATGAATGTTTTAGAGTATAAAGGTGTTGTGTTATCCTTAAAGGATAACATGCTTTACTATGAGGATAAAACTATTGAACTTACCAAAAATGAGTTTAAAATTTTATATATATTAATGAAAAAGTATGAGACTATTGTTAGTAGAGAAGATATAATGCAGGAACTTTGGCAGGACGAGAATTTTATCGATGATAATACTTTAACGGTAAATATTAATAGACTAAGAAAAAAATTAAAAAAAATAGGTCTTAATGATTTTATTAAAACAATTATAAATCAGGGATATGTTATAAAATGAGTTTTTTTAATTATCTAAAAGAGAATATTAGGCTTTTCCTATTTTATATTATTCAAATAATTTTTATTTCATTAACTATATATTTTGATAGGAAAAACAGAGTTTTAACTTCAAATATCTTTTATATTATTTTTGTTTCTATGTTTATGTTTATTATTTATATTGTAATGGACTATTATAGAAAATCTCAGCAAGTTAAGAAGCTCTTACAGTCTGAAAGTTCCAAAGATAAAACACCTATTTTGCCTAAGCCTATAGATTACAAAGAAAAAATATATTATTCAATAGTAGATAGTATTTATAATGATTTTATTGAAACCATAAAAAATATAGAAAATGAATTTAAAGAAAATAAGGAATTTATGACTGCTTGGGTTCATGAGATAAAAACTCCAATAACAACTTCAAAACTTTTAATTTGCAGTGAAAAGGAAAGTTTAAATGTAGAAAACTTAAGATCTTTGGAGGAAGAGATAGATAAAATTGATGATTATGTTGAAAAAGTACTTTATTATTCAAGAAGTGATAATTTTTCTAAGGACTATATTATTTCAGAAATTAATATAGCAAAATTAATAAAAGAGAGTGTAAAAAAACATTCCATTATGTTTATAAAAAAACATATAAAATTAATTAATGAAGTACCTGAAACTTTTACTGTAGATAGTGATAAAAAGTGGCTTCTTTTTATTATAGATCAGCTTGTTTCTAATGCATTAAAATATACTAATAAAAATGGAAGCATAACTTTTAAAATTTTTCAAGATGATAAACAAAAGATGTTAATTGTACAAGACAATGGACAAGGGATTAAAAGTGAAGACTTAAAAAGAATATTTAATAATGCTTTTACAGGACATAATGGTAGAAATAAAAACTTAAAGGCTACTGGTATGGGACTTTATCTTTCTCAGAAATTGGCAAAGAAGCTTAATCATTATATTACAATTGAGTCCCAATATGGTAAGGGTACTACTGTAATTATATATTTCCCAAAGTGGAAGGATTATTATGAAGTTACAAAAATGTAAGTTCAGCAAACAAAATGTAAGCCGAAACAATGGTGATGCATTTTGTTTTTTTATATACTCAAATAAGAAAATACAACTAAAGATTTAAATTTAGTTGCATACTTGTTGGAGGGATATAAATGAAAAGAAAAATATTTTTTACTACAGCATTAATAGTGGGAGCATTGATAATATCAATAAGTGCTTCTTATATATTTACAGCTTTTAATTATTCAGAAAATTATCAATCTAAAAATTCTAATGAATTTATAGGAAAACTGGACAAAGAATTACCCAGTTGGATAAAAAAATATAAAGTGCCTGGTGCTGCTATAGGATTAATTGAAAATGATAAAATTATATGGCAGAAAGGATATGGCTTTGCTGATAAAGAGTCTAATAAAATGGTTACTCCAAATACTATTTTTAGAATAGCATCTATATCTAAACCTATTACTGCTTGGGGAATAATGCATCTTGTAGATCAAGGAAAGATTGAGCTAGATGCTCCTGCAGAGAAATATCTTACTCGTTGGCATATTCCATCATCCAAGTTCGATAAAAGAGGTGTTACTATAAGAAGGTTATTAAGTCACACAGCAGGATTTTCTGTAGAAGGATCCCCTGGATATGATATTAATAAACCATTACCTTCTATAGAACAATCTCTTTTAGGAATTGGGGGAGAACAGTGGCGTGTTAAGCTAATAAATGAGCCAGGAACTACATTTCAATACTCTGGAGGAGGGTTTTCAGTTTTACAATTAATTACTGAAGAAGTAACTGGTAAAAAATTTTCAGATTATATGCAGTCAGAAATATTTAAGCCACTTAATTTAAATCATACAAGATATGATAGAGATTTTAAAGATAATACTACTATAGCTACTGCTTATACTGATAGTGGTAAGCCTATAATAGATAGGCCATGGATAGAGCAGGCTTCTGGAGGAGTATATACAAATTTAATAGACCTTTCAACTTTTGTTGCTTCCTGCATGGAGGAGTCTAATAAAAACAAAGCTGGAAGGGGGATTTTAAAACCCAGTTCTCTAGCAGAAATGTTTTCACCTCAGCCAAATACGAAAAGTTTTTTTGGGGTTTATGGTCTTGGATTTATTCCACAAAAACTAAAAAATGATGTAAAATTAATCTCTCATAGTGGGGATATTACTGGTTGGAATTCTCAAATTGCATTTTTACCTAAAGAAAAAAGGGGAATTGTAATTCTAACTAATGGTGATGCTGGATATTATTTTAAATCTGAAGTATTAGGTTTATGGACTAATTGGACTACAGGAGATAGCAACAATGATACTAAATTTTTGAGAATTATGCAAAAAACGTTGATATCATTAGCATGTTTTTTTGGTGTTTTATTCTTATATTTTATATATGATACAAAAAAGAAAATTACAAGCAAAAAAATAATTTTTTCTCCTATATTCAATAAGAAATTTAATTTTAAAGGCTATATGAAAGCTATATTACCAGGGTTAATTGTTATAATTTGGTGTTTCATATTTTATTCCAAAGTTCCGTTTAAAATTATATTTAAATTAAATGATTATGCACTATTTACATTTTTTTCACCAGAACTTTTTTGGGTAACATTAATCATTACAATCTTTGGGGTCTTTTCAACCTTGCGTAATTTATTAACTGAAAAAACTAATTAGAATAGAGTTAAACTTATACAAAATATATAAGTCTATTATAAAAAATTCAAATAATATGAATTTCAATATTAAAACTTGTTTTTTATAAAAATGGAGAGGTGTTATTTTAAAATGGAAGTGTTAAATATAAAAAATTTAAGAAAAGTTTATGGTTCAAAATTTGGTAGAGTTAAATATACGGCTCTTGATAATATAAATTTAAAGGTAAATAAGGGTGAATTTGTAGCTATAATGGGTCCATCAGGTTCAGGAAAGACAACATTTTTAAATGTAATTTCCACTATTGATAATCCAACTTCTGGAAGTGTGTTTATAGATGGAATTGATATAAGAAAGATAAAAGAGCCAAATTTATCTTATTTTAGAAGAGAAAAACTTAGTTTTATTTTTCAAGATTTTAATTTGCTTGATAATATGACCTTAAAAGAAAATGTTGTGCTGCCTTTGGCCCTTTCAAAAGTTCCTTATGGAACTATACACGAAAGGTTAGAAAATATAAGTTTAAAGCTTGGTATTAAGGAAATATTAAATAAGCATCCTTATGAGGTTTCAGGTGGACAAAAACAGAGAGTTGCTGCGGCAAGGGCAATAATCACTGAGCCATCGTTGATTCTGGCAGATGAGCCTACAGGTTCATTAGATTCCAAATCTGCAAAGAAGCTTTTGAATTGTCTTAAAGATTTAAATGATAATGATACTACAATATTGATGGTAACCCATGATGCTTTTGCAGCTTCTTACTGCAAAAGAATAATTTTTATTAAAGATGGAAAATTGTTCAATGAAATATATAGAGGTGACATGGGAAGAAAGGATTTTTATCAAAATATAATTAGAATTCTTTCTACCATTGGAGGTGATGTGGATGACATTGTTTAGTATAGCTTTAAATAATATAAAGAATAATTTTAAAAATTATTGGACATTTTTTTTAAGTTCTACTTTTAGTGTTTTCGTACTATATCTATTTATATCTATTATAAATAACAACAGTATAAAATCTGAATTTGAGGGTAAAAGGGCTCTTGCTCTTTTGTTTATTATTGCTTCCTATGTAGTTGTAATTTTTTCATCTTATTTTATATGGTATTCTAATTCTTTTTTCATAAAATCTAGAAAGAAAGAATTTGCTCTATATATGATGTTAGGAATGTCAAAGAAACAAACTTTTATTTTAAGTTTTATAGAAAATTTTATAACCATAGTTGGTGGTTTTTTTACTGGAATTATTATAGGTTTAATTTTGAATAAATTTTTTTTAATGTTACTATATGTAATGATTGGGGCTACAGGAAATGTAGAATTTCAGTTTAGTTTAAAAGATTTTAATATGTGTTCTGTAGTGTTTGGTTTTATGTTCATATTAATAAGTATCCATAGTATTATACTTATACATAAGAATAATATTATAGATCTTTTTAATGCATCAAGGAAGGTTGAGAAAGATTTAAAGGTATCTTTTATAACTGGTTTCATAGGGGTGCTTTCCATAATTTTTTTAGGAACTGGATATTATATAGCAATAAGAAAGCTTGCAGAAAATATTAGGCTTGGACCTTTAGTAGTGTTTTTAGTTATTATAGGAACCATATTGTTTTTTATAGGAGTTATTTCATTTATTATATACATTACTAAAAAAAATGAAAAAAGTCTTTTTAATGGAACTAAATTAATATCTACTTCTCAAATTTATTATAGATATAAAGGGAATGTAAGTACCTTAAGTGTGATATCAGTTGCAACCACTATAGCCTTGTGTGCTATGATAACTTGCTTTGGGCTTTTTGATAAAGTTGAAAAAAGTACAAGATATGTAAGACCTTTTTCCATAGAATATATAAATGATAATGATACTATAGATAAAAAAATTAAGGAGACGCTTAAAAGACATAAAGAAGTTTCTGTTAAGCATAAGCAAGATATAGAATTACTTGAGATAAAATCTAAAGTTCCTTTTCATAGTGGTAGTAATAGCTTTTTTGTAATAAGTGAAAGTAAATTTTACAAAATTATTAGTAGTGAAAAAAAACATGAAAAAGTAGATTTGAAAAATTCTACAGACTGCTATTTTTTTCAAATATCAAATTTCCTTCCAGATAAAAGTGTAATTGGTAAAACAGTAAAGTTAATGGGCAAAAATAAAGAATATAATTTAAAAATAACAGGTACTGATATGAAATATTTTATAGCAATGGAGCATTTTAAAGAAACCTTTGTTGTTAAGGATAATGTGTATAATGAAATAAAAAATACAATTCCTAAAGAAAAGATATTTAGGGTTACAGGATATATATTTCAAAATGATTTTTTCATACAAGAATTTATAAAAGATTTAAGAAAACAAGTTCCTTCAGAAAATAATCTTTTAACCTTTTATGAAAGTTACAGGTATGGATTGAAGCTGACTGGTATGATGGCTTTTATAGGAATATTTCTTGGATTAGTATTTCTTACAGCTGCGGGAGGTATAATATATTTTAAAATAATTATGGAAGCTAGAGAGGATAAAAATAAATTTATAATTCTTAGAAAAATAGGGGTTAGCCAAAAAGAAATAAAAAAGGCTATATCAAAAGAAGTGATGATTCTATTTGGATGGCCATTTATGGTAGCAGTAATTAATTCTTATGTGGCTTCTATAGTTCTTGGAAAAATGATGGCACTTAAAATGCGTAAATCCTTTGCCATTATTATTTCAGTGTATGCAGTACTATACAGCATTTATTATTTAATAACTGTAAAATCTTACATAAAAACTATCAGCGAATAAAATATTATAAGTCCTCAGATAGCCTTAAATTGATGTTATATATTGATAAGTAATATGACATATAGATGTAATCTCATCAATGTTATGATGGCTTTTATATTAATTATAATTTGTGATTAAGAGCATTTAATTTTATATAGATTAAATGCTTTTAATTATGGTTATACTAATATTTTGTACTAATTATCTTATGTAAAGTTCTAGTATAAGAGTTTTCTTATATGATTTAAGAAAAAATATAAAGATAAGGATGACTAAAAATATTGAATTTTTAATCAAAGTAATTTAGAGATTTTGATTTTTATCTATGAGTAAATTATAAGTTAGTCCAATTAGTACTAAAAGTCCTCCAAGGATATTACCTAAAGATAATTTATTTAAAGTAAAATAATCAATTATAATACCAACAAATAATTGCCCTATAAAAATAATCAGTGTTAAATAGAAAGAAGATATTTTAGGTGTAACATAGCTTGATAGTACAATTACTAAAACACCAGTAAGACCACCTAGATAAGCCCATAAAGGTATAGACTTTATTTTCGTATTAGTTATGTTTAGGCTTTCGTTACTTAAAAATAAGAATATAAATGAAAAGAACAATCCAATAACATAGTTAAAAAGAGTTCCTTGAAAAATACCAATTTTTTCTGCTAGATTAGAATTTATTATTCTCCCAGCTACAATAGAAGCACCTGCTAGAATTGCTATGAATATATATAACATTATTAATCCCCCTCTAAAAAACAGTCATTATAAAAATTCCTAAAATAATAAATAACAAACCAATACATTTCTTTTTTTCAAATTTAATAACTTTCATTCCAAGTAATCCAAAATGGTCTATAAAAATTGATGAAAGTGATTGTCCTAATAAACCTAAAGCAAGGGTTAATGATACTCCAAGCTTTGAAAAACTAAGATTACTAAAAACTACAGTAAATACACCTATAGCACCAGCACTATACAGGTATATAGGTATTTCCTTTTGAATTTTAATTTTCGATCTACTTATTAAGAGCACAACTGTTATAGAAAAAAGTCCAATAACATGAATTATTATGCTTGAAGTATAGTTTCCAAAAGTATTAGACAAAGTTCCATTAAATAAAGTCATTATAGCTATTAAAGCACCTATAAAGGCTGAAATTAAATTATTCTTCATATTAGTATTCCTCCTAGTAAACCCTTAAACTTAATTTATCATGAAAAAGTTGTAAAGAGATATGACATATGTCATACTTAAAACAAGAATTTATGAGGAGTTTAAAAATAAAGCTATGATAAGAATAAATGATTTAAAAGAAAAGGATAAGTATATTTCAAAGTATAGAATTAATGATATCTTCACTAAAGATATGAATCCTTTTATAGAACTTTTCTTTTTTAAAAAAAATGAGCATATTTGTAGAGAAGATGAAGAACTTAATTATCTTTTTTTTCTTGTAAAAGGAAAAGCTAAAGTATATACAACTCTTAGTAATGGCAAGTCTTTGTTACTTTGCTTTTATGATGATTTTAAATTGTTAGGGGATGTAGAAATCATTAATTTAGAAAATGCATCTTCCAATGTGCAGGTTATAGAGGATACATATTGTCTAACTATATCCTTAAAAAGTGTAAGCTTGTATTTGCTTAATGATGCTAAATTCTTAAGGTTTATTTGTAGTTCTTTAGGTGGAAAATTAAATAGATGTTCAAAAAATAGTTCTATAAATTTGCTTTATCCTTTGGAAAATAGATTAGCCAGCTATATTCTTGCTACTGGTGAAAGAGCAGATAATAATGAAGAAAAAATAATAAAGTTTAATGAAAACTTAACTGAAATAGCAGAGCTTCTAGGCACAAGTTATAGACATTTATTAAGAACATTAAATAGTCTTAGTTGTAAGGGAGCTATAAGAAAGAAAAGCAATTATTTTCAAGTATTAGATGAGAAAATTCTAAAAAAGCTTGCAGCAGATCTATATAAATAATTATTTTGAAAAAATATTTTAAATAATGGTATTAAAAATCAACCTTTAAAATCAACCGAAAGGTTGATTTTTTTTATGAGAGATTTTTGTATTATATAAAGCATGAAAGGGAGGAATTCATATGGAAAATATAATAGAAGTTAAAAGTTTAGAAAAAAGTTATAAAAACAAAAAAGTAGTAAAGGGAATAAGTTTTAATGTAAAACAAGGAGAAATACTTGGGTTTTTAGGACCTAATGGTGCAGGGAAAAGTACTACCATAAATATATTATCTACTGTATTAAAATCAGATAAAGGGGAAGTTAAATTTTTAGGTAGAAAAGCTACGGAAGATGTTATGAATATTAAAAAAAATATAGGTGTAGTTCCACAGGATTTAGCTATATATGAAGAAATATCTGCAGAAAAGAATGTAAGATTTTTTGCAAGTCTTTATGGATTAAAAGGGAACAAGCTTAATGAAAATGTAAAGGAGACTTTAGAATTTGTAGGGCTTTATGATAGAAGATTAGATATGCCAAAGACATTTTCAGGAGGCATGAAAAGAAGATTAAATATAGCCTGCGCCATTGCACACAATCCTAAACTTATAATAATGGATGAACCTACAGTAGGAATAGATCCTCAATCAAGAAATCATATTTTAAATTCAATTAAGAAACTACAAAAAAGAGGAGCTACAATATTATATACAACTCATTATATGGAGGAAGTTGAGGAAATAGCAGACAGAATAATAATAATGGACCATGGAACTATTATAGCTGAAGGAACAAAGGAAGAGTTAAAGAAAAACATAGAGGATGAGAGAGTATATTATATTAATATAGCAAATAAAGAAAAACTTACGGAAGATGACTTTTTTAACATAGAGGGAGTAAAAAAAGTTAAAATTTCAGATGGAAAAGTTGAGATAACATCAGTAAATACTGTAGAGAATTTAGATAAATTAATTTTAACTATGATGAACAAAAAATGTAAGATACAAAATATTGATAGTAGTTTAGCCTCTTTAGAAAGAGTATTTTTAAATCTAACAGGAAGAAGTTTAAGAGAATAGGAGGGTAATTATGAATTTATTAAAAGTAATAAAAATTGATATTATAAATATATTAAAAAATCCTATACTTGTTCTATATAATACAATCTATCCATTGCTTCTTATAGGATTGTTTGGATTTATAGCAAATGGAAATTATGGAGGGGAAGGTGTAACAGCCTATGATTATTATGGAGTTACAATGATTATTTTTACTATATTGTTTATTGCTTTAACAGCTGCCAATACTTTTATGGAAAAGAAAGTAAAAAAAGGTAATGTAAGATTGATATATTCTCCAACATCTAAAACTGTAATATTTTTATCTAAAATATTATCCACATTTATATTTGCAACAGTGCTTTTTACTATGATACTTATTATAGAAAAAGATATTTTAAGAATAAACTTAGGAGGAGGAAATTTTATATACGTATTAGTTTTATTAATTTCATTTAACCTTTTAATGTGTTCTTTTGGTGCCTCTATGTGTTGCATTTTTAAAAGTGAAGAGGCAACTAATAAGTTTTTATCTCCAGTAAGCATGTTGCTTGCATTATTAGGTGGATTATTTTTCCCAGTAGATAGCCTTGGAAAAACAGTAGAAAAGCTTTCATACATATCACCAGTAAAGTGGATTAGTGAATGTATATTTAAAATAATTTATGATAGGGATTTTTCAATGTTTGTGCCAACCATAGCCATTTGTATTGGCAGTTCACTTATATTTATAATCCTTTGTCAAATAACTTTTAAACCGGAGGAATATATATAATGAGTGTGTTTGCTATATTAAAAAATAATTTTTATAGAGTAATTTCTAAAAAATCAATTATTGTAACTACAATAATATTTGTTCCACTTATGATTATGGCGGCGGTTTATTTCACAGGTAAAATGGAAATTAAAGGTACAATAGCAGTGGTTTCTGAAAATAAGTCTGTAAATTTAAACACAAAACATTTAAATGTAAAAATGCTAGATAAAAGGCCTAATATATCGGAGCTTTTATTAAATAAATATGATGCAGTGTTAGAAGATAAAGGAAATGGCAAAATTCAGATTACAACTATAAAAGGAGAAAAATTTAAAAACACAATAAAAAATTATTTAAAGTTACCACAAAATATAAAGGGAAATATAGATATAGGAGAAAAAAGAGGGGTAGGTACTAACATATTAGGATTTTTAATAATGATTATTTTAGTTCAGTCTGTAGGTCTTATGGTACTGTACCCTGAAGATAGAGATTTTAAAACCTTTAGAAGAATGTTAGTTTCCCCTGTAAGTGAGGGAAAGTATTTATTAGCACAGGGAATATTTAATTTTATTATAATATATATTCCTGTATTTTTAGCTATAGTAATAACAAAAGCAGTGTTTAATGTTAATATAGGGTTTAGTTATGGTAATTTAGCTATACTTTTGAGCATAATAACTTTTCTTGGAACAGCCTTTGCCTTATTTATAACCTCTGCTATTGATGATTTAGAGAGTAGTCTTATGCTTGGGTCAGTAATAATTACATTAACTTCTATTCTTTCAGGAAGTTTTTATTCATTTTCAGATAATAATAAGATCTTAGATATGATAGTTAATATACTTCCTCAGAAAAGTTATTTAACTTTAGTTCAAGGGGTGGAAAATGGTAAAAGTATATTAAACTATAAACTTGAATTAAGTTATATTGTTATCTTAATATTAGTATTATTTACATTGGCAAGTTTAATGACGAAAAAAAGTTTAAAAACAGGAAAATATTAAACTATTTTACTACAGTATCAGATATATAGTATAATTAAGTATTACAGATAATAGCTAGGGGATAAATAAAAAAGTAACTTTATTTTGCTTACTATTATTTAAAATTAATAAAATATTTCACAGGTGATTAGATGGATAACAAAGTAAATTTAATAAGGACTAAGCTTATTAGTCCAATGCCAAGAAAAAATTATGTTAAAAGAGAAAAGATTATAAAAGAATTAGAGGATATAGAAGACTATAAAGTTACAATAATAAAAGGAGCAGCAGGTAGTGGTAAATCCACACTGCTTTCTTCTTTTATAAAGGATAAAGATCTAAGTAATGTAAATTGGATAAGTCTTGATAAAGAAAATAATCAATGGAAATCCTTTTGGTACTATCTTATTGAAATATTAAAGAAGTATCTAGAGGATAATGGAAAAGAACTCACTAATACTTTTAATGCTTTTATAAGAAAAGATGAAATATTTAATGTTATTCCCTATATAGTTAATGAATTATCTAAAAAAGAGGATATTTTCATAGTATTTGATGATTTTCATTATATAAGGGATGAATTTTTGAATTCAACTTTAGAATATTTAATTAAATATTCATCTACTAATATGCATTATATTTTTTTAAGTCGAGAAGAGCTTTCTTTATATTTAGGTGAACTAAGACTACAGGGACAACTTTTAGAAATTGAAGAGAAAAATTTGAGATTTTCAAAAGAGGAGTGTTTAAATTTTATAAAAAATACATTAAATATTGAACTTACAGAAGATACTATAGATAAAATATTTAATGTATCAGAGGGATGGATTGCAGGAATCCAACTTATTGCATTGGCTCTAAAAGGCAGAAAGAATAATATGTTTAGTGGTATAAGCGTATTGAATAAATATGTAATAGAATATTTGACAGAAGAAATTTTAAAGCAACTTAGTGAAGAAGAGATAAATTTTTTAGTGAAAACTTCAATTTTAAATTATTTTAATATAGAATTATGTAATGATATTTTGAATGTAGAAAATGCAGAAGAAATAATAAATTCTTTAATAGATAAGAATTTATTTGTAATTATTATAGATGAAGAAAGAAAAATATATAGATATCATCATTTGTTTAAAGAGTTTTTAAATCTTACTTTTTCAAAGGTTAGTAAAGATGAACAAATAAAAATACATTTAAAAGCATATGAAATTCTAAAAAAACAAGGAGATATTGAAGAGTGTATAAAACATTTATTAGAAATAAAAGTTTATGATAAAGTTTTAATTGAAATAGAAAATAATTCGGAAAATATTGAAGTATGGTCTTATTTAAAGGATATTCCTATAGAATATCTAATTACAAGTAAAGAGTTAACTCTTCAAAGATTATTTTATCATTTTGTAAATTTAGAAGTAAATGAATGCAAGAATTTGATAGATATATTAGATAATAGGATAAAGGAAAGAGAATGGTTTGAAGTTATTAATGCTTTTAAAATATACATATATGATTCTTCTTTAGATGCAAAGTTGAACTTACAATATATAGAAAAGTTTAATTTTAGTGAGATAACAAAAGCTATAATATATTTAAATAGCTGTTACATATTTTTTGCACAAGGATATCTTGATAAAGCTATATATTACTTAGATAAAAGCAATAATATAGGTGAAAAATATAACATATCCTATATAAGCTTTTTTAGTAAGTCAATTAAAGCATGTGCTTTAGAGGAATTAGGTGAGCTTTACAAGGCAGAATGTATTCTTAATAAGGTGAAAGAGATGCTTGATAAAAATCCTATATTAAGCAATTTAAGGTTTATGTATAATTTGGGAATAGCGGGAATATATATGAAAAGATTTGAAATACAAAAATCCGAAGAAGAACTTAATTTGACAAGTGATTTTTTGTGTGATGGCTATGAGTTTGCAGATAGAGGAATATTATATAATTTCATGGAATTTCAATTTTTAAAGGGAGATAAAGAGAAAGGTAAAGAACTGGCAAATAAGCTTATAACAATCTATACAACTAATGGAAAAGAGGTATTGCTTTATTTGTATTCAGCAAGAATAAAATATTTTATATCAACTGATATTTATTTAAATGAAAATTTACAAGAATATAAGGCTTTATTTGAAAGGCAACAAAAGAATTCTAATACCTATATTAGAATTGATGAAAAGATTACTTATGCAAGAGTTATTTCTATATTAGGCGAACAAGAAAAAGCTAAAGATATTCTATATAAATGCTTAGAATATAGTAGAAAAAAATTATTAAAAATATATCTTGTTGATGGATTACTTGTTCTTACATTAATATTAGAAAAGCTTAATGAAAATAAAAGAAATATATTTAATTTATTAAGGGAAGCCATTTATTATAGTATTGATAATAGATATTTAAAGCCATATGTACTTGAGGGAGAAAAACTTTTAAATATTATAAAAAAACTTAAAAATGATAAGGATATAGAATTAACTCCTAAGGAAAATAACTTTATAAAAAATTTAATTAATATTATGGAACCAGAAAAAGCAAAAGGAGAACTTTTAACTGAAAGAGAGAAGGAAGTTTTGGAAATATTACTTAAAGGGGCTTCAAATAAGCAAATTGGAGAAAGACTAAATATATCTTTAGCCACGGTAAAAACCCATATGATTAATATATATTCTAAGCTTCAAGTTTCTAATAGAGTACAGGCTGTAGAGAAATATAAAATAATTAAAACCAGCAAATATTAATATTTAAAATACTAATATTTGCTGACAACTAGATTGGTGAAACTATGGAGACTTTAAAACTATTTTCGGTTTAACCCTAAATAATTGTTCTTAAAATCTTTACCCATTGCAAATCACTTCTATATACCAATAGTATTTACATATTGAAATAGAATATATTTTTATTTTATGGCTATATATATGTCTACTTCAGAATTTTCGCTACTATCATATCTTTTATCATAGAGTTCGAAGTCGCCTGTATAGGTTCTTTGAAGACCTGCATTCCATATATATCCCCAAGCTTCTCCTATTTTATCTGGCATTTTGCCTTTAGCAGTTACTACACAATATTTTGTAGCTGGTATTACTTTATATGTCATACCTTCTGGTATAGAATTTGTATCTGTAACCTGAAATCCTACCATAAAAGAATACAAGCCCATTTCTTTATTTTCATAATCAGTATATAAACCTAAAATTTCATCTTTATTGATTTTGTTTAATATTTTGTCACCAAGTTTTTTATTTTGAAACTCTTCCCAAAGCTTTGGAATTACAGTCATAAAGGCACCATCTTTGTTAGTAGTTCTTACTTCCTTTCCAACTATTATCATTTTATGTTTTTCTGCTACTTTAGTATTTATATCTTCTTTTCTCCATCTTTTTAAATTTGGTAGACAATTTTTCATTAATGCTCTTGCGTTATCTTCCTGCATTCCTTTTTCCTTCATAAAAGGTACACATACATCTATCATCTGTTCCATCGTTAAATCTGGATGTTTAAAGGCACCATTTTCATAACAATAAATACAATACTCCTGATTCTTTTTATTATTTAATTCAGTACCATAAAGATCCTCACTTATTGGCATTCCACAACTTTGACAATATTTTTGTTCCATATTTTATTCCCCTTCCATATGTTTATATTTGTATTATATAGAAAGGCTTTGACAACACTATGTCATATTTGAATATATATCATTAATTTTTTTACATTTATTTTTTATAATTTCTCTAATATGATTAGGCTCAATTACTTCTACATATTCTCCATAACTTAATATCATGGAATATACCCATTCATCCTCTAAAAAATATGTATCTACAATTATACTACCATCTTCTTGAATTTTTATATCATCCTTATGAAAACAATCATCCACTCTATACCTAACTTTTTCATTAAACTTTAATACAATTCTTGTTGGTACTTCTTGAGTTTTATTAATATCTATATATTCTTTATAAGAAATTCTATTTTTATTAATTTTTTCATCTAAAAGGGCTAAATTTTCCATTCTGGATAACTTGAAAAAGCGGTAATCGTTTTTTAATTTGCAAAAGGAAAATAAATACCAATAAAAACCTTTAAAAACAAGAGTTAATGGTTCCGCTTCTCTCCAATTATATTCACTTTTTGAATTTCTATAATCAAAAGCTATACATTTTTTTAAGTCTATAGCATCATGTATAATTTTATACTTTAGGTTTTCTTCCTCACATTTTTTAAAACCCCAAGGTAGGGTATCTATAAACATTTGTTCAAAATGTAAATCAAATACTTCTTTTTTTTCTTTAGGTATAATATTTTTCACCTTTTCAATAGCTACTTCAACATTTTTATCATCTAAAAATCTGTTCATATTTTTTAAAGCTTCTATAATTGAAATCATATCCTCTAATGTTAGAAGTTGATGATTGATTTTATAATTATCTATAATATAAAATCCACCATTGTTTCCAATTTGAGAAACTATAGGAATTCCAGCAAGATTAATTGCTTCAATATCTCTATAAATTGTTCTTACAGAAACCTCAAATTTTTCAGCTAATTCTGATGCGGATATTTTTTTCCTATTTAAAAGTATAACTACAATTGCCAATAATCTATTTATTTTCATGAATTTATAAACCTCCATACTTTAAGACTGCTATTTTATTATATCAAATTAATAGTTTGGAAGATTGTTTATAAATGTGAAGTGTTTTTAATTAATATAGATTTTTAAAATTAATTATAGGAATGAATAGTTTGAATTATTTAGTTAGGGATTTTAGATGAGAACAGGGAGAGAAGTTTGTAATAAAAATTATTATTAATTTTAGTTTCAAAGTAAAATATAGAACTAGTAGAAAAATATAAAAAATTAAAGCCAGAAAATATTAATACTTAAAATACTAATATTTGCTGGCAACTAGATTAGTGAAACTATGGAGACTTTAAAACTATTTTCGGTCTAACCCTAAACAATTATCTCTAAAATCTTTACCCATTTTAAATCACCTCTCTACATCAATAGTATGTGTAGATTAAGACAAAACATACTTTGATTTTATAAAAAATAATTTAATATAAAAATTATTTTTTATTATTTCTAATTTCCGGTATTGGTCGTCTTAAAAACATATTTCCAAAGGCTTTTTTGTCAAAAGGTATTAATGGCCATAGGTAAGATTGGTTTCCAAAAGCTTTTGTTGTACAGATTATTGCTAAAACAATTATTAACCCTACAAAGAAGCCAATTGTTTTAAACAAACCTGTTGATATTATCAAAAACAATCTAAAAATACGAATAGCCATACCAAATTCAATGCTTGGTGATGAAAAGGTACCTATACCAGCGATAGCCATATATAATATAGTTTCAGGAACGAACCATCCAACTTTTACGGCTAATTCACTCAATATTAAACCTCCAATAATACCAAGAGAGGTTGATAATGTATTAGGAGTATGAATAGATGCAGTTCTTAAAAAATCTAAACCAAACTCTAAAAGAATAAATTGAATGAAAAGAGGTATATGACCTATTTTTTTAGGGCCTATAAATGCAAGCCAAGAAGGCAAAGCACTTTGATTATATACTAATAATAGCCATAAAGGTGAAATTATGAAGGCTAAAAACATAGCAAAAAATCTTATCCATCTTAAATATGTACCTACTAGAGGATTTTGATAGTAATCTTCCGCATGTTGTGTAAAATGAAAGATTGTCACAGGTAACAGCATTACACTTGGAGATGTATCCACTATTATTGCAATATGACCTTCAAGAAGATGAGCAGCTACAACGTCTGGTCTTTCTGTGAATCTTACCTGAGGAAGTGGATTATACCATTTCTTTTTAATTAAAAGTTCTTCAAGAGTTTTTTCTGCCATTACAAGTGCATTTATATCTATTTCATCTAGTTTTCTTTTAAGTTCATCTAATAATTTATGATCCACCACATTATCAATATATCCAACTGCTACATCTGTTTTTGATTGACTTCCTACGGTTTTTAGTTCAAATATTAACTCAGGATCTCTTATTCTTCTTCGTATTAATGTTGTATTAAAAATAATAGTCTCTACAAGGCCATCCCTAGCACCTCTTGTGACCTTTTCCAAATCTGGTTCTTGAGGGCCTCGTACAGGATATTCTCTTACATCTAGCAAGATTCCTTCATTTTGTCCATCTATAAATAAAGCAGCACCACCAGAAAGCACTGAAGTTTTCATAGGTTCTAAGCTATTAAAGGTATCTACTTCTATATAAGCGATATCAGTTTGAATAAGTTTTTTTATAGTATCTACAGAAATTTCTTCTTCTTTCAAATTCTGAAGTCTTTCTAATATGAAAAGTAAAATTTGATCCTTTGCAAAGCCATCAATAAAAACCAAGTAAGCATTTTTACTGCCTACTGTAATATCTCTACCAACTATATCAAAACTTTTATCTATAGCTAGTTCAGTTTTTACTGATTGAATAGTTTCATTTAAATTTGAAGATAAAGCCATTTGATTCGCTCCTTTCTAAAATATTTTCTCCTTAATTTATATTTTTATTTATATATAAGTACATTACATGATTTAAAAGACATGCAAATTTTATTGTTAGGGAATTCATTTATGATAATTACATGTATATTTATTAAAATTATTAAATGTTTTTTGTTTAAGTAGTCCATAAAAAAAAGAATTGACACTGAATATTATATTATGATATGATAATTTCAAATAACATGACTAATGGTCGCAATGATACAGAAAATTATGAAAATTAACATTATTTTTGTTTAGTTTTAATATAAATACATAATCTGCTATTGTTATGTATTAGGTTTCCAATTTAAAAAGAAGTTATTAAGGAGTGAATTTATGCCAAAGAAGACATTTTTTTATTTACAAAAAGAAAAACAAGATAGAATTATTGATTCTGCCATTTTGCAGTTTTCAAAAGTTCACTATAATAAAGTAACTATAGATAGTATTGTGGAAGGAGCTAAAATTCCAAAAGGTAGTTTCTATCAATATTTTAAAAATAAAGATGATTTATATGAATATATTTTTTCACAGATAGGAGATGAAAAAAAAGAAGTAATAGAGAATTTGAGAAAAAATATAGGAAAAATTAACTTTAAAGAATATGTAATTATGATGTTACAAGAAGGTCAAAAATATGAAGAAAAGGATGTTACATTGTTAGAGTTAAAATCTAAATTTATTAATCAATGTCCACAGGAATTAAGAAAAAAGATTCTAAAAAATGAAATAGCTAAAAGCTACATGTTACTTGAAGATATAATAACAGATTACATTAATAAAGGTGAATTAAGAAAGGATTTAAAAGTAGATAAAGCAGCTTATATGATTACCTCTTGTATTATAAGTTTAGAAAATTATGATGGAGTAGAGAAGTTTGAGGAGATAATTAGTGATATATTAGATATTTTAATTAATGGAATAAAATAATTTTTAGTTATTTTGAAAAAGGGGTGGCTATATGATAACAAAACAAGAATTTGTTAAAAAGGAAAAGTATCTGAAATTAAATGATAATGGAGATTTTATTATTGATTATAATGACAAATTGCAGATTATTGATTTTCATACTCATATGTGCAATTTATTGCCACTTAAAGCAACAGATCCAAAGACAAAGGGAAAAATATTGAAGTATAAAACTCTACCGAATATAGAAAATATGGATTTATCTGTACCTTATTGGTGTAAAATAAATCCAAACGAAAAGAAGAAAGGATTGATATCAATTCTAAAATTTTCTATAGATGGATATAAAATTTTAAAAGATATGGGTAATGGTGGAACTTATGAAAATTGCTTTAAATCTCAGAGAGAAAATATGGTTAAAAAAAATGTTCTATTACCTTTGAGTACAAAAAAGCATGATCTTTCAATGGAAGCCTTAAGAGTAGCAAAAGAGTACCCAGATAAATTTATTCCTTTTTGTTCAGTACATCCAAGTGATCCCAAAATGAAGAAGAAAATTTTAAGATATAAGAATCTTGGAGCTAAAGGATTAAAGTTAAAGGTGACAGATATGGAATTTAAAAATGACTTTAAGCCTCTTATAGAAATATTTAAGGTTTGTCATGAACTAGGATTACCAGTTATTCTGCATACGGGTTCCTTAACACATATAAAAAGAGAGAATACATCAAATCTAATGTGGAAGTTATTAAAATCAACCAGAGTTGAATTTTTTGGTGAATTATTAAATAGACTACCATCTAACTTTAAATTTGTATTTGGACATTCTGGAATTGAAGAGTATAAATTAGTTGCAAAGTACCTTAAAAAGTTTCCATCAAGTTACGCTGAACTATCAAGTCAATCTACAGAAAGTATTAAGTCTTTAATTGATGAAGTAGGGTATGAAAGATTATTATATGGCTCTGATTGGCCGGCATTGCCACAGGCTATAACACTTTCAAGGGTATTACAAGCAACTGAAAAAAATGAAGATGCTAGAGACTCTATTCTATTTAAAAATGCAGAAAAGCTTTTAGATATTTAATAATTATTAGCATGAACTTGACTTAATAAATATACTGTAGTATATTTATTATAAAAAAGCATAAAGACAGTTCGTAACCATCCTGTCTATAAACAAAACTAGGACGTAACTACCGCCTTAGGTAGTTTTTTGTTTATGGGCATTTAATGCCCTTTTTTTTGTTTGTAAAAAATTGTAAATACCATTTATTACTTGTTAGTAACATCTTAAAGTTAGTTTATATAAGGATTGTTAAAATATAATTTAACAGCTCTACAAGTTAAGTGGTTTCGAGTAATTGTAAGATATCATAATAAATAATGAATTATTATAATCTTTAGGTAAATTATTATAAGTATTTAATGTTTTAAAGTGTAATAGATTTAAAATCTGTAGTACAAGGAGGAATAAAATGAAAAAAATAGGATTAACAACCACAGTGCCGGTGGAAGTTCTTGTTGCAGCAGATTATACACCAGTGGATTTAAATAATATGTTTATAACTTCAGAGAATTATTTGAAATATATAGATATAGCTGAAAGAGACGGTTTTCCCAAAAGCTTATGTGCTTGGATAAAGGGGATTTATGGAGCATGCCTAGAAAACAATATTAAAGAAATAGTTGGAGTTATGGAGGGGGATTGTTCTAATACTAAAGCTCTTATTGAGGTTTTTAAGTTAAAAGGAATAAAGGTTTATCCTTTTTCTTTTCCCAATAGCCATAGTTTAAAGGATGTAGAAATTGAAATTAAAAAGTTTATGGACATATTTAATGTTAATGAGAATCAGGTAGATGAGGTTAGAAAAAAATTAAATAAAGTTAGAAAATTAGCGAAAAAAATAGATGAGATGACTTATATAGATAATAAAGTTAATGGTTTCGAAAATCATCTGTATCAAGTGAGTTTAAGTGATTTTTATGGAAATATAGATGAATTCGAATATAAGCTTAAAAAAGCTATTGAGGATATTGATAAAAGAGAGCCAATGAATAAAAAATTAAGGTTAGGATATATAGGAGTTCCTCCAATGACTGGGGATATATATGATTTTGTTGAAAAATTAAATGCTCATTTTGTATATAACGAAGTTCAAAGAGAATTTTCTTTCCCTAGGGGAATTGAGGCTGCAAATATATTTGAACAATATTATGATTACACTTATCCTTATGATATTGAATTTAGAATTAAAGAATTGAAAAAGCAAATAGAACATAGAAAAATAGATGCTATAATTCATTATACCCAGGCTTTTTGTCATAGAGCAGTTGAAGATATAGTATTAAAAAAAGAATTAGATGTTCCTATATTAAATATTGAAGGGGACAAGTTAAATACATTAGATGCAAGAACTAAGCTTAGATTGGAAGCTTTTCTTGATATGCTACTGGATTTAAAACAGAAGTAATAAGTAATTTTGTAGAAAGGTTCCTGTTTTTTATATGCTATTGGATTTAAAACTTAAATAATAGATAAGTTAATAAAAATGTTTCTGATTTAAATAGATTATTAAATTAAAACCATAAGGGTAAATTAAGAGTCACAATTTCATTATATTTTATTACATTTTAGAGGAGATTAATTAATGAGATTATTAGGAATAGATCTTGGAAGTAGAGAAGTTAAGATTGTTTTAATGGAAAATAACACTATAGTTAAAAAGAAAAAAGTAAGTACAATGAAATTTTATAGAGATTATTGTAGCTTTCAGGGTAGGGTTGTAGTAGATTTAGAAAAACTAAATATAGAAGGAATTGATAAAGCCATATCAACAGGTTATGGGAAAAATAATACGGATTTAAAACTTTTTACACCTATAAATGAGATAAAAGCTCATGTTTATGGAGCAATTTATCAAAGTAAATTAAAAGATTTTATACTTTTAGATGTAGGTGGTCAAGACGTTAAAGTGGTTAAGGTAGAAAAAGGCATTGCAACAGATTTGGAGCTTAATGAAAAATGTGCAGCTTCCTGTGGAAGATATTTAGAGAATATGGCAAATGTACTTGAAATATCCCTAGATGAAATGAGTAAATACTCAGAAAACCCTGTAGATTTAAATTCTACCTGTGCAGTATTTTCAGAGTCAGAATTAATTGGAAAAATAGCAGAAGGGATAGAAATAGATAGGTTATGTGCTGGTGTTAACTACTCTTTGTATAAAAGACTACAACCTCTTTTAAATAAATTTAAAGGTAAAAAATTAGTTTTAACCGGTGGTGTTGCCAATAACCACTCAATAAAAAAATATTTAAATAATGATTATGAAGAAATAGTATCTGTAAAAGATCCTCAGTTTAATGGGGCTATTGGATGCTGTTACTTTGGATCGGAATTTTTAAGATAAACTTAGGAGGAGAAATATGTATACTTTAAAGGTAGAACATAGTTTTGATAGTGCTCATTTTCTTGCAAATTATGAAGGTAAATGTGGAAA
This sequence comes from Clostridium sporogenes, assembly GCF_001020205.1. NCBI lineage: Bacteria > Bacillati > Bacillota > Clostridia > Eubacteriales > Clostridiaceae > Clostridium > Clostridium sporogenes. The sequence goes on from NZ_CP011663.1 coordinate 1,749,730, forward strand.
TATTCATGGACATAGATGGAAGGTTGAAATTCAAATTAAGTCAGAATCCTTAGTACAAGGTGGTCAGCTTGATGGAATGGTAATAGATTTTGGGGATTTAAAAAAAGATGTTAAATCTATGGTAGATTATTATGATCATGCATTAATAATAGAAAAGGAAACGATGAGGGAACAATCACTATCCTCATTAAAGGAAGACGGATTTCGTATAATAGAAGTTAATTTTAGACCAACAGCTGAAAATTTTGCAGCATTTTTCTATAAATTTATGAAAGATAAAGGATATAATGTAAAAAGTGTTACTGTTTACGAAACACCTAATAATAGTGCTACTTATGAAGAGAGTGGGGTAATTTAAAATGGACTTTAAGGTGGTTGAAAAGTTTGTAAGTATAAATGGAGAAGGAAGACGCGCAGGACAGTTGGCTATATTTATAAGATTTGCAGGTTGTAATTTAAATTGTAGTTATTGTGATACACTTTGGGCAAATGAAAAAGATGTATCTTATGAATTAATGACTTCAGAAGATATATATGAATATATTAAGTCACAAGAGATTAAAAATATAACTTTAACAGGTGGAGAACCTCTTTTGCAAAAGGGAATAATAGAGCTATTGAAACTTCTTTCTAAGGATAAAGAACTTTATGTAGAAATTGAAACTAATGGTAGCGTATTATTGGATAAGTTTTTGGGTATAGAAAATCCACCAAGTTTTACTATGGATTATAAGCTTCCTTCAAGTAATATGGAAAATAGGATGGTATTAGATAATTTTAAATATTTGACTGATAAGGATACGGTGAAATTTGTATCTGGAAGTATTGAGGATTTAAAGAAAGCTAAAGAAATAATAGATAAATATAGTCTAATAGATAAAACTAATGTATATATAAGTCCGGTTTTTGGGAAAATCCATTTAGACAATATTGTAAAGTTTATGAAGTATAATAGAATGAATGGAGTTAATTTGCAAGTCCAGCTTCATAAGATTATATGGGATCCTAATAAGAAGGGGGTATAATATATGGCAATTGATGTTAAAGCAATTGAAGAACACATAAGGGGAATTTTGATAGCATTAGGAGATAATCCAGAAAGAGAAGGATTAAAGGATACACCAAAACGTGTGGCTAAAATGTATGAAGAAGTATTTAAAGGCATGTGCTATAGCAATGATGAAATTGCAGAAATGTTTAATGTAACTTTTGAAGATGATTTATGTATAAATGATAATGTTAATGATATGGTTTTCATGAAAGATATAGAAATATTTAGTCATTGTGAGCATCACTTAGCCCTTATGTACAATATGAAAGTAGCTATAGCATATATACCTAAGGGTAAAATTATTGGTTTAAGCAAAATAGCAAGAATAGCAGATATGGTAGGCCGTAGATTGCAGCTTCAAGAAAGAATCGGAAGTGATATAGCAGAAATTCTACAAAAGGTAACTAATTCAGAGGATGTAGCCGTTATTATAGAGGGAGAACATGGCTGCATGACCACTAGAGGAATAAAAAAACCAGGGACTAAAACTATAACAACTACCCTAAGAGGGAAATTTAATACTGATTCTATTGTAAGCAATAAATTAATGATGCTGTATACCAAATAAAAGAATTATTGGTTCTAGGTGAAAGTTAATTAAAATAAATATATATAAGTGTGAATAGGTTGAGAATAAGTGTAAAGTTGCATATATGATAAAAGTATTTAAATTTATAGCTATGACAAGGGGCTTTACACCTTGTACGTTACATAATAAAGGGATGTGTAGTAAATGAATAAGGAAAAAGCAATAGTAGTATTTAGTGGTGGACAAGATAGCACAACCTGTCTATTTTGGGCAAAGAAAAAATATAAAGAAGTTGTAGCAGTATCTTTTGATTATAATCAAAAGCATAAGTTAGAGTTAGAATGTGCAAAGGATATATGTGAAAAATATAATATTGAACATAAGATTTTAGACTTAAACTTACTAAATCAATTAGCACCAAATTCATTAACAAGACAGGATATAACTGTTGATAAAAGTGCACCAAAAGAAGGAGTACCAAATTCTTTTGTAGATGGAAGAAATTTATTATTTTTAAGCTTTGTTGCAGTATTTGCAAAGCAAAGAGGAATAAACACTATAATAACTGGTGTATCACAAAGTGATTTTAGTGGATATCCAGATTGTAGAGATGTGTTCATAAAATCTTTAAATGTTACATTAAATCTAGCTATGGATTATGAATTTGAAATATTAACACCTTTAATGTGGATTAATAAAGCAGAAACTTGGAAAATGGCTTATGATTTAGGTGTTCTTGATATTGTTAAAGAAGAGACTCTAACTTGCTATAATGGGATAAAAGCTGATGGCTGTGGAGAATGCCCATCTTGTAAATTAAGAAAAAATGGATATTTAGAGTTTGAAAGGGAATATTTGGAATAATATAAATTTAGAAATCTATTTATAAGAAATTGAATAGATACCATATAGATTTTCATATTAAAAGGCATTATAGGTCAAGAAGAATACAATAAATTTCGGTATTCTAATTATAGGAGGTGTGATTTTATGGAATCATGGGAATCTATTCAAAAAACTTTAGATTATATTGAAGAAAACTTATCAGAAAAAATGGAAATCGGTAATTTGGCAAAGGTAGCATGTCTATCACCTTTTTACTATCAAAGACTATTTAGTCGTTTAGTTGGCAAACCTGTTATGGAATATATAAAACTTCGCAGACTTGCCCATACCACGAATTTTTTGTTAAGTAGTGATAGCAAAATTATTGATATTGGGATGACAGTTGGCTTTGAAAGCCATGAAACATTTACTCGTTCATTTAAAGGTGCGTATGGTTTTACACCGGAAGCTTTTCGTAAAGGACCAAGACCTTTAACGCATTTTTTAAAGCCTGACTTATCTATGAAATATACATTGATACAGGAGGATGTACCACTTGTAGCCAATGGAATTATTTTAGAAGTTAGTCAAAAAAATTTGGAGAATCCTCGCTTTTTTCAGGGGCTATCAATAGATACTCCTTTTTCTAATAATCCAGGGGTAGATTATTTAGCTGAACTTTGGCACAGTTTTCATATGAAAAAAAGTACAATTAAAGACTTAAAAAAAGATGGAAATGAGATAGGTGTTGGAACTCATAGTGAAAAAGAAGGGCATATTAATTATTTTGTAGGAGCTGAGGTAAATAAGACTAATTGCCAGAGTGAATTTATAAGTTGGTCAATGCCATCTGGAGATTATGTAGTTTGTTCTTTTGAAGCAGAAAACTTTCATCTTTTAACCACTAATGCATTAGATAAAGCGGTGCAATATATGTATAGTACATGGCTTCCTAAAAACAAATTAACAACAGATGCATTTATGGCTGAATTGTATTTTGACACTAATGAAGATGCTGTTTATATGGAAATTTGGCTAAAATTAGTTTAAACTATAGATAAATAAAAGTATTTTACCAAAGGAGGATTAAATCTATGATTTGGAGTGAAATGTACGATGAAAGTACTAGACCTACTTTGGAAAACATAAAAGAATTTGTGAATAACAAGTTATGTGATGAACTTTGTTTGTCATTAGAAAAAACATATGCAGTATCACCTAAAATAGAATATAGCAAATGTTCTATGCAAAAAGGTTGGAATGTAAAGTATAAAAAGAGAGGAAAATCACTATGTACTATTTATCCAATGAAGGGTTATTTTATTGCACTTATTGTAATTGGTGAAAAAGAAGAAATAGAAACAAAATTAGTTATGCCAACTTGTAGTGGATATGTTCAAAAATTGTTTAAAGAAACACCTTTTTCATGTGGTGGAATATGGCTAATGATTGAGGTTAGAGAATTAGATACTTTACAGGATGCGTTAAAATTAATACAAATACGAGCAACCCCCAAAAAGCATTCAACTGTTAAATTTGATTTTGAAGAACCGGTGAGCTAATCACTGGTTTTTTTGTGTGGTAGTAAAGGAAAATTGTGTTATAATTAGTGTTAAGTAAATTATTGTAAGTTTATGAATTTTTTTATACAAATTATAGTTTTAATAGAATAAAATGATTTTTATTATAATAGTTGTTTATAAATCATAGAAAAGCAACAGTAGAAAGGAGAAATATGTTAGGAGAAATTAAATATTATAAATTGTTAGAATAATTAAATTGCTTAATCTTATATAGAAAAATAATAATGGGTTTATATAAGGGACAGGAGGGGGAAGGCTATGGAAATATCAAATAAAAATAGTGGTATATCCATAATAGATAGTATTATATTATTTTTTGAAATTAATATAAAATTACAGGTATATGTGATTCCGTTTTTAATTTTGGCTGCATACTTTGAATATAATGGATCAAAAATTACTTATTTATCTATTAAAGAATTAGGAACAGTAGTATGTTATATTTTTGTTATAAAAAATGTATATAAAAGATTTAAATCTGAAGAAAATTTTAGGTTTAAAATTCAATTTAAACCCATTTTAAAAGAATATATTTTTGTAATTATATCTACAATTGCATATATTCTTATATTTGGTAATACTATAGGACTATTACTACAAAATATTCCACAATCTGATCTTGTTAAAAGTTCTTTTGATGAGCTTGATAATGCACCTTTATTATTGCAATTTATTTCATTGTGTGTAATTGCACCAATTTTTGAAGAAATAATTTATAGAGGAATAATGTTAGAACAGTTAAATAAAAGATGTGAATCTGTAAAAGCCATTCTAATTTCTTCACTATTTTTTGGTATAATACACCTTAATGTTCATCAAGCAGTAAATGGATTTTTTATAGGTATAGTTATGGGATTTATTTATATTAAAACAGATTCATTGATTCTTACTATGTTTTTACATTTTATAAATAATTTATATTGTTTAATAGCAGGGTATATACCATATCTAGAGAAGATTGAATCTAATTTTAGTATAGTTACATTAGTATGTGGAGTTATATTACTTTGTTTAGCTTATAGATTTTTTAATAATTTAAAAGTCAATCTAGATAGGAAGACTAATCTAGAAGCTTAAAATATATTAAAAGACAAAAGTAATTTTATAAGTATTGTTTGAGAAATACCTCCTTTTTATATTTAGTTTTTGTAAATTTTGTCGATAATTTATTATTGAAATGAAGAATATTAGGAGGATTATACTATGATAAATATTTTTAGTAAAAAAGATAGTGAAAAGGATAATAAAAATGATACTATTGAACAGAAAGTTATTGTTGAAGAAAAACATGAAGTTGAAACTACAGATACTATGGAATTTCTAAAGGAAATGACTGTACAAATAGAGGGTATAATACAGCAGCACAATAAAGTTAATGGTGAGCATGAGGTACTTGAAAAATTAGCAAAGCAGATTGAAAACCATATGGCAACAGTATCAAATTTAACTGAGAGGACTAATGAATCAACGGATAAGCTTTTTAGTCAGGGAAAAAGTTTGTTGGAGATTACAAAAGATACTGTAAGCAAATCCTTAGAAGGTAAAAAATCAATTGAGGGCATGGTTAAAGTAATTGAGAATCTTGATATAGAAACAAAGGATACATATGAAAATATTAATGCTTTGGGTGAAAAACTAAAAGAAATTGGAGAAATAGCTCAATTAATAAGTGGAATAGCCTCAAAAACAAATCTTCTTGCTCTTAATGCCGCTATAGAAGCAGCTCGTGCAGGAGAACAGGGTAAAGGCTTTGCGGTAGTTGCTGATGAAGTTAGAAAATTAGCAGAAATGACAGGCGAGAGTAGTAGCAATATAACTAATTTAATTAGTGGTATAGATTCTCAGACTAAAAATGTTTTAAGTAGTGTGGAAAAAAGTACATTAGTAGTTACAGAAGGTGTAGAATCTTCTAAAGGAGCCCTTGAAAAAATAGAGGAAGTTTTAGATTCATTTAATAGAGTTGAAGATGACACTGATAGTCTAATTAAAACAATTAATACTCAGAAAGAAAATATAAGCAAAATTTTTAGTGGAATAAATGAGGTAGATAACATTCTTACTAAAACAAATGATCAAATTATAAATCATATAGATGAGGCTCATAAAGTAGATAAGAAATTAGAGGAAAGTGTATATCATATAGCCCAATATGTAAAATAAAATTAAGAAAATGCATTTCACAAGTTAGAATTAGTTTAATAATATATATAATAACTTAAGGTTATAAAAGTAATATGAAAATTAAGGATATGGTAATTAAAATATTATAAATAGAATAAATATTATATTGGGAATTCATTATAAATACTTATAAGGGAGAACAATAAAATGTGGACACGAGAACAGATTAAAGGAAGAGCTAAAAGAATATTAGAGCTTAATTACTGGAAAGCCTTTCTAGTAAGTTTAGTTATAAGTATTGTAACTGCAGACAGTTATGGCAAGGCAGAAAAAAATGTTAACAAATTTACTGATGACTACGCTATTTTTCATAATACAATGTTTGAAGGAGTAGTAAATTGGACAGGAAAGCTGTTAGTGTTTTTAGCATCTATAGCAATAATTTTGCTGATTTTAAGAGTTGTAGTAGGATATATGCTTGAAGTAGGTGGAAGGAAATTCTTTATTAAAGCAGCAGAAGGGGAAACTAATATGGGATACCTTGGATATTGCTTTAAAGAAGGAAGCTATTTTGGAGTGCTTGTAACAATGTTATTAAGGAGTATTTATACATTTTTATGGACTTTATTATTAGTAATACCAGGGATAGTTAAGACCTATGCATATAGCATGGTACCATATATATTGGCAGATAATCCTTCTATAGGTGCTGAAAGAGCCATACAGTTAAGTAATAAAATGACAGATGGAGAAAAGTTTGATATGTTCGTACTTGATTTATCATTTATAGGTTGGTATATTGTGGGTGCATTAGCTTTAGGGATAGGTGTATTATTTGTAAATCCATATGTTGATGCTACAAAGGCTGAATTATATTTGGATCTTAGAAAAAAAGCAATAGAAAATGGATCAACGTCTTATGAGGAATTAAATGTTGTAAATTGTGACAACAATATTTAAAGATAGATTTAGACATGAAGTTTATATTGAAAATTAAAGCATATTAATAAGTAAAAAAGGAATTTATAGGACTAAGCCTATGTTTGAATTGTTACCCTATCTAGTAAACAGGAGGGAATTCAAATAGAGCCTTAGTCTTTTTTATATACAGTAATGTACTTAATATATTTAGAATTGAAAAAATAAATTTTTTTAATCAGTAACAACATGTCAAATTGGTAGCAAAGTAATAAGAAATTAGGATTAATTTTAAAATAATATGATATAATAATATTAAAATTTAGGAAGGTTTAGGAAAAAATATTATTTTGTTAGTTTTTAAAGTAAAAATTAACTAATAAAATTAATAATAAACAAAATGAGAGGGGTTATAAATTATGAAATTATCTAAGTATATTGATCACACACTATTAAAACCACAAGCAACAGAAAAAGACATTTTAAAACTTATTGAAGAAGCTAAAAGTTATGATTTTGCATCAGTTTGTGTGAATCCTAGCTGGGTTAAGCTTGCACATAAAAATTTGAAAAATACAGATGTTAAGGTTTGTACTGTTGTAGGATTTCCACTTGGAGCAACTTCAACCGCCTCTAAAGTGTATGAAACCAAAGTTGCTATTGAAGATGGTGCAGATGAAATAGATATGGTTATTTCTGTTGGGCAACTTAAATCAGGAAATGATGAATATGTAAAAGAAGAAATCAAAAAAATTGTAGAAGCATCAAAGCATAAATTAGTTAAAGTAATTATAGAAACATGTTTATTAACAGAAGAAGAAAAAGTAAAAGCATGTACTTTAGCTAAAGAAGCAGGTGCAGATTATGTAAAAACTTCAACTGGATTTTCAACTGGTGGAGCAAAACCAGAAGATATTAAATTAATGAGAGAAACAGTTGGTAAAGATATGGGTGTTAAAGCTTCTGGAGGAATCCATACTAAAGAAGAAATGGAAGCTATGATTGAAAATGGTGCCACAAGAATCGGTGCAAGTTGTGGAGTACAACTTGTAAGATAAACATAATAGATTGCTTAGTCTGTTTTTTTATAACAGATTAACAATCTATAGGATAAAAAATTAAAGTTATATTTTATATAATTATATATCAGTTTATATTAAAAAAACAATTATTAAGTTGATATTTTACAAAAGTAAATTATTATTCTGTATCTTATAAAGGTAAACATAACTTAATGCAAAGTATAAAGGAGAATATTTAAATGAGTATGAACGATATTAAGAGATACCTAGCTGATTATTTAAATAGAACTCCAAGCTTTCAATATAAAGTAAGTAAATACTAAAATAAGTAGATGTAGGATGTACTACATTAAATATTGAAAGGAAGTGCTTAAAAATAGACATTGCAGTTATTGGTTCAAATATGGTAGATTTGATAAGTTATATTGATAGAATGCCTAAAGAAGGTGAAACATTAGAGGCGCCAGATTTTAAAATGGGATGTGGGGGTAAGGGAGCAAACCAAGCCGTTGTGGCTGCAAGATTAAAATCAGATGTTATGATGGTAAGTAAAGTTGGAGATGATTTATTTGGACAAAACACTACCAAAAATTTAAAAACCAATGGTGTGAATACAGATTTTGTAACTGTTGAAAAAGATCAAGCTAGTGGAGTTGCACCTATTTTTGTTGATAAAGAGTCTAAAAATAGTATTTTAATTATTAAAGGTGCTAATAAGAGTTTATCTCCTAAGGACATAGATGATGCAAGTGAAGAATTGAAAAAATGCTCTTTAATCATTTTACAATTGGAAATTCAGTTAGAAACTGTTTATTATGCTATAGATTTTGCTAATAAAAATAACATTCCCGTACTATTAAATCCTGCGCCTGCTACGAAAAAGCTCGATTTTCATTATGTTTATAAATGTGATTTCTTTGTACCCAATGAAACAGAATTAGAGATTTTAACAAATAAACCTGTAAACACAATAGAAGATATAAAAGAAGCTGCTCATTTAATTGGAGATAAAGGAGTTAAAAATGTAATTGTTACAATGGGTAGCAAAGGTTTGCTATGGATTAATAAAGATGAAGAACATTTTATAAAAGCACGTAAAGTTGATGCTGTAGACACCACTGGTGCTGGTGATGGATTTATTGGATGTTTTGCACATTATTATGTAGCTACAGAAGACATATTATTAGCTCTTGAAAAAGCGACAGCTTATGCAGCACTTAGTGTTACAAGATATGGTACTCAAACTTCTTATCCTACAAAAGAGGAGTTTGAAGAATTTTTAAAATAAGTTTTAGGTTTGAGAAATTTCACTGTAGAAAATATATTTTTAAATAACAAAGACTTCTATACATTAGTGTAGGAGTTTTTTGTTTCATGGAAATTAAAAGTAAGTATTTTTGTTTTTATATATAAAAAATAAAATTTATAGAATATGATGTTGTATATGTAAAAAATTATGTTGACAGTAATAAAAAAAAATGGTAATATATTTTTAATTTATTGCTTTACCTTAGTAAATTAATAAAGCAATAAAGTAGAGGAGAAATAGAATGGAAAAGTGGAATAAGTATATACCAGAAGGTATGAAAGATATTTTATTTGAAGAGAGCGATATAAAATTAAATATAGAGGATCAATTAAGAAAAGTTTATAAATATAGTGGATTTTCTGAAATAATATCTCCTACATTAGAATTTTATGATGTATTTAATTCTAATATTCAAACTATACCTCAAGAAAAAATGTATAAACTTTTTGATAATTTAGGAAGAATTCTTGTTTTAAGACCAGATATGACTACTTCTATAGGAAGAATTACAGGGACTAAAATGAAGGGATGTACATACCCACTTAAACTTTGTTACACAGCAAATATATTTAGGGTTAATGAAAAATTAAATGGGAAGCTAGGAGAAATAACTCAATCAGGGATTGAGATAATTGGAACTAAAGGAATAAGATCTGATGTAGATAGTATAGTTACAGCTATAAATGCTCTTTTAAGTTTAGGGCTTAGAAATTTTAAAATAGAACTAGGAGAGGCTGGATTTTTTCAGGCTCTAACAGAAAACATGGAAATAAAAGAGGATAATTTAAAAAAATTAAAAGAAATAATAAGAAATAAAAACTGTGTGGCTCTCAAAAAATTTTTAGATGAAATAAGTTCAAAATATTCAAATAAAGATTTTGAACTTATAGAAAACCTCCCTAAATTATTTGGAGGCATTGAAACTATAGAAGAGGCTAAGGCTTTAACTAAAAATGAAAAAGCTTTAAAATCCTTAGATGATATATATAAGATATATAAATCCATAGAAGATATAGGGCTTGGAGCATATATATCCATTGATCTTGGAATGGTTCAAAACATAGATTATTATACAGGAATTATATTTAAAGCTTATGTAGAAGAAATAGGTGACTCTATATTAAGTGGAGGAAGATATGATAATTTAATTCAACATTTTGGAATGGAGCTACCTGCTACAGGATTTGCCATTAATGTAGATGATGTAATAATTGCTTTAAAAAAACAAAATAGAGTACCTATAGATAAAGATAAGAAGGTTTTAATATTTTACAAGGAGGAGTTTTTTAAAAAGGCATATGATTTTATGGAAGAGTTAAAGAAGAAAAAAATTATATGTGAATTAAGTCTTTTAGAGTATGAGAAAGAAATATTAACATATTCAAAAAAGAAAGGTATAGATTTTATTATAGGATTTACAGGAGAAGAAAAATTATTTGTTAAGGATTTAAAATCAGATAACATAGTTTTCTTAGAGAAAAATGAAATTAAAGATTTATTAGTGTGTAATTAGTAAGGGGATAGGTGATTACATTGAAAAAGATAAAAATAGCATTAACTAAGGGCAGACTTGAAAAGAAAGCTATTGAAATATTTAAAACTATTAATATTAATACTAAGGAATTAGAAGATAAAGGAAGAAAACTCATTTTTAATTGTGAAAATGAAGAATATAATATAGAGTTTTTTTTAGTTAAAGCTAAAGATGTAGAAACCTATGTAGAATATGGTGCTGCGGATATAGGTATCGTAGGAAAGGATACTTTAATGGAGACAAATAGGGAGTTTTATGAAGTTCTAGATCTGAATGTGGGAAAGTGTAAATTTGCTTTAGCCGCCTTACCTAGTTTTAAATTAGACCAAGGATACAATAGAAAAAAAATAGCAACTAAATATCCTAACATAGCAAGGGAATATTTTAGAAAAAAAGGCATAGATGTGGAATTAATTAAAATAGAGGGGTCCGTAGAATTAGGACCTATTGTAGGGCTTGCAGATGCCATAGTAGATATTGTAGAAACAGGAAATACTTTAAGAGAAAATGGTTTAGTAGTTGTGGAAGATATATGTGAAATAAGTGCAAGAATAATAGTAAATAAGGCTAGTATGAAAACAAAAAGGGATGAAATTATAAAAATAATTGAAAATGTAAGTGAGGTAATAAAGCAATAAGAGATAGCAAAAAGAAGAAAGGGGGCATTTAGTGAGGTAATGTAATTTTTATACATTGACTTACTAAAGTTAAAAAATGATAAATATAGTTAAAATAAATGAAGACAATAAACAACAGTGTATGAATAGTTTGAAAAGCAGGTCAAAGGAAGTCCAAAAGGACGTAATTATTTCTGTCAAAAAAATACTAGAGGACATAAATGAAAATGGGGATAAAGCATTAATAAAATATACTAATAAATTTGATAGTAAAAAAATAAATTTAGAAAATATTAGGGTTACTGCCAAAGAGATAAAAAAGGCTTATGAATTAGTTGATGAAAAATTTATAGAGGCTATAAAAATCGCTAAAGAAAATATATGGTTTTATCATGAGAAGCAAAAACAAAAATCCTGGATGGTAACAAAAGAAGATGGAATAATTTTAGGTCAGCAAATTAGAGCTTTAGAGACTGTAGGCATATACGTTCCAGGAGGAACAGCAGCTTACCCTTCTTCAGTATTAATGAACACCCTTCCAGCTAAAGTAGCAGGAGTAGAAAAAATAGTTATGATAACTCCTCCATGTAAGGATGGAAGTATTAATCCTAATATTTTAGTAGCTGCTAATATTGCAGGGGTTGATGAAATATACAAAGCAGGAGGAGCACAAGGAATAGGAGCTTTAGCTTATGGAACAGAAATCATACCAAAGGTGGATAAAATAATAGGTCCAGGTAATATATATGTGGCTATGGCAAAAAGAAGTGTTTATGGCTTTGTGGATATAGATATGATAGCAGGACCTAGTGAAATTTTGATTATAGCAGATGAAAGTTCTGATGCCAGATTTATAGCAGCAGATTTTATGTCTCAAGCTGAGCATGATGTATTGGCATCCTCAATTTTAGTTACTACCTCTGAAAAATTAGCACAAAAGGTAATAAAGCAATTAAATATACAGATAAAAAATCTTTCAAGGAAAGAAATAATACTTACATCCATTAAAGATTATGGTGCTATTTTTGTAGTAGATGATTTAGAAGAAGCTATAGAGATTGCTAATGATATATCACCAGAACATTTAGAGATTATGACAGAGGAACCCTTTACTATTTTAGGACAAATTAAAAATGCAGGCTCTGTATTCTTAGGTAAATATGCTCCAGAGCCATTGGGAGATTATATGGCAGGACCCAATCATGTATTGCCTACTAGCGGTAGTGCAAGATTTTTTTCACCTCTTTCAGTAGATGATTATATTAAGAAATCAAGTTTTACATACTATACCAAAAAGGCATTAGAAAAAGTAAAAGATGTTACTATAATCATGGCTGAAACAGAGGGATTAACTGCTCATGCAAATTCTATAAGGGTAAGATTTGATAACAAAAATTTTTAACTTTAAGTTTAGGTTTAATATGAACAAAGATTAATAAGTGGTGGTTATTAAATAAATAGTAGTTTAATGCGTTTCTTATAAAAAATACAATTAGAACAGTTTATAATTATTAAATAAAATTTATGCACCATGGAAAAGAGGATAAATTTATGAAAGAAAGTGTAGCTAAGATTTATAGAAAAACTTCAGAAACAGAAGTAAAGTCGGAAATTAATTTATATGGAGAAGGAAAATATGATATAAAAACTGGCATAGGTTTTTTTGATCATATGCTAAATCTTATGGCAAGGCATGGACTTATTGATTTAAAACTAGAGGCAAAAGGTGATTTACAGGTAGATTCTCATCATACCGTGGAAGATGTAGGGATAGTTTTAGGGCAGAGTTTTAAAGAAGCTTTAGGGGATAAAAAAGGTATTAAAAGATATGGAACTAGCTTTGTTCCTATGGATGAAGCCTTAGCCAGTGTGTCTATAGATCTGAGTGGAAGGCCATATATAGTATGTGATTTTAACTTTACTGTAGAAAAATTAGATGAAATGGATACAGAATTAGTGGAAGAATTTTTAAGAGCATTGGCTTTTAATGCTGGAATAACTCTACATGCTAGGGTACTATATGGTAAAAATAATCATCATATGATAGAGGCGGTTTTTAAAGCTTTAGGTAGAGCTCTAAGAGAGGCTGTAGATAAAGATGAAAGAATAAATGGGGTTATGTCTACTAAAGGTACACTATAGAAATAATAAATAATAATTATATTAGAAACAATTATGGTTAGTATTGAATATTACAAATTTTACAAGTGATAATAGGGAATATTATAAAGCTAATAAAACTAAAAAAGAAATATAAGGGGGACAAATATGTGATTTCAATTGTGGATTATGATATGGGAAATTTAAAAAGTGTGGAAAATGCCCTTAATTTTTTAGGTATAAAGTCTGTAATAACATCAGATAGGGAAGTGATTTTAAATAGTGATGGAGTAATATTACCAGGAGTAGGAGCGTTTCCAGATGCCATTAATAACATTAAAAGAAATAGTATTGATAAAGTTTTAAAGGAAGTAGTAAAAAAGGATAAACCTTTACTTGGAATATGTCTTGGAATGCAGCTTTTATTTGAAGAAAGTGAAGAGATTAAAAGCTGTAGAGGGTTAGGTTTTTTTAAAGGGAAAATAGAAAAAATGAAGGTGAATTTAAAAATACCACATATGGGCTGGAATAGTTTAAGTTTTTGTAAGGATTCCTCAATACTTAAGGGAATAAAAGAGGGGAGTTATGTGTATTATGTTCACTCTTATTATGCAAAAGTTGAAGAGGAAGGAATATTAAATGCTTATTCCCAATACGGAATAGAGGTACCGGGAATAGTAAGTAAAAGAAATATTTATGGAATACAGTTTCATCCTGAAAAAAGTGGAGATATAGGACTTAAAATATTAAGTAATTTTGGGGAGATGATAAAATGATAATTTTACCTGCTATAGATTTAAAAGAGGGTAAATGTATTAGATTATATCAAGGAGATTTTAAAGCTTCAAAGGTGGTAGCAGAAGATCCTATAAAGGTAGCAATAAACTTTAAAGAGAGTGGAGCAGAATATATACATATAGTGGATTTAGACGGAGCTCTTACTGGAGAAATTAAAAATTTATCTATAATTTCTTCCATAATAAAAACAATTAATATGCCTGTAGAGCTTGGAGGGGGAATAAGAAATTTAGATACAATAGATATGCTTATAGATGCAGGAATTGAAAGGGTAATATTAGGTACAGCTGCACTAAATAATAGAGAACTTGTTGAAAAGGCTGTTAAAAAATATGATAAAAAAATTGTCATAGGAATAGATGCTAAAAATGAAAAGGTAGCTATAAATGGATGGCTAAATGTAAGTAGTACAAACTATATAGATTTTGCTAAGGAAATGGAAAAGATAGGAGTTACAAATATTATATTTACGGATATTAGTAAAGATGGAACTTTAAAGGGGCCTAATTTAAATCAGCTTAAAGAACTAAATAAGAGTGTAAGTTGTAATATTATAGCTTCAGGAGGTATTAAAGATATAGAAGATTTAAAGGTTATAAAGGAAATGGATATTTATGGAGCTATTGTAGGTAAAGCTATATATTCAGGGAATATTGATTTAAAAGAAGCTATTAAAATTATAAATAAGGAGAGTTTTAAATGAGTAAATATTGGAGCAGTATAGCTAAAAAGATAGAACCTTATGTATGTGGAGAACAACCTAAAAATAAAAAAATTATAAAGTTAAACACTAATGAAAATCCATATCCTCCGTCACCTAAGGTATTCCAGACTATAAAAAATGCTGCCAAGGATGATTTAAGATTATATCCAGATCCTAATTGTGATGCCTTAAGAAAAACTATAGCTGATTACTACAATTTAAGTAAGGAAGAAGTTTTCATAGGAAATGGTTCTGATGAAGTTTTAGCTTTTTCTTTTTTAACTTTTTTTAATCCACAAGAGACTATAGTTTTTTCAGATATTAGTTATAGTTTTTATCCTGTTTATGCAAATTTATATAAATTAGATTATAAGTTAGCAAAACTTAGAGAAGATTTCTCTATAGATATTAATGACTTTAAAAATGCAAAAGGAGGAGCTGTTATAACAAATCCTAATGCACCAACAGGGGTGTATCTTTCGTTAGATTCAGTAAAACAAATTTTAGAGGATAATATAAATAAGGTAGTTATAGTTGATGAAGCTTATATTGATTTTGGAGGAGAATCTTCAGTAAGTCTTATAAAGGATTATCCTAATCTTTTAGTAATACAAACCTTATCCAAATCTCGATCTTTAGCTGGAATAAGAGTAGGATTTGCATTAGGACAAAGGCATCTTATAAATGGATTAGATAGAATAAAAAACTCTTTTAATTCTTATACAATAGATAGAATTTCATCTTTAGCAGCTATAGAATCCATAAAGGATGAAGAATATTTTAAGGAATGTATATCAAAAATAATAAAAACAAGAAATTGGACCATAAATGAATTGGAAAAGATGGGATTTAGAATCATACCATCTAAAGCTAATTTTATATTTATTACTCATGATACATATGAAGCTAAGGATATTTTTGTAAAGCTCAAGGATGAAAATGTACTTGTTAGATACTTTAACAAAGATAGAATAAGTAATTATCTAAGAGTTAGTATAGGTTCTAAAGAAGAAATGGATATTTTTATAGATAAAATAAAGAAGATTATAAATAAATTATAGTTATTATATAAATGTAAAATGTATATGAAAAAAGTATATACTAAAATATCCTATATCTAGGAGATATAGCAATATATAAATGGAAGTGATAGGTAAAAAATACAGGAAGTAAAAATCGGGTAAAAGTATTATTGAAGTATAAAATTATGAAAAAAGAATATATAACCAAAAAAATAGAAAGCTTAAAATATGTTAAAAAGGGGGAGTATATGTGATTACAAAAAGGATAATACCTTGCTTAGATGTAGATATGGGTAGAGTTGTAAAGGGTGTTAACTTTGTTAATCTAAAGGATGTAGGGGATCCTGTAGAAATAGCAGAGTTTTATAACAAAGAAGGAGCAGATGAAATAGTATTTTTAGATATAACAGCTACTCATGAAGGAAGAGCTACAATGATAGATGTAATTAGAAAAACAGCAGAGAAATTATTTATTCCTCTCACTGTAGGAGGAGGAATTAAAAATATAAATGATTTTAAGGATATATTAAGAGCAGGGGCAGATAAAATATCAGTTAATTCAGCGGCTATAAGGAATCCTAAGCTTATAGGAAAAGCAGCGGAGTGTTTTGGATCGCAATGTGTTGTAGTAGCTATAGATGGTAAAAAACGAAAAGATAGGGATGGATGGAATGTATTTATAAATGGAGGAAGAATAGATACAGGACTTGATGCTATAGAATGGGCAAAAAAGGTTGAAAAATTGGGAGCTGGTGAGATACTACTTACAAGTATGAATGGGGATGGTACAAAAGAAGGTTACGATGTACAATTTACCAATGAAATTTCAAAGGCAGTAAATATTCCTGTAATTGCTTCAGGAGGATGTGGAGAACTAGAGCATTTTGGAGAAATTTTTAAAGAAAGTTCAGCAGATGCAGCATTAGCAGCTTCCTTATTTCATTTTAAAGAATTGAGCATAAAGGAAGTTAAAGACTATTTAAAAAAAGAAGGCTTTAGTGTAAGACTTTAGTTTTTTATATTTAAATTATTAAGCTTTTATAGTTGAGTTTCACTCTATAGTAAAGATTATAGATTATTACAAATAGATGTTGTAACTATTATCTTCATATTTTTAAATAAAGGATGTTAGAGCAAATGTTTATAAATTCAAATGGGGGATAAAAATGAATTTACAGGAAATATTAAAGGGAATAGATTTTAAAAAGGAGAATGGTCTCATACCTGCTATTATTCAGGATTTTTATTCAGGAGAAGTCTTGATGTTAGCATATATGAACAAAGGGTCCCTAGAAAAAACTATTGAAACTAATACTACTTGGTTTTGGAGTAGATCTAGAAAAGAACTTTGGAATAAGGGAGCAACTTCAGGTCATTTTCAATATGTTAAAAGTATTCATATAGATTGTGATGGAGATACTCTATTAATTAAAGTAGAGCAAATTGGCCCGGCATGTCATACTGGGCATAGAAGTTGCTTTTATACAACATTAATATAAATGTATTAATTATAAATAGAAAAAATTACATATAGGAATTAATGTTATAAAATGGATAAGGGGAAGGATGTGAGTATTTGGTGGTTTGATGTAATTTATAAACATCAGATCACTAAGGACAAATTATGAATAAAAATAATGTTATAAATAGTTTATTTAATATAATAGAGGATAGAAAAGATAAGTCCATAGAAGGTTCTTATACTGGATATTTGTTTGAAAAAGGATTGGATAAAATATTAAAAAAAGTTGGAGAGGAAAGTTCAGAGGTAATTATAGCTGCTAAAAATGAGAATAAAGAAGAATTGATAAAAGAAATATGTGATTTAAGCTATCATATAATAGTTCTAATGGTAGAAAAACAAATAAAATTAGGTGATATAGAAAAAGAATTAGAAAAGAGAAGAGAAAAAATATGCAATAAAAAAAGTGAAAGAAAGATAATAGAGAAATTATAAAAATAGGAAGATTTAATATAATTATTATAATTTGAAGTATTTTCATTAATAGATTAAAATAAATGTATATTTATAAATCTAAAATAGTGAATGAATGAAAAGAAAAAAAGCATTAATATTTTTATAAGGGGGATAACATGTCTAAGGATATAGATTTGCTTATTCAAAAAAGGCACAATGACCATAAGGTATATGTAAAAAAGAAAAATCAAATTCCACAGGCAATAAGTATATGTATGATAAGCTTATTAGTAGGCATTATTTTATGGAAAATGAATCCTGATAATGTCTTCTATTGGTTTATAGGTATAGCTATTGGTTTTGTATTAAGAAAATCTAGATTTTGTTTGTGTGGGGCTTTTAGAGACCCTTTTTTGTTTAATAATACAAAACTTTTAAGAGGAGTAATAATTACTATTATAATTAATACTATAGGCTTTGGAATAATACAGTATTATTATCTTAAAGGAAATATTATGAATTATGACAATATTCCTGGAAACGTTACTTCCTTTGGATGGCATATAGCTATAGGAGCTTTTATTTTTGGTATAGGCATGGTTATAGCTGGTGGTTGTGCATCAGGAATACTTATGAGAATAGGTGAAGGACATGCTCTTCCATGGATAGTATTTATAGGAATGATAATAGGGAATCTTTTAGGAGCTAAAGACTATTCTTTTTGGTATGATAAAATTATTAAAAACTCAAAAGTTATTTATTTTCCTGAATATATTGATATAAGAATTGCAATAGCAATACAAATAATTATACTTATAATTATATATAAATTCCTTTCTTTTAAAGAAAAGAGAAATTTTGAGGAAAAATAATGGAGGAACAGTTATGGAAGTAAAGGATTTAGATTGTCTATATGAGCCCTGTCCAATACCTTTAGTTAGAGCAAGTCAAGAATTAAAAAAAATGAAAACTGGAGATATTGTAGTTTTACACTCAGATCAAAGTTGTATCGGGGTTATGGCAGAAGAATGGGCAAAACAAAATAACTATGAAATAAAAGTAATTGAAGTGGACAATGGTGAATGGGAAGTTTATATTCAAAAATAATAAAAAGGGGATAAAATATGAAATGCATAAAGGATAGATTAAAAAAGCCCTGGCCTTATTGGATAGGTGGGATCTTGCTAGGTATTTTAAATGTAGCTCTTTTAGCAATAACCGAGGTTGCGTGGCATGTCACTAGTGGGTTTTTGCTATGGGGTGCAGCAGTATTAGATTTTTGGGGAGCTGAACCATTGAAGTGGGATTTTTTTAATATATTTAATGTACAATATAAGGAGATATTATTAAATCATAGCTTAGTTATAAATAAATTTACTATATTAAATATAGCAGTTATTATAGGATCTCTAATAGCAACTTTATTTGCTTCTCAATTTAACATAAAAAAAATCAAAAATAGAAAACAAGTAATTATTGCTTTAATAGGTGGTATAATCATGGGCTATGGAGCTAGGCTTGCCTCTGGATGTAATATTGGTAGCTTTTTAATAGGTATATCATCTTTTTCTTTACATGGTTGGATATATTGGATTTTTATTACTTTAGGAGCCTTTATAGGTACATTAATATTAAAGAAGTTTATATTATAACATAGATAATATAAACTTCTTTAATTTTTATTAGCAGAATCCTCTTTTTCTAGATATTATAAAATCAACAAACATTTTTTCATATTTGGTAAATACATAATTTTTTCGAAATATTACATAATAATTAAATTTAATATCTATATTTTCCAAATTTATATGCTTAATACTTTCTTTTTTTAACTCCTTTTTCACCGTTAGTTTAGGTAAGAAAGCAAATCCTTTTCCGGCACATATGGAAGACTTAATAGCTTCTGGAGAGTTAAGATTATATACAATATTTAAGTCCTCTATACTAATTCCTTTTTCAGAAAGAGCTTTTTTTACTAAATATGTGGCATTAGATGTTTTTTCTCGTAAAATTAAGGGTAAATTTTTTAATTCTTCTAAAGTAATACTATCTTTGTTATACCCGTTATTTCCCACCAAAATTAATTCATCTGAGGTTATAAGTTTTGCATCTATACTTTTATCCTTAGGTAGATCTTGAATAATTCCAATATTACTAGAATGATCACATAATTTTTCCATAACCTCGGTAGAATTTAATATTTCCATATCTATGTCCACTTCTTTATTAAACTTTTTAAAAATGTATATGCTGCAAGGTAGTGCATATTCACCCACACTTTTACAAGAGCTTATGATTAATCTAGGTCTAGTCTTTTTTATATTTTTAATATCCCTTTCTATATTGTCTTTCATAGATAGAATAGTATCCGCATAATTGTATATAATTTTACCTTCCTCTGTAGGTCTCACTCCCTTATTACTTCTTATTAATAGATCTGCTCCAATTTCTTTTTCAAGATTTTTAAGTTGCATACTAAGCCCTGGTTGGGTAAGGTGCAGAGCTTCAGCTGCCTTTGATATGCTGTTATATTTTACAGTTATATAAAAAGATTGGAGATATTCAAAATTCATATATGTTCACATCCTTAGAATTAATAATTTTAGATAACTGATATATAAGTAAGTGTTATACAGTATAACACTTACTTATTATAAAATAGGGTGCAATGATATTATAATAAAAATAGGGATTGAGAGAAAATTAACAAACACACTTTATTATTTTCATTATAATCTACATTTGTATAAAAATAAATAGGAAAGAGAGGGGATAAGTATAATCAACATATTTGGAGAAGCAGTAAATTTTTTAAGTACAAATTTATGGAACATTTTTTTGCCCTTTATAATAATAGCAGCTTTATATGTAAATTATAAAAGAAAAAATTTTTTTAATGTAATAAGCAAAAAAGATTCTAGTAAGATAGAGTTTAATAAAGTGAAAAATGCCCTTTCAATTTCATTATCTTCAAAGATTGGGACAGGAGCTGTAATAGGAGTATTAGCTGCCATGTGGAAGACTTCCCAAAATGGTATAGGTGGAGAGGCCGTAGTACTTTGGGTTATTATTGGCATGATTTTACTCATTCCATTAACTTATTCAGAGGTTTTTTTTACTCAATTAATAAATAAAACTCCAAGGAATTTTATAGAACGATATATTAATAAAAAAGTTGCAGCTGTTTATGCAGTATCTTTAGTTATATTATATTCTTTTGGATTTACAGGTTTTCAAATGACAGGAGTTCAAAGTGTAGTTAAAATTTTTGCTAAACAAAATTTCAACTATAACTTTACGACTAAGGGTAGATTAATTTTTATAGTTATACCAATTATATTTATAGTATCTTCTATAGTTTTAACCAAAAGCTATAAACTTTTTATTAATGTATTGGGTTCTCTTGTTTCTTTATTAATTATTTTATATGCAGGATTCTTTTTAGTATTTTTATTTGTAACAAGGAGTTTTATACCAGAGTATTTATGTATAATTTGGAGAGATTTCTTAACCTTTAAGACTGCAGCTACAGGTATTCCTATAGGACTTATTGTGGGATTTCAAAGGATTATCCAAGTAAGTGAAACAGGATTAGGAACCAGTGCTTTAGCTAGTTCAGATATGATAAATTCTCCCAGGAGAGAGGCTATGCTTCAGACCATTGCAACTATTATTACTATATGTAATGCAATTATAATAACGTCCTATGTATTTACTTATGGAAGATATAATCTTAACGGGGTAGTTTTATCAGGAGATGGATTAGATAGAATTGCTAGTTATTTAAACAGCGCTTATGGAGTTACGGGTTTTTTAGGACAAAGTATAATAATTATGTTTTTTTTAACCTGTGGTTTTACTACAGTTTTAAGTTCCTATCATTTTATTAATACAATTATTTATTTTAATGAAAATAAGAGGATAGTATTTTATATATGCTTAATAACAGCTTCAGGACTATTAAGTGTATCAAATTTTGATATGATTTTTGATGCGGTGGATCTATTGATGTTCATTGTAGCCACAATAAACATAACTGCCCTTTGTATATTTGTATCTAAGGATATACAAAATTATAAAATTAAGTGATCAAATAAGTTTTATTTTATAAATACAGCCATTATAAGGGGCTTAATACCTTGTACAATATATTTTAATGGAGGTATAAATTATGAGTAAAAAATATTTAATAATAGGTGGGGTTGCTGGTGGTGCATCTACAGCAGCTAGACTTAGAAGACTTAGTGAGAAAGATCAAATAATAATGTTTGAAAAAGATCCCTATGTATCCTTTTCAAATTGTAGCTTACCTTATCATTTGAGTGGAATTGTAGAGGATTCTAATAGTTTAGTACTTATGACTCCAGAGCAATTTAAAGCTCAATATAATATAGAGGCTAGAGTAAATAATGAAGTTATAAAAATTAATAGAGATAAAAAAGAAGTTATAGTTAGAAATACAATAACAGGAGAAGAATATTCTGAAAATTATGATAAATTAATCTTATCTCCAGGAGCAACGCCAATAATTCCACCAATTAAAGGGATTGAAAATGTAAATGCATTTACAGTAAGAAATGTAATGGATATACAAAGATTAAGTGAAAAAATAAAAAATAAAAAATTTCAAAACATATCTGTTATTGGAGGAGGTTTTATAGGGGTCGAAGTTGCTGAAAATTTAAAAGAAGCAGGAAATAATGTTACCTTAATTGAAGCTATGCCTCATATTATGAAACCCTTTGATTATGATATGGCACAAATTTTACACAAAGAATTTTATGATAATGGTGTAAATTTAATTGTAAAAGATAAAGTTAGTGCTTTTGAAAAAGACACAGTGGTTTTAGAATCTGGAAGAAAAGTACAAGCTGAGGCTGTGATTATGGCCATAGGTGTATCTCCAGATACAAGACTTGCAAAGGCGGCAGAATTAGAAATTGGAGAAACTGGAGCTATAAAAGTAGATCAAAACTATAGAACTAATGATAATGATATATACGCAGTAGGAGATGCTATTGAAGTTTATCATGCCTTAGCTAGAAAAACTACTAAACTACCTTTAGCAGGACCTGCTCAAAAGGAAGCAAGACAGGTGGCAGACCACATTCATGGAAAAGTTGTTAGGAATACAGGCTTTATAGGAAGTTCAGTAATTAAATGTTTTAATTATAATGCGGCAGCCACAGGACTTAATGAAGAAATGATAGAAGCATTGAAATTAGACATAAAATATGAGGTGGCTAAGGTAATACCGGGAGATAAAGTAGGATTAATGCCAGATTGTGAGCCTCTACATTTTAAATTGATTTTCGAAATTCCTACAGGGAAAGTATTAGGAGCACAAGCTATTGGTAAAGGAAACGTGAATAAGAGAATAGATGTAATTGCTACAGCAATTAAATTTGGAGCTACTGTAGATGATTTAAGAGATTTAGAACTATGCTATGCACCACCTTTTGGGACTGCTAAAGATGTAGTAAATTTTGCAGGTTATGTAGCATGCAATTTATTACAGGGTGAATTTAAACAAGTTAGAGAAAAAGATATAAGAAATATTGTAAGAGAAAAGGCTTTAATTATAGATGTAAGAGAGAAACATGAATATGAATTAAGTCATATTATTGGTGCAAAAAATATACCTCTTAGTGAGTTAAGAGATAGAATAAATGAAATACCTAAAGATGAGCCTGTGTATTTACATTGTAGAAGTGCTCAAAGAAGCTATAACGCATTAAAGGCTCTTAAAAATTTAGGTTATGAAAATATTTATAATGTTTCTGGTGGATTTTTAGGAATTTCTTTTTATGAATACTTTAATGATATAACTACTGAAAGAGAAAAAATTCTTACAGATTATAACTTTTTATAAAATTAGAAATTGAGTAATTTAGCTTATTTAAATAATTATAAGGATTCTATGGTTCAAAGGGAGTTTTTATTTCAATTGAACCATAGCAATTCTTAACTAGCCTATTAGTTATAACAATGAATTAAATTAACATGGATGGAGGGAATGATTTTATGAATAAAAAACAGATATTCTCAGGATTTATAATTTCTATATTAATGATCATATTTGCTATAATACAGTCCAATAGAAATTATAAGCTAGGATTGTTTTTAATAAGTGGCCTTGCCATAGGTTATTTAATGCAAAGATCAAGATTTGGTTTTGCAGGAGGTATAAGAAAACTATATGTTACAGGAGAATCAAGTCTTACTAAAGCACTACTTTTTCTTTTTTCTATTTCATTAATAGTTACAGCGGCTATTCATTATGGAGCCCATGTTAATGGAGCCGAAGTAGCTTATAGAGTTTCAGAGGGAGTTAAAATAATACCTGGAACTCAAAGTGTGTATCCTGTAAATTTAGCTACAATACTTGGGGGAATACTTTTTGGAATTGGTATGATGTTAGGTGGAGGATGTGCTTCAGGTACTTTAACAGATGCCGGTGAAGGGGAAGCTAGAGCTCTTATAGTATTATTATTCTTTATAACAGGTTCTCTACGGGGAGCACATGATATGCCATGGTGGAAAAGCACTCCTTTTTATACCTGGAATACAAGTGTGTATTTGCCAGATGTTTTTGGATATATGGGAGCTATTTTAGTTTCTTTATTAGGATTTTTAGGAATTTATATATTTACTAAGAAATATGAAAATAAGAGAAAAAGAGAAAACACATATATACCTTTAGAATATGATAGCTGGCAAAAGGAATTGCCAGAGCCTAATAAACATAAATTTTTGAGTAAGGAAACTTATCATAAATTTTTTGTGAAAAGATGGTCTTTTTATACAGGAGCAGTTTTATTAATGATAATGTTTGAAGTAATATTGTTAACCACAGGCAAAAATTGGGGAGTTACCTCTACTTTTGTAGAATGGGGAGCTTGGCTTTACCAATCTTTAGGAATCGTAGATGTTTCTAATTGGCCATATTTTGCAGATAAGATGAAAACTATAAATGCTGGTTTTATTAATGATCCAGGTTCTATGAGAAACTTAGGAATAATAATAGGAGCTTTAATATCTCCGCTTTTAGCAGGACATTTTTCTTTTAAGAGAGGTTTTAAATTAAGAGATATAATTTTTTATGCTTTAGGAGGTATATTTATGGGATATGGAGCAAGATTAGCTTCAGGTTGTAATATTGGAGCTTTATATGCTGCTATATCTAGTATGTCTTTATCTGGTTGGGTATTCTTACCTTCATTAACTCTAGGAGGTATAATAGGAGTCAATTTAATTAAAAAATTCAATATTAATTCATAATGAAATTCAAAATATATAAAAGTGCTAAAACAAATTCATACTCATTAGTATTCTCTTAATAATACCAATATTATAAAAGAAATCACTAAAAACCAACTATAGACTAAGTTGGTTTTTAGTGATTTTAATTTTAGAAAATGAAATTGTTTTATACTTTAAATGTTCATATTAATTTATTTTAGTAATGATTATAGAAGAAGAATAAGGATTTTCTCAAATCCTTATAAAATCCTTATAATTATAGTTTAGAGTAAATATTGAACAGAAGGAGAGGATGATTAATATGGAAAAATATATTTTACAAACAAAAGATCTTTGTAAAGTTTTTAAAGGTCAGAATGCAGTAAACAACATTTCAATTACAGTGAAAGAGAATTCTGTGTACGGATTATTAGGGCCTAATGGGGCAGGAAAATCTACTATGTTAAAAATGTTAACAGGAATGTTACGTCCCACATCCGGGGAAATTATATTTGATAATCATCATTGGACTAGGAAGGATTTAGTGAGTATCGGTGCTCTTATTGAAGCTCCACCCCTTTATGAAAATTTAACTGCGAGGGAAAATTTAAAAGTACGCACTACTCTTCTAGGATTAAAAGATTCACGAATTGATGAGGTATTAAAAATTGTTGATTTGACCAATACAGGGAAAAAAACTGCTGGTAAGTTTTCAATGGGTATGAAACAACGCTTAGGAATTGCAATTGCTCTACTTAACAATCCTAAACTATTGATATTAGATGAGCCTACTAATGGTCTTGATCCTATTGGTATTCAAGAGTTACGTGAATTAATTAGATCATTTCCCCAAAAAGGAATAACAGTTATTTTATCTAGTCATATTTTAGCAGAGGTTCAGCTTATTGCAGACCACATTGGAATTATAAGTAATGGTATTTTAGGATATGAAGCTAAAATTAATCCTTCAGAGAATTTAGAAACACTTTTCACAGAAGTGGTAAAAAAGAATAAGAAAAAGGGGGCATAAGAATGTTAAATTATATAAAAGCTGAAAATCTTAAATGCAGAAGAACCTTTGGGAAAAAGAACACTTATATAGCCCCAATTACTGTTTTGTTACTTGCATTTTTATCCCCATTATTTTATCAAGCTTGTGCATTCAATTGGTGGTATCTATTAATTTTGCCAGGATTTGTTGCTTTGAGTTGTTATTTTGTACATCAAAAGGAAGAAAAGAAATTAAATTATAGAGCTATATTTTCACTGCCTATTGATTTAAAAAAAGTATGGATTGCAAAAAACCTTATGATTTCTATAAATTTATTTATTTCCTGTATGTTTTTATCAATTGGTATAATTTTAGTAGGTATATTTATCACTGGAACTAAAAATATTTCATTTATAAAGGCTTTTGTGGCTAGTGTTATTATAGCCTTAACATCTTTGTGGCAGATTCCTTTATGTTTATTTTTATCAAAAAAGCTTGGAGCTTTTGGAGTTATATTAATAAATGTTGGAGTTGGATTAATTTTTAGTGTAAGTATGGTATCTAAGTCTTTATGGTGGGTGTGTCCTTATACATGGACAACTAGGTTAATGTGTCCAATACTAGGAATATTACCTAATGGGCTATTTGCAAAACCAGGCGATCCATTATTAAATCCTAATGTTATTCCTGTTGGAATTGTTATGTCTATTTTATTATTTCTTTTACTTATGCTTATTACAACCAATTGGTTTAAAGATCAAGAGGTAGCTTAAGTATGATAAACTTATTTAGATGTATAAAATCGGATTTTTACAAACTAAAACGTACTCCTATTTTATATTTACATGTTTTTATTCCATTTTTAGGTGCATTTTTATTTTTACTTTATTATTCTTTTGGTTCTAAAGGAAATATAGATTCAATATGTGGATATCTAGAGACAGTGGCAATAGTATTTCCATTACTAATAGGTTTAATGAGTGGCATAGTTATAGAACAAGAGGAGAGATCAGGAAATTTTCAAATGCTTTTAAGTAGCACAAAGTGCAAGAGTGTTACCTATCTAAGTAAATTAGTTTTATTACTTTTATTAGGAATTTTTTCTCTAATAATTGCTATAGGAGTTTTTGCACTTGGTTTTAAAAAGATGGATGCTATGTTTTATGTACAGGAAGCAATTGTTTTATTTGTAGCAAATATTCTTATTTATATTTTACATGTATTAGTAACCCTTAAATTGGGGAGAGGAGCTTCCATAGGCTTGGGTATTGCTGGAACCTTACTTTCAGCACTAATGATTACAGGTTTAGGAGACAGAGTATGGCAGTGGATACCTTGGGCCTTTGGAGTTAGATTTTGTGACTATACTATGTTAAAAATAATAGATCCCTCAAATTATAATATTGTTTCTAGAGAAGTGGGAAAGGGATTTTTTATTATGATACTTGAAATTTGTATTGCTTTAATAGGTAGTATTTTATGGTTTAAGTATTGGGAAGGTAGAAAATCTTATGAATAAAGAAAAAGGATAAGATATTAAATTTGAAGAATTATAAATTAAATAAGGACTTAAAAAATACAGCATATATTATTAATAACAGGCTGTATTTTTTTCTAATAGAGTTTATAATTAAAAATGAAAAATATCATAAAGGCAGGAGGATATTATGGCAAAAATACTTGCAATTGATGATGAGGAAGATATTTTAATCCTTATTAAAAATGTTCTTTCCAAAGACAATCATTTAGTAACTATAGTAAAGGAAGCAAAAGATATTCCATTAAATGATTTTGTAAAATTTGATTTGATTTTATTGGATGTAATGATGCCTGATATTGATGGATTTACTTTGTGTAAGGAAATTAGAGAGATGGTAGATTGTCCAATTCTTTTTTTAACGGCAAAAACTATGGAAAGTGACATTATGTTTGGATTAGGAATTGGTGGGGATGATTATATAACAAAACCTTTTGGAGTAGGAGAATTAAAGGCTAGAGTAAATGCTCATCTTCGCAGAGAGCATCGTGAAAAACGACATATTTTTGTAGCTTCAGATATTATATTTAATTTATCCAGTAAGGAAATTAAAATAGGTGATGTAAAGGTTCCATTCACAAAGGGAGAGTATGCTATATGTGAATACCTCGCAAGAAATTCAGGGCAGGTGTTTTCTAAAGAACAGATATATGAAGCGGTTTATGGTTATGATGGAGAAAGTGATAGTTCTGCTATTACAGAACATATTAAAAATATTAGAGCTAAGTTAAAAGTTTTTGATATGTCACCAATAGAAACTGTTTGGGGAATTGGGTACAAATGGGTATAAATAAAAAACAGGCCACATTAAAAACTGTTTTTCTTAGGTATCTATTAGCATTAGCTCTTGCTTTTTTTGCAGCAATAATAATTGAAATAATTATTGCAAGTTTAGGGATGCAAATGAATTTTTTTAATAGTGCTAATTATAGTGAAGATTTAGCAAGACGAGCAAAGCCTATACTCCAATCTGCAGAAAAGATTACAGAAGACATGATTCCTAATGGATGTAAATTTGCTGTATTTGATAAAGAATTTAAGGTTATTACAACAGATCTTAAAGAGGAAGATTTAAAACAAGCA
This sequence comes from Clostridium sporogenes, assembly GCF_001020205.1. Classification (NCBI taxonomy): domain Bacteria; kingdom Bacillati; phylum Bacillota; class Clostridia; order Eubacteriales; family Clostridiaceae; genus Clostridium; species Clostridium sporogenes. The sequence continues at coordinate 1,778,633 of NZ_CP011663.1, forward strand.
ACTTTATATGCTAAAGGCATTAGTAGAAAAAATGGATATAAGGAAAGTTATTATTTTATTGAAAGAAAAGATGGATTTTGTGTATTGCAATATTATATTAAAATGAGCTATTCTTCAGAATGGATGAATGAACATTTTCCCAATCCAGAATTTTTATTAATTACAATTCTTATTTCAGGATGTTTAATTGGAGCTTTTATTATTTCTATAGTTTTTGCAAAAAATTTAAAAAATAATTTAATTCCTTTAATGAATGCTACTGAAAAAATAAAAGAACAGGATTTAGATTTTGAAATTGGAAATTCTCCTATAAAGGAATTTAATGATGTATTATGTTCTATCTCTGATATGAAAGAGGAACTAAAAGAGTCTTTAAAAGAGCAGTGGAATTTAGAGAAGACTAAAAAAGATCAGATATCTTCCTTAGCCCATGATATCAAAACTCCTTTAACTATTATTAAAGGGAATACTGAACTTTTAAAAGACTCTTATCTTAATAATGAACAGAAAGAATATATTAGGTTTATCGAAAAGAATTCAATACAGATTGAAAAGTATATAAAACTACTTATTGATATGTCAAAAGGGAAATTAGAGTTTTTAGAAAAATTACAGAAAAGTAACACAAAGGAATTTCTTTATGACATTTATAATCAACTAATTGCTCTTGCGGCCCCAAAGGAGCTACATATTAATTTCCAAAAAAAAGATATACCAGAAAATATAATCATAAATAAAGAAGCTATGCATAGAGCTATAATAAATATAATTTCTAATGCAGTGGACTATTCACCCTGCAATAGTAATTTATATTTTTATGTTGAAGGTAAAAGTGACTCTGTTGAATTTTCAGTTATTGATAGTGGTAAAGGATTTTCTAATGAGGATCTAAAAGCTGCTAAGAAACAATTTTATACGGGAGATTCAAGTAGAACATCAAAAACACATTGGGGTATGGGGCTTTATATTGCAGATTCTATTGTAAAACAACATAATGGAATTTTAACTATTGAAAATTCACATCAAGGAGGAGCAAAGGTAATAATTAAAATACCTTTATTAAATGACTTTTAGGTTTGCTAAAGTTTATTTAGAATAATTACTTTTAAGCAGGAATAGCGCAAAAATAAATATTATAAAAATATATCACTAGAAATTAATTAAGATTTTGATTAATTTTTAGTGATTTTAATTTGAAAAACAATAAAATTTAAAAAAATTAAGAAAAATATATAAAAAATAATTTGTTTAATTATTCTATATGTATGAATAATTAAATGAATAAATAAAAAAAGTAAACGATACAAATATGCATAAATAAATATATATATACTATAAATCATAAAAAAAACTTATATACAGTATAAAACACATAAAAAAATGAATAATTATACATAGTATATACATTTTTAAAAGCATAGGTTGCATGAATAATATACAGAATATTTTTAAAACCCCGTAAAAACCGTCTAAAATCTAAGAAAAACATATAAAAATTGAAGAAAAATGTAAAAATACAGTTAATTATTCATATTTTTGACTAGAAATATCAATTTGAATTAATTATGCATTATATGTATAATGAATAACAAATGTTAAATAAATAACTAGTACATGAGTACACAAGAGGAGGAAAAAATATGAGTTCTTTTATTAATGTAACTTCTGAGATAGGAAAGCTTAATAAAGTTATGCTTCACAGACCAGGAGCAGAAATTGAAAATCTAGTTCCTGAATATCTTGAGAGGTTACTATTTGATGATATACCTTTTTTAAAAGTTGCAAGGGAAGAGCATGATAGATTTGCACAAATTCTAAGGGAAAATGGAACTGAAGTTTTCTACTTAGAAGAACTTACAGCAGAAACTTTAGAAGATGACAAAATAAAGAAAGAATTTTTAGAAGAGTTTTTAACAGAAAGTAAGATAACATCACAAGTAATAAGAGAAGCTTTAATGGAATATCTTCTTAAAATGCCAACAAGAGAAATGGTTGATACATTAATGGCTGGAGTTAGAAAGGAAGCTATTGAAGTTAAAGAAGCCACTTCATTAATAGAGTTAATGCAGGATAGTTATCCATTCTACCTTGATCCAATGCCAAACCTTTATTTCACAAGAGATCCAGCAGCTTCAATGGGATCTGGAATGACAATTAATACAATGAAAACAGAAGCAAGAAGAAGAGAAACATTATTTTTAACATACATTCATAAATATCACAAAAATTTTGCTAATGGCGAAACTAGCTTATGGTATAACAGAACGCTACCTTATTCAATAGAAGGTGGAGACGAGCTTATCCTTTCAGACAAGGTTGTAGCTATTGGATGCAGTGATAGAACATCAGCTGAAGCCATTGAGATAGTAGCTAAAGGCTTATTTGCTAAAAATGAAAGTTTTGAAAAGGTTCTTGTATTTGATATACCAAACTGCAGAGCGTTTATGCATCTTGATACAGTATTTACAATGGTTGATTATGATAAATTTACAATTCATCCACAAATACAAGGTCCACTTAGCGTTTATGAAGTTACTAAGGGTCAAAATGGAACATTAAGATTTAAACATCATACAGATCCATTAGAAAAAATATTAGCTTCAGCTCTTGAAATTCCATCTGTTGAATTAATTCAATGTGGTGGTGGAGACTTTATAATAGCAGGAAGAGAGCAATGGAATGATGGCTCAAATACACTTGCCATAGCTCCAGGAACTGTTGTAACTTATGAAAGAAACTATGTATCAAATGAACTTTTAACTAAGAGGGGCATTAATGTTCTTACTATGCCAAGTGCAGAGCTTTCAAGAGGAAGAGGCGGCCCAAGATGCATGAGTATGCCTCTTCATAGAGACAACTTAAGATAACCCAATTATTTAGATATGTTAACATAATTTGTATAATTATGTTAACATAATCTATATAATTTTCCATAGCAATCTATATAATTTTGTATAATAATCTATATACATTCAGAAAAGGGGTTTGAAAATGGGAACACAAGATAAAAAATTAGGTCTTGGACTTTTGATTACTCTTGGTATAGGCTCTATGATAGGCGGTGGGATTTTTAACAGTCCCACGGACCTAATAACAAAAGCTAATCCACAAGCAGCTCTAATTGCTTGGATAATAGGTGGATTTGGAATTATATGTTTAGCACTAGTATTCCAATTTCTTGCAAATAAAAAGCCAGATTTAAAAGGTGGGATTTATTCCTATGCACAGGATGGATTTGGAGACTTTATGGGTTTCAACTCAGCTTGGGGATATTGGCTTTCTGCTTGGCTTGGAAATATTGCGTTCATAGTTTTAATGTTTAAAACTATAAACAGTTTATTAGGGCCAGGGCGTGAACTAAAGCCAATAGTGTCTTTTATAGCAGCATCTTTATTATTATGGTCTGTACATTATATTCAAACAAAGGGGACAAAAAATGCAGGGATCATAAATGCAGTTGTAACTATAGGTAAGTTATTACCGTTAACATTAGTTGTTATATTAGGTATATTTATATTTAAACCAGAATTATTTACAGTTTCAAATTGGAGTACAGTACTTGCAAGTTCTGGAGAATCAACATCCTTATTTAAACAGGTTAATGGTGCTATGGGAACTATAATTTGGTGCTTTATAGGTGTAGAAGCATCTGTAGTTCTTTCAGAAAAAGCAGAATCACAAGCTATAGTTGGAAAGGCAACAGTAATTAGTTTGTTAATTACATTACTTATTTATGTTTCAATATCTTTACTTGCAATGGGTATTATTCCGGCAAAGGAACTTGTAGCATCAGGAACTCCTCTAGCAGAGGTTTTATCCAAAACAGTTTTTGGAGGAGCAGGAGCTATAATAGTTAAATTAGGTCTTATAATATCATTGTTTGGAGCGTTAATAAGTTGGGTAATGCTTGCAGCAGAAATACCATATGTAGCAGCTAAAGATGGAGTTATGCCAAAATGGTTTGCTAAAGAGAACACTGCAGGAGTTCCAATAAATTCATTAACATTTACAAATATTATAACACAAGTATTTTTATGTGCATTACTTTCAGATAAATTACAATCAGCTTATAGTTTAGTATTTGCCATAGCAACTACTTGTATGTTAATTCCTTATACTTTATCGGCATTATATGCTATAAAGGTGTGTAATGAAGAAAATATAAGTGGAAAAAATAAAATAGTAGCAATTTTAGCTTCTGCATATACAATATATGGTATATATGCAGGTGGAATAAAATACTTTGCTCTTGCATTTATAATGTATGCCTCTGGAGCAATAGTATTTAATAAGGCCAAGAAGGAAAAAAAACAAAAGTATACATCAATAGAGAAAATAAGTACAGCTATAGTTGTATTTGTAGGAATAGCTATGATAATTTTACTAGCAATAGGAAAAATATCATTATAATATTTAGATAAATAGTGTAATATATTTTATATAAAGTAAAATATAAAAATTAAAACTGTTTTTATAATAAATGGGTTATATATAATTTATGATTTAGATAACCTCTTTAAGTAAATTTCATTAAGAAGATGGTACAGAATTTACTTAAAGGGGTTTTTTATGTACAATATGAAAGTAATTATGTAGAGTTTACTATTGTTGGTAGTGGTGAAGGATTTTTCTTTGAGTATTTAGATGGCAGTAAAAGGCAGTCTTATATAATAAATAAACAATTCTAACATTTTAAATGTACACTAAAGAAGTTATAATATAGTTTAGAGTATTTATCTAAATTATGAATATATTAATTTTATATAAGCAGTATATTATAGAAAGGTAGGTGTAAAAGTGAATAAAAAAGATATGTTTAATTTAAATAAATACATAAATATTATTAGAGCAAATGAATATAAAATTAATTTTAAGAATGTATTTTTAAGCATTTTTAAAATGATAATTATTATGACTACGAGTACCGTAGTATCATTAGTATTTAGATATATTGGATTTCATGAATCAAATATAATTGTAGTATTCATTTTAGGTGTATTATTTGTTGCTAAATATACAGAAGGATATTTTTATGGTATATGTTCTTCAATAATTGGAGTTTTGACATTCAATTTCTTTTTTACTGAACCATATTATAGTTTTAGTGCATATAGAAGTGACTATCCAGTGACATTTGTTATTATGCTTATAGCCGCAGTTATTACAAGCACATTAACTTCCAGAATCAAGAAAGAAGCAAGAATATCTTCTATTCGTGAAAAAAGGATGGAACTTTTGTATTATATTAATAAAGGATTACTTAAATCAAGAAATAAAAATCAAGTAATAGAGTTTTGTGGTAAAAATCTATTTGAAATGTTTAATAGACCAGTTATTATATCAGTAGCAAATTCAAGGCATCAGATTGAAGAATCTAGTAATTATATATTTAATAATAATAATGAAGCAAATATTTTCCAATCCACTATAGAAAAACAAGCTATTTTAGAATCCTTTAAAATCGGTAAGGCTGTGGGGGTTGGGACAAATATTTCTATCCATAATTATGCCTATTATCAGCCTATTATAGGGGAAAATTCCATACTGGGAGTAATTGGTTTATCTTGTTTTGATGGAAATTTATTATCACAGAATGATAAAATATTATTAAAATCAGTTTCTACCCAAATTGCATTAGCTATTGAAAGAGAGCACTTGTTTGAAAAGCAAAAAAAGGCAAATTTAGAGGCGGAAAAAGAAAAATTAAGAGCAAATCTTTTAAGATCGATCTCCCATGATTTGAGAACTCCTCTTACAGGAATTTTAGGATCAGTTACTACAATTATTGATAATAATGATGTTTTAGAGCATGATATTAAAAATGAACTTCTTGAAAATATTTTTAAAGATGCAAGTTGGCTTGTGCATTCTGTTGAGAATATATTAAGTATAACTAGAATAGATGAAGGGAAATTTGAAATTAAAAAGAACTTAGAATTGGTAGAAGAAATTATTTCAGGAGCTATCTCTAAAGTTAAAAGGTTTGCAGAAAACCATACTTTAAAAGTAGATGTACCAGATAAATTAATTTTAGTTAATGTAGATGGATTACTTATTCAACAAGTAATGGTTAATTTAATTGATAATGCTATAAAATATACACCAGCTAATTCATTTATTGAAATTAATGTTAAAGAAAAAAATGATAGAGTAATCTTCCAAGTGCTAGATAATGGAAATGGAATTCCAGAAGAGGATTTAAATAATATTTTTGATAGATTTTATATTAGTACTAAATTTGGATATTTAGAAAAAAGAGGTACTGGTTTGGGGCTGGCAATATGTAAATCTATTATAGAAGCTCATGGCGGAAAAATTTTTGCTTTTAATAATTTACATGGTGGAGCTACATTTGAATTTAGTTTACCATTAAAGGAGTGATATAAGTGGATATAAAACCATTAATTTTGATAGTTGAAGATGATAAACCTATATGTAAATTTATTAATATATCACTTGAAGCCCAAGGGTACAAGTGCATTAATACGCAATATGGTAAGGAAGCTATATCTCTTGTGTTTTCACACAATCCAGATATTATAATTTTAGATTTGGGGTTACCAGATATTGATGGGATTGATGTTATTGAAAAAATAAGACCAGTTATTAAGGCAAAGATAATTGTTGTATCTGCCCGTGGACATGAAAGGGAGAAAGTCACTGCATTAGATTGTGGAGCAGATGATTATTTAACTAAACCTTTTAGTGTGGCTGAGCTATTAGCAAGAATTAGAGTAGCACTTAGACATTTTGATCAAGATAATAATTTTCAAAATGAGTTATCAGAAGTATTCACAGTTAGAGATCTAAAAATAGATTTTGCAAAAAGAAAGGTTTTTATTTTAGATAAAGATATACATTTAACACCTATTGAATACAAAATGATGGAGTTAATGGCAAGATATGCAGGGCGTGTTTTAACTCATAAGTTCATTATTAATGAAATTTGGAGTAATTATTCTGACGATGATACCAAGTCTCTTAGAGTCTTTATGGCAAATATAAGGAGGAAAATAGAGAAAAATCCTGCACAACCTCAGTATATATTAACAGAAGTAGGAGTAGGTTATAGACTTATTGATGAATAATATATATTTATAAAGACAATATGTTTAAATAGATTCTTTTTATAAATACTTTTGTTTTCAAATAAATAATATAAAATTTATATAATGAGTAGAGTTTAAATATATCATATAAGATAAATTTTTTAAAATTTATGTTATATGATATATTTTATTGATAAGCTGCCTCAAAATAAAATATATTTTGAGGCAGCTTATTTTAATTTAAAATAGGATCTATGTTTCATAAATTAGTTTTTTAAGAATTTTTATACTAATAAATATTAACAAAATCTTTATATAGTACAAGTTATCTTAATACAATCTTTATAACAAATTTGATAAACTTTATGATACATAGAGAGGAGAGATAGTATGCTTAGCAATTATAATAAACTAGATTATTTTGGAAAGAACTTTAAAAAAGCAATTATAAATTTAAAGTCTAGTAATTATTCTTTAGCTCATAAATATATATATTTGCTTATGAGAGTAAATGAAAATGCACCAGAATGGCATAATTTACTCGGCATTCTTTCAGAGATTAAAGGTGATTTAATATTAGCAGGTAAGCATTATAGGGCTTCTTATGCGCTTGATCCAACGTATAAGCCAGCATCTAAAAATTTATATAGAATAACTTGTTTTTATTATAAATTTGATAAAGAGAGTTTAGATTATGGTGATAAACCGGAAAAGGAGGATCCTTTGGTTTATTTTATTAAATATGATGAAAAAAATATTGGACACTTAAATAAAAAGGAGTAGATTTTATGGAAAAAAGATACAAATATGTAATCGTAGCAGGTTGTAGTAGATTTGGAGCTAGTATAGCTTCCTCATTATCTTTACAAGGAAATGATGTTATTGTTATTGATAAAGATAAAAAATCCTTTAGAAAGTTACTTTATAATTATAGCGGTTTTAAAATGCATGGCGATGCAACGGATGTTGATATATTAATAGAAGCAGGAATAAAAAAAGCGGATATAATTTTAGCTGCCACAGATGATGATAATACAAATATTATGATTTCTGAAATAGCTAGTGAGTTATTTAAAATAGATAAAGTGGTTTCTAGAATCTATGACACTGAAAAAGAGATTGTATATAATGACTTGGATATAAAAATTATTCGTCCTGCAAAGTTATCAATAAATGAATTTGAAAGATTAACATCAGAAAATGTAATGGAGGTATACTAATGAATATGTTAATAGTTGGGGGATGGAAAAAAGTAGATTTTTTATTAAATTCTCTAATTTCAAAAAAGCATAAAGTAACAGTAATTCACGATGATTATGATTATTGTAAAAACTTATCATATAAACATGAGGCAATTATTATATGTGGTGATGGAAGTAAACCTTATATACTTGAAGAGGCAAAAATAGATAATGCAGATATTATAATTGCAATGACTCCTAAAGATTCAGATAATTTAGTTATATGTCAACTTGCAAAGAAAGTTTATGGAGTTAAAAAAACATTTGCTACTGTAGCGAATCCTAAAAATGTAGAAGTGTTCAAAAAGCTAGGAGTTGATACGGTAGTAAGTGCCACATATACAATTGCTAATATAATTGAGCAAATTGTAACTATAGAAGAAGTATCTAACTATATACCTTTAGAAAATGGGAAAATAGTTTTGATGGAGCTTGTAGTAAAAAGTGAATATCCTATTTGTAATAAATATATTACAGAAATAAAGTTCCCTGAAAAAGCTATTATTGGAATTATTGTTAGAGGAGAAAATAGTATAGTACCTAAAGGAAATACAAAGATTTTAAAAGATGATAAACTAATTGTGTTATCACCTCCTGATATACAAAAGGATGTAATAAAATTAGTAGTTGGGAGCGATGATGTATAATGAAAAGTAGGAGTAGTATATTTAAAAATAACAAAATTATACTCCGATATATTGGTATTTTAACCATAATAATTGGAATAATTGTTTTACTACCTTTAATAGTTATAATTGCTTATCCAAATGAAAGTAAATATGCAATTGATTTTATAATACCATCAATTATTGCCATATCTATTGGTTTTATGTTAAGTTATTTTATAAAATTAGATAAAAATCAAAAGCTATCTATGGGGCAAGATACTATAATAGTTGTAATTGTGTGGATTTTGGCTAGTTTTTTTTCTGCAATTCCATTTATAATATCTAAACAGTTAAATTTTACACAAGCATATTTTGAAGCTGTAAGTGGATGGACTACAACAGGTTTATCAGTAGTTGATGTTGAAGTTACACCAAAAATATATTTAATGCATAGAAGCATTATGCAATTTTTTGGTGGAGTTGGTCTTGTTCTAGTAATGGTATCAGCATTATCAGAAACTTTTGGAATGAATCTTTATTCTTCAGAAGGTCATTCAGATAAGTTATTACCAAATCTTCTTAGATCTTCTAGAATGATTATGTCAATTTATGTTGGATATATTATTGCAGGTACAGTATTATATTATATTTTTGGAATGCCTTTATTTGATGGTATAAATCATTCCATAGCAGCTTTATCTACTGGTGGATTTGGGATCAAGAGAGATAGTGTAGGAGCATATAAAAGTTTTTCAATTGAATTGATAACAATAATCTTAATGATTCTAGGGACAACAAATTTTGCTGCACATTTACTGCTTGTGAGAGGAAAATTTAAGAAGTTTTTTAAAATAGGAGAAGTAAGATTTATGTTTCTATTACTTGGAGTATCAATACCTTTAGCGACATTTTTTTCATTGAAAAATATTTATGGAGGTTTTTCAAAAGCTTTTAGAATTTCTGCTTTTCAGATGGTATCAGCACTTTCAACTACGGGATTTTCTACTGTAAGTTTTAATAATTGGAATTCTTTTTCAATATTCACCATGATTATTTTAATGATTATAGGAGGGGGAGCAGGTTCTACTGCTGGAGGAATAAAAATATATAGAGTATATTTAATGGTTAAAACATTTTTATGGAATTTAAAGAAAAAATTTATGCCTGAACATATGGTTAATGAAAATTTTGTTTTTAGACCAGAGGGCAAGATATATATATAAAAGAAAATAATATATTAGAAGCATCTAATTATGCATTTATTTATATTGTTTTATTATTTATAGGCACTGGCATTATAGTAGCAAATGGATATTCGCTACAAGATGCTTTATTTGAATTTGCATCATCAATTGGAACGGTAGGATTATCGGTAGGTATTACGTCACCTATTGCATCCCCTATTGTTTTATGGACTGAAATATTTGGAATGTTATTTGGGAGATTAGAAATATATGTTATTTTTATAGCTGTAATTAAAATAGCTAAAGATGTAAAGGGGTTATCAAGAATATAAATTCAACATATTGGAGAAAGTAGATTATTTATAAACAGAATCTAGTGAAGAATTATTATTTATAGTAACATTTTCACTAGATTTTTATGTTTGTTATAAACATTATAATTATATAAGTAATCAATTTACCAGTAGCACTTTTGGAGTTTACATATACATTACATAATTTGACATAAGTATAAAATGACATAAGCTTCCCATAAGTACAAATATATGAAAAATATCATGAAAATTAAGATATTTACTAGCGATTTTAGGTCGTTTTGTACCATAAATTACTGCACCTATAGAATAGGCAATTCCACCACTTATTAACCAAAATAGGCCTCCAAAGGAAAGAGTTTTAGATAATGGAAATATTGCAATAACTATAAGCCATCCCATAATTAAATAAAAACCAGTAGATATCCATCTTGGGGCAGAAAACCAAAAATTTTTAACTAGTATCCCAATAATAGCTAAAGTCCAAATAATAGCTAACATGGCTAATCCAAAGGTTCCTTTTAAGGCTAATAAACAAATAGGAGTATAGCTACCTGCAATCAAAACATAAATCATTGAGTGGTCTATTCTCCTTAATATTCTAATGGATTTTTCTGAAGTTGTTACCAAGTGATATATAGAGCTAGCAGTATATAGTAATATTAAACTTCCGCCGAAAATTGAAAAAACTGTAATATGCAAAGGGCTATTTTGGAATATTGAGTAATTAACCAATACTATAAGCCCTACTATAGACATAATAGCTCCAAACAAATGAGTTAAACCACTTACTGGATCTCTAAATTTTTTAAACATAAAAAACATCCTCTCTAAATTGCATTGATATAATAACATGTAGTTTTAAAAACTACGTGTTATATTACTATCATTTTAATACTAAATATAAAATTTTTCAAGATGTTAATATAAAATTTAGGATATTTTTATTTAATCACCATTTGTTCTAATACTAGCCATTTATTTTCTAAAAGAAATTTATAGTAAATTAGTATTCTATCTAAGATATTTTATATAAAGTTAAATTAAAAATTTTATTTAAAAGTAATTTGTTTTTATACATTTATTTATCCATTAGTTAATAAGACATATAGTTTTTAGGTAAGATTATATTAATAATTAAAATATAAAAATAGTGAAATAAACTATGAATATAGGTTTTTATTACTATATATTAGAGTAGAATATATAGATTTGTAGTAGTTAATACTATATAATTGTAATGAGGTGATTTTATGGAATATAATGAAGAAAATTTAGAAACTATCCTTTCAAATATTACAGAATTTAATGATATTAAACTTTCAGATATTCCAGATATAGATTTATATATGGATCAAGTAATTACACTATTTGATATGAAACTAAAATCATTAAAAAGAGATGAAAATGATAAAATTATGACTAAAACTATGGTTAATAATTATGCTAAAGGTAAATTTTTTCCAACTGTAAAGGGAAAAAAATATACCAAAGAGCAAATAATTTTATTAGAAATGATTTATAATTTAAAACAAAGCCTATCTCTTTCAGACATTGAAACAGTGCTTATACCAATCATGGAAAGTATACATAAAGAAGAAAATAAATTCCCAACAGTTGAAGATTTATATGGAACTTTTTTAAGCGTAAAGGAAATTGAGTTAAAGAACTTTCATGAAGAGTTTAATAAATTAAGTAGCATAATAAAGGAGAAATCTGAAAAATTACAGGGAGAAGATGCAAAATTAAAAGAAGTAGTTTTATTAATTTTTACTTTAATTAGTAAGGCTAATATGGAAAAGAGAATGGCAGAAAAATTAATAGATAACTTTTTAAAAGATAATAAATGATTGTTAAAATACAGATAAATTATAAAGAGACTAAAGGATAAAGTCTCTTTATTTTAAGTTATAAATAGGGAGAGAGGATTAGCTATGATAAAAAAAATTCTTATAATAGAAGATGAGTTAGCTATAGCTGATTTAATGAGCTACTCATTAAAGAAGGAAGGATATATAGTAAAAACTGTAGATAATGGAAGTGAGGGTATAGAAATTACGGAAAGTTTTAAGCCCAATCTTATAATATTAGACTTAATGCTTCCAGATATAAGTGGTTTTGATGTATGTAGAAATATAACCCAAAGTTTTAATATACCTATAATTATGATTACGGCTAAATGTGATATAACAGACAAGGTATTAGGACTTGAGTTAGGAGCAGATGATTATATAACCAAGCCTTTTGATATGAGAGAAGTACTTGTAAGAATAAGATCTATATTTAGAAGAATAGATATTATAGAAAAGAGTGTGATAAATAAGGAAGTATCTTATATAAGTGTTGGTAAGGATATAAAAATATATGAAGATGAAAGAGTAGTTGTAAAGGAAAAGAAAGAAGTAGAATTTACACCAAAGGAATTTGATTTATTAATATTTTTAGCTGAAAATAAGGGAAAAGTTTTTTCTAGAGCACAACTTTTAGATATGGTATGGGGCTTTGAATATCTAGGTGATACAAGAACAGTGGATATTCATATACAGAGAATAAGAAAAAAATTAGAAGAAGATAAAGGTAGTTCTATTATAGAAACTGTATTTGGTGTTGGGTATAAATTAAATAATTAGAGGTGAAAATATTGAAAATTTCTGTAAGGTATAAAATGTTAATAAGCTTTTCCTTTGTGTTTTTTATAGGAATTATAGTCCTTATATATTCTACAGAAAAAATTATAAACAATAACAATGAATATATAATAGAAAAAGAGATGAAACAGGTAAGAAAAGATATAGATATATATTTAAAGCAATATTTTATACTTAATGATATTCAGCCTAACAAATCTGTATTTAAGGTTGAAGGTAAGGATATTACAGAAGAATTAAGTTATAAAATAGGAGATGAAATAACTTTATATTCTCAAAGAGGAGAAATATTATGGGATTCCTATGGTCAGAAAGATAATAAGGATAGTGAAGAGGATTTAAAGTTAGCTTTAAAAGGAAAAACTTCTTACAGTATAAATAAAAGAGATAATAAAATTTCTGTAAGCTTAAGTTATCCAGTAAATTTAGATAACAACAATATAGGTATATTAAGATATAGTCGTGATTATACAGGACTTTATAAAAGAAGTAATCATATTATAAACACTATAAAAATAATAGCAATTACTTTGTTTTTATTTATAGTACTATTGTCCTCTATATTAGCAAAACATATAACTAGACCTATAATAAAACTTCAAGAGGCTTCTAAAAAAATAGAAGAAGGAAACTTTGAAGTGAAAATATGTCCAAGCTCTAGAGATGAAATTGGAGAATTGGCAAAAAGTTTTAAAAGTATGGTAGATACTATAAAAGAACAAATTGTAACTATAAAAAAGGATAGGGATGCGCTAAAAGAATTAGAAATGAGCAGAAAGATATTTTTTGATAATGTAACCCATGAATTAAAGACACCTATAACTACTATTTTAGGATATTCTGAAATAATAGAGGAAAATGGATTTACAGATGAAGAATTTTTTAAAAAGGGTATAAGTCATGTAATACAGGAAAGTGAAAGATTAAATAGGATGGTAGTGGAACTTTTAAACCTTTCTAAAAATACATATAAAGATTTTTCTTATGAATTTATGCCTATGGATTTATCTAACATATTAAGTGTTACCTGTGAAGAAATGATTATAAAAGCTAAAAGATATAATATGGTTATAGAAAGTAAAATAGAATATGGAATAAATATTAAAGGTGATAAAGATAAATTAAAACAAGTTTTTATAAATATTATTGATAATTCAATAAAGTATGGATATGTAAATTCAATTATAAAAGTAAGGTGTTATATAAAAAACAATAATGCCATTATAGAAGTAGAGGATAAAGGAGATGGAATAGCTTCAAAAAATATAGAAAATATATTTCAACCCTTTTTTAGAGTAAATAAAAAATCTTCTAGGGAAAAAGGTGGAAATGGATTAGGTCTTGCCATAGTAAAGGCTATAGTTGAAAAACATGATGGGAAAATTTCAGTAGAAAGCAAAGTAAAGGAATGGACAAAAATTATAATAGAATTTCCACTATTATAATTTTTACAATTTAGATACAAATTTAATAAATTTGGATACAATTGTGATTTAAAATATAAATTAGATATTTAAGGAGGAAATTGTGAATAGATGTAAACTTAAAAGTATAGTTTTCATTATAATAATTGTGTTCATAAGTGTTTATTTTATAAAATACGAAAAAGCAGATTATACTAAGGTTTTTACTTTAGATGAAAAAGATTTTGAAGAAAATATGCTAAAAAAGGATAGAAGTGAGATTATTTCTTTAAATAAAGTGAAGAAAATTCCATTTAAAGGAATATGCGAACGTTGTGATTTTATAGATGAAAACAACATAATGTATACTACTAGGAATAGTAGCGATAGTTTTCTTGATTCTAAGGATAATAAAGTTAATTATTTTCAAATAAATGGTTTAAATATTAAAGAAAATAAGTCTAAAATATTAAATCCAGTACATAATAAAAGTCAAAAATTTATAATAGCATCACCGGATAAAAAGAATTTATTCTATAGCCAAGGTAAGGATGTACTAGAAAAAAATAATTATGAAACTAAGAATAAGGAAGATAAAAATTATATTTATAATATAAATAACAATAAAAGTATAAATATTGATTATAAAACATTTTTAAAATGGATGCCAGATAGCAGTGGATATATAGGTATAAAGGAAAATTTATTTCTTTATGATATAAGCAATAATAAAAAAATAAGTATATTAAATGAAAAGCAGATAAAAAGGTTAGGAAATATTTATAATGTATGTATTACAAAAGATTGTAAAAATATATTTTTACAATGTTATAAAGGGGATGAAGATTTTTATAGTTATATTTATCATGTAAATTTAGATAATCCTAAAAAAGTTTCTTTTGTAGTTAAAGGAAATATAAAAAAGATAGATGTTTTAGATAAAGAAAATTTAATTTTTACAGGCAAATTTAATAATGAAAAAGCTTTGTATATATATAATATACCTAATAGAGAAATAAATAAGTTTATTGATGCTGAAGTAATAATGTTTAAGCTATCAAATGATATAAAAAATATAGCCTATGTAAAGATGGATAAAGAAGGTAATACAAATCTTTATGCTGCAAAGATAGATAAGAATACTATAGGGCACAATTTAATGTTATATAAAAATATTTATATAAAAAGCAATAATTTAAATTGGAGCGAAAATAGTAAAGAATTAATAGCATCTTTTTATGAAGATAAGGAGGATAGCCACAATTTAGTATACATGTTTTATTTTAAATAAAGGAGAGATTCTTATTGGTAAATAAAAAAAGAAAGAAGAAAAAAAAGTTATCTATAAAAAAGTTTGCATTTTTTATAGTATATCAAGTTCTATTTATTAGCATAACAGGAATGCTTCTAGTATTTCATGGACCCTTTCAAAATGTAAAAAAGATTTTAGTAGGTACAGCAATGTCTACCTTTAAGCATCAATATATAGCTACCATGTTTTTATCCAAGGATGAAATAAGCAAAATCGTAAGTAATCCTAAAGTATATGATAAGCAAAAAGTTGGAGCTATAGATATAAAGGGAATAGATGATAAAAGTATAACTAGATATAATGTTCATCAAAAGAGATTTGATGGCTATATATTGGAAATCAAAGATCCTAAAAGAATTAAAGTAGCTTGCACAAGTAAATTAGGAGTGCAAGGTCAAAGAGTAAGTGAAATGGCAGAGGAAAAAGGTACTGTAGCTGCCATAAATGGAGGAGGATTTTTTGATAAAAATGATAGTGGTAAAGAATGGGTAGGTACTGGGGCCTATCCAGAGGGTATAGTAATATCTGATGGGAAGCCTGTATCTAAAAATGTTAAAGGAGATGAAAAAGTTGATGTTATGGCCTTTAATAATGAAGGAGAGTTAATTGTAGGAAAACGAAGTTACAATGAATTAAAAGAAATGAATATAAAAGAAGCACTATCCTTTAATAGAACTTTAATAGTTAATGGGAATCCCCAAGTAGAAGATGAGGGCGAACAGGGACTTCAGCCAAGAACTGCTATAGGACAAAAGGAAGATGGAACGGTAGTGTTCCTAGTTATTGATGGAAGAAAATTATTTAAAGAAGGAGCAAGTTTAAAGGATGTACAGGATATTCTTTTAGATAGAGGAGTATGGAATGCAGGAAACTTAGATGGAGGGGCATCCGCTACTATGTACTATAAAGGGGAAGTAATAAATAATCCTTGTAATAGTACTGGTGAAAGAACTGTTGCCACATGCTTTTATGTGGAACCTTAAAATTTAAGGAGAGTGTAAAGATGAAGTTAGCAAAAAGATTAATTATATGGAGTATAATACCTTTAACTTTTGAACTTGCTGGGCTTTTTTATGTGGACAAATATTATTTAGCTACTAAAGGACAGTGTGAAATAGAAAAAGTAGAAGAAAAACAAGAAAAAGTAGTAGATGAGAATATGCAAATACCAATTCCAAACGAGGCTAAAGATATTAAGCTTTCTTATGATGGAAAGTATGTTTCTTATAAAGAAAATAATAATATAAATATAATCAACACAACTAATGGTGAGAATAAAAAAGTGGAGATACCAACTGAAGGGAAGATCTGTTATTATACATGGCTAAAAGATAGACATAGAATGTACATATGGGAAAAGTTTAGTGATGATTCTGATTATTTAAAGGTATGCTATTATGATAGAGATAAGGATAAGAGAGCTATTGTAGCAGATAATCACTATGAAGAAGTAAAAATTCCACTTAAAAGTTCAGAATATAAAGTTCAAGATCATGTAGTATCAACCCTTAATGGAGCGGAATATGTAAAGGTGGAAACAAATAATAATAGAAGTGATATTTATAGACTTAATATAATGTCACAAATAGAAAAATACAAATCATATTCTAAAATAGGAAGAATAGATGCATTAAATAGAGATGATAATTTTATATATGAGGATCTACGTTATGGAAAGGTGAGAATTAGTGAAAGAGAAAATTCTTTAAGTATACCAGAAACAGATAATTTATGTGTTTTAGGGGTAGATGGAGAAGATAATGTGTATGTTGGCAATGTAATAGATGAAAAAGTTGACAAAGTTTTTTATGGAAGTTTAAAGGAAAATGAAAGTTCTTGGAAACAAGTTAAATTAAATAAACCTATAGATAAAGAGGACATATATATATCAAAAAATAGTAAAGTATATACCAATAATAAAATGGAAGGTATAGTAAAGGATGTACTTTCAGGAAAAGAAATAAAGTATAAAGGTAAATTAGTGCAATACTATAACAAAGGTATAGGAATAGTGAATGAAGGAAAGTTTAGTAAGATAAAATTTTAGATAAACAAAAGTCAATGAATATAATTCATTGACTTTTGTTTATTGGAAGCATATACTATATTTAGATGAGAAAGGAGGTAGGCTATATGGTAAGAATTTCAAAAGATCCTGAAGTTCGTAAGCAGGAAATATTAGAGGCAGCAATGAAGTTATTTTATATGAAAGGCTATGAAGCAACTTCTATGGCAGATATAGCAAAGGAGATAAATGTAGTTCAGGGTTTATGTTACCGTTACTTTAAATCTAAACAAGAACTTTTTGATATTGCCATGGAGCAGTATGCCAAGGAATGTTCAGAAAAATTTTTAACAGTAATTTGTGATGATAAAAAAAATTTAATAGAACGTATGGATGCTATGACTGAACTTATGCAGAGCCAAGAAAATAATAGTAAATATCATGATTTTTATCATAAGGTTGGTAATGAAATGTTACATGAACAACTTATGATAAAAATTGCAAAGAATTTAATTCCTTCTGTGAGTAAAGAGTTAACGAAAATGGCTGAAAAAGGAGAAATTCAAATTAGTAGTGATGATGTGGAGGTTGTCACTAATTTTATAATGTATGGACAAATTGGTGTTTTAGGTTGCGAAAATATTCCTATGGATGAAAAAATTAAAGAAATGCGTAAATTTATAGATTTACTATTAGGTATAAAACAATAAAAATATAATATGATTTTTTATATTACATAGAAATTTAATAAAATATCCCTAATAAAGTATTGATGTAATAAAATATTTTGTTAGGGTAAAAAAATACTATATGAATGAATCAAGTTCAATGACTTTAATTCATTATAACATAATAATTATAGAAAGAAGAGGATTTAAGTGAACAAAAAATTAGAGAAGGATTTTACTACAGGAAATACAACAAAAAAATTAATTGGAATTACAATTCCATTACTTATAGCTTTTATATTTAACATGGCATATACCATAGTTGATAGTGTTTGGATTGGAAATTTACTAGGAGAAAAGGCCATGGCGGCTCTTACCATATCTATGCCACCCATCCTTTTGTTTACTTCTGTTGCAATGGGAGCTACTAATGGAATAGCAATTTTATTATCCAAAAATATTGGGGCTAACAAAAAGAATAGTATAAATAAAGTGGTTTCTACCTCCTTTGTAGGTGCAATAATTTTTAGCATAATGGTAACTATTATTTGTGAATTTGGTACCAATATTATTTTAAATCTTTTAAATACGCCATATAGTATATATTCTATGGCAAAGGACTATTTTGTTATATATATGTTAGGATATGTTTTTGTATTTATGTATTTATATTTTACTGCTATATTGCGTAGTTTTGGTAATACAATTATGCAGATGATTTCTATTATTCTTTGTACTTTACTCAATTTAGTGTTAGATCCTATTTTTATAAATAAATTGGGAATAAGAGGAGCTGCATTTGCAACATTATTTTCACAAGGAATTATGATGGGGATTATGGTTATATATATTATTAAGAAAAAAATAATTATAATTGATTTTAAATTATTTGATAAAAATATTTTAAAGGAAATAGTAAAAAATGCAGTTCCGTCTATTATTCAACAAAGCATTCCTGCAATTAGTACAAGTTTTATAACTTCTTTAGTCAGCGGGTTTGGTATATTACCCATAGCTGCTTTTGGTATTTCAGGAAAATTGGAAACAATTTTATTTTATCCAGCTATGGCTCTTAATATGACAATTACCACTTGTACTGGTCAATGTTTCGGTGCTAAAAATACTAAAAAAGCAAAAGAGTATCTTAATAGTGGTATGTTATTAGGCAGTGGATTTTTAACAATATTAACAGTTATAGTAGTAGTTTTTTCAAAAAATTTAGCATCTATATTTGGAGCTGGTGAAAGTGTCGGAAAATTGGTTCAAGTTTATTTTTTAATTATTTCAATTGGATATATTTGCAATACTATTACTAACTGTGTACTTGGAATAGTTAATGGTTTTGGGAAACCAAGAGCAGCTATGTACTTAATGATTTTTTACTATATAATTATTCGTATGCCTCTAGCAAAAATATTATCTTTAACTACACTAGCATTAAATGGAATTTGGATTGCAGTTTTACTAAGCCATATTTCAGCATCTATAGCAGGGCTCTGGTATTTTAGATCATTATTAAAAAAAGAAGATAGAAGAGCTCATGTTAAATTAGGAGTAAATTAGTAAAAAATATTTTATTACTTATTAGTTAGTTGAGTTATTAATACTATTGACCTTATAATAGTGCTATTTATAATGATAAGGGAACTATCCATTATGTGAATATTCAAAATAATGGTACGATAGATTGTATACCTAAAGATTCATGCATAGAAAGAACTTGCTATGTAGATAAAGCAGGAGCACATCCGTTAAATGCTAAAGCTTTACCATCAAAAATTAAAGGATTATTACAGGTAATTAATGAATATGAAGCATTAACAGTGGAGGCAGGAGTACATGGGGATTATGGTGCTGCTTTGCAGGCGCTAGTAATTCATCCTTTAGTAGAAAGTAGCATTGCTAAAGACTTGCTAGATGATATAATAAGGGAGAATATTCATTACTTACCTCAATTTAAGAAATGTATTGTAGGAGAATAATATACAAAAAAGCCAGTTTATAATGGAAAATAATAAATTTTAATATAGGTATTGACATAATAGTAAATGGAGTATATTATATAAACAATAATTAAAACAAATTCAATGAAGAGAAAAAGTAAGTTATATTTTGTTCCACAGAGAGTTGGCATTTTGCTGTAAGCCAATGTTCAAGATATTGCTGAAAATCATCTCTGAGAAGCAAAGCTGAAATTAATTTCAGTAAGTTTTGCCGGAGTCTTTCACCGTTAAAAGATAAGCGTATTGTTGGATACGTAACTAAGAGCTATAAAAGGTTTATTTGTGATAGACTTTTTTATAGAATTAGGGTGGTAACGCGGTTTAACCCGTCCCTTATTTTTAAGGGACGGGTTTTTTATATTCTAAAGGGGGCGATTACATGGATATAGAGGATGATATTATTATTTGACAAAAGAAAGTATTTAGGCACATTCAAATAAATAACAAGTCAGTATGATAGCCTATTTTGCGTCATACTGTGTCAGCAGAACCCGCCGATAGCATTACTAGCAACGGAACCTGCTTCCTTGTCTGACACAAAATATACTGCCATCTTTGAATTGTTATTTATTTTCATGTGCATTACACAAGGGGGAAATGACAAATGAAAAACTTATCAAAAGAAAACTTATCAAAAAAAGATTTATTATTAGTGGGTCTAATGTTATTCTCATTATTCTTTGGAGCAGGGAATTTAATATTCCCTCCATTTTTGGGACAAGCAGCCGGAGGAAAAACTTATCTAGCAATGGCAACATTTTTTATAACAACAGTGGGGTTTCCAATTTTAGGAGTAGTAGCCGTTGCTAAATCTGGTGGATTAACTAATTTAGCTAAAAGAGTTAATGCTGTATTTGCAGTAATCTTTACAGTTTTAATATATTTATCTATAGGTCCTTGTTTAGGAATTCCAAGGGCAGGTAGTTTACCTTTTGAAATGGTAGTAGCACCATATTTACCAGCCAGCGTATCAAAGACTTTAGCACTATTATTATATACATTTACTTTTTTTATGGTAGCTTATTGGCTTTCATTATCGCCAGCTAAATTGGTAGATCGTATGGGAAAAGTTTTAACTCCTAGTCTTTTAATTTTAATTTTAGTTATATTTTTAGGATCTTTATTTAAGCCATTAGGTGGTTATGGGCAAGCTACAGGGGAATATATAACTTCTCCTTTGGTTAAAGGCTTTTTGGATGGTTATCTAACTATGGATACTATAGCAGCTTTAAATTTTGGGATAGTTATTGCATTGGCAATAAAATCTAGAGGTGTTAAAGATGAAAAAGTAGTAGTTTCAGCATCAATAAAAGCTGGAGTAATAGCTGGAATTTTACTAATTCTTATTTATTCAATGCTTGCACACTTAGGAGCAAGTAGTGGTGGAAGATTTGATGCCACTGAAAATGGAGCACAAACTTTAACGAATGTTTCAACTTATATATTTGGTAAACCAGGGGCAGTATTATTAGCAGTTGTATTTACGCTAGCTTGTTTAACAACTAGTGTTGGACTTATAACTTCTTGCAGTCAATATTTCCAAACATTAAATAATAAAATATCCTATAAAAGTTGGGTTAGAATATTATGTATCTCTAGTATGATTCTTGCTAATATGGGATTAACAAAAATACTTTCAATATCAGTACCAATTCTAAATGCAATTTATCCAATATCAATAATGCTTATAGTACTTGCAATGTTAGATAATTTATTTAAAGAAAGTTCTATAGTTTATGGATTAACTATATTATTTACTGGAGTTGTAAGTATAGTTGATGCCTTAGGTCAAGTAGGAATAAAATTAGGAGTGGTTACACATGTATGTAGTAGCTTACCTCTTTACGGAAAAGGATTAGGCTGGGTAACACCAGCAGTATTTGGAATGGTTTTAGGATTTATATTTAAGGTTGTAAAAGAAAAATCTACATGCCCTAAATTTGCACAAAATACTGATGTAAAATAGAATTTATGATGTTATAGATCATTGTAATTTAGTTGAAATTATAACAGGTCAAAGTCAAAAACATAGAAAAAATTTATATGAAGATTTTTTTAATGAGTTTAATAAAGTTAATACTATAAATCATTCTAATAAGAAAACAATATTATAAACAAATATTTAATACATTTGATCTAAAAATAAAAAAATACACTTCATAAACTAATTAATTTCGCTAAGAAATTCTAAATTTAACTACATTAAAAATTTTTCACCCCATGGAGGCGCCATCTTTGGCTTCACCATGGGTTTCTCACGTTCAGTGAGAAATCACAAACATTTTTAATTTCGTCAAATTAAGAACTTCTAAGCTTATTCATATGTTTATTTATTGTATTTTTTTATTTGTTATATTAATATTAAATCTATTTTATATGATTAATAATTTAGAGAGGCATAATATATAAACATAGAGGCAGATTATATTAATTAGTCATATGAATTCAAAATGTAGATTGAAAATAGAAGGTATAAATATTTTATATAATTAGTAAATACATAGGAAATTTGGTATATAATAATGTATGTAAGGGGGGATAGTCATTGAATTTAAGAGAATTAGTAGAAATAGTTCTTATTAAGTGTTCAAAATTGGTAAGAATAGAAGGAAAGAAAATTTACAAAAGTGAATTAGTATATGATGTTAAAAGTAAAAAGATAAATAATATTTATAATATATATGGAAAAGTTAAAAATGAAAACAAAATTAATGATTATTATACTCATGTAAAGATAAACATTTCCAAGGGCATATTAGAAAAAACTAAGTGTAGTTGTGATGATTTTATTGAGAATTCGGCTTATGACAAAGAATTTTTATGTCCACATATTATAGCTACAACTTATAAATTTTATGATTTGGCAATAAAAAGACTGAAGGACAAATCTAATAAAAAAGAAGATAAATCTAAAACTATGGTAGGAAATACAATATTAAATGAAATAACAAAATATGAAAATCTAAAAGAAAAACTAAATATTAGTGTGAAACTGAATCACATAAATAATGATTTATTAGATTATTATGAAGCTCAGTTTAAAATCGGTAAAAAGAATATGTACTCAATAAATTCTTTAGAGGATTTTATTCAAGGAAGAATCCAGGGAAATAAGGTTTTTATTAATAATGAATTAATATATAATCCTAGAATACATTATTTTTCTATAGAAGATGAAAAAGTCATTAACTTTATAGAAGAGTATGTATTATTAAATAAAGAACTATTTAAAAGTGATATAAATGTGCCATTTCAAATAGTTAATGGCAGAAACTTAAGAATACTACCAAGTTCTTTAGCAAGATTTCTACAGGGTATTCAGCACAAAACCATTAAATTTAAATATGAATACATAGATTATAACATTAAGATTATTAATAAAGATTTACCTGTTTCATTTACTTTGAAAGATAATAAAGAGAATTTTATTTTAACTACTAAAAAACAACTCCCAATTCCACTTACTTCAAAAGATGAAGTATATTTTTATGATAAAAATCTATATATTCCTTCTAATATTCAAAGAAATTTATATAAACTTTTCTATAAAAATTTTAAAAAGCAAGGAAATATATTGTTTAGTAAAGAAGCTAAAACTTTTAAAAAATTAATAGTGACATTAAACAAAATTTCCCAGGTAATAACCTTTGATGAAGGAGTAAAGAATTTTGTATCAACTTTAATAGTACCAAAATTCTATTTCTACAAGGAATCAGAACAGGTTTGTTGTCAGGCTAAATTATATTATGGGGAAGAATATTTTGAACTTATTAAGGACTCAAAAAAGAAAAATTTATCAAATTTTATAAAGATAAATTTACCACCATCAATAGGAGAGAGACTATATGTTAATAATGTAAAATATGAGGACTATGCTGAAGAATCCATAATGGATAAGTTTATTATTAGGGATTTAGAAAAAGAAGAAAAAATAGTTATGGAACTTGAAAAATTTAGGTTTATAAAAGGAGAAAATAGATTTTTATTTATTGGAGAAGAAAATGATTTATACAATCTTTTAACTAAGGGGTTAAAAAGCTTTAGAAATATTGGAGAAGTAACTTTATCTGATAGCTTTAAAACTTTTAATTTATATGACTTAAATTATATAGAATCTCATATTACTGAAACTTCTGAGGAATGGTTAAATTTATCTTATAGTATTGGAGATGTGTCTAAAAAGGAGTTTAAAAATATATTTAGGGCTTTTAAGCATAATAAAAGTTTTTATAAAACAAAGGATAATAGTTTTATTGATTTAAAGGATGATGGAGTTAGAAATTTTTTAGGTTTATTAGAGGATTTAAGCTTTAATATGGACATAAGCGGTGAACCCCTTAAAATTCATAAAAACAGAGCCTATTATATTGAAAATAGGGGAGCATCTTTTATTAAGGAAAAAGATTTGCTCAAAAACATTTCAAATAAAATTATAGGTATGAATAATGAGTATTATGAGGTTCCTAAGAATCTTAATGCTACCCTTAGGGAATATCAAATAGCAGGGTATAAATGGATGAAAACTTTAAGTAATTTAAGATTTGGTGGGGTTTTAGCAGATGAAATGGGACTTGGTAAAACCATACAGACCATAAGCTTTTTATTATCAGAAAAGGGATGTAAAAGTCTTATAGTTACACCAACTTCTTTAATATATAATTGGCAGGATGAATTCCAAAGGTTTACTAATGATTTAAGGATTGGAGTTGTTCATGGAAGTCTTGATCAAAGAATGAAGGTTCTAGATAATATAGAGGAATATGATGTTTTACTTACTACCTATGGAACCTTAAGAAATGATGTTAAGTTATATAAAGAAATAATATTTGATTATTGTATAATAGATGAGGGACAAAATATTAAAAATCCACTAGCTCAAAGTACAGATAGTGTTAAGAAAATTAATTCTAAGGTGAGGTTTGCATTAACAGGAACTCCAATTGAAAATAATCTAATGGAGCTTTGGTCTATATTTGATTTTATTATGCCAGGTTATCTGTATAACGAAGAAAGATTCCAGGAGAAATTTATAAATGCAGGGGAAGAAAATATTGATAAGCTAAAGACTTTTATTCGTCCATTTATTTTAAGGAGAGAAAAAAAGGATGTATTAAAGGATTTGCCAGATAAAATAGAAAAGAAATTTTTAGTAGAAATGACTTCTAATCAAGGGAGAATATATAAGGCGTATATGAAAAGCATAAAAGAAAAGCTAAAGAACAGCAAAGAGGATAGAATCACAATATTTTCTTATCTTACAAAACTAAGACAGTTATGTTTAGACCCTTCCCTTATAATTGATGAATATAAAGGTGGAAGTGGTAAACTAAAAATAGCAATGGAATTACTTCAGGAAGGAGTAGATGAAGGAAAGAAAATTTTATTGTTTTCACAATTTACTTCAGTATTAAAAAATATTTCAAAGCTACTAGACAAAGAGGGTATAGAATACTTATATTTAGATGGATCAACTAATGCTAGTGATAGAATTAAATTAGTTAATAAATTTAATGACAGTTCCCATATTAAGGTTTTTTTAATATCATTAAAAGCGGGAGGGACAGGATTAAATTTAACTTCAGCAAATTTAGTTATACACTTTGATCCTTGGTGGAATCCAGCAATAGAAGATCAAGCCACTGATAGAGCTCATAGAATAGGACAGAAAAATTTAGTAGATGTAATAAAGCTAGTATGTAAAGAAACTATTGAAGAAAAGATTATAACATTACAAGAGGATAAAAAGGAACTTATAAATAATGTTATGAATAGTGATTTAAAAAACGGACATTTAATAAACACACTATCAAAAGAGGAGATATTAGATTTATTTAATAATTAAAATAGATAGTATAGACTTTTAATAAATACTTTGGTAAAATTTATAGAAAAATTAATTTATACTAGTATTAAATATATAAAGTATAATAATATATGTAGGTAGAAACATGGTCAAAAAGATGGTAGAGGCTTACGAAAGAAATCTATAATAGTTAAAAAATAATTATAAAATATATAGGGATAAAAATGAATGAAGAAAAAGTATTCAAATAGAGAAATAATTTAAAATATGCTATAAGGTAAGGTTGGAGGAAAACATGGAAAATGAGCTTATAAAAGAAGAATTTTTTAAGAAATATCCTTCTATAGAGGAGGAGATTATTAAAAATAAAATAGAGTGGAATAATCTAAAGAATATATATTTAGACTTTAATAAATACAAAGATACTTATGAAAGCCAATGTGATTTTATATCTAATATACTAAGAACTCATAATAAAATACATTCTGTTAAATCTAGAGTAAAAAATCCTGAAAGGCTAATAGAAAAAATTATTAGAAAAACCCCTAATAGAAAAGAAAAATATGGGGAAGATTTTCAGTTTACTGTAGAAAACTACAAGGAAGAAATAAATGATTTAATAGGTATTAGGGTTATACATATATTCAAACAGGACTGGGAAGATATACATGAGTTTATTTTAAATACTTGGAAAGTTATAGAAATAACTGCAAATGTAAGAGAGGGTGATGATACAAAGAGATTTGAAGAATTGAATATTCAAATTCAATCTAGAAAATCAGGATATAGATCTGTACATTATCTAATAGAGTTTTTCCCAACAAACCAAAGGGTTATAGCAGAAATTCAAGTAAGAACTATATTTGAAGAAGGTTATGGAGAAATTGATCATCAATTAAGATATTGTCATAAGGAAATTCCTGAGGTTTTAGCATTAAATCTTCTTTTATTTAATCGTATTTCAGGAAGTGCAGATGAAATGGCATCTTTTATAAATTTGCTTAATAAGAATTGGGGGGAGCGAGAAGGAAAATATGAGGAAATAATAGCTTCTAAGGATGAGGAAATAAGAACATTAAAGGAAAAAATAAATAATAAAAACTGTAAATAGTATTTTAAATAATATAAATCCACTTACTTTTTATAACTTATAAATTTATTAAAAACTTTTTAAATTATGTAATATAATAATTTAAAAAGTTTTTAATTTTTATTAGATAGAAAATTAAGTTTTTGTACAAATTCTTTATGAATAAAAATTATGTTTATAATTTTTATTTTTTAGAAGTTATAATTGATCCTTTTTCTGGCATAGGTTTACCGTTTATACCTCTGAAATAAAGGGGTAATCCTTCTGCAAAGGTTGGATGAATAGTTTTTGTGGGATCTTGACGTTGGTGATGAATATGCAAATGAGGCTCAGATGTAGAACCAGAGTTTCCAACCTTTCCAATAATTTGTCCTTCTTTTACATGATCTCCTACTTTTACAGGAACACTTCCTTTTTTTAAGTGATTTAACAACAAGAATGTCCCTGTTTTATCAATTTTTATATAAACATGATTTCCTTCCATAGATAGAAAGTCTTCAGTATTAGGTGGTATATCATTTTCAGCATCATAAGCAGCAACAATTGTTCCTGAAATTGGTGCAATAACATCTTTATCATAGATTCCGTAATCCTTAAGATTTTTACTATTTATACTTGCAGGATCCATAACCAAATCATAAGCCCATCTTTCAGAAGACCATATAGCATGGGGTTTATTAGTCTTTATAGAGTCTCCACCCCAACCAACAGTTGTTTTTTCATTTAAGGGCCATCTCACTGTAATTGAAGGTGTTACTTTATTGATATTTGCAGGATATTGAACTTTCAAAATATTAAAGAGCATAAGCATAGGTAGTGCAAGAAATATAGATAATATTAATGAAAATATTTTTTGAGTAATTTTTTTCTTCTTTACTAAACATATAATTAATATTATTACATTAATAAATATTAGTATAGCACCAAGTGGTGCAAAACATAATTTTGCTAGTGACCATGCAATAGAACCTGCTATGCCATGGATAAAAAAAACACACCCCCATAAAGTAATCAAAATAGTAACTAGTATATAATTTAGTATTCTATTAAATTTTTCAGTTTTCATGTTAACTCCTTTCTATTACCTTTAATTCTTTTGTAGATAACACTGTAATCCTTTGTTTTTGTAGAAATTTAGATTTTATTGATACTCTTCTTATATTAATATAATGTTTAAATAATTTATTTGAAACTTTTCACTATCTTTTTTAAATATAATAATTTTCTTTTTTACAAGAATATTTTTATCCACCCCCTTATAATAAAAGTTTCGATAACATTGTTTTTTTCTTTATCATTAATGCTATATAAACTAAAGTAGTTGATTTACTATTAGAATTATATATAAATTAATGCTAGAAGCATCATTCATTAATTTTTAAATTTTATATAATACTTTTGTAATAAAAGCATTATATCACAAAAGGTTATTAGATTATTTTTATAATATATTATTTATTTATTAAGAAATGATTAAGTATAATAAATTCTCTATAGGAGAAAAATAAATTGAGGTGATTTTACTATGAAAACAGCATTAAAAGAGGATAAAAAACAAATGGATAAATTTTTAAAAGGAGTACACATGGGAGGAAGTACTTTTAAAGACTATCTTGAAAAAGCTCAGAATGTGGATTTGAAAAATGAGTTAAAAAATATTATAGAATCTTTTAAAAGACATGAAGAAGCTATTACAAATAGAATAGAACAAATGGGAGGAGATGCCCCAGATACTTTGGGATTTTTAGGAAGTATAGCGGAAATTTTTGAAAAAATAAAGTTAATACCTGTAAATAATGATCTAGAAGTTTGCGACCAGGCTATAAGAGCGATGGAAATGGGAGTAAAACAAGGAGAAAAATTTAAGGAAGAAAATAAAGATTTAGATTCTAGTTTAATGGATGAAGTAAAGGCTGTGGTAAATGATTATTATACGCACTTAAACACTCTTAATGAAATAATGAGAAACTATAATAGATAATATAAAAATAGATATATTTTCATTAGTAAAAGGATTAATACAAACTATCCCTAAAAGCCTAGGAATTTGCTAATTTATTTTTCAAATTTCTAGGCTCTAAATATTTAAACAAAGTTATTAAAATTAGTATATTAATTTAGATTTTGTACTTATTACAATAGTGTAGTGTTAGGATTTATATTGCTTTTTAGGATAAAATCCCATATAATTTAAGTGTAATGAAAATGAAAATCATTTAATATATATAATTATTTATGTTAAGGGGGATAATTTTGAGTAGTGAAAAAGATATTGTAGATACTTATTATGAATATATCGAAAAAGAGTTTAATTGTAAAATTTCAGAAGAATTATTAGGCAAAAAATATGTTATTGGAAAACAGTTTGGTACAGGAAATTTTTCAAGAATGAAAATAGAAAAGGGATTAGAAATTTCAAAGGTTATTGTTGATAAAACAAATATGGATTTTGATAATAGAAGATGTAATGATAATGTTTTTGAAGTAGGATATTGCTATAGTGGCTATTCGAAAATAATATCTTTTCCTAACAATAAAGAATATATACTTAAACAAGGAGATATTTTTATATATAAAACACTAAATGATGTAGAATATTTTAAATTTAAATATAATAACTGCAAAACTGTATCTATTAACTTACATTTTAATACTTTTAGAAATGCTGTAAATCCAATATGGGAAGACAAAGTTATAATGGATTGGGAAACACAAATGAATAGCATATTTAAAAAAGATATATTAATAATTGAAAAGGCTAGTTATGATATAAAAAATATAGCAGAAGAAATAGATAGCATTTCAATTGATAATATGATGGGATATATGAAACTTAAGCTAAAGACAATAGAATTTTTGGCTATTTTTTTTGAAAAGAATTCTAATATAAAATTAATGGAAAACTCTGAAGATGAGGAAAAAGAGAGTATAGTTAGGGCTAAGGATATTATAAGTAAAAATTTACAAGATCCTCCATGTATTAAGGAATTAGCTAGTGATTTAGATATAAGTTTATATAAATTACAAAAAGCTTTTAAAAATATTACTGGGAATACAGTTTATGAGTATATAAAAAAATCAAGAATTGAAAAGGCAAAATATTTATTAAAAAATACGGATATGTCAATCTTAGAAATTGCAAATGAAATAGGTTATGAAAATCCAAGCAAGTTTTCAAATGCTTTCAAAAGTTATAATAATATTAATCCATTAAAATATAGAAAATTAAATAAATCAGTATAAACAGAGTTCTTGGCTTAAGAGGGAGTTTTTTACTTCAACTAAAGTTTAGGGAATACTTATCCAGGGACGTAGCCGCTTTTTACTCCAATTTTTAAGAATATGGGAACATTAGAGCGAGTAGTTATCGGATAAAGAATAAGTTTAGTTATTAGTTATTAAAAATGCTCTGAATTTAATAAAAATCTTATATTTAGATTTTTATTTTTGGAGCATTTTTTGTTTTTTTTGGAGTAGAAGTTGAAAATGATTTTCAATTATAATAAAGATGAAGTTATTTCATAATTGTACTAAATATTGATAAGAGAAAGGAGAAAAATTATGAAAGAAAAATCAAATTTAAGTTTTCTTTTAGAGGTATCAGGCAAAGAAAAAATTAAATTATATATATCAGCTTTGTTTAGTATAATAAGTTCACTTATGGCTATAGTACCATATATTCTTATGTATAATATAGTTTTGGAACTTTTTAATGACACTGTAAACTATGAGAAAATTAAATCCATGGCTATAACTGTAGGTATTATTGTAGTTTTAAGAATGGTTATATTTTTAGTATCAGGGGTATTTTCTCATATAGCAGCCTATACAATACTTTATGAACTTAGAATGAAGACAATAAACCATATGTCTAAACTTAATATGGGATTTTTTACAGGTAACACTATAGGTAATGTTAAAAAAACAATAAATGAAGATATTGAAAAATTAGAAAACTTTATAGCACATCAAATTCCAGATTTATCAGCAGCTGTAGTAACACCTATTATAATTATAATTTATCTTTTATACTTGAATTGGAAGTTAGCATTAGCTTTATTTATTCCTATTATTTTAGGATTTGTAAGCCAGATAGGTATGTTTAAAGGTATGGAAAGAATGATGATTCATTATCATGATTTAGTTCAAAGACTCAATTCCACTATTATTCAATATATAAATGGAATGAATGTTATGAAAGCTTTTAATCTAACAGCAAAATCATTTGAAAATTATAAAGACATAACAAAAGAATATGCAGATTATTGGATTGATTTAAGTATGAAAACTGCTCCTCTTTATGCAGTATTCTTAGTACTTATAGATTCAGGACTTTTATTTATGATTCCTATTGGAGGAGTTATGTTTTTAAAGGGAAGTATAAATGCACCTACTTATATATTATTTTTAATTTTAAGTGCAAATTTCCTTACTTCTTTTAAACAATTATTAGAATTTGGATCAACATTTTCAATGCTATTAGAAGGAGCAGGAAAAGTAAGAAATATTCTTGAAAAAGAGCCTCAAGTAGAAGGAAGTAAAAGATTAAAGAAAGATATTAATGGAAAAATAGAGTTTAATAATGTTACATTTAAATATGATAAAGAGGAAGTTATAAAAGATCTATCTTTAACTATAGAACCTAAAAGTACAGTTGCTCTTGTAGGACCATCAGGTTCAGGGAAAACTACATTAGGTCAATTGATAGGAAGGTTTTGGGATGTTAATGAGGGTAATATTACTATTGATGATATTGATATAAAAGATATAGAAATGGAAGAACTTATGAATAGAGTATCCTTTGTATTTCAAGATGTATTCATGCTTCAAGACAGCATATTAGAAAATATCAAAATGGGTTCTAATAAGACCATAAATCAGGTTATTGAAGTTAGTAAAAGAGCACAAATTCATGATTTCATAATGAGTTTACCTGATGGGTACGAAACATCCCTTGGAGAAAATGGAATTAAGCTTAGTGGAGGAGAAAAACAAAGAATTTCTATTGCAAGAGCTATATTAAAGGACAGCCCTATCGTAATTTTAGATGAAGTCACTTCTTATTCAGATATAGAAAATGAAAGCAAGATACAGGAAGCTCTTAGGAATCTTCTGAAAGGAAAAACTGCTATAATCATAGCTCATAGACTATATACAATAAAAAATGCGGATAAAATTGTAGTTTTAGAGGAAGGAAAAATTATAGAACAAGGAACTCACAATTATCTTATGAATAAAAAAGGATTATATAGACATCTTTGGGATATGTATGATTATGAAATCACAGAAACAGCAGAAGTATCAGGAGGGATGTAGTATGATAGGGGATATAAAGATATTATTAGGTGAGCATAGTAAAAAGCTTAAAAAACCTATAGTTTTATTAACTATAGATAGTTTATTTAACATGTTTTTTTATTCAATGTTATATTTTGTGTTATTAGATTTAATTAATTCTCAGTTAACTTTTCCTAAAATTAAAAATTATACTATAGCTATGATAATAGCTTTTATCTTTAGAACTATAGTTAATGGAATAGGATATACAGGAATACAGGCTAAAGGTGCAAGAGGCATTGAAAGTATGCGTATATCGTTAGGAGATCATATTAAAAATATAAATTTAGGATTTTTTAATAAAAATAGCATAGGAAATTTGTCTAATATAATGACCAATGATTTGCAAGATTTTGAAAAAATTATAACTCATAATACTAGTGATTTGATAAAAACTATAGTTCTTAGTATTTATTTACTTATAATAACATTTTTTATTGATGTGAAGTTAGC
This sequence comes from Clostridium sporogenes, assembly GCF_001020205.1. Classification (NCBI taxonomy): domain Bacteria; kingdom Bacillati; phylum Bacillota; class Clostridia; order Eubacteriales; family Clostridiaceae; genus Clostridium; species Clostridium sporogenes. The sequence goes on from NZ_CP011663.1 coordinate 1,811,751, forward strand.
TATTATTCAGCTTGCTTTTGTATTTGTGGCTATGCCTATTATTTTAACAGGAGGAAAAAAAGTTGCTAGAATAGGGAGACAAAAGAAGGTAGTTATGAATGAAGTTATATCAAGAATGGTTGAATATCTTAGCGGCATACAGGTGTTTAAAGCTCATAATTTAGCAGGTAAGAAATTTCAAAGATTAGAAAAATCTTTTAGAGATTTAAAGAAAGAAAGTATAAGAACAGAAATATCTATTGTACCCTTTGTGCTTGTATTCCAGATAATAGTTGATATAAGTTTTCCTATATTATTACTTATAGCTACAACTAAATTTGGATATGGGAATATTGACAAGAAAGCTTTTTTAACATTTATTATAATAAATATAGCCCTTACAAATATATTAAGAGCTTTCGGTGCTCAATATGGACAGTTTAGGTATTTAAAACTTGCATCACAAAAATTAATAGATACTTATAATAAACCAGAAATGAGTTACAAGTATGAAGATATAGACTTTAAAAATTTTGATATTGAGTTTGAAAATGTAAGTTTTGAATATGAAGAAGGAGAAAACATAATAAATAATTTAAGTTTTAAGGCAAAAGAGAAAACTATGACAGCCTTAGTAGGGCCTTCTGGTTCAGGAAAAACTACAGTTACAAGTCTTATAGCTAGATTTTGGGACATAAATCGTGGAAGGATAAAAATTGGTGGGAATGATATAAAAGATATAAAACCAGATTTACTATTAAAACACATAAGTATGGTATTCCAAGATGTATATCTTTTAAATGATACTATATATAATAATATAAAATTAGGAAACGAAAGTGCTACTAAAGAGGATGTAATAAGGGCAGCTAAAATTGCAAATTGTCATGAATTTATAGAAAAATTAGAGGATAAATATGATACTGTAGTAGGAGAAGGTGGGTCAACCTTATCAGGAGGAGAAAAGCAAAGAATATCTATAGCTAGAGCAATACTCAAAGATGCACCTATAGTATTGCTTGATGAAGCAACAGCTTCCCTTGATGCTGATAATGAGTTAGAGATTAGAAAGGGGATAAAGAAACTTACTTTAAATAAAACTGTTATAGTTATAGCTCATAGATTAAATACTATAAAAGATGCAGATCAAATTATAGTTTTAAATGAAGGGCATATAGAAGAAAAAGGAAGTCATAGGGAACTTATAAATAATAAAAAGAGATATTACAATATGTATAATGAAATGGAAAGAGCTAAAAACTGGGCAATATAAAGTTAAAGATATAAATATTATATACAATTTTAAATAATAAAAGAGGGCTGTTTCAAAATAAGATGAGCTTTAATTTTAATATAGTAAATATAAAAAAATACATGTAATAAACATATGAATAGGCTTTAGTAGTCCTTAATTTGACGGAATTAAAAATTTTTCTAATTTCTCACAGGACGTGAGGAGGCGGTAGTGAAGGTATGGATGGCTCCTCTACTGGGTAAAAAATTTTTAATGGAGTCAAATTAAGAACTACTTAGCAAATTGAATTGCTTTATGAATGAATTATTTATATTTACGAACTTAAAATTAAAGCTATTTTGAGACAACTCCTTTATTATTTAAATTAATTTTTAAATAAATAAATTATTTACTCCTTGAGAAATTTATAATTAGTTGGTAAGCTATAAATGATTACTTTTAGTTAAATATATTTATATATAATAAATTGAATAAATACTAAATAAAACATTATTCATAGATGAAAATAAGAAGACAAGGATTTTGTGTAATTATATACAATATATATTAAAAGGAGATTAATAAAAATGAAGGTTACCATAAAAGATGTGGCTAAAGAAGCAAAGGTTTCAGCATCTACAGTCTCAAGAGTATTATCAAATAGTCCTAGAATAAGTGATGAAACAAAGGAAAAGGTATATAAAGTTATAGAAAAGCTTAAATATAAACCTAATGCAATAGCTAGAGGATTAGTTAACAACAAAACTAGAATATTAGGGGTTGTACTCCCAGAGGAAGCAGAAAATTTGCTATCTAATCCTTTCTTTATACAAGCTATGAAAGGCATAAGTTCATATGCTGAAAAAAAAGAATATTATATAACCTATGCTTTTAGTAATAATAAAGAAAGTGAGAAAAAACATATAAAGGATTTAACAAGTAGTGGACTAATAGAAGGAATGCTTCTTTTAAGACCAAAAGAAAATGATGAAAATATAAAATACTTAAAAGAGATAAATTTTCCTTTTGTTATTATGGGACGATTAAAATATACCGAAGGAGTTTTTTGGGTTGATAATGATAATTTTAAGGCTATGTATAATATAGTTAATAAATTAATAGATAAAGGCCATACAAACATAGCATTAATAGGAGCTAAAAAGGAATTAAACGTATGTAAGGATAGAGAAAAAGGATATAAAGTGGCACTAGAAATGAATGCAATCAATTATAGTGAAAATTTAGTTAGTTATGGAGAAGATTTTAAAGAAGAAGAAGGATATATGCAAATGAAGAAAATATTAGAAAAAATAAAGCCAACAGCAGTAGTGGCAATGGATGATTTGCTAGCAATAGGTGCTATGAAGGCATTAAAAGAAAAAGATTTAAATGACCTTTCTATAGTTGGGTTTAATAATATACCCTTAGATAAATTTCAAAAGCCTGAATTAGCTTCTGTGGATATAAATGGAGTGGATCTTGGATATTATGCCACAAAGTTGTTAATAGACAAGATAGAAGAAGTGGAAGATATTAGAGATCACTATATTATAGAAACAACTTTTATAGAGAGAGAATCTTTTAGATAGATTAGTATTTTTAAAATAAATATGAAGAATAAATAGTTTAATCTATAATGCATATATATACAAACGTTTGCACAAGAATACATTAAAAATAATGAGGATTTTGTAGAATTTAGCATAATAAGTTAACAGAATTAATGAATTTGAAAAGCTATAGCATTGTAAACTTTTACTTGCATTGATATAATAAAAATCAATAAAATTAGTACTAGTAATAAATAAAAATTTATTGAATAATAGATTTTATAAGGATTAATAGAAAGTTTTAAATTTATATTATTAATTATTGAGGTGATAAAATGAATAAAAAATATGTAGTAGGTGTTGATCTAGGCGGAACAAAAATATATACAGCACTTGTAGACTTAGATGGAAATATAATAAAAGAAAAAAAAGTTAAAACAGAAGCAAGTAAGGGAGAGCTTGATGTATTATATAAAATAATAGATACTATTGATAATGTTATAAAAGAGGTAAATTTAGAAGAAATAAAAGCTATAGGTATAGGATCTCCAGGACCTTTAGATGTTAAAGAAGGGATTATAATTTCATCTTCAAATCTACCCTTTAAAAATTTTAGTTTAGTTGAGCCTATAAAGAATAAATATAATATACCAACATATCTAGATAATGATGCTAATGTAGCTACCTTAGCAGAATTTATGTTTGGCGAAGGAAAAGGAACAGATAATATGATATACATAACAGCAAGTACAGGCATTGGAGCAGGAGCTATAATAAATGGTAGAATATATAGAGGAAATACAGGAAATGCTTTAGAAATAGGTCATACAACTCTTATGAAGGATGGACCTAAATGCGGTTGTGGTAATAGCGGTTGTGCAGAAAGTTTAGGATCTGGTACTGCTATAATGAAAAAAGCAAAAGAGGCTTGTAAAGACAATAGACAAACATTCTTAAAAGAATATGATGATTTAACTGCTAAAGAAGTTTTTCAAGAAGCTAAAAAAGGAGATGAAGTTTCAAAGGAAGTACTAGAATTTTGTTTAGCATATCTAGGTATAACTGTAGCCAATATAATAAATACCTTTGATCCAGAAATGGTTGTTATAGGGGGAGGAGTTATAAATGGTGGACAAATTGTTTTTGATACAATAAATAGAGAAGTTAAAGAGAGATGTTGGAAAGCCATTACAGACAACTGTAAAATAGAGAAAGCTAAGCTTAGAGGAAAAGCAGGGGTTTTAGGAGCTGCAGCCTTAGCTATAACTGAAAGTAAAAATTAATATTCTAAATATGTTATATATTTAGGTAGTTCATATTTTTATAAAATTATAATTATTACCAAGAATAAAAAATAAATTTGTAATCTATAAGTATTAGTTCTAAAGGACTAGTACTTATAGTAAAATTAATTATATGAATTTTATTGGAGCATTATTTTTTTACTATTTTGCGCAAACGATTGCACATATATTTATTATAAGTATGCAAACATTTTTAATAAATAAGATCAATTAGATATGGTGTATATTTACCATATTAGCTTAATTAAAATTTATATAATCTAAGAAATAAACACAAATGAAAATTGAATTTATGAAAGGATTGAAAATACAAAACTATATTACAAATGGAGGATTATTTAATGAATAAGACGTGGTGGAAAGAAGCTGTTGCATATCAAATATATCCAAGAAGTTTTAAGGATTCCAATGATGATGGCATAGGAGATATAGAGGGAATAATTTCTAAATTAGACTATTTAAAGAATTTAGGTGTAGATATAATTTGGATTTGTCCTATGTATAAGTCACCAAATGATGACAACGGTTATGATATAAGTGACTATAAAGCTATAATGGATGAGTTTGGAACTATGAAGGATTTTGATAAACTCTTACAAAAGGTTCATAAAAAGGATATGAAACTTATAATAGATTTAGTTATAAATCACACTAGTGATGAACATAAATGGTTTATTGAGTCAAGAGCTTCTAAAGATAATCCAAAACGTGATTTTTATATATGGCGTGATGGTAAAAATGGGAAGGAACCTAACAATTGGGAAAGTATATTTAAAGGTTCTGCCTGGAAATATGACAAAAATACAGATCAATATTTTCTTCACTTATTTAGCAAAAAGCAGCCAGATCTAAATTGGAAAAATGAAGATGTTAGAAAAGAGCTATATAAGATGATTAACTGGTGGCTAGATAAAGGAATTGATGGATTTAGGGTGGATGCTATAAGTCATATAAAAAAAGAAGATGGATTAAAAGATATGCCTAATCCAAAAAAATTAGAGTATGTCCCTTCCTTTGATAAACATATGAATGTAGAAGGAATTCAAAAATATCTCAAAGAGTTAAAGGAAAATACCTTTGATAAATATGACATAATAACCGTTGGAGAAGCTAATGGAGTAAATATAAATGAAGCTCCTCAGTGGGTAGGAGAAAAATATGGAAAATTTAACATGATATTTCAATTTGAACATCTAGATATTTGGGATATTGATCGAGAAGAACAGTCTACAGTAAAAAAATTAAAAGAAGTATTAAGTAAGTGGCAAGAAGGATTAGAAGGGGTTGGGTGGAATGCTTTATTTATAGAAAATCATGATATTCAAAGAGTAGTTTCAACTTTAGGAGATGATAAAAACTTTTGGAAAGAAAGTTCAAAAGCTTTGGCTCTTGTGTATTTTATGCAAAAGGGTACTCCCTTTATATATCAAGGTCAAGAAATAGGAATGACTAATGTTAAGTTTGAAGATATACAGGATTATAATGATATAAAAACCATAAATATTTATAAAGAAAAAATAAAAAAAGGTATACCAAAAGAAGAGGCTCTTAAGTATGTCTGGGAAACTTCAAGAGATAATTCAAGAACACCAATGCAATGGGATACTACAGAGAATGCTGGATTTTCAAAAGAAAAACCATGGATGAAAGTTAATCCAAACTATGTAAATATAAACGTTAGAGAACAAGAAAATAACCTAGATTCCATTTTAAATTTTTATAAAGAAATTATAAAAATAAAAAAGAAAAATCAGGCACTTATATATGGAAAATATAATTTGATTTTAGAACATCATAAACAAATATATGCTTATACAAGAATTTTAGAACACGAAAAATTTATAGTAATTGCTAACTTAACCAATAAGAAAGCTAAATATATCTATAATAAAGAAAAATTAAATTATAAAGGATTGATACTTTCAAATTATCCAGTAGAAAAACATGAGGATATAACAGAAATAGTATTAAAACCTTTTGAAGCTAGACTTTATAAAATATTTTAAAATTTAAATTCATAGAGAATTATAAATATTGGGGGGATAAAAATGAAAAGGAATAAGCTGATATCTTTTGATTTTTGGCAAAAATTTGGCAAGACATTGCTAGTTGTTGTGGCAGTTATGCCTGCAGCAGGACTTATGATTTGTATTGGTAAACTTATAGGAATGCAGGCTTCTATGGGATTATTACAGTCTGTAGCAAGAGTAATAGAAGATATAGGATGGGCGATAATAGGAAATCTTCATATTCTATTTGCAGTAGCAATTGGTGGATCTTGGGCAAAAGAGCGTGCTGGAGGAGCTTTTGCAGGATTACTTACTTTTATTCTTACAAATAGAATAACAGGAGCTATTTTCGGAGTTAAACCTGACATGTTTTCTGATGAAGCAGCAAAAGTAACTTCAATGTTTGGAAGACAATTAGTAGTTAAAGATTATTTTACAACTATACTTGGAGCACCAGCATTAAATATGGGTGTATTTATAGGTATAATTTCAGGATTTTTGGGAGCTTACTTATATAATAAGTATTATAATTTTAATAAATTACCAAGATCTTTAGCTTTCTTTAATGGAAAACGATTTGTACCTTTTGTAGTTATACTAGGATCTGTAGTAACAGCAATAATTTTATCTATGATTTGGCCTTCTATTCAAGGTGCGTTAAACGCATTTGGAAAATGGATAGCAACATCTAAGGATACTGCACCAATAGTAGCACCTTTTATTTTTGGATCATTGGAACGTATATTACTACCTTTTGGACTTCATCATATGTTAACAGTACCACTAAATTATACTTCTCTTGGAGGAACTTATAAAATTTTAACAGGACCAACTGCAGGCACTATAGTTGCAGGTCAAGATCCATTATGGCTTGCTTGGGCAAATGATTTAATTAATTTGAAAGCAGCCGGTAATATGACAGAATATAATAATTTGTTAACAACTGTTATACCTGCACGTTTTAAAGTAGGACAGGTAATAACATCTTCAGCTTCATTATTAGGTGTGGCTTTTGCAATGTATAAAAATGTAGATAAAGATAAAAGAGATAAATATAAAACTGTTTTCTTATCAGCAGCATTAGCAGTATTTTTAACAGGCGTTACAGAACCTATCGAATTTATGTTTATGTTTATATCACCAATTTTATATGGGGTTTATGCGATTATTACAGGAACAGCTTTTGCCTTAGCAGATTTAATAAATCTAAGAGTTCATTGTTTTGGATTTGTTGAATTTATAGCTCGTACTCCTATGATGATAAAGGCCGGAATTACAAAAGATATGTTAAACTTTGCAATTGTATCAGTGATATATTTTATATTAACTTATTTAATATTTAATTTTTTAATAAAGAAATTTAATATACCCACTCCTGGTAGAGCAGGAAACTATATCGAGATGGAGGGGGAACAGGATAAAAAAGAAGAAAAAATAACAGGAAAAGAGGCTAATAAAGATTCATTACCTGTAAAAATAATAAGCCTGCTAGGAGAAAAGGAAAATATAATAGATGTAGATGCATGTATGACTCGTCTTCGTGTAACAGTAAAGGATAAAAGTTTAGTTGCAGAGGAAAAAGAGTGGAAAAAACTTGGAGCATTAGGTCTTATAGTAAAGGATAAAGGAGTTCAGGCTATATATGGACCAAAGGCAGATGTATTAAAGTCAGATATTCAAGATATTTTAGGAGATTAATTTATGAAAGTTCTTACTTTAAATTGTCACTCTTGGCAGGAAAAAAAACAAATAGAAAAAATAAAATATTTAGCAAAAGTAATATATGAAAATAATTATGATGTCATTGCTCTTCAAGAGGTTAGTCAAAGTATTAATAGTAAAATATTATTTGATAATATAAAAGAGGATAACTTTGCTCTTATATTAGTTAAAGAACTTGAGAAATTAGGAGAGAATGGATTTAAAATTATGTGGGATTTTGCTCATATAGGTTATGATAAATATGAAGAAGGCCTTGCTATATTAACTAAGCATCTTATAAAAGGGAAAGATTCCTTTTATATTTCAAGAAGTAAAGACAGGAATTTTTGGAAAACTAGAAAAATAATAAAATGTAAAATATATTATAATAATCATCTAATTTCCCTTTATTCCTGCCATTTAGGCTGGTGGAATGATGAAGAGGAAGATTTTAAATCCCAAGTAAATAAATTGGTTCAGGATTTAAAAGAAGAGGAAACCTGTATACTAATGGGAGATTTTAATAATGATGCTTTTTTAAGGTATGAAGGATATGATTATGTTATAGATAAAAATCTTAAAGACATATATGATTTAGCAAAATCCAGAGATAATGGGGTAACTGTTATTGGAAATATTGATGGATGGGAAAGTAACAGAAAGAATATGAGGCTAGACCTTATATTATCTAATAAAAATTTAGACACAGAATATTGCAGGGTTATATTTAACGGAATAAATAAAGGAATAATTTCAGATCATTTTGGGGTTGAAGCAAAAATAGAAATTTAAAAAAGTGTTGGACAGTTTGTAATGTTTAGGTTATGAACTGTCCATAGTAATTTTCTATTGGGTCTGCATAGATGATTAGATATATTATAATTTTTTAAAAATAGGATGGTTATTTTTAAGCTGTACTTTGGTATTTAACTGGAGTGCGGTTTTTTTGTGTGTATTTAAACTTTTTATTGTTATTTAATAAATATATATATGTATCATTAAATAACTCTCTTTTGAAAAAGTTATGACTTTAATATTGTAACTATTTATAAATAGCAGAATACCATATTAATAGTTAAATTATATAAAAATTAAATACTTAGCTATTAGTTTATATATTTATGTAAGCGAGGTGATTAAGTGATAGAATCATTACTATTAGTATTAGCTGTATCTTTAGATGCTTTTGTAGCCAGTATTGCTTATGGAACAAATAAAATAAAAATTCCTTTTGTTTCTGCAACAATAATAAATATTATTTGTTCAAGTGTTCTTGGGGTATCACTTTTTTTAGGCTCTGTAATAAAAAAATTTGTGCCTATTAAAATTACTTCAATAATAAGTTTTATTATATTGTGTTTATTTGGAATATACTATCTGTTTGATAGTATTGTAAAAAATTATGTAAAAAAGAATAGAAATTCTAATAAAAAGTTAGAGATAAAGTTTTCAGATTTAAATTTTATAATAGATATATGTATTGACGAAACTAAAGCAGATATAGATCATTCAAAGAATCTTAATCCTAAAGAAGCTTTGTATCTTGCTGCAGCTCTTTCTTTAGATTCTTTAGCTATAGGATTAGGAAGTAGTTTAGGTAATGTGAACTATATACAAATAATCTTATTATCTTTAGTAGCTCATTTTATTTTTATATACATTGGATTATTTGCAGGGAAAAAATTTGTTGAGAAATCGAAACTTAATTTATCCTGGTTATCAGGAATAATCTTAATAGTCTTAGCTGTGATGAGAATAATATAATTAATAAAATAAATTAAACATATAATTATGTGGATAGTGATAATTATACAATTAATGAAATAAAAAGGATATCCATTTAGGTTATCCTTTTTCTATTCAAATAAATTTAATATTGGAATTATATTTATTACTGGTATTTCATAAGGATGTACTTTTTTTATAGCAGTTATTGTATTTTTCAATACTTCTTTAGTACAGCAAAACTCTACTTTATATTGTTCTGGTATAAAGGTTTCTATTTTAAAAAAATCAAATTTCATAGTTTAATATCATCCTTTCTCTATATATTTACTATTAGTATAACCTAGACTGTAAATATTAAATTATTTGCTTTTTATGCATACTTCTATTTCTTAAAGTTTACACATTATAAATAAAAAAACATAAACTATTAAGAAGGGATAAATTATATAAGGAAGGAGAGTTATCATGGAAAATAAGCCTATAGAAATATTAGGTATTACTTCTGAAGAGGAAATAAGTAAATATAACATACAATATCCATATAAGGAATTTTGCAAATCATATACTATAAGTCTTGTAAATAATAATCCAAGGATAGGACAAATTTTAAAGGTTTTTTTAGAACCTAAAATAAGAGAATGGAAATATATATTTACTCAAGGCCAGTATAAAATCTTTATGGAAGGATGCATAAACATAAGGGTATTGTTTTTAGAAAATCCATATGATGAGAACATTTATTCTACTGAAATCAATAAAATTATTTCAGGTTTTTTACCAGTAGAAAGTGACTATACGGACAGCTTAAAACCAACTTTATTTATTGAAGAGGCTTTTATTGCTCCTTTAAATGAAAATAAATTTTCAGTATCTTTATTAATTGGCATGGGAACAATTTTACAAATGGAAAATGAAGATGTAAAAGAATATACAGAGGTTCTAGAGGTAGAAGATAATTTTAAAGAAGAGATAGAATATGACAATATGGAAGAGGTCGATTTAAAGGAAGATATAGAATATGGATATATACAAGATGTAAATTTTAAAGAAGAAATACAATATGAAGAAGTAGAAGATACGAATTTAAAAGAAGAAGTACATGAAGAAGTAGGAGACGCAGATCTAAAAGAAAAAGAACAGTATGAAGAGGCAAAAAAATCAAATTTAAAAGAAGAAGTACAATATGAAGAAGTAGAAGATATAAATCTAAAAGAAGAAGTACATGAAGAAGTAGGAGACGCAGATCTAAAAGAAAAAGAACAGTATGAAGAGGCAAAAAAATCAAATTTAAAAGAAGAAGTACAATATGAAGAAGTAGAAGATATAAATCTAAAAGAAGAAGTACATGAAGAAGTAGGAGATACAGATCTAAAAGAAAAAGAACAGTATGAAGAGGCAAAAAAATTAAATTTAAAAGAAGAAGTACAATATGAAGAAGTAGAAGATACAAATCTAAAAGAAGAGGTACAGTATGAAGAAGTAGAAGAATCAAATTTAAAAGAGAAAGCACAGGCTGAAGGTACACAAGGTGTAAACTTAAAAGAAGAAATAGAATATGAAGATATAAAAGATGGAAATTTTAAGGGAAATATAGAATATAAAAATGTAGAAGAAATAGTGAATAATAATTTAGATGAAATAAATTTAGCCCAGAGCATATATGATCTAAATTTACAGGAAGTAAATTTAGAAGAAACTGATTTTAATGAAATGGATATAGAAAAATTAAAGGAAAACGCTATAAATATAGACATGGAATATGATATGAATTTAAATGAAAAGAATTTTTAATAAGTAAAAGAGAAAGGTAACATTTTTTTATATCTATTAATATAGTATAGTATAGGTCGTTTAATTAATACAATTTAAATTAATCAAAGGGGGAAAAATCATGAGTAAATCTTCAGAAGAAAAGATGGAAAACAAAGAAGTTTTAAATATAAATTCTTTTAATATATCAGAATTTTGTAACGCAGATGAAGGAAGCAACTTTATTCATTTTAAACCTTGCGAAATCTGTAAAAGAGCAATACTAGATCCTATAAATGTAGCTGATACATCAAGATTATTACAAGTAAATGTAGCTTTAAGAAATGTTTGTATTGGAAAGGAATTAACAGTAGGTTGTATATTAATAGATAGAACTGGTACAGTATTAGCATTTAAATCTCAAACCTTTACTGTAGGCCATGGTGGTAGTGGATGTGGATGTTCAGAGGATAAACATGGCTCACCATGTACAAACACTAGTAGAAGATTTAGCTTTATTCTTCCAACAAGGGATTTATGTTCATCTATGGATCTAAAGGTAAAAATAATTGCTAACTATACTCATCCATGCAATTAATATTTAAAAATAATTGTTTGAAATGAATCTTAACTAAATACATAATAATAAAACATTATTATGTATTTAATTATTAAAAGCTCATCTTTTCAAAAGCACAGCTATAGTATAGATAGGTGTGCTTTTGTTATGAAAATTTTTTGTTTCGCTCTAATTTTAACCTAATAAAAATAAATGAAATAATATTAATAAAAAGGTAAAATTCACAAATATATCTGAAATAAAGTAAGAAGAAAATATAGAATTATTTATACTTTATCTTGCTTTGATTTTATTATTTGTTAAATTCTATAATTACTTTAAAAAGATCCCCGTCAATATTAATGTTTAAATTTCCACCTTGAAGTTCTACAATACTTTTAGCAATGGCAAGACCCAGGCCAGATCCTTCTGTGTTTCTAGACTTATCTCCTCTTTTAAATCTTTCAAAAATTTCATCAGAAGTAAAATTCATTTCATAGTGCGATATATTTTTCATAGTAATTATTATTTTAGTATCTGTTTGTATTAAATCTATATATACTCTAGTATTAGGCTCGGAATACTTAATAATATTGTTTATAAGATTTTCAAATACTCTCCAGGTTTTCTTCCCATCTAAATTTGCATAAGCTTTATTATTACATTTAAATTTAAGCTGTAGAGAGGACTTCTTAATTTTTTGTTGAAATTCTCCTAAAGCTTGTTTTAGTAAAGCGGTTACATCTATCCTTTCAATGTTTAGTTCTATTGAACCACTGGACATCTTTGATGCCTCAAATAAATCCTCTATAAGGAATTTAAGTCTTTCAGATTTTCTATCTAAAACAGAAATATATGCATTAACTTCGTCTTTACTTAAATCCTCTTTTTTAAGTAAATCTATATAATTTATTATAGAGGTAAGAGGAGTTTTTAAATCGTGAGATACATTGGTTATAAGCTCAGTTTTTAATCTCTCACTTTTAACCTGTTCCTCTAGAGATCTTTTATAGCCTTCTTTCATATTATTTATATTATGAGATATTTTACCTAAGATATCTCCTTTATGTTCTTTTATAATATAATCTAGATTTCCACAGGTTATTTCTTTTGTGGCTTTTAATATTTCATTTAAATAATCAGCTTTTTTAAATAAGTATCTTATAAGTAAAGCTATATATAGTATAGTTATAATAGAAGCAATTAATATATTATTATAAAATCCTAAGAGCAATCCTAAGAGCGTAAATGCAGCTAATAGGATGGATAATACCATAATAAAAATTATTTTAAGTTTAAGATTTTTATTTAAATTACTGTTTTTAAAAATAGTAATTAATTTATAAATTAAACTTCCCTTACATAGAATTAAAAGTTTATTTTTATCTTTTTTTAGTTCTATAGCATATTTTATATTAAATATAAAATAAAAAATATAAATGCTTATTAAAGTAATAACAATAAAGTGATTAATTCCTAAGGGTTTATAAAAAAAACTAGTATTTATTAAATAACTTCCCATTATAGCAGTGTATAAAATAAATATAAATAATTTTAAATCTAAGGGGATATTATTATATATTTTATTTATCTTATCTAAAATAGGAGAATTTAAACAAATTCTTTTTTTAAACAGAATTAATATAAAAATTCCTATAATTAAGGAAGATATGACTATAAGTACTTCTTTTATAAGTCTATCTTTAATGGAATTATAATAATTATAATTTTTCAATATATAATCATTAGGATTAAGATCTTTTGTAATTATAATATATCCTTCCCAGTTAAAAGAATTAAATAAATCTTTAGTTTTTGAGAAATTTTTAATTTTGCCAGATTGAGATGGAAAAATTATAGAATAAATAGAGTTATTTTTTATATAACTATCTATATTAGTTTTAGGTTTTAAATTAGTATAAACTTCTTTTGTACCTCTGTTTATAATATAGTATTTTATCTCTCTTTTAGATTCTATAGCTTTTTTTATGTTTTTGTAGTCATTGTAAGACCATAATGCAATTTCTTTTTTTAATTCAGCAATAGTTTTAGTATTTTCTTTCTTTACTTCTTTAAGTTTTTCATCTCTTTGTTGAGTTAATTTAGTAAGCCTATTTTTATCACCAGATTGTTCAGCTTCTGATAAAAAACTATTATATTCATCCTTGATAGTTATTTGAGAATTTAGTATATTATCTTCATAAAATGATTTTAAGGTTGTTATCTGTTCTTTAGTAACTCTACTTTCTGCAACTTTATTGTCAAAATTTTTATAGGTTATATGAAAGTTATATAAATTGTTGCAATAAGATTGTAGTTCTTCATCAAACTCTTTGCTGCTAAAATAAGGATCTTTCACAAGACACTTTCTGTTTTTTATTAAATCATAACCAGTTAAAACTGAAAGAGATATCATATATATGACTACAATGAAACATATTATATATATAAATTTATTCTTGGATTTTGTAACCAATTCCCCACACCACCTTCAAGTACCTAGGTTCTCTAGGATTAATTTCAATTTTTTCTCTTATTCTTCTTATATGTACAGCTACAGTGTTTTCGCCATTATAATAGGGCTCTTTCCAAGCATTTTCATATATTTCTTCAATGGAAAAAACTCGTCCTTTGTTTTCAATTAAAAGCTCTAGTATTCTATATTCAATAGGGGTAAGCCTTATTTCTTTTTCATCTACAGTTATTAATTTTGTTTTTTTATCTAATACAAGAGCTCCTGCCACAATTTTATCTTCAGTTTCCTTATAGTTTCCTAAGTTTACATATCTTCTAAGTTGAGATTTAACTCTAGCTACTAGTTCTAGCATATTAAAGGGTTTTGTAACATAATCATCTGCCCCTATGTTAAGACCTAATATTTTATCTGTATCTTCTGATTTTGCTGAAAGCATTATTATAGGAATATTTTTATTTTCCCTAATTTTAAATGTAGCTTTAATGCCATCCATTTTAGGCATCATAATATCCATTATAATAAGATGTACATCTTGTTCCTCTAAGAGCATTAAGGCATCTATTCCATCTTTAGCCTTAAAAACAGTTATATCTTCATTTTTTAAATAAATTTCTATAGCGTCTCTTATTTCATCTTCATCATCCACTATTAAAACTTTATATTTAATCATATTTTGCCTCATCCTTTCTTTACCAAATAAATTATACCATTTTTATTACCTCCTAAATAGGCTACAAAAGTCAGCCTTAATTTTTAATGAACTGTTTTTTGTTATAAAACTTTAAACTGATTTTTAATGAATAATAACCTTTGAATAATTCAATTATATAGTAACTTTTTAACAAAACAGGTATGATATTTCTTACAAATTTCTTAACAAAAAATATACATATTATTTAAACAAATCTAATCTTATAAATAAGATCTAATGTGTAGTAAAAATATAAAAGATATAGAATAGCATAATTATAAAATTAAGCACAATGTGTGTAAAAGTTTACATAAGGAGATATAGGACCTCTTAAAAGCAGTAAATATATATTGTAGAGTATATTTTTAGATGATATAATTAAAAACAATATGAAATTAAAAGGTTTTCAGAAAGGGGACTAAAAATGAATAAAAAAGCTTATAGGGTGTTGTGGGTAGCAACATCGACCAACTTTATTGCAGGTTTAATTTACATATGGAGTGTTATAAGTAAATCACTAATTAATGACCTTAATTGGACAAGCAAACAGGCCTCCCTTCCCTATACAGTGATTACAGTATCATTTGTAATTGCTATGGTTATATTTGGGAAAGTTCAGGATTTAAAGGGGCCCAAACTTACAGTAACTTTAGGTGGAATATTGATGGGAGTAGGACTTATTCTTTCAGGAATATTTACAGAACCTAATATTATGATTTTAACTATGGGGATAATAGCAGGAGCGGGGATAGGTACTATAAATGCTTCTACTGCACCGCCGGTAGTAAAATGGTTTCCACATGAAAAAAAAGGAATGGTCACAGGAATAGTAGTAGCTGGAATAGGCTTATCATCAGCGTTCTATTCACCATTAGCAAACTATTTAATAAAAACAGTTGGTTTATCTAAAACTTTTATATATATAGGAGTAGGTGCTTTAATTTTATCAGTACTTTTAGCACAATTTTTAGAAAATCCACCGGAAGGCGTTATACATAAAAATATTAATTCTAAGGATAAAAAAGAGATAAAATCATCAACGGATTGTACATGGCAAGAAATGATAAGGACCGCAGACTTTTATAAACTTTGGCTAATGCTAGCATTTTCATCTTCAGCAGGATTAATGATAATAGGCCATATATCCAATATTGCGAAAATTCAGGTAAATTGGCAGGGAGGATTTATATTAGTTATTTTACTTGCCATATTTAATACCCTTGGTAGAGTATTAGGTGGTACTTTATCAGATAAAATGGACAGAATAAATCTTATGAAATTGATATTTATTTTTCAAGGAATAAATATGTTTGTGTTCCCTAGATATTCTAATGTAGGACTTTTGTCAATAGGAGTAGCCATAGCAGGATTATGTTATGGTGCAGGATTTGCAATATTTCCTGCTGCTGCTACAGATAGATATGGAGTAAAGAATTTTGGGATTAACTATGGATTAATTTATACAGGCTGGGGAATTGGAGGAATCATAGGGCCTATGACAGCAGCAGCTATTTTTGATTCTACAGGAAATTACAATTCTGCATATATAGTAGCAGCAGTATTAATGCTTATAGCAACTATTATAGGATTAACATTTAGACATGAAAGGTCTAAAATAGAAGATGTTGTTTTAAATAATAACAATAATTAAATAGATTTATTTAATTATCAGTGTAAAGGTTTTATATATTAAGAAATAAAAAACAATTAATAATTAATGATGAAAAAATCCTCTAAATATATTATGCAATATGTTGGAGGATTTTTATGTTCAAAGAAAATAATAACATGAAATTGTATTACGGGTATGAAAATTTTTATAAATATTATAGGAAAGATTTCCTTAAGATGAGTATAACAAAAAAGTAATTTATAATTTTTTTATAAAATATATATAAATATAATAAGTATCAATATAGAAGGTAGGTGAAAAGTCTGATTAATTAAATCAGGCCATTTTTGAATGAATTAATGCCTATACCTATTTATTTGAATGAGAAGCTATTATCAGATATTTATCCTATAGTAATAGATGGATTTATAGAAAGTAAATCCATAAGATTTATGAGAGATAAAAGTGATTTTATAAGGCTTCAGAGTGGTCGTAAAAATCAAAGATCAGAAGAGAGTAAGATATCTAATAATGATAAAGATCATAATAAAATAGAGGATATTTCACAAAGTATGATAAATGATTTTTCGGGGTCTTTAGATGATAGATCCGTTAATAGAAATGAATTGACAATAAAAAGAATATATACTAAGTTTTATTTGTTTTATGATTTAAGAAATGCTCTCATAAATAAGAATATGTTAAGGTATATTACAGATCAGGATATTTTTAATAATAATTTAATTCCAGGAGAATACGTTGAGTTTGATTCAAATATTATATCAGAGTCTACTTGTAATGAAATAACAAATTTATTAGATATTATAAAGTGTTATGATTCTAAGGAGTTAAATAAATTATTGCAAAATACAGATATGGAAAAATCAATTACTAATTATACTATAATAGAAAAACAACTAGAAATTCTAAAGAAGCTGTTGGAAACAAATGATTACGCAAATGTGGTAACAAAATTCAATCAATGCAAAGCAGTATTAAATGTAGATAAAAAGTGTTTTTGTAGCAAAAGCATATATGATAATTCACATTTTCCCTGTAGAGTATTAGGTAAGGTTTTAAGATGTGAAAATAATAAAGGAAGTATATGCTTATTAGATAAAACAGGTATGGAAGATTATTATATGGATTTTATAAATTCTCTAAATCCATACTTAGATATACTTAGAAATAATAATATAGTTACACCTAAGAGTATCATAACAGAAATAAAGGCACCAGCCATATATATAATGCCTATAGGAATGTATGTATAAATTAGGAGTAGTTTAATTGAATAAAATAAAGTTAACTTTAAAGTGTTTAATTAAAAGGACAGGATATGATATTCCTGTCCCTATTAATAACTTATGGTTACGCCCAAAAGGTCACGCCCACAAGAGATTAATTAATTTTTATTGTTTTAATATATTCTATAAGTTTAGTCAATAAATTTATAAATCATTTTTGCTACTCCATTATTATAATTAGTATCTGCAACTAGTTTACATATTGATTTAATATTTTCATCTGCATTTCCCATAGCAACACTATATTTTACTTTTTCAAACATAGATACATCATTATAATTATCTCCAAAAGCCATAGTTTCATCTAAAGATATATTTAAATTACAAGCTAATCTTTCTAGTGAAGCTCCCTTTGAAGTATGCTTATTTACTATTTCAAAGTTATGATTTCCAGAAGAAAAAACTGAAAACTTATCTGAATTTTTAAAGTAATCCATACCAGATTTTCTCTTTTCTTCGTCAAAAGAGAATGCAAGTATATTATAAAGATCATCATTTCTATATAATATATCTTTATAATTATCTACAAAAACAAAGCCTGCTTGAATAAATTGTTTTTCACAGGATTCATATATTTCTTCTATGTTTACAGATTTAGGATTGCTGCTAATTACTTTATCTGCTTCTATTTTTAGCATATCTTTCCCATTGAAAGGAGTATAAATGGCTCTATTTGTAGATACTTCATAATAAAAGTTTTTATCAGTTAACCAATGTAATATTTCTTTTACATCTTTTTTATCTATACCTATAGAGTACAATTCTTTTTTATCTTTAAAATGGATAGAAGCTCCATTACTTCCAATTATATGTGTAGATATATTTGCTTTTTTACATATAGAACACACATCAAAATGAGGACGGCCTGTAGAAATTGTGATTTCTATTCCTTTATCTTGAGCGTATTTAATAGCTTCTGCATTTTTTTTACTTATGATGCTCTTATTATTTAATAGAGTACCATCTAAGTCTAATGCTATTAACTTCATTATTATCCACCTTAACCTTTCTCAGTTACTGACATAATATCTATGTTATTTTCTTCAAATATTTTAGTTAAATCTTTATTTGGTAACTTATCTGTAACTATTAAATCAATATCACATAGATCACATACTTTAGAAAAACTATTGTTACCGAATTTACTATGATCTACTAAAACTATAGTTTCATTAGATTGTTCAACCATTTTTTTCATAACAGAAGCATCTTCTGCATGAGCTACAGTTATACCTTTTTCTGATATTCCAAGGGCTCCTATACATGCTTTATCAGCAAAATAATTGGAAAGCATATCTATGGTATTAGATCCATATAAAAATTTATATTCATTATCTAAAATTCCTCCTAATAAATGAATGTCTATATTAGCTTTTTTTGATAATGTATGTGCTAAATTTATTGAATTGGTTATAACAGATAAATTTTCTACTTCAAGCATTTCTGCAAAGATTTGCACTGTGGTTGAGGAATCCATTATTAATTTATCTGTATTTTTGATTAAAGATGTTGCAAGTTTTGCTATCAGTTTTTTTTCAGTTGGATAAGTAAGAAGTCGGTCTTCATAGTTTTTTACTTTACCTCTTGTATTAGGTAATATGGCACCACCATGAGTTCGAAGAATTTCTCCTTCTCTTTCAAGATTTACAAGATCGCGTCTTGCGGTATCTCTTGAAACATTGCACATTTTACATATTTCATCTACTTTTATTCGTTTATTTATTTTTAAATATTCTAATATTTTACTCATTCTTTCTTCTTGATACAAAATTTTATACCTCCAGATCAGAAATATTATAAGTTAATTATAAGTTGTTCTAAGTCATTTTTCAAGTGCTTTTAAGTAATTTTAAGCAATTGCAATTTTTAATAAGTATTTTTAAGCTAAATAGGGATTTATATAATAGATTATGCTTTAAATATATATTTCAAAAATTTTTAATAAAATATAAATAGCCTTATCTAATAGGGTTATAAACTATTAGATAAAGCTTAATTTTTATTTTTATAAGTTTAATTAAAAATATTTTTACATCGGTACTACAAGTTGAGTCACAATAGGAGAAAATTGATAACCATCCCACTTAAGAATAGATTCTACTGAACCTAGAGTATCAGCGTTATAAAGACCTATAATTCTTTGATGTGTGAGCAGGTTAAAGCTATTGGATCCATTTAAACTTAAAGGAGATAAATTGCCAAGGAATAAAACGTCACCGATTATAGGTTCCTTGAGTTTACCGTTTGCATTATAAATTTGTGATAAGTATTCTTTATCCCTTATAGCTGTAAGATCAATTATTCCTTCTAAATTACCTTTAAGAGATTTCACTCTTACTTTATAATAGTCTTCATATACTGCAGTATACTTGTTATCATCACTAAATTTTTCATAATCAAAAATAATCCTTGCAACATTGTCTTTAAAGGAATAAATATAGTTAAAATAATATCCACCGCTGCCGCCAGAGTTTATGGAGAGAAATACTTTAGGAATATTATCATCTCCAAATTTGCCTATAAATAGATTTGGTTCATAACCTGCATTTTCCTTTGGTTTTATACTTATATCAACATTAGTTTTTTTATTCTTTACATTAAGGGTTATATCTTCGATAAACCCATTTTCCCCATAGGGTTTTTTGCCTGTAACAGTTATAATTTCATTTAGACCATCACCATTTACATCAGCGCATTTAGTATCCAAAATATATATTTTATCCTTAGCACCATTGATTTCCTCTGGAATTCTAAAAAACATATAATCACCTTAATTATTTATTCCTTATTAGTATATTAAAATTAATTAAAAAGATGAATTTAGATAAGTCTTATAATATTATATTAACAGGGATAGTAATATAAGAATAAATATATGGAAAATGCAAGTGATTTATCAAGTTTATATAATAATTTACCTTTAAAGGATGATAATAAATCCTTTAAATTAGTTCCAGAAAAATTAACAGTAGGAATAAATTATAAAGAAAATGTAGGAAATATTGGAGAACATGAAGTTAAAAAGCTTTAATTATTTTATAATTTTAAATTATTATACAACCTTGGGAGTATACATAAATAATATGAATAGTAGATAGAGCTATAATTTTTTTTTTATTAATAAGAGGATGGTGTTTGTATTGTACAAGCTGCTAGAGAAATATAAAGAAGGAGATATAGAAGTTTTGAATAAAATTATAGCATATTTTACTCCAATTATATTAAAAGAGGCTTCAAAGTGGAGAATTTCATGTTATGAATATGAGGATTTAGTACAGCATGGTTATCTTTCCGTTATAAAGGCTGTTAATATGTTTAAAGGGGAGGAAAGTAAATTTATTCCCTATTGTATAAAAACTATTAAAACAAATTATAAAGCTCTATTAAAAGGAGAGATAAAGCATCACAGAGAAATACCAGATGAAAATATATCAGATAAAGGGAATGAATATTTCTTCACTATAGAGGATGAAATAATAGCCTATGAAAATATAAATGAACTTTATAAAGCATTAGACAAGCTTACCGTAGATGAAAAAAAAGTGATAGATAGCTTTTATATTAGAAATAATAGTATTCAAGAAGTAGCTGATTCTATTAATAAAACCTATAATTCCGTAAGATATATTAAAAATAAAGCTATAAAAAAACTGCAAAAGGTACTGAAAGAGCATAGTTAATAGTAGAGTATAAAAAATAGAGAAGAGATAGATAATAGAGTACAAGTAATACAGAAAAATAATAAAAATAAACACCTAAAAATTTGATATACCAAAAAATTTCTTAGAATTCCGTTATTTAAAATTTAATCTCTTTTTTTCTTTGTATTCTATGATCTGTACTCTCACAAAAAGGGGGGTGGATTCCATGTATGACCAATTAATAAAGCTTATAAGTGATGTGGGATTCCCTATAGCAGTTAGTTTATATCTTTTATTAAGAATAGAAAAAAAGCTTGATGAAATAACTAAAGCGTTAGCTACCCTTGACAAAACTATAACTTCTGTTATGAAACAACAAAAAGATGAGAAAGCTACTAAAAAGTAAGTATTTGAATTTTTAGTTTGTTGATTATTAGAAATAAATAAATGAGAGGATGTTTGAAAATTAAATCTATTTTTGAACATCCTCTTATTTTAAACTTTAATTAGGATTTTTATTATTGAGAAATTATTTTATTATTAATGAATAATTACCATTATTACCAGAGTATTTATACACATATAGATAATATTTACCAGGAGTTACATGACAGTTACCTACTATTGTACTACCTAATTTTGATCCATAGGCAATATAATTATTTAAGTCTGATTCTTTATAAAGAGTCCAGGTTAATCCTAAATTATTTAAATTAGTTAGTTTTATATTTAAATCTTTAGTTTCTTTTATCTCAAATGAATAGATATCTCTAAGATCTTCACCATTTAGGCTACCTAATATAGGAGCATTAAGTACAATTTTATTTGCAGACTCAAAAGAATCGTTGTTTTCTTTTTCGTGAATTTCATTTTTAAGAGGAACCTTATCAATATCACCATTTATAGTTAATTTATAGTTGATCTTATTTGAAGAATTTTTATAAGCTAATATATAATATCGTCCAGGTTTAGGTACTTTAAAACTTCCCATAAGTTTATTACCTTCTTTTTTTGTAGGATATCCAATATAATTATTAGTATTATCACTACTGTAAGCAAGCCAATTGAATATGGTAGAATTATTATCAGTGTTTTCCATAACTATATCTATAGTTCTAGCAGCTAAAGCATCAAAATAGTAAGTGTCACGATTATCCTTAGTATCTAAAGTAGCTAGTACAGTTTGATTTTTACCAACTCTATTAGCTTTATCAAAAGAATCATTATCTTCTTTTTCTGATATAACTAGTTTATCTTTATTAGGGTTAGTATCCGTATCGTTGTCGTCTTGTGAAGATGATAATATAGCTCCTTCTATGCTAAATTTATAGTCTACTTTTTCTCCAAGGGTTTTATAAATTACTAAATAGTATTTACCAGGTTTATTTATTTTTACAGTATTAGAAAGTTGATTTCCTAGTTCTTTATTTGGAAAGGCCATGTAGTTTGATTTATCTTCGTCGCTAAATAAAAGCCAATTAAATTCACTTTTGTCATTATTAGTTTTTTCTACAGTTATAGTTATATCTGAAGGTTTAGTAACGGTGAAATAAAAAGTATCTTTATTGTCTGATGAACTAACAGATCCATTTACTAAATCCTTATAATAAACTGGGTTAGCAGTTGTAAAATCATTGTTATCTTCTTTTTCTGATACTACATTTCCTTTAAGAACTTTATTTATAGTTATAGATGAAGCTTTTTCGGTTTTTAAACCTTTATCATCTGTAACTGTAAGTTTTACTATGTAAGTACCAGGATCTTTATAAATATGAAAAGAGTTTTTTTCAGAACTAGTAGTGTTATCCCCAAAATCCCAATTATATGAAACTATTTTACCATCATCTTTTGAACCTTCGCTAGAAAAATTAATTTTTTCATCTGTATTTGCTTCCTTAGGGAAATCTAATTTAATTGTTGGTGCTTCATTAAAGTTTTTGTTGTGAGTTAATAATCCATGAAAAATTACATTATATTCTACTTGATTATGTGAGTTTACTTTAGGATTTGAGAAGTAAGCAGTAACTGTTTTATATCCGCCCCATCCTAATTTGTTTAGTTTTTCTAGAGATTCATTAACTTTATTATTCATATAATTCCAATTGTTAATTTCACCTTTGTTGGAATCTAATGTGTAAGTTGATTTTAGAGTATAAGTATCAAAGTATTGAGAACTTTCTTTGGTTATTTGAGAATTTGTCAAATTCATAGTACTTTCAACATCTGATTTTATTTCGTTTAAGTCTTTGTTGTCATATTTTTTCATATAATCATCAGAAACTAATGGTATTGTATAATTATTATAATTGTCAACTAATTTTTGCATATGATCTTGATAGTTTTTGTTAACATTAGTATCTTTACTTGCATTTTCTATTAAGTTTTCATAACCTTTAACATCATTATTTTTCATAGTAGATACTAAATCGCTGAATAGTTTTTTGTTGTTATTATACATATAATCTGAGAAAGCATATCCATATTTATAGAATTCCCATCCATCATCATATTTGGAATGTAATATCTTATCTGCACTAAATCTTTCTTTAGGTTTTTGAGAAAGTCCGCCAACCATTGATTTTCTTGGTAATACAGAAGTTCTAGTTGATCCTGCGAAAAATTCAGCAGAACCTTCTTCAAACCATGTGATTCTTCCGCTATTTCCTTTATAAAAATCACCTTGACCAAATAATCCTGGTATCAAATAACGTCCTTGTAAATAGTGAGTAAATTCATGACGGAAAAGTTCTTCTAGGCTATATATACTTTCTTCAGGAGTTCTTTCATAGGTAAAGAAAGTACCAATACCTTCAATATATATTCCACCATTGTCTACACTGTATCCATATAAAGTTCTATTTAGTTTATATTCTTTTGGACTATTGTATATTACCATAGTTAGAATATCATCTGCATTACCTGTTTCTAGAGGATTATCATTACCTGTTATCCTATGAAATTGAGATTTTACTTCTTTAGATGCCCAATAAAGTCTTTGCACTTTTGATTCATCTACTTTATCTCCAGTTTTTATAATCATTTTTCCATTATCAAAAGTATAAGTTTTAGGCAAATAATGTTTTTTACCATCTTCAAGTAATTTATCAATGTCTATAGCATTGCCCTTTGAATCCTTAGAATTAAAATCTTCCTTTATTCTTTCCACTGCAGTATAGAATTGTTCACTATAAGCAGGAAGTAATTTAAGGCAATTATCTATTACAGAATGTGGAATAGATGGATTACTGTGATACATAGATAACTTACTAGTATAATAAATACCGTTATTTATAATCCAACCATTGTTTTCTGTAACATCAGGTATATTTGCAAATTTAGATATTGCATTTATAAAAGAATCTATTTTACCAGTCCAAGGAGTGTTTTTGCCGTCTTGAATATGGTTGTCATATGAATATTGAGAGATATCATAGTTTATCTCTTTCATAAAATTATATACAGCATCGCCCTTTAATTTATCTTTAGGATATGTATTCATTTCTCTGTAGTATTGTTCTAGTATAGGTACTGTTTTATTAACTACTTCTGCGTTACAAGAAGCATTCCCTATAAGTTTACCTAAAGCATTTATTACTGTATCTTGACCTTTTTTACCTAATTTGAAATTTTTATTATTTTCTATAGCAAGCATTGCAGGGATGCATTTATCTTGAAAAGATCTATCATTTAAATATTTTAAAGAATCATTATAAAATCCTAAATAAAATCCAGATCTTAGAATCTCAACTAATGTATCAATTCCTTTATCGTCAGTACTAGTATAAGTAGAAGCCTTTTCATATAGTCCATCTATCAAAGCTTGTACACGTTCTCTGTTTGAATAAAAAGCATAACTATCATCGTTATACTGGAAAAGATCCGAAATATCATTCCATTTTATTTTAGATGTTAAATCTAAAATTTCTTTATTGCTTAGTTTGTTTAAGTCACTAAAGGAATACTTTGATGAATTAGTATTTTTAGCATTTAAACCTAAAGGTTCAGAATTAGTAGAAGGCATTCTTTCCAATTTATTGCTGCTATCTACTGATGTATTGATTTCATTAGACTTAATTTTAGTATTATTAATAGGGGCTGCTGCAGATACTTTAGCTAGATAGCTTGTACATATCATACAGCTAAGGGCTACTGAACATAGCACTTTAATAAATTTTTTCTTCATTTTTGCACCTCACATTATAAATATTATATTTGATTTCATGTTTAATTGAAATTTTAATTAAATTCATAATAAACATTAAATGAATATATTATATATTATACATATTTTTGTAATAAATTCAAATTAATTTATGTAAGTACAAAATAATGGATAAATGAACTTTTAATATAATTTATTAAATTAGTTTTAATTTCTTATTCAATAATTTTATTGAAACATAAAAACTCTTTACAACTATAAATTTTTATTATATAATTACAGTTAAAATTTAGTAAGTTAAAATTTAATACTTATCAAGAGCGGTGGAGGGACTGGCCCTATGAAGCCCAGCAACCTATATGAAAATATATAAGGTGCTAAATCCTGCAGCATAAGCTGAGAGATGAGGATGTGTCTAGGAATTTTAAAACCTAAGGGAACTATCCTTTAGGTTTTTTATTTTTAAAGTCTCTCAGAAATTAAATATTTGTAGTACATCATATAAAAATTAAGGGGGCTTTAAAATGCATATAAAAGAATTGTTTAATCAAAAAAATTTAGTTTTTTCTTTTGAAATTTTTCCACCAAAAGTTACATCATCTATAGAAACCATATATGAAACTTTAGAAGAATTAAAAGATTTAACACCGGATTTTATAAGTGTAACTTATGGAGCTGGAGGAAGCTTAAAAGACAATAAGACCTGTGAGCTATCATCTCTTGTAAAAAACAAATATGGTATAGAAGCGTTAGCACATCTAACCTGTATAAATTCAACAAGGGAAGATATAGATTCAATAATAAATGAATTGAAAGAAAATAATATTGAAAATATATTAGCTTTAAGAGGAGATATTCTAAAGGGTAAAAATATTATTGGAGAATACAATTATGCCTTTGAACTTATAAGAAAAATAAAAGAAAACAATAATTTTGGAATAGCAGGGGCTTGTTATCCAGAAGGACATATTGAATGTGAAAGCCTAGAAAAGGATATAAAAGAATTAAAAAGAAAGGTAGATGCAGGAGCAGAACATTTAATATCTCAGTTGTTTTTTGATAATAATACATTCTATGAATTTTTAAATAGAACAGAGCAAAAGAACATAAAAGTTCCTATACAGGCAGGAATAATGCCTGTAGTTAATAAAAAACAAATAGAGAGAATAGTTAAAATATCCGGTGCCACATTACCTAAAAAGTTTATAAAAATATTAGATAAATATGAGTATGATAAAGAGGCTATTAGGGATGCAGGAATAGCCTATGCAGTAGAACAGATAGTTGATTTAGTATCTAGTGGAGTAAAGGGTATACATTTATATACAATGAACAATCCTTATATAGCTAGGAAAATAACGGAGAGTACCAAGTCAATATTTAATTCTATAAACAAAGGCGTAGCAGTTTAAAGTTTAATACTAATTAAATAATATATTGCTTAGAAGTAATTATTAAAAATTAGAAAGATTTAATTTAAAATATAAGAAGGTGTAGAGTATATCCTAAAAATCAAAGTTATATTAGTAATGAAATAAAAACTTTAGTAATGAAATAAAAACTTTTGAAACAAGATTTTAATAGATAGGGTGAATAAAAATGGACAATAATAATTTAAATATAGATAAAGATCAGGTTTTAAGATACTTAGGATATAGAGGACAGGAAATTTCTAATGAAATAGATGCTCTTATAGAGGAGTGTATAAAAGAAATAAAAACCTTAGCTAATTTAAGAGCTACTTATAAATACTCTAGTGTTCATATAAAAAATCAGGTTAGCTTAATGGAGATTGGTTTAAACCTAAAGGGAAAGGATATTATCAATCATTTAGAAAAATCCAATAAATGTTGTGTAATGGCTGCAACCTTAGGAAGTGAAGTTGATAGAAAAATATTATATTATGAAAAGATTAATATGACTAAAGCAATAATTTTAGATGCCTGTGCCACAACTGCTATAGAAGAATATTGTGATTTTATAGAAAATGAAGTAAAAAAAGAAGCAGAAAAAGATAAGCTAAATATAAATTGGAGATATAGTCCAGGGTATGGCGATTTGGATATATCTATACAAAGAGATTTATTAAAATCCTTAGATGCTGAAAAAATTATTGGATTAACAGTTTCATCCCATAATATATTAATACCTAGAAAATCTGTAACTGCCATTATAGGCATAATTCCAAAAGAAGTTATAGTAAAGAAAAAATCCTGTAATCAGTGTAATAAATTTGATAGTTGTAAATTTAGAAAGATAGGTGAGATATGTGAATATTAAAGATTATATAAAAGAAAATATAATAGTATTTGATGGTGCCATGGGAACAATGCTTCAAAAATTAGGACTAAAGATTTCAGATTTGCCAGAGGAGTTAAATGTATTAGAATCTGAAAAAATAATAAACATACATAGAAAATATGTAGATGCAGGGGCAAAAGTTATAACAACAAATACCTTTGGAGCAAATGAAATAAAGCTTAAGCAAAGTGAGTTTTCTGTGGAACGTATTATAGACAAAGCTATAGATAATGTGAAAAAAGCAAGGGGAAATAAGGAAATATTTATAGCGCTAGATATAGGTCCAATAGGACAGCTTTTAGAACCTATGGGAACATTAAAATTTGAAGAAGCCTATGAAATCTTCAAAGGACAGGTTATACAAGGAGAAAAAAGTGGAGCAGATATAATTTTGATAGAAACAATGACGGATCTTTATGAAGCTAAAGCGGCTATTTTGGCGGCAAAAGAAAATACCAATCTTCCTGTATTTTGCACTATGACCTTTGAAAAAAATAAGAGAACTTTTACAGGCTGTACCCCAGTGTCTATGGTTATCACTTTAGAGGGATTAGGGGTAGACGCTTTAGGTGTAAATTGTTCACTAGGACCAAATGAATTAGAAGACATTGTAGATGAAATAATAAAATATTCAAGTGTACCTATAATGGTACAGCCAAATGCAGGGCTTCCAACAGTTAAAGATGGTAAAACTATTTATAATATTAAACCTAAAGAATTTGCAGCTTTTCAAAGGAGTATTGTAGAGAAGGGAGTAAGAATAGTAGGAGGCTGTTGCGGAACTACAGATGAATTTATAAGAGAAATTGTATATAGTCTAAAGGATGTACAAGTAAAAAAGTTAAAAGAAAAGAATATTTGTGGAGTATGTTCTTCTACAAAGGCAGTTTTAATAGATGGAGTTAAGATAATAGGAGAAAGAATTAACCCAACGGGTAAAAAATTATTCAAAGAAGCTCTTAGAAACAATGATATAGACTATATATTAAAAGAAGCAATAGGTCAGGTGGAGTCTGGAGCAGATATATTAGATGTAAATGTGGGACTTCCAGAAATAGATGAAGAAGAAACCATGAAAAAAGTTATAAAAGAGATTCAATCTATAATTGATGCACCTCTTCAAATAGATTCTAATAATCCTAAAGTTATAGAAAAGGCATTGAGAGTATATAATGGAAAGGCTATAGTTAATTCTGTAAATGGAGAAGATAAAGTATTAGATAATTTATTACCATTAATAAAAAAATATGGAGCGGCTGTTGTTGCACTAACTTTAGATGATAAGGGTATACCTAAAAAAGCTGAAGAAAGGCTAAAAATAGCTGAGAAAATAGTTAATAAAGCTTTAGATTATGGTATGAAAAGAGAAGATATATTTATTGATTGTTTGGTTTTAACTGCATCAGCACAACAAGAAGATGTTAGAGAAACTCTTAAAGCAGTAACTTTAGTTAAAGAAAAATTGAAGGTGAAAACAATATTAGGGGTATCTAATATATCCTTTGGATTACCTAATAGAGAACTTATAAACAAAACCTTTTTAGCTATGAGCCTTCAATCGGGATTAGATTTACCTATATTAAATCCTAACAATAAAGAAATGATAAATATTATAAATGCTTTTAAGGTTTTAAATAATCAGGATATAGGAGCTGCAAATTATATAGAGATGTATGCAAATGAAACTTCAAATAGCAAGGAAGTAAAAACACAGAAAAGCAATTTAAATTTAAAGGAAATAGTTATAAAGGGAATAAAAGAAGAGGCATATAGTAAGACAAAGGAACTTCTTAAAGATAGAGCTGAACTTTCAATAATAAATGAAGAGCTAATTCCTGCCCTAGATGAAGTTGGAGAGAAATATGAGAAAGGCATAATATTTTTACCACAGCTAATTCAATCAGCGGAAACAGTTAAAAAAGCTTTTGCAGCTATAAAGGAAAAACTTAGAGAGGATAATTCACCAAAAATAAATAAAGGAAAAATATTAATGGCCACTGTTAAAGGTGATATTCATGATATAGGGAAGAATATAGTGAAGGTTATACTAGAAAACTATGGATTTGATATTATAGATTTGGGAAAAGATGTTGAAGTAGAGAGAATAGTAGAAGAAGTGAAGAAAAATAATATAAAGTTAGTAGGATTAAGTGCTTTAATGACTACTACAGTAAATAGTATGAAAGATACCATAAAGGCTTTAAAAGACAGTGGAATAGATTGTAAAACTTTTGTTGGTGGAGCAGTGCTTAATGAAGAATATGCAGAAATGATAAATGCAGATTTTTATGCTAAAGATGCAAAGGAAGCAGTAGATATAGCCAAAAGATTTTTCGGAGGATTTTAAACATATAAAAACACTTACCTTTATACCGGTAAGTGTTTTGTAGTCTTGTATTAATTAATTTTTATAAATAATAGAGTCTGTTAAGAATTTTATTAAATTATTTCTCGTGTGCTCCAAAGTCAGTTATTATAAGAGTAGCCCAGCCGTTATCTTCATTTTGCACCCAATTAAATTCAATATCAAGTTCTTTAAGCCATGCATTTAATCCAACGCTTTGTTTTGTAGGATTGGGCGATTGTCTTCCAAACTTTTCTTTAATATTTTCAAGTAATTGCTTTTGATCTTCTTCATTTAGTTCTTTGTCCAAAAGTTCTCTTATAATTGCACGACAATCATAATATGATTTTGTATCTTCACTATAAAGTTCATCAGCTAATTCTTGTCTTTTCTTATTTAAAGTATTTCTAACCTCATTAATTTCATCTATGTTTGATAGGTATTTTGAGGCAATTTTAAGTGATTCTATTTCTCTATCCATTTTTTTAATTAATTTTTCTACTTTAGCATATCTCATTATTTTTTTCTCTTTTCTTATTTATTTTATTTCAACTTATTTAGTATAACATACAATTAAACTTAATGACATATTTTATTATATCCATCTAAAACAATCTTATAATAGTAGATTATTTTGTTAGTTTTAACTTATTTGATTTTAAATGAATAGTTATTGATGGTATTCATTTTACTATAAATCCAACAGAAATTGATGAAATAAATTTACATATTATAAAAAAATTATCTGAAAAATATATTGAGTTAAGTACTTAGATAGGACTTAAAATCCAAAATTTATAAAGTCGATAGAAAAAAGTATGGAAATAAAGAATTTAATTCAACTGAAAATAAGATAAAACATAACCTTTAAAGTATTCATAATTTATTGATAATATTTCATTTATTGATTTATACTTACTAAGTTTACTAATTATTTGTGAGCCATAATAATATGCTAATCTAGAATTAGTTAAGTGTTTTAAATCAGAAACAGTATAAAGAGTATGGTATAAATCTTTATCAAATGAAGAGGTTTTTAAGGATAAATTTATGTTATATGCAATATTATTTTTGATTTTCTCACAGTTATCTACCCAAATTTGAAAGCCTTTTTTATTAAGAAGTCCCATCCAATATGAATCTTCAATAGTACTTGACGAAAAAGTAGGACTAAAATTAGTGGCAATTCCTTCTGCAATCATCCTCTTAAAATATTTTTCTTCAATATTGTTGTAATTTTTAGGATAAAAATGAGGATTACAGGAATAATGAATTCCATGGAGAAGCTCATGAGTTACAAACAAATCAATATTATAATTGTCAAATCTTTGGATAATTGAAGTTAAATCGAAGAAAACGTAAGGTTTTCCATTTACTAATGATCCATGACCATCTACAGAACCATCTCCTATAAAAACTATTAAACTAGGTATAATTTTTAAATCTAATGAGTCAGATATAAAATTTGCTTTCTTTTCAAAGGCATTTTTTAAAATATTAAAGGTTTTATATATACTTTCTTTGCTATATTCATATAATATTTTTTTTGTATTTTCTTTAAAATTATGATTTTTATTAAAAACACTGAAGTACTCATCAAAAAATTTGTGAGCTTTGCAAAGCTCTTTTGGGTCAGTACCTAATTCAAGCTGCTTTTCAAAAATACTAATAGTTTCCATTTATATCACCATGCCTTTGTATATTAAGTATCTAATGTATAAATATAAAGTTTATTTGTATCAAGATCAAAAATAGATATTGTCACATTATAAGAAAACTTTGAGGTTATATTTGTATTTTTTATCATAAATTTTCTCCTATAATTATTAAAAGTATTAATAAAAAATACTGTGTTTAAAGTCATCTAAGATAAAAGGTTATACAAATTAAATTTTAGTTTATAAAGCAATTATACTATAATAATAAAGAATTTGAAGAATAAAAAGGCAATAGAGAAAATAAAAGTAAAAAAATTATTTTTTATGATAGAAAGATACAAGAAGATTTGTATTAGTATATGAAAGGCCTTTTAACAAATATTTAATACAATGGAATATAATCGTAACGAGTATAAACAATAATCAGGAGGTAAAGATGCAGATAAGTGAAGATAATTTTGTTAACAGACTGAAGGATAAAGATCCAAAGGCTCTAGAATATGCTTTTGATAATTATTGTGACTATATATATAAAGTAGTATTTTCAGTATTTGGTTCCAAACAGTATTCTACCTATATAGATGAGTGTATTAATGATATATTTATGTGTTTATGGGACAACATAGATAAGTTTCATGAAGAAAAGGGAACCTTTAAATATTGGTTTAAAGCTGTAGCAAAATATAAGGCTATAAACTACAAGAAAAAAATTATTAAAAATACAAATATAGATTGTATTGAAAATTATATTTTTGAATCAAAAGAACAAGTAGAAAATTTAATTATATCCAAGGAAAATAAAGATGAGATCATAAATATGATAAAAGATCTAAAAGGAATGGATAGGGAGATTTTTATAAGAAGATATTTAATACAGGAAGAAATAGTTGATATAGCAAGTTATTTAGGGGTAAATAGAAGTGTAGTGGATAACAGACTCTCAAGAAGTAGAAAGATTTTAAAAGAAAAATTTGAAATATTAAAGAAGGGAGAGTGTGTAAATGAATAAAGAAATATTTGAAGAAAAGGATATATTGGAATTATTTAATTATATTAATATAGATAAAGATGAAGAAGAAAATTTAGATTCAAATATGGATGATTTAAGAAAGAAAAGATTGAAAAAGAATTTATTAAAACAAGTTAAAGGTAAAAGAGCTAAAAAGAACTTTAAACATAAGGCTGTAGCTGCATCTTTAATAATAGCTGTAGCCCTTATTAGTGTAAATATACCTGCCTTTGCAAAGAATATTTCGGAATTTAAATCAGTAATCCAAGCTTTAATAGGATATGGAGTACCAAAAGAAGGGGAATATGAGAAATATTCTAATAGTGTAAACAAAAGTGTTACAGATAAAGGGATAACTTTAACTATAAATGAAGTGGTATGTGATGATACAGAACTAATGATAGCCTATACTATAAAAACTAAAGATGATATTAAAAAAATAGTTGAAGAAAGAAAAGATGGCAGTTCTATGCCTTTTAGTTTATTTCAATATATTAAAATAAATGGGAAACAGCCTAATAGTAGTTTAGGTTCTGACGAAAGATATCTAGATGGGCATACGTATATAAATTCGGACAGTATAGACATAGGTGATATGAATCTTAAAAATAAATTTAATGTGGATTTAAATGTGAAAAATATATATGGTGTAACAGGAAATTGGAATTTAAAATTTAGTGTTTCAAAGGATGAAATATCTAAACATACTAAAGTGTTTAAGTCTAATATCAAAGTTCAATTTCCAGATGCACTTGTTAATGTAGAAAAAGTAAGTTTTACACCTATAAATACTACTATAAGCTTTGTTGGTAAGTACAATAAGGAGGAATACAAAGACATTGAAAAGAGAGAAAAAGCTTTTAATGTGGAAATGACAATAGGGGAGATGTTATATTACAGCTGGTTTATTTTAGATGATGAGGGAAATGAGATTGCGTTTAAGGGACATGTAGGTGGTGATGTTGAGAATTCTCCTTCTAAGGATTTTACTTGTGAACTTAAATTTGTTAATTCAAGTCATATTCCTAAATATTTAACTGTCATACCATATAGAGATATTTTTAGTAAAGATAATTCACCTATTAAAGAAACATATAAAAATATAGATGGAGTATATCCAATAGAACTTTTACAAGGGAAAATGGGCAAAATTACAATTAAAGAAATAAAAACTTATAAAGATAAAACGATTGTTAGATATAAAGCAGAAGGAAAGGCTCCATTTTTGCAAGCTAAAGAGTTATCAATAAAGGATGATAAAGACAATTGGGTAGAAAGAAAGGATGCCTTGGATAAGGTAAAAAAAGATAAAAATAATCCTAATGAGTATATTATGGAGTTTGAACCGTTAGATAAGAATAAAAAATATAAAATAGGAACTAGTGACTTAGGTAATTATGAAATAAGAAATGATTTAAAATTTAGAATAGACCTTACTAAATAAATGGTAAAAGATTTGTAAAAGTTATTATAAAGAAGCAAAAAGGGTATTTCACTAAAAAGTGAGGTACTCTTTTTTATAATTTGGGGAAAAATAAAGATTGAGTAATTAGTAAATAATTGTGATAGAATTGTGAAAATTCAAGGATTTTATAGAAAGCACATAATAATTTAATATATAATTGTTATATATTTAAGATGAATGAAAATATTTTTGTATTTGTATGAAATTTGTTTATAAAATAGTCTAAAAACACCTATTTTTGAGAAAAAATTTATTGCTTAGTTTAAGTTAATACCCTATAAAAAATAGAATGCTAGTATTAAAAATAGGTTAAATGAGATAAATATATGATGAAGGGAGTTACTTTAGTGGGAAAAAGAATTCTTATAATTGAAGACGAGAAAAAGCTTAATGATATTATGGCTTTATATTTAAAAAAAGAAGGTTATGAGGTATATAGTGCTTATGATGGAAAAGAGGGGGAAGAACTTATAGAAAATGAAGATTTTAATCTAATAATTTTAGATGTAATGATGCCCCAAAAGGATGGATGGACTTTATTAAGAAAGATTAACAAAAAAGGTAGTACACCAGTTATTATGACTACAGCAAGGGGAGAAGAAGAGGATAGAATTTTTGGGTTAGAGCTTGGAGCAGTAGATTATATGGTAAAACCTATAAGCATGAAAGAACTTATATTAAGAGTAGGCCTTAGAATTAAAAGTTATGAAAAAGAGGAGAAAGAAGAGGATATATTAACTTTTGAAAATATGGTTGTATATCCATCCAAAAGAATAGTAAAGGAAGGTAATAATGAAATAGCATTAACTCCAAAAGAATTTGATTTATTAACCTTTCTTTGTAGAAATCCTGAACAAGTTTTTAAAAGAGAGCACTTATTAGATAAGGTTTGGTCCTATGATTTTATGGGAGATACAAGAACTGTAGATACCCATATTAAAAATCTTAGAGAAAAAATACAGTATTGTAATGAACATTTAAAAACAGTATGGGGAGTAGGATATAAGTTACAAACAAAGTAATAAAAATATATAGATACATAAAGAAGGTGAATTTTTGGGGAAATTAACGGGAAAATTAATTAGAAATTTTATGACTATAATTAGCATAGTCATAGTTATATCCTTAATTTTTATAAGTATGCTGTTGCCTTATATATATAATAATATGCAATTTAAAGACTTAAAAGCAGTTTCAAATGAGATATATAAGTCCTTAAATAATTATGATAATTATGAGGATGAAATATCTAAATATGAGATAGATTTTATTATACTTTCAAAAAATGGTGAGGACAAAATATTTACTAGTGGCACATTACCAGGAAAGGGTATGCTAAAAAATATTAATATTGATACTTTATCACAAAAAGGAAAATATGCTATGCATAAGGGCGCTAGTGAATTTTTATACTATAAAAATAAAACAGATTTAGGAGATATTATTGTTTTTAAAAATAATAGACTTTCCTCACAATTTATAAAAGCTACCTATATTGTGCTAATTAGCATATTTTTTCTAGCAATTTTTATATCTATACCTATAGTAAGTTTCCTTGGCAAAAAACTTACAAACCCAATTATAAAGCTTGAAAAGGCTTCATTAGACATAACTCAAGGAAATTTTAATATAGATGTGGATAATATAAAAACTAAGGATGAGATTGAAGAGCTATCCAAAAGTATTAAAATAATGGCAAAGGAATTAGAAAACAAAAATATAATGCAGAAAAACTTCATTGCTAATGTATCCCATGATTTTAAAACTCCATTAAGTGTTATAAGAAATTATTCAGAAGCTATCTATGATAATATAATTGATGAAAATGAAAAGACAGATTATGCAAAGGAAATAATAAATGAAGTGGATAGATTAAATGGATTAGTTATGGATATTATGCAACTATCTAAATTACAGAGAGGAAAGGATTTATTAAAAAAAGAGTATTTTTTAGTAGATGATTTTTTATTTAGCTTCAAAGATGTGTTTAAAATACCATTAAATAAGAAAAATATAAAATTATTAATTAGGGTAACTGATAAAAATATAAAGATCTTGGGGGATAAAAGTTATTTATATAGAGTAATTTATAATTTTATTGATAATGGAATAAAATTTACAAATGAAGGTGGAAAAATAGAACTAGGAGTAGATATTGTAGAAGATAATGTTAAGATATACGTAAAAGATAATGGTGTAGGTATAGATGAAAAATATTTAGAAAACATATGGCAAAGATATTATAAAGATAAAAAAAGTGGTGGTGTAGGATTAGGGTTAGCCATATGTGGAGAAATACTAAATATGCATGATTTTAAATATGGAGTTAAAAGTGAAAAAAATATAGGTACAGAGTTTTATTTTTTTACTAAATTTAATTATTAAAACTAACAAAGAGTACTTTTAAAAAGTAGCTACTCTTTTTTAGTTACTTTATTTAAATAAAACATAGTTAGTGAAATATGGAATTTATGAAATGTATAGGTTTTAAAGAAAAATTATTTTATATAAAAGGTGATGTTTAACTAGATGAAGTTCTTTATTTAATTTTTACAATGAAAAATAAAGAATAATATTTATAAGTAAATAAAGAATATAAGGATTAAATTTAGTTATAAAAATGTAAAATAGGGAGCTGTTTTTTATATAAGAGATTATTTTATTAGATGTGTTATAATAGCAGTAATTTAGTAAATATATTTTAAAATAAATATATTATTTATAAATGAGGAGTGTTTTATATGAAATGGGAAGAAGCAAGAAATATTTATGTTGATAAATGGATATTGTTTGAAGCTATAGATGCATATTCAGAGAATGGAGAGAGAATTGTTAAAGAACTTTCTGTTATAAATGTTTATGATGAAGGAAAGGAAGCACTTAAAGAGTATGCAGAAAAACATAAGAAGAATAAAAGTAGAGAAATGTATGTATACCATACAAAAAATAAAAGATTATCTATAGAGGAAAGAACATGGATTGGAGTGAGAAAAAATGGTTAAACTCCAATTAAAATATGGACTCCCATTTTGCAGTATTAAATTAATTTATAAAGATAAAGAAATGATACTGGATAATATACTTTTAGATACAGGCTCAGGTGGTACTGTTTTAAAGATGGATAAAGTAGAAGAAGTAGGTATTACAATAGAAGAAAATGATATAATTGAGACTATTTCAGGTGTTGGAGGTTCAGAATTTGTTTATAAAAAATATGTAAATTCAATAAGTATAGGTGATTTAATTTTAGATAATTTTAAGGTGGAAATAGGAGTAATGGACTATGGGTTTGAAATAAATGGAATTATAGGAATGGATTTTTTAAAGTCCTTAGGGGCTGTCATTGATTTAGATAAAATGATAGTTACAAAATATAAATAAATTTTTACAAGCATTATTTATTATGTAGGTGATAACTATGATT
This sequence comes from Clostridium sporogenes, assembly GCF_001020205.1. NCBI lineage: Bacteria > Bacillati > Bacillota > Clostridia > Eubacteriales > Clostridiaceae > Clostridium > Clostridium sporogenes. Next base: position 1,849,654 of record NZ_CP011663.1, read on the forward strand.
AATATATTAGAGGTAGAAAAACAAAGGGAAAATTTCATTAAATATAATGATATACCGAAAAGTGTAAGGCCTGAAATATTAAACTCATGGATAAGATGTAAAAATTACAATGTAGATACTAATAATGGACAAGGTAAGGAGTTACCTAGAGAAGAATTTGAAAAAACATTATATAGAAAAAAAGATCTTATTCAAATAGCTATACCTGCTATGCTTGATTTGTATAATGTAGTAAAAGATACAAACTATTCCATTATTTTAGCGGATGAAAATGCAGTGGTTCTTGAAGTCATAGGTAACGAAGAAATAATGAATAAAAATATGGAATTGCATTTTTTAAAAGGATGCAAATGGATGGAAAGAGATGTAGGTACCAATGCCATAGGAACTAGTATTTATTTAGACAAGCCAATACAAACAATAGGAGCAGAACATTATTGTAAAAGACAACATGGATGGACTTGCTCTGCGTCACCTATACATGATGATAAAGGGAGAATTATAGGAGTTATAGATTTATCTGGGGATTTTTATGATTATCAAATTCATACCCTTGGAATAGTAGTTGAAGCAGCAAAAACTATAGAAAAGCAATTTGCTATAGTTCAGCATAGAAAATGGGTAGAGGTAGCATTTAACTCCATAGAGGATGGTATTTTAGTTATAGACAAAGATTTCTCTGTTAAAGATTTCAATGGGAAACTTTGTGAAATTTTAAAGATATCAGAGGATGAGTTTAATAAATTAGATATAAAGTTACTCCTAAAGGATATTATAAAGGATAAAAATAATTTTAGTAATAATAGAATTAACTATAAAGAATCTAATTTATATCTAGAAAATCGTAAATTAGAATGCAATATAAATGTTTCCCCTGTAAAATTAGAAAATAAGTATATTGGATATGTTATACTGGTTAAAAAAATTGATAGTATTAGAAATGTGGTTAGAAAAATAGCTGGGTTTTCATCTAAATATACCTTTGAAAGTATAATAACTAATAATGAAAGAATGCTTTCTGTAGTTGAGGAAGCTAAAAAAATTGCGGAAAATGAATGCTCTGTTTTAATTACTGGGGAAAGTGGCACTGGTAAAGAATTGTTTGCTCATTCAATTCATAATTTTAGCAGTAGACGTAAAGGGCCATTTATAGCAATAAACTGTGCAGCTCTTCCAAAGGATCTAGTTGAAAGTGAACTTTTTGGATATGAAAAATCTGCTTTTACAGGGGCATCAAAGGATGGAAACCCTGGAAAGTTTGAATTAGCCAATAAAGGTACAATTTTTTTAGATGAAATTGGAGAACTTCCCTTAGAAATTCAATCTAAGTTATTAAGAGTTTTAGATAATCATACAATAACGAGAATAGGTGGAAATTATGAAAGAAAATTAGATGTAAGGGTTATAGCTGCAACAAATAGGAATCTAAACGAAGAAATTAATAAAAATAACTTTAGAGGGGATTTATATTATAGATTAAATGTATTTAATGTAAGATTAATTCCCTTAAGGGAAAGACCAGAAGATATTGAATTGTGTGCAGATTATTTTCTTCAAAGATTAAATGACAAAAATCCTGGAATAAATAAATCCTTTGACAAAGATTTTATAAATTCAATTGTAAACTATAATTGGCCAGGAAATGTAAGAGAGCTTGAAAATGTAATTCAAAGAGCCTATTATTTATCTAAGGATGAAATAATTAAATACTCTTTTATTCCAGAGTATATCAATGGAAATATAAAAGGAGAAGAAATTAGAAATAAAGAAGAAAAAGTTAAAGATAATAAAGAAAAAGTAAAACCACAAACCCTTGAAGAAATGGAAAGAAAGCTAATTATACAAGCTTTAAGGTACTGTAATGGAAATGTTGTTAGTGCTAGTAAGATTATAGGAATTGGTAAATCAACTTTATATAGAAAAATAGAAAAGTATGGATTAGAGGAGGTTTCAAAATGGGAAAAATAATTAATAATTCCCATTTTGGAATAAGTATTTTCCCAAAATGAAACTTTAAAAATAAGTAACCTTTAAAAACCTTGCATTTGCAAGGTTTTTTCTTTTGGCATAATAATTGCTTTTATAATAATTGTAAGAAAAAAATAAATTTTCAGTCTATACTGAAAATTACTTGTGTTGGGGGTGAAGCTTATAGAAAGATATATTATTGAATTTGGACTAGGCATGGATTTTCATGGTCAGGATGTAAATATGCGGATTGCTTGTATTGAAGTATATATTAAATAAAAAAACAGGAGGGAAAAATTGTGAAAAAATTAAATGAGAATTCTATTGTTGAAATGTATAAAACTATGCTAAAAATAAGAAAATTTGAGCAAGTGGCAATGAATACCTTTGCAGAGGGGAAAATCCCTGGCTTTGTTCATCTTTATATAGGAGAAGAAGCGGTGGCTACAGGAGTGTGTGCCAATCTAAAGGATAGTGATTATATAACAAGTACTCATAGAGGACATGGGCATATACTTGCAAAGGGTGGAGACTTGAAATTTATGATGGCAGAGCTTTTTGGAAAGGCTACAGGATATTGTAAAGGAAAAGGAGGTTCAATGCATATTGCAGATGCAACTAAAGGTATTTTAGGAGCAAATGGTATAGTAGGTGCAGGTCATAATATTGCAGTAGGAGCTGGATTAAGTGCACAATACAGAGAAACTGATCAAGTATGCGTATGCTTCTTTGGAGATGCATCAACTAATCAAGGTACCTTCCATGAATCATTAAATATGGCAAGTGTATGGAAACTACCAGTGGTTTTTGTATGCGAAAATAACCTCTATGGAATATCTATGAGTCAAGATAGACATCAAGCAATAAAGGATGTTGCAGATAGAGGTGTTGCTTATAATGTACCAGGTATTGTGGTAGATGGAAATGATGTGTTTGCTGTGTATGAAGCAGCTGAAGAAGCTATTAAAAGAGCAAGAGAAGGTAAGGGACCAACACTTATAGAATGCAAAACTTATCGTCATAGAGGACATTTTGAAGGAGATCCTTGTGTTTACAAACCAACAGAAGAACAAGAAGAATGGTTAGCCAAAGATCCTATTCCAAGGTTTGAGAAATATTTAGTAGAAAATGAAATTTTGACAGAAGAAAAGCTTAAAGAAGTTCAAAGTAAGGTAGAGAGTGAAATTGATGAAGCAGTAGATTTTGCTAATAATAGTCCATATCCAGAATTAGAGTCAGTATTAGAAGATGTTTATACTGACATTAAAGAGGAGGTTAGATAACTATGAAAAAGTTAACATACGCAGAAGCAATAAGAGAAGCAATGAGAACTAAAATGAGAGAAGATGATAAGGTATTAATTTTTGGAGAAGACGTAGGAGCTTTTGGAGGATGCTTTGGAGTAACAGGAGATTTGTATGCAGAGTTTGGAGATAAAAGAGTAAGAGATACTCCTATATCTGAAGGTGCAATTGCAGGATGCGCTGTTGGGGCAGCAGCTACAGGTTTAAGACCAATTGCAGAAATAATGTTTGGAGACTTTTTAACAGTATCAATGGATATGATCGTAAATCAAGCTGCAAAAATGAGATTTATGTTTGGAGGAAAGATAAGTTTACCTATGGTGGTTAGATTACCAGAGGGAGCAGGTGTACAAGCAGCTGCACAGCATTCTCAATCCCTTGAAGCTTGGCTTACACATATACCAGGTCTTAAAGTTGTATATCCATCCACACCACAGGATGCATATGGACTTATGGTAGCAGCTATAGAGGATGATAACCCAGTTATGTTTATGGAACACAAATTTTTATATGGCATGAAGGGTGAAGTTTCAGATGAAATAAAAAGGATACCTTTAGGCGTGGCAGATATTAAAAGAGAAGGAAAGGATGTTACTATTATAGCCACAGGTAAAATGGTACATGAATCTTTAAAAGCAGCAGATGCACTTTCAAAGGAAGGAATTGAAGCAGAAGTAGTAGATCCAAGAACTTTATATCCACTAGATAAGGAAACTATATTTAATTCTATAAAGAAAACAAATAGAGCTGTAGTTGTAACAGAGGAAAATAAAAGAGGAGCTTATAGCGGAGAAATATCTTCACTAATAAATGAGGAGATTTTTGATTATTTGGATGCACCTGTAGGAAGAATAGGAGCTCTTAATACCCCTATACCATTTTCACCTACATTAGAAAGTTACGTTATTCCTGATTATAAGGATATAGTTAAAAAAGTAAAAGAGTTATTCTAATGTAAAGGAACATAAAGGGGAATTTTTCCTCTTACTTAATAGGGGGATAATTATGAATAAAATAGGTATAATTGCAAATCCCGCCTCTGGTAAAGATATAAGACGATTAGTATCCCATGCAACTACTATAGACAACAACGAAAAAGTGAATATAGTAGAGAGAATAGTTTTATCTGCAGAGGCCTTTGGAGTAAAGGATATTTTAATTATGCCAGATACATTCCAAATAGGTTATAAAGTATTGGATAATTTAAATACTTTAGAAGAGCTATCTACAAACCTACAAATAATGAATATGAAAGTTACAGGCGGTATAAATGATACCATAAATGCTGTAAAATTGATGGAAGAATATGAGGTAGACTGCTTAGTAGTATTAGGTGGAGATGGAACAAGCAGAGCGGTAGCAAAGTCCATTAATAAAACACCAATAATTTCAATATCCACAGGAACAAATAATGTATACCCAGAAATGCTGGAGGGTACTGTGGTTGGAATGGCTGCAGCTTTTGTTGCATCTAAAAAATTTAGTCTAAATCATATATATCATAGAGACAAAAGAATAGAAATTTTTAAAGATGGAACTTTAGTGGACATAGCTCTTGTAGATGCAGTTATCTCAAAAAACTTATTTGTAGGAGCAAAAGCAATCTGGGACGTAGAGGATATGGAAAAGGTAATAGTTACAAGGGCTCATCCAGGTACTATAGGCTTTTCTTCCCTTGTGGGATGTAGAAAAATAATAGAAGTAGAAGATGACTTTGGAGCAGTTATTGATTTAACAGAAAATAAATATAAAATAATAGCTCCAATAGCTGCAGGAACTATTGAACAAGTTCATATGGGAGATACAAAAATAATTAAGCTTAATGAGGAATATAAGTTTACATCAAAGGGAAAAGGTGTAATTGCTTTGGACGGAGAAAGAGAAATATCCTTTAAAAAAGGAGAAACTTTTATTTTTAAAATAACAAGAAAAGGACCTATTAGAGTTAATATAAAATCCGCATTAGAATTAGCACAAGCTCAGGGATTTTTTAATATATAACAATATTATTTACAATAGTTAAAGGAGGATTGTTTATGGGTAAGTTAGAAGTTATGCCGAAGCTTGGATTAACTATGACAGAGGGTGAATTAGTTAAATGGCATAAAAAAGAAGGAGATACTATAAAGGTAGGAGAGACCTTATTTGATGTAACAACGGATAAATTGACTAATAATGTGGAAGCAAAGGCTGATGGAATTGTAAGAAAGATTTTAGTAGATGAAGGTACAGTAGTTGAATGCTTAAAACCAGTAGCCATAATTGGAGATAAAGATGAAGATATATCAAATCTATTAAAGGAATCTTTACAAGATAGTAAGAAAAATGAAGTAGAAAAAGAAGTTAAAGAATCTAAGGAAGAGATAAAAGATAATAGGAAAATTAAAAAGGGAGAAAGAATAAAGATATCTCCAATAGCAAAAAGACTTGCAAAGGAAAATGATGTAGACATTCAGCTATTAGATGGAACAGGTCCTGAAGGAAGAATAGTTCTAAAAGATGTAAAAGTATATATAGAAAATAATAAGAATAATATTAAAACTTCTCCAGTAGCAGGGAAGATGGCTAAAGACTTAGGTGTTAATTTAGAAGAGCTAAAGAAAGACGGAAGAATAATGAAAGAGGATATATTAGAATTTAGCCAAAAATCTACTTTTGCTGTAGGAGAAGAGGCCAGTGAAAGAAGAGTAAAAATGAGTACTATGAGGAAAGTAATTGCCTCAAGGATGAGTGAAAGTTCAAAGATTTCTCCTACTGTGACCTATGATATTGAAGTGGATATGACAAACTTAAAAAGGTTAAAAGATCAAATTAAGAATGAATGGAAAGTTACTTATACAGATTTATTAGTAAAAATAGTTTCTAAAGTACTCATTCAATATCCTTTAGTTAATTGCTCTATAGAAGGAGATGAAATGATTTTTAGAAATTATGTAAATATTGGAGTAGCAGTGGCTTTAGAGGAAGGCCTTGTAGTGCCAGTGGTTAAGTATGCTAACCAAAAGGGCTTAAAGGATATTTCTATAGAAGTGAAAGAATTAGCCCAAAAAGCAAAAAATAATGGGCTTACTGAGGAAAATAGTACGGGAGGAACCTTTACTATAACTAACCTTGGAATGTTTGGTATAAAGTCCTTTTCTCCAATTATAAATCAGCCTGAAGTAGCTATATTGGGTGTAAATATGATAACTAATACTCCAGTGGTAGAGAATGGAGAAATAGTGATAAAACCTCTTATGAATTTATCTCTAACTGCAGACCATAGGGCGGTAGATGGTGCTGTAGCGGCTCAATTCTTAAAAGAAGTTAAAAAATATATGGAAAAGCCAGAATTGCTTATATTGTAGGAGGTATAAAAAATGAAGCTAGTAGTTATTGGAGGAGGACCAGGGGGATATGTGGCAGCTATTCGTGGAGCCCAATTAGGAGCAGAGGTTACTCTTATTGAAAAGGAAAATTTAGGTGGAACTTGTTTAAATGTTGGTTGTATACCTACTAAGGTTTTATTACATTCTTCAGAATTATTAAATGAAATAAAAGAAGCTAAAACTTTAGGAATTGAGGTTAATGAAGAAGTAAAAGTTAATTGGACTCAGCTTCAAAACAGAAAGACTATTGTAGTAAATACCTTAGTTTCAGGAGTTTCATCATTACTTGAACATAATAAAGTTAAAGTAATTAATGGAACTGCAACCTTTGAAGGAAAGAATAGTATAAAAGTAACAAAGGATCAGGGAGAAAGTGAAAATATCCAATTTGATAATGTGATAATTTCATCTGGTTCCATTCCCTTTATACCTCCTATAGAAGGAAGAGAATTAGAGGGAGTAATTGATAGTACGGGAGCTTTAAGCTTAGATTCTATTCCTAAAAGTATGGTGATAATTGGTGGAGGCGTTATAGGCATAGAATTTGCAAATATTTTTAATTCCCTTGGATGCAAGGTAACTGTTATTGAAATGCTACCATTTATATTGCCTCCGGTGGATAGAGAGATTTCTGAGATTCTTAAGGGAAAACTCAAAGGGGACGGAATTGATATATATAATAATTGTAAGGTAACTAAAGTTGAAAAGAGCAATGAAAATTTAAATGTAAGTTTTGAAGAAAATAATAGCAAGTTAAATATAAATACGGAAAAAGTTTTAATAGCAGTAGGAAGAAGGGCAAATATAAGTAATTTAAATTTAGAAAGTATCGGGGTATCTACAGAAAAAGGTTGCATTTTGGTAAATGATAGTATGGAAACAAATATAAAAGGAATTTATGCTATAGGTGACTGTACAGGAAAAAATATGCTTGCCCATGTAGCTTCAGATCAAGGAATAATAGCTGTAGAAAATATTATGGGTAAACATAAAAAAATGGATTATAAAACTGTACCAGCTTGTGTATATACTAAACCAGAGTTAGCCTCTGTAGGATTAACGGAAGAACAAGCAAAACAAAAAGGTATTGATTACAAAGTAGGAAAGTTCCCTCTAATTTATAATGGCAAATCCCTTATAATGAATGATACAGAGGGGCTTATAAAAATAATAGCGGATAAAAAATATGAAGAGGTATTAGGAGTTCATATACTTGGACCTAGGGCAACGGATTTAATAACAGAGGCAGCCTTAGCTTTAAGACTGGAAGCTACCTTAGAGGAAATAATTACAACAGTACATGCTCATCCGACAATAGGGGAAGCGATGAAGGAGGCAGCTCTTGCAGTAAACAAAGAAGCAATTCATATGGTGAATAAATAAAATCAAGTTATGGAGGTAAAAATAATGCAGTTTTTAGTAAATAAATCCACAAATCCTTTTTTCAATTTGGCTTTAGAAGAGTATCTTTTAAAAAATGTAGATATTAAGGAAGACTACTTTATTCTCTGGCAAAATGAGCCTACAATTGTAATTGGAAAATATCAAAATACATTAAAGGAAATTAATATGAATTTTGTACGAGATAATAATATAAATGTAGTTAGAAGAAATTCTGGAGGAGGAGCTGTATATCACGATTTAGGTAATATAAATTTTACCTTCATAACTAAATATGATGAAAAACATTTGCTTGATTTTAAAACCTTTACAAATCCTGTGGTTTATTCTTTAGGAAAACTTAATGTAAAAGCCCAGTTATCAGGAAGAAATGATATTTTAATAGATGGGAGAAAAATATCAGGAAATTCCCAACACATATATAAGGATAGATTTCTTCATCATGGGACTTTGCTATTTAATTCTGAGTTAGAAAACCTAGTTAAAGCCTTAAATGTAGACAATGATAAAATAATATCTAAGGGTATTGAATCAATAAAAAGTAGAGTAACAAACATTAAAGAACATGTAAAAGAAGATATTTTTATGGAAAAATTTAAAAAAATCCTTATAGAGAATATCTTTATATGGAATAAAAGTTCCCTTAAAGAGTACAATTTAACCAGTGATCAAATTGCTTCTATAGAAAAGTTAATGAAAGAAAAATATATGACATGGCAGTGGAATTATGGTGAGTCACCAGAATTTAATTACAGAAATTCTAAAAGATTTCAAGGTGGTAAGCTGGAAGTGTTATTGAATATTGTAGAAGGACATATTAATGAGTGTAAAATATATGGTGACTTTTTAGGGGTAATGGATGTATCAGAAATAGAGAAAAAAATTATTGGGGTAAAATATGGAGAAGAATATATAGAAGAATTTTTAAAAGAAATTGATATAAATAAGTATTTTGGTACTCTATCTTTTGATGAAATAAAATCCTGTTTTGTAGAGAGTTAAAAGATTTTTTAGGATCTAATTTATACAATACGTCAATATAATATATTGATATTAATATTAAGTGATTTTTCTATTCAAATAAGGAATATTTTTTTCATTAAATATTAGAAAATTTATTTTGAATTAAGTAATAAAGAGCGTTTCATTATAAATGAGATGCTCTTTTTTATTTTTCTTATTTAATTAGAGTATTTGTAGCTTTTACACATAAAAATAATCAGTTAAAAGGATAATAATTATAGGTTAATATAAGGGAAATTAATGTCGAAACTTGATGTCTATGTTTTTTTATGTTAGTATTAAACATACAACTTTAAATAATATGTGAAGTTGTTAGTATACTTAAGATTAAAATTTTAAAGCACAGAGAGGAAGGTGACTTAAGTATTTATGGAAAATACTATAATTGAATTTAAAAATATTAAAAAAAGTTATAAAAATACTTCTGTTATAGAAAAATTTAATTTGAAGATAGAGAAGGGTAATTTGGTTGTATTAATAGGATCCAGTGGTTCTGGAAAAACTACATTGTTGAAAATGATAAATAGATTAATAGAATCTACAGCGGGAGAAATATTAGTTAATGGAAAAGATATAAAAAAAGTAGATCCAATAGAATTAAGACGAAGAATAGGATATGTAATTCAGCAAACTGGACTTTTTCCACATCTTACAGTTAAAGAAAATATAGAGATAATACCAAAACTTATGGGAAAATCAACGGAAGAAATTAATAAAAAAACAAATGAATTGTTAAATATGGTTGGATTAAATCCACAAAAATACATGGATAGATATCCAGCTGAATTAAGTGGAGGGCAACAACAAAGAGTTGGAGTTGCAAGAGCTTTTTCAGCAGATGCTGAAATAATTTTAATGGACGAGCCTTTTAGTGCTCTAGATCCTATAACAAGATCAGAACTTCAAGAGGAGTTATTTAATATTCAAAATGAATATAGAAAAACTATAGTTTTTGTTACACATGACATGGATGAGGCTTTAAATTTAGCAGATAAAATTTGTATATTAAAGGATGGGAAATTGCTTCAATATGATACACCAGAAAACATATTAAAAAATCCAGCAGGAGAATATGTTGAAGAATTTGTAGGAAAAAATAAGATTTGGAGTAAGCCAGAAATGATAAGAGCAGAGGATGTTATGATAACAAATCCTATAACAGTTACTCCTAAGAGAAATCTTCTTCAAGCAACAGAAAAAATGAGAGATAATAAAGTTGATAGTTTATTAGTAATAGATAAAGAAAGAAAGTTATTAGGGTATATAACTTTAGAATATATTAGAAAAATAAAAGAAAAAAATACATTAGTTGAAGAAGTAATGAATAAAGAACCAAAGTGTGTTCTTGGAGATACTAACTTACCAGAACTTTTAGATAAATTTAATAATTTAAAAATGGGTTATTTACCTGTAAGTGATAGTGAAGGGAAACTTTTAGGATTAATAACAAGAAGTAGTTTAATATCAGTTTTAAGTAGTCAGTATATAGATATGGAGGGGATAATTAATGAATAATTTTATACAGCAATTAATATTAAAAAGATCGCAAATATTTTCCCTCTTAATAGAACATATAGAACTTACATTGATAGCAGTTTTAATAGCAGTAGTTATTGGAGTACCCCTTGGTATATTAATTACTAAAAATAAAAAATTGGCTAATATAGTAATAGGATTTGCAAACTTAACTCAAGCCATACCAAGTTTGGCTATTTTAGGTTTTTTAATACCTTTAATAGGAATAGGATCGGGACCGGCTATAGCTATGGTTGTTTTATATTCTATGCTACCAATATTGAAAAATACTTATACAGGAATTACTAATATAAACCCAGATATGCTAGAAGCTGCTAAAGGGTTAGGAATGACAAATACACAAACCCTTAAAATTGTAAAAATACCTTTAGCAATGCCAATAATAATGGCAGGTATAAGAATAGCATCAGTAACAGCTGTAGGGCTTATGACTATAGCAGCCTTTGTTGGAGCAGGTGGACTTGGGTACTTAGTATTCTCAGGAATACAAACAGTAGATAATAATCTTATATTATTTGGGGCTATTCCAGCGGCTATATTAGCTTTAATAATAGATTTCATAACAGGGAAAATAGAAGATGCAACTATGCCAAATGGTATAAAAAAAGCTGATGGCACAATGAAAGTAAAAAGAGAATCCAAAAATAAAAAAAGAAATACTATAATAGCTTCTATAGTTGGTGTTTGTATAATATTAGTACTAATAGTTCCCAAAATAATAGGAGCAGGAAATAAAAAAATAGTTATTGGTTCTAAAAATTTTACAGAACAAATTATTTTAGGTAATATGCTAGAAGAATTAATTAGTAACAAAACGGATATAGATGTTGAAACAAAATTAAATTTAGGCGGAACTCAAGTAAGTTTTAATGCACTAAAAACTGGTGGAATAGATATGTATGTTGAGTATACAGGTACTGCTTATGGAAATATGTTAAATATAAAAAAACCTAATAGAAATAGAGAAGAGGTTTATAATACAGTTAAAAATGAGTTTAAAAAGAGATTCAAAATTGAAGTGTTAAAGCCTCTTGGATTTAACAATACTTATGCAATGGCAACTACAAAAGATATTGCTGAAAAATATAATTTAAAAAAAGTATCAGATTTAGCAAGGGTATCAATCAATATGATAGCAGGACCAACTATAGAATTTGCAAACAGAGAAGATGGACTTATAGGTCTTAACAAAGCATACAATACAAAGTTTAAAGCTGTTAATCCAGTGGATGGTGGACTAAGATATAAAGCATTGGTTAATAATGAAACTCAAGTTATAGATGCTTTTACCACAGATGGGTTAATAGAACAGTTTAAGTTAGTTATTTTAGAAGATGACAAAGTTTTTTTTCCAGACTATTATGCAGTTCCAATGATAAAAGAAGAAACACTAAAAAAATTCCCAGAACTTAAAGAAGTTTTAGTAGTATTAGATGGAAAAATAACTGATGAAAAAATGAGAAAATTAAATTATGAAGTAGATGTAAATAAAAGAGACCCTAAAGAAGTAGCAAAAGAATTTTTACAAAAGGAAGGGTTAATAGATTAATTTTATATATCAACTAATGGTATGGAAAATTAAGGCTTATAAAATGATTTTAGGATAATATATTATTATAAAAATCAAATTTGAAGTAAAACAAAAAGAGTATTTCACCAAAAAGTGAGATACTCTTTTTTATAGTTGTTACTGTTAATAATGGCACTTGTTATATCCATCAAGTCTGATTGAATCTATTCCAAAACTAAGTTACTGTTTGGTATTTGTTTTATCGAATATAAATGATAATAATTTTCAAATATAATTGACAATGATATGCAAGTGTGGTAAGATAACACTGTTATGTAGTAACTTTTAAAGAAGAAAGAAGAGATGGGGAATAATGAAAGATAAAACTGACACAAAAGAATTGCTACTTAAAGTGGCAAAAGAAGAATTCTTATATAAGGGGTTTGAAAAAGCTTCTATGCGAAATATTTGTAAAAAGGCAAATGTAACTACAGGAGCAGCTTACTTCTTTTTTAAGGATAAGAATGATATGTTTTGTAATCTCGTTGGTAATGAGGCAAAAGTAATGTTAAATCATATAGTAGAAATTGAAAATGAGAATAAGGTAATTCGTGATGATAAAAAAATATCCTTAGATAGTGCTATTGATACTAATACATTACAGATTAAAGGTATTTTAAAATATATGTATGATAATTTTGATGTTTTTGTGCTTTTACTTTGCAAATCAACAGGTTCTTCTATGGAGAATTTTTATGATAGGATGGTAGAATCCTTTGAGAATTTGAATAGAGATTATATAATGAATAAACGTGATACAGGTGAAATAGGTGTATATTTTGATGAAAATATCCTACATAATCTTGTGAGTTTACAGGTTTCAGCCATTGTAGAGCCAATTCGTCATCAGCTTCCTAGGGAAGAAGCATTAAAACAGGTTGATGCTATTGCCAGATTTTTTTATGGTGGATGGAATGAATTAATGAGATTAAAAAAGATATAGTCTTTTTTGTCAAAAGGTTAGTTGATGCTAACTTAAATTTAAATAGGAATTGAGATCTCTCAATTTTTTTACATAACATAAGGATATTGTATTGGACAAGTTATAAAAATTTTGAAATTTGAGCAATGAAAGGGTAAAGATATAGAGTGATTTATACAAATGGTTTCATTCTTCTTAAAACTAGATGTTTTCCTGTTATGGACATAGGGAAATTAAAGTATTATATAAAATTTATTTGTATATAAATAATCTTTTAAAAAAATATATTATATTTAGGAGGAAAGCAAATTGTTAAAAACAGAAACAAACAAACTACAGATCAAAGATTTAGTTACCATTGGTATTTTTTCCGCTATTTATTTTGCAGTTAATTTAATTGTAATGGTTTGTGGAGGCATTTCACCAATTATATGGATTTTTATGCCTGCTATCATTGCACTTCTTTGTGGAGTTATTTTTATGCTTATGACTGCAAAGGTTGAAAAATTTGGAGCTATATTAATTATGTCCATAATTACAGCACTGATTTATTTTGCAACAGGTCAATTTACAGTAGTGTTATTAATTAGTTTTGCAATTGTTAGTATTATAGCGGAATTTATTCGCCGCAGCTTTGGTTATAAAAGTTTTACAGGAAATTTGATTGCTTATTCTATTTTTTCACTTGGTATGACTGGATCACCACTTCCTATTTGGTTATTTGGGGATAGCTTTTTAAAATCCATTATGGAACAAGGAATGTCTACAAGTTATGTAGAGGGACTTAAAACTCTTACTTCTACAGGCATGCTAGTATCAATGTATGTTGCAACATTTATAGCAGCATTAATTGGTGGCTTTATTGGTAAATCTATGTTAAAAAAACATTTTAAGAAGGCAGGTATCGTTTAATAATGACAAAGGAAAGTAGAAAAAATTTGCAAATGGATCCAAGAACTGAAATTATGCTTATTTTCATTGCTAATATAGTTGCTTTTGCAAATTCTTCTGTTTATGTGGAAACATTAATAATAGTGGCAATTTCAGTATTGCTATTATTATGTGGATGTAAAAAATCCTCTGTAAAATGGATCGTATTTTATGGAATTTTATTATTTATACAATATTATTTAATCCAAGTTATGCCTACTTTTCTTGCTGTTATGTTTTCCGTATTAGCTATTTATGCTAGAAAACTCCTACCTTGTATGATGATAGGAGAGTTAATAATAAGGACAATACCCGTAAGATTAATAATATTGTCATTACAAAAATGGAAGGTGCCACAAAAAATAATTATTCCACTATCTATTACTATACGCTATTTTCCAGCCATCAAAGAAGAAGTAACTCATATTAAAGAAGCAATGAAAATGAGGAAGATCAAAGGAATTATAAGAAAAATAGAGTGTATGTATGTACCTATGCTTATATCCGCCGCTAATACTGCAGAAGAATTAAGCGCTGCAGCTATTACTAGGGGAATTGAAAATCCAGCACCTAAAACTAGTGTTGTTGATATAAGGTTTCATATACAAGATTATATATGTCTTGGAATTGGAATTATTTTTACGGTTATTATAATAATGCAATAGGAGGTAGTATATGATACATGTCAAAAATGTTTTTTTTAAATATTTAGAAGGGGAAGACTATCAATTAAAAAATATTAACCTTCATGTAAAGCCTGGAGAGTGTGTGCTATTGTGTGGTAAAAGTGGATGCGGTAAAACCACAGTAACAAAGCTTATCAATGGATTAATTCCACATTTTATACAAGGGGAATTTGAAGGTAAAGTTATTTCAGCTGGTATGGATGTAGAAAATACTAAAATGTATCATTTATCTTCTAAAATAGGTTCTGTGTTTCAAAATCCAAAATCTCAGTTTTTTAATATAGACTCTGATAGTGAATTAGCTTTTTGTCTAGAAAACGATGGAAGAGAACCTGAATATATAAAGGAAAGGATTTCTCATACTATTAATGATCTGAAAATAGATAAATTGGTGAATAGAAATATTTTTACTATGTCCGGTGGGGAAAAACAGGCTCTTGCCTTTGCATCTATATATACAGTGAATCCAGAAATTTATGTATTGGATGAACCAACAGCTAATTTAGATCAAAAATCTATACAAATATTAAAAACACAATTAGAAAAAATCAAAAGTCTTGGTAAAACAATCGTCATTGCAGATCATCGTCTGTATTATCTTGCAGACATAATAGATAGAGCTGTATATATGGACAAGGGGAAAATTGTTCGTATTTTTGAAAGAGAAGAATTTTTAGCTTTAAAAGATAATGAGAGAATAAAAATGGGATTAAGAATGATAAAAAATACAGTAACAAAACATTCTAATTATGTGGTATCAAATAAAGCTGATTTAGTTATTTCAGGTCTTTCCTATTCAATTAAGAAAAATCCTATTTTAAAAGATATTAGTTTTTCAGCCAATGAAGGAGATGTTATAGGTATTCTAGGTAATAATGGTACTGGTAAAACAACTCTTATGCGTTGTCTTGCAGGGTTAATTAAAGAAAATAAAGGAACTGTAAAGTTAAATGGAAAGTGTTTAAATGGTAAACAACGTAATAAAGCTTGCTATATGATTATGCAGGATGTAAATCATCAATTATTTTCCGAAAGTGTATGGAATGAGTGTACATTATCATTAGAAGAAATAAAAGAAGAGGTTATATTAGATATTTTAAAGAAATTTAATTTGCATATTTACAAAGACAATCATCCTATGGCATTATCCGGGGGACAGAAACAGCGTTTAGCCATTGCTACAGGACTTTTAACAGATAAAAAAATTTTGATTTTTGACGAACCAACCAGTGGATTAGACTATGAAAATATGTGTGTGGTTAGCAAAATGATTAAAAAACTATCAAAGGAAAATCATATTATATTTATTGTAACTCATGATATGGAATTTTTAGAGATTACTTGTAATAAAACTATAATAAATTAGGACTAATAATATGATATTTAATATGTTTTAATAGTTTATTATGTGTAATAAAATCACTAGCGTTCATTAATAATCAGCAACCTTCTTGCTATGTATTTGGTGGTACTTATACTAAAGCAAAGGTTGCTGATTTTTTCATTATAAAATTAATGCATAATCTTAATAAATTTTTATATTAATTTTGTCAATAGTATTTCTAAATGTTGAACGCTAGTGCTAAAAAATATTGAAAACGATTATGAAAGATGATATATTATAAGTAGTATTAATAATGTATATGGAAGATAAGTATTTATTTTGCCAAATATAGGTTAATATGAAAAAGGTTAATGATATATAGTATATAATTTGATAATTACTTGGTGGAATGGATAGAAAATAAGGATTTATTTAGCTAGATATAGCCAACATAATTAGTTTACTTATGTGAACTAACTATGTTGGTTTTTTGTGTTTTGAATACCGCTGGTTTTATTAGTGGTCCTGACCACTTTGATGGGTTTAGTATAACTGTAAAAAAATAATACTTTTTTTAATATTCTACCATAAAATTGCATATTTCTAATTTATTAATATTATTAGATATTTATTTCATATTATTTAGAGTACTTGTACAAAATTTATGATATTATATAATATATATATAAATATGGATACAGAGTATGGGGAGAATAAATTTTATGGTGAAATAAATATGGATTTTTCGAAAAACTATAGTGGAAATATCTATAGTTTTTTATATGTTTGTCGAAAAGTTATATAAAAATATCTATAGTTTTTTATGGGAATTTCGAAAAGGTATAGTGGAAATCTATATAACTTTTATATGTATTTTCATAAGTTGTTGTTAAATAGCTACTTTCTCAAATTTTATGGGACTCAAAAAATAAGGTCATAGTATAAGAGGATTTGTGATGGGTTGATACAATTATTATTTTAATTTAGAAGAAAATTTATAATATATATTTTATATATTGGAGGAAAAATACATGGATAATCAAATAGTAAACTTTATATGGAGTATTGCAGATGATTGCTTGCGTGATGTATATGTTCGTGGCAAATATAGAGATGTAATTCTACCTATGACTGTAATTAGGAGGCTTGATGCTGTTCTTGAACCAACAAAAGAAGCAGTATTACAAATGAAAGAAAAATTAGATAAAGCAGGTATAGTAAATCAAACTCCAGCACTTTGTAGTGTGTCAGGGCAAGCCTTTTGTAATACATCACCTTTCATGCTTAAAGATTTAAAATCAAGGGTAAAGCAACAACAATTAAAGCTAGATTTTATTACATATTTAGATGGTTTTTCACCTAATGTTCAAGAAATACTTGAAAAATTTAAATTTAGAAACCAAATAGATACAATGATTGAAGCTGATATATTAGGAGCAGTAATTGAAAAATTTGTTGATCCTCGTATAAATTTAAGTGTAGAACCAGTTCTTGACGATAATGGAGAAGTTAAATTACCGGCTCTTGAGAATCATACTATGGGTAGTATTTTTGAAGAACTTATCCATAAATTCAACGAAGAAAATAATGAACAGGCAGGAGAACATTTCACTCCTCGACATGTTGTTGAACTTATGGCAGACATAACTTTTTTACCGGTGGTAGATAAAATAAAAGATGGTTCTTATCTTGTATATGATGGTGCTTGTGGTACTGGTGGAATGCTTACTATTGCAGAAAAAAGATTGCAAGAACTTGCAAAGGAGAATAATAAACAAATTTCTATAAATTTATATGGGCAAGAGATCAACCCAGAAACTTATGCCATAACTAAAGCAGATATGCTGCTAAAGGGTGAAGGTAAGCAGGCTGATAATATTGCCTATGGATCTACCTTATCTAATGATAAATTTTCAACTACAAATTTTGATTTTATGCTTTCAAACCCACCTTATGGTAAGAGCTGGAAAACAGACTTAAATAAATTAGGTGGAAAAGAACATATTACAGATCCTCGTTTTGTAGTAACGCATAATAACGAATCCAATTTTAAAATGATTCCTCGTTCTAGTGATGGACAGTTATTATTCTTAGCAAATAAAATAAGCAAAATGAAACAAAACACAGAGCTTGGGAGTAGAATTGTAGAAGTACATAATGGGTCATCTTTATTCACGGGGGATGCAGGACAAGGTGAAAGTAATTTAAGAAGATATATTATAGAGAATGACTGGCTAGAAGCTATAATAGCATTGCCTGAGAATATGTTTTATAACACTGGTATTGCAACATTTATTTGGGTAGTTGCTAATAGAAAACCTAAACATAGAATGGGAAAGGTACAACTTATAGATGCTACAGATCTAAAAAGTCCTCTTAGAAAAAATCAAGGAAATAAAAATTGTGAATTAACACCTGAAATAAGAAAAGTAATAACTGATATACTTATAAAATTTGAAGAAAATGATAAATCAAAAATATTTGATAATAAGGAATTTGGTTATTGGAAAATAATCGTTGAAAAGCCGCTACGTTTAAATGTGGATTTATCTAAAGAAAACATAGAAGAATTCAGTAAAATATGTGAAGAACAAAAAGATACAGAACTCATGGATATAATTTATACTTTAGGAGATAAATTTCAACATAAAAAACTAATGAATTATAATTTGTTCTTAGATGAACTAAAGAAAATAGCTTCAAATTTAAATATTAAGCTGTCTTCAAAGAGATTAAAGCTTGTTAAAAATAATCTGGCAAAGGTTGATGAAGCAGCAGAAAAGGTAATAAAGAGAATAATCAAACCAGGAAAAGTAGAAAAAAATCCTTTGTATGGATTATTTAATCAAAATATTGAAGATGAATACCATATTGTAGAATATGAAGCAGATAGTAATTTAAGAGATACAGAGGAGATACCATTATTACATGAAGGTGGTATCGAAAAATTCTTTAAAGATGAAGTATTACCCTTTAATAAAGATGCTTGGATAGATAAAAGTAAAACTCAAATAGGCTATAAAATAAGCTTTTCAAAATATTTTTACAAGCCAATTAAGCTAAGAGATCTTAATGAAATAAAGGCAGATATTAAGATACTTGAATCGGAAACCGATGGACTTTTAAATGAGATTATAGGAGGTTAAGTTCAATGAAAAATCAAAAATTACAGATTCATAATGAACTTAGACCTTATGAAGAGTATAAAAAGACTGAGTTATTATGGTTAGATTATATACCTAAGCATTGGAACATGATAAGAAATAAAAATGTAATGAAGGTAGAAAAAGAAATAGTAGGTCGAAATCACAGTAAATATACTCTTTTGTCATTAACAAAACGAGGAATAATACCACGTGATCTAGAAAATGCAAAGGGAAAATTTCCGAAAGACTTTGAGGCATACCAAGTAGTAAATCCAAATAATATAGTGTTTTGCTTATTTGATATGGATGAAACTCCACGAACTGTTGGTTTATCTTCAATGAAGGGAATGATTACTGGTTCATATAATGTTTTTAAAATAGAAAATATTAATGAAAAATATTTATATTATTATTATTTGTCACTAGATAATAGCAAAAAACTTAGACCGCTTTATACTGGACTTAGAAAAGTAATTCATATAGAGACATTTTTAAGAACAAAAATGCCTAATCCACCTATGGAAGAGCAAAAGCAAATAGTCAAATATTTGGATTATAAGCTTAGTAAGATAAGAAAATTTATAAAAGAAAAGAAAAAAATTATAGATTTACTAAAACAACAAAAGAAAGTATTTATAAATGAAGCAATAATAGGAAAATTAAAAATTGAAAATGGAGAATGTAAAGTCAGATATAAGTCAGAAATGAAGCCAAGTGGCATACAGTGGGTAGAGGAGATCCCGAAACATTGGATAAAGTGTAAATTAAAGCATTTAGGGAAATTTAAAAGTGGAGATAGTATAACTTCTTCACAAATTGATATGAAAGGAAAGTATCCTGTTTATGGAGGAAATGGACTAAGAGGATATTTTGATAAATATACACATGATGGTAATTATTTGCTTATAGGCAGACAAGGAGCTCTCTGTGGTAATGTTCATTTAGTGAAAGGAAGGTTTTGGGCTTCAGAACATGCAGTTGTAGTAACAACAAATTCAAATGTTAATGTAGATTGGGCTAAGTATTTAATTGAAACAATGAATCTAAATCAATATTCTCAATCTGCTGCTCAGCCTGGATTAGCTATAGAAAGGATTATAAATATTTATACAATGCTTCCACCTATAGAAGAACAGAAAAAAATAGTAGATTATATTATAAGAATAACAGATAAAATTGATAAAAGTATCTTACATATTAATAAAGAAATTTCGCTCATTACCGAATATGGTATACGTCTTATTTCAGACATAGTTATAGGAAAAGTTGATGTTAGAAATATTCCAGTAGATGAATTTATTCCAGAAGAGGATATTACTCATGAAATAGAAGATGAAATAATTCATAATGGGGAGGAAGCAGATATAAAGGAGAGCGAATTGTAATGATAAGTAATACAAAGGAAGAGAAACTTGAAACCCTTATTGTGAATTATCTTCAGCGTAACAATGGTTATGAATTAGGATCAAATATTGATTATAATAAAGAGTATGCAATTGATGAAAATAGATTATTTAAATTTTTAAAAGAGACTCAACCAGAAAAACTTCAAATTTTAGGCGTATTAAGTAGTGAGATGAATAAAGTTAAGTTTTTAAATAAATTACAGGATAAAATTATAAAGGATGGCATTATAAATGTGCTTAGAAATGGATTTAAAATATATCCTGTGAATTTAGATTTATATTATTTAATTCCAACGGAAGAAAATTCTAAGGCAGCAGAATTGTATTCTAAGAATATTTTTAGTGTTATAAGACAGCTTAAGTATTCAAGAGATAATACAAAGTTTGCTATAGATTGCGTTATATTTATAAATGGACTTCCTATAATAACTTGTGAGTTTAAAAATAATTTAACAAAACAAAATTTAGGTGATGCAGCATATAGATATAAAATAGATAGAAATCCAAAGGAGACTTTATTTGGATTTGGAAGATGTATGGTCCATTTTGCAGTAGATGACAATGAAATTAAGATGTGTACAAAATTAAATGGGAAAAAGTCTTTATTTTCACCCTTTAACAAGGGATATAATAATGGCGCAGGAAATCCACCTAACCCTAATGGTATAAAAACAGATTATTTATGGAAAAAAATATTAAGTAAAAATGAACTTTCAAATATTATAGAGAATTATGCTCAAATAATTGAAGAAAAAGATGAAGAAACAAAAAGGATAAATAGAAAGCAAGTATTTCCTCGTTTTCATCAGCTTTCAGTTGTGGAAGCTATTTTAAATGATGTAAAAGATAAGGGGATAGGGCAAAAATATTTAATTCAGCATAGTGTAGGTAGTGGAAAATCAAATTCTATAGTATGGCTTTCACATAAGCTTGTGGATGTAAAAAAAAGGGGTAAAAATATATTTGATTCTATTATTATAGTTACAGATAGAATAAACCTAGATAAACAAATTAAAAATACTATTAAAGGTTTTGTGCAAATGAGGAATACTGTAGGTCATGCAGATAGCTCTGGAGATTTAAGGAAACTTCTTGAAAATGGTAAAAAAATTATTATAACTACAGTTCATAAATTTCCTTATATACTTAATGGTATAGGAAATGATCATAGAAAGAGTAATTTTGGAATTATTATTGATGAAGCACATTCAAGTCAAAGTGGAAATATGTCTGCAAAGATGAACATGACTTTATCAGAAGTGTATGATGAGAGTGATGAGGACAAGATTCTTAAAATATTAGAAGGACGTAAAATGCTTACTAATGCAAGCTATTTTGCTTTTACAGCTACACCTAAAAATAAAACCTTAGAAATGTTTGGAATTTCTTATAAGGATAATGGAAAGATAAAGCATAGACCTTTTCATGTTTATACTATGAAACAAGCAATAGAGGAAGGGTTTATCATTGATGTACTTAAAAATTATACAACAATAAATAGTTATTATAAACTTGCAAAAAGTATAGAAGATGATCCTTTATTTGATAAAAAGAAGACTCAAAACAAACTGCGTAGATATGTTGAGTCTAATGAAAAAGCTATAGAATTAAAAGCTGAAATTATGATTGACCATTTTCTTAATCAAGTTATAGCAAAGGGGAAAGTAGGAGGAAAAGCTCGTGCTATGGTAGTTACAGGGAGCAAAGAAAAGGCCATTAGATACTATTATGCTATTTCAGATTATCTAGTAAAAAGAAAAACTCCTTATAAAGCAATTGTAGCGTTCTCCGGTGAGTATGAATTTGGTGGTGAAAGTCTTAGTGAAAGTAGTATTAATGGATTTCCAAGTAATGAAATTGAAATGAAGCTAAGACATCATCCTTATAGAATTTTAGTAGTTGCTAATAAATTTCAAACAGGTTACGATGAACCCTTTCTTCATACAATGTATGTGGATAAAGTAATAACAGATATTAATGCAGTGCAGACTTTATCAAGATTAAATAGAGCTCATCCTCAAAAATATGATACTTTTATTTGGGACTTTGCAAATGACATAAATGCAATAAAGGAAGCTTTCTCAAAATATTATCAAACAACTATTTTATCTGATGAAACAGACCCAAGTAAACTTAATGAAATAAAAAGAGAGATTAAAAAATATGAAGTTTTTAGTGATTATCATGTAAAAACCATAGTATATCTTTATTTAAATGGTGCAGGTAAAGAGCAACTTGACCCACTTCTTGATGTTTGTGTTAAAACTTATAAGGAAGATTTAGATGAAGATGAACAAGTTAATTTTAGAAGTAAGGCTAAAGCTTTTATAAGAAACTATGGATTTTTAGCTTCTATTCTACCTTATGGCAATTCAGAATGGGAAAAGTTATGTATATTTTTAAATATGCTAATACCTAAACTTCCTACATCCCAAAGGGAGGAAGATGATTCAAAAGGAATACTAGAATCAATAGATTTAGATAGTTATAGGGCAGAAGCACAAGCTACTATCTCAATAGTACTTGAAGATAAAGAAAGCTACGAAATAAATCCTGTTGTTACCTCAAATCATAGAGGTGTAAAGGAACCTAAGCTGGATTTATTAAGCAATAGATTGTCAAATTTTCATGAACTTTTTGGGAGTATACCTTGGGAGAATGAAGAGGGTGTAAAAAAACAGATTGCAAGGATACCAGAAATGGTGGCAAAAGATAAAGAGTATCAAAATGCAATGAAAAATTCTGATAAACAAAACGCTAAAATTGAAAGTCAAAAAGCATTAAATAAAGTTATGATTTCTTTGATGTCTAGCAATATGGAAATTTTCAAACAATTTAACGATAATTCATCCTTCAATCAATGGCTTTCAGATATGGTGTTTAATGTTACTTATAATACAAAAGGGGAGGTTTACTCTGGAGTGGTAACAATATAAAATTTGAATAAGGTAATGTTTTGCAGGATTACTAGCTTTAATAGTATAGTATCCTTTAGTAATGAACTTTAGTTTAGGAATTGAAGAGAGATTTTCAATATTTTCTAATCTCCATAAAAAGATGATGATTAATATCTGTTACTTGATGTATACTATCAGAATCAAATCGTCTAATTAATTCATTAATTTGTGATTGATCTAGTGTTTTATCAATATCAAACATATTTAGAGCTAGTTTTTGTACCCCCATCTTTTCATTGGTGTATTTGGTGGTTTCACAACCACTTGCTATAGACATGATAATTGATATGGAGTTTTGGGAATTACTTGTAATACAACAATAATAAATTAAGAATAATAATATGAAGAAGTGTGGCTATTAAAAATAGCTACACTTTTTATTTTTTATATATTTAATAAATTATAAGTAAATTTAAAAAAAATGTATTTTATATAAAAACACTTGACTTTATACAAAAGACAATATAATATATATGTTATAACTTTAATATTAACAAAACAGGAAAAAATAGAAAATGGAATAAAGCATATTAAAATATATTTCATTAAAAGGGGGCTAATAATTTGTTTTATAAAAGTACCAGAGGAGAAGGAAAAAATGTTAAAGCATCAGAGGCAATAATTAGGGGAATAGCTGAAGATGGAGGATTATATGTACCACAAGAGTTTCCTAAAATAGATAAGAGTTTTAAAGAATTAGGAAACATGAATTATAAAGAATTAGCATTTTATATTATGAAAAAATATTTTGATGATTTTAATGAAAAGGAACTTAGGGAATGTATAAATAGAGCCTATAATAGTAAGTTCGAAAATCCTCTTATAGCACCATTAAATTATAAGGCAGGAGCATATTTTTTAGAGCTTTATCATGGCAAAACATTAGCTTTTAAGGATATGGCCTTAAGTATACTTCCTCACCTTTTAAAAACCTCAGCAAAAAAGATGAATATAACTAAAGACATAGTTATATTAACAGCTACTTCAGGAGACACTGGAAAGGCTGCTCTAGAGGGATTTGATAGTGTAGAGGGCACAAAAATAGTAGTGTTTTATCCTAAAAATGGGATAAGTGAAATTCAAAGAAGACAAATGATTACACAAGAAGGAAAAAATACTTTTGTAGTAGGTATAGAGGGAAATTTTGATGATGCTCAAAGTGGAGTTAAGGAAATATTTAGCCATAGGGAATTTAATGAGTTACTGAATGAAAATGGTTATATCTTTTCCTCTGCCAATTCTATAAATATAGGAAGGCTAGTGCCTCAAATAGTATATTATGTTTATTCTTATGTAAACCTACTTAAAGATAAAAAAGTAGGGGAAGGAGAAAGTATAAATATAGTTGTTCCTACAGGAAATTTTGGTAACATTCTAGCGGCTTTTTATGCCAAGAATATGGGAATACCAGTTGGAAAATTAATTTGTGCATCCAATGAAAATAAAGTATTAACAGACTTTATAAATACTAGAATCTACAATAGAAGAAGAAATTTTTCTGTGACTAATTCTCCTTCTATGGATATTCTAATATCTAGTAATTTGGAAAGATTCTTGTATG
Organism: Clostridium sporogenes; assembly: GCF_001020205.1. NCBI lineage: Bacteria > Bacillati > Bacillota > Clostridia > Eubacteriales > Clostridiaceae > Clostridium > Clostridium sporogenes. The sequence continues at coordinate 1,874,756 of NZ_CP011663.1, forward strand.
AAATAAGTGGAAGAGATTCACGTCTTGTAAGAAAACTTATGACAGAACTTAAAGAAAAGGGTAAATATGAGATAACAGAGGAAATGAAGAAAAGATTAGATATATTATATGGAGATTTTGCAAGTGAAGATGATACACTTAAAACTATTAAAAAGGTTTATGAAAGTTCTGATTATCTTATAGATACTCATACTGCAGTAGCATATGAGGTTTATGAAAAATATAAAAATAAAACAGGAGACCATAGGATTACTATAATAGCATCAACCGCAAGTCCATTTAAATTTCCAAGGAGTATAAATGAAGTATTAAATATAGGAAATGATAGTGCTTCAGATTTTGAATTAGTTAATTTATTTTCAGATAAACTAAATTTAAAATTGCCTAAAGGATTAGCAGGACTAGAGGAAAAAGAAATTTGTCATAAGGGCACTTGTAAAAAGGATGAAATGGAAAAAGTAATTAAAAATTTTTTAGGGATATAGGTGATTAAAATGATAGAAGTTAGAGTACCTGCTACAAGTGCAAATATAGGACCAGGTTTTGATTGTTTAGGTGTAGCAGTAAATATGTATAATAAATTCTTTGTAGAAGAAATTAAAGAGGGACTTATTTTTCAAGGCTGTGAGGACAAATTTAAAAATGAGGACAACTTAATATATGTAGCTATGAAAAAGTGTTTTGATAAAATTGGATACAAACCTACTGGATTAAGGATAAAAATAGAAAGTGATATACCTGTATCCCGGGGTCTTGGAAGTAGTGCTGCCTGTGTGGTAGGAGGTATAGTTTCTGCCAATGAATTAGCTGGTAGGGTTTTAAATAAAAAAGAACTTTTAGATTTAGCAGTGGAAGTGGAGGGCCATCCAGACAATGTAAATCCAGCCTTTTGTGGGGGAATGACTGTTTCTATATCTGATAATAAGGAGATAATTTATAGTAAAGTAAAAGTAAGTGAAGGGATTAAGTTTTGTGCACTTATACCGGATTTTACTTTATCTACAGAGAAGGCAAGGACAGTGCTTCCTAAAAGTATAGATTATAAAGATGGAATATTTAATATAGGAAGAACTGCACTTATGGTATCCGCATTAAACAATGGTGATTTTCATTTAATAAAACATGCTTGTAAGGATAAATTACATCAGGATTATAGAGCAAAACTTATAGAAAATTTTTATTCAATAAAAAAACAGTGTGAAAAACTAAATTCATTAGGGGTATTTTTAAGTGGAGCAGGTCCAACAATTATGGTTATGATTAAAGAACAGGAAAATTATTTTTCAAAAAATATTAAAGTTTTTCTAGATACTTTAAAAAATAAGTGGGAAGTTAGGGAACTTAAGATAGATAATATAGGCACTATAATAAACAATAATTAGTGCTAAAGTAAATAAATTTAAAAAAGAAATTAAGTACTTTTAAGCACAATAATTGCAATATTTATAATTTTAAAAGAAAAATATAATGTTAGTAATTGCAAAAATAACATAAAATTTTTTAAATTATACTTAGTAGTTGGTACTAGGTGGTAAAATAAGTTTTAATATTATATTTACTATCCACCATCCACTACTTACTAATTCATATATAGGGGGCTTAAAATAAAATGGAAAAAGTAGTTGTAGCTAAGTTTGGAGGAAGTTCGCTTTCAAACAGTGAACAGTTTAGAAAGGTAAAAAATATAGTTTATGATAATGAAAACAGGAAATATATAGTACCTTCAGCACCAGGTAAAAGATTTAAAAAGGATTATAAAATAACAGATCTTTTATATTTATGTCATGCACATAGAGAAAGTGGTATATCTTTTGATGATGTATTTATACATATAGAGGAAAGATATTTAAATTTGGCAAAGAAACTACAGGTTAAAGTAGATATAAAAAATAAATTAGAAGAAATAAAGGGGGAAATTGAAGCAGGTGCTTCAAGAGATTTTGCAGCTAGTAGAGGGGAATATTTAAACGGATTAATTTTAGCTGATTATTTAAATTATGAATTTATAGATGCAGCGGATATTATATATTTCAAAAAATATGGAAGTTTAGATTTAGAAAAAACAGAAAAAGCAATAAAAGAAAAAATTAAGAACGTAAAAAAAGCTGTTATACCAGGTTTTTATGGATCACTACCTAATGGAACTATAAAGACTTTTTCAAGAGGTGGTTCTGATGTAACAGGAGCTATAGTAGCTAGAGCTGTGGATGCTTGTCTTTATGAAAATTGGACAGATGTTTCAGGGTTTTTAGTTGCAGACCCTAATATTATAGATAATCCGAAACCTATAGAGATAATAAGTTATAAGGAACTTAGAGAACTTTCTTATATGGGGGCAAAGGTCCTCCATGAAGAGAGTATATTTCCTGTAAGAGATGTAAAAATTCCTATAAATATAAAGAATACAAATAAACCAGAGGATAAAGGTACATTAATTGTGGATGATGATAAAGCTTTAAATTATACTGGATCTATTACAGGCATAGCAGGTAAAAAAGGATTTACAGTTATAGCTATACACAAAATGCTTATGAATTCAGAATTAGGATTTTGTAGAAAACTTCTATCTATATTAGAAGAAAATGGAGTAGCCTTTGAAAATATTCCTTCAGGTATAGATTCTGTATCATTAGTAATAGAAGATAATCAGCTTGGCAATAAGTTAGATATTATACTAGAGGAAATTAAAAGACAGTGCAATCCAGATTATTTAGAAGTTCATGTTAATATGGCGCTGATTGCCACAGTGGGGAATGGAATGAATAGAACTAAGGGAATATCTGCAAAGATATTTAAAGGACTTTTAGAAGCCGATGTAAATATAAGAATGATTAATCAAGGCTCTAGTGAAATAAATATTATTGTGGGTGTGGAAAATGATGATTTTGAAAAGGCTGTAAGGGGCATATATAAAGCTTTTATAAATTAGTTTTAGAAATTTATGTAGAAATGTTAGAAAAACTTATTATATCAGTATTAATAATATTATTAATTTTAAAAAGATTTAAGTTTTATAAAGTTAAACTCTTATATTATGTATGATATTTTTAAAAGTTTTTATTATAAATAATTTATGAATTGATATAGTTTTGAGAAACATGGTAATAAAGTTAAATGTAGAAAAATAATTTTCAAAATAAAATCAATTTTAAAATAGAAATTATTTGATATTTTGTATAAGGGAAAATATGTGATTTAAAAGGATTTTTAATTTAAAGGTAGATTGAAAAAAGAATTTAAAAATTAGAAAGCTGTTTGCAAAAAAAAAAGGGGGCAAAAATCGTGGAAAAAGTTAAAATTGCGTTATTAGGATTAGGAAATGTAGGTAAAGGTGTTTGGAATATATTAAAGACAAACAAAGAAGCTATAATTAAAAGAGCCGGTTATGATATAGAAATATCAAAAATATTGGTAAAAGATATAAATAAACAAAGAGGAATAGAAGTACCTAAAGAATTATTAACTACAGATGTGGAAGAAATATTTAATGATGATAGTATAAGAATTGTAGTAGAGGTTATAGGTGGGCTAGAGCCTGCTAAAGAATATATACTAAGATCTATAAGGAATAAAAAGCATGTTATAACTGCTAATAAGATGCTTATTGCAACTAATGGTAAAGAAATTTTTAAAGAGGCTGAAAAACAGGGGATAATTGTGAATTTTGAGGCTAGTGTAGCTGGAGGAATTCCTGTAATAAATAGTATAAATGAAAGTTTAACTGCAAATAAAATAGAGGAAATTGTAGGTATAATTAATGGGACTACAAATTATATACTAACTAAAATGACTTTAGAAGGTATGAGCTTTGAAGAGGCACTTAAAGAAGCACAGCAAAAGGGATATGCAGAAGCAGATCCAACTTCTGATGTAGAAGGATATGATGCAGTTTATAAATTAGCTATTTTAACTACTTTAGCCTTTGAAACAAATGTAGATGTAGAAGATATATATGTAGAAGGTATAACTAAGATAAAAGCAAAGGATATAGAATATGCAAAGGAATTGGGATATGTTATAAAACTATTAGCTATAGTTAAAGAAGTTAATGAAAAGCTTGAACTTAGGGTTCATCCTACAATGATACCATCAATTCATCCTTTGGCCAATGTTAATGATTCTTTTAATTCAATTTTTATTAAAGGTAATGCAGTTGGCGATTTAATGCTTTATGGAAGAGGAGCAGGAGAACTTCCTACAGGTAGTGCAGTGGTTGGCGATATAATATCTGTTGTAAGAAATGAGGGTGTGCCTCAAATAGATAAAAACTATAATAATAAAGAGGTAGCACCAGTAGAAAGTATTAAATCTCAATATTATTTAAGAATTTCTGTAAAAGAAAAACCAGGAGTTTTAGCAAAAATTACTGCTATATTAGGAGAAAATAAGGTAAGTATTCTATCCTTTATACAGAAACCTAAAAAAGGAGATTTTGTATCCATAGTGTTGGTAACTTATGATACTTTGGAAGGAAATATAAATAAATCCATAGAAGAAATAAAACACTTAGAGGTAGTAGACAAGATAAAAAGTGTTATAAGAATTGAAAATTTAAGCTAATCCAAAGATGATTTCTCAAAATAAAATGTATTTAATTTTAATACTTTAGGAAATTCAAATTAATTTTTAAAAATATAATTTGAAAAAGAATATATCTACTATATAGGCATTCTCTATATAGTAGATATATTCTTTTTATTTTTGAAAGTAAATATCTTTCATATACACTTTTTTGTGTATATTTAGAAAATTAATAAAATTAAAATATATGAATGAATTATATTCACAGTATATTAAAAAAAAGTTTTTTTATATTGAAAATGACGGAGGAAAGATATGAAAATATATATTCAAAATATGTATTATATGTATTTATATGTATATTTAACAATAAATTACATGAGAAAATTCTAAAAAATATTTTAGCTTTAGAATAAAATCTATAAAATCACAAAAGAATAAAACCGTATATTTCCTTGTAATATATTGATAAATAAAGGTAAAAAATGATTTAAAAAGTTTTTTTTGACGCCAAAAGAAATTTATGGTATAGTTTTTTTGTGCAAATTTTGATGTAGTTAAGTTATTATTAAAAAATATCTTAACTATTGGCAAAATTTCAGGTTCTTTGAAAAATGTATAAGTTTAGCTAATTTGATTAGTGACAAATAGGCTATGAATAAATATAATTTTGGCAGATTAATAAAGCTATTTATTAATTTCTAAGCAGTAATAAACAAGGCGATAAAACTAATTTTATTTTTAAAGAAACTAATAATTTTAATTGGGACAAGATTATTGGATAATTCATTATTTTAAATTTAAGGATAAATAAATATATTGAGTTATTTGTGTTTGAAAATAAATTAAATATCTTTTTATCTTTATATTAAAATTTAAATGCATTATTAAATTATTATAATTTCACATTGGATCTATTTAAGTATGCTTCGTATTATTTTAAATTTTAACTACTGCTTGAGTATATTATGGCAATATATCTGTGATAAATTCATATCTGTTATAGTGTTAGCAAATCTCAATTATAAATTTGTCTACAAACAAATTTAACATATCTAGGATATTTATATAAGCTAAGTTAATTGACGAAGCTAAAAGGCAATTATAGATTACATTTCTCTTTTAAATAGTCTATTTGTCTAAACTTATATAACTTGAGAGAATCGACATAATAGAATTCCATTTTTTCTTTATTATTATTCTATTAAATTTATAGTTTTTCATAGTGAAAATATTAATATTTATATAACTTAACATAATGGAATTTTTTGGAGGGATGATTTATGAGAGTTTTGGTAACTGGAGGATATGGCTTTATTGGGTCACATGTAGTAGAAAGGTTTGCAAAGGAAGGATATGAAGTATTTATCATTGATAATATGTCTTCAGGAAAACTTGAAAATGTGAATTGTAAACATAAATTTTATAAATTTGATGTTGAAGATAAAAGATGTGAATTTGTTTTTAAGAACAATAACTTTGATATTGTGGTTCATTTAGCTGCGCAAATTAATGTAATAACCTCTTTAAAAGACCCGTTTTTAGATACTAAAACAAATATTTTAGGTTTGGTTAATATGCTTGAATTATCTACAAAGTATAAGGTTAAGAAATTTATTTTTGCTTCTTCAGCAGCAATTTATGGTAATAATGAAAATATACCTCTTACAGAAAGAGAGATAGCCGAGCCGTTATCACCTTATGGTATAAGTAAATATGTGGGAGAAGGGTATTGTAAAAAATGGAATGAAATATATAATTTAGATACTATTTGTTTTAGATTTTCAAATGTATATGGACCAAGACAAGGAATTATAGGAGAAGGTGGAGTTGTTTCCATTTTTATGGATAATATAACTAAAGATCAAGAAATTACTTTAAATGGTGATGGAGAGCAAACAAGAGATTTTATTTATGTATCAGATTTAACAGATGCATTATTTAAAGCAGCTGAAAGTAATATTTCTTCTGGAGTGTATAATCTTTCTACTAATAGTAGGTCAAGCTTAAATAATTTAATTAAAATATTAAACAATTTAAAAAATATAAAGGGCATTATTAAAAAAGAAGATAGAAAAGGAGATATTAAACATTCCAGTTTAGATAACACAAAGATAAAGAAAGCACTGGGATGGATACCTATGGTTTCACTAGAACAAGGTATAAAAAATACATTTGATTGGTATTCAACTAATTATAAAGTTGAAGAAAGCAATACGGAAAAAAAAAAGTTAAAATATGATGATAAAATAAAAAAATGTATACCCTATATTGAAAATATAGCATTATTTATTCTAATAATAGTTTTGACTACTTTTAAAAATGGAGAATATCTTGAAAATACTATGGATTTAAAACTTGCTTATATTTTTATAATAGGATTAACACATGGAAGAAATCAAACAATAATTGCAACTACATTAACTAGCATTTTAGTTACTGTTGAAAATATTTTAAGGGGAAGGTCTGTTTTTACGTTACCTCTAGATACTAATTTTGCTTTTAAAATTGGTATGTATATATTAGTTGGGGTTATTATTAGTTATATTTTTGAAAGATATTTGAAAAAAGAGCAGTCTCAAAAGAGAATTGTTGAGTCTTTAAAAGATGAGTATGATTTATTACAAAATATATATAATGAAATACTTGAAGAAAAGTCAGTTCTGCAAGATCAAGTTGTAAATTCAGAAAATAGCTTTGGAAAGATATATGGAATTATTAAGAAATTAGATAGCTTGGAATCACAGTATGTTTATAGTGAGGCAGTTGAAGTAATCGAAAAGATTTTGAAGGTAGGGGATGCATCAATATACTCAATGGATAAAAACAATAAATATTTAAGATTAATTGTTAGAAAGGGGAAGAATGATATTAATATGCCTAAGACAATTACATTAGATTATTTAAAAGAAGCAAAAACTAATATATTTAATGGTGAATTGTTTGTAAATAAAAATCTTCATAGGGATATTCCAATGTTTATTTCTCCAATAAATGATCAGCATGGTACTCCGATTGCTTTAATAATGATTAATTCGGTTAAGTTTGAAAGATTAACATTGCATTTTATAAATTTGATAAATGTGGTTACAGGCTTAATTAAAGCAGCTATTTTAAAGGCATATAAATATGAAGAAGCTATAAGAGATAAAAGATATATAGAAAATACGCCTATTTTAAAGAGAGAGTTCTTTGAAAATATAAAAAATATTAAAAAAGATGAAATGGAGAAGAATAAATCAGAGTTTATTATGTTAAAAGTTAAAAATAAAGATAAAGATATTAATAGTTTATCTCATTTAATATTTAAGACAATTAGGCAAAGTGATTATATAGGAATGACGTCACATGATGACTTAGTTTTGATTTTATCAAATGCTTCTAAATCTGATAGTGGCTTAATAGTAGAAAGATTAAATGAAAAAGGTATACAAGCTGAAGAATATAATGAGGAGTACCTATATGTTTAAGATATACTTAATTAATATCATTTTTTCCTTAATAATTTTTCTTTTTGCAAAAGTGAAAAAAAAAGAAGAATACTTTATTGGATTTATAATAATGATTTGTCTACCCTTTTTAGGGAGCGTATTTTATATTATGAATATTTATTATAGAAAAAAAATTACTAGTAAATTTAAGGTTTCAGAATTAGAAAAAGATAGTTATAGTCAATATGATGACTTAACATCAAAACCATTTTATTTAAGCAAGAAAATGGATGTTATTCCAGTAGAGGACGCCCTTGTGCTTAATGATGAAAAAATTAAGCAAAATCTTATTATTAATGTTTTAAAGAGTGATCCATATAAATATTTAGGTTTTTTAAAAAAAGCACTTAAGGATGAAGATACAGAAACATCACATTATGCTGCTACAGCAGTTACTGAGGTGAAACGTAAACTTACTTTAGAAATTCAAGAGTTTGAAGAAAGATATGAAAAGAATAAAACTGATTTAACTGTAATAAAAGCATATGCAGATGCGATAAAAAAATATAATGATAGTGGATTATTAGATAAGAGTGCATATCAAAAGAACCTATATATATATAGAGAATTATTAGAAAAGATCATTAAAATAGACGAATCAGATGAATATCTATATGAAGAAATTATAAACGGCTATATTCTATTAAAAGAATTTAAAAAAGCTATAGAATATTGCAATCGATACTTTGAAAAATTTAAAAAATCTGAAAAACCATATTTATTAATTATGAAAATCTATTTTATTAATAAAAATAGAACTAAATTTAATAAAGTATTAGAAAAGCTTAAGGAATCTAATGTTATATTAAATAAAGATTCTTTAAATCTTATTAAATTTTGGTTAGAAGGAGAAATTTAATGAATAATAATAAGTTATTTATTAGATTTGTTATAGTTTTATTGATTCTAGCCCTTGGTTTATTTGTTTTTAGACTAGAATTTATTTTAGGAAATGTTGAAAATACAGATGTATATAAAGATTACAACAGTAAGGATGGTAAGACATCTGATAAGTATAGTAGTGTTAGTAATGCTAATAATGAAAAATACCTTTTTATATATAATCCAGGGGAAGAGATTAGTGTTAAGATAAAAGAAAATTTAAGTATAGTATTTTCATCTATTAAGAAGAAGGTTGATTATAAAGTAAATACAGATAATAATTTTTCTTTTAAGGGATATAAATGTGTAATAATAGATTTTCAATATTTATATAAATTTAAATTTTTTAATGAATTATTTCAATATGTTAAAAATGGAGGTACTGTTATTTTTGCAGTAACACCTGAGATATATAATGGCCTTGAAGGTATTAGTAGGGAAGTGGGAATTTATGAATACAGAGAAATCACTAATATTAAAGGGATTAAATTAACAAATGATCTAATTTTTAAAGGTAATGGGGTTTCTAACCCTAATGCAGAGATTTCATCTGTTCAGGCTCAAGTTGATAAAAATTGTATTGTTCATGCGGTTTCTGAAAATAACAGACCTATAATTTGGGAAAAGTCCTTAGGAAATGGGAAAATATTATTTACTAATGGGGATCTTTTTCAATATAAGAAATATAGGGGTTTGTTTGTAGGATTGTTAAGTAAAATAAAATCAGGGTTTATTTATCCTATTATGAACATGAAATTAAATTTTATAGATGATTTTCCTTGTCCTATTCCAGAAGGTTATAATAAAAAAATATATTCAGAATATGGAAGAAATACAAGTGATTTTTATACAGAAATTTGGTGGCCGACTATGCTAAAAAGTGCTAAAAATTATGATGCTAAGTATTCAACTTATTATATTGAATCTTATAATGATTTGGTAAATGGTAATTTTGATAAAGCTAGAAGTAAAGAGAATAGGGATATTCTTTTTAAATTAGGATATGAGGTAATTAAAAATGGTGGAGAAATAGGTCTTCATGGATATAATCATGAACCACTTTTTTCAAATGAAAAAATTAAAGAGGTAGAGTCAGAATATAAGATTTGGCCTAGTCAAGAAAAAATGGTACAAGCTCTTGAAGAAGTGAGTAATTATTTAAAGTCTGTTTTCCCGAATTATAAATTTAGAAGTTATGTCCCACCTTCCAATATAATTGATAAAAAGGGTAAGGAGGCATTAAAAAAGGTTTTCCCAGATATTAAAGTAATAGCATCAGTTCTAGAAGGGGATAGTGATAAGGATGATGTACATTGTGTACAAGAATTTTCAAGAGATTCTGGAGGTGTTTTGAGTATTCCAAGATTTTCTTCAGGTTATGGATACACAGAAGAAAAAAAATTTGATATTTATAATGGAATTATGGCTTATGGGGTTTTTTCACATTTTGTTCATCCAGATGATGTTTTAGATACAGAAAGAAGTGAAGGAATGAATTGGGAAAAAATGAGTACTGAATATAATAAAATGATGAAAGACGTATATACCAATTTTGATTGGTTAAACAGTATGACAATTTCAAATGGTGGTATAGAACTAAGTAAATATTTAGATAGTGATATAGCTTTTGAATATAATGATAATTCTATTAACGGGTATTGTAAAAATTTCAAAGGCACTATGTATTATATTTTAAGAAGCGATAAAAAAATAACTAAAACAAATAATTGTGATTTTAAGGAAATTGATAATAAATTTTATTTAATAAAAGTAAAAGATTGTGAATTTAAATTAGAAATGGAATGATGTGAGATGAGAATTTGTATTATAGCAGAGGGGAGTTATCCATATGTTACTGGTGGGGTATCAAGCTGGATACAAAGTCTTGTAAGATTAATGCCTGAGCATGAATTTGTAATTTTTGCAATAGGAGCTGAGGAAAGTTTAAAAGGGAAGTTTAAGTACAAATTGCCAGAAAACATTATTCAGGTTAAAGAAATTTTTTTAGATACATATCTTAAGGATAGCGGTGAAGTAATAATTCAGATGAATCTTAAAGAAAATGAGAAAAATATTATTAAGAATTTAATATTAGGAGAAAACTTAAATTGGAATGATCTTTTTTCATTTATTGAAGAACATAAAAATTATTCTGTTTCAGAGTTTTTAATGAGTAAAGATTTTTATGATATTATTCGTGAGATATGTGAAGAGAAATATCCTTATATAGGTTTTAATGATTTTTTCTGGACCATACGATCAATGATTTTAACTTTATTCCAAATTCTTAGAAATGAGATTCCTAAAGCTGATATTTATCATAGTGTGTCCACTGGGTATGCTGGAGTTATTGCGTCCCTTGGAAAGTATAAATATCATGTTCCAATGATTCTTACAGAACATGGAATATATACAAGAGAAAGAGAAGAAGAATTAATAAAGGCTGATTGGGTTCAAAGCGATTTGAAGGATTTTTGGATAAAGTTTTTTTATACATTATCAAGATGTGCCTATAAGTTTTCAGATAAGGTAATAACCTTATTTGAAAGAAATAAAAATATTCAGGTTAAATTAGGATGTAAAGAAAATAAAATATCAATAATACCTAATGGAGTAAATTGCAAAGACTTTAATAATATTAATAGAAAGAAAGAAAAAGATGAAATTATAAATATTGGGGCTCTTTTGAGAGTAGTTCCAATAAAAGATGTAAAAACAATTATTCAAGGATTTGCTGTAGCTTATGAAAAGGTGAAAAATATTCACCTTTTCATAATGGGACCGGAAGATGAGGATCCTATTTACACTGAAGAGTGTAAGGCATTTGCTAAATCACTGAAGCTTAAAAATATAACATTTACAGGCCAGATAAATGTTAAAGAGTATGTAGGTAAGATGGACATTCTTGTACTCGGAAGTATAAGTGAAGGCCAACCATTAGCAGTATTAGAGGGGATGGCTTGTGGTAAACCACATGTCCTTACAGATGTTGGAAGCTGCAAAGAACTCATGTATGGAACCATGGATGATACAGCACAGGCTGGAATAATTGTGCCTGTTATGGATTATGAAGCCTTTGGTGCTGCTATCATAAAATTAAGTAACAATAAGAAACTTATGGATAAATTGGGTGGAAATGCATATGCAAGAGTTTCAACTAGGTATACTATTGAAAATTTCATAAATAGTTATAAAAAAATTTATAATGAAGTGGTGAGAGAAATATAATGGCTGGAATAGGTTTTGAATTAAAAAAACTTTTTAAAGAACATAGCTTGTTTTATGATATTAGAGCATATTTCATATCTTCCTTGGTAAGTATTGGACCTACATGTTTATGTATATTACTAATTACGACAATGCAATATTTTATGAAAGTTATGGGCGAAAGTTATAAAAGTGTAGAATATTTTGTGACAATAATAGTATATTGTTTTTCATTTTCATTAATAATTACAGGAGGATTTTCTCTTTTAATATCCAGATATGTTTCAGATTGTATATATAAAGATAATAAAGAAAAGATAGTACCTTCACTATTTGGTATTTTATCTATAGTTTTGGTAATTGATTTTACTATTTCAAATTTATTTTATATTAATTCTAATATAAGTAGTTGTGTAAAAATACTTTCTATAATTCTTTTAGGTGAATTATCAGTAGTATGGATTCAATCAGTATACATATCTGTTTTAAAAGATTATGTAGCAATTTTAAAGAGCTTTTTGATAGGGATTGGTAATATAATAATAATTTATTTTGTTTTAAGTTATTTTATAAAGTTTAGTATATTTTATAGTGCGTTACTTTCTATTACTTTTGGATTCTTTGTAATGATAATGTTGTTTATAAAAAAGATAATAGAAGAATTTGGGCAAAATAGTTTTAACTATAAAGAGTGCTTTGAAGTAATTACAAGTTTTAATAAATATCCATATATATTTATTACAGGTTTTTTATATTATATTGGAATGTATATACATAATTTTGTGTTTTGGCTTAGTCCTAAGGGAATAACTGTGGAGAATACTTTTAGAGTTGCGCCATTTTATGATATTGCATTATTTTATGCTTTTTTATCATTAATGCCCATAACGGTACTATTTCAAGTAAAGACTGAAACTGCATTTTATCCTAAATATAAAAAATATTATATGGTATCTCAGGAAAAAGGAAACATAGAAGATATTAATTTAGCAAGGTCAGAAATGATTTCTACATTGTATTCTGAACTAAATTATCTTATTGAAATGCAATTTATTATTGGTTTAGTATTTATGGTATTTGGAAAAAAATTTTTACCTCAGATAGGGCTGGCAGGATTGCCAACAGATATATTTTCTATACTAGTTTTAGGAAGCATGAGTTTTTCTATAATGTATATTATAGTAGTGATTTTACTTTATTTTGACAGTATGGTAAATGCTATGAAAATATCAATTGTTTTCTGTGTGTTAAATTTTTTATTAACATTATTAACATTATTTTTAGGTGAGTATTTTTATGGATTTGGATTCTTTGTAGCAGCTTTAAGTTCCTTTATTTATTCATATCGTAAGCTTGATTCGTTTTTAAAAGAAATAGATTATTATACTTTTGCTTCTCAACCAATATTTATAAAAAAAGTGGATGGTTTTTTTGTTAGATTATACCATAATAAAATTATGAAAGGAGACAAATTGAGTGAAAAAGATTAGCAGAAAAAACGTAATTATTATTGCAATATCCTTAATGATAGTGCTTATAATAGTTATTTTATTATTTGTCAAAAATATCATAATTGTCAATAAGGTTGAAGAAAAAAGTATAAAAAATGGTGGAAAAGTTGAATATACTGTTAAAGATAATAAAGCAATTTATGAAGAGGATGAAGATGGTGTTAGGAAAATATATATTACCGTTGCAAAAGATAATAAAAAAAATATGGGTAATTTATATAGATACAGATTTCATAATTTTTTAACTCAAAAGGGCAAACCAGAAACAAAACCTAAATTAAATGTACAAGTTGAGTTTGATAGGTCTTCTCCTATAATGGCTGGTTCAGATGTGAATGCAACTATTGAACCTAAGGGACATGCTACCAGTAGAGCAGCACAAAAATCATATAAAATAAAGCTTTCTAAAAAAGCTGGAAAATGGAAGGGACAAAGTGTAATAAATCTAAATAAGTGTCCTTATGATTTGACAAGGATAAGAGCAAAGTTAGCTTTTGATTTAATTAAGACAATTCCAGATATTTTTAGTATGAGAACAGAATTTTTTCAAGTTTATGTTAAGGATTTAGCTGGAGGAAGTAATGAATTTGTAGACCAGGGATTATATACTCAAATTGAGCAACCTAATGAATCATATATCAAAAATCATGGACTAGCTCAAGAAGGGTATTTATATAAGGCAGAATTTTTTGAGTTTAATAGATACGCTGACAGAATTAAAAATGTAACTGATCCTGCCTATGATAAAGTGGAGTTTAATAAAATATTAAAATGTAGAGGGATAGAAGACCATACTAGATTAATAAAAATGTTAGATGATGTAAACAATTATGATCTAAATATTGATGATGTAATAAATAAGCATTTTAATAGAGAAAATTATTTAACTTGGCTTGCTATAAATATTTTAACAGGAAATAGAGATACAACATCTCAAAACTTCTTGCTTTTTAGTCCCGTTACTTCAGACAAATGGTATTTTATACCTTGGGACTATGATGGTGCTTTTGGATTTGAGTCCCAGGGAGATCAAAAGGTAGAATTTGCACCTTGGCAAATGGAACCTTTATCTAATTATTGGGGGGTTAAGTTGCATAAGAGGTTTTTATCTAATCCTAAGAATTTAAAAGATTTAACACAAAAAGTTGAAGAAATATCTAAATATATGTCTAAAGATAAAATAGAGAGCTTAGTTTCTAAATATTATAATGAAACGAATGCTATTATTAAAAGTCAACCAGATATACAATTTTTGCCGTCAACTGAAGAAAATTATGAAAAAGAGATTAAAAGGTTACCTTTTATTGTTGAAGAAAATAAGAAGAAATTCTATGATTCAATGAATACACCAATGCCAATATTTTTAGGTGAACCAAAGGTTGAGGGAAATGAGTATAGGTTTAATTGGGATGAATCCTTTGATTTCAAAGGAAATAGTTTAACATATAATTTTACTATTAGTAAAGATCCTAGCTTTAATAATATAGTGTTTAAAAAGGACTCTATAAAAAGCACTTTTATAAATGTTCCTAATTTAGAAGGAGGAAAATATTATTGGAAAGTGGAAATTTGCGATTCTAATGGTAGGAAGCAAGTAGCCTTTGATAGTTGTTACGATGGAGATGCTAAATATTATGGAGTAAAGGAATTAGAAGTTAAATGATGAGGGAGTAGGTAAAAATATGAGAAATGGAGGAAAAAAATTTAGGCATGAATTAAAATATTATATAAATTACAATGATTATATTTCAGTAAGGAATAGAATTAAATATGTACTAAAATTGGACCAAAATGCAGATGAAAGTGGAGAATATTTTATTAGAAGTTTATATTATGATGATATATATGACAGTGCATTATATGAAAAAAATTTTGGCGTAAATATTAGAAAAAAATATCGTATAAGAATTTATAATATGAGTGATAAGGTAATAAAACTTGAAAGAAAAAATAAAGTTGGTCAATATGTTTGTAAAGAAAGCGCCACAATTTCAAGAAAAGAGTATTATGAGATTATTAATGGTAATTATAAATCATTAGTTTCTTCAAATCATCCTTTGAAAAGAGATTTTTATTGGGAGATTAAAAATAAAATATTAGCTCCTAAAGTAATTGTGGACTATGATAGAGAAGCATATGTAGGAAAAATAAGTGAAACTAGAATTACCTTTGATAAAAACTTAAGAGTATCTTATACAGACAATAATATTTTTAATGAAAATATTGCAACTCAAACCATTATAGCCATGCCAAAGATGATAATGGAAGTGAAATTTAATGAGTTTTTACCTGAAAGTGTACGTAAAATGATCTGTATAGATGCGGAAGATTTGAGTGCAATTTCTAAGTATGTTTTTTGTAGAGTACAAAAAAATAATATATAAATGGAGGGGAAACATGGATAAAAGTCTAACTTTTCAAGATATTTTTAAAAAAAGTTTCACACAAGTAGATCATTTTGGAAAAATACCCATTTCACAAGTAGTTATATGTCTGATAATAACAGCCATTGTAGCATCCTTTATTTTCTATATATATAAAGATACTTTTAGAGGCGTAGTATATAGTTATAGTTATAATATTTCATTGTTTGTGATGAGTTTATTAACGTCGTTAATTGTATTAACTATAAGTTCAAATGTTGCATTATCTTTAGGGATGGTTGGTGCACTTAGTATTGTTAGATTTAGAACTGCAATTAAAGATCCTATGGATGTAATGTATATGTTTTGGGCCATAACAGTGGGAATAGCTTGTGGTGCAAAAATATATTCCGTGGCTATTTTGGGATCTCTTCTTGTAGGACTAGCTATTAAACTATTAACAAATTATAAAGTGAAAAACAATACCTATATGTTTATTATACATTATGAAGAAAAAATAAATGAAAAATTAATCGTTACACTTCAAGAAGTACAATATTTTATAAAGTCTAAATCTATTACAAGAGGGGTCACTGAGATGGCTTTAGAAGTAAAAGTAAAAAATAATAACACAGCATTTGTAAATGAAATATCAGAAATGGAAGGTGTTATTGATGCTTCTCTTGTAAGATATAATGGAGATTATGCAGAATAAGATGAAAATTAAAATTTGGGTTGTTAATTTATTACTTATAATAATTATTGGGATTATAGTAATAATGTTTCTTCATAATAAAAAACGTATAGGTGTTGTAAATAAAGAATTTAAAGTTAATGAATTTAAAGAAAGTAATAGAGTAATAATTAATCCTTATATGGGGTTAGTTATGGATGCTACTTCGGGCTCTACGGAACAACCTTTTTCTATGGTTTATGCGGGAATATCGTGGAGAGAATTAGAGCCCCAGAAGGGAAAGTTTAATTTTAATGCAATTGAGAAAAAGATAAAATATAAGTATTGGAAAAGAGATAAAAGCTATGTTATAAGGGTATATATGGATTATCCTTCTAGTGAAAAACATATGGATATTCCAGATTGGCTGTATAAAGAAATTAAGGGAAAGGGAGTTTGGTATGATAAAGATGGAAATAAAGGATTTGCTCCCGAATATAATAATCCAATACTAATTGATTATCATAGCAAATTAATCAAAGCATTAGGAAAAAGATACGGTAATGATACCTCTGTGGTATTTGTTGAAATAGGAAGCATTGGTCAATGGGGAGAATGGAATAATTCTATATCAAATATAGAAAATAAATTTCCTAATGCAACTGTAACAGACAAGTATGTCAAACCTTATATACAATATTTGGGTAACAAAATTTTATTAATGAGAAGGCCTTTTCAAATAGCAAAAGACAATAAAATGGGATTGTTTAACGATTCCTTTGGTGACAAATTTCAAACTAATGATTATTTTTTAAAGTGGATAAATAATGGATATAAAGTTCCTGACAATGAGCAGTATAATCCTGAAATGAATGGATATTGGGAAAAAAGTCCCTCGGGAGGGGAGTTTGCAAATTATCCAGGAGATATGTATTTAGAGAATAAGAATATTGAAAGTACAATTAATATGATAAAAAATAGTCATACAACTTGGTTAGGTCCAAGTCATCCTGGATATATAAAATTGCCAAAGGAAAAGAAAAAGAATTTAGATAGTTTGCTAAATATAATAGGTTATAGATACACTATTACAAGAATTCAATATTCTTATATAAACTCTCCAGGACAAAGTTTAATTGGAAGTATAGGTATAAAAAATTCTGGGGTTGCACCATTTTACTTTAAGTGGCCAATACAAGTGATTTTAGAAGATTCTAAAGGGAAGATTGCACAAAAACAAAATTTGAATTATGATATTAGAAATTTACTTCCAGGAAGTATAGATATCCCATTTCAAATTCCACTAGATAAAAATTTGTCAGCTGGAACTTATAAACTGAAAGTTTGTATATTAAATCCTGAAACTAATAAACCAGCTATTGAATTTGCAAATTTAAGCTGTGAAAATAGTAAAATTTGTAATGTAGGTGAAATGAAAGTGAAATGAACTAAAATAGATTTAATTTAAGTGTACAAAAGGTAAAAAATATATATAACAGATATAAAAATACCATTTAGTAGTTATTAATTTGATGAAATTTAAGATCAACTAGTTTTTTTATAAGTGGAGAAGTAGAGAATTTTAGAAAATATGTGGTAAAAAATTTTAATTAATAAAATTAATAATTTTTTATAATTGTATAAATTTTACATATATTATATTATACTCCAGAACATTAAGTTTTATGGAGTATAGGAGGTTAGGAGAGGATAGCCATACATAATACAATAGAAACCAGAGAAAAGCTTTTAATTTCTGCGCAAAATGAGTTTTTGAAATATGGATATGAGAAAGCTTCCTTAAGAACTATATGTAAAAATGTAGGACTTACAACTGGAGCACTGTATTTTTTCTTTAATAATAAAGAAGATTTATTTGAGTCATTAGTAAAAAAGATTGCAAAAAGCTTTAAAGAAATTATTTGCACCTTTGTAGAAAGGGAAAAAGAGAACTACAAAAATATTTTAAATGATAATTGTAAATATATAGACAATTCTTATTATCATATTGAGCATGAGAGGAAGTTCATGAAGTATATGTATGCTAATAAGAATGCATTTATTCTTTTGGCTATGAAATCACAGGGGTCTTGCTATGAGAATTATTATGATGAAGTTCTTCAGTTAGTGGAGGGATTATTTAGAGAATTTTTAGAGATGTATAAGGGCAAAACCAGTAGAAACCCTAATATAAATGAATATACAATACATTGTTTGGTTTCATGGCGTATGCATTCTTATATTAATGTATTAAATAGTAATTTAACTCTTCATGAGGCACTAACTCAAGCAGAAGTTATAGCCAATTATGCAGTTGGTGGTTGGAACAGAATAATGAAAAATTCATTTGAAAGTTTAGATTATAATTCTATGCTAGCAACATAACTTTTTATGATGTGCTAATTTAAGCAGAAGTTATAGCACATTAGTTGATGTCTAGAATAAAATAATAAAAAATTTCACTTGAAAGTATAATTTTATGCTTTCAAGTATATTTAACAGCACTACATAACAAGTGTTATTGGGAAAAAAGTAAAAATCAGTGAAGAAATAAAGATTTATATTAATAATAAAAAATAAAGGAAGGGCAATCAAAAACTTAATTATCTACTATTTACAACTACCCACTTTTATTTTTAAAAAGCTAAATTTAATTTATTTTAAGATATTTTTTATACATGTCGTGCTACTTCAAAGGCATCCCATATAGAAGTCGTGATATTAGTTACTTCCCTTGCGTATTCTAATAAGTACATTTCTTTATCATCAAATTTTAATTTATTATATAGCTCTTTTTTATTATTATATCTTACAGATAAAATAATAAAATCAGCAGGAATTGTTGTTTTTTATGACTTCCTTTTATATGATTCATTTGTAGATAATTTATTCTTTTATTTCTTTAAACAATTCATAGGCTTTTTCCTTAGCTTCATTAAGAAGATTTTCACCTAATTGAGTAATTGAATAATATTTTCTTATTTTTCCATCAACATTTTTGTCTTCAACTTTGAGGGCACCATTTTTCTGTAAATTGTGGAGTATTGGATATAATGTTCCTGCACTAATTTCATAGCCATGTTCCTTAAGTTCTTCTATCATCCATGACCCATAAAAAGGCTCTTTTTTAGCATGATGTAATATATGAATATGAATAAATCCTAAAAATAATTTTCTAATAATTTGCTCTTGCATTTAAATTCCTCCTGTGATATTCTTGGTTTATATTATCGCATTTCGATATCGAGTATATATATCTATATTCGATAATCATTACATTAATTTTATCAGTTCAGTATAATACAGTCAACAATAGCACATTATGTTAAATAGATATTAAGTATAATATGAATAAAGGAAGTGAATACAATGAATTTACCATTATTTCAAGGAGAAAATATTGTTTATAAAGCTAATTTAATTTATGATAATATAACAATTGAAAGGGGAAAAAGCAATTTTATTGTTGGAGAGAGTGGAAGTGGTAAGAGTACTTTTTTAAAGTTACTGAATAATTCTATAAGTCCAATTTCAGGAAAGTTGCTGTATAATGGTAAAGCAATTGAAGAATATAATCCTATTATTTTAAGAAGGGAGGTAAGCTTAGTTTCGCAAGATCCGTTTCTTTTTGATGGTAGTATTTTAGATAATTTTGAAATCTTTTACTCCTTAAGGCAAGAAACTATTCCTAGTAAAGATTATATTAGTTATATTGCTAAGCTTTGTGGGGTGAAATTTTCTTTAGATAAAAATACATTTACCCTTTCAGGTGGAGAACGTCAAAGAGTCTATATATCTATTTTTTTATCATTATGTCCAAAGGTTATATTATTAGATGAGCCTACTTCAGCTTTAGATGAAGAAAATAGTCACAAAATAATGAGAAATATAATAAGTTTATGTAAAGAAAAAAATATTGATATTGTAATTGTAAGCCATAATAAAAACATTATTAATGAGTTTTGTGAACATAAAATTGAAATTTTAAAGGGGGATTAAATATGCAAGGAGTAGTTGCGCTAAGCATTTTTCAGTTTTCTCTTATTTATTTACTTCTAATTATAGTATTGATTATAATGAAAAAATCAAAAATTAATGAAACTAAACTTCTTTTAGTTGCAAGTTTAAGAATGTCAATTCAACTTATAATTGTAGGATATATACTTCAATATATGTTTAGTAATCCCAATCCTATATTTACTGTAAGTTTTCTTATACTTATGATAATGTTTTCTATTGAAAGAGTAATTAAAAGCAGAAAAGATTTAAACTATAATTTTAAAATTGCAATTGGAGTTTCTTTAACATGTTCAGGATTATTTGTTTTATTTTTCTTTGTCACTGTAGTGGTAAAGAAATCTATATTCAACCCTCAATATACTATACCATTAGCAGGTATGATAATAGGTAACGCTATGACTGGAATAAATATTGGAATAAAAAGCTTTATGGACTCCATAGGAAAGGAAAAAAATAGAATTAATGCTTTAATCAATTTAGGTATAGAACCTAAAGATATTTTAAGACCTTTCATTAATAATTCCTTAGAAACAGCTCTAATTCCTACACTAAATTCTATGCTAGGAATGGGAATAATATTTTTACCAGGAATGATGACAGGTCAAATACTATCTGGTACATTACCTATTACAGCAATTATGTATCAAATAGCAATTATGATTGCAATTTGTACTTCTGTTTGTGCAACAGTGTTTTTGTCTTTAAATTTAGGATATAAGTCTTTATATAATAATAGAAAACAATTTCTATAGGCTAAATAAAAATCTAAATTTTTGATATAATACTCACATAAGGAAGTGATGTTTTGATTTATGGTAAAGAAAAACAAGATAATATAATAAAAAAATCGCATGAGAGATCTGTTTATTTTGGAATAGAGGAAAATAGAGTTTTTCCAAAAAAAATTCTTAAAGGAAAAGAAATTACTAATAATATAGAAAAAAACAAGAATTTTTTAAAAGTTGCATCTCCTTTTATAGAGATATTATATGATTTTTTAAAAGGTTCAGGGTTTTTTATAATTTTAACAGATAAAGAAGGATGTATTTTAAAAATTATTGGGGATAAAGAAGTAATAGATATTGCATATAACTTAAATATGGTAGTAGGAGCATTTATGTCAGAAAATAGTATAGGAACAAATGCTATGGGCACAGCTATAAAGGAGAACATACCTATTCAAATATCTGAAAGAGAACATTTTATAAAAGCTTATCACAGATGGACATGCTCTGCAGCACCTATACATGATATAAATGGAGAAATAATAGGAACTTTAAATTTAAGTGGAGATAGAGACAAAGTTCATTCTCACACATTAGGATTAGTTGTAGCAGCTGTTAAATCCATAGAAAATCAAATAAATGTAGATAATACAAATAAAAAGTTATTAGAAACCTATCAATATATGAATACTATAGTAGATTCAATATCTTCAGGAATATATGTGGTGGATTTTAAGGGGAAAATTAAGACAATAAATAAAGCAGCCTGTAATATTCTTGGAATTGAAGATAGAGATGTGTTAGAGCAAAATGTAGAAAATATATTGCCTAATTGGCAGCATATATTTGAAAGAATTAAAAATGGAAAAACCTATGAGGACAAAGAAGCAGTTTTAAATGATAAATTGATTAAAGGAAGATATAATGTTTCTGCTACCCCAATACAAATAGAAGATGAAATAATAGGAATGGTTATTGTTTTTAAGGAAATAAAAACCGTGTTAGAGTTGGTTAATAAATATAGTGGTATGAGAGCTGTGTATAATTTTGAAGATATTATAGGTGAAAGTAAAGAAATACAGAGGGTAATAAGCTATGCTAAAAGTATAAGTTCATCTCCATCTACTGTATTAATCGAAGGAGAAAGTGGTACAGGAAAAGAATTATTGGCTCAATCAATTCATAATTATGGTGATAGAAGAGAAAATAGTTTTATTGCTTTAAATTGTGGAGCTATACCTAAAAGTTTAATAGAAAGTGAACTTTTTGGATATGAAGAGGGAGCTTTTACAGGAGCGAGAAGAGGTGGACATGCAGGTAAATTTGAGTTGGCTAATGGAGGAACTTTATTTTTAGATGAAATTGGAGAAATGCCTTTGGATATGCAAGTAAATTTACTTAGAGTTTTGCAAGAGGGATATGTAACAAGAGTTGGTGGAGATAAAATAATACCTGTAGATGTAAGAATTATTGCTGCTACTAATAAAGATTTAAAAAAAGAAGTAGAAAAGGGTACTTTTAGACAGGATTTATATTATAGATTAAGTGTAATACCTATAAAATTACCTCCTATTAGAGAAAGAAAAGGAGATTTGCCTATACTGATTAAATATTTTTTGAGAAGTAAATCTATAAAATTAAATAAACCAATGCCTGATATAAAGGAAGATATATATTGTAATATGCTAGAATACAACTGGCCAGGCAATATAAGAGAACTGGAAAACGTTATAGAGAATATAGTTAATTTAAAGGGAGATAGTTCTTTTATACTAGAAGAAGATTTTGAAAACATTGAGCATAAGCATAACTTTCATGAAAATAATATAGGGCTTTTATATAGTAATAAAATAAGAACTTTAGAGGAAATTGAAAAAGAAGCCATTATAAATACATTGAATGAATATAATAAGAATATGTCACAAAGTGCAAAAGCACTTGGTATAACTAGAGCTACATTATATTCAAAACTTAAGAAATATAATATTTGATTTTTTAAAGGTATTTATTTATAATTGGGAAATTATTTATATGAAAATAAAATTGAATTTTTGTAGAAAATAAAAATTACAAATGATAAATAAAAATAGAAGCACTGTATAAAAAATATACAGTGTTTAATTTTTATACAATAAAAAGCAGTTCGGTGTATAATTTTTATACACTAAGCTGCTTTTTATTTTTTTAGCAATAGATCACTATAAAGGGGAATATAAATAAATTTAAATTTATTTGTAGGATAATAGTTATTATTTTATCATAACATGTGTTTATTTATACTAATATGTAAATTCAGGATAAAACCCTATTTATATAAGCTTTTCAGGGCGCTACTAATAAGTCGATTTTAAGTGCATTATAAAAAAATTGTATATTTTAGTAATAGAATAGAAATTAATTTTATAAGTTTGTTAAAAATTTGGCATGGTAGTTGCTTTATATATTTATGAAATAATAAGATTAATAAAAATATTCTAATATTGATATTATGAGGAGGAGTTCTAAATGGAAAGATTTACATTACCAAGAGACCTTTATTTTGGAGAAGGTTCACTAGAAGCATTAAAAACATTAAAGGGTAAAAAAGCCGTAGTGGTTGTAGGTGGCGGCTCAATGAAAAGATTTGGATTTTTAGATAAAGTAGAGAGTTATTTAAATGAGGCAGGTATAGAAGTTAAACTAATTGAGGGAGTAGAACCAGATCCTTCTGTTGAAACTGTTATGAACGGTGCAGCTGTTATGAGAGAATTTGAACCAGATTTAATAGTTTCAATAGGTGGTGGATCACCAATAGATGCAGCAAAGGCTATGTGGATATTCTACGAATACCCAGACTTTACATTTGAACAAGCAGTTGTACCTTTTGGTATACCAGAATTAAGACAAAAAGCTAGATTTGTGGCTATACCATCAACTAGTGGAACTGCTACTGAAGTTACAGCTTTTTCAGTTATAACTGACTACAAGAAAAAAATAAAATATCCTTTAGCTGATTTTAATTTAACTCCAGATATAGCTATAGTAGATCCAGATTTAGCTCAAACAATGCCAGCTAAATTAACAGCTCATACTGGTATGGATGCTCTAACTCATGCTATAGAAGCCTATGTGGCAGGATTAAGATCTGTATTTTCAGACCCTCTTGCAATGAAAGCTATAGTTATGGTAAAAGAATATTTAGTTAAATCTTATAATGGAGATAAAGAATCAAGAGGACAAATGCATTTGGCACAATGTTTAGCAGGAATGGCTTTCTCAAATGCATTGCTTGGAATTACACATTCAATGGCTCATAAAACAGGAGCGGTATTCCATATTCCTCACGGATGTGCAAATTCAATTTTCTTACCTTATGTAATTCAATATAACGCTAAATCTTGTGGTGAAAGATATGCAACTATTGCAAAAAATCTTGGACTTGCAGGTGAAAATCAAGATGAATTAGTTAAAGCATTAATAGAAATGATTAGAGAAATGAACAAAACTATGAATATACCATTAAACTTAAAGGAATATGGAATAACAGAGGAAGAATTTAAGGAAAATGTTAAATATATTTCTCATAATTCAGTACTAGATGCTTGCACTGGCTCAAACCCAAGAGAAATTGATGATGAAACTATGGAAAAATTATTTGCTTGCACATATTACGGACAAGATGTGGAATTTTAATTAAAAATAGGGTGTCTTAAAATAAAAATGGCCTTAATTTTAATGGAGTCAAATTTAGAACTTCTGAGTAAAATGAAGTGCTTTATTATTTATATTTACGGTTTTAAAATTAAAGTTATTTTGAGACAGGCTTATGTAATTTATTATATAACTATAAAACTTCCTTTTCAAAAAGAGGAAGTTTTATAGTTACCTACTACTTTATAAAATTGATTATAGAAGTAATAACTGAAGGATTAGATAATGAGGTAGCTATACTTTATAGTTCATATCAGTATGATAAGAAAACTTTCTTAAGATGAGTAGAAAGTCTTCTATAAAATTTTAATAAGCAAAATTCCTTTTTGGGGATGAAGTTTATATTTATAGCTTATAAATTATTATCTAATGCTTAATAGTTTTTAATATAGTATAGGGACTTTAAATATTTGAATTTTTAAGAAGTATAATATATATTATTCTATGTAAGGAAAATTTTTAGATTGATATTAATTAGGAGAAAATAGGGGGAGTAAAAGTGTATAAGATAATTGAAAAAAAAGAATTAGCACCAAAGATATATTCTATCGAAATAGAAGCAAAAAGGGTGGCTAAATCAGCAAAACCAGGACAATTTATTATAGTAAGAATAGATGAAAAAGGAGAAAGAATTCCTCTTACTGTAGCAGATTATAATAAAGAAAAAGGAACAGTAACTATAGTTGTACAAGCTGTTGGATCTTCAACTAATAGAATGGTAGATCTTAAAGTAGGAGACTATTTTATGGATTTTGTAGGACCACTTGGTAAGCCTTCAGAATTTGTAGAAGAAGACTTAGAAAGCCTTAAAAATATGAAGCTAATTTTTATAGCAGGAGGAGTAGGAGCAGCACCTGTATATCCTCAAGTAAAATGGCTTTGTGAAAGAGGAGTAAAACCAGAGGTTATAATAGGAGGAAAAAGCAAAGAATTTATATTATTAGAAAAAGAAATGATAGATTTAGGAGCCAAGGTATATCCTTGTACAGATGACGGTTCTTATGGATTCCATGGTCTTGTAACTAATAAATTAAAAGAATTAATAGATAGTGGAGAAAATTATGATAGAGTAATAACTATTGGTCCTATGATAATGATGTATTTTGTAACTAAGTTAACAAAAGAATATAAAATACCTACAATCGTAAGCTTAAATACACTTATGGTAGATGGAACAGGAATGTGTGGAGCCTGTAGAGTAACTGTAGGTGGAGAAACAAAATTCACCTGTGTAGATGGACCTGAATTTGATGGACACTTAGTAGATTTTGATGAGGCTATGAAAAGACAAACTTTATATAAAACTGAAGAAGGAAAAAGGCTTCATAAAATAGAAGAAGAAAAAGAAGGTCATGTATGTCATATAGGAGCGGGGGAGAATGCGTAATGAATAAAATGAAAAAAATACCAGTTAGAGAACAGGATCCAAAGGTAAGAGCAACAAATTTTGAAGAAGTATGCTTAGGATATAATGAAGAAGAAGCTGTTAAAGAAGCTAGCAGATGTTTAAATTGTAAAAAGCCAATGTGTGTAACAAAATGTCCAGTTTCAATAGGAATACCAGAATTTATACAACATGTAAAAAATAAAGAATTTGAAGATGCTGCAAAAACTATAGCTAAATATAGTGCATTACCAGCAGTCTGTGGAAGAGTTTGCCCTCAAGAAAGCCAATGTGAAGGAAAATGTGTACTTGGTATAAAGGGAGAACCAGTAGCTATAGGAAAGCTTGAAAGATTTGTTGCAGATTGGTCAAGAGAACATAATGTAGATTTATCCGAGAGAGAAGAGAGTAAAAATAAAAAGGTAGCAGTAATAGGAAGTGGTCCAGCAGGACTTACTTGTGCAGGAGATTTAGCTAAAAAAGGATACGATGTTACTATATTTGAAGCTCTTCATGAACCAGGTGGAGTTTTAGTATACGGAATACCAGAATTTAGATTGCCAAAAGAAACTGTAGTAAAACATGAAATAGAAAACGTTAAAAAATTAGGAGTTAAAATAGAAACTAATGTAATAATAGGAAGAACAGTAACTATAGATGAACTTGTAGAAGAAGAAAAATTTGATGCAGTATTTATAGGATCAGGAGCGGGACTTCCAAGATTTATGGGAATACCAGGAGAAAATGCTAATGGAGTATTCTCAGCAAATGAATTTTTAACAAGAAATAACTTAATGAAAGCTTTTAAAGCTGAATATGATACACCTATAAAAGTAGGACAAAAGGTGGCTGTAGTAGGTGGAGGAAACGTTGCTATGGATGCTGCTAGAACAGCCCTAAGACTTGGAGCAGAGGTTCATATAGTATATAGAAGATCAGAAGAAGAACTTCCAGCAAGGGTAGAAGAAGTACACCATGCAAAGGAAGAAGGAATAATATTCAATCTTTTAACTAATCCAGTAGAAATATTAGAGGATGAAAAAGGCTGGGTTAAAGGAATGAAATGCATAAAAATGGAATTAGGAGAACCAGATCAATCTGGAAGAAGAAGACCAGTAGAAATAAAAGGTTCAGAATTTACAATGGATGTAGATACAGTAATAATGTCTTTAGGAACTTCTCCAAACCCATTAATATCTTCTACTACAAAAGGATTAGAAATTAATAAACGTAAATGTTTAGTAGCAGAAGAGGAAACAGGATTAACAACAAGAGAAGGGGTATATGCAGGCGGAGATGCAGTAACAGGTGCTGCTACTGTAATACTTGCTATGGGAGCTGGAAAACAGGCTGCTAACGCTATAGATGAATATTTAAGTAAATAAATTAATTATAAAAAACTTCAACAAAATACCGTTGAAGTTTTTTATTTTAATAATGATTCTAAAAATTTATTTTATAAATATTGTTATATATAATATAGTATATATGGGTGTGTTAAAATATTAGTTATAAATTTTATTAAATTTATATGCGTATTTGTAAAATTAGATTTGTTTCATGAATAATTGAGTATTTACTTAATATCTAAAATTATTTTGCGAGGTGAGAATGTGCAGGATTACTTAAAATTTATACATAATGCGTGGGAAAAATTTATTGAAACTGAATATATAGATAATAAAGTAAGGCCTGAAATAGCAGAATCATGGAAAAGATGTAGAAATTATGGCGTAGAACATATGAATGGTCGTGGAAGTAGTAGAAATAAGGTTTCAGTAGAACTTAAGGTCCAAGAAAATGCAGAATTAATTTCAGTGGCAAAACCTATAATGAAAGGTATATATAATATTGTTGAAGGTTCTGATTTTGCAATAATATTATCAGATAATGATGGATACATAATTGAAGTAATTGGAGATAAAGACATAATGAAGAGGGTAGATGAATTGAATTTTGTAAAGGGGGCTCTTTGGACTGAAGAAGCCGTTGGAACAAATGCCATAGGTACAGCTCTTTATTTAGATAAACCTATACAAACTATTGGTGCAGAACATTTTTGTATAAATCAACATTCCTGGACTTGTTCAGCCTGTCCTATTCATGATGAATGTGGGAATATAATAGGATGTTTAAATATGTCTGGGAATTGTTATAATGCTCATTCTCATACACTTGGTATTGTGACAGCCTCTGCACAAGCTATAGAAAAACAACTAGCTCTAACTATGTCTTATAACCTTATAAATATAACCTTTGATTCTATTTCTGAGGGTATGATTATTTTAGATAAAAATTTAAATATAAAAAGATTAAATCATAGGGCTGAAGAAATTTTATTTATAAGTAGTGAATATGCTTTAGGTATGAATATTGATAGCATATTAAAAAATATTAGTATTAAAGAAATTTTAAAAGAAAGTTATAAAAGTTATAGTAACATAGAGGAAGATTTCTATATAAAAGATAATAGAATTAAATGTAGTATAAATGCAGTTCCAATAAAAGCTAATGGGGAAGTTACAGGCGTTGTTATAACTTTTAGAGAGGCGACTTTAGTTCATAAATTAGTTAATAAAGTAATAGGATATAAAGCCACTTATACTTTTAATAATATATTAACTGCAAATGATAAAATGATCCAAATGATCGAAATGGCTAAGAAAGCTGCTAAAAGTCAGTGCAATATACTTATTGAAGGAGAAAGTGGTACGGGAAAAGAAGTAATTGCCCAATCCATACATAATTATAGTATGAGAGAAGAAGGTCCTTTTGTAGCTGTAAATTGTGCATCTATACCTAGAGAACTTGTTGAAAGTGAACTTTTTGGATATGAAAGAGGGGCTTTTACTGGGGCTTCAAAGGAAGGGCATCCTGGAAAATTTGAGTTAGCAGATGGAGGTACGATATTTTTGGATGAGCTAGGAGAATTACCCTTAGATATACAATCAAAATTATTAAGAGTATTAGATAACAATAAGATTATAAGAGTAGGAGGAACCTATGAAAAACAATTAAATGTAAGGGTTATAGGAGCAACTAATAGAAATTTAAAGAAAGAGATGAAAAAGAAAAACTTTAGAGAGGATCTTTATTATAGATTAGGTGTAATAAACATAAAAATATTACCACTAAGATATAGAAAAGAGGATATAGAAGTTTTGGTTAATAGTTTTGTAAGAAATCTTAACCAAAAAAATTTACAACAAAATAAAAGAATTAAAAAATCATATATAGATAAATTAAAGGATTATGATTGGCCAGGTAATGTAAGAGAGCTTAGAAATGTGGTGGAAAGAGATTATTATTTAAGTGATATAAATACTATTTCACCCTACTATATTGAAGAAAATATATTTAAAGAAATAAATAATGAAAATCAAGATATAAATATTATTCCTATGGAAAGATTAGAAAAAGAAAATATTGAAAATGCTATAGAAAAGTGTGATGGAAACTTAGCTAAAGCTGCAAAACTATTAAATATTGGTCGGTCTACACTATATAGAAAAATAAAAAAATATAATATAAAATGATTAATAACTTCACATTTAATAAATAATATAAAAGAGGTTGATGTTCTAAAATCTTAAAGCTTTTAGAGTATATCAAGCTCTTTTTACTTATACTAGTTATATGAAGTCAACCTTAATTTAGATAGAGTTTTATTCTATCTAAATTTTTGGTAACATCTGTTACAGAATTTAATTATTAAGTGATATAAAATATAAACATAAAATTAAGGAGAAAATATAAATAAGGTTCAAATGGAGTGAGGTATTACTTATAAGTAGACTCCCTTTTAAGCTTTATAAAAATTTCATATATGGAGGTATTGTTATGAGCTTATATTTAGGAAAAGTACATTATTGGTTATATAATAAAATAATTTGGTTTGAAGAGTTAGAAAAGGAAATAATAAATTTTGGTGAGAGTGAAAATTTACCTGTGGAACAGTGGAAAGAAGAAATTATATTAAAGTATGGTTCTCCTACTGAAAATAAACCATTAGAGGAAATAATAGATACTTCTAATATCCATGGATGGCTTCAAAACAAAATTCATGCAGCAGAAGTAAGACAGGCGGCTTGGGTTACAGTTATATTGAAAGAGAAAAAAGAATATAAGAAAAACTTAATGGATATATTTAAAAGGCAAGGGCAAAAGTGTGCATTAGAGTATAGAGAACAAAATAATCCTATGTATGCTGAGGATATGTATAATGCTTTAAATGATTATATATTAGAAGGAATGCCTTGTGATAGAGTAAATGTCATTTTAGATTCTAATGAAAATGAAATAATTTGGAAAGCTAATAAGTGCCTTCATACTCCTCATTGGGAGGCTGTAGGTGGTGAAGTAACAAACTTTTATAGTTTAAGAGAGGCATGGGTATCTGCTTTTATAAATTCCTTAAATAAGGAGTTCCATTTTGAATCCCTAGGAAATTACACTTATTCAATAAAAAAATAGAATAGTTGTAGAATAATTTAGGAGGAATAAAAATGAATTCAATTGAACTTATGGTAAATGAGCATAAGAACATAAAGCGTATGTTAGCAGTTATAAGAAAGTATTGCTTTAAAGTATTAAAAAATCAACAGTTAGATTATAATGATTTTTATAGAATCATTGATTTTGTAAGAAATTATGCAGATAAGCATCATCATGGAAAGGAAGAAGATTATTTATTTAATAGAATGATTGAGGAAATTAAAGGACCTACAGAAAAGTTAGTGAAACATGGTATGTTAGTAGAACATGATCTTGGAAGATTATATATGCAAAATTTAGAAAAGGCTCTTAAAGCTTTAGAAAATGGTGAAGAAGAAGCTAAAATAGATATAATAGCTAATGCGGTTTCATATACAGATTTATTATATAGACATATAGAAAAAGAGGATGATGTAGTTTACAAATTTGCAGAAAGAAATCTATCTAAAGAGACTTTAAAAAAATTAGATGAGGACTGTAAAAGAATTGAAAAGGAAGCTAAAGAAAAAGGTATACAAGATAAATATATAAATCTTATTTATGAACTTGAAGAAAAGGTTAAATAAAGATTGTTAATAAATATAAGAATAATTGTATAAATTTTATTTAAATAGGTTTGGAATTATAGGTAACTTTAAAAAGTTGTTGTAATAATAATCCTTTTATTTATTAAAAGTCATATGTTGCATAGAATTTTATTTAAATAAACTTAGAAATTCTGGCAATATATGATTTTATTTTTATTTAAAGCATAAAATTTTACAAAAAAGAGGACATTTACTATGTGGTAACGAATTCATATAAAATCAGTTCAATACAGATAATACAAAGAATAGGTACAACATTAAAAGAGTACAATACTGAATAAGTATTAAGCGTATATTAGTATAGAAATATTGAACTTAAAATAAATATTATAAAATAGAATATAGTCAATCCTTTCACAAAATTGGTTTTTGCTTTTAAATTATGGCAGACAACTAAAAGAATATGAAAGAAAGAGGAATGATATTTATGTTTAAAAATCATAGGCCGGTTTGGGAAGAAGTAAACTTAGACAATCTATCTTATAATATGAAAAATATTAAAAAGAAAGTTAAATGTAAAGAAATTTTTGCAGTTGTAAAGGCTAACGGTTATGGCCATGGGGCGGTAGATATAGCTTCAACCTTACTTGAAAACGGTGCAACTAGACTTTCAGTTGCTTGTCTTAGTGAAGCTATTGAACTTAGAGAAGGCGGTATAACTCGTCCTATTAATATTTTAGGGATTACTCCTTCAACCTTATTTCAGGATATAATAAACTATAATATTGAACCAGTTGTTTTTTCTTATGATTATGCATACCAATTATCAAAAGCAGCTTGCCAGAAAAACAGGATAGTAAAGACACATATTGCAGTTGATACTGGAATGGGAAGGCTAGGATTTGATCCTATAGTAGAAAGTTTAGAAGAAATAAAAAAGATACAAAATCTATCTAATATTAAAATTGAAGGACTATGTTCTCATTTTAGTAGTTCAGACGAAAAGGATAAAAGCTATTCAGAATATCAATTTAATAAGTTTCAATATTTTAGAAAAAAATTAATAGAAATGAATATTAAAATCCCTATTCATCATATGGCTAATAGTGCAGCAATTATAGATCTTCCTAATACCTATTTAGATGGAGTAAGAGCTGGAATAATATTATATGGATATTATCCTTCTACAGAGGTAAATAAAGAAAATCTGAACATTAAACAAGTAATGACCTTAAAAGCCAATATTGTGCATATAAAAACCATGGATTCAGGGAAATATGTTGGTTATAATAGAAAATTTAAAACTAAAAGGAAGAGTAGGATTGCTATTCTTCCCTTAGGATATGGAGATGGATATACTAGATTTTTATCAAATAGAGGCAAGGTTATAATAAATGGGCAATATGCTCCTATTATTGGGAACATATGTATGGATCAATGTATGATAGACGTTACAGATATTAAAGAGGTTAAAGTAGGAGATGAAGCAATAATTATTGGTAAGGATTATATTAACAATTTAAAATATGATGCAGAGGATATATCATCCCAGGTAGGCATGACTAGTGGAGAAATTATGTCTATAATAAGTAAGAGAGTGCCAAGGGTTTATATTAAAAATGGAAATATTATAAAAGTTAAAAATTATATAGCTTAAAGCTTTACACCTAATTCTTCAAATATTATGAGGAATTAGGTGAATTTGTAATCTTCTTAGATTAAGAAGAAGTACTAAAGTTCATTCATAGTCTACTACATTTTTATTTATTATATTAAAATTAAATATATTTATATATACTCTTTTTTTATATAAAAAGTAAAAATGTAATTAAAATTGATATTTAATTGCAGTTGAAAGCGAATAATTATTCTTGTATAATTAAAAAAGTAATTAATAAATATGCAAAATAGGAGTGAAAATCATTGAGAATATTTAAAGAGAATACCATTGAAAAGGAAATAATAAAAATATCACAGGATTTTCGTAATGAAAATGTACATGCTTTAGATGAAGTAGAAAAGTCTACAAGTAAAAATAAAATAGTAAGATTTACTGCGGGTATAGCTAAAATAGTACGAGTTATATCTCCTAAGGTAAAAAAAATGATAAATGGAATATTATCAATTACTACTAGAATAAGTACATTCTCTGTGAACTTAGATTATTCTGGAGAGCATCTTAAAAAATCAGCGGATAAATTATATAATTCTTCTGAAGTTTTAAACTCATCTATTAAAGAAGTAAAAGAGGCTATGCAGCAGATAACCTTAGCTATTGAAGATGACGCAGAAGCCGTTGAGTACATAAGTAGTGGTAATATAGAATTAATAAAACATATGGATGAAAATAAAAAGAATTTAGGACTTGTAAAAAATGTAAATAAAGAATTGGAATTTAAAGCTCAATCTATGGAAAAAGATATGACAGAGTTAAATTGTATATTAGAAAATATGAAAACTATAGTTACTGGTATGAGTGAAATAGCATCAAAAACTAATCTATTAGCTCTAAATGCTAGTATAGAAGCTGCAAGAGCAGGAGAAGCTGGAAAAGGTTTCGCTGTGGTAGCAGAGGAGGTTAGAAAGCTCTCTGAAAGTACATCAAAGCAATTAGAAAAGATGGAGGAGTTTGTTAATAATATAGGCACTTGTTCTACTAATAGTAGTAAAAGTGTAAAGGATACAATAGAAAGTATAGATAAATTAGGAGAATATACAGAAGCTATATCTGCATCATCGTCTAAAGTTAGAGAATCTATAGATACTGAAGTAAAGAGCATAGAACTTTTAGCTGCAAGTATGGAAGAAATAAATGCTTCTAGTGAAGAGATAAATAGTAATATGGATATTATAGGTGAAAATGTACAAGAAGTAAGTAATGAAGCTGCTGTTTTAAGTGAGAAATCTTTAGAAATAAAATATCTAGCAGATGAAATGGATAAAATAGATGATGAAATGTCTAATTTGGCTAAACTAAGTGGGGATATAACTGGGGAAAATCACTTTAAGATTACAAATAAAGATTTTATTGTGGCCATAAATAATGCTATAAAGGCCCATGAAAATTGGGTAGAACAGCTCCAAAATATGGCTATGGAAAATAAAATAAAGCCAATACAAACGGATGGACAAAAATGTGGATTTGGCCATTTCTATAATTCTGTCATGCCAAGACATGAGGGAATAAAAGAAATTTGGATTAAAATAGATAATATACATAAAGAGTTACATAAAGTAGGGGAAGTTGTAAAAAACAATATAAAGGATGAAAACACAGAGAAGGCTAAAGAAAATAGTAAAAAAGCTACACAGTTGTCACAAACAATTATAAATATGTTGTCCAATATAAAATCCATTGCCACAGAAGTTGATAAAGAGGGTAATTTGGTTCTGTAATAATTGAATTTTATAAAGGATTCATGAAATATAATTGATTATATTAATTGTTTTTAATATAATATTTAATGCATTATAAAAATATAATGTGGGTGGGCGAGGGATAAAAAGAAAAGGACGAAGGAGAAGTGAAAAATAAATTAAACAGTTTATTCAATCTTAAAGAGTATAACACTACAGTTAAAGGAGAAATATTAGCAGGTCTCACCTCATTTTTTGCAATTGTGTATATAATTGCTGTAAATGCATCCATATTATATGATGCAGGGCTACCTTTAGAAGGTGCAATAATAGCTACCGTATTATCTTCCTTTGTAGGATGTATATTGGTAGGATTTATAAGTAATGTTCCACTAATTTTAGTTCCAGGCATGGGAGTTAATGCTCTTTTTTCCTATACCATTGTAGGTTCTATGGGGCTTTCATGGCAGCAAGCATTAGCAGCGGTATTTGTATCAGGAATTGTATTTTCTATAATAGCCTTTACAAAGTTTTCTAAAACCCTTACAGAATCAATCCCAATTTCCTTAAAGGAAGCTATAACTGTGGGAATTGGGATTTTAATTACATTTATAGGATTACAGAAAAGTGGAATTGTAATAGGAAGTAAGACAACTTTTGTTGCATTAGGATATTTTAATAATCCAATAATGTATGTAACTTTTATTAATTTAATAATTACATTAATATTATTTATAAAAAGTGTGCCAGGAAATTTTTTAATAAGCATGATAGTTGGAACGATTATATCATATTTTTTTGGACTTTTAGATATAGCAAAGCTTACTTTTTCAAATTTTTCATTAGGTGCTTATAAAGAGCTTTTCTTTAAAATGGATTTTAGTAGTATTACTTCTATAACCTTTTGGATAGCAGTATTTTCATTAACACTAGTGCTTGTATTTGAAAATTTAGGGCTTTTACATGCTCATATAAATGTTATGTTAAAGGAAGAGAATAAATTTAAAACTTCTTTTGAGGTCTGTTCATTATCTGCTATTACTTGTGGATTCTTGGGAACAAGTCCTACAGTAGCTACTATAGAAACTGCAGCTGCCATAACAGCAGGAGGAAAAACTGGGTTAACATCTATTTTTACAGGAATTTTATTTTTATTATCCCTATTTTTACTTCCAATTATAAAAATTATACCTAATAGTGCTATTTCCCCTATACTCATTGTTATAGGAGGATTAATGATAAAAAATGTATTAAATATTGATTTTAATGATTTTTCAGAAGGATTCCCTGCTTTTTTAATTATAGTTATGATTCCACTAACTTTTAGTATTGTAGATGGTATGGGCTTTGGATTTATTGCTTATCCAATTGTAAAGTTATCAGGGAGAAAATCAAAGGAGATTTCTTATGCAATGTATATAATTTCAATTATGTTCTTGTTAAACTTTATATTACATGCAGTAAGTTGAAATTATAATTGTTTATTTTAAAAACAAAATTAAAGCTCTGTTTAATTATTGAAAAATATAACTAAACAGAGTTTTAATTTTGTTTCACATATCTATAAAAAGCTATATAATACTAATGTCTGATTATTTTGTATATTTATTGTAAATGAATATAAAATTTAATACTATTTGAAATGGAAAAAAAATATGGTATAATAAGAAAAAAATATACACAAAAGGAGACGAATATGGAAGAAAAGACGATATTATCTAATTCCCAAATAAAATCTAAAGCTAAAGAAGCCTTAAAGGGTAACTGGGGTACAGCAGTTATTACATTCATTATATTTAATATAGTAATGTATTCTGTAACTTATGTATATAATATAAATCAAATTTCAAATTATATACATGATCCTTATTTAATTAGAGAGAATACAGGCTTTGGAGCATCTGGTATTATATTTTTTATAAAATTGCTTTTAGCAGGTCCTATGACCTATGGAATAACTAGATTTTCTATGAATTTAGTTAGAGATAATAGCCATAAAATAGAAAATATATTTGAAGGGTTTAAACATTTTAGTGGAACTTTCATTATGAATATAGTTCTAGGTATATACAGTTTTTTATGGTCATTATTGCTTTTTATACCTTTTTTCGTAATTATTTTTGTTATGGTAATTAGAGAATTTTCAAAAACTAATATGAATTTTTATAGTAATGGCAATGATTTTAGTGGATGGATGATAGCAATTTTTATACTTTTAATTATAGTTTTAACTGTGGCCTTATCAATGATTTTATTTAGATATGCTATGACTTATTATATCTATATTGATAATCCTGATATGGGAGCTATGAAAGCAATTAAGGAAAGTGTTGCTATGATGAAAGGAAACAAGACAAGATTACTTTTATTATATTTAAGTTTCATATTGTGGTATTTATTAGCAATTATAACTATAGGTATTGCATTTTTATGGATAACTCCTTATATAAAATCTGCTGAAGCTGTTTTTTATGATGAGCTAAAGAATAATAATGAATGTAATGTTGAAGAAGTAATAAGTACATTATAATTAAGATAATAAAATTTTTTATTTATTGGTACTTTTAAATGTGTACTGATGATTTAAAAGATAAAAACCTATGAAATCCTTATAAGTTTAAGGATTTCGTAGGTTTTTTAATTTTAAATTATATAAAATTAAATTAAAATGATTTATTATTCCATACTTACCTAAAATTGTTAAAGTATTACAAGTAAAATTATTATATATAGTAATTACCCATTTATGATTTCCCCTCCATTTATATGTATTACTTCACCAGATATAAAGGAGGAACATTCATTAGAGGCCAAGTATACATAGGTTGGGGCTAATTCTACTGGTTGACCGGGTCTTCCCATAGTTGTTTTAGAACCAAAGGTTTCTACATAATTAGTATCAAAGGAAGATGGTATAAGAGGAGTCCAAATAGGCCCAGGTGCTACAGCATTAACTCTTATACCTTTATTCCATAAAGATAATGCTAAAGAACGAGTAAAACTTACAATTGCACCCTTACTAGAAGAATAATCAATTAGAATTTCATTACCTTTGTAGGCTGTTATAGATGTTGTATTTATAATGGAAGCACCTCTATTTAAATGAGGTAAAGCTGCCTTTACTAAATAAAACATACTGAATATATTAGTTTTAAAGGTTTTTTCTAATTGTTCTTTTGTTATATCTTCTATACTATTTTGAATGTATTGAACAGCTGCATTATTTACTAAAATATCTAGTTTATTAAAAGTATTTATAGTTTGATTTATAGCATCTATGCAAAAATTATCATCCGTAATATCTCCAGAAATTAATAAACACTTTCTACCTAAACTTTCTATTATAGCTTGAGTTTCCTTTGCATCTTCATGTTCATCAAAGTACACAATGGAAATATCAGCTCCTTCTTTAGCAAAGGCTATAGATACAGCTCTACCAATACCACTATCGCCACCTGTAATTAAGGAAACTTTATTCGTAAGCTTTCCAGAAGCTTTGTAGTTAGGATTGTCAAAAATAGGTTTGGGATTCATAATAGCTTCTATACCAGGTTGTTTTGGTTGTTCTTGACCAGGTACAGATTTAGGAAAACTGTTTATAAAATTCAAATCTTCATTCATATAATATCTTCCTTTCATTAAGTCTTGTTGTATTTTACATAGTTTGTTTAATAAATATAGAGTTATATCATTTATTATTAGTATTTATACATGAAAAAATTCTTACACTTATATAAGTTTTTTTAGGTTAGTTAATTACTAATAGTGTAAATGTTAAAATTCAGTAATTGTAAATTATAATATGATAAAGGAAAATAAAGAAAAATGGTAATGGTAATATTTTAATAAAATTATAAAAATAAGAAAAAACATCATAATTTGACGTATAAACTATCCTATCTTTATAACGATTTAATAAAATGTATAAAAATTAATTCTTAAACAAAAGAGGGGGAAATCATGAAAAGTATAAAATCAAAAGTCCTGTTTATTATATCTATTGTCTGTATAGTGAGTGTAGCTTTATGTTCTTCTGTAAGCTATTATTTTTCATATAAGGCAATAATGAAAGAATCAACTAATAAAGTTTCTATGGCATCACAAAAGTATTCAGAAATCATAGAAGGATGGCTTTTAACAAAGACAAAGTTTATAGATTCTATGGTAGTAGATGTTGAATATAATAATAAATATGATATTAATTATTTAAAGAAATATTTTAGAGAGCAAGCTAAAGGAAATAAAGATATTATATGTATATACGCAGGGTTTAATGATAATAAATTTGCATCTAGTGATGGATGGGTTCCATCAGCAGATTATAATTGTTCTGAAAAGGATTGGTATAAAGAGATCATACGAAAAAATGGTATATCTTATTCTTCACCCTACATAGATGAAACAGTAAATAAGATGGTAGTAACTATAGGAAAACCTATTAAAAGCTCTGGGAAAGTAATAGGTGTTTTAGCTATAGATATAAGTTTAGAGGATCTTAAAAATATAGTTCAAAAAGCTACACCTGTAGAGAATAGTTATGGATTTTTATTAGATGCAAATAATGATTTTGTAGTTCATTCAAATAAAGATTTTCAACCTAATGAAGAAAAGAAATTTAATGTAACTCAGGTTATGAATGGATCTTTAAAAGACATAGGTTCCTTAGATTCAAGTAATAATAAAGTCTTAATGTTAAAAGATTATGATAAAAAAGAGAAAGTTTTTGCAAGGACAATGATACCATCAGCTAAATGGTCTATAGGGTTTTCAGTGCCCTTATCAGAGTTTAAAAAACCTTTAAATAATATAATAATTGCATTTATATCAATTACAATCTTATGTTTAATAGGGGCCACATTATTTGCAATATATTCAGCTAAAAAAATATCTAATCCTATTTTAAAAATAACTGATTTAGTAAATGAAACCAAGAATTTAAGTTTAAAAGATAATGACAACTATGACTATATAAATTCATATAAAGATGAAATAGGAATCATTGGGAAGGCAGTTATTTATCTAAGGGAAGAATTAAGAAATATTATAGAAGAATTAAAAATTTCTTCTAATGATGTTTTAAAGTATTCACAATCAATAAATGAAGCTACAGGAGAAACAGTACAAGCTATAGAGGCTATATCAAAAACTGTAGATGAGCTAGCCAAGGGTTCTGTGGATCAAGCTAAGGATGCACAAAATGGTTCTGAAAGATTATTTACCTTAGCAGAAGAAATTAAAATGACAGATGAAAGTTCAGATTTAGTAAAAAAATATTCTTTAGAAACAAAAAAAAATAGCGAAAAAGGTATATTAACTATGGAACAAACTATAGAAAAATTTAAGGAAAACAATAAGGTAAATAAAGAATTAGGAAATAATGTAGAGATGTTAGCAAATAAGTCTGGCTCTATAGGAGAAATAATAAGTTCTATCCAATCCATTGCAGAACAAACAAATTTATTAGCCTTAAATGCAGCTATAGAAGCGGCGAGGGCAGGGGAAGCAGGAAAAGGCTTTGCAGTAGTAGCAGAAGAAATAAGAAAACTCGCAGAACAAACATCTACTTCAACTAAAGAAATAGAGAATATAGTGCAGGAAATACAATTTGAAATCAATAAAACAAAGGATAACATGGATGTATCTCAAAGGATGGTAGAAGAAGTAAATGGAGCTATGAATGTATCTAAGAGATCCTTTGATAACATCACAAATTCCATAGAAAGTATAGTAGAACAAATAGAATTATTGGTACAAAATGTTAAAAAGGTAGATTCAGATAAAGATGAAGTTTTATCATCTATCCAAGGTATATCTGCTATAGCGGAGGAATCTGCAGCATCCACAGAGGAAGTATCCGCTACCGTTGAAGAGCAGGCAGCTTCTATGGAAAGCATAGCCCAAACAGCAGAAAATTTAAAAGAAATAGCAAGTGCTTTAGATGTTGTGGTAAATAAATTTGAAATATAAGAATTATGTATGAAAATTTTTAGTAACTTTTTAATTGTACAAGAGAAGTATTATATTTGACGAAAATTTAAGTAAAAGTTTAATTTGATTAAACAATAAATCAAATAAGATTATTTAGATAAATAGGTAAACAAAAAATAAATAAAAATTTGTTCATTTTTTTAGAATTTTAACGATATAATTTAATATATGAAATATTTTATTAGAGGTAGGGGGGTAGTTATATGAAAAGTATAAAGTCTAAAATAATAACTATAATATCTATTGTCTGTATAGTGAGTGTTGGTTTATGTTCCTCTATAAGTTATTATTTCTCCTATAAGGCAATAATGAAAGAAGCTACTAATAAGGTGAGCATGGCTTCTCAAAAGTATTCAGAAATAATAGAGGGGTGGTTATTAACAAAAACTAAATTCCTAGATTCAATGTTATTAGATCTTCAGTATAATAATAAATATGATAAAAAGTATTTAGAAGATTATTTTAGAGTGCAGGCCAAAGCCAATAAAGATGTTATAAATATATATGCAGGTTTTAGTAATAAAGATTTTATGTCTGTTGATGGAGTTAAACCTAGTGCAGATTATGATTGTACTCAAAGAATTTGGTATAAAGATACAGTTAATAAAGATGGTGTAACTTATTCTTCTCCTTATCTTGATGCAATTACAAAGAAAATGGTAATAACTATAGCTGAGCCTATTAAAAAGGATGGAAAACTTATAGGGGTGTTAGCTATGGATATAACTTTGGATTATATTAAAAATTCTGTAGAAAAGGCTACACCTGTAGAAAAAAGTTATGGCTTTTTATTAGATAAAGATAATAATTTTATAGTACATCCTAATAAGGAATTTCAACCTAAAGATGGGCAAAGTTATAATGCAAAAGAAGTTATGAACAAAGAGTTAGAAGAATTAACTTCCTTAGATTCTAAAAATAATAAAGCATTAATTTTAAAGGATTTTGACAATGAAAAAAAAGTTTTTACAAGAACAATAATACCATCAGCAAAATGGTCAATAGGATTTTCAGTTCCTTTATCAGAATTTAAGAAACCTTTAAATAACATAATAATTTCATTTATATCTATTGCTATTCTATGCTTGGTGGCAGGAACATTATTTGCCATATATTCAGCTAAAAAAATATCTGATCCTATTTTAAAAATAACTGAATTGGTAGATGAAACTAAAAGTTTAGATTTAAAAGATAACAATAATTATGAGTATATAAATTCATACAAAGATGAAATAGGAACCATAGGTAAAGCAGTTATTCATCTAAGGAAAGAGTTAAGAAATATTATAGAAGAACTAAAGAATTCTTCTAATAATGTTTTGAAATATTCAGAATCAATAAATGAAGCTACAGGAGAAACAGTACAAGCTATAGAAGCTATATCAAAAACTGTAGATGAATTAGCACAGGGTTCTGTGGATCAAGCTAAAGATGCACAAAGTGGTTCAGAAAGATTATTTACATTAGCAGAAGAAATTAAAATAACAGATCAAAGTGCAGATTTAGTAAAAAAATATTCCTTAGAAACAAAGGGAAATAGCCAAAAAGGTATAGCAACTATGGAGCAGACTATAGAAAAATTTAAAGAAAACAATAAAGTAAATAAAGAATTAGGAAATAACGTAGATATGTTAGCAAATAAGTCTGGATCTATAGGAGAAATAATAAACTCTATTCAATCTATTGCAGAACAAACAAATTTACTAGCTTTAAATGCAGCTATAGAAGCGGCGAGAGCAGGAGAAGCAGGAAAAGGCTTTGCAGTAGTAGCAGAAGAAATAAGAAAACTCGCAGAACAAACTTCTACTTCCACTAAAGAAATAGAGAACATAGTACAAGAAATACAATTTGAAATTAATAGAACAAAGAATAATATGGATGTATCTCAAAGGGTAGTAGAAGAAGTAAATGGAGCTATGAATATATCTAAGGAATCCTTTGATAACATCACGAATTCTATAGAAAGCATAGTAGAACAAATTGAGCTTTTAGTAGATAATGTTAAAAAAGTAGATTCAGATAAAGATGAAGTTTTAGCATCCGTGCAAGGTATATCTGCTATAGCAGAGGAATCTGCAGCATCCACAGAGGAAGTATCTGCTACCATTGAAGAGCAGGCAGCTTCCATGGCAAGTATAGCCCAAACAGCAGAAAATTTAAAAGAAATAGCAAGCACATTAGATAATGTAGTAAATAAATTTGAAATTTAAATAGTGATTTTTAAAAAACTCCATGGGAATCCATGGGGTTTTTATATATGGTATTATAACTGTAAATACTTACAGCAGTGTCCATATATGTATACAATGCTATGGTTTAATCAATTGTTATATCCTATAGATATGTCTAATATATGAAGGAACATGTCCAAATTTTAGACTACCTATGATGTATACTTTCACCTACAATACTACTTAGTTATCAGTCTAGAGGAAATAAAAAGAGTAGCTAAACTTTGTGAGAATTAAAATTATAAAGATATCTATGCTATAGAATGTAAAGGAGGTGCAGAGAAATTAGAAATGCCACATGTTTGGGGAGAAAGTCCATCAGGTGGGGATGAAGTCGCATCACATTGAGGAGAATACCCGACATCAGATTTATATACACAAGTTGAGTATCCACCAGATGAAAGTGATTATGTTTATAATGATGATTACGGTATAAGAGAATATCTAAATTTGGAAAGATATTATTTCACTTATTTTAAAAAGTTTCATAATAGGCAAGAAGAAGAACAGTATGAAGTTATAGAGGAGAATACTAATATACCACCAGGTAGTTATTCAGACATTGATCCTGATTTTGCAAAAAACTATAAGACTTTGCAGGAGATTAGATAGAAGAAATAGGATTCGTTAAAATAATAATAGCTAGTTCATACATGTATTTATCATATATAAACTAGCTACTTAGTAAGT
Organism: Clostridium sporogenes; assembly: GCF_001020205.1. Classification (NCBI taxonomy): domain Bacteria; kingdom Bacillati; phylum Bacillota; class Clostridia; order Eubacteriales; family Clostridiaceae; genus Clostridium; species Clostridium sporogenes. Next base: position 1,918,510 of record NZ_CP011663.1, read on the forward strand.
TCTAATTCAATAAATTCATTTTCAACTATTTGAATATCAACAACCATCCTTTCTGTAAAACTTATTTAAAATCTTGATTATAACTGACAGGCAAATATAAATCTAATTTTTCTAATTTAACATTAAACAAATTCAATACTTTAAATATATACATATATCTGGTTAATTTGGTTATAGAAAACTTAAAGTATAAAATAATTTTTTCAGGGAATATATAATTTGAATTAGAACTTACTTAAGTAATTTTTAAAGTCTAAATTCCCATTGGTCTATACCTCTTCTTTCTACAGTTTAAAATATTGAATAAACTTTAAATTATTTGGTGGAATCACTCCAGTCTTTTTTATTATCAATAGATAGAAATTTTAAATTTAAGGAAGTTTTTTATTAAATATTATCTATTGATTAATTAAATGATACTATATATGCATATAAAAGTCAATATTCAGAATAAATAAAATATTGTAAAAATATTTTATTTAGCAAATTTATTTTCTAATAGCATTCTAATTGAAAAATAAACCTTGATAATTTTGATGTTTTAAAATTCATTTTATGGTATAATTTTTCGAGAATAAGTAAGTATAAGATAAAGTGAATATAAAAAGGAGATTTTTAAATATGACAATGGATACAAAACTTTTTCCAATAAAGTCAAAGGGTAAATATGGATATGTTAATATTAATGGTGAAACTTGTATAGAAAATAAGTATAGTTATGCTGAAAAATTTATAGGAGATTTAGCAGTAGTAGCTATAGATGATTATTTTGGATTTATAGATAAAAAAGGGAATGAAATAGTTAATATTGAATATGATGATGTTTATGATTTTGTAGAAGGCTTAGCTGCAGTAGACAAAGAAGGAAAACTAGGATATGTGAATGCTAAGGGCGCTGTAGTTGTAGCTCCTCAATTTAAAGAAGCTAATGATTTTAGTGAAGGTTTAGCTGCAGTGCAATTGGAGTATAAATGGGGATATATAGATAAAGAAGGTAAGTTTGTGATTAAACCTGAGTTTTTTGATGCTGGGGATTTTAGCGAAGGTTTAGCTATGGTTCAACCAGGAGGTAAAATAGGGTATATAGACAAACTAGGAAATGTGGTTATAGAACCTAATTATGATTATGGTAAAAAATTTAGTGAAGGTTTAGCCCCGATTAAATTAAGAGATAGGTATGGATACATAGATAAATTAGGAAATATGGCTATAAAACCTAAATATTATGAGGCTAATATTTTTAAAGAAGGTTTAGCAGCGGTGAAACTTATGGATAAGTATGGGTTTATAGATAAAAATGGGGAAATGATAATACATTCTAAATATGACTGGGCAGATGATTTTTGTGAAGATATTGCAGCTGTAAGTATTAAAGAAAAGTATGGTTTTATAGATAAAGAAGGTAAAGAGATAATACCATTAAAGTTTGGTTCCGTAGGAGTTATTAGTGAGGGTTTGGTAGCTGTAGAAATAGAAGGGAAATGGGGTTATATAAATAAGAAGGGTGAATTTATCATAAAACCTATTTATGATAAAGCAGAAAAATTTGTAGATGGAGTGGCAAAGGTTATATTTGAAAATAGAGTAAAATATATAGATGAGAATGGAGTTTATTTAGGTGTAAAAAATATTTAATAAAAATATTTTTATGTTTATTTATCCCTATTTAGTTGGTTAAAAAACCATAGCTAAATAGGGAAATTTATTTTAAATAAAAATCTTTAAATTGAAAAAATGCATGCTAAATATTTCTTATTTTATAATTTTCAAAATATAGTTTATTTTCTACTAAAGGGTATAACTATAACTGTTATATTCATTAAGTTTTCCACTATATACAATCTTTTTATTTTCATAAATTCTAAAATCTTGAGGGGTTGTAAGACCAGGAGGTTTATCAAATAACTGTACACCGGATTGTATAAGTACGTGTGAAACAAATTGAGAACAAAAATATTTATATTTTGTTTCTAATGGGTGACCAATTATTACTCCTAATATACCTAAAAGGTTATAGCTATATTTATCACTTTCCTCTTTAAAATTTTCAATTATTTCTTTTAACTTATAATAGTTATCTTCTGAAATATCTAAGGAATATATGGTACATTCAGCATTTTTAAATTTAAGAAATGCACCCTTGTCCAAAGATTCTTTAACAAACCCTGCTATGAAGGGGTTATTAGGATATTTCCTACCAAAACTATACATTTCCTTTAATTCTTTATCAAAGGCTAAGGATACATGGGAGTAGGGCTCCTTTGTATAAAATTTTATAAGATGTCCAAAATTTGAACCTGTTAATGATAGGACTATATATATTTGTTTGTATTTTTTCATAGCAACTCTCCTTTAAAAAAATAAATAAAAAATTATAATTTAAAATAATTTTTTATGTTATTATAGATGTCAGTATTTTTTATTTTATAAGTATTATTTTAATATGTCTTTTTTTATGTGTCTAGAAAATATATAAATAAAATCAAAGAAAATTATTGTAAAAAATATTATTATAGCAAAATATTAAAGAAAATTTATGCAAGTTTTGAATTTTATATAATTTTTACAAATAATCTTAAGGAAAATTAATTTTTAGTTGGTAACAAAATTCATAATAGCTTTTAATTTTATATAGATTTTATGGATGTTATAATATTTATATAAATAAAAAATTTTAAATATATTTAAGGAGAAGATTTCTGTGAATATTACTAATAAAGACCTTAGAATAGCTGCAGGAGAAAAAATATATAAAAGGGGATTAGATTGTTATATCAATAATCAAGTAGAATATATAGAAGCTGATGAGAAAAATGATGATTTAAATATTAGATCTAGGGTAAGCTCCTCTTTAGGAAAAGATTCCTATGAGGTATCTATAAAAATTTTAAGAGGGAGTACCTATATAAGTAGTAATTGTGAATGTAAATATTGGGGAATAATTTGCAAACATTCTGTAGCTACTCTTATTAAATATATAAATGAAAAAGATATAATTTTAAAAGAAAGTGAAAAAAGAAGAAAAAGAGAGTTTATAGAGATTGTAAAAGAAAATTTTTTAAAGGAAATAACTGTAGATACAAATATAAAAGATTTATGTGCAAGTTATAAACTATGCATAGATAGTAAACCAAATGAAAGATATATATCACTAGAGCTTAAAGTAGGTGAGGATAAGCTTTATGTAGTAAAAAATGTGAGAGGATTTTTAGAGGCTATTGTAAAAAAACAGAAATTAGCCTTTGGAAAGAATTTTATTTTTAACCCATATATACATAGATTTAAAGAAAAAGATGAAAAAGTAATTAATATGCTATTAGAAATATATCAATATGATCAAATTGCAAAAAACATAAATTTTGCAAATATAAGTTCATTTTTAAATGGTAAAAAGGTTTATGTTTCAGAGACTATACTTAAAAGATTTTTTAATATAATAAATGATGATTCTTTAGAATTAAAATTAGATGATGAAAATTTTAAAGAGGTTTCTCTTATGAGAAAGGATTTACCTTTGGAATTTAGCCTTCAAAAAGAAAGGGATAGATTAGTTTTAAAACAAATAGGTTGTTTACCTATTAATATTACTAAAGAATATTTTTTTTACAATGATAAAATTTATGAACCTTCCTTAGAACAAATTAATTTATATAGAGGATTTATAAAAGGTTTTACTAGAGAAGAGAAAATAGAGATAAGTTTTGATGAAAGCTTTAGTGACGATATAGCTTCTTATATAATTCCATCTTTAAAAAAAATGAGTAAAACTTTATATATTGAAGAAGAGTTTAAAGAAAGATTTTATCAGGAAGAATTAATAAGTACTGTTTATTTTGATAAAAAAGATGATAAAGTAACAGCAGATATAATATTTACTTATGGTGATGTTAAACTAAATCCTTTCCAACATAATAATAGATTAGACCATAAAATTTTAGTCAGAAATATAGAAGGAGAAAAAGCGGTTACTAATTTATTAGAGAGATTTTCTTTTAAAAAGGGAGTTGAGTGTTATGAACTTGAAGAGGAAGAAAAGCTTTTAGATTTTTTAATAGAAGGTATAGAAATGCTTCAGCAATGTGCAGAAGTATATTATTCAGAAGTGTTTAAAGATATAAAAGTGTATAATTCGTCTAGCTATAAATCTAATGTTAGACTTAATAATGAAGATCTCTTAGAATTTAGTTTTAGTATAGAGGGAGTAGATAAAAAAGAGCTTTTTAATATATTTAATGCAGTAAAACAAAAGAAAAAATATTATAGATTGAAAAACGGAGGCTTTATCCCCTTGAATAATGATCAAATTTTAAATATGGGCAGTATAATAGATTACTTAAATATAAAAGCTTCAGATTTTAAAAAGGAGGTTGTAACCCTTCCAAAATTTAATGCAGTTTACATAGATAATTCTCTTAAAGAAAAAGAAATATATTTTGTAGAGAGAAATAAGAAATTTAAAGAACTAGTAAATAGCATAAGGGATATAAAGGATATAGATTATGAGGTCCCTAAAAATCTTCAATCCATAATGAGACCCTATCAGAGGTTTGGATTTAAATGGTTTAAAACCTTAGCAAGTTGTGGGCTTGGAGGAATATTAGCAGATGAAATGGGACTTGGTAAAACCCTTCAAACTATAGCCTTTATAAAATCCGAGGTGGAGGAAAATAAGAATAAACCTATGCCTTCTTTAGTAGTTTGCCCAACCTCTCTAGTTTATAATTGGGAAGATGAAATAAAGAAATTTCAACCTGATTTAAAATGTACGCTAATATCAGGGGATAAAGATTCTAGGGAAGAAAGTATAAAGCTTATAGATTCATCAGATATAGTTATAACTACCTATGCTCTTATAAGAAGAGATATTGATAAATATGAAAAAATTAAATTTAGATATTGTTTTTTAGATGAAGCACAAAACATAAAAAATCCTCAATCCTTAAATGCTCAAAGTGTAAAGAGTATAAAAGCTAATAATTATTTTGCATTAACGGGAACACCTGTAGAGAATTCACTAACAGAGCTTTGGTCTATTTTTGACTTTATAATGCCAGGCTACCTTTTAAACTATAGAAGATTTTATGCTAAATATGAATCTCCTATTGTTAAAGATAAAAATGAGGAAGCTTTAAAAGAGTTAAATAATCATATAAAGCCCTTTATTCTTAGAAGGTTAAAGAAACATGTAACAAAGGAATTACCGTCTAAAATTGAGCATAACATAGTAGTTAATATGACAGAAGAACAGAAAAAAGTATATGCATCCTTTGCAGAAAGTGCAAAAGAAGAATTTTATAAAGAAATAAAAGAAAAAGGATTTAATAAAAGTAAAATAAAGATATTGTCTATAATTACAAGGCTTAGACAAATATGTTGTGATCCATCTACATTTATAGAAAATTATGAAGGAAGTAATGGGAAAATAGAAACTCTTTTAGATATTATAAACAGCAGTATAAATGAAGGACATAAAATATTGTTGTTTTCTCAGTTTACTTCTGTATTAAAAAACATAGCAGAAGTTTTTAAAGTAAATAATATAAACTATTTATATTTAGATGGTAGTACAAAGGCTAATGTAAGAGGAAGTTTAGTTAAAGACTTTAATAATGGTAATGGGGATATATTCTTAATTTCATTAAAGGCAGGGGGAACAGGATTAAATTTAACCTCAGCAGATATAGTAATTCACTTTGATCCTTGGTGGAATCCAGCAGTAGAAGATCAAGCTTCAGATAGGGCTCATAGAATAGGTCAAAAGAAAACTGTAGAGGTTATAAGACTTATTGCTAAAGGAACTATAGAAGAAAAAATATATAAAATACAACAAAAAAAGAAAGAAATCATAGATAAGGTAATAGACAAAAATATAGATGAGGAAGTTCTTTTATCTAGTATGGAAGAGGATGAAATTCAAGAACTTTTTAAATTTTAAGATATTTTTCTGTAACTCCTTTGAAAAAATACCTGGGGGAAAGGGTGCGAATCAAGCAGTACCAGATAGTTTTATAGGTGCATTAAATACAAAAATAAATTCAGAGAATATTATGCTTAAATCCTTATTAGAAGCTGTTAAATTTGGGGATGAGGTTTCAGCCATTGCAGTACAAAGAAAAGGAGCACAGCCATCTATACCATACTTAGAAGTAGTAGAAAGTATATATAAAGAAGATCAATAAAAAAAGTTATTGTTAGATAAAGATTTCATATTCGTTATAATAACAAATATGAAATCTTTATCTAATTAAGGATTTAGTTTGTCTGAATAGGGTTTTATATCTAATACAGGGGTCCCATCTAACATATCCACCCCTTCAATTATTATTTTATTATTATTTATTTCTATTAATTTTACTATAGATAAGCCTATAGCATTAGGTCTTTTAGGTGATCTAGTAGAAAAAACACCTTTTTTTTCATCACTCCAAGGAGTTTTTGTTATAAGATTAAAATCTTTAGATTTATTAAAATAAAAAAGAATTATTATATGCGAATTTTTGTCTAAATCTTTTAACCCATCTACCAAATCTTCTTTTAGTTCTATTGTAGCTTTTTCATCCTTTGAATAAATACTTTGAGGAGGTATTTCTTCAAGGCTTTTAAAGGGGGATTTTACATATCCAATAGGTTTTAATTTTATTGTATCCATACTTCGTTCTCCTTTTCAATAAATTTTACAATTAACAATTCTAATAGACCTTTTTTCATAAGTCTATTATATAAATATTTAGCTCCAGATATTCAGAATAATCCTGAGAATAATAATCAATACTAATCATAGTATATATAGTTACATTTCTTATTAAGGAAACTATACAGAAGTTAATAATGTTTTTATTAAGTATAGTATAAAATATAAATAAGAAAAAATAAAGAAATATGACGGAATTTATGAAAAATAAGGTAAAAATGTATCAAAGTGATAGAGATATCAAAATGAAACAAAAGAAGTATCATTTTGAGAATAAATTTAATGATTTTATTGGCAAATGCTCATTTATTATTACTTATGTTCTTGGCATATTAATTGCTGTTAAGTATTTATGGGATAATTGAGAATTTTAATTATTAAAAGGGGCTGTATAAAAATAAAATAGATTTAATTTTTATATGACAAATATAAAATCCAAATCTATTTTCAGATGGCACCTTCAAAGTAAAATACAATATGTTCATTTATATTGTTTTTTTAACGAAGTAAAGTGCTCGATTAGTAAATAATAATATTTTTGGAGGTATAAAAATGAAAGAAGGATTATGGGAAAAATGTACAAGTTTTCATGGGCATTCTTGTCCGGGGCTAGCCATAGGCTACAAAGCTGCAGAGGCAGCTATAGAAACTATGAATATAAAATTTTCAGAGGATGAAGAAATAGTTTGTGTTACAGAAAATGATGCCTGTGGAGTAGATGCAATACAAGTGTTATTAGGTTGCTCCTTAGGAAAAGGTAATATTATTCATAAGGATTCTGGAAAAATGGCTTTCTCTTTTTTTAATAGAAAAAATGGGGAGGCAATAAGAATAATATTTAGTCCTAAGGAAAAAAGGGAAGATAGAAATGAATATATGAATTACATATTAAATGAAGATTATAAGGAACTTTTCCAATTCAAAGAACCTAGTTATTCCTTACCGGAAAGAGCTAAATTATTTAAAAACATTACCTGTGAAATCTGTAAAGAAAGTACCGCAGAACATAGAATAAGAATAATGGATGGGAAAATGGTTTGCTCTGATTGTTTTAAAGAATATTCAAGGGTTCTTTAGAGCTATTTTGTAAAGTCAATAATAGGATAAGTATAGTATTTAATAATAAATTTTTTTAACAGGAATAATAGATTGTATTATTTAGTTAAAAAATAAATACAGATTAATATGAAATTATTTATAGTAATGTAGGAGGGCTAATATGAAAAGGTTATCTAAAAAGAGTATGTTGTTAGTATTTACAATGCTAATAGCTATAAGCTTTTTGTTTACAGGTTGTGGAGGAGATAAAAAAGCAAAAGAAACTACAAATGCAAATAATAAAACAGAAAAAAGAGATGTAAGTATTAAATTAGAAGGGGGAGATTGGGGAGAACCAAATCCATATAGGACATATCCTAGAGGTCCAGGAACGTCTAAGACTAATTTAATATATGATTCTCTTATAGAAAAGGATGAAAAGGGAATTATACCATGGCTTGCAGAAAAATGGGAAGTAAAAAACAATGGTAAGGAATATTTATTTAAAATAAGGGAGGGAGTAAAATGGCAAGATGGCAAGAATTTTACTCCAGAAGATGTTAAATTCACCTTTGATTATTACAAAAAACATCCACCAGTAAGCAAAAGTATATACATAGGTAAAAAATGTTTTATAGATAAGGTAGAAGTGCTCAAAGATAACTATATCAAAATAACAGTTAATACAGTAAATGCAGCTTCTTTAGAAAACTTAGGAACTACTAGAATAATACCAAAACATATTTGGGAAAAGGTAGAGGATCCTAAAAAATTTGATAGTAAGGAAGCTTTTATAGGTTGTGGTCCATACATGTTAGAGGATTATAATAAAGAAAGAGGTTCTTATAAATTTACTGCTTTTAAAGATTATTGGGGACCAAAACAAAATGTTAAAACTATAGAATTTATTCCAATAAGTGATCCTATACTTGCTTTTGAAAAAGGGGATATAGATTTAGTGGAAAGCGTTAAACCAGATATAGCTAAAAAATATGAAAATAACAAAGAATATAAATTGATAAAGGGACATAATTTCTTTGGGTATAGATTATGTTTGAATATGAATAGAAATCCAGAATTTAAAGATAGAAATGTAAGACAAGCCATAGCCTATGCTATAAATGAAAAAGAAATAATAGATAAAGTTATGAGAGGAATAGGAACAGAAGGAAGTGCATCCTATATACCAAAGGAACATATATGGTATAACAAAGATATAAAAAAATATGATTATAATGTAGAAAAGGCTAAAGAACTTTTAAAAGAAAAAAATATAAATTTCCAAATTATTGTTTCAAATAAAAAGGATAATTTAAGAATGGCAGAACTTTTAAAATTACAATTAGAAAAAGCAGGAATAAAGGTTAATATTAAAAGTATGGATATGAAGAGTAGAGATGCAGCGGTAAAGTCAGGAAACTATGAAACTATAATAACTGAACATGGTGGTTGGGGTAAAGATGTTGATGTTTTAAGAGAACTTTACAAATCAAATAATGATAAAAGCGGTGGCAGTGTTATAAATGGTATACCAGGATATAGAAATGAAGAAATAGATAAGCTTTGTATGAAACAAATGCAAGAAATGAATCCAGATAAGAGAAAAGAAATAGTATTTCAGCTTCAAGAAAAAATAGCGGAAGAAATACCTATGATACCTATTATAAATACATCTTCTATATCAGTGCACAAAACTGATAAATATGATGGATATATGAATATGTATGATCACTTTGTGGTATCTCATAGTAAATTAACTTACTTACAAAGGAAATAAGGGAAGTTGATATTATGAATAGTAAGTTTATAAAGATTCTAGAGTATGTGGTTACTATAGTAATTATACTTACATTAAATTTTTTTATTCCTAGGCTTATGCCTGGGGACCCTTTTGTTATATTATCTGGAGACAATGGAACAGAAATATCAGCTTATTCAGAAGAACAGATAGAAAAGTATAAAGCCTATTATGGATTAGATAAACCTTTAAGCAATCAATATTTAGCTTACATTCAAAACTTATGCAAAGGTAATTTAGGATATAGTATTTATTACAATGATACTGTTAAAAATATAGTGAAAGCTAGATTTAAGTGGACTTTTATGCTGGTTATTAGTTCTATATTTATAAGCTTTGTATTAGGTACTCTTATAGGAACATTATCAGCTTTTAATCAGAATAAAGGATTAGATAAGATATTATATGGCTTTTTTATGACTTTATCTGAAATACCTGGTTTTTTATTAGGTATAGTTTTTTTATTTATTTTAGCAGGAAAATTAAATTTGTTTCCTCTTTCTGGAGCTGTAACAGATTTTAAAAATTATAGTTCCTTTGGGGATAAATTTCTAGATATAATTTATCATGCAGCATTACCAATTATAACGTTAACTATATCTAAGTTAGGAGAGTTTTATCTTGTAGCAAGAAGTAGTGCTATTTCTGTTATATCTAAGGAATACATAAAAACCGCAAAAGGTAAAGGACTTGGCAGCAAAACAGTTATATTTAAACATATCCTTAGGAATTCTATATTACCTATAATAACCAAAGCATTTTTAAGTTTAGGATCTATAGTAGGGGGATCTATATTAGTTGAAAATGTATTTAATTATCCTGGACTTGGAAAACTTATGAAAGAAGCAGTTTGTGTAAGAGATTATCCTCTTATACAAGGCATATTTTTAATAGTTACTTTTATGGTTATTTTTATGAATTTAATTTCAGATATGTTTTACAAAAAATTAGATCCAAGGGTGAGATAGTATATGAAGAAGTATTGTGAAATTTTTAAAAAATGTTCTGTTATAGGTAAATTATCCTTTTTAGTTACACTTGTTTTTATAAGTATAGCTATTTTATGTCCCCTGTTATGTAAGTATCCTTATAATATTCCCAGTGCCAGTTCTCTAATTCCTCCCTCTATAGAGCATATTTTGGGCACAGATGACTTAGGTATAGATCTATGGTCACAAATTTGTTATGGAGGAAGAATAAGTATAACTTTAGGTATATCTACAGCTGTTTTAGCTGGTACTTTTGGTAGTTTTGTAGGAATAATTTCAGGTTATTATGGAGGATTAGTTGATAAATTTTTAATGAGATTTACAGATTTAATGTTAGTATTACCACAGCTTCCTGTTATGATAGTTCTTGCTGCTTTTTTTGGACCTAACTCAAAAAATGTAATAATAGTATTAAGTATATTTTCTTGGGTAGGACCTGCTAGAATAATAAGATCTAAAGTTATATCTATAAGAGATGAAAACTATATAGAATTCGCTAAAAGTTGTGGGGCAAGCTTTTTTCATATATTAAGAAAGCACATATTACCTCAGATTTTCCCCTTAGTGAGCATTAGTATGGTAAAAATAATAAGTAAAGCAATAATAGCAGAATCTTCCTTATCTTTTTTAGGATTAGGAGATCCTGTTTCTAAAAGTTGGGGAATGATTTTAAATCATGCCATAGATTTTGATGGTATATATTTTACAAATTATTGGAAATGGTGGATTGCAGCACCTTTACTTTCTATTATTATTTTGGTACTATCCTTTGCTTTTATAGGAAAAGAGATAGAAAATTTTTAATATATTACATATCAATTGGAGGGAATTTTATTGGAAGACTTGTTAACAGTAAGAGATTTATCTGTTTATTATGAAAATGAAAAGTTATATAAAGCAGTAGATAATGTTTCCTTTACATTAAAAACAGGAGAAAACATAGGAGTTATCGGAGAATCTGGTAGCGGTAAAACATCTATAGCTATGGCTATAATGGGACTTTTAAAAGCAAATTCTAAAGTACAGGGTGAGATTATATACAAAGATAAAAATATACTTAAGTTAAAAGATGAAGAAAAAGATGGATATAGATGGGATAAAATAGCTCTAGTTTTTCAAAATAGTTTAGAAGTATTAAATCCAGTTTTAAATATAAAGGAACAAATATTAGAAACTATTTATAAGCATTCACATATTGATAGAAAAGAAGCTTTAAATAAAGTAAAAAATCTATTGAAAATGATAAGATTAAGTGAAGATATAGGAGAAGAATATGCTCATAATTTATCCGGGGGAATGAGACAAAAAGTTCTTATAGCTATGGCATTAGCTTGTGATCCAGAAGTTTTAATAGTAGATGAACCTACTAGTGCTTTAGATAACATAAGTAAAAATGAAGTAATAAAGCTTTTAAAAGCATTGCAAAATAAAAATAATATGACAATGATAGTAATATCTCATGATTTATATGTTATAGATAAATTAACAACGAAATTAGAGGTTATGTATAAGGGAAACCTATTGGAAGAGGGATATACAAAGGAAATAATAAATAATCCTATGCATACTTATACTAGAGGTATAATAAATTCTTCTATAGAAATAAATCCTTTTGGAGATTTATGGGGAATACCTAATGAGGAAGCTTCGGAAGAAAAAGGATGCGCTTTTTATGGTAGATGTGTTCAAAGAGGTATTTTGTGTAGAGAAAAAAAGCCTAACCTATCTGAAATATCAGATAGGAGAAAGATATGCTGTAATAAAGGTGGAATAGTAAATTTACTTACAGCACATTCATTAAAAAAGATTTATAGAACTAAATATAAAAAAGTTTCCGCGGTAAATTATTGTGATATAAACATAAGAAGTGGTGAAATAGTATCTTTAATAGGTGGATCTGGTTCTGGTAAAAGTACTTTAGCAAACATACTATCTGGAATATTAAAGCCAGATGAAGGTCAGGTATATTTTAATGATGAAAAGTTAGAAGGTAATAAATTTACTTCAAGAAAATTTGGTATACAAATTATATTCCAAGATCCTATGTCTGCTATCAATAATTCCTTTACTATAATGGAGGCTATAAGAGAACCTTTGGATATAATAAAAGATGGATCAGTTGAAGAGCGAAATAATAAAGCTTTACAAGTTTTAAAGAAGGTACAATTATCTACAGAAAAATCCTTTGTAAATAAAAAATGTAATGAATTAAGTGGAGGGCAAAGACAAAGGGTATCAATAGCAAGGGCACTTATAATGGAACCTACTCTTTTAATAGCAGATGAAATAAGTTCTATGTTAGATCCATCCACTAAGGCTAATATATTAAGACTATTAAAGCAATTGCAAAACGTAAATGGATTTTCTATGCTTTATATAACCCATGATATAAATTTAGCTAAGAAAATTTCAGATAAAATATTAGTTATGAATAAGGGCGAAATTGTAGAAGCTGGTTCCGTTTTGGAGGTTTTAAATAATCCTAAAAATATTTGTACTAAAAGATTAATATGTTAATTTTATGTAATTGTTAAAGTTACACTGATTCTTTGTTTTTTCACACCCCTATTTATTGAATGTTTTCAATATGTAGCAACTTATTAGGGAAATGCAAGAACTGTTGACATAAATGACACAAAATTAAATACATTAAGTGGCGTGTTTGGATATATATTCTATTATGAGATTTTAAAGAAAGTTACTACTCTTTTATTAGAGTACTAAGAAGGTGGAAAACTATCATTGTTATCAATAAATTCTAAGGGATACTAAATAGCTTGTATCCCTTAAAAATTGAGTCTAGGGTTACTTGCAATATACAAGTTAACTAAGAGTATCCTAATTTTTTTGCTCTATAATAACAAGATACAAGGGCCGCTACATCATATCTAGCATCATGAAATCCAACATCATCACAATTAAAAAGTTTTTTAGCTCCCTTTAGAACTACTTTTTTATCTATGTTTAAAAAATCAATAGTTTCTTCTAGTCTAGGTTTTTTTAGCTTACCCGTTCTAGTGGTTGCTTTAACAATAGGTTTAAAATATTCCATGGTACAAAAGAATTCTTTAGGAATCCAATTTATATCATCTAATCTATTAAATTCAGCAGTAACAAATTTCCTATCAAAATTAACATTATGAGCTATAAATATTCCATCCTTTAAATCAAAGCTAATTTCTGAAGCTAAATCTTTAAATTTTTTACCATTAGATAAAATTTTTAATTTTTCTACACTAAAACCATGAATAGCTTCCGCAGACTCTTCAATATAATCTACATCAAAAAAGAAGTTTTTAGAAAAGGAAACCCTTTCCTCTCCCTTTGAGTTTATATCACAAACACAATAAGTAAGTTGTATAATTTCACCAGGTTCTAAACCTGTAGTTTCTGTATCTATAAAAATTTTTTTCATAAAGCAAATCTCCTTCATACATAAGTCTGTAACTTAAATAGTTATAAATATTATATAATTAAACTTTACTTAATTATATAATATATGAATTTCCCAATAAAGTCTAAAATTAATCTCAATTTATAATAAAAAGTTAATAAAATCATAAGTAATTTGTAACTATATTTATACTTTTTTATACTTGGATATGTAGTATAATATATGATGATAATATAAATCTATCCTATTTATGAAATTAACAGTATAGATTTATATATCACTACACATAAAGTATAAAGGAGACTGAAAATATGAAATGTAAAACAGTGATTAGTAAATTATTAGTTTTAGTGTTTACTTTTTCTTTAATAATATCTGCTTCTTCAGCTAATAAAGTTTATGCAGATGCTTTTAAAGTTGTCACATTAGGGGCAGATTTAACTAATGAACAAAAGGAAGAAATGCTTAAATATTTTGGAGTAACTAGAAAAGAAGCTAATGTAATGGAAGTTAACAAAGAAGAGGAAGATAAGTATTTAGCTGGAGTGGCTACAAGAAAACAAATAGGAACCAAATCTATATCTTGTGCCTATGTGGAACCTACAGACAAAGGTGGATTAAACATATCTACCCATAATATATATTGGGTTACTGAGAGTATGATTAGAAATGCTTTAATAACAGCAGGAGTAGAAAATGCCAATGTTAAAGTAGGATCACCTTTTAACGTATCTGGTACAGCGGCTCTTACAGGTATATTGAAGGGCTTTGAAAGTAGTAAAGGCGGTAAAAAAATAGATGAAGAGAAGAAGAAAGTAGCCAACGAAGAAATGGTGGTTACTGGTAACCTAGGAGAAAAAATAGGACAAGATGAAGCAGCTAACTTAATAAATGAAGTTAAAAAAGAAGTCGTTAAAGAAAAACCAAAAACAGAAAAAGAAATAAAAAATATAGTAAAAGATGCAACTAATAAGTATGACTATAAATTAAGTGATGAAGACATGCAAAAAATAACAGCTTTAATGGATAAGATAAATGGATTAGATTTAGATTTTAAACAAATAAAAGATCAGCTAAATCAGGTTAGCAATAAATTAAAAGACGTTGTAACGAGTGAAGAAGCAAAAGGTTTCTTTGGAAAGATATGGAAAGGGATTAGGGATTTCTTCGATAATATTTTTGGTACTGATAAAGAAGAAAAAACTACATCTTTTAACTTAACAAAAGTTGGAGATATAAATTACAATAATTTAAGAATATAATTTATTTGTAATTTAAAAATATATATAAAATATACAAGTTAAATTTTTAGATTATTTTTATTTTGTAAAATTATAAAACAGCCTCTATAAGTGAATAGGGGCTGTTAATATTTAAAGTGTATTTAAAAAATTTATTTTAAATTTTCAATCATAGATATAATATCTAAGATTTTATTATTGGTAATACTATAATAAGTCCACATACCTTCTTTTCTAGCTTTTAAAATTTCTGCATCTTTTAATATTCTAAGATGTTGAGATAGGTTAGATTGAGTAAACTCTACATCTTCGCTTAATTTACAAACACAAAGCTCGCCATGAGATAATTTTTTTATTATTTTTAATCTTATAGGGTGAGCTAATGCCTTAAGAACTTTAACTTCTTTTTCCATATGAACCTCCTACTAATATTAACCTAAAATCATAACCATATAAGTAACATGGTAATGTTACTTAGCATTTTTGTCAATGATATCCTATATGTAATAGCCAATAATTTCAAATTAATAATTAAATTAGCAATAAAAAAGATTCTAGGAATTATTTGATAGTTATAAAAAAGTATAATTTTTTTATAGAAAGGGGTACACTATGAAAAATTTAACAAATAAATTTTATGGACAATTTAGAAGACCTAAAGGAATAATAGGTAAATTTATTGCAAAAAGTATGAATAAAGAACACTTTGAAGTAACTACTTGGGGACTAGAGAAATTGAAAGCAAGAGAAGAGGACGTTGTATTAGATATAGGCTGTGGAGGAGGAAGAACTGTAAATAGACTTTCTAATAAAGTTACAAAAGGCAAGGTTTTTGGTATGGATTATTCCTTGGATTGTGTGAATTTTTCTAAAAAATATAACAAGGATTTAATAGAAAAGGATAAAGTAGAGATTATCCATGGTAGTGTAGATAGAATGCCCTTTGAAGATAATAAATTTCATAATATAACTGCAGTGGAAACTACATATTTTTGGCCAAACCTATTGGATAGTTTTAAAGAGGTAAGAAGAGTATTAAAACCTTCAGGAAAGTTTATTATAGTAAATGCTAGCTATACTAGCGAGAAATTTAAAGAAAGGAATGAGGAATATCTAAGAAAAGTACCAGGTATGAAAATATACAGTGTAGATTATATAAAAAGCTTATTAGAAAAAGCAGGTTATAAGAATATACGCATAGAAACTTTAGAAGAGAAAAATTGGTTATGTGTTATAGGAGAAAAATAGGATAAACTATTTCATATTATCTAGAATATTAAAAAACAATGTTGAAGCCCCTCTATTCACATAAGGGGCTTCAACATTATGAGTAAATATTTTTATTAATTTTCACAATTTAAATTTTAATAATTTATAATGTGAAAATTAAGAATTAATTATCAAATGTAGAATGAACTTTTAGTGAATATCAATTCTTTTTTCATTAGAATTTTCTTTATCTAATTTAGGTAAATTAATTTTTAGAACACCATCCTTAAAGGAAGCATCTATATTATTTTCATCTATATTATTTATATAGAAACTTCTATTGAATTCTCCATAATATCTTTCTTGTCTAACAAAATTTTCTTTTTTGTTTTCTATAGAAGAATCTCTTTTTGCACTAATTGTAAGGTAATTATTTTGAAATTTTACTGTTATGTCTTCTTTCTTTACACCAGGTAAATCTGCTTCTACTAAATAATCTTCATCAGTTTCTTTTAAATCTACTTTAAAGTTGCCCTGTAAATTGTTCATTAGTGAAAAGAACTCATCATTAAAGAAATTATTGAAAAATGGTGAAAAGAATTCATCTTTTTTATTTAAATTATTTTTCCTAAAAGGTATCATATCAAACATTCTTTAACTCCTCCTTATTAATATTATTAACGTTACATATATAATAAAACAAAAGTCAAAGAAAGTCAAAGTATAAAAAATAAAGCTTTAATAATGTAAATTATAAAAAGTTATGGAATTTGTGTTTAAATTTTTAAAATAAAAATTTTTCAATATAAATTGACAATTTTGAAATAATTTCAATGTAAATAGTAATTAAAAATCTACATTAAAAAATTATTATTGACAATAATAGAATAAAAGTACTAATATTAATGCAGAAACTAAAAAAACTATTTAAGTTTCTAAAGTGAATTTTTATATAAGAGGTGTGTTATGAAAAAGAATGTATTTTCAAAAAAAGAATTAATGTTTATATGTACACTAGGATTTGCTTTAGGTATGAGGCAAATGGCTATGACAATGGTTGTGCCATTTATATCTGTTTATAGTAAAACTTTGACTTACAGTACTCCCGTATTGGCTGGGATAGCATTAGGTGTATTTGGTCTTATGCAAGCTTTTTTTCAGATACCTTTTGGTGTTTTAAGTGATAAGTTTGGAAATAAAAAAGTTATTCTAATAGGACTTATGCAGGTGATTATAGGATTATTATTAGCTTATTTTGCAAAAAACATTTATTTATTAATAATTGCTAGAGCTTTGCAAGGAAGTGGTGCTATAATTGCAGTAGGTTATTCTTGGATTTCTAGTAATGTGTATTATGATAGGCGAACAAGGGCTATAAGTATAGTTGGAATTATATTAGGTTTTGCAGCTACAGCTTCCTTTGCTTTAGGACCTATAATACATAAATATGTATCTGTAAATAACATGTTTTTATATTGTGCTTTGTTAATATTACTTAGTTGGATTATAATATTGGTATTTTTAAAAGAGAAAGAATCTTATAAAGAGAAATTTTACGATGAAAAAGAAAGCAATTATAAGAGAGAATGTTTTGAAAATAATATTGATACTAAAGAAGTATTTCATATTTTATTAAGAAATAATGTATTTGTAAAATTAAATATAGCAGGATTTTTTAATAATTTTATAATGGCAGCAATCTTTTTTGCTATACCACAGTATTTAGAAAATATTACGGGCATTGATGGTATGTGGAAAATATTCATGCCTTCAGTACTTATAGCAATAGCTTTTATGGCATGGTCTGTAAGATTTTCAGAAAAGGGATATGGAATAAAATTAATAATTATATCTTTTGCTATTACTGCTTTAGGAATGATTTTTTATTTTAATAAAAGTTCATTTACATTTATATTAGTAGGAACCATATTATTTATGACAGGATATATATGTATATGTACATTAGTACCATCCCTTGCCAATGAAATAGCAGAGGAAAGCTATAGGGGGACAGCTAATGGTATAGTTAATAGTTTTCAATATATAGGGTCTTTTGTGGGCTCAATTATCATGGCAGCTCTATGGGTAAATTATG
Organism: Clostridium sporogenes; assembly: GCF_001020205.1. Taxonomy (NCBI): domain Bacteria; kingdom Bacillati; phylum Bacillota; class Clostridia; order Eubacteriales; family Clostridiaceae; genus Clostridium; species Clostridium sporogenes. The sequence goes on from NZ_CP011663.1 coordinate 1,936,965, forward strand.
AAAAAATAGCATTTATTTTACTTATAATAGTTTGTATTCTAGGGATAATTATGCTTAAATGTTGTAATTAGAGGAATATTATTGTTTTTAGGCACTATAGCGTAAAATGAAAAATTTTATTAATAGATGTATAACATAAAGAAAAAATACTTAATTAAAAACTTCTAGTATGCAAAATAAATGGTATAACATTTACATAAAGGAGAATAAAATAATGAAAGAAAAAATATTAGATATAGCCTCTAAAAATATAGAATTATATGGATTGAAAAAATTTACTATGGACAATATATCTAAGGATCTTGAAATAAGTAAAAAAACTATATACAAATATTTTAAGAGTAAGGATGAGCTAATAAGTCAATATTTTGAGGAAATAATAGGAAGTGACAAAGAAAGTACTTTAGAATTATTAAAAGAGAAAATACCTTTGGATAAAAAATTGTATCATATAATTTATTCTTATCATAAATATAAATTACCAGTAAGGATTTTAGATGAGGCTTACAAATTTTATCCTGAAGAATTTAAAAAAATTCAAGAATTTAAAAATTTTAAAGTAGATTTAGTAAAAAAAGTTTTAAATGAAAGTAAAAAACAAGGGGGAATAGGAAAAAATATAAATATAGACATAGTAAGTTTAATTTTGGAAAATATTAGTGATGTATTTCTAGATTATAAATTTTTAACTAATAATAATATTACTATGAAAAAAGCTATGGAAGATTTAATGAATATATTATTGAATGGTATTTTGAAAGAAAAGTAAATACATAAAATTAAGTATAAAAGGGGCTGTCTAAAAATTAAAGCTAATCCTATTTTGAGACATTCCCTTTTATATTTTTATATTCAAGAAGTTTGTTAAAATCCTATAAATATGATTAACTGTAAAAACTATCTAATTATATAGCGTTTTTTAGTAAAATGCTTATATGTTTTTTTTGAATGCTTATAAGTTATTTTGAATGAATTTAAATGAAAATGATTGATTTTGATTTAAAATAGGCGTATTATAAATATAAGGAAGGGATGAAAATGTTAACAGAAGAGAGATACGAATTTATTCTTACAGAATTAAAACATAATTCTGTAGTTTATGTTAGTGATTTAACTGAAAAATTAAATGCGTCAGAATCTACCATTAGAAGAGATTTGAATGCACTTCATAAAGAAGGAAAGCTTACTAAAGTTCATGGAGGTGCTATAGCTTCAGAAAAGGGGATTAATACTACAGATCATAAGGTTATAGTGAGACAAAATTTAAATACTAATGAGAAGATTCAAATAGCAAAATATGCAGCTTCACTAATAGAGCCCAATGATTTTGTTTATTTAGATGCAGGTACTACTACTGAACTTATGATAGATTTTATAAAAGAAAAGGAAGCCATATTTGTAACTAATGGAATAGATCATGCTAAAAAACTTATTCAAAATCAGTGTAGAGCGTATATGTTAGGGGGAGAAATTAAATGGACAACAGAAGCTGTAATAGGCATAGAAGCCATTAATAGTTTAAAAAAATATAATTTCACAAAAGGTTTTTTTGGAACCAATGGTATATCTAAAGAAAGAGGATATACAACACCGGATATTAGAGAAGCTTTGGTTAAAGAAGAGGCGTTAACAAGATCCAAAGATGCTTATGTACTAGCTGATGATACTAAATTTGATGAAATAAGTTCTGTAACTTTTGCTGATGTTAGTAAAGCCACCATAATTACTACAAAAATTTTAGATAATAAATATAAGGAATTAACAAGAATAGTGGAGGTAACACCGTAATGATTTATACTATTACTTTTAATCCAGCTTTAGATTATGTAGTTAAGGTAGAGGAGTTTAAAACAGGTAATTTAAATAGAACAAGCTATGAAAAGATTTATGCAGGAGGTAAAGGTATAAATGTTTCTATAGTTTTAAATAATTTAGGGGTAGAAAATATAGCCTTAGGTTATATAGCTGGTTTTACAGGAGATGAAATAGAAAGAAGGATTGAATCTTTTGGATGCAAAACGGATTTTATTAGATTAAAAAATGGAATGTCTAGAATAAATGTAAAGTTAAAGTCAAAGGAAGAATCAGAAATTAATGGAACAGGACCTTCCATAGATGATAACGCATTAAGGGAATTATTTAATAAGCTAGATTTTTTAGAAGAAGGAGATTTTTTAGTTCTTGCAGGGAGTATTCCTAATACGCTTCCTGAAAATATATATGAAACAATAATGGAAAGACTTAAAGAAAAAAATATAAAATTTGTAGTGGATGCTACTGGAAAGCTTTTATTAAAAGTATTAAAGTATAAACCCTTTCTAATTAAACCAAATCATCATGAATTGTCAGAATTATTTGGAGTGGAAATTAAAAATAAGGAAGAAATAATTTGTTATGGTAAAAGATTACAAGAGATGGGAGCGGAAAACGTTCTTATTTCTATGGCAGGAGATGGAGCAATACTTATTTCACATAAAGGGAAAGTAATAAAAAGTGGAGTACCTAAAGGAGTTTTGAAAAATTCTGTAGGAGCTGGTGACTCTATGGTAGCAGGTTTTATATCAGGATATCTAAAAAATAATAATTTAGAGAATGCTTTCAAAATGGGAGTAGCTGCCGGTAGTGCTAGTGCATTTTCAGAAGGATTAGCTACTAAGGAAAAAGTAGAAGAGACATTAAAACAAATTTTATAAATAATTACCATAGGGTGATAAGGAGGAAAATTATGAAAATAACTGATCTTCTAAAGAAAAATGGTATAGAATTAAATCCCAATATAAATACCAAAGAAGAAGCCATAAATAAATTAGTAAATTTAATGGAGAATACAGGTAATTTAAATGATAAAGAAAGCTATAAAAAAGCAGTATTAGATAGGGAAGAATTAAGTACTACTGGAATTGGAGAAGGCATTGCAATACCTCATGCTAAAACGAAGGCTGTTAAAAATGCTGGACTTAGTGCTATGGTTATTAAAGAAGGCATAGATTATGACAGTTTAGATGATAAACCAGCTAAATTATTCTTTATGATAGCCGCTCCAGAAGGGGAAAATAATGTACATTTAGAGGTTTTAGCAAGACTTTCTACCATGTTGATGAATGAAGATTTTAAAAATAGTTTGATAAATGCTAAGGACAAAGATGAATTTTTAAATTTAATAGATAGCAAAGAGAATGATAAAATTAATGAAAAAAATACAGAAAAAGAGAAGAAGGTATACAGAGTATTAGCTGTTACAGCTTGTCCAACAGGAATTGCACATACTTATATGGCAGCTGAAAGTCTAGAAAATAATGCAAAAGATATGGGAATATCCATAAAGGTTGAAACGAATGGTTCTGGTGGAGCTAAAAATACTTTAACTAAAGAAGAAATAGAAAAAGCTGAATGTATAATAGTAGCAGCAGATAAAAAAGTTGATATGGCAAGATTTAATGGTAAAAAAGTTATACAAACTAAAGTAGCTAATGGAATACACAAATCTGAGGAATTGTTAAATGAAGCTATAAGTGGACAGGCACCAGTTTATTATTATGATGGTGATAATCAGATTATAGAATCTCAGATAGAAAAGGAAAGTATAGGCAGACAAATATATAAACACCTAATGAATGGAGTTTCACACATGTTACCTTTTGTTATAGGTGGAGGTATATTAATAGCTTTAGCTTTCTTATTTGACGATTATAGTATAAATCCATCAAAGTTTGGATCAAATACACCTTTTGCAGCCTTTCTTATGAATGTAGGTAGTACAGCTTTTGGATTTATGTTACCAGTTTTAGCAGGTTATATTGCTATGAGTATTGGAGATAGACCAGCTTTAGCAGTAGGTTTTGTTGGAGGTATGCTTGCTAATTTAGGTGGATCAGGATTTTTAGGCGCTCTTATAGCAGGATTTATAGCAGGATATTTGGTATTATTTTTAAAAAGAATATTTTCTAAGATTCCAGATAGTTTAGAAGGAATAAAACCAGTTTTATTGTATCCTCTATTAGGTATATTATTAATTGGTGCTATGATTACATTTGCAATAAATCCTCCAGTAGCAGCTATTAATAATGGAATAACAAATTTGTTAAATAATATGGGTGAAAGTAGTAAGATAGTTTTAGGTGCAGTATTAGGTGGAATGATGGCTATTGATATGGGTGGACCAATAAATAAAGCAGCTTATGTATTTGGTACAGCTTCTTTAGCTAATAATCAATTTGAATTTATGGCAGCAGTAATGATTGGCGGTATGGTACCACCACTTGCAATTGCATTAAGTACTACTTTCTTTAAAAATAGATATACCAAAAAAGAGAGGCAATCAGGATTAACCAATTATATAATGGGATTATCCTTTATAACAGAAGGAGCTATACCTTTTGCAGCATCGGATCCTCTTAGAGTAATTCCGGCTTGTGTAATTGGTTCAGCAACTGCAGGAGCTTTATCTATGGCTTTTGGATGTTCTTTAAGAGCTCCACATGGAGGAATATTTGTATTGCCTGTTATATCTAATCCATTTGGTTATTTTATAGCATTAGTTATAGGCTCTTTAATAGGAATGTTATTTTTAGGAATTTTAAAGAAAAAGATTAATTAATAATAAAAGTCCCACAATAAAATGTAGGACTTTTATTATTAGTCAAATTGTTCAGCCATATTAGTTAATTTCTTATTAAGTGCAAATATTATTACAGCATTTGCAATAAGAGCTACAGGTATAGCTATAAATACTTGCAATGGTCCTAATTTATCTATGAATGCTTGACCATATCCAGCTAATTTATTAGCTGCAAAGGTACTTAAGAACCAAACTCCCATTAATACAGAAGCATATTTAGGTGGAGCAAGTCTATTAACCATTGAGTTTCCGATTGGTGAGAAACACATTTCTCCAGTAGTTTGTAATACATAAAATAATAATACCCAAATTACACTAGCCTTTACTGCAGGATCAGCAGAACCACCTCTTTGTAATACTGCGAATATCATAAATACAAAACCAACAGCTAATAGTACAAAGCCAAGAGCCATTTTTTGTGTAATATTTAAATCTCCTCTTTTTGAATTTTCAAGTTTAATCCAAAGTGCAGACATTATAGGTCCTAATATAACACACATAAATCCATTAAATGAATCTAGCCAAGGGACTGGCATAGTAAAATTTCCTATACCCATATCTATAAAATCTCTAGTATATAAAGCTATAGATGTTGAGGCTTGATTATAAGCTGTCCAGAAAAATATAGAAAAGAACGTTAATACAAAAATAACTATGGTTCTATTTTTTTCTGCTTTTGTTAAAGGTGCAGTTGATTGTTTTTTATTGTCATCACTTGTTGTAGTAGGAGCAAGTTTAGCAGCTGCTATTTTACCAGAATCACCCATTGTCTTTTTTACACCAAGGGCGAAGGAAAGACCTGATAAAAGGCAAGCTATAGCTCCGCCTAAGAAAACAGCTTTATAACCATAATGAGCTATCTCTCCATTAACCTTTGTAGAAAATATTTGATCTGCAAAAAGTCCAAATAAAAGAGGGCCAAACATAGCACCTATATTTGTAAATGAGTACATAATTGAAAATGCACCATCTTTTCTGGAATCATTTTGATCATATAAAAGACCAACCATTGTATTTAAATTTCCTTTAAAGAAACCAGTACCAACGGTTACCAATATAATCATTGCATAGACTCCAAATTTGCCTTGATTTAGGAAAAGAACAAAATTACCAGCAGCCATTAATAAAGTACCTAATACTACACAGTATCGTGCCCCTAAATACCGGTCACAAATCCAGCCCCCTATTACTGGTGCAAGATAAGTTAGAGCTGCATATGTGGAGACTAAAGAAGCAGCATCTGCTTTAGTTAAACCAAAGCCTCCTTTAATAATCTGTGTTGCTAAGAAAAGAATAAGTACAGATTTTACTCCATAAAATGAAAATCTTTCCCAGGCAACTGTCATCCCACAAACATAAAGTCCTGAAGGATGCTTTGAATTTTTAGTTTTTGCCATTTGCTAAATCCCCCTTTATCTAAAATGATATTAAAAATATATAATTAAGTTAAAAACTTAACATATAACAAAATAATATAAATGCTAATTAAAAATAAATTAAAAGCTATTATTATATTCAATTTACAAACTAATCATACATATTCAACAATTCAATTATAATAATATTATTAATTGATATAAAAATCAATACATTTACAGTAAAGATAAAAAATAACTATATTGCCTTTTTTGACAAAAATTATTTTGTTTTAAAAAGGCAATTATATATTATAATTATATTGTAATAATGACTCAAAAATTACAGTAAACATTAATATTATTGAAATTTTTTAATTTATATTATATAAAATATAAAAAGATTTATAAATTAATTAAAAACTTTTTGTATGATTAAAATATATACTTTTTATATAAATAAAAAATTTGAAAAATGGAAACTATTTAAATACAATGAGATTATTTCAAGACTAAGAGATAAGATATAATAGGGAATGGTTAAATAGCTTAGATTTAGAGAATAATTTAAAAATAATTTCAAATTACTAATATAATGTAGGTAATATACCTAATTAAATAGTTACAGAATATTATTGAAAATTAGATAAACAATAGATGGGGTTAAAGTAAGGATATTTTTTTATCATATCATATGTGTAAACTAAATTATAATATATTAATATTATATAATATAAATAATTTAAAGGATGAGGATAACTTATGATGTCCATGCCTATTTATTTAAATAAGATGTTGATTCAGGATTTATATTCTATTTTAATAAATGGATATTTACAAAGTACTAGTATAAAATACGTTACAGATAAAACGGATTCTGTTAGATTACAAAAGGGAATGGAGAAACATTGCAGAAATGAGAATACTCATTCTAAAAAGAAAAATAAATTTCATAATAGAGAAAAAAGTATATGCAATAAGGATAAAGAAAAATTATCAATAAAGAATAATTGCATAAGTGATGAATCAAATATAACAACAAGTTTAGATGGAAGAAATACTAATATAAAAGAATTTGGTGTTACTAAGATATTTACCACTTTTCATTTGTTTTTTGATTTAAGAAACATGATGATGAAGCAGAACATGATAAAGCAAATAACAGAAAAAGATATTATAAATAATAACATAAGTTGTGGAGATTATGTAGAATTTGAGGCTAATATGGATAACATATGTATAGTTTCTCAATTGAATTCTATAATAGACACTATAGAGTGTCATGATATTAATAAATTGAATAATATAATTAATGAAAGAAGTAAAAGTAATAAAAGTTATTACATGAATGATTATAATGTAATACTACAAGAATTAAAAAATTTAAATGAAAATTTAAAAAGATATAATACTAGAGATGTAGTTGTAAGATTTAAAAATTGTAGTGGAGTATTAAGTGTAAACATAAATGATTTTCCTGAAGAAAACCCATATATGTATGATATAGCCTATTGTAATTGTAAGGTTCTATGTAAGGTGCTTAAAGTAGTTCAAGATAAAAGCAATATAGATTTACTTAGGAAAACTGGAATGAGCAGTCATTATAATAAGTTTTTAAAATCTATAACTCCATATTTTAACATATTAAATGATAATGATATTTTTACATTAGATAATATTATTACAAGTATACAAGGACCAGCTATTCAAGCTTTGCCTATAGCTATGTATGTATAAAGCTTTAAGAATAAGTATAAATAACAATTAATTATTATTTTATCTTAAATTATTAAAAAATTAGAGCTAATTATATAACTTATAAAAAGTTAATATTAGCTCTAATTTAGTATAGATTATTTATTACTGATAAAATGTAGATGAAATTTATTTCTTAAAAATTTTGATAATATTCATGAAATTATATACTTATTTTTAAAAAATGTGGTTTGCTATATTTCCAGGAAGTTTTAATTGGAATATTTAAGTCATTAAAGCTATGTTGTGATATTAAAGGTTCTTTACCTTGAAAAGAAGTTATTATTGTAGAATGAAATATACGATTATTATTATCCTCAAAAAATATTAAATCTCCAATATTTAATTCATCTTTATTATAAACTTCTAATCCTTTTGCACCAAAAGATCCTTTTTCTTGATTTACTTTTAAATAATAATATAAAGAGTGAGCTACGGCCCAACATATAGACCAAGTATCATCCATTACATTTAGAGTATTTCTATGATTATACCACCAGGGATATTCTCCATTAAATTTCATGGGAGTCCCACCAGCTAATAGACATTGAGATATAAAATTTGTACAATCACCACCATTATTATTTACTATAGGTAAGTATCTATATTGAGGATTAGGGGTTAAAGCATACGTTGTAGCATAAGCCACAGCCTTTTCTCTTAAGTATATATTGTTTTTTTTTATTCTCCAATTCATTTAAATTTAAACCTCACTGAACTAAATGATTATAATTAATATTATATGATAATTTATTTGCTATAGTGAAATTTATAAGTGTTTATAAATAAAAATGAAAAGATAGTATATAATATAGATATTTTCAGATATATTATGGCAATAAAGTTATGTATAAATTTATATTTACAAAAATGTAGGGTGTTCACTATCCTAAGAAAATAGTATAATATTCAAGGGAAAGGCTATGTGAACATTAAAAATATAGAAATTAAAGGAGAATAATATGAAGGAAAGTACTATAGAAAAAATGAAAAAAATAATAGAAGAAAATAAAAAAAAATCTTCACAAAATAATTCTAAGTTAAGGGCTAAAAAGAATATTGGAGGAAGTAGAAAAGCCATTAGAAACAAAAAAACTGGCGGATTATTTGATAAATAGATAGTATATAGAGATAAAATGAATTTTAAATTTATACATTCTAAGGGATCTATAATAGAAAAATCAGAATATACTGTTCTTGATTCAGATAATGCTGAAATATTAGAATACATATTGAAAAATTTTAAAGATAAAACTAAATTTATATTAGATCCTGTGTCTGCAGAAAAAGCTAAAAACATAAGATATTTAATAAAATATTTTCATACTATTAAACCTAACATACATGAAGCAGAAATTTTAGCAGGTTTTAAAATAGAAAGTATAGAAGATTTAAAGAAAGCAGGAGAATATTTCATATCATTAGGTATACAAAATGTTTTTATAAGTTTAGATGCAGAGGGAATTTATTATAAAAATAGATTTGAAGAGGGAAAAATAAAAGCCCATAAGGTAACAGTTAAATTTGCTATAGCTATGTCTAATTTAACCATAGCTCATGAAAATACTATAAATCCAAACTTAACTTATGATATTGTAGAGAATAATATAAAAAATATTCAGTGGATTGAAGAATATTTATAATTAAATTATAACAATAGTAATTATAAATATAGAGATAGATAATACATAAAATAACTACATTAACAGAGTATTACTAAATTTAATTTTAACATTTAAAAGCTATGAAATAAGGAATATTATAATTCTTATCTCATAGCTTTTATTTAATTATTAAGGTTTCATAAACATTTGTGTCCAATAATACACTCCAGAAGAACTTTTGTATACACCTACCCCAACTTCAGTATAAGCACTGCTTAATATATTTCCTCTATGACCAGGAGAATTCATCCAACTAGTCATAACTTGCTGAGGAGTATTTTGACCATAAGCTATGTTTTCACCAGCAGAACTAAATTTTAGACCAAAATTTTGCATCATAGTAAAAGGAGAACCATAAGTTGATGAATTATGAGAAAAATACCCTTTAGTAGCCATATCTTGAGATTTATATCTAGCTACCCTAGAAAGTTGCCAATTAGTTCTTAAAGGAGGTAACCCGGATTTTTTTCTCTCAATATTTACAAGACTTATAACTTCATTTTCTAAAGCCTTTACAGTATCTATATTTGGTATATTAATCTTTTGGCCAGGATATATTAAAGAAGTATTTTTAATTTGAGGATTAGCTTCTATTATTTCCCTTAAGCCAATTTGATATTTTACTGCAATCTTCCATAAACTATCTCTAGGAACTACAGTATAAGAAGTATAATCAGCAGCAGAAACACTAGTGAATTCGAATAGGCACAAAAAACCAGCTAATAACAATGTAAAAAAATTTTTTTTAAATAAAGATTTTTTCAATTATTACACCTACCTTAAATTTCTCTACAATAGTAGTTTAAATTTAAAAGTGTATTTATATCCTATAATAAAAATGGAAATAAAGTTTTATTATAAAACATAAAAACATAATATTAACATAATTTCGAATTTTAAAATAAATCAATTAAACATAAAATAAATTGATATAATTCTAAAAAATCTAAATAATATTAATATTGGGAATTGATGTTATAAAGGTAACTAAATATGCTAAAATATAATTAATTCATATTAAGGAAAAACTATTGTTTAATTAAATTTAAAAAATAAGGAGGAAGTTATATCTTGAAATTTACAGATTATGAGTATGAAAGACCAGATATAGAGAAGGTGTTATTAGAATTTAAGAAGTTAATAGAAGATTTTCAAAAATCTCAATCTTCAGAGGAACAGGATAAAATAATAATAAAAATCAATACTTTAAGAAATGAAGTAGAAAGTATGATAGAACTTGTGAATATAAGAAATTCTATAAATACAGAAGATTCTTTTTATGAGAAAGAAAAAGCTTTTATGGATGAGAATATACCCATATACGAAGGGATTATAACAAAATATTATAAAGTGCTGGTTAATTCAGAATTTAGGAATGAATTAGAAGATAAATGGGGAAAACAATTATTTATATTGGCAGAGATGAAGCTTAAAACCTTTGAAGATGGAATATTAGAGGAATTAAAAGAGGAAAATAAATTGATTACTGAATATGAAAAATTAAAGGCTTCTACTAGAGTACTATTTGAAGGAGAGGAAAGAAATTTAGCCCAATTAGAGCCATTTATTCAATCAAAGCATAGAGAAATGCGAAAGAGAGCCTATGAGGCTTCTACCAATTTCTATGTGAAAAATGAAGAGCAATTTGATAATATATTCGATAAATTAGTTAAAGTAAGACATAAAATAGCTAAAAAACTAGGATACAATAATTTTGTAGAACTTGCTTATGTAAGAATGATGAGATCAGATTATGATTCCAATATGGTTAAAAACTATAGAAATGCAGTAGAAAAATATATAGTTCCTTTAGCAGAGTCGCTAAAATTAAGGCAAAAGCAACGTTTGGGGCTTAAAACTCTTAAATATTATGATGAACCTTTGAAATTTTTAACAGGGAATGCTGTTCCAAAGGGGGATGCTTCTGATATATTAGAGAAAGCAAAAAAGATGTACGGGGAATTATCTAAAGAAACGGATGAATTTTTTACATTTATGCTGCAGAATGAACTTATGGATCTTATAAGCAAAAAGGGGAAAGCAGGAGGGGGATATTGTACTTATATATCAAAATATAAATCTCCTTTCATATTTTCAAATTTTAACGGAACCTCTGGAGATGTAGATGTACTTACTCATGAAGCAGGTCATGCTTTTCAGGCTTATTGTAGTAGACATTATGAAGTGCCAGAATATACATTCCCAACATATGAAGCTGCAGAAATACATTCTATGAGTATGGAATTCCTTGCATGGCCTTGGATGGAATTGTTTTTTAAAGAGGATGAATTAAAATATAAATTTAGTCATTTAGCTTCTGCTATAATATTTATACCTTATGGAGTTACAGTAGATGAATTTGAGCATTTTGTATATGAAAATCCTGAGGCATCTCCTATAGAAAGAAAAAATAAATGGAGAGAAATAGAAAAGAAATATATTCCTAGTAGAGAGTATGAAGATAATGACTTTTTGAATAGAGGAGGATTTTGGTTTAAACAATCCCACATATTTTCAGTTCCTTTTTATTATATAGATTATACATTGGCGCAAATTTGTGCATTGCAATTTTGGCATAAATCTAATGAAAATAGAGAAGGGGCTTGGAAAGATTATGTTAATTTATGCAAAAATGGAGGTAGCAAATCTTTTTTAGAATTAGTTAAAGAGGCTAATTTGAGAAACCCATTTGAGAAGGGAACGATTGAAAAAACTATGGAACCTGTTAAAGTATGGTTAGATTCTGTAGAGGATACTGATATGTAACAAATAAATTAGGCTATATCTTAAATTTTATTTAATAGATATAGCCTTCTTATTTAGATTTTTTAGATATGCATATGAGAGTATCTATCTTGCATTTTAAAATATCATATATATCTTCGCATTGTTCGTTCATCTCATAAATTAATTTAAAAGTATCTTTAATCTTAGAATCCTTAGGTTTTAAATATATAGCAGTGGATAGAACAGTACTAGAAGTAGATAGATTTAGGGAAGTAGTGCTAAGATTCGTTAAAGTATAAAGTAAGGGATAAACTTCATTATTAAAATAAATTAACCCCTCTGGATTTAAATTAAGTCTTATTAATTCATCTCTTAAAGCGTTTATATTTTTTATCCTATTTAAGGTTTTTTCTATGCACTCATCAGATAAGTCTATTAAAGTATCTATATTTTCTATATCTTTTATATTAATATCTTTCTTACTATTTTTATTATTCATAATTATTAAATTATCCATTCTAAAATTGATATTTATATATAGTTATTATGAAAAGGAGAAAAATATTAATAAATTTAACAATATAATAAATTTGAACTTAATAACATTATTAACTTTGTTAGTTTTTATTTTAATAATTATCAAAATATCCATAATATTCTAACAAAAGAAATATTTTTTATAAAAAACAACATTATTTTATAAAAAAAGTGAAAACATCTTCGATAATAACATATAATCATAAATATATGTTATTAAGAGACGGAGGATTTTGAGATGAAAAAAATAAGCACTAAAATAGCAATTATGGCTATACTAATATCTACTATTACAGCATTTTGTATAGGGGGCTTTTCAATATATCAATTATTTAGTACAAAAGATAAAGTGCTGGAAAATCAACGAAAAATAATGTTACAGTCTTATGATTTAGGTATTCAAAATGAAGTTGAAAGTGCAATCAGTGTTTTAGAGGGAGTTAATAAACGTTATGAAAAAGGCCAACTAAAATTAGAAGAAGCTAAAAAATTAGGTGCAGAATTATTAAGAAATATGAAATATGGAAAAGAGGGATATTTTTGGGCAGATACTTTAGAGGGTATAAATGTAGTTTTGCTAGGAAAAAATACAGAGGGCAAAAGTAGATTAGAAATGCAGGATGCTAAAGGAAAATATTTAATAAAAGAAATAATAGAAAATGGTAAAAAAGAAGAAGGGGGATTTACAGATTATTATTTTCCTAAGAATGGAGGTAGTGAGCCTTTACCAAAGAGATCTTATAGTAAATTATTTAAGCCTTTTAATTGGGTAATAGGAACAGGAAATTATATAGATACTATAGATAAAATTATTTTAACTGAGCAAAAAAGCTTAGAAAAACAAATTTTTAATAAGATTGTTTTTCTTTTAATAATGATGGTAGTAATGTTATCATTAGCCATCATTGCAGGGATAACATTAGGTAAAAAAATATCTTCTCCTATACTTCATATAACAAGACTAGTGGAGAAAACTGCAAATTTTGATTTAGTTGATGATCAAAGCTTTGATAATATATTAAAATTTAAAGATGAAACAGGAATAATAGGACAAGCTGTAGTAGATTTAAGAAAACAACTAAGACATATATTTGAAAGTGTAAAAGATAACTCTAACTTGTTACTTTCAAATTCTGAAATTTTATCACACTCTTCAGAAACTACAGCTGATTCTATAGAAGCTGTAGGGAAGACCTTAGAAGAGTTAGCAAAAGGGTCTGTAGATCAAGCTAAAAATTCACAGGTTATAGTTGAGAGTTTATCAGGTTTTTCTGAGGAACTTAATGGAGTTGTAGATACAGCTAATAAGGTAAAAGATTTTTCTAAAGAAACAGAAAAAGAAAATATTAAAGGAAGAGACAGTATATATATACTAAATGAAAAATTTGTAGAAAATAAAAATGCATTATCTATGGTAGGTGAAAATGTAAATGAATTATGGACCAAATCAAATTCTATAGGAGAAATAGTAGGGAAAATTCAAAATATAGCAGAACAAACTAATTTATTAGCTTTAAATGCTGCTATAGAGGCGGCACGTGCAGGCGAAGCAGGAAAAGGCTTTGCTGTGGTAGCAGAAGAAGTAAGAAAGTTATCAGAACAAGTGGAAGAATCTACAAGAGAAATATCTCAAGAAATACAGGAGATACAGAAAAAAATAAATGATTCTAAAAATAGCATGAATGAAAGTGAAAATATAATCTTAGAAGTGAACAATGCAGTAGAGGATACTAAGAAAGTATTTAATACTATAGAACATAGTACAAAAAATACAATAGATCAAATTACAAATTTATATGATAATATAACAAGAGTATCTAAAGATAAAGATAATATATTGGAATCAATTCATTCTATATCAGCCATATCAGAGGAGTCTGCAGCAGGGTTAGAAGAGGTTTCAGCATCTACACAAGAGCAAACCAAAATAGCGGATAGTACTATGGAAGCTGCAGAAACATTAAAAGAAGTTGTATTAAATTTAAATGAAATAATTAGTAAAGTTCAAATTTAAATTAGTATTTTAAATATCTATTTTTAACATATTTTAATTTAAAGGTAGAGTGGGTAAAAACAGATTTGTTTTCACCCATTCTCTTTTAAATTTTTTAAAAATTTTTATTAAATTTATTTTGTATATGGAATTTATAAAAAGCAAAGAATATATAAATAGAGATGAATTAGTGTGAGTATATGTACTAAATATTTAAAGGAGAGATGTAAATGAGTATGCATACAGGAATAGTTAAATGGTTTGATAATGAAAGAGGATATGGTTTTATATCAGGGAATAATGGAAAAGATGTATATGTTCATTCTATGCAGGTAAAAGAAAAAACTCATAATAAGGATTTGCATGAAGGTGAAGAAGTATTATTTGATATAATAGAAAAAGAAAAAGGGCCTGTAGCTATAAATGTTCAAAAGCTATAATAAATTAAACTTATAATAATTTACAAGTTGTAGTTTTTTAGTATAGTAAATCTAGTTTCAGTAAATATAAAAGTAGTTAAATTATATAGTGAAAATAGAATAATGTTTTAATAATTTTATAATTGTAATTTATATAAACACTGGAGAGATTTTAACCTTTCTAGTGTTTTATTATATGCATTTGAGTAAATATTGAAAGCAAAAAAGTGTCAAATGGAAAGGGTTACCTTTAATTAAATAACATTTTATAACAAATATAATTGTATATTTTATATTTATTTTAAAACAATTAATATATTGTAAAGATTTATGAAAAAAATATCGAATAATAAAAGGTAATAACTAAGTATATTTTATAAGGAGGAGTAATAAATGAAATTTAAAACCATGAAAGGGAAAATGCTTACATATTTTCTATCCCTTTTTTTAATTATTTGTATTGCAATATCATTTATGGCATATTTCATGTCCAAAAGAATGATAGAAAGAAAAGCTTCAAGTCTTATGTCCGAGGTAAGTAGACAAGCGGTTCAAAATATAGAAGCACGTCTTAATGGAACCCTTGATTCAATAGAAACTGTAGCTAATATGCCAACAATAAAAGATCCAAAGCTAGCCTGGGATAAAAAGAAAACCATATTAGGTGAAGAAGTTAAATTACATGGACATATAAAAATGGGTATAGTTAGTAAAGAGGGGCAGTCAATCCAAACTGATGGCACTACGGTTAATATAAAGGATAGACCTTATTTTAAAAAAGCAATGGAAGGGAAGAGCACTATATCTGAACCTATAGTAAGTAAAGTTGATGGTAAGGTAGTTATAATTTATACAGTTCCAATTAAAAATGGTAATACTATTGTCGGTGCACTTACAGCTGTAAGAGCGGGAAATGATATAAGTAATATTTCAAATAGCATAAAGGTAGGAGAATCTGGAGGAGCATATTTAATAGATTCTACTGGAACAGTAATAGCTCATAAAAATAAAGAATCTGTTATTAAAAGAGAAAATAGTATAAAGAATGCTGAAAGTAATAAGGAATTGAAACCAATAGCAGTTATAGAGAAGTCCATGATTGAAGGAAAAGAAGGCACTGGACAATATAAATATAAAGGAGCTGAAAAATATATAAGTTATAGTCCAATGAAAAGTACCGGTTGGTCTTTAGCTATATATGCACCTAAGAATGAAATTTTAAAAGAAGTAGCTGAAATTACAAGAAATATAATTATAGTATCTATTTTAGGAATAGGTATAGCTTTAGTTTGCATATGGTTTATTTCTACAGAAATATCTAATAATTTAATATCCATGAGAGATAGTTTAAACATAGTGGCAACGGGGGATTTGACAACTAATGTAAATTCAAACATAGAGAAGGAAAAGGATGAGATAGGTCACATGGCAAAGGCTCTATCTAAAACGGTGCTTTCTATAGGTAGTATGATAAATAGTTTAAAAGGTAATTCCTTTAATATAGATGATAAAGCAAATAACTTAGCTGCTATATCAGAGGAGTTTACAGCTACCACAGAGAATGTATCAACAGCAATACAAGAAGTAGCTACTGGCGCCACTAATCAAGCACAAGCTTTAACTGAAATAGTATCTATGCTAAATGATTTCAGTAATAAAATAAATTCTACAGTAAATAACATAGAAGAAATAGATGGAATGTCTAAAGAAATAGATGAAAAAGCAAATGTTAGTAATAAAGACATGAAGGAGCTTTTAAATTCTATAGAAAATTTAACTAAGGTATTTGAAAATTTTGAAACAAAAATTTGGACTATGGAATCTAATGTACAAAAAATCAATGAGATAACTAATCTTATAAATGATATAGCTGAAAAAACTAATCTTTTAGCTTTAAATGCGGCTATAGAAGCTGCTCGTGCTGGAGAATCAGGAAAAGGATTTGCAGTAGTGGCGGAGGAAATAAGAAAGCTTGCTGAAATGAGTAGAAAGTCTTCAGAGGACATCTATAATATAGTAAATGGAGTTCTAGAGGATACAAAGGATATGGTTAAAAGTTCAAATGAAGTAAATGAAAAATTAAATGGTCAAAAATCTACTGCGGATGAAGCTATGAATTCTTTCATGGAAATATCAAAATCTGTTACCAATATGATACCTAAAATAAGAAATATAAATAATTCAGCTAATATTATAGAAAAAAATAAAAATGAAATTTTAAATAAATCAGAAACTATAGCATCTATATCTGAGGAAATATCGGCTTCTGCAGAAGAAATATCTGCATCTTCTGAGGAGATGAGTGCATCCTCAGAAGAAGTAGCTAATACAGCTCAAAGCTTAAATGAAATGACACAGGATATGTTAAATGAAATGAATAAATTTAAAACAGAATAGTAATTAATAAACTAAAAAGGTTGCAATATATAAAAAATGAAGAGACATAATAAATTTTTATTAATGTTCCTTCATTTTTTTATTAAATGTATATAGGATGTAAAGAATTAAATTTATTTTATAATTGTTATTGTTAAAAATAAACACTATCAAATTTTAATAAATTGATAGTGTTTTTGATATATTTAGTTATACATTCTAGATTTTATGATTTTTATTTTCAAAATAGTTTTTTTATTTGCTTTCTAAATATTCATCATAAGTAACCTTTTTATCAACAAATTTTGCTTCAGATACTTCTATAATTCTATTGGCTATAGTTTGTATAAATTGATGGTCATGAGAAGTAAATAATATGTTACTCTTATAGTCCATTAAACCATTATTTAGTGCAGTTATAGATTCTAGATCTAAGTGGTTAGTTGGTTGATCTAATATAATTACATTAGCATTATTTAGCATCATTTTCGATAGCATACATCTAACCTTTTCTCCACCAGATAGAACTTTAACCTCTTTTAAGGCCTCTTCACCAGAGAATAACATTCTTCCTAGGAATCCACGTAGATAGCTTTCAGATTTTTCTTCGGAGTATTGTCTTAACCAATCTACTAAATTTAAATCTACATCATTAAAGTATTCAGAATTATCCTTTGGAAAATAAGCATTTGTTATAGTTATTCCCCATTTATATTCACCGCTATCTGGCTTTAGTTCACCAGAGATTATTTTAAACAAAGTAGTTATAGATAACTCATCTCCTACAAAAGCTATTTTATCATCTTTACCTATTATAAAGCTTATATTATCCAATACTTTTGTTCCGTCTATAGTTTTAGTTAAACCCTCTACTCTTAATATATCATTACCAACTTCCCTTTCGGGTTTAAAGGCTATGTAAGGATATTTTCTACTAGAAGGTTGTATGTTATCTAAATCGATTTTATCTAATAATTTTTTACGGGAAGTGGCTTGCTTAGATTTAGATGCATTAGCACTAAAACGAGCAATGAATTCCTGAAGCTCTTTTATTTTTTCTTCTTTTTTCTTGTTTTGATCTTTAGCCATTTGAAGAGCTAATTGGCTAGATTCATACCAAAAATCATAGTTTCCTACATATAGTTTAATTTTACCAAAGTCAACATCTGCCATGTGAGTACATACTTTATTTAAGAAATGTCTATCATGGGATACTACAATAACTGTTCCTTCAAAATTTATTAAGAATTCTTCAAGCCAGTTCACAGATCTTATATCTAAGTGGTTAGTAGGCTCATCTAGTATAAGAACTCCGGGATTACCGAATAATGCCTGAGCTAGTAATACTTTTACCTTTTCGCTACCGGATAAATCCTTCATATTTTTTTCGTGAAGCTCTGTGCCTATTCCTAAGCCTTGAAGTAAGGATGAAGCTTCCGCTTCCGCTTCCCAACCGTTTAAGTCTGCAAATTCTCCCTCTAGTTCAGAGGCTCTTATGCCATCTTCATCTGTAAAAGGAGTTTTAGCATATATAGCATCTTTTTCTTTCATTATTTGATAAAGTCTTTCATTTCCCATTATGACTGTTTCTAAAACAGGAAATTCATCATATTTAAAGTGATCTTGTTTTAAAATAGACATTCTAACTCCTGGCTGTATAGATACATCTCCAGTATTAGCTTCTATTTCTCCAGATAAAATTTTTAAAAAGGTACTCTTGCCGGCACCATTAGCACCTATAACACCGTAGCAGTTACCAGGTGTAAATTTAAGGTTTACATCTTCAAAAAGTTTCTTGTCCCCATATCTTAAACTTAAATTTGTTACTGTAATCAAGTCTATACCATCCTTTACTAAAATTTATGTTCTCGCGACATTATACCATAAAATAAGCCATTTAAAAAGAAGGTATTTGTTAATCTTTCAAACTTTTCAAATTAATAAATTATTTTAAATAAAATTAATTTTTAAAGCAGTATTTTATAAAAAGCAACAGGAGTCTTAGTTATTTTAATATGGTATAATATACATAAAAATTATTATGAGGGTGGAATGGTTATTCAACTCTAATTCTTAAAGTTAAATTTTAAGGAAAAACATATAATAAAAGCAATGTATAGCTATCACAAGGGGATTATACCTTGTATACTAGATATAAAAAGAAGGTGTATATGAATATGAGTTTGGAAAGTGTAAAAAAACAATTCACAGATGAAAACTTAAATCTCAAAATATTAGAATTTGATGAAAGTACAGCTACAGTAGAATTAGCAGCAAAAGCTTTAGGAGTAGAACAGGGTCAAATAGCAAAAACTTTAGCTTTTCATGTTAAGGGAGAAAATATGCTTATAGTAGCTAAAGGCGATGCTAGAATAGATAATAAAAAGTTTAAAGCTCATTTTAATGGAAAGGGTAAAATGATGACTCCAGAGGCAGTATTAGAAGTAACAGGTCATGTCATTGGAGGAGTATGTCCTTTTGGGCTTGAAAATCCTATAGATATATATTTAGATCAATCATTAAAAGAATTTGAAAAAGTATACCCTGCAGCAGGCAATGCAAATACTGCAGTAGAAGTAACCTTAGATGAGCTAGAAGGTATAACTAAGGGGTTATGGATTGATGTGTGTAAACAACTTTAATATATTAAAATTTATAATATTTTACGTAAATATAAAATATAACAATTTAATATATAAAGTTTTATATATTAAAAGTGTGAAAGATCTTATATACTACTTTAGAAGGATTGGTATTACAGAGTGGAATCATAAGATAAAGTTTATTTTATAAAGATGGTATCTCAAAATAGATTTAATTTTGATGGAGCTAGGTTTGGAACTTTTTAGCAAAATAAATTTGTTGATAAAGTATACTTTTGCCATAGCGGTGCTAAATTAAGCCTATTTTATTTCGAGACATCATCTTATTTAGTTTGTATTATTTTTACATTTTTATGACAAATTAAAATCAATATATAAGGTTATACTTATTATATATATAATTAAATAACTATTTTATTATTATTATAGATTATAGTAATATTATAATTGAGAAATTATAGGAGGTTATATAATTTTTATTTAAAAATTATGAAAGTAATCTTAGATTAAAAAGTTTTAAGTTTTTTACAAAGACTAATTTAATAATGGAACAAAATAGAAGGGGAGGTGAACTGTTGCTTTAATACTTAGATATTTTATATTTATTTTAGTACTAAATTAATAAAAATCTATATTTAAAAATAATTTTAAAGCTGAAATAATTATAAAAAGGCTAGTTTAAAGTCAACTAATGAAAATGATAAGTAAAAATGAGATTGCAAAACTTAAAGGTGAAGGATTTTTAGCTCAAAAACAAGAAGGATATTTTTCTGTAAGAATATTAAGTAGAGCGGGGAATTTTACTTCTAAACAGATTATAAAATTGGCAGAAATAGCAGATAATTATGGGAAAGGCTATTTAGGAGTGACTACAAGATTAGCTACAGAAATTCCTTGGATTAAATACGAAGATATAGAAGCAGTAAAAAAAGAAATAGTATCTAGTGGTATGTCCCATGGAGGTACAGGTAAAAGAGTGAGACCTTTAGTATCTTGTAAGGGTACCGTTTGTGTTCATGGATTATATGATACACAAAAACTTTGTGGTGAGCTTCATGATAAATATTTTGGATATGAACTGCCATCAAAATTTAAAATAACTTTAGTAGGGTGTCCTAATAATTGTGCTAAGGCATCTATTAATGATATAGGAATTATGGGACAAGCATACGTGGAATTCAATAAAGAAAAATGTAAAGCCTGTGGTATATGTACTAAATCCTGCAGACAAAAGGCTGTTATTGTAGAAAATAAAAAAATAGTATATAAAAGAGACTTATGTGTAAATTGTGGTAAATGTGCTATAGTTTGCCCTTTTGGAGCTATGACCATTAAAGAGCAAGGATTACAAGTATATCTAGGTGGAAGATTTGGAAGAGAGTATAGAATAGGTAATAGGTTAAAGGGATTATACAAAGAAGAGGAAATACCAGATTTAGTACAAAGGATTTTTGATGTATATAGTGAAATGGCAAATCCCGGTGAAAGATTAGCTAAAATGATAGAAAGAATAGGATTTGAAAGAGTAGAAGAAGCTATTTTACTACAAAAGTAAGGGACTCACACCAAATATCAAATTTGGTGTGAGTCCCTTACGATTTGGATTTTCTGTTTAATTAGTGAGGTCTTATTCTATATAATTATCTATTATACTTACTAATTCACCTATATCTGGTTTACTTAATTGAGCATCTGCTCCTACAGAGGTTCCTTTATGTTTTAAATCATTTGTAATTAAAGAGGAAAATATTATAACAGGAAGTCTTTTAAGTATCGGGTGTTCTTTAACTTTTCTTGTAAGAGTATGTCCATCCATTTGGGGCATTTCTATATCTGTAATAAGGATTTGTACATCCTCTGTAAAATCTTCGCCTTTTTTTTCTACTAGTTCAAGTAATTTGTCTAAAGCTTGCTTTCCATCATCAAATATGGTTAGCTTTTTAAATCCAGCTTTAGTAAGGGTGTCTTTTAAAAGCTTTCTTATTAAGGAAGAATCATCAGCTAAAAATACTTTAATATGAGATCTATCTTTGTAATCTACATTAACTATTCTTTCTTCACTAATACCTGTACTTGGATTTATATCTGTAACTATTTTTTCAAAGTCTAGTAATAATATAATCTTATCTTTTAATAATATGTTCCCTATGACCAATGGATTAGCAGCTATGTCATCTGGTTTCAATATTTTATCCCAACCTATTCGGTGAACAGCTACTATTTCATCTATTTTAAAAGCTACACTAACCCTATTGAACTCACATATAATAGTTTTAAATTTTTTCTTTGAAGTACTCTTTTGACCCAATATATAAGAAAGGTCTATTAGTGGGAAAATCTTTTCCCTGCATAGAATTAATCCTTCGATAGCTGGATCACTTTGAGGTACCTTAGTTACATTATCTACTTCTATTACTTCTTTTACTTTTATAACATTAATAGCATAGTGTTTATTATTAACTAAAAATTCTATTATTTCTACTTCTCCTGTACCAGATTCTAATAATATATTAGTCTCCATTTTATTACCCCACTTTCTGGATTATAGCAAAAAAATGCTTATATTTTATTTATTGTATATTTCGTATATAAAAAATATTACTTTATATTTTTACTTGTTTTTATGATGAGTTCCATTAATAAGTAATATATAGTGATTACATTATAACATAGTAATTTTGTTCAATAAATTAAATGACGGAGAAGTTTATAAATTTTAATAT
The DNA here is from genome assembly GCF_001020205.1 of Clostridium sporogenes. NCBI lineage: Bacteria > Bacillati > Bacillota > Clostridia > Eubacteriales > Clostridiaceae > Clostridium > Clostridium sporogenes. The sequence continues at coordinate 1,959,735 of NZ_CP011663.1, forward strand.
TAAAAATAATTAGGTGATACTATGAATTTAAAGTGAATATAGTAATTTAGCTGTATGAGTTGGTTGGTATAAGATGGATTAATTTCTTGACAAAATGATTTCCTAAGTTTAAACTTATATAAGTTTTTAATTATAAATATAATTTATATACATTATATAAAGGAGAATAATATGAATGATTCATTTGATAAATTAAATTTGGAGCCTAAATTAATTGAGGGACTAAAAAAGTTAAATATAAATATACCTACAGAAATTCAAGAAAAGACTATACCTTTAGCTATGGAAAATAAAGATATAATAGGTCAGTCAGAAACAGGTACTGGAAAAACTTTAGCTTACCTATTGCCTATATTTAAAAAAATAAATACAGAAAAAAGAGAAATGCAAGCTATTATATTAGCTCCTACTCATGAATTAGCTATGCAGATAAATAATGAGATAAAAAATATATCTTCAAATTCAAATATGGATGTAAAATCTATGGCTATAATAGGAGAGGCAAATATAAAAAGACAGATTGAAAAATTAAAAGAAAAACCACATATTATTGTAGGATCTCCAGGAAGAATATTAGAGCTTATAAAGAAGAAAAAAATAACTGCGCATACAGTTAAGACTATAGTTATAGATGAAGGGGATAAACTTTTAGATAAAAATAATTTAAAAGTAGTAAAGGATGTAATAAAGGCAACTTTAAGAGAAAGACAGTTGATGTTATTTTCAGCTACAATAACTGAATCTACTTTAAATATTGCAAAGGATTTAATGAAGGAACCTCAAATAGTAAAAGTTAAAGAAAAAAATACTGTAAATGAAAATATTAAGCATTTATATATTACTGGAGAACATAGAGAAAGAATTGAAATTTTAAGGAAACTTATAGCAGCTACAAATCCTAAAAGAGCTATTGTATTTATAAATAGAAATGAAGAAATAGAATTAACTACACTAAAACTTCAATATCATAAAATTAAAGCCTATGGCATATATGGTGCTGCAGAAAAAGAACAACGTAAAAAAGCTTTAGAAGATTTTAGATTAGGAAAAATTCAGATATTAGTTTCATCGGATTTATCCGCTAGAGGACTTGATGTAAAAGACGTAACTCATATATTTAATTTAGATTTACCTGAAAACCCAAAGGAATATTTGCATAGAGTAGGAAGAACAGGAAGAGCTTCTAAGGAAGGAACTGCTATTTCCATAATAACAGAAAAGGAAATACCATTAGTAAGAAAGTATGAAAAAGAATTTAATATTAATATAGAGGAAAAAAAGATTTATAAGGGAACTTTGATTAATTCTAAAGTAAAAAGCTCCAGCTATCCGAAGAGTAAAAACAAATCTACTTCAGCACATAAAGATAATAATAAAAAGAAAAGAAGTAGCTCTATAAATAAATCAAAAAACAACCATAAAAAGAAAAAGTATTAATTTAATAATATAAAAAGGTGGTGCCTTAAAATAAAAGTTATTTTCAGGCGCCTTTTTGTTTTAAAAATATAAAGAGTGGTAATGTATTATTAAGTATAAAATATTACTTATATATACAAAATAATAATAAACATTAGTAAAATAATTAAATATATATAAATATGAGAATTATATGGTATAATGTATAAGTTATACTTATGTAGGTAAATATATTCAGTGGAAATTGTGGCAAATAATTAATAATTTTAAAAATTATTGTTTAATATAAATAGATTATTTTATATAAATAGTATTAAATTAATTAATAAAGAAGGTGCAGTATGATAAAGTTAGGTGAAATACAAAAGTTAGAAATAATAAGAGAGGCTCCTATGGGAGTATATTTAAATTCTAAAGAGGATAAAAGTGAAAATGATATATTATTACCTGGAAAGCAAGTGCCTAAAGATGCTAAAATAGGTGACGAAGTAGAAGTCTTTGTTTATAGGGATTCAGAAGATAGGATGATAGCTACCATAAATAGACCTAAAATAACTATTGGAGAAATAGCTCCTTTAAAGGTTGTAGAAAAAACTAAAATGGGAGCTTTTTTAGATTGGGGACTAGAAAGAGATTTATTTTTACCCTTTAAAGAACAAACTTACGGTATACAGGAAGGAATGGAATGTTTAGTTTATTTATACATAGACAAAAGTGATAGATTATGTGCTAGTATGAATGTATATAGAGTATTAAGTACAGAATCCCCTTACAAAGAAAATGACGAAGTTAAAGGATTTATATATGATATAAAAAGAGAAATAGGTGCTTTTGTTGCTGTAGACGATGAATACCATGGATTAATACCTAAAAATGAATTATATGGGAAGTTTAGATATGGAGATATAGTGGAGGCTAGAGTAACTAAAGTAAAGGAAGATGGTAAACTAGATTTAAGCATTAGAAAAAAAGCATATAAGCAAATGGATGAGGATGTAGATGCTATTTTAGAAAAGTTAAATTCTAATGGCGGTAAGCTTTATTTAAATGATAATAGTGATCCAAGAGCTATAAAGGAACTTTTGAACATGAGTAAAAATGCATTTAAAAGAGCAGTAGGAAGACTTTTAAAAGAAGGTAAAATAGAATTTATTGAAAAGGGCATTAAGCTTAAATAAAAGAAAGAGCATCTGCTATATTGGATCTAACCAAAGGTAGATGCTTTTATTTAATTAAACTAAGCAAAATTTTTGTAGTTTAAAATTATGGAATTTGTGTAAAGATTTTTATTTAATTTAAATGTAAATATATTAACTACAATAAAGAATTATATAAAATAAAAATGAGGTTGAGTTTATGAATAAATTAACTTTTGAAAATTATAAATTAAGTGATGAAATATTAAAATCCCTGGGAAAACTAGGATATAAAAATCCCTCTGAGGTACAAAAACAAGTTATACCACTAATATTAAAGGATAAGGATATTATAGTAAAATCTGAAACCGGTAGCGGTAAGACTGCGGCTTTTTCCATACCTGTCTGTGAAAAATTAGAGCTAGAAGAAAAGGATCCTCAAGTATTAGTACTTACCCCTACTAGAGAATTAGCTCTTCAAATTAAAGAGGAAATATCAAATATAGCGTTATATAAAAGATTAAGATGTACAGCGATTTTTGGCAAGCAACCTATGAGTCTTCAAAAAAGGGAACTAAAACAAAGGGTACATTTAGTTGTGGGTACTCCCGGTAGAACTTTAGATCATATAGAAAGAGAAAATTTGAATTTAAAAAAGATAAAATATTTTATTTTAGATGAAGCAGATGAAATGCTTAATATGGGATTTATAGATCAAGTAGAGGCTGTTATCAAAAGATTACCCAAAAATAGAGTAACTATGTTATTTTCAGCTACTATACCAGATAAAATAGAGAATTTATGTAAAAGATATATGAATAATCCAGAAAAAATAAATATAAATCCAGAAAATATAACTACAAAAACTATAAATCAATGTTATTATGAAGTAGATGAAAAAAACAAATTTTCCCTTTTACAGAAAATAATATATAAAGAAGTAGTAGATAATTCTATTATATTTTGTAATACAAGAGAAAAGGTAGATGAAATATTAAAGTATATGAAGAAAGAAGGTTTTAACGCTATTGCTTTACATGGTGGGATGGAACAAAAGGATAGATTAGAAACTATGAAAAAATTTAAACAGGGAGAATTTCAGTTTTTAGTATGTACAGATGTAGCAGCTAGAGGTATTCATATAGAAAATATAAGCCATGTTATAAACTATGAAATGCCTTATGAAAAGGAAAGTTATGTTCATAGAATAGGTAGAACAGGAAGAGCAGGAAAAGAAGGAGTATCCATAACCTTTATAGAGCCTAACAAAGTTAGATTTTTAAAAGATATAGAAGATTATATAGATAAAGAAATATCTAAAAGGGAAGAACCTTCTTTAGAGGAGGTAAATAAGGGTAAAAAAATATTTGAAGAAAATATAAAAGATAGGCTTAAGATAAAAGTACAAAAAGATAATAAAAAACAAAAGGATATTACTAAAATATATATAAGTGCAGGAAGAAAGAAAAAAATTAGACCAGGAGATATTGTAGGTGCTATTACTAGTATAGAAACCATTAATGTAGATGATATAGGTATAATAGATATACAGGATAATCACTCCTATGTAGATATATTAGAAGGAAAAGGAAATATAGTACTTAAAGCTAGTGAAAATATGAAAATAAAAGGGAAAAAAGTAAGAATACAAAGAGCGATAAAATAAATAAAGGTTATTATGATTATTGATTAAATAATACAAATCAGAATAATTTAATATATATATATAATATTTGGATATTATATATAGGAATTTATTAAGAAATTAGATATATATACGATAATTATTTTAAAATGAAAATTTTTTAACTTTTAAAATTTAATAAGGGGGTGTTTGCTATATTTAGTAAAAAAACTGTAGCAAAGATTTTATTATATTCTTCTCTAGCTATTGTACCAATACTTAACTATAATTATGTACAAGCAGCTTCACCTAAACAATATGAAACAAAATATAATGTTTCATTGGATAAAGTATGGAAAATTAGATTTTCAAGAGAAGTAGATAAAGCTACATTAAATCCACAAAATATAAAAATACTAGATAATCAGGGTAAAGAAATGCCTATAGATCTATCTTTAGATGTAGATAAGCATTATGTAAAAATTGCTCTTAAAAGTGGAACTTATAATGGAGTACATTATACAGGGAAATATGAAAAAGATAAAAAATATACCTTGATTGCAAAAGAAGGTCTTATGAGTGAGGCTTATAAAAATAAGAAATCTAAGAATCTTGCTTATGAAACAGTGATGGACTTTAATACCATAGGAGACAATGAATATCCTGGTCTTCCTATAGAAGATGGTTTAATAGTAATAGGAGATAAAGCTTATTCTGTAGAATATCTTTCTAAGCATTCTTCTATAGCTAATGAAATAACTTCTAATGGTAATTATTACATAGCTTATATAAGTAAAGAATATGGAGAAAAGATAAAGCAAGTATTAGGTAATAATACTACTAAGGGTAAACAGGAAAGAGCAAATAAAATATTATATTATGCACCAAATGGCAATCAATATGAATATGAATGGAATGAGGCTTTTGGTGAATATAAAATAGTTCTTCCAAAGGCTTATGTAGATGTAACTCCAGGAGTTATAAATGGAGTGGTTAATCTAGCTGTAAAACAGGTAAAGGCAGTACCGGGGGCAAAATATTTTAAATTAGCTCATAGTAATACTATTAAGCCTATAGGAGAATCAATTTCTTATTCTATGACCTACCCAACAGAAAAGTTAACTATATTATCCGCAGATGAAACACCTTTAGCTACAGCTTTAGTAGATGTATATTTACCTAAAACTGGTTATGTTAGCTTAAGTAGTGTAAATGAGACTTTAGGAAATACAGCAGGTAATATAAGTAATAATGGTAGCGCTGCTATGGATTTAGACTTTTATGTTTACTATGTAAATTCTGCTGATAAGAACTCTTTATATAGAAAGACTTTAACAGGAAGAATGGATACTCAAATAAGCCTTGATAAAGCTCAATATATTAATGTAATAGGTGATTGGGTATATTATAGTAATTATAATGATAACGGTAAAATATATAAAATGAAAAAGGATGGGACTAAAAAACAAATACTATGTGATGATACTGCAACTTACATAACTGTATCTAGCGGAATTGTATATTATGCAAATCAATCAGATAAGGGAAGATTGTATAAAATAAATACAGACGGTACCATAGATGGCGGAGTCGCAAATAGAGACCCTGCAGGAAAGGTTCATGGTATGCCAGTAATGGATGATTACGGTAATTACAATAAAGCTACAGATCAAGCTAATTTTATAAATGTAGTAGGAGATTGGATATATTACAGTAATTTCTCGGATGGACACAAAATATATACTGTAAATAAGGATGGAAATATAAGAAGAAAAGTAAATGATGAATGGGCAGATGGAATACAAATAGTAGGAGCATGGGCATATTATTGTTCTGGATCCGGTGCTATAAGTAAAGTTAGAGTAGATGGTACAGGCTCTGTGATACCTTTAAGAGGAACTACAAGAAAAGTAGACAAGGGATATCATTTAAATATAGTAGATGGATGGTTATACTATAGTAATGCAGAAGACGGCGGAAAACTTTATAGAATAAGAGAAGATGGATCTGGAGAAAAGAAAAAATTAGCAGATTTGGCTACAGATTATATAAATATAGTAGGAGATACTATGTATCTAATAAGTGGTGGGAAAACTTATACTCTTCCACTTAATACAGATGGAACTATAAAACCTACTTTAGTAACTAAAGATAATAATGGTAATACTGTAGTGGATGTTAAGGATGTAGCTATAACTGTAGCTTATGAGGATGCTAATAAAACTATAGGAGAGTTGGAAGCTAAATATTTACCACCAAAAGTAGCGGTATTTATGAAGGATGACACAGTACAACAACTTCCAGTAGATTGGGATATTAAAAATAGAAAATATAATGGACAAGGTATTTATACTTATACAGGTACAGTTTTAGGGCATGGTAAACAGATAAAGTGTACATTGACTATACCATCTGAAATGTTAAATGCAAGTAGTATAATAGAGGTTTACAACAATGGTCCTAAGAATGGTTCTATAATAATAAAAGAAAGAAGTTTTGGTCCATCAAAACAGGATCAAGAATTAAAGGAAAAATTAAAACTTGCAAAAAGAGTAGAAATAGGAGACATTATAAAAGTATATGACAATCCAAATAGGGAAAAGCCATTGGGAAATATAAAGGTAGATGCTAATAATGCTAATGGTCCTTTAGTTAAGGCTTTGGATTTGGACATGTATGGAAGAAGTTTCTGGATAACTATAACAAGAAAGAACAAAGCAGAAAGTAAACCAACAGAAGTAAGACAACTAGGTTCTGCTGTGCTATCAGGAGATGTATTAGATGAGGATGGAGAAGCCTTAGGTGTAGATGGAAGAGATATTTCTGTAAAAGGATGGAATAATCCTACTATAAGAGATGATGGCTTTATATCAGATACTACAGAAATAGCTGCTCAAGGAACAAAGAGTATTTATATAATACCTGGAACAGGTAAATTAAATATAGAAAACCAAGGTGTTATACCTGCAGGAATTACTAGCGCAAATTATTGGAATGGTGGAAATGCTAGAGCTTTACTTACTAATTATGACCTTTTAACAAATGATAGTTTAAAAAACAAATTAAGAGAAGGTAACTACAGTATCTATGTAGTAGTAGGTTATGATGGAAAAGCAGAAGAGGATGTAAATGGATTTGGATCACCACTTATAATAGGGAAAACAGCAAGTATTCCAAAGGTTATGAAAGCTACAGAGGAAAAAATTCCTAAAGCTCCAAGTGTAACTAAACAATATGTTAAAGCAGGAGATGCTATAAAAATATCTGGAGTAACAAAGGAAGATGAAGTTTATTTAGCTCCAGAAGGTGGTAGTTATGTAGCGAAAGATATAACTAATAAACCATATAAATCCCATGATAATTTATTTTTTGAAGATCAATCTAAGAGTAAAGGTGAGAGAGAAACAGAATATGAAAAGAGTGGAAAACCAGCTATAGAAGAGGGATATCAATGCAAACTTGTAGATGGAAAAATTCCTCAGGGGGTTAGATCAGGAAAATATAAAGTTTATATGGTAAATCCTATAGGTTCTTCAAGTCCAGCTTCTGGAGAAGTTATTGTAGATAACGAAGATCCAGTAGTTAGATTAGATACTGCAAAGAAAACTCCTGTTATGGGAAAAGATAAGGATGGAAATGATATTTCTATTGGCCAAAAATTCATAGTAACCTTTGCCGCCTTCGATAATAGTTTTGACAATAGTATAAAAGAAGGTATAAGTGTTAGTATGGCAAGGTTAGATAGTCCAAAGAGTGCTGTAAAAGCTCAAGAAATTAAGGATAAGGGCATTAAAACTTTTGAAGTAACAATTAATGATCCAAATGCTAATTTAAATGATTATGCTATATATGCACAAGATAAAGCAGGAAATATTGGACAAATAAATCTTAAAGAACAAGCTTCTGCTACTAATACAAGTACTATAGCCTTAGCTATTAGAACAGACCAGGAAGGTGTGGATTTAGTTAAATCTAGATTAGTAGGAAGAACAAAATATATGACAAAGGATCTAACAAAGGTTAGTGATAATTATGAAATTACTATAGGTACAGTTAAATATGCTCTACAGGAAGATTCTTTAAGAAACTTAGGTGTAAGTCCTTCTATAGATGCCTTTATGAATACGCTTATGCAGGCAAAAGAATGGGATTCAAATGCTAACAAGCCAAAGGAAAATGGATCTCAATTAAGCTCAAAGGTAAGTATATATAAAGTAAATGATGTAGTATATATAGAAGGGAATGATAAAGAGCTTATAAAAATAAATGATAAAACTAAAATAGGGACAGATAGTGCTATAGTAAGCAATATTATAGGATTAAATCCTGATGAAGGTAATACAGGAGTAGATTCTAAAAAACAACAATATGTAATAACTGTAACAGGAGAAGCTAAAAACAAGGGTAAACTAATAGTGTGTCTAGCAGGTAAATGCTTTAATATTGATATAGTGGCTAATGAAGGTGCAGAATCCATAGCAACAAAAATTGCAACTGCTATAAATAATAACAGAATATTAGATGGATATGAAAATGAAACTGCAATAGCTACTGGTAATACAGTTAAGTTAATTAGAAACTATGGAGGGGCTGTAATACCTACATTTACTATAGAATCTTTTAATTATGATAATTAAAAGTTTTAAAAAGCTTAATTAAAGTTTACTATAAGTAAAAGTGAATATTTAAAAATTTAATTCAAAATCCTAGGGGATTTAACACAAAATCATTAAAAATTAGTGTTAAATCCCTTTTTATGGCTTTAAAATTTGATGCAAATATCTTTTGTAATGTGTAATGATAATATTAGGGGGAAATAGTTATGGTATAATGTTTAGGGTAAATAAATTAATTTTTATAAAAAACTTCATTGATGTAAAAATTTTACTACATAAATGTTAAAAATATACGAAGATAATATAGAGGTGCAAAATGGGTTAATGATAAATTTACATATAAAGTTAGAGCATTGCCTAAAGGAGGTATATAATGAATAAGAAAATACTTATTCCCATGGTTATGGGAACTTATTTATGTCTTTCGCCCTTATCAGTAAAGGCTGAGGATTATTATAAATGGGATAGTAAGGTTACAGCAGATAAAAATAAAATATGGACAGTAAAGCTTTCAAAAAAATTGAATAGTAATATTAGTGGTATAAAAGATAAGGTTTATATAAAAGATTCTAAAGGTAATAAATTAGATTGTAATGTTAGAATAAAGCCAAATGAAAAAATATTGGAAGTATTACCACCTAAAGATGGTTATAAGGAAAAAGAAAATTATTATCTTTATATAGATAAAAGTATTCCTTCAGATAAAAATAAAAATTTAAAAGAAACTGTAAAAATGAATTTTTATATAGATGGTTATATAGAATTTGAAGATAAAAACTTAGAAGAAGAGGTAAGAAAGGCAGCAAATCCTAAAGATAGACCTAAAGGACCTTTGACATATATGGATGTTGCGGGTATAAAAGAATTAAATGTTCATAATAAAAATATAAAAAGTCTTAAAGGTATAGAGTATTTAAAAAACATTACTAAATTAGATATATCAGATAATAATATAAAAGATATATCTTATTTAAAAGGACTTGATAGTTTAGAATTATTAAATTTATATAATAATAGTATAGAAGATATATCCCCTATCAATAATATGGAAAAATTAAAGGATGTAAATTTATCTAAAAATAAAGTAAAAGATATATCTTATTTAAAGGATTTAAACTTACATCATTTAGATTTAAGAGATAATAAAATAGAAAATATAGAAGTTTTAAAAAATAAAACATCCTTGCAACATTTGTATTTAGCTAATAATGGTATTAAAGATTTTTCCCCTATATCTAATTTAAAAAATCTACAAATACTATATTTAAGTCATAATTATAGTTCAAATTATGATTATGCTAAAGATTATTATAATAACCTTAAGGATAAGGATTTTAAATTAAATGTACCTATAGAATTTAAGGACAAAGTATTTGAAGAATTAGTGAGAAAAGAAATAAATAAGCTTTCAGGTTATGTATATCCTAGTGATTTAGAAAATATTAAAGAATTAGATTTTCATAATGCTCATATAGAAAAACTAAACGGTATAGAAAATATGACAGCTTTAGAAAAGTTAAATTTAAGTGGAACTGATATAAAAGATATATCTCTTTTAAAATATTTGACTAATTTAAGAGAGGTAAATATATCAAATACTAGTATAAGTGATATAACAGCTTTAGAAAATTCAATTTATATTAGGTATTTAAATTTAAATAAAACAGAAATAACTACTTTAGAAGTTATTAAAAAGTTTGAGCATATAGAAAAGTTATATGTATCAGGTACAAAGATAAGTACTATTCCAAATTTGAATAGTTTAATGGAGTTGAATTTATCTAATTGTAATCTTACAAGTAATAATTTCTTATCATCAAATTTTAATAATTTAGTTTATTTAAATTTAAGCAATTTAAAAATACAAGGTAATTTATTATATGAAATAAATAATATTAGTAATTTAGAAAAACTTGAATATTTAAGTATAGCCAATACAAATGTAGTTAATATAGATGTACTTAGAAGTTTAGGTAATTTAATAAAATTAGATATAACAGGTTGTACTAAAATAGATACTCAGGTTTTAAATCATCTAAGTGATGTAGAAATAGTAGGAAATGAGATAGTTACATTTGGAGATAAAGTGTTAGAAAGAGAAATAAGAGAATTAATAAATAATTACTCAGAGCCTATATATAAAAGACAGCTTTCTTCTATAACTAAATTAGAACTTTCAGGAAGAGGAATAGTAGATTTGCAAGGGTTAGAAAGCATGGAAAACTTAACATATTTAGATTTATCTAATAATGAAATTTCTAATATAGATTCTATAAAAAAACTTGTAAAATTAAAAAAATTAGTACTTCATAAAAATAAAATAGGATCAATAAAATCAATAGAAAGTCTTAAATATTTAGAGGAATTAGATTTATCTAATAATTTAATTGGAGATATAACAGCCTTAGGAGGATTATCCCAATTAACTAGATTAGATTTATCAAGAAATGGAATAGTAAGTATAAATAGTTTAGGTGGACTCATAAACTTACAATATTTATCTTTGTATGAAAATAAAATTTCAGAGAGAGAAGAATCCTTAAAAAAATTATATAATCTTAGAGAGCTTTATTTAAAAAATAGTGGAGTATCAAATTTTGATGTAACATTAGCTTATTATAATAATTTAGAAAAAAAAGATTTTACAACTAACTCAGATTTTATAGTTTTTGATGAAAAGCGTGATAGTGATTTAGCTAAAATTATTAGAGAGATTTTAGGTAAAGATGAAAATACTAATATATATAAAAGTGAAGTAGACACCATAACAGATTTAGATTTAAGTGAGGGCACTATATCAAAGTTAAATATAAGTTCTAAGCTAACCAATACTAATGTAATCAATTTAGATGGTATACAATATTTTTCTAATTTGCATTCCATAAACCTAAGAGGACATGGTAAATTAGAAGGGTTAGAAAATTTAATACCAATTAGAGGTTTAATTAAATTAGATTTACAAGGAAGGGAAATAAATTATACTTCCTTATATTATATTAAATATTTAACAAGTCTAGAGTATCTATATTTAAATAATATGAGTTTAACTGGAGATTTATCATTTTTAGAAAATCTTACAAATTTAAGGGTACTAGACTTATCTAGAACTGGAATATCTAATATAAGTATATTAGATAAACTAAGAAAATTGAACGAGTTATATTTAGGTGATAATAACATAACAAATTTATCTTCTTTAGAGAACCTTACAAATTTAGTTAAATTAGATTTGGTTGAAAATAATAATATAACTAGTATATATGCTTTGAGAAATTTAATTAATTTAAGGTACTTAACTTTGCCAATAACAAATCCTAAAAAAATACAGGATTACAGTGCTGTAGCATCATACTATTACAATCTTACTTACAAGAATTTTGATTTAGGTGATAGTAATGCAATAGTTATAAAAGAAATAAGACCTATAGAAAAGGAAGCAAATAAAGGTGATAAATTTACTCTTCCAGATTATGTTGAAGCAACAATGAGTGATGGCTCTAAGGATAAGTTTAAAGTACATTGGAAAGAAAAGAGTGTAGATACATCAAAGCCAGGAATATATACTTATATAGGCACTGTAGATGGGTATGCAGGGGAAGTAAAATTAACATTAAAGGTAAATGGAGAAATACCTTATGGTATGGGCAATTCTTCTAGCAATATATTAAATGGAGGATTTATTATAAGAGATAGTGAGTATATATATTATATAAATAGGGAGAATGGCAGTGGTAAAATATATAGAAATAAAATAAATGGAGCGGAAGATAGACTATTATCTAGTAATACTGCAGAATATTTGAATGTATATGGAGAATATATATATTACGTAAGTAATGGTAGCATATATAGAATAAGAAAAGATGGTAGCGAGGAAAAACTAATAAAACAGGCATCAGCTTCCTATATGACAGTGTGCAATGATTTTATTTATTATTTTGATAAGAGTAAACTCGGTATATATAAACTTAAAATAGATGGTACAAGCTATAGTTCTGTGGTATCTGGTGGAAAGTGGAGAGTGGATTCACAGTTTGTAATATCAGGAGAGTGGATATATTATACTAATTATGAAGATAAGTCATCTATATATAAAATTAAAATAGATGGAACAGGAAAAGAAAAATTAAATAATATACCTTGTAGCCAAATGAGTGTAATCGGAAGCTCAATATACTATGTTTCAAGTGGAAATCTGTATAAAATATCTATAGATGGAAGCAATAATAGCTTAATATATTCAGGAAGTATAGCTAATATAAATGTATATAGTAACTACATATATTATATAGATAATAATGATAATGAAACATTGCATAAGATGAGCTTAGATGGTAGCTATAGGGTTAAATTAACTAAAAAATCAGTTAAGTATATAAATATTTTGGAAGGGGAAGTTTACTATATTCCTTCAGATAATGAAGATAAAATATCTAAGTTTTATGAAGAATAAGTAATATAATGTATAAAAAATTAGCATTATATTTATTTAAAACATATATAGGAATAAAGGAGAATTAACATTTTTTATATTAAAAGGTTAATTCTCTTTTATATTTTATAGGAGATCAGAATGCATTTTTGTCTAAAATAAAATATTAAAATTTATATATAGAAAATAAATTAATTTTAATATATGATTATTAACGTAATAAATATTATGTAAATAAGCTAAAAAGTAAACTCCAAAAATTAAAATACGATTATAAAATAAAACATATAAAATAATTAATAGTTTAAATTTTTCTTATATATTTATTAATATTAGCTTTTTAAATAATTTTTATAATAAAATTATTTAAATTTTTGATATAATAATTTTTACAAAGACATATATAAGCTATATCAGGAATTTATGGAGGGCTTTATGAAAAAAATAACAGGTTTATTTTTAAAACTAATGGTATTAGTTTTATTAGTTTTTACTATTTTTATAATATTTAATTCATTAATTTTAAATAAGACAAAAGAAAGGTTTTTACCAGAGAATGCAATGAATATTTATATTAGAGCTGCAGATGAAGTTAGTGAAAACAAATTGCAAGTTAATTGGAAATACATAGCTGCTTTAGATGCAGTTAAAAATGAAGGAAATTTTTCTAAAGTTAATATAGAAAGCGCAAAGACTCTAGGAAAAAATTTTTTAGAAATTAGTGAAAATAGAAAGTTTAAAAATACTAACTATAGATTGTTAACATTAGATGAAGTTATAAATAGAAAGTCTTTTAGTGAAGAAGAAAGAAAGAAGGTATATAAGTATTTAGATAAATTAAATAATATATATCCTATAACACCAGATAAATATAAAGCACAGTTTATGGAGGAATTGATACCTATATCAAAGGAATTATATAATGAATATGGGATTTTGCCTTCTATAACTATAGGACAGGCTATTTTAGAATCAGATTGGGGTAGATCAGAGCTTAGTAAAAAAGGGAATAATTTATTTGGAATTAAGGCTACTCCTTCTTGGACGGGTAAGGTTTTAAATATGGAAACCTCAGAAAATTATAATGATAAAATCAAAGATAATTTTAGACAGTATTCTTCTAAAGAGGATTCTATAAAGGATTATGGGGATTTTTTAGTTAAGAACAAGAGATATAGAGAAAATAAAGTTTTTAGAGCTACAGAATATAAGACACAATCAAGAGCTATAGAAAGGGCAGGATATAGTACCAAAAAAGATAAGGATGGTAATTTATTATATAGTAATTTACTTGGAAAAATTATAAGAGAGTATAATTTACAGTTAATAGATAGCAAAACTCAAGAGGAAATAAGTAAAAAAATGAATTAAAAATTGTTGCTAGTAAATTATTAATACTCCCTATTATCACAACTAGATTGTGAATAGGGAGTATTTTAATTGAAATTTAATATAGAATTCAGTTTACTAGCAGATTTTTTACATTAAAATTAAACTTCAGTTGTTGTTGGTTGAGTAAATACTCTTGCAGCTAATTCATCATCAAGCATATAAAGCACCGCTGGATTAGATTCTGCTCTTCTTAATTTTCTTATTATAGTATTAAAGTTATTTTCTTCTTCTACTTGTTCATCTATAAACCATTTCAAAAGACTTATAGTAGCATGCTCTTTTTCCTCAGTAGCAATATCAGTTAAATTATAGATTCTATTTGTAACTATCTTTTCATGATTAAAGCCATCTTCAAAACATTCTAATATATTATTATATTGAATTTTAGGCTGATCTATTTTTTCGAGTATTACTCTTCCACCCATTTGATTTACATAGTCATAAAATTTCATAGCGTGGAATATTTCTTCTTGAGCCTGAACTCTAAAAAAATTAGCAAATCCAGCTAAATCATCTGATTCAGCATAAGAGGCCATAGCTAAATAAATATAGGATGAGTAGAATTCAAAATTTATTTGATCATTTAAAGCTTTTAATAATTTTTCACTTAACATACAATTTCCTCCTATAAATAAATTTAGTAACTAAAGGTATATTTAATAGTAATTATTACTATAATGTGTAATTTTTAATTTTATATACTAATTATATATTAATGTAATTACGTAATCAACAAATAAGTAGTCAACTCAACAAATATGTACAAAAAATTTAAATATATTTAATAAATTGTTGTGTAAAATATATTAAAATCAGGATTTATAGAGAACAATATGTGATAAATTATTTATTCTAGAAAAATATTAAAAAATTTTTTATAAATCTAAAGGAACTAATTATATGAACGAAAAAGATTTATATAAATTATTTATAGAAATTGTTTAAATTTTAAGAAAAATATATTAAAATAGAAACAATAAGAAATAGTTTTTATTATTAATAAATTTTGGAAGAAAGAAGAGGAAAAAATATGAAAAATACTAAAGTAGTTATTGTAGATGATTCTCCTTTTTCAATTAGCATTATAAAAGACATATTAGAGGAAAATGGATTAACTGTAGTTGGAGAAGCAGGGAACTTAGAAGAAGTTATAAATGTAGTAAAGGATAAAGAACCAGATATTGTAACCATGGATATGACTTTACCAGGTACAGATGGAATAGAATGTATAAAAGCTATTAATAAAATAAATGAAAATGTAAAGGTAATAGTCATAAGTTCTATGATGGATGAAGAAATAGTTAAAAAAGCTAATGAAAATAAGGTTTGTGGATATATTCAAAAACCTATAGATCCAGAAGAGCTTATAACGACAATAGAAAAGGTTATTATGAAGGAAGAATTATTTTTACAACTTGAAAATAATTACTTTGAAATTTTTAAAGAATCCTTTAGAGACACTTTAAATAAATTTACTAAGACTACTGCAGAATTTTCAGAAGATACAAAGTGTACTATTTCAGAAAGCTCTAGAGGTATGGCTGTAGTTATAGGTATAATAGGTAATTTTTCAGGAAGAATGATTTTAGATTTATCACAGGAAACAGCTAATAGTATGGTTAATTTTATGTTGAAAAGAGAACCAAAGAATATGAATGAGATTTTAAATGTTATTGGTGAATTTTCTAATATTGTAGCTGGAAATGCATGTTCTATGCTAAACAGAAAGAATAAAGTTTTTGGATTAAGAATAGCTCCTCCAAGTATATTTTATGGTAAATCCCTTAATATATCTCAAAGCTTACTAGAAAGCTTATCTGTAGAATCAAATACAGAATTTGGGGAAATTTATATAAATGTAGGCTTCAAGAGAGGTGAATCATAATGGATGTAAAATATATTAATCCTTTTATAGATTCTTTTTACAATATATTACCTCAAATTGGTTTTTCTAATGTTACAAGAGAGGAGGTTACTGTAAAAAATAGTGTAGAAAGTTTAGGAATACTTATAAATTTAGGTATTGTAGGAGATATTAAAGGGAATATTGTGTATAATATACAAGGGGAAAATGGTAAAAAAATAGCTTCAAAAATGATGATGGGTCTTCCTGTGGAAGAACTAAATGAAATGGCTCAAAGTGCTCTTTCTGAACTTTCAAATATGCTTACAGCTAACGCTAGTATAAATTTTTCCAATATAGGAATTAATGTTAATATATCTACACCTACCTTAATGTATGGGCAGGATATAAAAATAAAATTAAATACGGATAAAATATTAAATATCAAAATAGTGGCAGATGATATTCCTATAGATGTAAATGTGGCTTTTGAGAAAATTTAAATAAAATCTCTAGATTGAAGATTGATAAAGTATATTTTTATAAATGACTAATTAGATATGAATAGGTAAATACTATATAATTAATTTATAAGTATTAAAAATCCTTAAATTTGTTTAATATAAATAAGCACTTATAATTTTAAATAAGTGCTTATTTTAAAATTATTCTAATAGTGTTTTAAAATATAAATCTATTAAATTGCTATTAGAATGCTTTAAATGTTTATTTTTAATATATAATATATTTTTTAAAATAATATGTGAGCTACTAAAGTAATGATAGGTAAAGTTACTAAGGTTCTTTCCAGGAATATAATAAATAAATCTTTTAATGTAATTGGTATTTTAGAGCCTAATAAAAGTCCACCAACCTCAGATATATAAATTAATTGTGTAACAGAAAGGCAGGCTATTATAAATCTTGTCATTTCACTTTGAATAATTGCTCCTCCAATAACTGAAGGTAAAAACATATCTGCAAAGCCAACTATAATTGTTTGAGAAGCTAACGTAGCTTCAGGTATTTTTAATAAATTAAGAATAGGTATAAAAGGAACTCCTAACCACTTAAAAATTGGAGTATATTCAGCTAATATAAGAGCTGATGTGCCCATACCCATAACCACGGGAGTTACACCTAAAAGCATATCTAATACATTTTTCAAACCGTTTTTTATAAAATTAGTAGCATCAGTATTTGATTTAGCTTTAGCAACAGCTTTTTCAAGTCCCCAGGTAAAAGGAGTATATCCTTCTGGAAGGACTTCAGAATTTTTACTTTCTCCACCGTTTAAATAAGTATCTGGTTTTTTTGAAAGAGGTGGTATACGAGGAATTAAGATAGCTGCTACGATACCAGATAAACAAACTGTTAAATAAAAAGGCACAAACATATGGCTAAGTTTAACTTGAGAGATTACAGCTAAGCAAAAGGTTATAGAAACTGCTGAGAAGGTTGTCCCTATAACTGTAGCTTCTCTTTCACTATAGTAACCTTCTTCATATTGTTTACTAGTAAGTAATACACCAATAGTACCATCACCAAGCCAAGAAGCCATACAATCTATAGAAGAACGGCCTGGTAAATTAAATATTGGTCTCATTACTCTAGTAAGTAATGCCCCAACAAATTCTAATAAGCCAAAGTCTAATAATAGAGGAAGTAACATTCCGGCAAATACGAATATTGAAAATAATAGAGGGAGTAAATCATAGAGTAATAACCCACCTGTATTCTCAGACCATATCCATTCAGGCCCTATTTTAAATAATGCACAGATAATAAATATAAAACCTAATATTCTAATTAATGCCCATAAAGGTGATACATTGAATAAATTATTAAAAAATTTATTTTCTAATATAGCCTTAGGTTTAAATAATTTAGTAATTATAGTGAAAATAAAAGTAATTCCTATACTTATTACCATAAATTGAGGTAGTATACTACCTAATGCAGATAAAACAGCGTTTGAAAGTAGTGCGATGGGGATTGTTATTCCATCTCCTGATTTAACAGGAATTATAAATAATATAAGACCTATTAAGGATGGGAAAATAAATTTAAATAATTCATTAAATGAATATTTGTTATTTTTTTGATTTTCCAAAAACTCATCTCCTTTGCAATTTTTTATTCATATTAGTTAAAATTATAATGTATAATTATAATAAAATCAAGTTGAATCAAGAAAAGAAGTGTAGGAATATCAAGGTTTGCAATGAATGATTAATTTCATTACGTATAATTATTCAAAACAAAGTGTTTTTATTATTGCAAAATATAGGCTGATGCCTTTAAAGTTGGATTTTTCTGAAAATTTATACACTAAATAAATTAATCTAGAATTTAATAAAGATAATCTTAAAACTTAAATTAATCGTACTCTGATTTATATACAGTGTATAAAAATGCGACAAACATTATTATAATCTCAAATTGATATTTAAATTATACCATTTTGAGATTGAAAAGCATAAATCTTTATTGCGTTTAGTCTTTAAGTACTTGGCATGAATTTTGCTATTTATATAAATGGGGTTAATAATGGTTTGATTTATATATTATATAATGATTTCCTTCTTACTTAATTAATATGTTTTAGAAATTCCTTATAGAAATATATTAATGTATCTTTATTATTTATTAAAGAGCTTTGCTCTTTAATTTTTTTTGTTTACATATATTATATTTAAGGTTATATACAATATATGTATTAAAAGTAAAACTTAATCATAGTTACCTTTAGTTTTATATAATAATAAATTTAAAACTACACATACTTATAATACAAAACTTAATAAAGCATAAATAAAAACAAAAGACAAATAAATAGGAGGTAATATTTATGGCAAGTAATAAGAATTCTAATAATTTAGTAGTTCCAGAAGCACAGCATGGATTAAATCAATTAAAAATGGAAGTTGCAAATGAAGTGGGAATAGCAAACTATGATTCAATGGATAAAGGAAACTTAACTTCAAGACAAAATGGATATGTAGGCGGAAATATGGTTAAAAAAATGGTAGAAGCTTACGAAAGAAATCTATAAACTAAATAGAAATGTTAAAAATAAAATTTCAAGATATGTGTATAAGGAGGTAATATATCATGGCAAATAGAAATTCTAATAAATTAGTAGTGCCAGAAGCACAACATGGATTAAACCAATTAAAAATGGAAGTTGCAAATGAAGTAGGGATATCAAACTATGATGCTATGGATAAAGGAAATTTAACTTCAAGACAAAATGGATATGTAGGCGGAAATATGGTTAAAAAGATGGTAGAAGCTTACGAAAGAAATCTATAATAGTTAAAAAATTATATTACACCAAACACACTAATATAAAGCAATTTAGTTGAGGAATCATATAAGCGTTTATGTCTTATATGATTCCTCTTAAGTTTATTAGATAAAAATTCAAATGTTTAAATGGGTATTATAGTTGATAAGATATATCTAAATAAATTATTTATATAAATGTATTTTGGATTAACCACAACTTGAACAAGTAGAACAACTAATACCTTCTGGTTGTATTAGTGGATCTATAGTAAAACTACCTTTGCCATTTTCTTCGGCACATTGGATTATAAAACCTCCAAATTCTGAAAAAAGATCCCTATGTACTAGAAATGCTAATTCTCCGATAGGCGATAGTAAATCTTCGTTTGTTTGTTCATCCAGAACAATGTTAAAAACAGGACCGCCTCAACCATTTCCAGCTAAAAATATTCTAAATATGTTTGAATTTACATTATTTTCTTCTATAAATTTTTTAAACTCTTTATAAGCTAAATCACTCATGTTAACTGGTGTCATATAAACATCTCCTCTATTGTATATAAAATTGTGTTAAAAATAAAAAAATAATAGATATATTATTTTTAGTTTAAATCTAACAATATTAATATTATTATATATTATAAATATTTTCAATATACTAGGAGGTTATCTATTAAAAATATTTATAAATAGCTCTAATTTATAAGAGTTTTCAAATGATATCTATTATTTATTGTTTGTGTAATCCATATCTAATTGTTTACAAACGATTAGATTCATATAAATATGTAATATTAAAAATAACAATGAATATATAATAAATAGATTTAAAAATTAGCTTGGAATACCTTATTTTTAATAATATAGTTATCTTTCTTACAGATGAATATATAATAATTTTAATAAAAATAAAATGTAGACGAATATAAAATATAGTTTAGAATAAAATATTATTCATTATTATACAAATAAACTGAAAAATAATTTTAAATTAAAATAATGGTAATAAATGTAAAATTATGTTTCCACAAACATAATTACATATTGTGAATTAAAATCAATTTAATAATTAATACCATTTTTTTACACATACTGTTAAAAGAATGAAATGTATAAATATAGAATTATACATAGTTAAATAATTGATGTTCATTATCAATTGAAATGCAATTGACAGGAATGGGGTGGAATTTTAAAATTCCACTACGATCTAAACTGCTAGCTAAACTATATATACTAAGGCATACTGTTCTTAGTGATTATATATATAAGCTATAATGAAGAATGAAGAACGTATATAAAGATACAGATAGTGCTTATAAATTATATATCTAGATAACAAAACTTATAATATTAATAAAAAAAAGAAGGATTTTATCCCTTTTATATAGAATATTATAATCGCGAAATATAAATTTCGCGAAGTTGTTGTTATTTTTAGGCTAAGGAGGTACATATTTTCAATGAAATATAATATTCAACAATTATATGATCCTAATCTTCCTCAAAGATTAAATGATTTTTTAAATTATCTTAGAACTATAAAAGGAAAATCAGAAAATACAATTGAAAGTTATAAATTGGATTTGATTATGTTTTTTAGATTTTTTAAATTATACAAAGGTATGGTTCCTGGAGAAACAGAATTTAGTGATATAGAAATAAAAAATATAAGTGATGAAGACATTAAGAATATATCATTAACGGATTTGTTCGCTTTTATATCCTTTGCAGAAAATTATAGAAATAATGGTAGCTATGCTAAAGCTAGAAAAGTAGCCACATTAAGATCTTTCTTTAAATTTTTACAAGGTAAAGCTAAAATCATAAAGGAAAATCCAGCCCTAGAGTTGGAAAGTCCTAAAATAAGTAAAAGAAATCCTGTGTATTTAACATTAGATGAGAGTAAAAGACTATTATCTTCTATAGATGGTAAGTTTAAAGAAAGAGATTTATGTATAGTAACTATGTTCTTAAATTGTGGATTAAGGCTTTCGGAATTATGTGGTATAAACATATCTAATATTAAAAATGATGTTTTAACTGTTATAGGTAAAGGAAATAAAGAAAGAACTGTTTACCTTAATAAAGCCTGCATTAAAACTTTGCATGATCATTTAAGTGTGAGAAAAGAAATGGGAGAAAAAATAGTTGATAAGGATGCTCTATTTTTAAGTAAAAATTATACAAGGATAAATAAACGTTCTGTAGAGATGCTAGTAAAGAAGTATGTAAAAAAAGCAGGCTTAGATGGAGAAAAATATTCTCCTCATAAATTAAGACATACGGCTGCTACATTAATGTACAAGCATGGCGGTGTTGATATAAGAAGCCTACAAATGATATTAGGCCATGAAAACATATCTACAACTCAAATTTACACTCATGTAGATAGCGATAGATTAAGAGAAGCAGTAAAATCCAATCCTTTAAGCGATGAATAATAAAGATCTATTATTGCCTAAAATATGTTTATTGCTAAAGCTTATTTAAATGATAATGAATTTCAATAGATGCTATTTCACTGGACCACCCTAACTGTTTATATTATTGCCTTAAAATTGATAAAGCACTTTAAAACTCTATACTATATGTATGTTTTAAAGTGCTTTATCTTAAATTTTATAATTATAATGCCCTATTCTTCTGTGGTTATATAACAGGATATTATATTTCTATTTGTCTTTTCTTATTTTTATAAGCCCCGGAAACTCTTCATAGGCTACTTTTTTTAATCTAGATTCATCCTCCATCAGTTCGCTTAATCCATCTACATCTTCTATATATTCTATTTGTACCCCATCTACATTTTCTATGGCATATAGTCCCTGTTCTTTAAAATTTTCATCATAGTCCTTTAGCAATTTTTCATCTTGTAGAATTTCATTTTCTAGATCCTGTTCAAATTCTTCTGAGAATTTTAACTCCTCTTCATCTTCTTTTAGTACCTTCTTTAAGGCTTCTTTATCTACAAAGTTTTTATCCTCTTTTATTTCATCAATCCTTATAGCTTGAGTATCTATTCCTTCTCTTTGTAAACATTCTGCGCAATTATCGCATTTTTTATTTGGATTTAAATCGCAAATTTCACATTCCCCACAGTCGGTACATTTTTTAGTATAATTAAAAATACAAGTTTCTCTATTCATATATTTACACTCTACCTTTCTTTATGGTATCTTATTACAAATTGTAAATTTATTATATTGGTTATTATTATACTTAAAAGTTATTACTCTATAAAAACACTCTTACTATTATAGCAAAAATATAGTTTATATGCATTAAAAAACCTTTTATAATCATAAGCTATATTATAATTTATTTGAACATTAGTTTGCAGCTTTCCATTTTTATGGTATAATTTAATTATTATTTAAGTAATGAGGTGTGATTATGAATAAAAGCCGAATTGACAAACAAAATGAAGTTTATAACTTTATAAAATTACAAATTAAAGAAAAGGGCTATCCTCCTTCAGTAAGAGAAATTTGCAAGGCTGTAGGTTTAAGTTCAACTTCATCAGTGCATTTCCATCTTAAAAGATTAGAAAAGGAAGGTTTGATAAAAAGAGATAGTAGCAAAACTAGAGCCATAGAAATTGTTGATCCTACCTCAAAAAAAGAAGTTATAAATGTACCTATTGTAGGAACTATAACTGCAGGAAATCCTATTTTGGCTATAGAGAATATAGAAGATGTATTTCCATTACCTATTGATTATGTTAAAAACACAAAGGATTTATTTATGTTAAAGGTATCTGGAGAAAGTATGATAGAAGCTGGAATATTAGATGGAGATTTAGCTATTATTGAAAAAACCGATTCTGCAAATAATGGAGATATTGTGGTTGCTCTAATAGACAACGAAGCTACTTTAAAAAGATTTTTTAAAGAAAGTTCTTATATAAGACTTCAACCTGAAAATAAAAGTATGAAACCTATAATTTTAGAGGATTGTAAAGTTCTTGGAAGATTAGTAGGAATATATAGAAAGTATTAATAACATTGTTATTTTGATAAATAAATGTGTATTAAAAATAAATTGCTTTTAAAAAGGATTGTTAATAAAAATAATTCCTAGAAGTATTAAGTAAATAATTTCTGGGAATTATTTTTATATTAATTCTACTTTTTCTATCATTATTAAACTTAATATCCACAAGGTAATTCTGGTTAATTTACATGTTCAAATTTATTATTTTAATATTTTTGATAGAGAAATTAAAATACCTATTTTAGCATGATCAAAAGTAAGTCCGCCCTGTAGATATGCTATAAAAGGATCTCTTATAGGTGCATCTGCAGATAATTCTATGGAAGACCCTTGAATAAATGCTCCTGCAGCCATAATTACTTGATCTTTATAGCCAGGCATATCCCAAGGCTCACAAGAAACAAAGGAATCTACAGGAGAACCTTGCTGTATTCCCTTACAAAAATTTATAAGTTTTTCTTTATCATTAAACTTAATAGCTTGAATTATATCACTTCTATCATCATTATATTTTGGAAGTACCTCAAAACCAGCTAATTCCATTATCCTTGAACAGAATACCGCTCCTTTAACAGCTTCCATAGATATATGTGGTGCTAAAAATAGTCCTTGATACATTTGTCTAACTACTCCAAAGGTAGAACCACATTCTCCTCCTATGCCAGGAGTGGTTAATCTATAGGCAGCTTGAGTTACATATTTTTCCCTGCCAGCTATATATCCACCAGTAGGGGCTATTCCTCCACCTATATTTTTTATTAGGGATCCCGCTACTAAATCTGCACCTACATCTGTTGGTTCTTTAGTATCTATAAATTCACCATAACAGTTATCTACAAAACATATAACTTCTTTTTTAATGGATTTTACAAAGGAAATTAGTTTTTCTATTTCAGGTATAAGGAGAGCTTTTCTCCATCCATAACCTGTTGAACGTTGAATATGTATAAGTTTTATTGAAGTA
The DNA here is from genome assembly GCF_001020205.1 of Clostridium sporogenes. Lineage (NCBI taxonomy): Bacteria > Bacillati > Bacillota > Clostridia > Eubacteriales > Clostridiaceae > Clostridium > Clostridium sporogenes. The sequence goes on from NZ_CP011663.1 coordinate 1,984,445, forward strand.
TCCTCTTTTAGTATCTTTTCTATTTCTTCATAGTTTATAGAATGATCTTCTTTTAAATTTACTTGTTTATATTTAACTCCAAAATCTTTTAAAGAACCTATGTTCTCTTCCCCTTCTATACCTATTATATTGTGTAATGTATCATAGGGTTTTCCACATACGGATAACATAGTATCCCTTGGTCTCAAATTTCCAAATAGAGCAGCTCCAATAGCGTGAGTGCCATTTACAAAATGTGGTCTTACTAAAGCACTTTCTGTGTTAAATATTCTAGCATAAACTCTATCTAAGGTATCTCTTCCTATATCTCCATAGCCATAACCTGTAGAATTTGTGAAATGAGATTCACTAACTCTTTCTTCCTGAAGAGCATTTAAAACTTTTAATTGATTAAATTCTCTTATTTCATCATATTTTTGGAACTCATCTTTAATATCTTCTATAGCCTTTTCATATAAATCTAAAGTTTTAGGATTTATGTCATATATGTTTTTTAGAGTATCTTTTGTTATATGTAGCATTTCTATTTCCATCCTCCTCTATATGTAAGAAAAATAATAAGTATGTATTATTATCTAACATTGTATATATTAACATATAAAAAAAGAATAGGCAATTAACCTATTCTTTATCTTTATAATCATCTCCGTTAGGATTTTGTACAAATAATAAGGGTTTTGCTGGATTAATTGTAGATATAGCATGTTTGTATATCATCATTTGTTTACCATCTGAATCTAATATTACTGTAAAGTTATCAAAGCCTTTAACAAATCCTTTTAATTGAAATCCATTTGTTAAGTATATGGTAACAGGAATTCTATTTTTTCTAGCACCATTTAAAAATATATCTTGTAGATTATTAACAACTTTAGTCATATAACCTTTCCCTCCTAAAAAAATTACAAATAATTAGAAACTTATTCTTATATAATTCTATAAATAAATTAAAAATCCTTTTAATTTTATTTATATTTTACCATTTTTATAATTTTATCTACTATTTCCTCCTCAGATCTATATTTATCTTTATCTATCCATATAGATCTTTTATCTTTTCTAAACCAAGTTAGTTGTCTTTTAGCATAATTTCTGCTTCCCTTTTTTATTAAATAAATAGCTTCATCTAGTGAAATATCACCTTTTAAATAGAATAGAATTTCTTTATAACCTATACCTTTCATAGATTGCATATCTGGAGTATATCCCATAGATTCTAATTTTTTTACTTCTTCTATTAAGCCTTTATCCATCATTATATCCACTCTTTTGTTAATTCTTTCATATAGTACTTCTCTATTCATATTTAAAACAAAGTAGTTTACGTTATAAGGTATATCATATAATTTTTTTTCGTTTTCTTTTGTATATTCACTTATAGATTTACCTGTAATTTTGTAAACTTCTAAGGCTCTAACTACTCTTTTAAAATCGTTAGGATATAATTTTTCGTAAGACTCTTTATCTATATCTTTTAGCAGGCTATGAACATATTCTTTTCCTTTATCTTCTGATAATTTATTAAGATATTCTCTATAATTTTCGTCTCTATCGGCATCTGTAAAATCATAATTGTAGATTAAAGAGTTAATATATAAACCTGTGCCTCCTGCTATTATAGGGAGTTTTCCCCTGGTCCATATATCTTTTATACATTTTTCTGCTAAAGTTTTAAAGGAAGCTACATTAAATTCTTCATGAGGTGCTACTACATCTATAAGATGATGAGGTATATCCTTCATTTCCTCTTTGGTTATTTTAGCTGAACCTATATCCATGTATTTATAAATTTGCATAGAGTCAGCGGATATTATTTCTCCATTTAGTTTTTTTGCAAGTTTTATAGATATATCTGTTTTTCCTACTGCTGTAGGACCTGCAAGTATTAATAAGTTTATCATTTTTACTTATCCCCCTTATTGTATTCTTTTAAATTTTTTTTCTAAATCTTTTAATGTAAATTTAATCATAGTAGGTCTTCCATGGGGACAAGTGTATGGATTATCTAATATAAGCATATCTTCTATTAATTTTTTTATTTCCTCCTCTTTCAAGGTGTCATTAGCCTTAACTGCAGATTTACATGCTAGTGTAGCAATGGCATTATATTTTATTGTAGAAGTTTCTTTAGATTTCATATTTTTTAAGTTATAAAGTATATCCATAAAGAGATTTTCTACATTAGGTTTACCTAAAATTAAGGGTACTTCTTTTATATTTATAGTGCATTCTCCAAAAACCTCCACTGAAAAACCTGAGTTTTTAAAAATATCTTTATTTTCTTCATATATGTTAAATTCATCTTCTGATAATTCTATAACTACAGGAGATAATAAAATTTGGCTTATTACATATCCTTTTTCTATCTCGGATTTAAATTTTTCAAATAGCACCTTTTCATGAGCTGCATGCTGATCTATTATATAAAGTTCTTTATCCTTTTCTATTAATATATATGTATTATTAAACTGTCCTATTATTTTCAGATCTATATAAAAATTAGTAGGCTTATTTTCTTTAATATTTATAGATGAGGACGTTATATAATTCTCATTTAGATATAAGGTATTTGGGTTCTTATTATCTTGCTTTGATGAACTTTCTTCTTTGTTATTATTTGAATTTAAGTATTCAGTATTATTTTTGTTATAGTATATTTCATCTTGTTTATAAATAGAAGAATTATTATTAACTTCAAATATATTTTTTTCTTCAATGTTTTCATTTTTAGTAGGTTCTATATTATTAGGTTTAGTTGAATTATTTATATTATTACCAAAAATATGAATTTTATTATTGTTATTTAAATCTATTGGTATTTGTACTTCTTCTTTTTCTGTTTTTATAGTTTCACCTATAGATTTTTCAGAATCATATATATTAATATCTTCTTTATTGAAGAAATTTGTAAATGATTCTTTTAATTCTTCTTTTATAGCTTCATGAACTGAATCAAATATAGCCTTAAACATAGCCCTCTCATCTTTAAATTTAACTTCTGATTTAGTAGGATGTACATTTACATCAATATATTCTGGGAAAATATCTATAAATATTACAAAGAAAGGGTAGCTATTTACTGTTAAAAAAGATTTAAAAGCATTTTCTACTGCAGCAGTTATAAATTTACTTTTAACATACCGCTTATTTACAAATATACTTTGATTTGTTCTGCTTTTACGGCTTATTTCAGGTTTCCCTATAAATCCATATACAGATATTATATCCTTATGGCTTTCAAAGTTTATAAGATTTTCACTGATTGTTTTATTGTATACACATCGTATAGAATCCTTTAGATTTCCAGTACCGTAACTTTTTATACTTTGCTTTCCTTTGTTTATTAAATTAAAAGATATATCTGGATGAGCTAATATAAACCTATTTACTATATCTGATATAGCAGTGCTATCGCTTCTTGTACTTTTCAAAAATTTAAGTCTTGCGGGTACATTATAAAATAAATCAGAAACCTCTATAGTTGTACCAACATTGCAACCTGTATCCTTTAAGTATTCTATTTTGCCACCTTCTATATATATTTCTTTACCAAAATTGTAGGAAGCAACTCTACTTTTAAGTTTAGTTTTTGATACGGAGGAAATACTAGCTAGTGCTTCTCCTCTAAAGCCCATAGTACTTATTTTATATATATCTTCTATGGAATTTATTTTACTTGTAGCATGAGGGAGAAAAGCATTTTTTATATCAATAGGATAAATACCTTCTCCATCATCTATTATTTTTATAAATTTCTGTCCCCCATCTTCTATTTCTATGGTTATATTTTTCGCATTGGCGTCTATACTATTTTCTACTAATTCTTTTACTACAGAAAAGGGCCTTTCTATAACTTCTCCTGCAGCTATTTTATTTGTAGTTTCTAAATCTAATAAATTTATTTTCCTCATTTAAATCACCACATAGCTTATATTTTATTATATAGATTAGTACCACTTATAAGTGGTACTAGGTTAGTAAAAATCTAAAGATCATGAGATTCTTGTATGTACTAATATATAGTTTTTTAAAATATAATAATACAACTATCCTTTAATCTATATCTTTTGTTTTATTTATTATATCATATAGTTTATTAAAACCTTCCATTGGAGTCATATTAAGTATATCTATATTTTTAATTTCTTCAATTACTTTATCTTTTTTTATATATTCAAAATTTATTTGAAAAGAATCCATTGCTACTTCTTTTTTTATAGACTTTTCATCATTTTTTTTATAGTTCATTTGTTTTTTATTACAAGAAGGATTCTCTTTAGTACTCTCATCCTCTATTATAGTAGTGATATTAGTTTCAGATAAAGTATCATGTTGTATTCCACTTTCAAGATTATTTTTAGTACTTAAAGTATCCCTTGATGCTTCTATATAATCTTTATTTTTATATTCTTTAGAAGGAGCAATATTAAGGGAGTTTTCTTCATTACTACCTTCAATATGTTGTAATATTTCCTTAGCTCTATTTATCACGGGAGAAGGTAATCCAGCTAGTTTAGCAACTTCTATACCGTAGGATTGATCTGCTCCTCCTCTTATTATTTTTCTTAAAAACACTATTTCATTTTCTAATTCTGATACAGATACAGAATAATTTTTAACACCCTCAATATTATCTTCAAGTTTTGTAAGTTCATGATAGTGAGTCGCAAATAGAGTTTTGCATCTTAAATTTTTATTATTACATATATATTCTATAACAGACCAGGCTATGCTTAAGCCATCGTAGGTGCTGGTTCCTCTGCCTACTTCATCTAAAAGCACCAAACTTTTTGAGGTAGCATTTTTTAGTATATTAGAAACTTCCCACATCTCTACCATGAAAGTACTTTTACCTGCAGCTAAATCATCTGAGGCGCCTATTCTTGTAAATATCTTATCACATATAGAAATATTAGCCTTCTTAGCAGGAACAAAGCTACCTATTTGGGCCATAAGTGTAATTAAGGCTACCTGTCTCATATAAGTAGATTTCCCTGCCATATTAGGACCAGTTATTAATATAAGTTGATTCTCTTTTGTATCTATTAAGCTATCATTAGATATAAATTCACCTTTAGGTATAACTTTTTCTACTACAGGATGTCTTCCCTCTTGTATAAGAATTTCATCTTTAGCATTTATGTTAGGCTTTATATAATTATTTTCTAAGGCTACAGTAGCTAATGAGCATAAGCAATCTATATCAGATATTATTCTTGCAGTTTTTTGCATTCTATCTATATTTTCTTCTATAAAATCTCTTATTTTAGTAAAAAGTTTATATTCTATATCTATAAGTTTTTCTTCTGCCCCTAATATTTTTTCTTCCATTTCTTTAAGCTCAGGAGTAATATATCTTTCAGCATTAGCTAGAGTTTGTTTTCTTATATATCTTCCCTCTGGCACTGAACTTAAATTTGCTTTTGTAATTTCTATAAAATAACCAAATACTTTATTATAACTAACCTTTAATGATTTTATACCTGTTTCTTCTTTTTCTTTTTGTTCTAAAGAAGCTATCCATTTTTTACCGTTGCTTTTTGCTTCCCTTAAGGAATCCACTTCTTCATTAAATCCTTCTTTTATTATATTGCCTTCTTTTACAGATAAAGATGGGCTATCTAATAAAGATTTGTCTAGCAATTCATGAATATCTTCTAAAGTATCTATATTTTGTTCCATATTTAAAAATAAATCGCTTTTAAAATTTGCTAAGTATTCTTTTATATAAGGAATCTTACCTATAGAGCATTTTAAAGATATAAGTTCCTTTGCATTAACACTTTTACAAGCTACTTTCCCTACTATTCTTTCTATATCATATATAGATCTTAGATCTTCTTTTAAATCTTCCTGAAGAGATATATTATTTAATAATTCTTCTACAGCATTTAATCTATCTTCTATAGGGTTTTTATTTATAAGTGGTTGTTCTATCCATCTTCTTAATTGCCTTCCACCCATAGCTGTATTAGTTTTATCTAATACCCATAAAAGAGATCCTTTTTTAGTTTTTTCTCTTAAATTTTCTGTTATCTCCAAATTTCTTCTTGAATTTACATCTATAGTTAAATAGTCTACTATGCTGTAATAGTCTATTTTATTAATGTTAGATAATATATTCTTTTGGGTATGAAATATGTAATATAAAAGACCATTAGCGGATTTTTTTACTATGGTTTCATATTCATCTTCATTAAAATTACTAAATTGATCTTTTAAATTATTATCTATATTATAACTAAAATTTTCTTCTTTTATTTTGCTTATAGAGATATTAGGAAATCTTTCTTTTATAGTATGTATAAAGTTTTCCTCTGTATTTTCATCTAAAACTATTTCACGAGGAGCAAATTTTGATATTTCATCCAATACTATAGCTTCTTTAAAATTGCTATGAGTTGAGTTAAATTCACCTGTGGATATATCCGCAAAGCTCATAGAACACATATTATCATCTAAATAAAAGCTCATTATATAATTGTTTTTATTTTCCTCTAAGAATGAAGAGTCGGTATAGGTTCCTGGTGTAATTATTTTTATAATTCCTCTTTTTACTATACCTTTAGAGGCGGAAGGATCCTCCAATTGTTCACAAATAGCTATTTTATAGCCTGCACTTACTAATCTACCTATATATGTATTAGCCGCATGATATGGAATACCACACATAGGAGCTCTTTCTTCTAGACCGCAATCTCTTCCTGTTAATACTAATTCTAATTCTTTTGAGGCAACTTTAGCATCCTCAAAAAACATTTCATAAAAATCTCCTAATCTAAAGAACAATATACAATCTTTGCAGCTTTCTTTTACCTCTAAATATTGTTTCATCATTGGAGTTAATCCCATATTTTTTCCTCCTTAAAATGTTTCTTTTAAATTTAATCTTTTAAAAAAAGCTCTTATTAAGAGCTTTTTAATTTATATTTAAATTTCTTCTCCTGTTAATGAAAAAGAATTTGCTTTTGTTATTTTAACATTAACAAGTTCTCCTATGGAGTCTTTATTGCCAATAAAGTTAACAAGTTTTCCCGTTCTTGTTCTACCCATTAGTTTACCTTCGTCATTTTTACTGGTACCCTCTACTAAAACCTCTTCTACTTTTCCTTCATAGGCTTTGTTCTTTTTAGCACTTATTTCATTAACTACTTCTACTAATCTATTAAATCTTTTGTGTTTAACATCTTCAGGTACTTGATTTTCAAATTTAGCAGCTGGAGTTCCTTTTCTTATAGAATATAAGAAAGTAAAAGCAGAGTCATATTCTACTGTCTTTACTAAGTTTAGTGTTTCTTCAAAGTCTTTTTCGGTTTCTCCAGGGAATCCTACTATTATATCAGTAGAAATAGCTACATTAGGTATAAGTCTTTTTATTTTAGATACCACATCTAAATATTTTTCTCTATCATAATGTCTATTCATTTTTTTAAGCATATCACTAGAACCAGACTGTACAGGAAGATGTATTTGTTCACACAATTTATCACATTTAGCAATAGCTTCTATAACATCATCTGTTAAGTCCTTTGGATGGGAAGTCATAAATCTTACTCTTTCCAATCCTTCTATATTATTTACTCTTTTTAAAAGTTCTGCAAATGTAATTTTAGGTTCTAGATCCTTACCATAGGAATTTACATTTTGACCAAGTAAAGTTATTTCCTTATAACCTTTAGAAACTAAATTCTTTATTTCATCCTCTATGTTTTCAGGAGTTCTACTTCTTTCTCTTCCTCTTACATAAGGAACTATACAATAAGTACAGAAATTATTACAACCGTACATTATGGTAACAAAGGCCTTCATACTATTTTTCCTATCTATTGGCATATTTTCTATTATACTATCTTCTTTTTCTTGTATCTTCAATACAGATGTATGTTTTTTCTTAACTTCATTTAAATAATTTGAAAAATTATGAAGATTATGCGTTCCTATTATAATATCTACAAAAGGAAATTTCTTTTTAATAGTTTCTGCCATACCTTTTTGTTGCATCATGCAACCAGTTACAGCTATAATTAAATTAGGGTTTTTAGCTTTTAAGCCTTTAAGTATCCCTAAATTGCCATATACTTTAAGCTCTGCATTTTCTCTAACACAACAGGTATTAAATATAATTACATCTGCTTCTTCTCTTTCTTCAGTTCTTATATAGCCTTCTCTTTTTAACATACCTGAAAGCTTCTCTGAATCCTCTTCATTCATCTGGCAACCCCAGGTTTCTATAAAAAATTTTCCTATAATATTTATATCTTTTGTATTTAATATTTCATTCACTATTTATTCACCTCATAAATTTAAAAAATTTGACTTATACATTATACTATATTTTATTAATAATTTCTAATGTGATACTACATAATATAAAGAAAGTTATATAAATTAAATTTATTGTAATAATAATTCAAATTATATGATAAATTTATAACATCTAATTTTTTTTTTGGGAATTAATAAGTTATTTAACTTTATAATATATTATAAAAAATCAAAAAAATATTTATTATAAAATATATTTAGATTAAAATTTGCTATATTATAAATAATAGAAGAATCATTAAGTGTTCTTTAATGACAAATTAAGACAAAATATGATAAGGAAATATGATAAAACTTTAACATCAATGGGTTTTTTTAAAAATTTTTTTAATTTTTTATATATTGAAAAGAAGGATATAATAAGTGTTTGTAGAATAGATATATCTATAAAGGTATTGATTAACCTATTATATTTTTGGAGGGATTTGCTAATGAATATACGTTTTTCAGAAAGAGCAGCAGGATTAAAAGCATCAGAGATAAGAGAACTATTAAAATTAACTGAAATGCCAGAGATAATTTCTTTTGCAGGAGGATTACCAGCGCCAGAATTATTCCCTGTAGAAGAAATGAAAGGTATAATGCAAGAAGTATTAGATACTCAAGGAAGAGCAGCATTACAGTATAGCTCTACTGAAGGTTACAAACCATTAAGAGAAATCATAGCTAATGAAAGAATGAAACCAGCTGGTGTAAACGTTTCTTATGAAAACATTGCTATAACTAATGGTTCCCAACAAGGTATAGAATTTTCAGCTAAAATTTTCTTAAATGAAGGAGATATAGTTGTTTGCGAAAGTCCTAGTTATTTAGGTGCTATAAATGCGTTTAAATCCTATAGACCTAAATTTGTTGAAATACCTATGGATGATAATGGAATGATTATAGAAGAATTAGAAAAAGCTTTAGCAGAAAATAAAGGCAAAGTTAAAATGATATATACAATCCCTGATTTCCAAAATCCGACTGGGAGAACTATGCCAGATGATAGAAGAAAGAGAATAGCAGAATTAGCTGCAGAATATGAAATACCTGTAATAGAAGATAATCCATATGGAGATCTTATCTATGAAGGAGAAAGACATCCATCTATAAAAAGTTTTGATAAAGAAGGATGGGTTATTTATCTTGGAACTTTCTCTAAAAACTTCTGTCCTGGATTAAGACTTGCATGGGTTTGTGCTGAACCTGAAATATTAGATAAATATATAATTGTAAAACAAGGTGTTGATTTACAGGCTGGTACATTAGATCAAAGAGCAACAGCTTTATTCATGCAAAAGTATGATTTAAATGAACATATTGAAAAAATTAAAAAAGTTTATGAGAAACGTAGAGATTTAATGCTAGATAGTATGAAAAAATACTTCCCAGCAGGCGTAAAATATACTCATCCTGTTGGAGGATTATTTACATGGGTTGAATTAAGAGAAGATTTAGATGCTAAAGAATTAATGAAAGATGCTTTAGCTGAAAATGTTGCTTATGTACCTGGTGGTTCTTTCTTCCCTAATGGAGGACATGAAAACTATTTTAGATTAAACTATTCTTGCATGAGTGATGAAAAAATAGTTGAAGGTGTAAAAAGATTAGGTAAAGTTTTAGATAAATATTATAAATAACATTAAGTTATTTTAGTAGAACCTATTTAGATAAAATAAATTATCTCCTTTTAGGTTAAAATAAGACTAGAAGGAGATGATTTATGTGTATGATGTAAAGGTTTTAGAAGAACAGGATTATTCATATAATGATAAATTAAAATATGAATGCATTATAGATAGAAGTTACTACAATAAGATAGTAACAGAAAATACTTTAATTAATTTAAAATCAAGTTATGTTCCAAGAGAAAATATATTTTATTAAATTTTAAATATATTTATTAAATTTTAAACATTTATTAATGGGGGGTAAAAACAATGAAATTTTCAAAAAGAATATCTGACATGCAATTTTCACCAATAAGAAAGCTTGCACCTTATGCAACTGAAGCTAAAAATAAAGGTATCCATGTTTTCCATTTAAACATAGGACAACCAGATATTAAAACTCCAGAATGCTTTACTGAAGGTGTAAAATCTTATGAAGAACCTGTACTAAAATATTCTGATTCTAAAGGTATGGATCCTTTATTAGAAAGCTTTATAAAATATTATAAAGAATGGAATATAAATTTTCAAAAAGATGAGTTATTAGTAACAAATGGTGGAAGTGAAGCTATTCAATTTGCATTAATGGCTTTATGTGATGTTGGAGATGAAATTATAATTCCAGAACCATTCTACACAAACTATAATGGTTTTGCTGAATCAGCTGGCGTTAATGTAGTTCCTTTCTTAACAAAAGCAGAAGAAGGATTCCATCTTCCAAAGAAAGAAGAAATAGTAAGCAAAATATCTGATAAAACAAGAGCTATATTAGTTTCAAATCCAGGAAATCCAACTGGAGTTGTTTATACTTATGAAGAATTAAGAATGCTTGCAGATATTGCAAAAGAAAATGATTTATTCTTAATTGCAGATGAAGTTTATAGAGAATTTGTATATGATGGATTAAAATATACATCAGCTATGTACTTAGAAGATGTACAAGACAGAGTTATAGTAATAGATAGTATATCTAAACGTTATAGTGCTTGTGGAGCTAGAATAGGCCTTATAGCTTCTAAAAACAAAGAACTTATACATCAAATACTAAAATTATGTCAATCAAGATTATGTGTCCCTACAGTAGAACAAATAGGAGCAGCTAACTTAATAAATACTCCAGAAAGCTATTTTACAGAAGTAAAAGCTGAATATGAAAACAGACGTAATATAATGTTTGAGGGATTAAAAAATATACCTGGAGTTGTATGCGAAAAACCAACAGGAGCTTTTTACATAGTAGCTAAACTTCCTGTAGATAATGCAGAAGAGTTTACTAAATGGATGCTAACTGAATTTAGTCACAATAATAAAACTGTTATGGTAGCTCCAGCAGCTGGATTCTATGCAAGTGAAGGTTTAGGAGAAGATGAAATAAGACTTTCCTATTGCTTAAAAGGTGAAGATTTAAAAGAAGCTATGGAAATATTAAAATTAGCTATAGAAAAATATAATAGCAAATAAAAAATAACCCCTTTGGGGTTATTTTTTATTGTAATTATTTATTATAAATACATGCTTTTCTTTATATAATAAAAAACCTAAAGATCTATAAAGATTTAATGCTACTTCATTTTCAGAGCTTACTCTTATCATTACCTTTTTAAAACCTTTAATTTTTAATTTATTTAAAATATGATCTAAAAGTACTTTTCCATAGCCCTCTTTTCTAAAATTTGGCAGTATTCCGAAATTCACAATAAAAGGTATATTATTCTCTAATATAACTTGGCCATATCCTATATATTTATCATTCTTCTTTATAAAAAAGGATGCATCTTTAACATAATAATCTTGAGATTCATCAAAATATATATCTTCTTTAGTTAGAGGAACTCTATTATTGCTTTTAAAAACTTCATTTTGTATATAACATCTTATTTTTTCATGCTTGTTTATTATAGGATTTTCAAAATTAATATGTTCAGGGGTTTGTATATAATCATTAAACTTTTCCAGATCTAAATATAATTCTAGAACTCCCCTACCCTTTTTAAAGCCTATAGCCTCTAATATATTATAGTTATAACCGTTATGTTCACAATCATATTCTATAGTTAAATTCTCACCTATAGATTTTATAAGATAAGTAGATACTTCCTTTAGATTATCTATTTTTATAATGTTTAAGGCATTTATATGACATATGTTTTTTATAGTATTTGTCCATATATATCCAATACATTCATCCCTTTTATATAACAATTTTACTCTTTTTTTTAAAAGCAATCTTTGTATAAAACTACAGTTATTATATAAAATAAAAAAATCTTCATTTAAAAGATTGAAATTTTTACTATTTTTGTTTAATTCTTTGAACGTTATAATATTATCTTTATTTAAATTAATACATTTAAACATAATCAGCCTCTTTGTTAATTATTATAGTTACTTATATAGTATAAATCTTAATGAAATTTAAGTCAATTTATACTATATTATTCATATTGTTCTAGATATTTTAAATAATTTTCTAGAAATTCTCTTTGCATAGTATCATATTTTATAATTTTATTTAGTTTTTTCATATATCTAGTTTCTGGCCAATGTTTATGCTTTATATATCGTTTTTTCCCTAATTTCCAAAACTTATGAGGAAATATAATTAAAGATAGCATAACTTCCAAATCTTCTTTAGTAAGTTTATTTTCAGAATTGTAAGCTTCTATTATTCTTTTCGCCTTTTCAAAGTCCCATTGATAGCTTTTTTTAGTCATAAGTCTTCGTATATACTTTCCTAAATCATTTACTTGTAAATCTATTATTATGCTGTCTAAATCTATTATATAGTATTCTTTGCCCTTTTTAATTATATTTTGATAATAAAAACTATGATGACATAGACTTTTATTTTTTTGAGCTTCGTTAGATAATTTATAATAGTCAGATTTATTTAAAAAAGAAAGTGCCACCATAGCTCTTTCATAAAAACTATCTATATATTCTTTGTAAGTAATATCAAATTCATTTTTAATTTTTTTGTTTTCTATATTGTTTTTAAATCTATCCATATCAGATATTCTTTTATTAAATCTTTTAGGCCATTTTTTAAGATGACTTTTAATTTTTAGTTTATTTATATCAATTTTTTTTGTAGCTTTATGAAACTGAGCTAAAACTTTTGCACAATTTTCTGCTTCTACTATATCATTTAAATCACATTCATTACCATCTATCCATTCTGTAGCATAAAATACCCATTTTTTATATTTTATATAATTTCTATTATCTTTAGTTTTATAATAGGAGGCTATATTGTTAAATCCTACATTTTTTAATTCTTCTACAAATATAAAACCATTCCTTATCTTGTATTTTCCATGTCTAGTTCTCTTTAAACATTTATTTCCTGTTGTTGTTTCAATTTTATATACACTTCTTACTTTAGAAAAATCTATAACATTAAAGTTGTATTTACTGAGTACTTTATTAATCATTTGTCTTTCTTTTTTAGTAATGTGGCTCTCATCATAATTAATAACTCTTCTATTCCCCATCTAGATTCCTCCCTTAGTATATCTATTAAATTATATTAATAGATATAGGGAATATTACTAAAAAATATAAAACCTATTTAAAACCATAGGTATAAAATTTAAAGTAAGAACTAATAAAGTTTATTTTATATAGTAAAAATATTTCTATATAAAATAATAGATCATCTTTTAGGATGATCTATATGTTAAGACTTAATCTTTTTCAATATTAACAGGTCCATAAAAAACTCCTCTTTTTATTTCTGTAGCAGTCATATTTTTAGCATTAAGTTTTTCTGTCATATAATTGCAAGCTTCCCATGGGTTTACAGTATCCCCACAGGTAAATACATCTACTGCTGCATAGCCTAATTCTGGCCAGGTGTGAATTGTAAGATGAGATTCCGAAATAATAACTACACCGCTTACTCCTTGAGGATTAAATTTATGAAAAATTACTTCCCTTACTTCAGCACCAGATTTTAGCGCTGATTCTACCATTAAATTTTCTATATAATGTTTATCATTTAATAAGCTAGCATTGCATCCATATATTTCTGCTAAAATATGACGCCCAAGTCCATTCATATGATTATTACCACCTTTACTAAATCAATAACAAGTAAATTTATTTGTTTAAATCTCTTTATTAGATCATTCTTATATTTACTTTATATTTTTCTAAATAAGTTAATTATATACTAATTTAAAATTATAAAAAAATAAAATATATGTATTAATATTTTCATCTAATACATATATTTTATACATTTAAAGTAATATTGATTTTAAAAATAAATTTTTAAATAATATTAAAATTCTTCAACGTCCTTTATACTTAATGCAATTCTTTTTTCAACTGAATTAACTTCTAGTATTTTAGCTTTAACTTCTTTTCCTAAAGTTAACTCTTCTTCTGGTTTATCTATTCTTTTATTACTTATTTTTGATATATGCACTAAGCCATCTACGCCTGGTTCCAATTCGACAAATGCTCCAAAGCTTGCGAATCTAACTACTTTTCCTAATACTATATTTCCTATTGGATATTTTATCTCTACACTTTTCCAAGGATTTTCTGTTAATTTTTTTATGCTTAAAGCTAGTTTTTTATTTTCCTTATCAATATCTAAAATATATACTTTTATTTTATCTCCAACTTTTAATGCATCTTCTGGTTTTTCTACCCTGCCCCAGGATATTTCGGAAACATGTAATAGTCCATCTACGCCATTAATTTCTACAAAAGCTCCGAAGCTTGTAAATCTTTTTACTTCTCCTTCTACTATTGTATCTTTTTCTAAAGAGGTCCAGGTTTCCTCTATATGTTCATCTCTAATAGCTTTTAATATCTCTCTTCTTGAACCTACTATTTTAGTTTTATATCTATCTTTTATAAATTCAATAATATTAACTTCTAATTCTGATCCTTTATATTTTTCTAAATTATCTACATGAGAAAGTTCTATATGAGAAGCAGGAATAAATACTCTAACACCATTATATATACATATTAATCCAGCATCAACGGCATCTTTTACAATAACCTTTATAGTTTGTTTATTTTCAAAGGCCTCTTTTAAACTTTTTAATGCTTTTTCCCGATGCAATTCTTTTAAAGATAGTACTACATATCCATCTTCATTTTTTATTCTAACTATTTTAGCTTCTATTTCATCCCCTACTTTAAATGTCTCTTTTAATATAGCTTCTTCATTTAAAGTTACTTCTTCCTTAGGTATAATACCTTCAGATTTATAATTTAAATCAACAAATAATTCATTTTCATTTAAGGAAACTATGGTTCCTCTCACTACTTTTCCAACTACTATTTGTTGCTCTTTTTCATTCATATATTCAAGCATTTCATTTTTTGATACTTCTATTATATTATCGTTATTATTCATTTTATTAACGGCCTCCTCTATAATCCAATCTGGTGTAGATGCTCCGGCAGTAACACCCATAATATTTGAGTTTTTATATATGTGCTCAGGTATTTCCTTTGCATTTTCAACATGTATTGTATTTTTGCAATTATTTTTACATATTTCATAAAGCTTAGTAGTATTAGAACTATTTTTACCACCTATAACTACCATACTATCTACTTTTTCAGACAATTTTTTTGCAGCTTGTTGGCGCACTTGTGTTGCATTACATATAGTATTAAAAGCTAATATTTCTCTAGATTTTTTAATTAATATATTAAGGACTTTTTCCCAATTTTCTTGTTTTTCTGTAGTTTGGCACAATACACAAACTTTTTTATCTAAGTTATTTATATTCGAACCATCCTTTGAGATAATAGCAGAATTATTACACCAACCATTTATCCCAATAACCTCTGGATGATTTTCATCTCCAACTATTACTATTTTGTAACCTTCTTCATAATATTTTTTAGCTTTAATTTGTATATTAGCCACATGAGGGCAGGTCGTATTTATAACATTTAACCTTTTGTCTTTTAAATAGTTTATAGTTTGAAGTGGTACTCCATGTGATCTTATAATAATAGTGTCATCTTTGTTAAGTTTATCTACATCCCCTATATTTATAGGTTCTATACCTTTACCTTTTAAAAGATTAACTACATCATTATTATGTATCAAGGGTCCTAAAGTATAAATTTTACCTTTTAAATTTTCTTTGGTATTTATTGTTGTATCTAAAGCTCTTTTAACACCAAAGCAAAATCCTGCTTTATCTGCTAAAATTACATTCATCTTTTATTCTCCTAACTTTAATGTTTTTAATATTGTTTTTTCATAGGATTAATAATTATTCTTTAATCTCTTTTTATTATTGTACATATTTTATCAACTACTTCTTCTATAGTAAAATTAGAAGTATCTATCAAAATAGCATCTTCACTTTGCTTTAGAGGATTAATTTTTCTATTGCTGTCTATATAATCTCTTTCTTTAATTTCCTTTAGTACATCCTCAAAATCAATATTTATATGCTTTTCTTTTAATTCTTTTAATCTTCTTTTTGCTCTAACTTCCGCACTAGCTGTAATAAAAAATTTGTAAGGAGCATGTTTAAGAACTACTGTCCCTATGTCTCGCCCGTCCATTATCACATTATATTTTTTGCTTATATTTTGTTGCATGGAAACTAAAAGTTCTCTTACTTCTTCTACTGCTGCGTATTTAGATACATTATTATTTATTATAGGCATTCTTATAGCCTCTTCTAAGTCTTTTCCATTAACAATTATATTATTACCATTAAAACTTATGTCCATAGAATTAATTAAAGTTTTAAGGCTTTCTATATCAGAGGGTTCTATATTATTTTCTAAGGCCATAAGGGTTACTGCTCTATACATAGAACCTGTATTTATGTACATTAGATTTAATTTATTTCCAATAATTTTTGCTATGGTGCTTTTCCCTGCTCCTGCAGGGCCATCTATGGCTATAGATATATTCAACATTATTCCGCCTTTCCTTAATGCATTTTATAATTAACACTATATAATTTTATATTCTATAAAATCTATAAAAATTCCTTTAATTTGATGAAAACAAATCTTTTCTAAGAGTCTTTGCCTTACCAAGATAAACATACTCTATATTTTCTTCAACATTTTTATTTTTTTTGTCTATTAGAATTAAAATTCTTATGCATAAAGGCATAGAACCTTCAACATACATTTCATTAAAATGCATTATAGCTACATTTTTTAAGTTAAAATCCTCTCTAATATATTTCCCAGGATAGTCCTTATCTATGTCCTTTGTACAGGATATAAATATAGATATTATATCTTCTATATTTATATTATTTCTTATTAATATTTCTGAAAAAAGTTTTATGGAAGCTTCTTTAATATATTTTACTTCATTTTCTTCTATAGTTATTGCCCCTCTTATAGACTGCATTAATTTTCACCTGCCTTTAACCCAGCTAAATAACCTGTAGATAGAGCTATTTGTATATTAAATCCACCGGTAAAGGCGTCTACATCTATTAATTCTCCTGCAAAATATAAATTATTTATTATTTTAGATTTCATAGTAGATGGGTCTATATTTAGAACATCAACACCTCCAGAGGTTACTATAGCTTCTTTTATAGATCTTTTTCCTTTTATAGTTAATGGTAAATTTTGCAGCAAGTGTACTAAATTTTTTCTTTCTTCTTTTGTAATAGAGTTTACTTTTTTATTCGGATCTATTTTACTTAAGTTTATTATAATATCTATAAGTCTTTTAGGTAATAAATCATTTAGAGAGTTACTAAAATCTTTATTACAATATTTTTTAAAATCCTTTTGTATTCTTTCGTCTAGATCATTAGATGAGAGAGCAGGTTTTAAATTTATGAAAACTTTTAAATTATCTCTATCTATTACACTACTGGCTGTAAGTACAATAGGACCTGATATACCAAAATGAGTAAACAACATTTCTCCAAAATTTTTATATAATGTCTTACTTTTAGAATCCATAATTCTTATTTCTACATTTTTTAATGCCAGTCCTTGTAAGTCTTTTACCCACTCTTCTTTTGTCTCTAGGGGAACTAAAGATGGTTTTAATTTTTTTATATTATGGCCTAATTTTTCGGCTATTTTATGTCCATCACCTTCAGAACCTGTTTGGGGATAGGATAACCCACCAGTACATAATATAAAATAATCTCCCTTTATTTTTTCTCCTTTTTCTGTTTCTACATATTTTATACATGAATCTTCTTTGTGAATTTTTGTTATTCTTTTATTAAGTAATATCTCTACATTTCTTTTTATAAGTTCTTTTTCTAAAGCATATATTATATCTGAAGATTTATCTGAAAAAGGAAATACTCTATCTCCTCTTTCTACTTTTAGTTTAATATTTCTATCATTAAAAAATTTAATAGTATCTTCATTTGTAAAAGTATATAAAGGACTATATAAAAAATAAGGATTAGTTGGAATATAATCAAAAAATTCGCTTATATCTTTAGAACTTGTTACATTACATCTACCCTTTCCAGTTATATATAATTTTTTACCTACCTTTTCATTTCGTTCTATTAATATGACATCATGTTTTTCTGCTGCTTTAATGGCTGCCATCATACCAGCAGGGCCACCACCTATTACTATAATTTTTGACACCTTATCACCTCTAAGTTTTATTTTCTAATACTTATTATATAATAAATTCATTACTATAAATATATATTTTATAATAAAAAGGTATTTATTTCATAGATAACTTTACAATTATAAATTAAGTTTTACTTTATTTTTATAGTACATTTATTTCACATATAGTATTATAATTTGTATATTTAAGAATAAATATTTAAGTATTTTTTAAATTAAAATTTATAAAAATATACTAAAAACGAAAAAAGAGGTTTGATAATTCAAACCTCTTTTTTCGTTTTTAGTATATTTAAGATTAAGATTAATACCAACCTCTTAATTTCATAGCTCCTGCTACTTTCTTAATTGAGTGCATGTAAGCTGCTTCTCTCATTGTAACACTATATTCTTCTTTTATAGCCCAAATTGATTCAAAAGCTTTTACCATAGCTTCTTCTTCTTTAGCTTCTACTTCTGCTTCTGTCCAGTAGTAACCATATAAGTTTTGTACCCATTCGAAGTAAGAAACTGTAACACCACCAGCATTAGTTAATATGTCTGGAGTAACTGTTATTCCTTTTTCTTTTAATATAGCATCTGCATCTGGAGTTATAGGGCCGTTTGCAGCTTCACAAACAAGTTTTGCATTGATTGATGAAGCGTTTTCATGAGTTATAGCATTTTCTAATGCTGCTGGGATTAATATATCTACATTTAATGCCCAGAACTCATCTAAAGATATTTTTTTAGCTCCTGGATAACCTAATAGATTTCCGTTTTCTTTAACATATTCTATCATAGCGTTTCCATCTAAACCGTTTTCGTTATAGATAGCATAAGTTCCTTCTTCTTTGCACCATTCAGCTAAAGCTACAACTGTTCCACCTAATTTTTCGCAGTTTAATACTGTGTGACTTCCAACATTACCTATACCTTGGATAGCTAATTTAGCTTTTTTCATATCTATTCCTAATTTAGCAGCTGCTTCTCTTGCAGTTACTGCAACACCAAAACCTGTAGCTGCATTTCTTCCTAAAGAACCGCCAAATTCAACTGGTTTACCAGTTATAACACCTATAGCACTTCTTCCTACTAATTTATTATACTCGTCTACCATCCAAGCCATTATTTGACCATTTGTGTTTACATCTGGAGCTGGAACATCTACTTTTTCACCTATTAATTTGTGAATACCGTCTATGTATCCTCTACTTAATCTTTCAAGTTCTCCTTTAGATAAAGTTTTTGGATCAACTATGATTCCACCTTTTCCACCACCATATGGAATTCCTGTTACTGAACATTTAAATGTCATCCAGATTGATAACGCTTTCACTTCATCTAAAGAAACATTTGGATGGAATCTTACTCCACCTTTTGTTGGACCTACTGCATCATTATGTTGAGATCTATAACCTTTGAAAACCTTTACTGAGCCGTCATCCATTTTAACTGGAATTGAAACTTCAATTACTCTTTGAGGTTCTTTTAATAACTCATATACTGCTGGTTCCATACCTAATTTGTCACAAGCTGTTTTAACTTGTTTTTGCGCATTTTCAAATGGATTTAAATTTTCTTTTGCCATATTGATTACCTCCCAATAGTGAATATAATATTGCAACAAATTTTGCAATTTTACATTTAAAATTTATTTTTAATTACTTTTATATTATATGTATTCTATAAATTTTTAACTTTTCCTTCTTTAAAATAAAAAAATAATTAAATTTTTAGAAAAATAATAAAAAACAGAAAAAAGAGGTCTAAAAGAGATCTCTTTTTTACACAAACCCGAAAAACAGCTTTTTTATGAATATTTTAGTATTTTTTATCTTTATTGTCCCTGTAAGAATAAACTTCATATTCTTGCCAAATATCTTCAAGTGTACTAAAGGTTGAAGATATTTTGTCTTTTTCTCTTAATCCTACTGCTATAATTAATGCATTTATTACACTAAGTGGGGCAACCAAAGAATCTACAAAAGAAGCCATATTACTTTGAGCTATTAATGTATAATCTGCTTTTGCAGCTAAAGGAGATAATAAACTATCTGTTATAGCCACAACTTTCGCTCCTCTATTTTGAGCAAAAGTTAAAGCTTCTATAGTTCTAGCTGCGTATCTTGGAAATCCTATACCTATAACTAAGTCATTTTCTGATACATTTATCATTTGTTCAAAAATATCGCTAATTCCATAAGCAATTATATTTACATTATCTAATATCAAATTTAAGTAGAATCCTAAAAACTCTGCTAGAGCAGTAGAACTTCTAAGCCCCAAAATATAAATTCTTTTAGCTTTAAATATATTGTCCACTACATCTTGAAAAGTATTATGATTAATTTTTTCTAAAGTAGCTCTTATATTTTCCATATCAGATTTTAATACACCTTTTAAAGCAGACTCTTCACTTACATAATCATTTGAAAGTTCTATTCTTTGAACTGTTGTAAGTTTATTTTTTATAAGTTCTTGTAGGGCCTTTTGAAGTTTTGGATATCCAGTAAATCCAAGCTCATTTGCAAATCTAACTACAGTAGACTCACTAACACCTACGCTTGTTCCAAGTTTTGCCGCAGTCATAAAAGCAGCCTTATCATAATGTTTTAATATAAACTCTGCTATTAATTTTTGACCTTTACTTAATCTTGGAAATTTAACTTGAATTATTCTCATTAAATCTTGTTTGTTTTCTTCCATATATAAATCAAATCCTTTCTTACAGG
Source organism: Clostridium sporogenes (assembly GCF_001020205.1). Taxonomy (NCBI): domain Bacteria; kingdom Bacillati; phylum Bacillota; class Clostridia; order Eubacteriales; family Clostridiaceae; genus Clostridium; species Clostridium sporogenes. Next base: position 2,005,716 of record NZ_CP011663.1, read on the forward strand.
TAAAAAAAATTATGCATCATCTATTTCAGTTTATCATCTATTGAAAACTTTATCAATAGATGATGCAATTGTTTGTTAATTGAACTATTTAAAACAATTATTATTCGTATATATATTTATTTCCCTTGATGTGATATTTAGGATGTAAACTTATAATAAATATTGAAGTTATTTTAAGTAATCATTAAAACAGCTATTAAGAGTATAATTATGATTATACTCTTAATTTTTTAGATAATATGAATTACAAGTGGTTTTACATAAAGCTATATTCCTTTGAAGCTATTTATAATTTTTTAAAAATGAATATTAAAAGTCTTTGAATGTATTATTGGTAAGTTTTTAACATCTTTATTTACTTTTAGATTTAATTCATATTTTAATTATATACTCTATTTCCTTCTTAGTTAGGTATCTCCACTCACCTAATTTCAAATCACCTTTTGATATATTACCTATAGAAATTCTATCTAAATCTATAACGGGATGGCCTATAGATTTACACATTTTTCTTACTTGTCTATTTTTACCCTCGTGAATTTTTATTATTATTTCAGAAGTATCCTTATTTGTTTTTAAAATTTCTAATGCCGCTGGAGCTGTTATGTAATCTCCTATATCTATGCCCTTTTTAAACAACTCTATATGATCTTTTTTTATAGTTCCTTTTACTTTAGCTTTATAAGTCTTTACTTTTTCAAATTTAGGATGAATAATCTTATTGTATATTTCTCCGTCATTGGTAAGTATTATTATACCTGATGTGTCCATATCTAACCTGCCTATAGGGTATACTCTTTCTTTAACTTTTACTAAATCTAAAATAGTTTTTCTGCCCTTTTCATCTTTAGCAGTACATACATATCCTTTTGGTTTGTTAAGTAAAATGTAGATTTTATTTTTTTCTGGTTTTATAATATTCCCATCTACTTTTATAATGTCTTTTCCATATATAATTTTTGTACCTAATTCTTTTATTTTAATGCCATTTACTTCTACTCGTCCTTCTAAAATAATATCCTCACATTTTCTTCTAGACGCAACGCCACAAGAGGCCATATACTTTTGTAATCTTTCTTCCATATAATCACCTTTATATTATATTTTATTGTAACAATACTATTGTATAGGTTTTATACAAAAAGTCAAAATATAAGGAAAGTGCCACGCACTTTCCTTATATTATACTAATTTAGGCAATGTATTAGCTCCATGAGGTAATACATAAGTTTTTAGATTTTCGCCCTTTTCTTTTTTTACTATATCTAAAGCCTCTTCTAAAGTTTTTACAACTTTAATTTTTGTATTTTTCATAATTTCAGGATCTATATTACTTACTAATATTAAGTTGAATTTTTCTGCTGTATCACAAGCTATGTAACTTGTATGTTTGGATATACTATAGTTATCTCTAAGTTCTTTTTCTCTATCTAAAGCATTAGTAAAGTCTGTAAGCATCATTTTAACACCTTCATCACCACCTAGTCCTTCACTACATTCTGATAGTATTATAATTGTTCCATTTTTTTTGCAGGCTTCTCTTGAATTAACTATAGTTTTAGAAGATTGATAGAAATTTATATCTTTAGGGAATCCTCCAGCTGTAGATATAACTAAATCTGCTTTTTCTTTTATATCTACTCCATCTATTTTATCTACATATTCTCTTCCTTTATCATGAGCTTTTATGTAATTTCCAGATACTGCAGCACCTATATTTCCATCTGGACCTATTATTACATTAAACATAAATGTAGGTCTTATAAGGCTTGCAGCTTCTAACATATCATTATGAATTGGATTTTCATATATATTACCTGCACGAACATTAGGATTTTCACCATCACCAAGATTTCCACATAAGGATAGAGCATGATTAGCCATTACTGTTTGAAAACTACTTATACCTGGTAATATAGCTTTTTTACCGCCGGAATAACCTACTAAAAAGTGATATATTATTGCACCTGTAAGTATTAAATGATCACATTCTAATGCAAGTTTATTAATCATTACAGGAGTGTTGTAAGAGGTCTTACCAACATAAACTAACTCTTCTTTTTTAGTACTGATGTGATCAACTACTTTATAGTTATTATATAATTTTTCACCTATAAGTATTTTATGTTCTTCCTCTGTTTGTTTTCTGTGAGTACCTGTAGAACTTAAGAAAATTATATCTTCATCCTTTACTCCACCTTTTTTTATTTCTTCTACTATATAAGGTAAATATACACTTGATCTTTGCCAAGCTCTAGTTATATCTGGTATAACAATACAAATTTTTTCTCCTTCATGAACAAGTTCCTTTAAAGGTGCACTGCATATAGGGTTTTCTATAGATTCTTTTATTATTTCTTCTTCTGTTTTATCTAAGTCCCATTTATTACGATCTATCACCCCTAATAAATCTTCTTTTGGTAATGTAAATTTTACAGAATCTTTCCCATATTTTAATTCTAATTGTTGCATAATTAAAACCTCCTTCAAATTATGACAAATTAATTTTTAATTTACACTTTTTATTTAAATGTGTCAAGAGTATGATGGGTAAAGAACATATTATAGAGAACAAAGTACAATAAATAGCATATAATTGGAAATTACTATAACAATTTTTAAAGGTGTAAAAATAGAAAGTACTTTTAGGGGGAAATTAGCATTTCTTATTTTTATAGCTATTTATTTACTAGAAGTACTTTAAGTACTTTTTATTTTAATCTTTTACCTTTAAAATTTATCATAGCGTAATTAATTTATTTTGAACATTCTATCATTATATTTAATATTTCTTTATCTGTTTCTATCATTCCAGGATAAGCTATTCTGCCTATATTTTTCATTGTAGTTTCTATGGAATCTGAAACAATACCACATTTATTTGGTATTACTATATTTTTAAGAGCCATTTTAGCACTTAAGAAAGCTGCCTTCACGCCAGTGTTTGCTTTTAGTGAACAAGCTAAATTTCCACCGGTGCAAATCATTCCTGTGATGTTAGATGCCATGTTTTTTATGGTGTTTTCTATTTGTTTTAAACCACCACCTAATAAGTAACAAATTCCTGCGCTAGCTCCAGTACCTGCAGCTACAGCACAGCCACAGAAAGCAGATAGTTTTCCAGAATATTCCTTTATATATATATTTATAATATAGCTCAAAGCTATGGATCTTGCTAACATTTCATTATTTAAATTCTTCTTTTCTTTTATAGCCAGCAAAGGCAAGGTAGCTATTATACCATGATTGCCACTGCCTGTTATTGTCATAGCAGGTAAAGCAGCACCAGACACTCTAGCATCTATAGCACTGCAAGTAAGTGCTTCAGCATATAATTCATAATTATTTTTATCACAGCTTTCTAAAATTAGCTTACCAAGACCTATCCCTAATCCTTCTAATCCTTTTTCAGATAATTTCTTATTCATTTTAATTGATTCTAATAAAAATTCTATTTTTTTATAATTAACAGTATTTACAAAATGCACTATTTCATCTAATTTCATTCCAGTTATTTTTTTAGAGTTTACAGTTTTTCTTGAAAGCTCATTGTTTATGTTTAAAGGATCTTCCTTTTGATATAGTACTTTATCATTTTTTTCTACTAAAATTATATTATCATGTTTATATCTTATTATAGTTCTTCCTACTCCATTATTTGTAGTTACGATAGCTTCTACATAAAGTCCTTCTGTTCCAGATTTTAATTCTATATTAATTTTATCTAACATAGTTTTAGCTTTTTTTACATCTTCTTTTTTAATTTTTTTTAAAGACTCTAATCCCAAAGAAGCATCTCCACCAATGGCTCCTAATAAAGCAGCCATTTCATTACCAAATTCCTTTGTTCCTGGAACTGTACAGGAAAAAGCATTTTTAAATAACCCAGGATCTGTTATTACTTTTATATTTTTTATTTCTCCGCCAATTACTTCATAGGCTTTAGCGGCTGATAAAGCTATAGAAGCTGGTTCAGTAACACCAAATCCTGGAACCATCTCTTTTTTTAATATATTTATTATAATATTTTCATCCATAATATCCCTCCAAATAGAATATATAGTTTTGTACTAGTGAATTATAGCTAAGCATATGAGAGTAATATTAGAATTAAGCTTTAATTTATAAAAATATAGTTATGTATTTTATATATAGCTTTATTAAATAATAAAAGCTTCTTATGATTATTAATTTCTACAAAATAATGTTAAATTCCTTTGTTAATATTATTTTTAATGCAGAGCCTTTAAGATAGTGATATAGTTATTTTAAAATTCTATATATAAAGATACAGACCCATATAAATTTTCTTTATATGGGTCTGTATCTTTATGGTTTAATCCATTTCCTGTATGCTCATTTTTCTTATATGTTTTGTGTGGCTCCATTCTTTATTATTTTTATTTAATATTCCTTGTATGGTTATTGGTATCCAAGTCAGAGTATATATTCCATATAATAAATACCATATAAACATTTTTAAGGATTTTTTTCTGTCTACTATATATAATAGTAATATGAAAATGCTTAAATATATTACTGATAAAACAGCTACTTCATATAATTTGGGTTTATTACCTAAAATCAATCCGAATAAAAATACATTTAAAGAATAAGCTGAAAATGTCAAAAACATTCCTTTAGAAAGTTTCTTTTCTAAAAGCATAATAAGAGGAGTAAATAAAAATTGTATTATGCTAAACATCTTCCATATCCAAGGTGAAAATAAATAACTTATTACGAATATATTAGCTCCCCTAGAAGAATTATTTTGTATTAAGGTAAGGATAGCTGATAGTGCAAGTAAAAGAGTAACAAAAGGTTGCACCGTATATAAAGCACAATCTAGGGCAACAAAACTTCTTTCTTTAAAAGCTTTTTTAATAAGTTTTGTAAAAAATCTTGAAGATACATCCGCAAATCCTTGCATCCATCTTTTCCTTTGATTCCAAGATTGTTTTAAAGTAAGGGGTTTTTCATCATAAACTCTAGCATTATGTGCCCAACCTACTTTGTGTCCATTTAAGACTAATTTGCAGGTGAATTCTAAATCTTCTGTTAAACAAGTAGCCCCCCAACCTAATTCTTTTAGAGTTTTTGAATCCATACAAAAACCAGTACCACCTATTTGATTTGATAGTCCTAAATTTGCTCTTGCTAATTGAAATAATCTATTTGCTGTCCAAAAAGCTATAGAATAAGAACCAGTTATCCAAGAATCATTAGGATTTTTGCTGTCTATGTATCCTTGGACAACTTTATAGCCTTTAAGCATTTTGTAATTCATTTCTTCTAAAAAGTTTTTAGAAACTAAATTATCTGCATCGAATATTGCTATAGCATCATAGTCTTTGTCCATATTAAACAATTTAGAAAACATCCATTCTAAAGCATAACCTTTTCCTCGTTTATCTGGTACATTTCTTTCACAAACATATATTTCATCGTAAGTTTTAGCAATTTTAGCAGTATTATCAGTACAATTGTCCGCTATTATAAAAATATCATACATATTTTTAGGATAGTCTAGCGATTCTAAGCTTTCTATTATTTTGGCTATAACCATTTCTTCGTTATGAGCTGCTACTACTAGAGCAAACTTCTTTTTAGGTGTGCAATTTTCAGCACCGTTGTCCTTTTTTTTATATATACCAAATAAAGATAATATAAGGTAATATAGTGTTATAACAAATACAAAAATTTGAAAAATTAAAGTTAAATCAAAAATAAAATCCTTCATTAGTTTTACCCTTTCTATTTAAATATTTAATAATACTGTCCTTAATTTATTTTTAAAAATTATACCGTTATTCATGATAACACATTTTCGTATAGTTGTTAATCATTAAAAGCATTTTTTATTTCTTAAATTATTCATTTCAATTATATATTAGTCATATTATAAAGTAATATTATATGTAATTTCTGTATAGGATTATTTAAACATATATTTATTTTTAAACATATTTATGTTCATCACATTGACTTTATGCAGGCTATGTGCTATGCTTTATATTGTAATATGATTGATAAACCTTTTGTGTAAATGTATACATAATATATAGTATACTCTATTGAGAATTTAACATTAAATTAAAGGAGTGTTTTTTATGAACAAAAACTTTAATAAAATTCCTAAAAATGTATTGGATCAAGTTGATAGCTTAATAGGTGATTCAGGAATGTCAAAAGAAGAATTTATAAAAAATTTAATTATGATCTATGGCATAAATTCTGAAGCTAATAACTATGCTGAACATTTAAAAGGTTACGATGCTTATTGTGATAGCTTTATAGGCTAATTTTAAAATATTAGCCTTTACCCTTAATATATATAATTATAAAACTAACAAAGCAAAAATACCTGCTATTTTTATAGCGGGTATTTTTGCTTTGTTTTCTCTTTCCTCATTGAGTATAGAATACTATCTTATTTAACTGATATTAAATAACACTTAAATAACACTAATAATACAGATAGAGAAATAAGAAGTAATCTCTTATCCAATTTTAAATTTTTCTAGAAGGTAAGAATTTTAAGATTAAAATCAATAAAAAATATTATGGTATTTTTCCCTGTTTATAGTTTAAATTTTGATTTTAGTTTGATTTAAATTTAAAAAATCATTATAATATACTTACATAATGCTAAATTATGTAATAATATTTAGGGGGATTAATACAATGTTTACTAAAGAAAATTTTATAAAACTTAATTTTAAAAAGAAGATATTAATATCTTCTTTATCAATTTTTTTAATTTCAATGATTTTGTTAACGGGATTTACCTTTAAAATGGTAAGTAATAAGTTCCAAAATCAAGTTCAAGAAGATGGTTTAAATCTAGCAAAGCAAGTAAGTTCTCAAATTACCTCATCACAAAGAGCTACAAAGGAAATAGACAGAATTTTAGCAGATAAAGTTTTATCTATTTCAAAAATGGCTATAGAAAACAAAAATATTTCTAATGAATATTTAACTAGCGTTGCTGTAAAGTGTAATATTCAAGAAATAAATGTAACAGATAAAAACGGTAAAATAATATATTCAAATATGCCAGAAAATATAAATTATGTATATCCTTTAGATTATTCTGGACAAGACATATTAAAGGGTAAAAAAGATCAAGTTATTGAAGAAATAAGACAAAATAAGGTAAATCATAATTATTATAAATATTGCGCGTTAGCTATGCCCAATGGTGGTTTAATACAAATAGGTATTAACGCAAATGAAATACATAATATTAATAAGTCAGTAGACCCGCAAATTATATTAGAAAAATTAACAAAAGATAGCAATATAAAATTTGCTTTAATTATGGATAATAAACTTAAAGTTACTCATCATAGTGATAAGAAAAGAGTTGGAAAAATTTTAACTGATACTGGAAGTAAGAGTGTACTAGATACGGGTAAAAATTATACATCTACATATGATTACATAGGTGAAAAAGTTTATGATGTTATAATGCCTTTAAAAGATGAAAATGGTAAGTTATTAGGGGCTATGGATATAGGAGTATCTTTGGCTACTCAAGAAACTGCTCTTAGAAATATACTAATAACTTCCATATTGATAACTTTAGTGACCTTTGTTTTAGCTGGATTAATAATACTTTATATACTAAAGATGTCTTTAAAACCGCTAGATAACTTATCTAGTATAGCTCAAAAGGTTTCCAATGGTGATTTAACAGAAAAGGTTGAAGTTGTGAATGAAGATGAAATTGGAGAGTTAAGCAAAATATTTAATACAATGATAGATAGTTTAAGAAAAATCACACAAAATATAAATAATTTTTCAGTACAGTTAGCCGGTTCTTCTCAGGAAATTTTATCTTCTGCAGAGCAAACCTCAGCAGTATCACAAGAAATTTCTAGTGCTACTGAAGAAATTGCTTCTGGAGCGGAAAATCAAGTAAGGGCTAGTAATGAATCATCCCTATTGATGAATGATGTTATGGGGAATATGTATACTCTAAAAGATGAATTTGATGAAATAATATCTTTTTCAAATAATACAAATACATTAGCTTCAAAGGGACAAGAAAACATGTCTAATATGGTTGAGCAAATGTCAACAATTAAAAACAGTGTAGTAAATTCATCTAATATAATATATGATTTACAAAAGAATTCAGAAGAAATAGGAAATATTGTGGAAATCATAAATACAATAGCAGATCAAACTAATTTATTAGCATTAAATGCCTCTATTGAAGCTGCTAGAGCAGGAGAAGCTGGAAAAGGCTTTGCAGTAGTAGCAGATGAGGTTAGAAAACTTGCAGAAGAGTCTATGAGCTCTGCTAATAATATTAAAAATTTAATATTGAATACTCAGGATAAAACTAAAGCAGCTTTAAATTCTATAAAAGATGGTGCTTCACAATCTGAAAAAGGTGAAAGTATAGTTGCTGAGGTAAAAGAATCTTTAGAAGAAATTTTAAATTCATTCTCTAGCGTTAATCATAAGTTTTCAAATGTAGATTCTATGATTACAGCTTCCAATGATAGTATTACAGCTATGGCATCAAAATTATATGATATAGAAACTATATCTAATACAGCATCTGCTAATACAGAAGAGGTAGCTGCTTCTACAGAAGAGCAAAGTGCTACTATAGAAGAAATTACCGAATCTATAGAAAAATTAGTTAGTATGGTAGAAAATTTAAAAGAAAGTGTAGCCATATTTAAACTTTAACTAATAAAATAGAACCTAGATTGAGAAATCTAGGTTCTATTTTATATTCCTATATATATTAGATAAAGTCCTATAGCTAATATTATTATTCCTAATATTATTTTTAATATATTATTTATTCTGTTTGCTTTAGAAGATCCGCTTATAGATTCAACAAAGCCTAATGAGGTTCCTGATAAAATTATTACAAAACAATGGCCTATAGAGTATAAAAGTAACATTAAAAATCCTAATAATATATTACCTTTGCTTCCTACAAAGGCTAATATAGCTATTAATATAGGTGTAGAACAGGGAGAGGATAAAACCCCACCTAATATTCCTAAAAAAAATGCTCCAAGTACTCCTTTTCTTTTTTTAGGCACTTTACATGCCTTATTTTTAGATTCTATTACACCTATAAGTTGTAGACCTACAAAAAGCATTATAATTCCTAGTAATAAATACCATAATTTCCCTCCAGATGTAAATAATCTTCCTACCAAAGAAGAAATTATCCCTAATAAGGTAAAAGTAATTATTATACCTAAAGAAAAAAACAAGGAATATTTAAAAGCAGTTTTTTTATCATTTTTCCCATATTTATTTACATAACCTATTATTAAAGGAAGTGAAGAAAGCACACAAGGACTAAAAGAAGAGATTATACCACCTAAAAAGGATATTAACAAGGCTAAAAAAACATTATTACCCATTAAGTTTACAGCTTTTGTTATAATCTCATTCATATTATTTTACACCCATCTTATTTATTATATCTATAATTTCTTCTTTTGTAAGCATACCCTCATGTCTAAAAAATACTTTCCCTTCTTTATCCAAAAATACTTGTGTTGGAACTACTGAAACTTTATATTTGTCTCCAAATTCAGGATTCTTTGTTAAATCTACTATATGAGTATCCACTTTATCTTTATATTCTTCTTTTACTTCTTTTATAATAGGTGTCATTTTTCTGCAAGGTCCACAGGTTGGGGAACTTAATTCTAATAGTACAGGCATTTTACCTATATTAGCTTCATAATCAAGGGTTTCTTCTTTTACTGAATTTTCACCTGTGTTTGAATATTCTTCCTTAGGTTTAACAGCTTTAAACCAAGCCATAATTCCTATAATAACAATTAAAATAAATATTATAAATAATTTAATTTCTTTTTTCATGGTTCCTCCTTCATGTTTTATACTGTAATGTAAAAATTTTAAAATAACCTTCAAAGAATATAATTTCTCTGAAGGTTATTTCAATTTTAACATATAATTATTAGAATTGTTAAATTAAATTTCTGTTAAACTATATATGTCTTTTCTTATATGTTTTAAAAGAGGTAGTTCTTCTCTTATTTTATTTTCATAATGCAAGTCTATTTCTGAAAAAAGTATATTTTCTTCAGCACCTAATTTAGTTACTATATTTCCCCAAGGACTAGCAATTAATGAATTACCATAAGATATATAATTGCTGTTTTCATTTCTAGCAGGTGCTACCCCTACCATATAAATTTGATTATCTAATGCCCTACTTTTAAATAAAGTATCCCAATGAGCAGGGCCTGTAGTCATATTAAAAGCTGCTGGAGTAAATATGAGTTTAGCTCCTTTAAGTGCCATTATTCTTGAAAGTTCCGGGAATCTTATATCATAGCATATCATTACTCCTAGTTTTCCCCAGGGAGTATCAAAGAGTGTTATTTTATTCCCAGCAGTTAATGTATCAGATTCTTTAAAGGTTACTCCTCCTTTTACATCTATATCAAATAAGTGAATTTTTCTATGCTTAGTTATTAAAGTACCTTTATTATCTACTATCATAGATGTATTATAAACTTTATCCCCTTCTATTTCAGGAATAGAACCTGCTACAATATAAAGATTTAGATCTTTTGCAGCTTTTTTTATAGCTTTTACAGTTTCTCCCTCATTTTCTTCATTTATTATTTCTCCATAAGGCTTAAAACATTTATTTTCATAAGGACAATTGAACATTTCTGGTAACACTGCTATATTACAGTTTTCTTCTTTAGCTTTTGTCAACATTTCTATTGCCTTCTTTATGTTGTTTTTCTTTTCTTTTTCCACTTGCATTTGGCATAAAGCTATTTTTAACTTATTCATAATACTCCTCCAACTTAAAATTTATTAATTTAGAAAAAGTGTTAAAAAGTATAAGGTATACAATATTAATAAAATTATAGTATAATTTTATTTTTACTTTTAAATTGATAGGCTTATTTATTTTTTTCAGAATTAAGGTTAGTATTTTTTAAAGTACTGTCTACAAAAGCATGTTTCACATATTTATTTAATATTGCTTCAAAGTTTTCTTTATCTGAAGATGGAATATCCCAGTCTCTTCTATCTGTTTTCCCTTTTTTATTTGAAAAAGTAAAAAATAAAAGATTAGGATGTTTAGGGTGCCATTCCCATCTTGTTATATCTCCCCAGTATACAAAATTATATATACTATTATTATATAAGCTTTTATTTCCAATACCTTTATCTGTTACTATTTTTAATTTTGTAAAATCATATATACTTATAAGAAAATATATAATTATAAGTAACCCTGTATTAGAAGCAGTACCTTTTATAAAAGCATATAGCATATAAAATACGATGCTTACCATAAGTAATAGTATAAAACTTTGTTTTATTGCACTTCTTTTTAAGGTCATTAATTTATTACCAATATCTTCATCTTGTTTTCTTCCTAATATAAAAGAATAAAAAAACTGAATAACTATAGCTATTACCAAAACTATTTGCAATATTTTTTCAAATTTCAAAGGAATCCCTCCAGTATATAGTAAAATTCTTTAAACACATTTTAATATATTCTACAGTTCAAAATAAAAATCCTTTTATTTTGAACTGGTTAAAGTTTTTTGTTTATATGTTTCATATAAACAAAAGTAGTTCTCCTAAGGAGATTTCACTAATGCCTAAGAAGTATTTTATGAAATATAAAGTACATATAGTTTATATTTTATTATTTACTAATAATTATTATACATATTATCTATAGTAATTTAATGATAATTTAATGCATACTTTAATGAAAAGTTGAATTAAATTAAATATTCAATAATATTTTTAAATTCTAAAATATTTAAATTCTAAAATTAATGTGTTATAATTAATAAATTCTAATTTTATATGCGATTAATAATTATGTTAAAGGGGAGATTTTCAATTGGAACATATTAATTATGACTCATTACTGATACTTTCTTTGCTTGCATTTATAACTCCACTTTTTATAAATGCTTTTAAAAAATATAAGGTTCCCTTTGTAGTAGGAGAACTTTTTGTAGGTATTATAATTGGGAAAAGCTTTTTAAATTTAATACAAATAGACCCTTGGATACAATTTCTATCTAATTTAGGATTAGCCTATTTAATGTTTTTAAGTGGTTTAGAAATTGATGTTCATAGTATAAAAGTTAGTAAAGATAGTAAAGGAGTAAATAATATAATTATTTGTCTTATAATGTCTTTATTATCTATAGTAGTTTCTTTTGTTATATGTAAATTTTTATATTCTTTAGGACTTATTAAAAATTGTATTTTTATGACTTTTTTATTTTCTGCAGCAGCCCCTGGATTTTTAGTACCATTTTTAAAACAAAAAGGTATATTAAAAACAGAGTTTGGGCAAATATTATTAATATTTTCACTTATAGGAGAGTTTGTAAGCTTAATTGCTATGACTATTATATCTTCTAAGTTAACCTATGGATTAACTTACAAGAGCTTTTTATTTTTAATAGTTATTATAGTTTCATTTTTAATTTATAGAGTATTAAGTAAATTACAAGGGAAATATGATTTTGCTACTTTGGCAACTAATAATACTCATTTAGAAGTAAGAGCAGCCTTTGCCTTAATATTAACTTTAGTTACTATATCAAATAAAACTGGCACTGAAATAGCTTTAGGCTCATTTTTAGCTGGAGTTATATTTACATTATTGACAGACAAAAGCCATGAGGAAGATTTAAAATATAAATTAGATATTATAGGTTATGGTTTTTTAATTCCTATATTTTTTATAATGGTAGGAGTAAATTTAGATATAACTACCATATTTCAAAATCCTAAAAGTTTAATATCAATTCCTTTACTTATATTAATAATTTATGTAATTAAATTTATTCCTTCTTTAGTATTAAAATATAAGTTTGATACTAATAAAGCATTATCTTCATCAATTATTTTATCTAGTCAATTAAGTATACTTATAGTTGGAGCTCAAATTGCTTTTAATTTAAAATTAATTCCTCAGGAAGGTTACTCAGCTTTGATTTTAACTGCTGTAGTATCTTGTATGTTGTTTCCTTTTATATTTGATAAAGTTATGAAATATGATGATTTAGAAAAAACTATAGAATCTAATACCAATAAAATTTGTGTAAGAGAGGTAGTTCCAACCAATAAAAAAATATTTAATAAATCTTTGAAAGATTTAAATATACCTCAAGGTTCTAGAATATTTTTAATTATTAGAGATGGAAAAGAAATACTTCCAGATGGTGATTCTGTGATCTTGGAAGGCGATATGCTAGTAATTGCAGGACTTTCTGATAAATCTTTAGATTTTTTAAAAATATTGAAAGATGAGAATTAGAATGATTATACTAAAAATTAAATTAAAAAGTTATAACTTTTAGAATATCATATTCTAGAAGTTATAACTTTTTAATTATAAAATAAGTTCTATAATTTAGGAAAACTTATATATAGTTATCTTTAAACAAATATTTTATTTTTCTAATTCATTTAAAGCGTCAACTAATATTGTAGAACTATAAGCCATAGCTGGCCCACCGCCGAAAGCCATTGCTACTGTTCCAGCTTCTATTATTTGTTCTCTAGTTAATCCTGCATCTAAAGCATTTTTAACATGAGCTGATATACAGTAAGGGCATCTACTATAAACAGATATGGCTATAGCAATAGCTTCCTTTGTTTTTAAATCTAAGGCACCATCTTTAAAGACTGATTGTACAAAATTAGTTAAAGCTTTCATCTCTTGTGGATTAGAAGATGCTAATTCTCCTGCCCCTTTTTGTAAATGTTCTACCATTTGTTTTGGATTTTCTGACATATAAAATCCCCCCTATTTCTATAATATTTTATAATTTATTTATATATTTAACATTATACTGCATTTTTTTTACTTTAATTATATATTATAGGAAATTGTTATAATACAAATTTTAACTATAAGTAATTAATATAGAATTTAATATATAAATAAAGTTCAACCAAAATTTAGAAGGTATTTGTCCTATATAAATTTTAGTTAAGCCAATTTAAAGAGTCTTTATGGTTGGGGACTCATTGTAAATAACATAGATTTTATTATCAAAGAGATTATTATCAATTTTACACAATTTTTTCAAAACATTTGAATGGAATTTTTTTATCTCTAAAATAAACTTCTCCTACTATGGAATAATCTAATCTCTCATAAAGGTTTATTGCCACTTTATTTTTTGAATAGGTATCTAATCTTACAGATCTACAATTTTGTTCTTTAGCCTTTTCATCCACAAAACTCATAATGGCTTTAGCTACACCATTTCCTTGAAATTTTGGGTTCACTGCTAATCTATGTACTACCAAAGGAGATTTATCATCTAGTTTCCAATGAACATTTTTATATTCAGGAGCTTGATCTTTATTTATTGCTATAATAGCTATACAGTTATTTTCTTCTATTATAGTATACAAATCTTCATTTATTATATCCCTTCTTAGTGTCTCCATATCTGGATATTCTCCATCCCATTGATCATTATCATTTTCTATCATATGCTTTTTTACAATTGTTAGCATTTCCATTATAAAATTTAAATCTTTTTCCTTAGCTAATCTTAAGTTCATTGTATCCCACCTTTACTTTGAATTATATATAATTACTTGCATTCATTATTATATTTTAATAAAGGTATTTAAGTAAAGAAATTTTTTATATATTCTTATTTAAATTAATATAATAATTGTTATTTAAAAACATTTATTATATTATATCTAAAAATAGAAATGCCACAAGGAATATACCCTTGTGGCATTTTATACTATTTTATTTTTCTAATAGATCTTCATGTGTCCAACCAGCTTGTCCTTTTTCTAGTATAAGTAACCTATCTTCTTTTATTCCTTTTTCTTTTAGATAGTTATAAGTTTTTTCTGCTCCACCTTTTCCTTTTGGACAGATAATAGCTATTGGATCTTCTGAAGATGTAAGTTTGTCCATAACTTTATCAAGCTTTGCTTTATCTTCATCAGTTTTAACTGGATAAGCGTTAGTCTCTATAGCACCTTTTATATGATGCTTATCAAATTCGTCTTTCACTTGAATATCTAAGATTATAATTTTTTCTTTTTTCTCAATTTTTGATTTTAATTCATCTGCCTTTATGTAATTATATTCTTTAGCTGCTTCATCCTTCTTATCATCTTTTTTAGTTTCTTGCTTGGTTTCTTCTTTTGTATTAGTATCGTTAGATGTATCTTTGCTACAGCCTACAAATACAAAAGAAAATAATGCTACTACTGATAATAATAAGGCTATAATTTTCTTTTTCATATTAGAATCTCCCTATATAAATTTAATAAATTGTAAATACATTACTATTTTAGTTCATAAGTGAAAATAATTCCATAAGTATAGTAGAATCTAATAGTTTAACTATCATCTATAAATTTATATTATAAAACTAAATTTAGGATAAAAACAATTTATTACTATAGAACTATACCAAATAGTTAATATAAAATAATTAATATAAAGGGATATTTAATCTACCATAATGGATATATTATTTAAATTTTACAGCAGTACCATATACTATAACCTCTGCAGCTCCTTGCATTATGTTACTTGTAGCATATCTTATATTTAAAACGCCATCTGCACCTAGAGCTTCTGCTTCCTCGACCATTCTTTTAGTAGCTTTGGCTCTAGCTTCATTCATCATTTCTGTATAGCTTGAAATTTCCCCACCTACTAAAGTCTTAAGACCACTTAGTATATCTTTACCTACATTTTTAGACCATACAATAGATCCTTTAACTATAGATAAAGTTTCTACTTCCTTTTCTGTGATATAATCAGTATTTACTAATATCATCTTTGTTATCCTCCTTGATTTCTTTAATTCTTTCATACATATTGTATATTAATGCTCCAACTAAAGCTATGAAAGGCAAAACTATAATAATTAATAAAAGTTTAGCTATACTGTTTCCTATACCAAATATAGGCATTAGGAAAGCACTACCATATAATAAAATTATAATGGAAAATATTACAGTTATAATTATAGTACTAATATATTTTCCCATGTATTCTCTCCTTTTTTATAATTATGTAAATATATTATATTATTTTATTAGAAAAATTACTATATTATTTTTCATTTTTTTATTGTAAAATTATTATAAATATACAGACAATTTATAAAGGGTGGTTATTTTTATGTTAATAATAAATATTTGTGTGGGAAGTGCTTGTCACTTAAAGGGTTCTTATAAAGTTATAACCTTACTTCAAAATTTTATAGAGAAAAATAACTTGAAAGATAAAGTGGAAATAAAGGGTTCTTTTTGTTTAGGTCATTGTACTGAAGGAGTTTCTGTAAAAGTTGGAGATAAAATTTATTCTGTAAATGAAGAAAATGTAGAAGAATTCTTTAATAATGTGGTATTGAGGAGTATAAATCAATGAACTATATAGATATATCTGGTTTAAATTGCAAAAATTGCTATAAATGTTTAAGAGCTTGCCCAGTAAAAGCCATTAAATTTAAAAATGAAAAAGCAGAAATAGTTGAAGAAAGATGCATATCCTGTGGAAGATGTCTTGTTATTTGTCCTCAAAATGCTAAAAAGGATAAACCTGACATAAAACATGTAAAAGAAGCTATAAGATCTGGAAAAAAAGTTGTAGCTAGTGTTTCTTCAGTATTTGCAGGAGTATTTAATGTGGAAGAAGGCAAAATAGTTTCTGCCCTAAAAGAATTAGGAGTTTCTTATGTAGAGGAAACAGCTCTTGGTGGAGAAATTGTTACTGAATTATATAAGGACTATGTAGAGACAACTAAATTAAATAATTATATTACAACTTCATGCCCTTCTGCTGTAAATTTAATAGAAAAGTATTTTCCTTCTCTTATAAAATATATGATACCTATTGCCTCTTCCATGACAGCTCATGGGAAAATATTAAAGGAGATTTGGGGTAAGGATGCCTTTGTAGTATTTATAGGTCCTTGTATAGCAAAAAAGACAGAATCAGATATTTATAAAAAAGAAAAAGTTGTAGATGCTGTTATAAATTTTGATGAATTAAAGAATTGGTTTAAAGAGATGAATATAGATTTAAATTCTATGCCTATAGGAGAATTTGATAGAAATGCTTATAAAAAAACACGCTCTTTTACTTTGAGTGGTGGGATAATAAATTCTATGGGAAATATTATAGAAAACAACAACTTAATTTCTATGTCCGTAAGTGGTGTTGAAGAATCTATTCAAGTATTAAAAAGCATGGAAATAGGTGAGATATCTAATACTTTTTTAGAAATTACTGCATGTAGAGGGAATTGTATAGGTGGACCGAATATGATTAAAAATGAAGTTTCTTACTATACAAGATTAAATAAAGTTAAAAATTATATAAAAAATAGAGATACCAGTAATACAATAAGATTACTTTCTGTGCCTGATAGTATCGATTTTTCAACTTCTTTTAAAGATAGACATTTTGAAAAGAAAAAAGCTTCAAGGAAAGATCTTTTAAAGATAATGAAAAGTATGGGTAAACATACAAAAGAAGATGAGCTTAATTGCGGAGTATGCGGTTATAATACTTGTATAGAAAAAGCACAGGCTATTTATGAGGGAATGGCAGAAACCAATATGTGTCTTCATTTTATGAGAAATAAAGCTGAAAATTTGACTAATGTAATTTTTGAAAATACAGTTAATTGCATCTTTATTCTAGATGAGAACATGAATGTAAAAGAAATAAATCCTGCTGCTGAGAAGACTTTCATGATAAAAGCTAGAGATATAAAGGACAAGCCTATCTCCCTATTAATTAATGATGAAGATTTTAGATATGTTAGGGAAACTGGAAAAAGTATTATGGGCAAAAAGGTACATTATTATAAATACAATGTAATTTTTATTAAAACTATAGTTTATATGCCAAAACAAGATATAGTTATGGTGTCTATGATGGATATTACAAAAGAAGAAGAAAATAAAAAAGAACTATTAAAAGTAAAAGAACAAACCATAGATACAGCTCAAAAAGTAATAGAAAAACAAATGAGAGTAGCTCAAGAAATAGCTAGTCTTCTTGGAGAAACTACTGCAGAAACGAAGATTACTTTAACTAAACTAAAACAAGTAGTGGAAGGAGATAAAAGTGATATAAAATGAGTTTATTTGTAGAAATAGCTTCTCATAGTTTAAATAAATATGGCGAAGAATTGTGTGGAGATATGATAGAGGTTGTACGACTTCCAGATTGCACTATAATAGTATTAGCAGATGGATTAGGTAGCGGGGTTAAAGCTAATATATTATCTACTCTAACATCTAAAATAGCAGCCACTATGCTTAAAGAAGGTGCAAATTTATATGATACAGTAGATACTATAGTCAATACTTTACCTATATGTAAAGTAAGAAACATAGCCTACTCCACTTTTACTTTAATAAAAATATATAATAACGGAGATGCTTATATTGCAGAATATGATAGTCCTCCTATATTTATTGTAAGAAATAATAAATATTTAGATTTCCCTAAAAAAGAAATAATAATAGATTTTAAAAGAGTTTTAGAAAGCAATATAAAATTAAGGCCTGGAGATTTACTTACTGTAGTAAGTGATGGAGTTATTCATGCAGGATTAGGTGAAATACTTAATCTAGGCTGGCAATGGGAAAATGTTAAAGATTATTTAGAAAGAAGATCTTATCAAAATATGTCTGCTCAATTTATTGCAAAGGATCTATTAGAAGTATGTTTTGACCTTTATGCTGGAAAACCTGGAGATGATACAACTGTAGTTTCTATAGGTATAAAAAAACCAGCCTATGTAGATTTATTTACAGGACCTCCTAAGGATAAATCTAAAGATAAATATGTTATAGACCAATTAATGAAATCTAATGGCAAAAAAGTAATTTGTGGTGGAACTGCAGCTAATATAGCTCAAAGAGAGTTAAACAAAGAATTAAAAGTAAATCTTGATCTTATAAATACTGATCTTCCCCCTATTGCTACTATGGAGGGAGTGGATTTAATTACAGAGGGAGTCCTTACATTAAGTAGTACATTGGATATAATAAAAAGTTATTCTGATCCTTTTTATAAAATCGAAGAAAATAAATTGATATTAGGTAAAGATGCAGCTTCTTTGTTAGTTAAAGTATTAATGGAATGTACTCATTTAAATATATGGGTTGGTAGCGCTATGAATCCTGCTCATCAAAATCCAAATTTACCTGTAGACTTAAGTATAAAATTAAAATTGGTAGAAGAACTATCAGAACACATGAAAAAATTAGGTAAAAATGTTACTGTAAATGCAATCTAACTTATATATACTATATTTATCACAATTACTACTAAAGATAATCTAAATATAGCATAATTCTTAATAAATTATTATAATGATACTATTAATTCATCTATCTTAAATCTTTCCTTTAGTTAGGAGGAAAACTATGGATTATATAAATTTTAAAAAAGCTAATTGTAAAAATTGTTATAAATGTTTAAGAAGTTGTCCTGTAAAGGCTATAAAGTTTAATAATCATCAGGCAAAAATAGAAATGGAAAGATGTATATTATGTAGCCGTTGCGTTTTAGTTTGTCCTCAAAATGCAAGAAAAGTAGTTAATTATTTAGATAAAGTAAAAAAAGCTTTAAATAAAAAGGAAAAAATAGTAGCCTCAATTGCCCCTTCTTTTATGGGGAATTTTAATGTATCCCATGGGAAAATAGTAGCTTCATTAAAGTCATTAGGAATAAAATATGCAGAAGAAACTGCTTTAGGTGCGGATATAACTACTAAACTATATAAAAGCTTTATAAAGGAAAATAAACAAGATTATTATATTACAACAGCTTGTCCTTCTGTAAATCTTCTTGTTGAAAAATATTATCCAGAGTTAGTGAAATATATGCTCCCTTTTATGTCCCCTATGACTTGTCATGGGAAAATATTAAAAACAATTTATGGTGAAGATTCTTTTACATTATTTATAGGACCCTGTACTGCTAAAAAAGCGGAACATGAAAATTATAATTTTGAAAATAGTATAGATGCTGTTTTAACATATGAAGAGTATTTGAATTTATTGAAAGAATATAATATATGTATAGAAAACTTAGAGTCTATGGAGTTTGATAATAAATCTTTAAAATTAGGTAGTTATTATCCTATGCCAGGTGGTATTATTAGCAATTTAAAGGATGAGTTAAAGGATAAAAATATAAAGTCTTTTTATGTAGATGGAGTATATGCTTGCATGGATATTTTTGAAAGTATAAAAAAGGGACATATAAAAAATTCTTTTATAGAAGCTAGTGCTTGTGTAGGTAGTTGTATAGGCGGTCCTGAAGTTATAACTAATAATCATGAATATTATAATAAGTTAGAAAAGGTTCAAAATTATATTGAAAATAGACAGAATTATATAAAATCCTATGAAAATAAAGCAGATAAACAAAATAATCTAGAAAGTTCCAAATTAAACTTTCATAGAGGTTTTGTAGATAAATCTATAGATAAAGAAATACAATATGAAGAGCAAATTAAAAATATATTAAAATCTATGGGAAAATACAGCAAAGAGGATGAACTTAATTGCGGTGTCTGTGGATATAATACTTGTATAGATAAAGCTAATGCCATTTTAGATGGCATGGCAGAACCTGAGATGTGTCTTCATTTTATGAGAAGTAAGGCTGAAAATATATCCAATATAATTTTTGAAAACACAGTCAATTGTATAATAATGGTAGACTCTAAATTGAATATAATAGAAATAAACCCTGCTGCTGAAAAAACCTTTATGTTAGAGAAAAATTTAGTTAAAAATAAACCTATAAACTTCCTAATAAGAGAAGAAGATTTTATTAAAGTTAAGAAAAACAAAAATAATATTTTAGGCAAAAAAATTACTCTCAATAATTATGGACTAGTATTTATAGAAAGTATCATTTTTATAGAAAAGCAAAACATTTTTCTTTTATCTTTAACTGATATAACAGAAAAAGAGAAAAATAAGAAAAAATTAAAAACACTTAAAGAAAGTTCTTTTAGTGCAGCAGAAGAAGTAATAGAAAAACAGATGAGAGTAGCTCAAGAAATTGCTAGTCTTTTGGGTGAAACTACTGCAGAGACAAAAATAACTTTAACTAATTTAAAAAGAATAGTAGAATCCTCGGATGATGATTAATTTATGGTGAAAGAGTCATTCGTGACTTTTTCACCAGATTTTTATATTCAAGAACAATTTACAATTTTCTCATATCAAGAACTATTAACGCTTATTCATACATTTATTATATATATTTAACATATTCTTGGAAGCATATCTCCTTCTAACATATTTATTATTCGTGTTCCCCCTAAAAAATTTTCTGTATAAACTATATTATATGGATTTTCTATAAAAGTACCGATTATTTCTGCATTTTCACAATTATCTATTTTCTTTATAATCTTTAGTATATCTTCTGCGAATTGTTCTTCTACTACCATAATTATTCTTCCCTCGCAGGCCATGTATAGAGGATCCAAACCTAACATTTCATTTATTGCTTTAACTTCCTTTTTTATAGGTATTTTATCTTCTAAAATGCATATGCCTAAATTTTTAGTTAATGACACTATTTCATTTAAAGTTGTCGCAACTCCACCTCTCGTAGGATCTTTCATTATTTTTATATAAGGATAATATTTTTTTAAGTTATTAGTTATATTATTGATTGGTGCACAATCACTTTTTAAATCTGCTTTTATATTTAAATCATATCTATCCAAGGCTATAGCTGTCCCATGGTCCCCTATATTTCCTGTAATTATAATCTTGTCACTTTTTTCAATATTTTTAATAGAGTATTTTTCTTCTACAATACCTATACCAGCAGTATTTATAAAAATTTGGTCTACAGATCCCTTTTCCACTACTTTAGTATCTCCTGTTACTATTAAAACACCAGCTTCTTTAGCTGTATTCTCCATAGATTTTACTATAAGTTCTAATTTTTCCATAGGAAAGCCCTCCTCTATTATAAAAGAGCAACTTAAATAAAGAGGCTTAGCACCAGATACAGCTAAATCATTTACAGTACCACATACTGCCAGTTTACCTATATTTCCTCCAGTAAAAAATAAAGGCTTTACCACAAAGGAATCTGTCGTAAAAGATAGTTTACTTTTTTCTATATTAAAAGTTGCAGAATCTATACCTTCTATAAGAGTTTTATTATTAAAATGTTTATACATAAGTTTTTCTATAAGCTCATGAGTATACTTTCCACCATGACCATGACTTAATGTAATAAATTCGTTCACCTCATATTTCCTCCTTGTATCTTAAAATTATATTTGTTTAAGGAACTCCCAATAAATTGAGACTTAGTGTAACTATGATAATTTGTCATTTTCAATTAAGTTTTAAATTTTATACTTTTAGTTTATAATTTAATATTTTTCAAAATTTAAGTTTATTGTATTTATAAGCTATAGCACAAGCCCCTTCTTTAGATACCATACAGGGCCCCTTTGAATTTTGAGGAGTACATTTCTTAGAAAACATAGGACATTCTTTAGGAGTTTTTTTGCCTAATATAATTTCACCACATATGCAGCTAGTAGATTTTTCATACTTACTAATTTTTATATTAAATTTTTTAGAAGCATCATATTCACTATATATATTTTTTAATCCTAAGCCAGAGTCTTTAATTAATCCTATGCCTCTCCAGTTTGAATCCTTATAACAAAAAACTTCACTTATAAGATTGTTAGCAATTTTATTTCCTTCTTCTTTTACACAGGTTTTATATAAATTCATAAGAGTTTTTTCATTTTTTATATTACCATTTATAATAAAATATATAGAACTTAAAATATCTAAGGGTTGAAAACCTGATATTACTGCAGATATACTGTATGTATCCCCTATAAATCTAAAATAATTAGCTCCTTTAACAGAAGCTACATGGCCTGGACAAATTAGTCCATCTATATTATGATGTTTATCTTTAAATATATGTTCTAATACAGGCTTCATTGTTTTTAAACCTAACAAAAAACTTATATTTTTTATTTTTTCATTTTTAGCTTTTTTTATAGATAAAGCTATTAAGGGAGCTGTAGTTTCAAACCCTACTGCTAAAAAAATCACTTCTAAAAATTTATTTTCTTTTGCTATTTTAATAGCCTCTAAGGGAGAATATACAACTTTTATATTATTATGCTTTGTTTTTTCATCCATTAAACTATTAGTACTACCTTTAACCCTCATTAAATCTCCAAAGGTAGTTATTAATATATTTTTCTTATTTAAAAGTTCTAATGCTACATCTATATATCTTTCGTCTGTTACGCATACAGGGCAACCAGGACCAGATACTAAATTTATCTTAGGATATAAAATATCTCGTAAACCTAATTTACTTATAACTTCAGTATGACTACCACATACCTCCATTATTTTCAAAGTTCTTGTATCTGAAGCTTTTATTTTATCTATAATTTTAATCATTAATTTGTTTGTATCCATTTTAATTACTCCTTAAGGCTTCTTTTATAGTATGTTCTAAATAAGAAAAGTACTCATAGTCTATTTTTTCTATAGCACAACCTGCATGAATTAAAACATAATCATTTATAGAAGGCTTTTCTATAAGCTTCACATTTACTTCACTTTCTACCCCCATAGTATTGGTTATAGCATAGTCTCCATCAATGCTTACAATTTTACCCGGTATTGCAATACACATTTTTTTCTCCCTTTCTATAATAGAATCGCTAATAGCTAATTGACCAAGGCTTATTCCTTCATCATTTATAGGAACTTTCTCATTAAAAAACACCTTAAATCCATTATCCTTTAATTTTTTGTATAAGCCTTCTAATAAGTAATTATTTTGAAAAACTCCTCCACTTAATACAACGTTCTCTAATTTATATTGCATTTCATAACTTCTTTTTATTTTACACACCAAGTTACAAGTAAAATCAATAACTGTATTATGAAACTTTGATGATATAGTAGATAAATCTTTATTTTCCTCTAAATCTTTAATTATACCTAAAAGTATATCTTTATAATCTATCTGAAAAACATTATCTATTTTATTAATACTATAATCATAAAGAAGAGATACAGGTTGATCTATGATATTTTCTAATTCTATAGGAGCTTGCCCATCATAACTTATGATATTTCTAATACCTATTAATGAAGCTACTGCATCAAAAAATCTTCCCATACTAGAAGATATATAGCAATTTAAATTATTGTATAAAGCCATTTTTACCATTTTAATCTTTTCTTCCTCTATATTTTTAATTATAGAAGTCTTTTCATAGTTTATAGAGCATAAATAACTTAAAGCACATCTCCAGGGTTCTTTTATGGATTTATCTCCTCCCTGTATTTTAACTTTTTTTAGATGACCGGCTCTTTCAAAATAGGTTCTATCACCTACTAAAAACTCTCCACCCCATATACTATTGTCTTTACCGAAGCCTGTACCATCAAATACAACAGCGATAGTCCTATCAAATAAGGAATGCTCTACCATACAACTTACCATATGAGCATGATGATGTTGCACTTTAATAGTTTTATCATAACTTTTATTTTCATAATTAGTATTAAAATTTGGATGTAAATCTTCTGTGACTATTTTAGGATTTATATCTAATAAAGACTTTAAATGTTCTATAGTATTTAAATGTCTATTATAGCAATCTATATTTTTTAAGTCTCCTATATATTGACTCATATAAATATATCCATTTTGAGAAAGGCAAAAGGTGTTTTTTTCTTCTGCGCCCTTTGCTAACAATTCATTTTTAGTTCCCACTTTTAAAGTATAAGGAGCATAACCACGACCTATTCTAATCAAACTTTCTTTATTATTTATAACTTTTACTACGGAATCATCAACAGCATTATGAATATCTCTGTTATGAATTAAAAAATAATCTGCTATAGTTTTTAAATTTTCTATAGCTTCACAGTTTTTATACTCCATGGATCTTCCACTTATATTACCACTGGTGGCTATTATTATATCTAAACCTTCCTTAAACAATAAATAATGTAGCGGGCTATAAGGTAGCATAACTCCTAAATATTTGTTTAAAGGAGCTATATTATCCGGCAATATATTTACAATCTTTTTCTTTAAAATTAGAATAGGTTTTTTATTTCCATTTAAAATCTGTTCTTCTAATTTAGATACATAACATAATTCTTTTATAGTTTTTAAATCCTTACACATTATAGCTAAAGGTTTATGTGGCCTTTTTTTCCTTATTCTTAAATTTTCTATAGCTTTTTTATCTTTCCCATTGCAAATTAAATGAAATCCGCCTATACCTTTTACAGCTATAATGTATCCTTTTTTTATTAGTTCTACGGCAGTGTATATAGGATTTTTTTTATAATTTGAATTAAATAGATTTTCATATCCGTTATAAATTTCATTTTTATTATAATTAGCATTATTAGATGTACTATTTATATAATCTGTTTCTTTATTAGTACATATAACTTGTTTCTTATTATTCAATAACATTAATGAAGGACCACATAAATTACAACAATTAGGTTCTGCATGAAATCGTCTATTATTTGGAATATTATATTCTTCTTTGCAACTATTACACATAGTAAATTTTTGCATAGTTGTATTTTCCCTATCATAGGGTAATGACTTTATAATGGAATATCTAGGTCCACAGTCTGTACAATTAATAAAGGCGTATTTATATCTTTTATCAGTAACTAAATTTAATTCTTTTATACAATTTTCACAAAGAGCTATATCTGAACTTATAAATTTTACTGCGTTTTTTTCATTAGAACTTTCTTTTATAGTAAAATCTTTATAATTAATAGGTTTTAAACATTTGCATTTCAGATTTTCTATTTTAGACATAATTGGTGGTTTTTTAATAAGCTCTAATAGAAATCTTTTAACATTTCCTTTATTTCCTTCTAAATCTATTTCTACCATACCACCTTTATTTTTTACATATCCTTTTAACTGAAACTTTTTAGCATTATTATATACAAAAGGTCTAAAGCCTACCCCCTGTACTATACCTTCTATTTTTATTAAATATCGTTTTCGCATATTGACATCTTCTCTATGCTTCAGATACATCACCTTCTAAAGATTCAATAATAGCTGTTTGTTCCTCTATAGGTTGTCTTTCTACCACAATTTTTATATTTTCATCTACTAATTTACTATTGCACTTTGTTATATGATTATATAAATTCTCTTTATTAACATGGCTGTTATTATTTACTGTAACTACTACTTTGGTGAGTTTCTCTATTTTATTTTCTTTGCATATTTCTTGTACTTTAACCCATATTTGATCTATTAAAAAAGTATCATGCATTTTTTTACTTCCTTTCTCTAGCAAGTTGTATATTTTATTATACAATGCTTTATTTTACTTACTTCATACATAGATTACATGTTGAAAATCTATAAAGGTTATTATCCTTTATAACATTAAAGCTATATATTAGTTTTAATATAATTACCATTAAAAAACTAAGAATATTTAGCTGTACAAAGGAATTAATATAAGTAAACTTCAGCTTCTCTTTTACCTTAAGGATTACTTTATAGTGCCTATTTTAGGTAATTTATTTAAGACTTCTTTTATACCTTTATGACATCCTAAAAATTCATTACTCAAATCTTTACCAGAATAAAGTCCAAAATGTGTTCCACCACCCCAAGTAGCTTCAAAACTTACATCATATACAATTCCATTTACTGCTACATAAGCTGGCTTTCCATTGCTTCCATCATATTTTTTTAATTCTTCTATTGTAAATTGTTTTTCCATATTGTTGTTTGGGCTAAATCTATTTTTTTGCACAATTTTAGTTCCCTTTGAATCATAAGAAAAATCATTATAATAGAGCTTATTATTCTCTGCTATTTTGAAGTTGTCTTTACAATGTTTTGTTAATATTTTTAAATTTCTTAGTTCCTTTTCTACTATTTCTGTATAAAGTTTTATTTCATATAAATTTTGGGTAAAAAATAGCATTTGGCTGTAATAAGCTATCTTATTACGGCAACTAAAAAGCTTATAAAATACACAATCATTACATTCCATTTTTTACTCCTTGATATTATTAAAAAGATATTCAGTTTTATTAAAACATATTTATTATTTTAGTGGCGTTATTGCTCATGTTTACATTTTTTACTGAATCTAAAAAACACTTGATTTGTCTAAAGATTTTATTTCTTTTATAATTATAGATATTATTTCATTAGAAATTTTATTCATATTAGCTTTAAGCTCCTTACTAATTTCTAAAGTGTAATCTATATTAGAAACTTCAATAGCTAAAATATATCCCTTAGTTTCTTTATAATAAAGTTTAACCAAATCTATAAAACTATAGCTATGTTGAGTATATCCTTTTTTATGTGAAGTATAATTATCTAATGATAAAGTTGTTATATCTCCAATTTTTTTACCATAATACCCTGCGTCTAGTATAAATAAAAAGTCATCTTTCTTTATATTTGAAAGACAATATTCAAAATCTGTTTCTCCTATTATAACTTCTATATTATTTTTCTTTAAAAATCCCTGTATATTTTTAGCTATTTCTATAGCTATGCCATCGTCACCCATTAGAATATTTCCTATAGCAATAACTTTAATAGCTATACTAAAACCTCCACTTTAATTGGTTCATTATTATTACTTATTAAATGGGTGGCACAGGAAATGCAGGGATCAAAAGAGCGGATTATTCTACCTATTTCTACGGGCTTTTCTACATTATTTATTTTTGAACCTATTAAGGATTTTTCTCCCACACCTCTTGTACCATTTGAATCCTTAGGAGATATATTCCAGGCTGTAGGAGTTATAATGTTATAGTATTTGATGGTTTTATTTTCTATTTTTATAAAGTGTGATAAGGAACCTCTAGTAGTATCTATAAGACCTTCTCCAAAAGCATTATCTGGGATATTATATACAGATTGATTATTAGGTATTAATTGAATTTTTTCTGATATATTAGATAGTATATCTATTATTTTTTTAGTTTCTAGAACACGAGCTATATTTCTATCCATAGATGAATTGCCACCAGTATATTCTCCAGCAATTTTTAATCTAGCTAGAGGGCCTACTTCCATAGGTAAACCATTATATCTAGGCGCCTTTACAAAACTATAAGCTCCTTCTTTCTTTAAATCTACAGTATACTCATTATCCATAATTGGATTTTCTGTTATAGTGTCACTTACATACCAAGCATAACGAATATTTTCTGTTATTTTATTTCTGTCAAAATTTTCTGATTTATTATTTATTATTACTCCTGGTTTTACATAACTTATATTTTTGTCCTCATAGTTATCAAATACACCAAAACTCATAAAATTCCCATAGGTTTTTCCAAGGTTAAAATAGTCAGAGTAATACTTAGCAATTATATTCATATCCTCTAGCATATAGGTATTTACAAACTCTTTTATTGCCTTTAATATGGATTGTATTTTTGTTAATTTGTAAGAATCTATATTTACAGTAACTCCTCCTACAAAGATACCATGAGTATGAGGTGCTTTACCTCCTAATACAGCTAAGGCTTCATGGGCTAATCTACTATACTTTATGCCTTCTTCATAATGAGAACTTATTCTTTCATTAAGCTTTTTAGGTAATCTAAAATCACTATATTCCTGAGGATATATAGGCTTTATATTAGGTAAATTTACATAGCTTGGTATAGTAAAACAATAAAACTGTCTTAGGTGATTTTGTATAAATTCAAATCCATGCATCATATCTCTTATATATAAATCATTTATACTTGGGGTTATATTTAATGCATTTTCTAAAGCTAAAGTAGAAGTCATAGCATGTGCAGTAGAACATATCCCACATATTCTTTCAGTAAAATATATAGCATCTAAAGGAGGTCTTCCTTCTAACATTTTTTCAAAACCTCTAAATAATAATCCGCTGGTTTTACCATCTACAATAATGTTATCTTCTACTTTTACCTTTATTTCTAAAAATCCACTAATCCTAGTTATAGGATCAATAGTGATAGTCTTTCCCATAATGACCTCCCCTTTTTATAATTTAAAATTTAATTAGTTACCTTAAGCATAAATAATTTAAACTAAAAATTAATATACTTTACTTTTTAAACTATAGAAATTAATACCTAACAAAGGGTTCCATACCATCTGGAAATCTTTCTTGGGCACAGCCTATACAATTTGTGTTGTCTCCAATAGGCCAATTTACATAGCCATTCCATTTTCTTCGTGGGCAATCTGTTCTTGTAACAGGTCCTCTACAGCCTAACTTAAACATACATCCTTCTTCTCCAAATTTTTTTGCAAAGATTCCTTTATCAAAAAAACCTCTTCTTGTACAACTATCATGAATGGTTATACCATAAAATAATATAGGTCTCCCTTTATTATCTAATTCTGGTTTACCGTAAGCTACTAAATGGGCTAAAGTACCTACTACCCAATCAGGATGGCAAGGACATCCCGGCAATTTTATTACTTCTTTATTTATAACAGCTTCTACGCTTTTGCTACCGGAAGGATTAGGCTTAGCCACAGAAATACCGCCATAAGAGGAACAGGTTCCTACAGTTACTACATATTTTGCTTTTTCGCCTGCCATCTTTACTGCCTCTAATGCGGTGACTGGCTTCCCTTTATAATTAGCAATAATGTTATAATAGCCATTTTCTTTAGTGGATACAGCTCCATCTACTAATAATATAAATTCTGTATTCAATGTATTTAGAAACTGTTCATAGGCAAATTCTCCTTCGGCTCCCATTAAAGCATTATTAAAAGTTAAGTTAACTATATTTTTTAATATATAAATAAGCCCTGGGTTTTCTGCATTCAAAAGAGAAATTATATTTCCAGAACAACCTGTAACCTCCAACCATATAGCATTTATTTTTTTAGTTCTCCTATGATTAATTAAATTTAAAGCTTCTTTCCAAAGAATTTTTGAGGTGGTATCTTTTCTTTCAATTAATGGGCAAAAGCTATTATTCATTACTCCTCCTAGGAATTTATTGATTGCAATATAAAAAATATGCTCCAATAAATTATATAAATAAGAATTACTTATTATGACATAAAAATATAAATAGAGTTTTTATTGTTACATAATAATATTGTTTAAAATTATTAATTAGTGATTTATTAAAATTAAATGAGTTTTTTATTACACTATTGTAATGTTTATGTAATATAAATAAATTCCTCTATATGTTTTAACCATATATAATTTTATTAATAAAAGAAATACTTAAAGGAGGATTTATATTATGAAATTAGATAGTTTTAAATTGAAAATTATAGCAATGATACTTATGGTATTAGATCATTTGCCTAAAGCTTTTGATAATATACCAATATGGTTTGGATGGCTAGGTAGATTGGTAGCCCCTATATTTTTCTTTTTTATGGCAGAAGGATTTTTTCATACAAAGAGTAAGAGTAAATACTTAGGAAGATTATTCGGATGGGGAGCTATTATGTTTGCAGGTTCGTCAATATTAAATTATGCTCTACCAGGAAAGGAAACATTGCAAAATAACATATTTTTATCTTTAGGATTATCAGTACTTTTGATGTGTGTTATTGATTATACCAGAAAAAGTAAAAATTATAAATTTGGTATTCCACTAGCTATTATAGTAGGTATATTAGCTATTTTTACAGAAGCATCTCTTGATGGAGTATTAATGACTTTAGTTTTCTACTTTTTTAGAGAGGATAAAATTAAATTATCTATTGGATATATTTCAATTTCTTTGTTTGAATTTATTATGGTTAGCGGTGGAGGACTAACTTATTTGAATTTATTCGTATTAAATTACCAATGGTTAATGATTTTTGCTCTTCCTCTTATTCTTATGTATAATGGTCAAAGAGGACTTAATAATAAGTTCATAAAATATATGTTTTATGCTTTTTATCCTATACATTTATGGATAATTACTATAATATCTCATTTTCTAAACTAATATAGAAAATAAGTATCTATACCATACAATTGTAGATTTTAATATTAGCTAGTTTAATATTTACATTTATGTTTCTATTTTTCATAAAAAATTAAATAGGGCTAATATTTTTTTATTTAAAATATTAACCCTAAATATTTCTTTAATATAAAATATTACTAATTACAAATAAAAATTATAAAATTAATACAAATAATCAAATTAGTTTTATTATTGTTAAATGTACTCCATTGTGTAAAATATTAAACTTTACCTATTTACCATTAGTAGTTCTTTATTGTTTAAAGTTTTTTTATAGAATAAACTAAAGGATATAATTGTTATTAAGGATGCTATTACATCTGCTATAGGTTCTGCTAATAATACTGCAAATAATTTATCTTTCATGAATAAAGGAAGTATAAATATAAGTGGTATTAATAATATTATTTTTCTAAGCAAAGCTAACATAAGAGAATACTTGGCTTGTCCTAATGCTAAAAATGTTTGCTGACAAGCTATCTGTGCTCCAAATATACCAATACCTGCAAAATATATTTTTATACTCCAAGAAGTAATTGATATAAGCTCTGGTTTGTTGTTAAATATACTTACGAATATTTCTGGGAATATCATTAGGCTCCCCCACATAATAACTGTATAGGAAATGCAACATATTATTAATAACTTGAAGGTGCTTTTTACTCTTTCTATTTTTTTTGCACCAAAGTTATAACTTATAATAGGCTGAGCTCCTTGAGTTAATCCCATAAGTGGAAGAAGTAATATTTGCATTATACTACTCATTATAGTCATAGCCCCTACTGCTAAGTCACCACCATGAATCTGTAATTTACTATTCATAGATATAAGTACTAAGCTTTCTGTGGCTTGCATTATAAAAGGTGAAACTCCTAAAGCAATAATAGGGAAAATTACTTTTTTATTTAAAAACAAATATTTTTTTCTTACTTTAATTATACTTTTATCTCCAAACAAGAAAAATAATACCCATATAGCAGATATACATTGAGATGTAACAGTAGCTATAGCAGCCCCTTTAACCCCTAAATTTAATCCAAATATAAATATTGGATCTAAAATTATATTTATAATAGCTCCAATCATTACTGTAATCATTCCTGTCTTTGCAAAGCCCTGGGTATTTATAAATGGATTCATTCCTAGTGCTATTAAAACAAATAATGTTCCTATAAGATATATAGTTAAATAATCTTTGGCAAATTCAATGGTCCTATTACTTGCTCCAAACTTCCAAAGAATAGGCTCTTTAAATACCAAAAATACTATGGTTAATACAATAGACAATATAATTAGCATAGAAAAACTATTGGACATTATTTTCTCAGAATCGCCATTGTTATTTTCTCCCATTTTAATAGCAACAAGA
Organism: Clostridium sporogenes; assembly: GCF_001020205.1. Classification (NCBI taxonomy): domain Bacteria; kingdom Bacillati; phylum Bacillota; class Clostridia; order Eubacteriales; family Clostridiaceae; genus Clostridium; species Clostridium sporogenes. The sequence continues at coordinate 2,038,162 of NZ_CP011663.1, forward strand.
GGAGCTCCCCCCATTCCTATAAGAGCACTAAAGGCTGAAATTATCATAATAATAGGAAAGGCAACTCCCACTCCTGCCATGGCTAGTTCACCATTAGGCATTCTTCCTATAAATATTCTATCTACTATGTTATAAAGTACATTTACTATCTGTGCAATTATAGCCGGTGCTGATAGTTTGAATAGCAGTTTACCTATATTACCTTTTCCTAAATCTGTTCTATTTGCATTCATATAGCTCACTCCCTGTGTGTAAAATTATTTATACAATTAACTAATAACTAAAATTTTATTTAAATTAATATTTGTTTCATAGAATATCAATTTAAATGAATCATAATTCATATTATTATACTATGTATTATAACATTATATTTAAGAAAAATGTAAATAAATTTTAGCTAAATATAATGTAACCTTTACCGCTAAAACATTATTAGAAATAAGTTTAATATTATAATAAAAATGCTAACCTATGAAAAAAATTAGCATTTTTTAATTATCTTTTATATTTATAAATGCTCATAACGTTATTTTTAATATAATAACATAATTATTTTAAATATTTTATGGTGTATATGCGGTAATTGTTAAAATAATAATTTATATCTAAATATATTTGTGAAAGAAATTTAGATAATATAAATAAATAGAAATAAGTGTTTAATATATATTAATATTATATTAGAAAAAACTTTAAAAAAGCATTGTAGTTATATGAGTTTTTTCTGCATATAATGATAGTATAGAGATATAACAAAACCTAATTAGTGTTTACTTATTACTATACTAGGTGGTAAAATTATGGTATACTATAAAAAAATTCAAATTTCGTAGAAGTGGATGGCTACGGTGGTTGTACGTTTTCCACCTTGGGTTATAGATGATTTTTCATTATAGCTTAAGGGGGTGGTATTGGATATGCTAGAACTTTTAATAAAAGGAGCTTTTGTGATTTATATTATTAGTTTAATATTGAAACACAATCTTTTTATTTCCACTATAAAAATCAGAGTTAGATTTCTTGGTTTAGATATAGAAGTTGATAGCAAAGAGAAAAAGCACCCATCCTCCAAAGATTAGTGCCTTTTCCCTTGTTTAACATATTTATATTTTAAAAATCCAATAGCCCTAAAACAACACCATTAAAGTGGTAAGCAGTTGACCAAATAATAAATTTGGACTTTTGCTTAAAAACGTTCTAGGATCGGCTTAGTGTTCTCAGCACTGAGCCTTTTCTAATTAGAATTTTTAAAAACTTAGTTTTAAAATTCTGTACTTCTCAGCTTGCCTGTGGATTTTACCTAATATATATTATAACAAAAATTATATAAAAATAAACATAATAACTTAATTAATATAAATATTTTATAACCATAAATATTATATTCAAATACAGTACTTTCAGTACTATAAAAATTTAAAAATATGTTTAGTACTTTTTATTAATGACCCTAAACTTTATTTATTATAAACCCAAAGAAATTATTACACAAATTGAAAAAAATATCAGAAAATTTTTCAACTATCTTCCACTTATCTAGGCATATATACTTGTAAATTTTTTATTGAGTATATATTTATATTAATTATTTTCTATGAAACATAGATTTTATATTATCATTATATGTTATTAAGAGTACTTTTTCAATAATTTTATTGTAAATATAATTAAATTATACATTAATGTGTATCTTATTACAATTTATATAATTGTTTTGTAATAATTGTAATATATAGATTAGTCTGAAAGATCAAATATATACAAAGTTTCATCTTTTATCTCTTTAGATTTAATATCTACTATAGCTTTTAACGTATCTAGTGATGTTATTACTCCAAGATTTCTTTCAATGGCTGCTCTTCTTATGTGGAAAGCATCTCTTTTTGAATCATTACCTTTTGTAGGAGTGTTAACCACTAAATCCACTCAATCATTTTTAATTGTATCTATTATATTTATACACTTTTCTTTAAGCTTTCTAACCTGTTTAACTTTTATTCATTATATCTTTAAAAGCTCAGCTGTTTTAGAAATTGTTATAAACTTATATCCTAAGCTGTAAAGTTTTTTGCTATCGATAAAAATTCTTAATAATTCAATATACTCTTACATTGTTAAAAATTTGTTTATTTTTTAACCTATGACTATACTAGCTGGTAAAATTATGTTATACTATAAAAGTAAAAATTTTCAAGCTCCGTAGAAGTGGATGGCTACGGTGGTTGTACGTTTTCCGCCTTGGGCTATGGATGATTTCTCATTATAGCTTAAGGGGGTGGTATTGGATATGCTAGAACTTTTAATAAAAGGAGTTTTTGTTGTTTATATTATTAATTTAATATTAAAACACAACCTTTTTATTTCCAATATAAAAATCAAGGTTAGATTTCTTGGTTTAGATATAGAAGTTAATAGCAAAGAGAAAAAGCACCCATCCTCCAAAGATTAGTGCCCTTTTCCTTGTTTAACATATTTATAAGTTAAAAATCCAATAGCCCTAAAACAACACCACTAAAGTGGGAAGCAGTTATACCAAATGATAATTCGGATTTCTGCTTAAAAACGTTCTAGGATCGGCTTAGTGTTCTCAGCACTAAGCCTTTTCTAATTCGGATTTTAAAAAGCTTGTTTTAAAAAGTTTGTATTTTTCAGCTTAGGCATAAAATTTATCCAATTTATATTATATCAAAAAGTTTATAAAAATAAACATAATAATTCTATTAATATAAATATTTTATCGCCATAAATAGTATATTCAAATACATTACTTTCAGTACTATAATAATTTAAAAATATATCACTCCTCTTTATTAATACCCTAAATTTTATTTATTATAAATCTAATGTAATTATTACATAAATTCAAAAATATAAGAGAATTTTTATCAAATAATAAGTTTACAAAACTGGACATCAAAAGAGAAGAGATATATTTTATATTGTGTTAAACTTTGAACTAAGGAGGTGATGATATGGAGTGGTTGAAGCAACTAAGCCAAGCAATTGATTACATAGAAAATAATCTAGAAGGTGATATATCTTATGATAAAGCTGCAAAAATTGCTTGCTGTTCAACATATTATTTTCAGCGAATGTTTTCTTACGTAGCAGGTATTCCCCTATCTGATTATATTCGTCGTAGGAGAATGACAAAAGCTGCTTTTGAATTACAGGTAAGTGACACTAGAATCATGGATATTGGTTCAAAGTATGGTTATGTTTCTCCGACATCATTTAATCGTGCATTTCAAAATGTTCATGGTGTTGCACCAACTGCTGCTCGTATGGAAGGAACTTTATTAAACACTTATCCTCCTATTAGTTTTTCTATTAGCATTACTGGAGGTGAAAGTATGAGATATAGAATTGAAAGAAAAAATCCTATTAAAATTGTAGGAATTAGAACTGCACTAAAAGAGTATATAGAAGAAAATTTTAAAATTGTTCCTTCTTTCTGGGATGAAATGTTAAAAAGCAATTTATTTTCACAAATTTGTAAATTAAATAATCAAAACCCTCATGGTATTTTAGGTGTAACTGTGTATAAAAATCCTGAAGACATATATTATTATATTGCAGCAGCCACAGATGAACCTGTACCAGAAGGAATGGTGGAATTCAATATACCTGCAGCTACATGGGTTATCTTTGAATGTAATGGGAATTTTAAAGATTCTATTCAAAGAATTTTTAAAAGGTTTCTCACAGAATGGCTTCCCTTTTCTGGATATGAATATGCTAAGTTGCCGGATATAGAAATTTACCCTATTAGTGATCCCAAATTAAAAGGTGGACATTCGGAAGTATGGATTGCAGTTAAGAAGTCAACATAATACAAATATATTTAGGAGGAAAATAAATGAATTATAAAATTGAAATCAAGGATATTGAACCAATCAGGGTAGCTTTCATGGGATACAAAGGAGCTGTTAGCGGAGCATCAAAAGTGTTCCCTAACCTGTTTAAAGCCATACAAGGAAAAGTAAATGGTGCCCCTTTTTTCTGCTACTATGAAATGAATCCAGAAACTAAAATGGGAGAAATGGAATTATGTGTGCCTACTGCTGAAACTCCAAAGAGCAATGGTGTTACGGTAAAAGATATGCCACAAGTAAAGGCTGTTTGTGTTACACATGTGGGGTCTTATGAAACCATGCATTATGCATACGAAGCTATTAAGAACTATGCACAAGAAAACAATCTATCTTTACAACCTCCTCTTCGAGAAGTTTTTATAAAAGGACCTGGAATGATATTAAAAGGAAATCCAAATAAATATATTACAGAAATAATATTCCCACTTAAAGAGGAGGAGTAAAATGTTAGCAATTGGAGTTGACAAATTGGTTAAGCAGTACAAAAATGGTGTCAGAGCCTTAGATGACTTAAATTTAAAAGTAAATAATGGAGAAATCTTTTCTCTGTTAGGTCCCAATGGCGCGGGAAAATCCTCTTTGATTAACATTTTGACAACCTTTTACAAACCCACATCTGGAAATGTAACAATTCTGGGTAAAGATTTATGCAAGAATCCTGACTGGGTTCGTACACAAATTGCTTGTGTTGCACAGCATGTTTCTATTGATGAGCACCTGTCACTTATGGAAAACATGATATTTCAAAGCAGGCTGTATAAAGTAGATACGCAGGTAGCAAAAGAAAGAATCAATTCTTTGATTGACAGCTTTGAGCTTTCCAGGTATCGGAAGTATCCTACCGCATCCTATTCTGGCGGCATAAAACGCAGACTGGATATTGCCATGAATATGGTATCAATGCCTAAAATTCTGTTTCTGGATGAGCCCACAGTGGGAATGGATATTGAGTCTAGAAAAGCCATGTGGAAAATGCTACTGAAAATACGAGATGAATATGGGACAACTATTTTTCTTACTACTCATTATCTTGAGGAGGCGGACCAGTTGAGTGATAGGATTTGTATCATGAAAGATGGTAAGGAACTAGCTCAGGGAACACCTGGTAGCTTACGTAGTTATATTAGGCAAAATATGCTTCACATAACATTTCCCAGCATTCAGGAAATGAAAAAATATAAAGATTCCCTTAATAGCATGGGAGTCATTAAGTTTATTAATGTGCGAAATAATTCTGTTTTTTTAGGTGTAGATAACAGCAGAATAGCTCTTACAGTTGTTAATAAGTGGCTTTTAGATAATAAAGTGGATTTCAATGCAATCGAAATTGTAGAACCTAGTTTGGAAGATGTCTTCTTGTCATTAACGGGTTCAGAGAACAATAGAGAGGAGGAATAAAGATGCTAAATATTATGTGGAGAAATATGAAGTGGCGCCTAAAAAATCCAATTTCTATCCTAGTTACCATACTACAACCTCTTCTTTGGCTTGTTTTGTATAGTGCTGTGGCAAGTCAGACAATGCAAAATATGGGAGTTGGCAATTACACTGCTTTCGTTTTGCCCGGTATCATATTTCTCGTGATCTTTTCTGTTAGTTGTAGCGGTGGTATCATCAATTTCATTATGAAATCTAGTGGTAGCTTTTATAGAAATCTGATTGCACCTATGAGGCGAAGCTCAATTGTGCTTGGGCAAATGTTAGAAGTGATACTGGTTTCTTTTATGGAAATAGGGATTTTATTTGTTGTAAGTCTTTTTTTCTCAGTAAAGATATCATCCAGCATTACCGGAATTGTGCTCATTATACTGCTGATCTTTATGACAGCCTTCTTCCTGTCAGGGCTTGCCTATTTCATCAGCCTTTCTTTGCCAAATGAAGTAATATATGAGACAATTATGACTGCTATTATCCTGCCTATATTCTTTTTGAGCACAGCTCTTTTTCCTTTAGAAAATTTGTCTGGAGGTTTGGCTATAGCTGTGAAGCTCAATCCATTTACGTACATTATTAGTGCTCTGCGCAGTTTAATATTCGGAGAAATCATTGTGCTTTGGGACATTCTGCCTGTCATACTGCTATTTGCAGTGTTGTGCTGTATTAGCTTTGCACTGGCAATATGGAGACTCAAAAAGGAAACTGCTCACTAATTGAGGTCATAATATTTTTGTGAATACAGAATATAAATCTATAAGAAAGATAAGATATAAATTTCAAAGATATAAACAACAAAAAGTAGCTAGATTTGATAACTAGCTACTTTTCTAGACTTACTATACAATTTTAGTTGTCCAACTTTCACAATTCCAAGTTTCTGTTACTATATCTTCATAAAATTCTTTTTCGTGGCAAACTAAAAGTATAGAACCTTTATATTCTTTTAATGCTCTTTTTAATTCTTCTTTGGCTTCCACATCTAAGTGGTTAGTAGGCTCATCTAATATTAGTATATTGGTTTCTCTATTTAGTATTTTACAAAGCCTTACCTTTGCTGCTTCTCCACCGGACAGTACTACTATTTTAGATTCTAATTGCTTAGTAGTTAATCCACATTTTGCTAGAGCAGCTCTTATTTCGTATTGAGTAAATACAGGGAACTCTTTCCACACTTCTTCTATACAGGTATTATAATTAGATTCTCTTTCTTCTTGTTCAAAATATCCTATGTATTGATAATCACCTAGAGTAACATCCCCTTCCAATGGTTTTATAGCGCCTAATAAACTTTTTAGTAATGTAGTTTTTCCAAGACCATTGGCTCCTACTAAGGCTACCTTTTGTCCTCTTTCCATTTTTATATTTAAAGGTTTTGTTAAAGGTGAATCATAGCCTATAACTAAATCTTTAGTTTCAAATATAACTTTTCCAGAAGCTCTAGCCTGTTTAAAATTAAATTCTGGCTTTGGTTTTTCTTTTGTAAGTTCTATTTTATCTATTTTATCTAATTTTTTTTGTCTAGATCTTGCCATACCTACGGTGGAAACTCTTGCTTTATTTTTTGCTATAAAATCTTCTAGTTTTGATATTTCTGCCTGTTGTCTTTCATAGGCCGCCTCTAGTCGTTTCTTGTTTTCCTCATAAACTCTTCTAAATTCATTATAATCCCCTACGTAACGAGTAAGTCTTTTATTTTCTACATGATAAATTAAATTTATTACCTCATTTAAAAATAGTATATCATGGGATATTAAAATAAAGGCATTTTCGTAGTTTTTAAGATAATTTTTAAGCCAATATATGTGATCTTCGTCTAAATAGTTTGTAGGCTCATCTAAAAGTAATATATCTGGATTTTCTAAAAGGAGTTTTGCTAGAAGTATTTTTGTTCTTTGTCCTCCAGATAAATCTGATACATCCTTATCCAAACCTATGTCAGCAATACCAAGTCCCCTTGCTATTTCCTCTATTTTAGCATCTATTATGTAAAAATCATTATGATCTAACATATCCTGTATAGTAGCTGTTCTATTTAGCATTTTTTCCATTTCTTCCTGGGATACCTCTCCCATTTTCATGTATAAATCATTCATTTCTTTTTCAAGGTTAAATAAATAGTCAAAGGCTTCCCTCAAGACTTCTCTAATGGTTTTTCCCTTTGTAAGATTTAAATGCTGATCCATGTATCCTATTCTTACATCCTTTGCCCATTGAATTTTACCCTCATCTGGCATTAGTTTCCCTGTTATTATATTCATAAATGTAGACTTACCCTCTCCATTAGCTCCAATAAGTCCTACATGCTCTCCCTTTAAAAGTCTAAAGGATACTTCATCAAAAATAGCTCTGTCTCCAAATCCATGGCTAATATCCTTAACGGTTAATATACTCATATGTAAAAGTCCTCCTGAAAATATAATCTAAAATAAACTTTAATTTATAAATAAAGCCTTGTCAATAATTTATTTATAAATATAGATTTAATTTCTTCTTAGATATATTTTAAAAATTTTATTTGCAGAAGTATTAGAACACAAAATAAGAGAGCCTAAATATTTAAGATGAGGGGTAAAAAGGGATAAATAAAGGCTCTCTTATTTTTATATTATAAAACCTACAATAAACTATATAATCTAATATAGGTTTCATATTTTAGGAAATTACTTTAAACTTATAACCGATTATAGTTTCAAACCATACTGACACTGGTTTTATTTGGTGTATATTAATGAAAAAATTTGTATTTATTTCATGTTATCTAATTCTATATTTAGTATGAAGAAGTTCATGAGCTTTTTCACCATAAGGTTTACCTAAATATTCTTCATAAAGTTTCTTTATATATGGATTTTCGTGAGACTTTCTTATTTCTTTATTACTATCTTCTTTATATAGGGCTTCTGTTCTTTTTTTCAATATATTTGTATCTCCATAGATATAAGGTTGACCACCACCATCTACACATCCTGATGGACACGCCATGATTTCTATCATATGATATTTAGACTTTCCATTTCTTATATCATTTAAAAGTTTTCTAGCATTACCTAATCCACTAGCTATAGCTACTTTAACCTCTATATCCTTTATGTTTACTGTAGCTTCTCTTATCCCCTCTTCACCGCGAACTTCTGTAAATTCTACATCTTTTAAAGTATCTTCAGTAACCCATTCATAGGCAGTTCTTAAGGCTGCTTCCATAACACCACCGGTAGTTCCAAAAATTACTGAAGCCCCTGTAGATTCACCTAGTGGATTGTCAAATTCTTCTTTCTGTAGAGAATTAAAATCTATACCCGCTTCTACTATCATTTTAGCTAATTCTCTTGTACTTATAACAATGTCTACATCTGGAATTCCATTTCTCTTCATTTCTTCTCTTTTTGCTTCATACTTTTTAGCAAGACAAGGCATTACAGATACTACTATAATATCTTTAGGATCTACCTTCATTTTTTCTGCTAAATAACTTTTAGCTATAGCTCCAAACATTTGCTGAGGAGACTTACAACTAGATGGTATATTCATTAAATCATTAAAGTTGTGTTCAAAGAATTTTATCCATCCTGGACAACAACTTGTAAGCATTGGAAGTGTTCCGCCATGCTCTAATCTGTGAATAAATTCTGAAGCTTCCTCCATAATGGTTAAATCTGCAGCAAAGTCTGTATCAAAAACTTTACTGAATCCTAATTGACGAAGAGCTGCTACCATTTTTCCTGTAACTGCTGTTCCAGGTTCTAATCCAAATTCTTCACCTAAAGCAGCTCTAATAGCTGGAGCTGTTTGTACAATAACAACTTTATCCTTTTGTGATAGCGCATCCCAAACTTTACTTGTATTATTCACTTCTGTTAAAGCCCCAGTTGGACAGACAGAAACACATTGTCCACAGAAAGTACAATTAGTATTTTTTATAGCTTCAGAAAAGGCTGGTGCTACTACAGTTTCAAAACCTCTTCCAATAGCAGATAGGGTTCCTACAGTTTGAACTTCATTACACATAGTTATACATCTTCTACAAAGTATACATTTATCCATATCTCTAACTATGGAATAGCTAGAAATATCTATAGGATACATTGAAATTTCACCTTGATATTTCATTTCTCTTATCCCCATATCTGCAGCTAATTTTTGTAGTTCACATTTTGTATTTTTCTCACAAAGCAAACAGTCTTTTGGATGATCAGATAAAAGTAATTCTACTATGGCTCTTCTAGCTTTTATAGCCCTTATGGAATTAGTTTTTACTACCATGCCTTTTCCTACAGGGGTACAACAGGCTGGCGCTAAGTTTTTTCTCCCTTCTACCTCTACTACACAGACTCTACAGGAACCAGGTTTATTTTCTGTTTTATTATCATTAAGATGAAAATTACATAGAGTTGGTATATTTATATTTAAAAGTTTTGCTGCATCTAATATAGTGGTTCCCTTCTCTACCTTAAGCTCTTTACCATTTATATTTAAAGTTACTAAACTCATTTTATTCACCTCTTTCTTTCTATTTCTTTATAATAGCCCCAACTGGACAAGCACTATAACAATTTCCACATTTAATACATTTTTCTTGATTTATAAAATGTTTTTCTTTAACTTTTCCTATTATACAAGATACTGGGCAACCTCTTGCACATTTAGTACATCCGATACATTTATCAGTAATCTCATAATGGAGTAAATTTTTACAAGTACCTGATGGACATCTTTTTTCATTAACGTGAGCTTCGTATTCATCCATAAAATATCTCATAGTACTTAGTACTGGATTTGGTGCAGTTTGTCCTAATCCACATAAGGAAGTATCCTTTATTATATGTGATAATTCATCTAATTTATTTAAATCTTCTTCTGAACCCTTCCCATTAGTTATCTTTATTAAAGTTTCTAAAAGTCTCTTATTACCGATTCTGCATGGGGTACATTTACCACAGGATTCATCCACTGTAAATTCAAGATAAAATTTTGCTATATCTACCATACAATTATCTTCATCCATAACAATCATTCCACCGGAACCCATCATAGATCCTATAGATGTTAATGATTCATAGTCTATAGGAATATCTAAAAGTGAAGCTGGAATACAGCCACCTGAAGGTCCTCCTGTTTGAACAGCTTTAAATTTCTTGCCGTTTTTTATACCTCCACCTATATCATATATTATCTCTCTTAGAGTAGTCCCCATAGGAACTTCAACTAATCCAACATTATTTATTTTTCCTGCTAGGGCGAAAACTTTTGTACCATTTGATTTTTCTGTTCCTATGGATTTATACCAATTTGCCCCCCTATTTATTATGGCAGGTATATTTGCTAAAGTTTCTACATTATTTACAACTGTTGGCTTATTCCAAAGACCAGCTTCTGCTGGAAATGGTGGTTTATAAGTAGGTTCTCCTCTTTCTCCTTCTATGGAGTGTATTAATGCTGTTTCTTCTCCACATACGAAGGCTCCTGCACCATATTTTATTTCTATATTAAAGTTAAAACCGGTGCCTAAAATATTTTCTCCTAAAAGACCACACTCTTTAGCTTGATCCATAGCTATTTTTAATCTATTTACAGCTAAAGGATATTCTGCTCTTATATATATACGACCTTCGGAAGCTCCTATGGCATAGCCAGCTATGGCCATAGCTTCAATTATGCTATGAGGATCTCCTTCTAATATGGAACGATCCATAAAGGCTCCTGGATCACCCTCATCTGCATTACATATTATATATTTAACATCACTATCATACATTTTTCCAAAACTCCACTTTTTACCTGTAGAGAAGCCACCGCCGCCTCTTCCTCTAAGGCCTGAGTCAGTTATTGATTTTATTAATTCATCCGGTGTCATTTCACTTAAAACTTTTCCTAGGGCTAAGTATCCTTCTGAGCCGATACATTCTTTTATATCTTCTGGATTTATAAGTCCACAATTCCTAAGAGCAATTCTTTTTTGTTTTTTGTAAAAAGACATTTCATCTTGTCTTTTTACTTTTTCTTTAAGGGTTGGTTCTTCATAAAGTAATCTTTCTACTACTTCTCCTTTTAATAGATGCTTTTCTGCTATTTCCTTAGCATCTTCTGGTTTTACTTTAACATAAAAAACATTATCTGGATTTATTTTAACTATAGGACCTTTTTCACAGAAACCAAAGCACCCTGTGATAGAAACTTTTACTTCTTCTTGGAGTCCTAATTTGTTTATTTCTTCTTTTAAATTTTCTACAATTTTATCACTATCAGCTGATTTACATCCTGTACCGCCACAAACTAATATAAGTCTTTCACATTTTTTATTTTCTACTGCTGTTTCTTCTTCATGGGTAGTATGTCTACTTTTTAATAAATCTTTATAGTTTTTATAATAGCTTTTCAATTCTTTATAAGAATTAATTTTCTCCATAAATATCCCTCCTACGCCCCATATTCTTCTAATGCTTTATCTACTTCATTTTTAGTAAAATGTCCATATACTTTATCATTAATTGTAACTACCGGAGCTAACCCACAAGCCCCTACACATCTCAAAACTTGTAATGTAAATTTCCCATCTTTAGTGGTTTCTCCAACTTTTATATTTAATTTCTTTTCAAATTCTGAAAGTACATCTCCAGCTCCCTTTACAAAGCAAGCTGTACCCATACAGACATTTATAACATTTTCCCCCTTTGGTTCTGTAGTAAAATAAGAGTAAAAAGTAATAACTCCATACACTTTTGAAACGGGAATATCTAACTTTTTAGCTACAAATTCTTGCACTTCATTTGGAAGATATCCAAAAATATGTTGAGCCTTATGAAGTACTTCTATAAGGGATCCTTTCTTATTGGATATATTGTTTATATATTCTTCTAATTCTCTGAATTTGGTATTTACTAACTCGTTGGAACACATAGGAATCCTCCCCCTTTTTGCTATTTGAAAAATCTATTTATTTTTTTTATTTTATATTATACTATATATTCTTTAGAAAATTAACATATTTCTGAAAATTAATCGTGGTAAATTTTACTTTTATCAATTTAATTAAGTTTTCATCAATTTTAGGGAGGATTTTTACTATTATTTAACAATGTTTTACTCAAAACCTTCATTTTCATATATGATGACTGATAATAAATTAACATAAATTTTGTATAAAAAGATATTTGAAAATAAAATAGATTTAATTTTAACACCACAAAGATAAAAAATACACTTATAAATCAATTAATTTTATTACATTAAGAACTATTAAAGCTTTAATATTTGTATTTTTTAATTTGTTATATTAAAATTAAATCTATTTTTATACAACTTAATAATTTTCTTATATTTTTTAAAATTTTTCATAACAAAAAATATATATTTTATAAAAAATTTAATCTAGTCTAAGAAAGATTTGATTCTAATAATCTTGGACCAGATAAATTTATTGCTATAGCTCCCAATGGAGCTGTAGTTAAAATTGATAGAACTGCTATTGCTAAAATAATATCTCCTGCCGCTACACCATTGGCTAATGGTACTGCTCCCATAGCTGCTTGAACTGTAGCTTTAGGGATATAGGCTATAACACAAAAAAGTTTTTCTTTTTTATTTAAATTTGAACCTTTCAGAGAAATTAATACTCCTATACTTCTTCCTATAAGACCTAAAGCAATAATGATTATACCTAAAAATCCTGATTTAAAAGCTACCACCATATTTACTTCAGCTCCTACAAGAACAAATAAAAGTATTTGCGCGAAAACCCAGATTTCATTTAATCCTTTAGATATTTTATCTCTTATACTAGGAATTTTATCAGATATTACAAATCCTAAGGCCATAACACCCAATAAACTGGCTATTTCTAATTTACCTTTTAATAAAGCTTCTATTAAAGTAAGTATAATAGATATACTAAGTATAATTAATATCTTTTTAGTGTTATCTATAGAATACTTTTTAAATATTTCTATAATAATGATCGCTGATAATACACCAATTAATGTACCTAATATTATAGAAACAGGTATTTTTAATATCTGTATAGCTATATTTATATTCTTTCCTGCATATACTCCTAAAAATGTGCTAAATATTGTTATTGCAAAAACATCATCTATAGAAGCGCCAGCTAATATGAGAGTTGGTATCCCCTTAGCTTTCCCAAGGCCTTTGTCTATTAAGTTTAACATTTGAGGTACAACTACTGCTGGTGAAACTGCAGCAATAATAAACCCTAATAAGCCTCCTTGTATAAAAGAAAAACCTAAAAGTTTTACGGAGGCTATTGCTATAAATAATCCTTCTATAATTCCAGGTATACAACTTAATTTTAGAGCTGTTTTACCAACCAATTTTAATTCGTCTTTATTAAGACCTAATCCTGCCCTTAATAAAATTACAATTAAAGCAATTTTTCTAAGATCCGATGAAGCATTTAATATATCTTTGCTTAACCAGTTTAAACCATGGGGGCCTATTATAATACCCAATATTAACATTCCTAGAAGACCTGGTAGCTTTAACTTTTCAAAGAGTTTATTTGCAATTAATCCTAATAAAATAATAATAGCTAAACTTCCTGCCATAAAATCTCCTCCCTTAAATTTTTATTACAAACGCAAAAAATCCTACAAATAACAATCATATTATTTGTAGGAGTCATTAGCATTACGCAATTATGGCGAACTCCATCGCCTATTTTTAAATTACTCATTTAATTTACCACAATTTATTATTATAGTCAACAATAAATTTTATTCAATTAATAATTGTTATATTTTACACAGACTATTGTTTATTTATTTAACAATTATGTTAACAAATTATTTACTTTTATTAATAAAGATTCTAACTATTTTTACTTAATTTTAAAGCTATATCTAATAATTCTTGTTTTTTATCTATTATGTTTGTCCATTTTTTCGGTAAAGCATCATATCCATAATACACACCGGCTAGTCCTCCAGTTATTGCCCCTACACTTCCTGCATCTCCACCTAAATTAACTGCTTCACATATAGCTTCTTCTGCTGTAGTTGTATTCATAATACTCCAAATAGCACACATTAAGGAATCTACTACAAAAGGGGATGAGTTTAATGAGTATTTATTTATATTTGTTATTTCATAAAATTCATCAAATTCTTTAAGTGATAACTTTAATGCTTCATTTTTATCATATCCTTTTATATAATAATAAATTAATGTATTATATAAAAGGCACGCTCTCTCGCCAATTTTACTTCTATGAGTTAATTGAGATTGTTCTTTTGTTATTTTAGTTATTTCATCATAATCTTTATAATATAAAGCTACAGGCAAACTTCTTTTTAAGGCTCCATTACCAGCCGCTTGCCAACTAAGAACTTCACTACTATGTAAACTGGCTTCATACCAGTTTTTACACTCCAAAAATTTTTCTATAGTACACTTTATAGTGGTGCCTCCATATTTTATTAAATCCTGATATACTTTTATAAATTCATCTCCTATTTTATCTTTTGGATCTTCTGGGTTATCTAATATTCCTTTAGCAACACATAACACCATTAAAGTATCATCTGTTGTACATCCTGGTTTTAAATCGAAAATCCCACCACCAACTATCTCTTTTAAATATCCATACTTATGAATTTCTTCTTTATCCATATTTTCTAATGTTATACCTAAAGCATCTCCACAGGCTACTCCAAATAATCCTCCTAGTATTCTAGTTTTTGTATCCATATTAATGCCCTCCATACTATAAAATAAATTTATTTGTTTTTTTATTATATCACATAACTATATCATAAATAGTATTAACAAGACAAAATTCAGAATATTTAAAATTTATTAATATATACTTATGATTTAATTTTGTTTAAACGTATTTATAATATTATATAGGTTGTAAAATCTATTACAATATAGTAAAATTTATAAAGCACATAGGTTATTATTATCCATATTGGGGGTTAAAAAGGTGACAAAAAATAAAAAAATACCATTCTTAGAATTTATACCTATAATAGTTATATCCTTTCTACTTTTAAAATTTATAAACAATATAGAAAACATTTATTCTTTTATGAAATCTTTTTTATCAATATTAATACCATTTATTTGGGCTTTTGGGATTGCCTATATATTAAACCCATTAATGAAATATTTTCAAAATAAATTTAAATTAAAAAGGATATTTAGTATTATTATAACTTATATAATTGTAATCGGACTTTTGATACTATTTATAAATACCTTTGTCCCTAAAATTATAAAAAATATTGGGGATCTTTTCGCTCATAGTCCTGATTATATTAATCAAACAATTCAGTGGTTTAATGATAATATAAAATATTCAAAGGTATATGATATGTTAATGGAAAATTCTCAAATAAGCAATAATATACCTAGTTTATTAAATAAAATATCTAATTTAACTAATACATTTATAAATACATTTTTAAATACTACAATAAAATTTACTTCATTTTTAGTTAAATTTGCATTTGGATTAATTATTTCTATATACCTTTTATTAGATAAGGAAAGTCTTATAGAAAACTTAAAAAAATTTATACTAGCACTATCTGGTGAAAAAAATTATTCCAAAATTTTGAGTTTCTTTAAAGAGGTAGACATGGTTTTTTCCAAATACATAATAGGCAAATCTATAGATTCTTTAATAATTGGCTTAATGTGTTTTGCAGGATTAACAATAATGAAAGTTCCTTATGCTGCTTTAATATCTTTTATTGTAGGAATAACAAATATGATTCCTTATTTTGGTCCTTTTATAGGAATGATACCTGCTTTTATAATAACATTATTTTTTAATTATATAAAAGCTATTTGGGTTTTAATTTTTATAGTAATACTTCAACAATTTGATGGTTGGTATTTAGGGCCTAAAATTCTTGGCAATCAAGTTGGCTTAAGTCCTATATGGATAATATTCGCAATAACTATTGGCGGAGGAACTTTTGGTGTAATGGGTATGTTTTTATCTGTACCTATTGCAGCCATCATAAAAATTTACTTAGACAAATACATAGAAATGAAATTAAATAAAAAATAAATTAAAACAACAATAAAGAGATATCTCAAAATAAAATAGATTTAATTTTAGAACTTTAAATATAAAAATTAAATCTATTTTGAGACATCTCTCTTATTAATGCTTATTTATTAGAGGTGCATTTCTTTTTATTTAAAAACCAATTTTTTATGCCACCCTTAGATAAATTATTTCCTGCTTTAAGTTTTTTATTATATATTAATTCATTACCATTTAATATAGAAATAGATCCAAAATCTTCACCTTTTTTAACTTTCCAATTTAACTCTTTAGGCTTATTTATTTTTATAGAATAATCTGCTCCATTTTTAAAAGGAATAATTATATCCTTGTCTGCTATTATGTTTACGGAACCTCCCTCAAAGACAGCCTGATCTAAAATATCTCCTTTAGTACATATTTTTTTAAAATCATAATTATTTTTCACATAATCATGTATTTTCGTTGTCTCATTCCATCTAGGAGTGCAGTTTAAAACTACTATTATAATATCATTACCATTGATTTTAGAGGAAGTCACTAAGCATTTACCTGCTTTCCCAGTATACCCTGTTTTAACTCCATCTGCCTCTGGTATCTTCCAAAGTATTTTATTTATATTATGGTAATCTCTTGTAAAACTATATTCTTCTTTTCTTACATCTTTAGAGGATACTATTTGGTTAAAGACTTCATATTTCTTAGCCGTTGCTGTAGCTAGAGCTAAATCATAGGCTGTAGAGTAATGTTCATCTTTATCTAAACCATGAGGGGTTACAAAGTGAGAACTTAGAAGTCCTATTTCACTAGCATATTCATTCATCAGTTTAGAAAAACCTTCTACACTTCCTGCTATACCCTCTGCTATAGCAATAGCTGCATCATTACCTGATCTTAACATAAGGCCATAAAGTAATTCTCTTAATGTTATTTTTTCACCTTTTTTATAGCCTACTGTTGATCCTTTTATTTTATCTGCATTTTCAGAGATTTCTATTTTTCTATCCAAATCTCCATACTTTAGCGCTACTAGTGTAGTCATTATCTTTGTAGTACTTGCAATAGGAACTATTTCGTTGGCTGATTTTTCATATAATACTATTCCCGTATCCTTGTCTATGGCAATGGCACATCTAGCATTAATATAAGGTGGTTTATTTTTTTTAGATTCTTCTTTTCCATAAGCTTTTGTTGGTATTAATGTAACTATAAATATTAAAGAAAATATTAATATAAGTTTGTTTTTTAGAGTTTTTTTCATTTTGTTCACTCTCCAGTTATGTTCTATCTATTATTTGTAAAATTTTTTGAAAAATAAATAGTTTTTTAGTTTACTTTTTAATTTAATTTACATAATTTTTTATATGTTTACTTATATAATTGTTTATATTTTTTTATTATTGGCAATAATTTATAATATTTAAATCTCCAGGAGGCTTTTAACATGCTTTTTTTTATTATTTCAATATTTATAATTTTTATACTTATTTTAATCATACCTTTTAAAATAACAGTTATATATACTGATAAATACTTTAATGTGTATATATATAATTTTAAATGGAAAAAAGAAGAATCTAAAAATATAAAAAAGCAAAATTATATTAATAAAAAAACAAATGATAAAAAAGATGATAACAAGAAGAAAAAAGCTTTAAAAGTAACTTTAGAAAAATGTAATTTTAAACCTAAAGCTAATATCTCTGCTTTTTTAAATTATGATATAGAAGATGCAGCTTATTCGGCTATTATTTATGGGATGCTGCAAAGTATAGTACCTTATATTTACAATTATTTACTTAAAATATTTAAACTTAAAAATTTCAAGTATAATATAACTCCTTTATTTAAAAACAAAAATTTTATAGAGTTTAAATTTAAAGGTATATTTTATATAAGCTTGGTAAAAATTATATATATATACATTTCATTTAAAATAAATTATAAAAATTTGAAAAGAGCATAAAATAAATTTATTAATAAAATTTTTAAAATAAAAAATCTGTTAATAAATTATATAAGGAGGTTTTTTAATGGATAGTCATCCTATTGAAAATTTAATGAAAAATACCATGGAAAACATAAAAGATATGATAGATGTAAATACAATTGTAGGTGATGCTTTAAATAGTCCCGATGGAACTACAATTGTACCTATATCTAAAGTTTCCTTTGGTTTCGCTTCTGGTGGTTCGGAGTATTTATCTGAAAAACAAAATGAGAATGACTTAAATTACCCTTTTGGAGGGGGATCTGGAGCAGGTGTTACTGTAAAACCAGTTGCATTTCTAGTAATAAAAGGTGAACAAATAAGACTTTTATCTGTAGATCATAAAAATACTTATGAAAAATTAATAGATAATGTGCCTCAAATAATGGATATGTTAAAAGATAAGTTTGGCTATAATAAAAAGGAAAATGATTCTGAAGAAAATTCTAGCTGTGGCAGCAATTTTAATAATCATGAAATATAAATAAAAGCCCCTAATATATATTTAAGGGGCTTTTATACTACTTTTTAGTTTATTTTAATAATTAATTTTCTTCTTTACTAAATTCTTTTAGTAAATCTTCTAAATTAGGAATAGCTTCTATGCTATCTAAGCCAAAAAATTTTAAAAATTCTTCTGTAGTACCATATAAAATAGGTTTACCTGGTACCTCCAGTCTACCACATTCTTTTATAATGTTTTTTTCTAACAGGGTATATATAGCTCTATCGCTTTTCACTCCTCTTATTTCGTCTATAGCAACTCTGGTAATAGGTTGTTTATATGCTATGATTGATAATGTCTCTAGAGCTGCCTGAGATAAGGATTGTCTTACATTAGTTTTTAATAGTTTTTCTACATATATGCTATTTTCTGGCTTAGTCACTAGTTGAACAGTTTTATTATATATTAATATTTTTATCCCTCTATCCTTACTAGAATAGTTATTTTTCATTTCATTAAGTAATAAACTTACTTTATCCTGTTTACAATTTAGTATAGTTGCTAAATCTTTTATATTAATGGGTTCTCCACTCATAAATAAAAGAGATTCTATTATAGATTTATATTTGTTTTTTTGTGATACTTCATTTATTTCTAATTGCTCTTCATAATCTTTATTCACTTACAACGCCTCTTTCTATATGTATATCATTAAAATTATTAGATTGGTATACTTGTATTGTTTTTAACTTTATAAGCTCTAGTATAGCTAAAAAAGTTACTACTATCTCCATTTTACAACTACATTCTTTTATAAAATCAGAAAAAAGCCACTTTTCTTTTGAACTTATTTTTTTACCGATATATTCTATCTTATCTTCTATTTTATATTTATCTAATTGTATTTCTCCTTTAAATTCTACATTTTCATTCATTTTATTTGAATACTTATTTATTAAATCATTATATGTATTATATAAGCTTAACATTGTTACATCTTTAAGTAATTCTTCTGTAGTTGTTTCTTTATTTTTAACTTCTATAATTTCTGGTTTTTTACTAAAGGATGTTCCACTTATCTTTTGACGAGTTTTAAAGAACTCTGCAGCAACTTTAAATTTTTTATATTCTAAAAGCTTGTCTAAAAGTTCTTTTTGAGGATCATTCTCCTCTTCCTCTTTTTCTTCTTCCACTTTAGGCAATAAATATTTAGATTTTATTTCAATCAGGGTAGCTGCCATAACTATAAATTCTGAAGTTATTTCTAAATCTAACTCTTCCATTCTATTCAAGTACTGTAAATATTGATTAGTTATTTCATATATACTTACATCATATATTTCCATTTTATTCTTTTTAATTAAATGTAGTAATAAGTCAAAAGGTCCATCGAAATTATGTATTTTTATATTTAATGGCATTTTTTATCTCTCCCATATTATCTATTAAAAAATTTTCTTCGTTTAATAATTCTAAATTAATTGAATAAAGTACATTTAATATTCTAACATAAATATTAGAATAATCTAAATAAAATATTTTCTAATCCTAATAAATCTAGATTTATATCTAGCAAATTATATTTATAACACTGCTTTATAGCTTTTATCCAATTACCTTTTCTACATAGGCTATAACAATTCACTTACTATTCTATCATTGCTAGTATTCTTTAGATTACCTTTTTTTATGCTTTCTCTTATTTCATTTTCATCTTCTATTTTAAAATCATATCTTAATTTATTTAGTATATTCATATTTAAGTAAAGCTAACATGAAATATTCATGTTAGCTTTACCCTCCTTTTAAATCATATATATTCTTATTATATACCGTTATCTATTAACCTTTCAAATCCACCTTTAAACTGATTAAAAATTCCTGACTTTCTTATATTTCTATCAGATGTTATCTTAACCTTACCTATTAAATTACCATCTGAATAAAACTCACATATGCCAACCTCTTCATTTATTTTATATTCTTTCTTATTTTCATCTATAATGCATTTATTAGTTATTTTTGTATTTTTACCTTTTTCTACTATAGCGTTTAATTCTTCACAGGATTTTGCCATAAAATATTTATCTCCTTTAGAATTTAAAGGTATTTTTGATATTACATCTCCTTTTTTAACTATAGTTTTACATTGAAATTTTGAAAATCCGTAATTCATAAGTTTACTAGCATCTTTATTTCTTATTTTATAGGTTGGAGCACCCATTATTACTGCTAACATTCTTACTCCATCTCGTGTTGCTGTAGCTGATATACAATATTTAGCTTCATCTGTAAATCCTGTTTTTAAGCCATCACAGCCCTTAAAAAATCTAACAAGTTTATTATGATTTACTAACCCTATAGGGCTTTTTCTTCCTTCTGATATGGTTTCCATATATGTTCCTGTATATTTCAATATTTGTTTATGTTTTAATAGTTCTCTTGACATTATAGATATATCATAAGCTGAAGTTTTGTGACCTTCTTCACTAAGTCCAGTACAATTTTTAAAAGATGTATCTTTCATATTTAATTTTTGAGCTCTATCATTCATCATTTTTACGAATGCTTCTTCACTACCTGCTAAGTATTCTCCCATGGCTACTGCAGCATCGTTTCCAGAAGCTATTGCTATTCCTTTTAAAAGTTCTTCAACTGTTCTTTCTTCTCCTACATCTAAAAGCATGGTGCTTCCACCCATTTTTTTAGCATTTTCACTTATGGTAACTTTATCAGTTAACTTTATTTTACTACTATCTACCGCCTCCATTGATAGAAGCATTGTCATAATTTTTGTGACTGATGCTGGAGCAAATTTTTCATGAGAATTTTTTTCATAAATAACCTTTCCTGTTGTAGGTTCTATAAGAAGTGCAGACTTAGCTTCTACATCTAAACTACCTCCTTCATTAGAATCTTTTTCTTCCGTTTTTTCTTCTTTTTTTAAGTCATTTTGTTTACTGTACGCATTTACAGGTGTTACAAATACACCAAAAATAAAGGTTATGGTAATTATTACACTGAAAAAGTAATAAATTTTTCTTTTCATTTATAGTTCCCTCCTTTACAAATATTTTCTCCAGAATTTCATAATATTATCACGGAAAAATTTTCTATAGATAAATAACTAGACTCTGTTAGGAGGAATACTGAAACTAATTATATGTATTTTTTATATAAATCAATTTAAAGAAAAATATCTCATTCTAAAACAATTAATAGCGACATAAGCTAATTTATTCATTAATTTATAATTTGCATAAGCACCTATTGGAGCACCTATACCTGGAATAATTTGAAACATCTTTGAAAAATCTATATAGTCTCTATACTCTTGCTGAAACTCTCTCCAATTAAAATCATTAATATCCGTTGGCAATTCTTTACTATAACTACTCCAATTTATAATTTTATTATAGGTTTTTCTTCTCTCACTTCCCTCTGAGAAAGCTAATTGGAAAATATATAGAATGTATAATCTTTCTTTATAATCTCTAGCATCAATCCCATATATATTAGCTAAGTTAAATAAAAAATTAATTTTAATTGTTAATAATATAGGGAAATCTGCAAGACCTAACATTAGTCCTCCTAATCCTGTACCTGCACCACTAATTGTTGCTGTTTTTCTATATAAATTTAACTTTTCATAAGCTAAATTTTCTCTTTCTTCTAAGTTTGCTAATTTAGGAGGCTTAATAGTAACATATTTAGAAGTAAAAAGTACAACCTTTATCATATTTTTAACTCCTTCAGTAATTACTTTATGTGCTTTTTCAGGAATAAAGCTATTGGTTTTATTCTGAACTTTTTTTGTAACTTTATAAACTATAGAATCTCTTTTGGTCATTTCTTTCTTAAACATATTTAATTCATTTATAGCATCTATTTCATATTTAGTCATACAAAATTCTCCTTATTTTTATTTTAAAAACTAATTTTCACATGATGATTACTAAGCCTAATACTCCACTTGAAGTTAATAATTATATTTATATATTACCTAATTTGTTAGGACCATTAACCTATTTTATATTTAAATATGTTAATGGTCCTAACAAATTATTTTAATTTAAATTTCATATTGACAGGATTATGATCTGTATTTTTAAAATCCATTGAATGAGCTTTTACACTTATAACTTCTATATTATCTGATACTAAAAATCCATCTATAACTGCTGTAAAATTTTCTCCTTTTTTATAAGGAGTGGCGTCCGTTCTAGTGGTTGGAACATTTTTATCCGCTACCCACTTAAATTCCTTTGGTTTAAAGTCATTAGGTATTTTTTGAAGCCAATCTGGCCACTTTTCTGTGGTTTTAAATATTAAAGGATCCGTTCCCGGTATTAAGTGATTCCAATCTCCACCTACTATAATATAATTCCCTTTTTTATATTCTTTTATTATATAATTTCTCAAAAAAGAAAGTTGCTGTTTTCTTATTTTACCACCTTTATCATAAGCAGATAGATGAGAATTTATAAGAACTAATTCTTTATCATTTTCCAGAGAGATTCTAGACTCTAAAAAGCATCTATCTAATTCTGCCAATTGTCTTGGCCAACTTTCTTTACCTGGATATTGATATCTAGTGGCTGAATTAACCTTGTACTTAGATAAATTTACTAAGCCTGCATTAACAGTCCCGTGTGGCTTTAATACAGGTACTGGTACCCAGGGTGTTTTATAATTTAAGGCCATACTTGAAGAATATGCTTTCAAGTTATTTTTTAAATAATCATATTGATTTATTCTAAAACTTCTAGTTGAATTAGTGTCTACTTCTTGTAAAAATATAAAGGAACTATGATCTTTCTTTAAAAAAGCAGTTATTTCTTTCATATTTTCCATAGTTTTTTCTTTGCTAGATGATCTGGAACCTTTGCCTCCATCCATAAAAAAATCTTGCTCATCATCCATTCCCGCATAGCCTATATTAAAAGTAGCTATAGAAAAACTATCATTTAAATTTAATTTATTATCTGTTTGTCTTTCAATGGATAACTTAATTTTATCCTCTGGTTTATAATCTGTTACTGTCATAAATAAGATATATCCCACTACAATTAATATAACTAAAATAATTATGCCCAATAAAACTTGTCCAATTTTTTTCACCTTTAAGCACCATCCTCTTTCTCTTTATATATTCTAAGTATATTTTAACTGGATAAAATTATCAATAAAAAACACAATAAACCTAAGTAACATTCTAAGCTTATTGTGTAAGTTTGTATTTATAAATATTAATTTCTAAATATATTCTGTATTAAATTTCTAATAACTTTACAGATACCCCTTCTAAAGAAGTTAAATCTTTACTTAAATTTTCTATGTCTTCTTTCTTATTATTTAAAAGTTCTAATAAAACTAATCCACACTTTGAACAACTATCATTAGTAGCTTCATGGAGTCCTAATCTTGTTTTTATTATACAACCATTTCTAGTTAAAATCTCTTGAACCTTTGGTGCAATTTCATTTCTAGGAGAAATTTTTATTGCCATAATTGAAAACATATTTACTCCTCCTCTATGTTTTTATAATTATAACATTATATAATTGTAATTTAAATCTACTAAAAAAATTAAATACTCGTTTATAGAATGCTTTAATTATATTATTTTACTATATCATATATTAAAGGCAATTCTTCTTTTAAATCTTCTTCTATAACATAATTATTTAATATATCTTTTGCGGCCTTTTCTCCTTTTATTTTATCATTAGCATAAACATAGGCTATTATATCTCCTTTTTTAACTTTATCTGACCTTTTCTTGTTTAAAACTATACCTACAGATAAATCTATAATACTATCCTTTGTAGCTCTTCCTGCGCCTAATTCTGATGCTATTATCCCTATATTTTGAGCGTGAATTTTGTTTATATACCCATTTTTCTCGCAAACTACAGAAATTATATATTCTGCCTTAGGTAATTTATCAGTATTGTCCACTAAAGTATCGTCTCCGCCTTGAGATCTAACAAATTCTTTTAATTTTTCTATAGCTAATCCTTTTTCTATAGTCTCTAAAAGCATTTTTCTTGCTTCATCTATAGTATTTGCTTTTTGAGCTAAAATAACCATATTACTTCCTAAAGTTAAACATAATTCTAATAAATCCTTAGGTCCTTTTCCTTTTAGTGTATCTATAGCCTCTTTTACTTCTAAGGCATTACCTATAGCATAGCCTAAAGGTTGATCCATATCTGATAATATAGCTACAGTATTTCTACCTACACTTTTACCTATATTAACCATTTCTTCTGCTAACTCTTTTGCAGTTTCCGGAGTTTTCATAAATGCTCCTTCTCCTACTTTTACATCTAAAACTATTGCATTGGCTCCTGCAGCTATTTTTTTGCTCATTATACTAGAAGCTATCAAAGAAATATTATCTACTGTAGCAGTAACATCCCTTAGCGCATATAATTTCTTATCCGCTGGAGCTAAATCTGCTGTTTGAGCCCCTACAGCTATTTTTATATTATTAACATTATTTATAAATTTATGCTCTGTCATATTTACTGAAAAGCCTTTAAAAGATTCTAATTTGTCTATAGTTCCACCAGTGTGCCCTAAACCTCTACCAGACATTTTAGCTACAGGTATACCTAGAGCTGCTACCATAGGTGCTAAAACTAGAGTAGTAGTATCTCCCACTCCTCCAGTACTATGTTTATCAACTTTTATTCCCTGTATTTTTGATAAATCCAATATATCTCCGGAGTTAACTATAGCCATAGTTAAGTCTACAGTTTCTCTTCTTCTCATTTTTTGAAAATATATAGCCATTAAAAGAGCTGAAGCTTGATAATCTGGAATATGTCCATTAGTATATTCTGAAATAAAATAATTTATTTCATCTTTGCTTAATTCTTCCCCATTTCTTTTTTTTAAGATTAAATCATACATTCTCATAATTTATTCCTCCCTATAAAACAATCATTATATAATATAACGCACTGTCTGGAAATAGATTTAATTTTAATATATCTACATTTAGAATTGATTAATGAAATGTACTTCTTATCTTTGCGCTGTTATAATTAAATCTATTTTATTTTAAAACAACCTCTTAAGGGTTTCACAGTTTAAATATATTAAGTGATTCCTAAGGTCAAGTAGAGGTTGTTTATATAAAACATTTCTATACTTGACCTTAAGAATCACTTATTAACCCATTTTTATTAAAAATTTTATATAACTTCTAATATTGATTTTAGTAAGGATATAAATTTAGATCTTACTTTATTGGATGTTTCTATAACCTCTTGATGGTTTAGTGGCTGCTGTAATATACCTGCTGCCATATTTGTTATACAAGATATTCCTAACACTTTAATTCCACAATGATTTGCCGCTATAACCTCTGGTACTGTAGACATTCCTACTGCATCTGCCCCTAACATTCTTAACATTTTTATTTCTGATGGTGTTTCATATGATGGGCCTGTCATCATAGTATATACTCCCTTTTGAAGAGAAAGGCCTAGTTTTTCAGCTTCTTTTTCTGCAAGGAATATTAAGTTTTTATTATATGCTTCTGACATATCTGGGAATCTTGGGCCAATTTCTTCATCATTACTACCTATTAAAGGATTACTAAACGCAAAATCAATATGATCCTTTATAATCATAAGATCTCCAGGAGTGTAATTTTCATTTACTCCACCAGCTGCATTTGTAACAATCATATTTTTTACTCCTAGCTCTTTCATTATATATACAGGAAGTACTACATCACTCATTTTATTCCCTTCATAATAATGTACTCTTCCTTGCATCATTATAACCTTTTTACCCTTTAAAGTTCCCACTACAAATTGACCCTTATGTCCTTTTATAGTTGAAGCCGGCATATTAGGTATATCTGAATATTTTATAATTTCTTTATTTTCTATTTCTTCAGCTAAATCACCTAACCCTGACCCTAGAATAACTCCAATTTCAGGAGTTATGGATATGTTATTTTTCACAAAATCTGCACTTTCTTTTATTTTCTTTAAATTCAAAATTAACTCCTCCTTCGTCTTGAAAGCTTTATTAAAATTATGCCCTTGGATGAGCATTTTTATATACTTCTGCTATTTTACTCTTCTTTGATATACTAGAATAAATTTGAGTTGCAGCTAAATCCTTATGCCCTAAAAGCTCCTGCACAGATTTTATATCTGCTCCATTTTGAAGTAAATGTACTGCAAAGGAATGTCTTAGTGTATAAGAATCTATCTCTTTATCTATAGATGCTTCTTTTGCATAAAATTTTATTATTTTCCAAAAACCCTGTCTAGTCATTTGAGTTCCCTTTAAATTTAAAAATAAATAATCTAAATTATATACATTTATAGCTGGTCTTACTTTTAAATAATTTTTTAAACACTTTACTGCATAGGAGCCTATAGGTATAATTCTCTCTCTTTTTTTACTGCCTCTACATTTTATATAATTAAACTTCAAATTTATATCATATATATTTAAATTTAAGAGTTCTGTAATCTTAACTCCTGTAGCATACATAAGCTCCAGCATTGATTTATCTCTTAATCCTTTTTTTGAAGAATCTGGGGAATTCAAAAGTTTGTCCACTTCTTCTACAGAAAGTATTTTAGGTATAGTTCTCTCTATTTTAGGTATTTCATATCCTAGTGTAGGATCCTCAGATACCATATTTTTTCTAATTAAATATTTATAAAAGTTTCTTATGGATACTATATTCCTTACTATGGAAGAGGTAGCTCGTCCTTCTCTTTGTAAATATTGAACGAAAGCCATTATAGTAACTGTATCAACAGAAAGTATATTTTCCTCTCTGCCTTTCACAAACTCGCTAAACTTCTCCACATCTCTTTTATAAGCCTCTAACGTATTTTTACTTAAGTTTTTCTTTTGTAAATCTTTTATATAATTTTCTATAATATTTTTCATTTATCATTCCCCTATTTCTTAAGCTTACTTTATTATATTCAACAAATTAATTTAAAAACCTCTTAAAAAATTATTAAAAACTAGTATATAATTATATATAATTTTTATTTTTAAATCTATATTTTTAAAAACTAAAGTACTATTTTCATATGCCTTATTTTTTATAAAAAAATTATAAAGAACTATATCTAAAGCCTTAGGCAATAGGGAGCCAAAAAATAATAATATTAAAAAACACTTTATTAAAGCAATTATGGTTTTTTTATATTCTATAAACATAACATACAAACCCCTACTCTTGCTACTACTAGTTTTATCATATTAGGTGTTATATAAGATTCCATTAAAAACCCTATAAACATAATTACCACTACAAATACAAAGGAAAAAGAATAAGAGGTAGCTCTTACCCATATTCCATTTTGAAATCCTCTATTATTTTTATCCCTTAATATTTGTATTGAAAATTCCATTGCTAACACTGATGCAAATATTATGCAGGGAATATATATTAAATTTTGAGGTAATACACCTAAAAGGGACATCCATATTCCCTTCATTCCTAATCCATTTACAATAAAGCTTGTGGTAAAACCTATTGTGAATCCTTTTATTACATCTATTATGAGAATAACTGGAATTCCTATCATAGTTAATCCTAGAAACCAAATAGCTATAATAAGAGTTATATTGTTTTTTATAGCTTCAAATAAAATTGATTTAGAATCTATTCCATTAGATGAAATGCTTTTACTAAAACTCTCTACATAGCTTAAAAGATCACCTTTTTCAAAGGAACCCATATATTTTACTGAATATATACCTAAGACTATACCGGTACAAATACATAAAAGACTTATAATATATAACCAAAAATTCTCTTGAACGTGTCTGTTTATATTACTTAAAAATTTGTTTTCCATAATAAATTTATCCCCCTTTGTTTCTATCTTTCTTATATTTATGACTAACAAAAGAGGGATATTACTACTATTATGAAGTTTTAAAAATATTATTTTTTTAATAACATTTAATAAATTCTTTAAGATTACTAATAGATAGATCTGCTACTTATTAATTAAATCTTTTTTAAAAAATTATTTTCTATAAAAAAATATAATTTTTTGCTAATTCCTAGATCTAATATCTAGATAAAGTATCCATCATAACTGCGCTTATAGTTTTTCCATCTATTACTTTTCCATCTTTAATATATTCTTTTAATTTGTCTATACTAATTTCCATTAAATCTATAAATTCATCTTCATCCTCTAGACCATCTTTACCTTTACAAAGGTTAAAAGCTTTATAAATATATATGTATTCATCTGAGAAACCTGGTGATGTAACTATTTTGCCTAAGTATTCCATCTTTTTCGCCTTATAACCTGTTTCTTCTTCTAGTTCCCTCAGCGCTGAACTTTCTATATCCTCTCCCTTTTCTATTTTTCCTGCTGGTATCTCAAATATATCTTTATCTATAGCTTTTCTGAATTGCTTTATTAAAAGTACTGTATCTTCATCTTTATAAGCTAAAATTGCTACTGCTCCTGGATGTTTTACAATTTCTCTAAAAGATTCTTTACCATTAGGTAATTTAACCCTTTGTTTTACAACATTTATTATTTTCCCTTTATATATTTCCTCTTCTTCTAATGTTTTTTCATAAAAATTCATTTCAAACACCTCTTTATGCTTATTTTTAACTTATCTTTATACAATTTAATTATAAATTATTTTTTATTAAAAAACACCTTATATGTACTATATTTTCCAATAGTTCAACTACATATAGATATATTTATTATTTTAACTAATGGTTATCACTACCAAACCAGTAACATATTTTCATCGACAAGTTCATACCAATGCTTATCCCACTAAAAAAATAGAAGGGATTAATTTTATTATCCCCTCTATTTTTTTATAAATTATAATTTATAAATTTTTAGTTTTGCCTTGATTACTTTTAATAACATATTTTTTTTCATAGGAATTATACATTAATATAGCAACTACGCTAAAAAATATAGGTCCAATAATTGAAAATATTGTATCTGATATGTTACCCTTTGTAGCAGGCTCTATAATTGTGAAAAAATTAGCAAAAGCTATGGTAAATGTAACTATAACTGTAGCAACAACTGCACTTCCTTTAGTTTTATAAACCTCAAATGGTTTTTTTATTTCACTTTTCTTTTTAAAAGAAATGAATGCACATGATAAAAACATATAAGGTATAGTCATTGCAACGTTGGTCATAAGAATTAACTTTCCAAAAAACTTAGCTGCTGCATCTCCGCCAAATGATACTAATGCAATAAATATTGCTACAATTATACATTGAACGCGCATAGCCTTCAAAGGCATACCATTTTCAATTTTAGCCATGTTTCCAGGCCATAATTTATTTGGAGTACCTTCTATAAGCTGCTTTAGTGGAGAATAGGATAATGTAAAAAATGCTCCAGTTAAAGCCAAGAACATAGAAAGTCCTACAAATCTTGCAATCCAATCTCCCATTAATACTGATGATGCTTCACTAATTCCAAAAGAATGTCCTAATTGATATCCTAAATTATGCATTAGTGCATAGGCTATATTTCCTATGTTTACATCTTTGGAAGCTAAAACACTATTCCAATTTGTAAATATACCACATAAGAATATTCCAATTGAATATCCTACCGCAATGATAATAGCTGCAATAGTAATTCCTTTTGGGAAAGTTACTTCAGCATTTTCAGTTTGATCTACAAGTCCTCCAACAACTTCTATACCACCATAACCAAATATAGCAAAAACTATAAAAGCTAATACAGAAATTGGACTTTGATATGCAGGATTTGGAGATTGTATAAAAGATTTAGCAGAAGTTATAGGTTCTGCTAGTTGTCCACCATTGGCTATAAGGACAATTATTGCACTAACTAATAAAACGATATTTAAAAGTGCAACTGCAGTTCCTCCTATAGATGTTACTTTAGTTATTTTCTCTAATCCTTTGGACGCAGTAAAAGTTACAAATATTATCCAAATTATACCTAATACACCTAAAACTTGAGTTGAATTTAATCCTAAAAATGCCCAAGTTGAAGTAGTATCTTTACCAAAAATTGCATTTGAAATTGGAATCCATAGTGTAGAACAAATGTTAACCATCCAAATTATATAGGATGCATACCACATGAAAGTTCCTACAAATGCATATTTCGGTCCTACAGATTTTTCCATCCAGGAATAAATTCCACCTTTCTCATCTTTAAAAGCTGCACCATACTCCGCCATCATAAATGCATAAGGAATAAAGAATGTTATACCGGATAAGATATACCAAGGAATAGCACCATAGCCCATTAAGTAAAAAGATCTCGGCATGTTAGCAAAGCCAAATACAGAAGTAAAGATCATTAATATTAATGGTATCAAAGTTAACTTTTTAGTTGTTTGTGAATTTTGTGACATATTTTTCCACCTCATACTATAATTTTATTTCTTACAATTTAATTATAACCTATATCTTAATATTTTCAATATTTTGTATTTTTTTCTATTATATTGGTGATTTGCATTATTTTATGCCAATTAATTAAATTTATTTTCCATTTTATCCTATATTCATAAATATTTCTCAATATTCTAATTAGTTTTCTAAAATAAGCTCTTAATTTTATTTAATTATAGTATGCATAAAAATTTTCTATAGGGAACTAATAAATTATAAATAAATTTAATAACTTTTAATTTTATTTTTTACGGTTATATTAATTTTAAAAACAATTCTACTAATGTTTACATAAAATATTCATCATAATTATTTGTGAAAAAATATATAATTTTACTTCATATCATATATTTTTCAGGTAATATATTGAAATATTATACATATCCATTATATTCAGATGAATTTATGAATATTATATTATTAACTTTATATAATTTTTTAAATTTAACAGAAGTGAATTAAGAAATGTTGTTGCTATTTGATACTATATATTGTTAGTAATATTATTTTTTATAATACACTAATTGTGATTTTAGTTATTTATTTACTTTCTAATTTTATAATGAATGCTTTATAATTCACATTAGCATTATATACTACTTAATTTATATATCTGTCTATACAATATGAATCTATAAGTACAGCACTTCGAAACTTAGTCATAGACTTATTTTTATTATAAGTGTTACAATAAAAATATTAAATTGTTTATAAAAATACTAAGAAATATAAACATTAATGAAAATAATTTTATATAACATAATCAATTAAATTATAACTTTAAAAATTATAGTCTATAATTCTTATTATCTATTTAATAGTATTAATTATATCTAAAATTTTATTGCCAGCTTTTCCATTTCCAAATATATTTTGCTGTTTCATTTTAGGTTTAAAATATACTATGGATTTTAAAATTTTGTCTCCATCTGTTCCAACTATAACATTCCATCCATTTTGAACAGTTTCTACCCACTCTGTTTCATCTCTCATAGTTATGCATGGTTTTTTCATAAAAAAAGCTTCCTTTTGAACACCACCACTATCAGTTACTATCTTTTGTGAATTCATCTCTAAAGTAATCATGTCAAGATATCCAACTGGTTCTATTAATTTTATATTATCACTAAATTGTAAATTATAATTCTCTATATACTTTTTAGTTCTAGGGTGAAGTGGTAATACTATTTTATTTCCACTTTTATTTAAAGCTTCAATTATATTTTTCAATCTATTTATGTCATTAGTATTCTCTGCCCTATGTATTGTTGTTAAAATATATTCTCCTGATTTTACAGAAATTTTGTCTAGTATGCTTTCCTTTTGTTCTGCTAATTTATTAAAATGTAATACCGCATCAAACATTACATCACCTACATTATAAACACCCCTATTGATGCCTTCAGTATGAAGATTTTTTTCTGCTGTAATAGTAGGAACAAATAATAACCTAGATATGTGATCTGTAAGAATTCTATTTTGTTCTTCTGGCATATTCATATTAAAACTTCTAAGTCCAGCTTCTATATGAGCTACAGGTATCAATAATTTACTAGCACACAAAGCTCCAGCTAATGTAGAATTTGTATCGCCATATACCAATACTAAATCTGGTTTTTCCTTTAAATATATTTTTTCTAATTCTACAAGCATTTTTCCTGTTTGCTCGCCATGATTTCCAGAGCCTATTTCTAGATTGTAATCTGGCTTAGGTATTTGTAATTCTTCAAAAAATACTTTAGACATATTTTCATCATAATGTTGTCCCGTATGAACTAATATTTCTTCATGTTCTTTTCTTATTATATTAGATACTGCGGCTACCTTTATAAACTGAGGTCGTGCACCCACTACAGTTAATATCTTCATTAATTATCTCCTCCAAAGTTCCTAGTTAATATGTTTTTTTATATTATAATTAAATATATTACCAAATAAATGCAAATATGAAAGATTATCTTTGTTATAGATGTGCGCCCAACATTAGAGCATGATAATCTATGAAAGTTCAATATGCACTCAATATCCCAACGCATTACTTTAAAACAAAGAAGCTATCGTAAATGAAGTCTGTAGTAAAGCGCCAGTATAAGGTACGGGAACGTAATTTGAGACTTATACTTGTGAGGGTGAAGTTTGCATAATCATAAAACAAGACTCAATAATAATTTTTCAAAATGTATATAGTAAATATGGAATATATGTTAAATAAAAGTGCCTATTTTTGCTTTTAGATATTTGATAGAAATCTCATTAAAAAATGTCTTCTATATAGACTACTTAACTAGCTATATGTAACTGAAATATCAGAAGTAAGCAAATATAATAGTAATATAAGATATGCATTAGCATAAAAAGAACTGAACATTGCCTTTATAAGATTATTCTGTTCAGTCCCATTATTAATTAATTTACAAGTATTCATATCTATAACACTCTATTATTGTTGCTTAAAATTTTTAATAAGAAAACTGCACTTTTTTAATTTCATAGTGCAGTTTTTATTTTAAATCACAAATTTAATATTTTGTTAATTTATTATTATTTTTTGATGTTTTTCAAGCCAATCTTTACTATCTTTTTTTACATCTGCTCTGTCATACATCTCTTCAGTAGGATTTTCAATTAGTGTAGCAAAAATAAATTCATGCACATGTCCTCTATCAAGAGTAGTTGTACCATAGACGAAGTGTACATGTCTACCACCACCAACTGGTATAGCTGGTCCAGTTGTAGCCCCAACTTCATGAAGATGGATTTCAGAAAAATCTGAATTTCCTAACAACTGATGAACATGACTATTACCACTTGGTATAGCTTCACTAGTAACACCAGCAAAACGATGGTTGTGTGGTATTTCTTCAAAAATTGTAGTACTACCTAAATATTCGTGTACATGAGTTTGACAACTTTTATCATATTTCCTTTCGCAATCAAGATTTTGGTCAAGCATTGCAATTCCTCCTCTTGGAATAGACAAGTTAACTTGTCCTATTATATAATATGAACAAGCATTTAAAGAGTTACTATAGTTGTATGAAAATTACTAACTAATGTTTTAAATTATTTATCTGTAAGTTAATCTTTGGAAATTCTTTTGTTTTTAAATTATTAAATTTTTTCTTTATAATAAATTATAAAGTTATCAATTGCATATTCTAAATTTCTTTTCATAACAAAATAGACCCCCTGTATTTGGTTAAATACTGAAGGTCTTAATTTAAATTATTTATTGGTCTAAAAGGTCATTTTTAGGTTTATTCCCGTAGACCTAAAAATATAAACTCTGTTAATATATCCATATTAGCAAACTCTATTTTTTAGTCTTAATTTATCAGCTACCATTGCAATAAACTCAGAATTTGTTGGTTTTCCCTTTCCATTATTTATAGTATACCCAAATATATTGTTTATAGTTTCAACTTGACCTCTTGACCAAGCTACTTCTATAGCATGTCTTATAGCTCTTTCTACTCTACTTGCTGTAGTATTATATTTTTTAGCTATTGAAGGGTACAACTCCTTTGTCACTGCGGATAAAAGTTCCATGTCATTAACTACCATAGTTATAGCTTCTCTCAAATACATATATCCTTTTATATGAGCTGGTACACCTATTTCATGTATAATATCTGTTATTTCTTGTTCTAAATCTGCAGGTTCATTTTTGGATAATGATATTTTTTCTTGTGAACATGTTTCTGGCATTACTACTGGTCTTCTAACTTCTTCGCTACTTATGGTATTGTTAAACATTTGTCTTATTCTCTTGGTAAAAACGTCCATATCAAAAGGTTTAACTACATAATAATCTGCACCTAAGTTTATAGCCCTTTGAGTAATCTTATCCTGTCCTACAGCAGACAAAACAATTACCCTTGGCATAGGAGTAATATCTATACTATTTAATTTTTCTAAAACTCCTAATCCATCTAAATGAGGCATTATTATATCTAGTATTATTAAATCTGGTTTTTTTTCTTCCACCAATTTAAGAGCTTCTACTCCATCATTAGCTATACCTGTAACCATTATGTCTCTTTGATTTAACAAATAATCACTTAATATGTTACAAAATTCCTTATTATCATCTGCAATGATAACATTGATCTTTGTTTCTTCCATATAAACTACTCTCCTTTTTGATAAAATTACCATATCTTAACAAATTATTTATTCGACAAAAGAAATTCAATTCCTCCTTATTTGAGAAAAAATATATAAAAAATAATAAAGTGTAAGATACTCTAATTTCTTACACTTTATATGGTAACACATATATTTTATTTTGTCATAGGATTTCGTCCTTTTATATGTTAATTATTGTAAATTTACTCTTTCTTACTATTAAATTTATGGTTTTTATATAAATTTTCAATTATTTTCCTTATGCTATTTTATATTCTTATAATTTACATTAATATTCTTTTAAATTTTTTACGCCATTCAAATTGCTAATTTATTACATATGATACAGTTTATATTAAATATTATTAATAGTTTTTAGGTTGATTTCTAGCGCTATATAAAAAATTAACTACACATAATTAATTATTATCTAATATTCCAGCATCCTTTAGCATCCATTCTATATATATGCCATATCCTACATCTGGCTTATTAATTAAAACATGAGTAACAGCGCCAACTATTTTATCATTTTGTATTATAGGACTTCCACTCATGCCTTGAACAATACCTCCAGTCTTTTTAATAAGATTTTCATCTGTAACTTTTATAATCATACTTTTAGGTCCTGGTTTATCCTGAGATAAAAGTTTTTGTATTTCTATATTGTATAAACTAGGGTCTTCACCCTCTAATGTAGTTAATATTTGAGCTGGTCCTTCTTTTATTTCATTTCTTAAAGCTACCTTCATAGGTTTTTCATATTTTTTATTACTTAATTTTATATTTGCTGTTCCAAATATACCACATTCTGTATTATTTTCTATATTGCCTAAAACTAAATCTTCATCTAAAAATATTCCTTTTAGTTCCCCAGGATTGCCTTTTATACCTTTTTTTATAGATACTATAGAGGATGGTACTATTTCTCCTGAATCTATAGTAAGTATAGTACCTGTGTCTACATCAGTGATAGGATGGCCTAATGCTGCAAATTTTTTGGTTTTATCATGATAAAAAGTCAATGTTCCTACACCGGCTGTAGAATCTCTTACCCATAATCCTATTTTATAATTATTATCTTTCTTACCTTTTTCAGGCTTTACATTTTTTATTATTTTTTCACCTTTTCTATAAGCCACTATTTTTAAGTCTTTTCCTTCACAATTTCTAATTTCCTTTTCTACATCCTCGGAGTTAGTTATTTCTTTTCCATTTATATTTATTATACTATCTCCTATTTGTATACCGGATACAGCTGCAGGGCTTTGCATCTTTCCCTCTTCTGTTTCTATATCTGAAAGGGCTATTACCAAAACTCCCTTTGTATTTAACTTTACTCCAACAGGTTTTCCACCAGGATACAACATAATATCTTTAGAAACGGGTTTTAATGAAACAGATTTTACAGGAACCATTCCTAAAATTTTAACATTCATTTTTTTATTCTTTGATTTTATATCAGAAACTGTGCAATCTGCACTTATATCCTCTGTTAACTTAATAAAACTATCGTTTTTTACTCTTTCTCCCTCTCTTACAAAAATTGTAGTAGGTATGTGATGAATCTTATAATAAGTAAATAAACTTATTAACAGGATAGGAATTAAAAAAAAGCTTAAAAATTTTTTCTTATTTCTGTCCATAACTTTTACCTCCTGTCTTAAAATCTTATTTATTCTTAAATTTCCCCTTTCAAATATAATTATGCTGTAGTATATTTTCTTTAAAATCCAATTCTTTGTACTATATGCTGCAAATAATATTTTTGACATATCTTTTATTCTTAACAAAAAATAAAAAAATATTTACATATAAATATATAAAAGTTTTTATTGTGCATAAAAAAGCTCTAAATAGATTGTGTTATTAATACAATTTATTTAGAGCTTTTCTTAGTTTTGAATTTTAACAAAATAATATAATTTAAAATGAACAAAATAACTATAGGATATTTTATTAATATTTTTATGTTGTAAATTTAATTATTATATTATGAATATATATTAATTTTTATCTTGTTTATACAATTGTCAATTATTCTAAGCAAACTTCACTTTTACCTAAGAATCATTTGATAGTTTTTCTATCAACTGTGTCCAATTTAAAAATAAGGTTTCTCCATGACAACGCCATTTCACTATAGGTTTTTTATTTAAATTATCTTCTTCAAAATAATTTTTAGGAATATCTATAAACTTATTTTTATTTATATCTCTAATATATTCTTCATATAATGTATTCCTATCATATTCGCAGTGTCCTGATATAAATATCTTTTTAAAATTATTACTTTGCATTAAATATAATCCCGCTTCCTCTGATTCTGAAATTATCTCTATTTCTTTACATTTTTTTATATCTTCTTTTCTTGTATAAGTATATCTAGAATGAGGTACATAAAATTCATCATCAAAACCTTTAGTAAGTAAAGAATCTTTTTTAATTATTTTGTGAGAAAAAACCCCAAAAAGCTTTTTATTTAATAGATACTTATTTATACCATAATAATAATATAAAGCTGCTTGTGCTGCCCAACATATGAATATAGTAGATTTTACTTTTTTATTACAATAATCCATTATATTTTTAAGTTCTTCCCAATAATCTACTTTTTCAAAATCCATAAGTTCTACTGGTGCACCGGTTATAATCATTCCATGAAAATTATAATTTTTTATTTCATTAAAAGTCTTATAAAATTTATCTAAATGCTCATTATTTGTATTTTTACTTTTATAACTTTCAGTTTTTAAAAAAGTAATCTCTAAATCTATAGAGCTTTTACCTAAAACTCTTAATAATTGTATCTCTGTGTCTACTTTTTTAGGCATTAAATTTAATATTATAAGTTTTAATTTATTTATATTTTTGTTATAATTTAATTTATCCATTATATTTATATTTTCAGATTTCAATATTTTATAAGCTGGAAGGTTTTTATCTATAATTAAAGTCATATTTTATTTTCTTTGCTAATTAGCCCTTAGCTATGGAATAAAATTATAGTGGCCTTTAATTTTTTAATATTAGGTATATTATCCAGCTTATTTTTTAAATCTTTTTCTTTTTCATTGTAAACTATAGCAAAAATCTCTTTCTTTAAAAAACAATTCTTGGAGTATATATATACTTTTTTAAATAACTTATTTATATCACATATAACTTCAGTTCTATCTTCAGTAGAGATTCTTATAAGCCAATCTTTTTCTTTTGGAAATTCTCTAAAAATTACAGCCTTTTCATCATTAAATAATAAATCTTTTTCTTTTATATTATTTATTATATTTATAATATCTGCATAAATTGCACTGGCTGTTGGTAATTTACCTGCCCCTTTTCCATAGAAAGCTACTTCCCCTATACTGTCTCCCTCTATTATTATAGAATTGAACTCATTTTCTACCCTTGATAAAATACTATTTTTAGATATAATAACTGGTTTAACAGCTGTATATATACCCTCTTGGAATTTTTCACTTATTCCAATTAGTTTAATAACTCCTCCTAATTTATTTGCCATATCAATATCATATTCATCAATATTATCTATTCCTTCTACATTAAAACTTTCCCAATTAAATTTTTTATTATATGCTAAATTTGATAATATAGCTAATTTTCTTGCACTATCATATCCTTTTATATCAGATGTAGGATCAAATTCTGCAAATCCTAATTCTTGTGCAGTAATTAATGCATTTTTAAAAGTAGTTCCCTCCTTATGCATTTTAGTTAAAATAAAATTTGTAGTACCATTTAATACAGCTTTAATACTTTTCACATTATTTCCTACTAAACACTCTTTCATGGGTCTAAGTATAGGGATTCCTCCACCTACACTAGCTTCAAAATAAAGTTTTACATTGTTTTCTTTTGCAATTTTTAAAAGTTCATCACCATGTTTTGATATTAAATCTTTATTAGCAGTAACTATATGTTTTTTATTTTTTAAAAAAGTTTTTATATAACCATAGGCAGGCTCTATGCCACCTATAGCTTCTACAACAATATTTACATTTTCTTTTATAACTTCCTTTATATCCTCTGTAATTATTGAAAATAACCTGCTATTTTTGTGCTTATTTTTATCTTTAACTAATATTTTAGTTATACTTATATTCTCTTCTCCACTCTCTTTTTTATTTTTCTCTATTAATTCTACTAATCCAGAACCCACTACTCCATTACCTAAAATAGCAATTGAAACCATATTTATACCTCCTTTATCTAAAACTTTTAGCTAGATTACTTATATTTTACTCAATGCGTCTTCAAAATCTTTTATTATATCTTCAATATACTCTATACCTACAGATACTCTTATTAAATCTTCTGTTACTCCAGATGCAATTTGCTCTTCATAGGATAATTGTCTATGTGTTGTGCTAGATGGATGGAGTACACTAGTTCTTGCATCTCCTATGTGTATTACTAAGCTTGCTAATTTTAAATTTTTAATAAATTCCTTAGCCTGATCTGTTCTTCCTTTTATACCGAAAGTTAACATACCACTAGCTCCATTGTTTAAATATTTTTTAGCATTTTCATAACTTTTATCATCCTTTAAGAAGGGGTACTTTACCCAAGCTACCTTATTATGCGCCTGTAAAAATTGTGCTAATTTTAAAGCATTTTCACTATGTCTCTCCATTCTAAGGTGCAATGTTTCTAATCCTAAATTAAATAAGAAAGCATTAAATGGGCTTAAACAAGTTCCTAAATCCCTTAAAAGATTTACCCTTAATTTAGTTATATAAGCTAGATGTTTAAACTCTTCTGTGTAACTTATACCATGATAGGTAGGATCTTTATCTACTAAGGAAGAAAATTTCCCATTTTCCCAATTAAAATTTCCTCCATCTATAACAACTCCTCCTACACTAGTTGCATGACCATCTATATATTTAGTAGCTGAATGAATTACTATATTAGCGCCATATTCAAAGGGCTTACATAAATAAGGAGTCATTAAGGTGTTATCCACTATAAAAGGAACTTCTATTTTTTTAGCCACATTTGAAAATTTATTAAAGTCTAAAATATTTACTGATGGATTACCAATAGTTTCTCCTAATACTATTTTGGTATTATCTTTAGTAAGTTTTAAGATTTCTTCTTCTGATGCTTCCGGTGAAACAAAAGTAGTTTCTATTCCTAATTTCTTTAAAGTAGATGAAAGAAGATTAAATGTACCTCCATATAAATTTGAGGAGGCTAGTATATGGTCCCCTGCATTACAAATGTTTAAAACAGCTAATGTGGTAGCACTTTGCCCAGAAGAAACTGCTACAGCTCCTACCCCACCTTCTAACTGTGCTATTTTTTCTTCAAAAGCAGCCACTGTTGGATTACTTATTCTTGTATACATATGTCCTTCCTCTTTAAGGTCAAATAAGTTAGCTACTGTATCTGGATCTTCATATTTATAAGTGGTGCTTTGAATAATAGGAAGAATTCTTGGCTCCCCTGACTTTGGAGTGTAACCTCCTTGAATACATATGGTTTCTGTGTTCCAATTTTTAATACTCATTTTTGTCCCCCTTAAAATTTAAAATATTTTTAATCTAAAATTAAATTTTTGTATTAAAAAAAGCCATTTCTTAAGAAATGACTTTATTAACAGTTACAAATATTAAAATATGGTAACTTTAATCCCTCATCTCTCAGTGAATTCACTGCAGGAATTAGCACATTTCTAGATTTAACTAGCTGTTGCTGGGCTTCATAGGGCCTGATCCCTCCGCCACTCTTGATAAGAGCTCACTATTTAATTTTAAATATCTTTAGAACTTATTATAACCTTATCTAGTATTTTGTCAATACCATTTTAGGAATTTTTTAATATTTCTTCTTTTTTATTATCCGCTATTTTTATTATTTCCTTTGCATTTTGCAATGTTATATCTGTAAGATTTGATCCCCCTATCATTCTTCCTATTTCTATTTCTTTATGTTCTTTACTTAGTTTTGTAACTTTTGTATAGGTTTTATCCTCTAGTACTTCTTTATGTATATAATAATGATTATCAGACATACAGGCTATTTGTGGTAAATGGGTTATACAAAATACTTGACGACCATGAGATATAGAATACATTTTTTCTCCTACGCTTTGTGCTACTACTCCACTTATACCTGTATCTATTTCATCAAATATAACTGAAGGTATTTTATCCTTATCTACAAATACAGTTTTTAAGGCTAACATTATTCGTGAAAGTTCTCCCCCAGATACTACTTTATCTAAAGGTTTTAAAGGCTCTCCTGGATTAGTAGATACATAAAATTCTACCTTGTCACAGCCACCTTTAAAAAAACTAGATACTAAATCTACATTAATTTTAAATCTAGTTTTAGAAAGTCCTACATAGCTCAATTCTTTTTTCACCCTTACTTCTAATTCTTCTGCGTATTTAACCCTTATATTATGGATTTGCATGGCTATTTCTTTTAAATTGTCTAATACTTTTTTTCTGTCCTTGTTTAATTTTTCTATTATTTCTTCTGAATTCACCATATCTTCATATTGCTTTTCTATTTTATTTTTATATTCTATAATCTCTTTTATGGTTGTACCATACTTTTTCTTAAGAGTAGATATTTGAAAAAGCCTACTATTTATACAGTCTAATTCATTTTCATCATAATATATATTATCTTTTATATCTCCTATATTTCTTATGGACTCCTCTATTATATAATAAGCCTCTTTTAAGCTTTGACATATATTCGTCACTTTATCTATGTTATTAATAGATTCCATCTCTCTTATAACGTACCCTAAACTATCAAAGGCTGAGGACTCCTCTTCTAATCCCCCATATAGTATTCCATAGCTATTATTTAGTACTTTGCTAATTTTTTCCGCGTTTGAAAGTTCTAAAAATTTATTATCTAATTCTTCCTCTTCTCCCTCTTTTAAATTAGCCTCTCCTATTTCTTTAATTTGATATTTTAAAAAATCCATTAACTTTTCTCTTTCACTTTCATCTCCACCGGATAACTCTTTTATTTTGTTTTCTATATTTAAAAGAGTTAAATACTCACCCTTATAACTCTCCATAATAGCCCATAATTCTTTTTCACTAAAATAATCTAAATAATTTATATGATTTTCAGAGCTTAAAAGATTTTGATTTTCATGTTGTCCATGAATATCTAATAAGGTGCTTGTTATTTCTTTTAAATTAGCTAATAAAACACTTTTCCCATTTACTTTAGCTATACTTTTACCATATTGAAAGGTTTCTCTAGCTATTATTAATATATCCTCAGAATCTATTCCCTGTTCTTTTAATATTCTCTCTGTACTTTCATTCTCAATAGAAAATACTGCTTCTACATAGGTTTTATTTTCTCCAGTCCTTATTAAATCTCTATTAAATTTGCCACCTAGAACGTAGCTTATAGCATCTATAAGAATAGATTTACCAGCTCCAGTTTCACCGGTCAATACATTAAATCCTTTATCAAAGGATATAGATAGTTCTTCTATAAGTGCAAAATTCTTTATATTAAGTTGAAGGAGCATTTTAAATCCCCCTTATGCAGTAATAATCTTTTTTAATTTCATAGTTATCTCTTGAGCTTTCTCATTGGTTCTTGCCATAACAAATATAGTATTATCTCCAGCTATGGTGCCTGCTACTCCATCAAACCCTAATGTATCTATAGCCTCCGCTGCGGCTGGAGCAGAGCCTGATATTGTTTTTATTATTATAAGCTTATCAATATTCTCTACATTAATTACTGTTTGAGCAAAGATATTTACAAGTTTATCTGACATATAGCTTTCTGTATGGTTTATGGTAGCATATTTATACTTACCAGTATTTCCTAAAACTTTTATTAGCTTAAGCTCTTTTATATCTCTTGAAACTGTGGCTTGTGTAACATTCATTCCCATTTTCTTTAATTCTTCTGCTAGTTCCTCTTGAGTATCTATATCCTTAGAATTTATTATTTCTAAAATTTTAGCATGTCTTGAAACTTTCATATTATTCACCTTCACATTCTCTAGATCTATAAGATATTTTAGTTCTTAATATTTTAAAATAATCCTTGTCTTTAAATTTTATAAGTCTACATTGATATTTAGATTTACTTATGGTAACCTGATCTACTGTTACTTTTTTATATCTTTGACCATCAATAGTAAGTACAGGATCCTCATATTTCTTTAAAACCTTTATATTAATTTTACTATTTCCATTTAATATTATAGGTCTAATTCCTAAAGAATGAGGACAAATTGGTGTAACTTCTAATACATCTAAATCTGGATATAGTATTGGTCCTCCTGCTGATAAAGAATAAGCTGTAGATCCTGTAGGTGTAGCTA
This sequence comes from Clostridium sporogenes, assembly GCF_001020205.1. Taxonomy (NCBI): domain Bacteria; kingdom Bacillati; phylum Bacillota; class Clostridia; order Eubacteriales; family Clostridiaceae; genus Clostridium; species Clostridium sporogenes. Next base: position 2,081,834 of record NZ_CP011663.1, read on the forward strand.
CAATGACCCCATCTGCTACAAAAGTTGTATACCATACATCATCTACATATATGCTATATTTTACTATTCGTGATAAATTCCCTTTTGTAAGTACTATATCATTTAATGCTAAAAAATCCTCTTCTTTTTCATTCAAGTCACATTTTAGCATTATTCTATCCTCTATTTTATATTGACCTTTAAATAGATTTTTTATAGCCTTTTTGCAATCTTCTAACTCTACCTCTGCTAAGAAACCTAAATGCCCTCTATTTATACCAAATATAGGAACATCATATTTGGCTAAAGCTCTGGCAGTACCTAAAATAGTACCATCGCCACCGAGTACCATAACTACATCTAGTTCTATATTTTCTTCATTATCTAAACCTTTAGAATCATAAAAAACTTTTATTTTAGCTTCACTACATTCCTCATGTATATACTGAAAAATTTTGTCTAAAATGTCTCTACTTATATTCTTATCCGTATTTATATTTATACCAATATTTTTCATCATTTATCACCATTTAAATTATTATGAGCTTTATTTACTATATAATCTATATAGTCCTCTTGAAAATCACTATTTATACTTTTATTTTTTGTCATATATATAAGGTATTCTATATTCCCCTCAGGACCTTTTATTGGAGAGAAATCTAAATTTAATATATTTAAACCTATTTTTTTTGCAAATTGGACTATTTTATCCACTACTTCTTTATGAGTACTACTTTCCCTTACTACCCCTTTTTTACCTACTTTTTCTCTTCCTGCTTCAAATTGTGGTTTTATAAGAGCCATTATTTCTCCCTTTTCATCTAACAAATCCTTTACTACAGGTATTACTAGAGTTAAAGAGATAAAAGATACATCTATACTTGCAAAATTAGCCTTTTCTCCTAGATCTTCTGAAGTTACATATCTTACATTAGTTCTTTCCATACAAACTACTCTAGGATCTACTCTAAGCTTCCAAGCAAACTGTCCATATCCTACATCTATAGAAAATACTTTTTTTGCTCCATTTTGAAGCATGCAATCTGTAAACCCTCCTGTAGATGCTCCTATGTCTAAACATACTTTTCCATTTAAATCTATTCCAAAATTTTTTATAGATTTTTCTAATTTTAATCCTCCTCGGCTTACATAGGGTAGTTTTTCTCCTCTAAACTCTATATTAGCACTTTCTTTTATTTTTTCTCCACATTTATCTACTCTATTACCATCTATAAATATTTCTCCTGCCATTATACTAGCTTTTGCTCTTTCTCTAGATTGGAAAATTCCTTTTTTTATCAAAAGCAAGTCTAATCTTTCTTTTTTGTCTGCCATAAATAACTCCTTCATATAATATTATATAATCTTTATTATATTTTTAACAATACCCTCTGGATCTAATCCTTCTATTTTATATAATATATCTGTACTACCATGGGGAATAAATTTATCTTTAAATCCCAAATTTAAAACAGTATTATTAGCTTTTAGTTCACTTATATATTGAAGAACTAAAGAACCAAATCCACCTTTTATTACATTATCTTCTACAGTTACTATCTTATATCCTTTTTTTACAAAGTTTTTTATTAATTCTTTATCTATAGGTTTTATAAAATTTGCATTTACAATTGTAGATTTTATTCCACATAATTTTAATCTTTCTCTTGCTATTATAGCATGTTGCACCATTTTTCCCGTGGCTATTATAGCTATATTTCCTTCTTCACAAATTATTTCCCACTTACTCTTTTCCATATTTTTTATAGGGGTCATTTCTAAAGATTTTATATCTCCACCTCTAGGGTACCTTATAGCTACCGGTGAATTTTGATTTAATGCCCACTTTAACATTATTCCCATTTCTTCTAAACATTTAGGGGCTATTATTGTCATATTAGGCAGAGAGGATAAATATGATAAATCAAAAATTCCTTGATGGGTTTCCCCATCACTTCCTACTATACCTGCCCTATCTATGCCAAAAACCACTGGTAGATTTTGTATACATATATCATGTAATACCTGATCATATGCTCTTTGAAGAAATGTAGAGTAAACAGCAAAAACTGGCTTCAATCCTTCTGTTGCTATACCCGCTGCTAAAGTTACTGCATGTTGTTCTGCTATGCCCACATCAAAAAATCTTTTTGGAAAAGTTTCTCCGAATTTTCTAAGGCCAGTTCCATCTTTCATAGCTGCAGTTATAGCTACAACACGTTTATCTTCTTTTCCTATTTTGGTTAATTCCTCTCCAAATACCCCTGAGTAAGTTAAACAGGCTTTAGAATTAACTTCACCACTAGTACAATCAAAAGGTCCTATACCATGAAACTTGTCTGGTTTTTTTTCTGCATAAGCATAACCTTTACCTTTTTTAGTTATAGCGTGTATTAAAACCGGTCCCTTTATATCCTTTGCCATTTTCATAACTTTACTTAATTCTTTTATATCATGACCATCTATAGGTCCTAAATATTTTATTCCTAGGTTTTCAAAAAACATACCTGGAACAATCATTTGTTTTATACCGTTTTTCACTCTTTCCAAAGAACGGGCCATTCCTTTTCCAACATTAGGTATTTTATTTAAAGTATTATTAACTTCTTTCTTTAATTTGTTATAGGTAGGATCTAATCTTACTTTACTTAAATAGCTAGACATTCCTCCCACATTTTCGGCTATAGACATTTGATTATCATTTAATATAATAATCAAATCTGTTTTATTAAAGCCCAAATCATTTAATGCCTCAAAAGCCATTCCACCAGTTAGCGCTCCATCTCCTATTACAGCTATAACTTTATTATTCTCTCCTTTTATATCCCTTGCTCTTGCCATTCCAAGGGCAGCAGATATAGATGTACTACTATGCCCTGTTTCAAATACATCGTAAGGGCTCTCACATCTCTTAGGGAAGCCGCTTAATCCTCCATATTGTCTTAATGTATTAAATTTATCCTTTCTTCCTGTTAATATTTTATGTACATAGGCTTGATGTCCTACATCCCAAATAACTTTATCTTTATTTAAATCGAATACATTAAAAATACTTAAAGTAAGTTCTACCACTCCTAAATTAGAGGCCAAATGGCCTCCTGTTTTAGACACATTATCTATTAAAAATTTTCTTATCTCATAAGAAAATTGATTTAACTCGTTTATAGACATGGACTTTATACTATCAAAATCTTGATATTTATCTAATATGTTTTTCATTTTCATCTATCCTCTTTTAAAAAAATATATTATCCTTGTAACCTTTTCTAATATGTCATTACTATTTGTTATGGCAAATCCTTTACCTAAAGCTTTTCCTCCTATAGTTAAAGCTCCTATGGTAACACCTATACCTGTAGTTACTATTGTAGAATTTAAAGTAGAATTTAAAGATAATATTTTATTCGTTATTATTATTCCTATGGAACCACTTACAATACCACAAACATCTCCTATAACATCATTACAAAAACTTGATACCTTTTCTGCATTTCTAATAAAAGTTACTGCGAGTTTTGCCCCTGGTACTTTATTAGCAGCTTTTGCATGAAAAGGTGTTTCATTGGATGCAGTTACTGCAACTCCTATTATATCAAATATTATACCAATTAATATAATAAAAATTAATATAATAAAAGCTACTAATAAGTTTACCTTCTCTAGTAGCACATCTGAAACAAGAGATATACTCCCCGAAAAAATAACAGACCATGTAACAATGGTTAAGATCCATTTTACATTGACCTTGGAGTCACTCTTCTTATTATCTTTTTTTTTATCTTTCCTATTTCCCAATTATAATTCCTCCATGAAAACTAAGTATTAAGAATACTTTATAAATTATACCTTTTAATATGTAATTTTAAAAGGTGGTAGTATATTGAGTAAACCTTGCGGCTTAGGTCCAGTAGGATTTCCCGTAAAACAATCAAAATGTCGCCATTTTGACGGTTTCCCTTTAATGTCTTACCTACCCTGTCACCAGAAATAGGACTGGATTGCCACTTAGTCCGCACTGTAATCCCCAATACACCTCGTATAGAACAGTCTAGGAGATTTCCTCGGCAGTTGGGTATATCTCTAGCCTCTTTTGCAATGGAGGTTTCAGCAAGCAATAGCCTAAAGATTTGGCCTAACCTTTAGATTTAAACTTAACCTCTCCCCCCACCACTCAAGGCAGGCTACACTGCACATAGCTTATCGCCACATTGCAGGTTTAATCCATTGTCGTCCATAGGGAATCTCTCCCTATACACAATCAATGGCCTCCACGAAGGTAGGGTCAGTTGTCACATGCCTTTGTGATTGCCCCAGCCTTCTTTCTCCCAGCACCAGCCCACAACTGGGCGTCGTAAGCCAGCACCAGAAGCTTCATCGATGTGCCCTTTAGCGGATTTTTAGCCCCGCCTTCAAGATATACTTACCTGACTAGAATACTGCACCACCTTTATCTATATATACTTTCAAAATAAAAGATTGTATTTCTAATCTAAAAATATTCATTTTACGTATAAAACATTTTTTATTATATCACAGAAAAATATTTATTGCATAGAATTATTTTTTTATTTAAATTAATTTAAAGCTTTATTAATATTAATAGTTTCTATTTAATAAGAACATAGTGATTTCTTTTAAGTTATCTATGTTTTTCTCTATTTTATTCAATATATCAAAACATTTATTTGTCATTTCAGTGCAAAGTTCATTACACTTCTCTACACCATAAACTTTAACAAAAGTAGTTTTATGATTATCTTCATCACTCTTTGTCTTTTTCCCTAAAGTAGTAATATCTCCTTCCACATCTAATATATCGTCTTTTATTTGAAATGCCAATCCTAAATTATCTCCATATTCCCCTAAAAGTTCTATATCTGTAGATGTAGCAGATCCTAAAATAGCTCCAGCCAATATAGATGCTTTTATTAAAGCACCAGTCTTTTTTTTGTGCATATAATATAATTCATCCAGAGATATAGATTTGTCTTCACTTAATATATCTACTACCTGGCCCCCAATCATTCCATCTACTCCTGCCGCTTTAGCTATGGTGTAACATGCTTTTAATGCATTTTCTCCATTTTTTAATGAATAATCAAACATTATATTCATAGCTTCATTTAAAAGTGCATCACCTGCCAGTATAGCTATAGCTTCTCCAAAAATTTTATGATTTGTAGGTTTTCCTCTTCTTAAATCATCATTATCCATAGCTGGTAGATCATCATGTATTAAAGAATAGGTATGTATCATTTCTATGGCAGCAGCTATGGGTATAGCCTGTTTATAATCCTCTTTATATAGACTATAGGTATTTAAAAATAATATTGGTCTTATTCTTTTTCCACCAGCCTCTAGACTATAAGCCATAGATTCATATATTTCTTTATCGTAATTACCTTTATTATCCAAATATTCCTTTAACCATAACTCTATTTCTTTCCCTATTTTTTTTATTTTATCCATAAAGTTCACCAATCCTTAATATCAATTTTAACTATAAAGTAAAACTTAATTTAAAAACTCTAGAACTATAAAGTCTTAGTTTATAGCTTTTCAAAGTCTTCCTCTTTGTTATCTTCTAAAACTTTTATTTTACCTTCTGCATCATTTAGTACTTTATATAACTTATTACATAATTTTATTCCTTCTTCATAACTTTTCATGGAATCTTCTAAAGTTATTTCTCCGTTATCCATGCTTTCTACTATAATTTCTAATTTTTCAAGCATATTTTCAAAGGATTCTTTTTTTCTTCCCATATTGCCCTCCTAATTTAGTTTATTATTTACAACTTAATAATTTATGATTATTAAATTAGTCTATACATTCAATATTTAGCCTTGCTTTACCATCTTTAAAGGTTATGTTTATTTTATTTAATTCTTTTAAAGCTTCCTTTTCTGTTATTAAATTATTTTTTTCATCCTCTACTAAAGTATAGCCTTTTTTCAATACATTTAATGGATTATGTGCCTCTAATAAAGAAGATAGTCTAGATAGGCTATTTTTTTCTTTATTTAATTTACCTTCTATTTTCATATTTAATAATCCCTTTAGATTATCTATATTTTTATATTCATTTACTATTATATTAGTAGGACTGTGAGATTCTATTCTCTGTTTGTATAAATTTAAATAATTTCTTTTTTCTTTTATTATGATTTCCATGATTTTTTTTATATTATACTTATAATTTAAAATCTCTTTTATTAAAGCTTCTCTGTCAAAAACAGCTATTTCTGCGGCTGCAGAAGGTGTAGGTGCCCTTCTATCGCTTACAAAATCTACAATAGTAAAATCCGTTTCATGACCTACTCCAGTTATTATAGGCTTTTTAGAACTGTATATTTCATAAGCTAGTTCTTCATTATTAAAAGCCCATAATTCTTCTATAGAGCCTCCTCCACGAGCTAATATTATTATATCTACATCTTCAACTTTATTTAATATTTTTATACCCTCTATAATAGTTTTACTAGCATCTATTCCCTGTACTAATGCAGGATATATTAATAGTTCTATTCCTTTATTTCTTCTTTTAGTTACATTTATTATATCCCTTAGAGCTGCTCCTGTTGGAGAGGTTATAACCCCTACTTTTTTAGGAAATCTAGGTATTTCTTTTTTATGCGCATCATCAAAGAGTCCTTCTTTTTTAAGCTTTTCTTTTAACTCCTCAAAAGCTATATAAAGATCTCCGATACCCTCTCTTTTCATTGCCTTGCAATATAATTGATAGGAACCTTCCTTCTCATATACAGATACATTTCCTTCTACTACTATATCCATACCATTTTCTGGTACAAACTTCAACTTATATGCATAACTTTTGAACATTACACAATTTATTTTACTTCCCCCATCCTTTAAGGAGAAATAGATATGACCGCTACTATGAATTTTAAGATTTGATATTTCTCCCTTTACAGAAGCATTATTTAATATAAAGTCAGCATCTAAGGTATTTTTTACATATCTATTTAACTGAGAAACAGTAAGAGTTTTAATATGCATAAACATCTTCCTTTTTATTAATATTAAAAGTGAAAAGCTAAGCTCTTCACTTTTTAAGTATCTATTAATTTTAAATCATTTTACCTAAAACACCATTTATAAAGGTTGCAGCTTTTTCTCCTGAATATTTTTTAGCTAATTCTATAGCTTCATTTACGGATACCTTTCTTGGTATATCCTCTTCAAATTTTAATTCATATGTACACAATCTAAGTATAGATAAATCTACTTTAGATAATCTTTCTATTTTCCAATTTTTTAAATTCCCTTTTATTTTTTCATCTATTTCTTCTTTGTTTTCTTCTATCCCTTTTATTATTCTTTTAACATAATCTATATCCACATCTTTTAAGTCTACAGATTCATAATCTTTTTCTTTTGTACTTTCTTCAGATTCTCTAACATCCTTTAAATTCTCTAGAGCCTCCTCTAAGTTTTCTTCATTTAATGTAGTTTGAAATAATAATCTCATGGCCACTTCTCTTGATTTTCTTCTATTCATATTTTCCTCCCTAATTTTCTATGTTTAATTTTGTAATTTTCAACTTTAAATACTACTATTATTTACATTTTTTATATTATTATGAATATTGATTCTATACATAGAAACACCCTCTACCTGAGAGGGTGTAATTATTTATTATTCTAAATCAATATCCTCTAATTCTTTATCCATTTTAGGTATCATAACATTTTGAACATGAATATTAACTGAGGATACAGTAAGACCTGTCATAGTTTCTACTGATCTTTTAACATCTTCTTGAACTTTTTGAGCTACTTCAGGAATTTTAACACCATATTCCACAACTACATATAAATCTATAGATGCACTTTCTTCTCCTACATTTACTTTTACACCTTTAGAAATATTTTTCTTTCCTTTAAGTATTTGAGTTATTCCTCCAACTACTCCTGAACTCATCCCTACAATACCCTTTATCTCTGTAGCTGCAAGTCCTGCTATAACACCTACTACCTCATCAGATATTTTAACTATGCCCATATCAATTTCATTTTTAATATTTTCTTCCATTTTCCGTACCTCCTAGGTTTTGAGCTATGCAAAACGTAATCTTAGGTTTATTATATCAAAAGGTGTATGTTTTTACAATTATTATTGTTTAGTTTCAATTTCTACTTCCTGTATGTTTGATATACTCATAACCACATTTTTTATATCTCTTGTTTCTTTATCTGTTAATTTATCTTTTCCTTTTATTATTACTCTAGCTTTGTCATTTTCTATGGAGCATATAACATCATCAAATCCTTTACTTTTTAATACAGACTCTATCTTTGATTCATAATTAGAATCCATAGCTAATTTTGTATATTTAGCTGTAGCTTCATCTTTATCTTCCTTTGGAACATTTTTATCATCTATTAAAGATTTTAATGTTTGTAGTGTCTGAGCTGCCTTTTGATCTCTAGTAAGCTTTGTTTCTGCAAAAAAGTCTGATTTACTATTTTCTTTACTCTCTGCTTTATTTGAGTTTTTAGAAGTATTGTTAAAGGAAACAGTACTTCCTTCCTCAGCTCCATTTACATAAAGTGGACTGTTTAATTTTGTTGCAAGCACTCCTGTGCAAATTATGAGTGCTAATAAGGTTACAATTATAACTCCTTGTTTTTTATTCATGGTTTCATTCCCCCCAAATTATAATTCTACAAAATTATATGCATAAGATTTAATTAATATACTATTTTTTCATAGGATATACATTTACTTTATTTTCTGCTAGTGAAAACAAATCCACTACCGCCTTTGATATTCTTAATTTAGTTATATTATCCTCTGCCCCCTCTGCTACTATACAAACTCCTGTAATCTTAGGTTTATATTCTTTTACAATAAGAGGTTGTGTTTTATCCCCATTATTGGTTATAACAACAGAGCTTCCTTCATTTTCCTGGGTAGTATTTCTCGTACCTCCCTCCGTATCTTTCTCTACACTCTTATTAGTTGAATTGTTTATATTTACAGCTGGTACCTTTTCTTCTCCACTTTCAAAGGTTATCATCACTTCTACTTTTCCTACACCATCTATTTTCTCTAAAGTAGTTTTTAATTTACTTTGAGTTTCTCTTTCATAGTCCTCATTCTCTATTTCTATTTTTTCTTCCTGAGTTTGTTTATTTTTAGGGTCTTCATTTTTACTCATAACGCTGTCCTTTTTAAAAGTACTACCTGCAATTAAAAATAATACTCCAACTAATACTACTATTAGTATGTTTATATTCTTCTTATTATTCTTGGGATTAGTTTCTAACTTTTTAAGCCAATTTTTTATATTCATAAAACTTCCTCCTAAATCATAATGAATTGATTTTTAGTAGACTATTATCTTAAGCTAAGTTTATTTTTAAATATATAATATACTTTTTTAAAATACGTATTTGTATTTTATTTTGAATTCGATATAATCAAATTACCATTATAATTTATATACTTTTATTACTTCAGATGACACTTTAAATTCATTGCTTATAAACTGTTTTATTTTACCTTCTCCTTCAAAGGTCTTTTTGCCCTCTTTTACATTTTCATTATTGCCTATATTTATTTTATTTACTTTTTTTATCTTTTCTATTTTATTACCCTTTACTCCCACATCCATAGATTTTATTTGTAAATTATCCTTTTCTTCATCATAGGCAATTTCTACATTTACCTCATATTTATTTTCTGGGAATTTTTCTTCTAACTTTTTTTTAGTTTGATTTTGAAGATTAGCTTTAAAGTTATTTAAAGTTTCCTCTCTGTTCTTTTTTTTGTATTTATCAAAATCATTTTTATACTCTATATTATTAAAAGAAGCTGTAGCCTTATCTGCATACTGTGATATATTATAATCTTTATTAAATATTTTTATTATTGGATTTAATATTACAGTTATTAATATTAATCCAAGAACAAATTTTCCGTACTTTTTTATATTATTTTTGGGTAAAAGCATCTCTATTGCAGTTATAAAAAATACTGCTACAGCTATATTAGTTATCCACTCTTTTAACCACTGGAGCAAAATATAATCACCCCTTTATAAAGTTATATTTTAAATTATGTGCCCATAAAAACCTTTCCTGCAGAAGCCATTATGGCTATCATTATAAAAAACATTACAGATACACATATCAAACAAGATAATATAAGTATTAATGAGTCTCCTGCAGCTCCTATAGAGTTTACAAGCCTACTATCACTTATAGGCTCTATTAAAGCCGCTGCCATCTTATACATAAAAGCCATTATTAAAAGCTTTATAACAGGCACTAAAAGCATGGCCACTATTACAATAAGTCCTAAACTGCTTATAGAATTTTTTAAAAGTAATGAATAGCCAGCTACAGTAGAAATGGCATCAGATAAACATTTACCTACCACTGGGACAAAATTATCTACAGCATATTTTGCCGTTTTAACAGTGACTTGATCCATAGCTTTAGAAGTTATACCTCTTATAGTAACTACCCCTACAAATACAGTCATTACAATTCCTTGAGTCCAAAGAGCTACTTGATTTAATAATTTTGTTAATTTATTTATCTTATAGTCCTCTGATAAATTATCTACAAACTGCAAAACAAAGGTCATACATATTAATGGAATTATAAATCTTGAAAATATATTAGCACTTATATTTATAGTTCCTATTATTATAGGATCTAACATAGCCGCTTCTGCAATCCCCCCTATAGAAGCTATAAGCATTATTAAAATTGGTATTAATGCCATCATAAAATCTGTCATCTTATTTATAGTATCTCTAGCTATATTAACCCCTAAATAAAAACTTCTAGCTAATATTATTATTATTAATGCATAACAAGCAAAGTAAGCTATATCCGATAAAGTTTCATTACTAAAGGCCTTTTGTAAATTATTCAGCAAAGCACATATTATAGCCACCATAATTAGAAGAGCAATTAATTTTAAGGAAGCCGCTATTTCTTTAAATACATATGTAGTTATAGCTTTTGCTGCTTTCTTTACAGAAATGTGGCTTTCTCCCTTTTCCATAAAATTTTTTACATAATCTTTTGCATTTATATCCTTTAAAATCTCATATTGATTTTTCATATTAGATATATAATCATATAGTTTTTCTATTTCCTGATTTTCTTCCTTTATTTCATTATGCTGGCTAGGTGCGGCTTGTACATTGAAACATAATATAATCGTAAATAAGGCTGTTAATAAAATAGTCATTAATCTTTTTTTCATTTTCTCACCTACATAATCTTTAAAATAGATTGAAGTACTGCCATAAGTATAGGTATGGCAAGTCCAAGTATTAGTATCTTACCAGCAAATTCTACTTTTGATGCTAAGCTATTTTCTCCTGCGTCTTTGCATATCTCACTACAAAAGGTAGCCAAATAAGCTATTCCTAATATTTTAAAAACTGTGCTTAAATATATAAAATCTATATTAGTTTTTGAAGCTAATTGTTGCATAAATTGAAGTATGGCTGTTATTTTAGATGTTAAAAATAAAAATATTATGACTCCTGCTGCAATACTTATTTGGACTGCTAAATCATCTCTTCTTCCTTTAAATATTAGTATTAAAAATAGTGAAATAAATGCAAAGGCTACTATTTTAATGATTTCCATTTTTCCCTCCTAAGCCTTAGCATATTTTAAATTTGGAACATGGTTTTTACCGCATTAAATAATTTATTTATCAAATTTATTACCATCATAAGTATTACAACTATACCTGCTAAATTAGTTACCACTGCATAATCATCTTTACCACTAGATTTTAATATTTTATCCAAAATTATAACCAATATGCTTACTCCAGCTATCTTAAAAATCAACTGTATGTCCAGCATGTTATACCCCCTTTTTAACCTATATATTTTCATATAGTATTTTTAGTGTTTTTTATATAAATATAATCACCAATACAGCCCCTATGGAAAAGCCCAAATATTTATACATTTTCATATTTTTTATCATGGTTTCCTCTGCTCTATCACTTTGTTTCTTCAAATTATAAAGAGTTAACTCTATTATGTTTTCATGTCCCTTTGGATCCCACTGACCTAAATTTTTAGATAAATCTAATATTATATCTATATCTTCCTCTTTTAGTGCCATATTGTCTTTTTCCTCTAAAAAACCTTTATTAAAAGCTTCATAAATACTATTAACTTTATTTTCATAGAGCATATTGGAAATTTTTTTAAACAAAGTACTTATAGGTTTTTTACTTTTTAAGGATATATTCATTAATATATCTGGTATGGAAGTATAGGTATAGGTTATTTCATTTTTTAGTTCACTTATACATCGCTCCAATTCTAAAAGTTCATCTCTTCTATATTTAAATTTATTAGCAGTAGTTATCCCCCAATATAAACTTCCAACAAAAATTAATAAACTTCCTAAAATTTTAAACATAGTTTTGTACACTCCTATTTTTTTAAGAAAAGTTTTTATTAAATTATCCTACAGTAAAGCTTGGTTTTCTTATTAAAATCATATACATATTCTAAAGTACCTACGGATTTTTTAGAGCTTAAAACTATAGCTCTTTTAAAAACTTTATTTTCTACTATTTCTTTAAAAACAGGCCTATTATAAATATCCTCCACTCCAAAGCCATGTATGGTTGTTATTAGACTTACTCCTGAATTTAAAGCAATAAGTATACTTTCTACATCCTTATAGGTTCCTATTTCATCGCAGATTATTACTTCTGGTGCCATACTTCTTATAGCCATTACTATACCTTCACTTTTAGGACAATTATCTAAAACGTCCGTTCTCAAACCCACATCTAACTGAGGAACACCATTATAACTCCCAGCTATTTCACTTCTTTCATCTATAACAGATACTTTTTGACCTTTTAAATTTAAAGAATCCACTCCGTCAGATATTTTTTTAGATATATCCCTTATTATAGTAGTTTTACCGCATTTAGGCGGGGAAATTATTATAGTATTTAAGACCTGTCCATTTTCTACTATATAAGGCATAACTAGTTTTGAGGCATTATATATTTCTCTACAAATTCTTATATTTAAAGAACTTATATCTCTTATAGTTTTAACTTTGCCTCCATCTATTACACATCTACCACATATACCAACCCTATGACCGCCTTTTATAGTTAGGTATCCCTGTTTTATTTCTTCTTCAAAACTATAAATAGAGTAATTACTCATTCTTTGAACTATAGACTTTATATCCTCTCTTTTCACTTCATAAGATGCAAGCTTTTCTTTATTGCCTATCTGGAAACATATAGGTTTTCCTATTTTAAATCTTATTTCTTGAAGCTTATCTACTTCATCTAAATCACATATTAATCTACTTATATGACTTGGAAGTATATTTAGAATTTCTTTTGTATACAAATTTATCATCTCCTTTCTTTATAAAATATCTATTTCAAACTTAACGAAATTATTCCAAAAACTTTATTAAAATAATTATTAGATGTTTCTTTGTTTTATTCTTTTTCAGATTATTAATGATAGTAATAGGCTATACCATATAATTTTTTGTATAAAAAAAACACCTTATAAGATTTTAATCTTATAAGGTGTTTAACTAATCGTTTTTATTTTTTAATTCTTCACATTCATAGTCACAACTACATATATTGTTTAAGGATATTTCTTTGTGGCAATTTGGACAACAAATATTTCCTTTACCTCCAAATACATCTTTATCAATATAGATGGTTTCATCACACATAGGACATTCTATTCCCATAAAGTCTTCTAGAAAATCCTCATCTTCATCTTCATCATAAAAATCTTCCTGAAGGGAAAGTAAATCTTGATCTATAGTATCTACATATTCCTGTATTATACTTTGAGATTCTTTCATATCTTCAACTTCATAAGCTATATCCTGTAATATATCAGACATAACAGAAATTATTTTTCCTTCTTTACTATCCTCTTTAACCTCTAGCCCTTCTATAAGACCTTTTAAATAGGATACTTTTGAAGTAATAGATTTCACAAAATCACATCCTTACAAATTATACTATCTATAGTATAGACTAAACTCTTTCCATATATTCACCAGTTCTTGTATCTACTCTGATAGTTTCTCCTTCATTTACGAATAATGGAACTTGAATTGTAGCTCCAGTTTCTAATGTAGCTGGTTTCATTACGTTACTAGTAGTATTTCCTTTTGCACCTGGTTCTGTATGAGATATAGTTAATTCAACAAAGTTTGGTGCTTCTACTGAGAAAGCTTCTCCTTTAAAGAACTTTATTGTAGCAAACATATTTTCTTTTAAGAATTTTATAGCTTCTTCAACTTTATCATAATTTAATGGAATTTGTTCAAAAGTTTCTTGATCCATGAAGTAATATAATTCTCCATCAGTATATAAATATTGCATTTCTTTTCTTTCAATAACTGCTTCTTGAAGTTTTGCAGTTGGATTAAAAGTTGTTTCTGTTACAGCTCCAGTTATGGCATTCTTTAACTTAGTTCTTACGAAAGCCGCTCCTTTACCTGGTTTTACATGTAGGAATTCTACAACTACGTATACTTGTCCATCTTGTTCAAAAGTAGTTCCTTTTCTTAAATCTCCTGCTGATATCATTTATGTATCCCTCCAAAACTAAATATTCCTTTTTATATTATAACCTTTGTAAGGCCTTATATACGAATTTTTTTAATATAATACAATGTTATTTTTCCCTTACTAAATTATTTAAAATAAATTCTATAGCCATTATATATCCATAATAACCAAAACCACTAATAACACCTAAAGAAGCTTCTGCAGTAACAGATTTTTTTCTATATTCTTCTCTTCTATATATATTGCTTAAGTGAACTTCTACTACAGGTATATTTATACTTCTTATAGCATCTAATATAGCTATACTATAATGAGAATAGGCTGCAGGATTTATAACTATAGCATTATATTTTTTTTCTGATTCAATTATTTTATTTATAATTGTTCCTTCTTCATTACTTTGGAAAAAATCTATTTTTAAATCTTCATTTTTAAAATGTGATTTTATTTCTTTGTTTATATCTTCCAAGGTAATATTGCCATATACATCCGGCTCTCTTTTACCTAATAAATTTAAATTAGGTCCATTAATAATTAATATATTATTCACCTTTAAAGCCTTCTCCTTTTTAATGATACTATATGCTGTCCTATATAATACTCAAACAATGATATTTTATCAAAACTTCACTTTATTTGCAAATAATATTATGGGTATTTGCAAATATTTTTTCATAAAATACATATATTGTTATTTTTTTCTTTTATATAACCTTACATTTTTTATAGGCCTTTACAATTGCAATTAAGCTTTTCTCTTTGCTAGTATTACATATTATAGTATGAGCTTTTTCATAAATCTCTATTCTTTCTTTGTACATTCCCTCTAGAAACTTTGTATCATTGTTTTTTAAAAGAGGTCTTATATTATTTGCTTTTTTTACCATTCTTTTAATTAACTCTTCTAATGGCACCTTAAGATATACTGTAAACCCAATATTTTTTAGTTTATATATGTTCCCATTATATATGGGAAGTCCCCCGCCTGTAGATATAACCTTATTATTTTCTTTTTTTAGCTTGTTTATAATTTCTAATTCCTTTTCTCTAAAATAATCTTCTCCATATATTTTAAATATTTCTTTTATACTTTTACCTTCTATTTCTTCTATAAGTATATCCGTATCTATAAAATCATATTTTAAAATCTTACTAAGTTCTCTACCTAAGGTGCTTTTTCCACTTAAAGGCATACCTATTAAAATAATATTCTCCAAACCCACCACCATCTTTACTAAAAAATTATATTTTCAATTAAAATACTTATGTAACAATAATTTATTATTATTGTAAAATATTAAAATTCATTAAATCAAAATTCAGATTTGATAAAAATTATTTTTAAATTAAATTTTACTTTATTTAATTTAATTTTTTACATACTGTAATGTAATATCTACCTGTTTTTCTTCCTCATTACTATAACTATTATTAACTTCTTCCCCACTTTCATTACCATTAGTACTATTTTTTATTTTCTTAGTATTCATATTTAAATTTTTAATACTTCTAAAGTTTTTTGAAGAATTCACATTACTTAAAAATTTTTTTAAATCCTCATTGTCCCCATAGTATTTTAGATTTACATATATATTATTTTTTTCACTTTCTATGCTTTTAACACTTACATAAGGATTTTCACTTAATTTTTCTAAAATATAAGTACAATCTATGCTTTTTACACTGTTTGCATTTTGAAAACTTAACTGCAGCCTGTTTTTTTCTTCCTCAATTAAACTAACCTTGTTATTTAAATTTATATTAAATAATATAATAGTTGGAAGTATTAATAAATTTATTATAAAAACAATTCTATATATATTCAATCTTTTCAATTTTATCACTCCAAAATAAATTTAAATTTATAAAAATCCTCTTCTTTTTCTGGTACATCTAAATTTTTAATATTTATTTTTTTATCTTTTTCTAATAAATTTAATAAACTATAATAATTATTTAAATCTAAACATCTTCCCTCTAAAATTGCCCTACCTTCTTTTATATTAAAGCTGTCCACTATAATTCCTTCGTTTGTATTTTTCCATAGATTTATAAAAAGATTGTAGTTTTTATCTGTTTTGTGATTATTATTATTTTTCCTCTGTTTTTTTAGATTTAAATTATGAATTTCTTCATTTATCAGATCCATCCTTTTCATACTCCATAATACTTTATTAAAAAATATAATATTTATAGTTAATAGAATAATTATTAATACTATATGTTTTTTTATAGATTTTTTATGGCTTATTTCTATATAGCTTTCTGGTATAAAATTAATTTTCACTTTCTTTTTCTCCCACTATATTATTCTTTTATAATCTTTTTCTCTAAATTTTTGTAAAGATACAAAATTGTATTCTTTTAGCTTATCTTTTATAAAACTTTCCTCTATATTTATTCCATATATAGTATTTAAATTTATATTTAACTCATCCGCTTTTTTTAAAACCCTTTCTATTTTGTGATCTTCCTTTTCCCCCTCATAAATAAAATTACTATAAATTAAATTATTTTCTGAATAAAGTATTATGTAAGTGTATTTTTTATGCTTAAATAAAAAAATATAATTTTTTTCCTTTATATATTCCCTGTATAAATTTAATACAGAAAATTGTATTGAATATATACCTGCTATATTTTTGCACTGTGTCATGCATTTTTTTAATATTTTATTATTGCCTATATTTATACAAAAAATTATACTTTCCATATTAGTTTTATTTTTCTTTAAAATATCATAACTATATAATATATTGTGTATATCATTAAATTCATATATCAATTCATTTTTTATTATTTCATTTATTTTATTTTTGTTATTTATTCTAGGTAATGTTATAAATTTAGCATATACTCTCTCCCCTTCTAGTATTAGATACAATTTTCTCTTTTCCATATTAACTATTTTTATTATATTATTCTCTATAAGACTTTTTTCTTTTAAGCTATTAAATCTCATGTCCTTTAAACATATGTTACTTTTATCCATTTCCAACAAGTTAATATTTTTAAACAATTAATTACTCACTTTCCTTTCATAGGATACATATTCCCTTTTATAAGCTATATTAGAATCCTTAGTAGAAATTTTGTATTTTTCTTGCTTATAAAAAAGTTTATTTTTGTAATAATCTATTATTAAATCTCCATTATAGAAATAAGCCGAACTATTACTTAAAGTAACTTTAAAATTCTTATCTAAACTTCTTATAAATTTATCCATATTATCTGAATTTATATTATCTATATTGTCATAAAAAAACTTATCTATATAAGATAACACATACTCTCTATCCTTTTGTACATTATTTACTTTGCTTAAAGATCTAAGTTCCTTACCGCTATTTTGACACTTTATGTTTTCCATTTTAAGTATGAATAAACTAGAAAATATACATAAGCAACCCATAAATAATGCATACAAAAGTATATACCCCTCTTTTATTCTTTTTTTATTAAACATCTTATATATTCTTTCCCTTTCTTTCCTACTATCTTTAAATGTATTACATCACCCTTTTCCTTTACATTAAATTCTTTTATCCCTCTACAGATATTATTAGTAGTAGTAGAATATTTAGCACCATAACTTATAATTATGTTTCCAGCCCTATCTTTTCTTATATAGTCATATCCCTTATCATCTGCTCTTTCTACTTTTATAATATCTTCTATAACCTTTGATGATGCTTCTTTATCTAAAACATACTTTATAAGATTAAAAGCTTCTTCTATATAAACAGTCTCCAAGGTTTCTTCCTTTTTAATTTTATAATTACTTGTATACTTTACAGTAATTGTAATTATATAAAGACTCACTATAGACATAATTGACAATCCTATTAAAATTTCTATTATAGAAAAACCTTTCCTCTTTATCATCTTTTGTACCTACCTTTATAAAATTCACAGTGAACCCTCTTTTTTTCTTTTCTTTCTTCATAATTTAATATTAAATTAACTTTAAATATCTCTGTTTCAGTAATTCTCATTTCTAAGTAAGGTTCTTTTTGGGGTACAATGTTTGTAAACAGCATTTTTGTATCTTTATTTTGGTGAAAATCCCAGTTCATTTCATCTTTATGTATATATAGTTTATTTTCTTCTTTCAACCTTTTTAAATCCTCATAAGTAAAATTGTACATAACTTCATTTTTTACCCCCTGTAAAAGTCCTATATATTTTTCTCTTTGCCTATACTCACACTTTATTTTAGAAGCATTTTTGCTAGCTACTAAAGCACCTGATAAAAGCATTATAAATATTGACAAAGCACATAATATCTCTATCATTATAAATCCTTTTTTATCCTTTAAATTCCACATGAGCTGTTCCAACACAAATAGTTACTTTGTGTGTTTTCCCTCCATTATCTTTAAACTTCAAAGTACAAGCATCACTAGTAAAACCTCTATTATCTATAACTATTTTCCCTCCTGGTGAATTTACTGACTCTAAAACAATTCCCTGTGGAAAATAAAAATCTTCTTTACATATATAAGCTATATTGAATCCCATCTTGTTTTCTTTAATATTAAAATAAATATAACCCTGCTTTTTTTCTTCTCTACATCTTTCTCTAGAATTATTTATAAAGTTCACCAAAGAAACCCCCGTTTCATCTACTGCAATATTATTTTTTATTTTGTTATAGCCAGATATTTTGGTAAAACTAACAGTAAATACTATAATACATAAGCTCATAAAAATCATTATTTCTATTAACGTAAAACCTTTCTTATGTATGTATTTATCCAATACTTTCACTCCTTTTTAAATTTTATGAGGTTATTATTTACATGAGATGAAGTTTGTAATTTTACTTTATGCTATTTAGGAAATATGGTTTTATTATCCTTTTTTACACTATAACTATTTCCTTCAAGATCTATTTGTACAATATAATTTTCATTATCACTTTTATAAGCAACATCCACTGCCTCTCCAATCTTAGATTCACTGGCTGAATCTACTTTAATTCCTGTAAAAGTTTCTATATCTTCTTTTAAATTATTACTATTAAAGCTCTCATTGTTTTCGTTATAGCTATTGATAGCTGCTACCTGTATTTGCTTCCCTGTATTTATAGCTTTAGTGTCCTTTGCCTTATCCTTATAAGCTGTGAGTTTTGGTACTAAGAAACTAGCTAACACCAATATTATAGAAATAACCACCATAAGTTCTATAAGTGTAAACCCTTTCTTTTTTTTCATTTTTTTTAGAGTTAATTTCATACATCTATCCTCCTATACTAATAGTTGAAATAATTTATAAAAAAGATGATTGTTTTTTATAAATCATTAATACTGTAATTTAAAATACATTTATATAATTCAATTTTATATAAGTATTTCATATAGTTTTAAAATTATATAACCATTTAATATTAGAAATAAGTTATACTATTTGTTAATTTAAATAAATTTTTAAATTAAGTCCACTAAATTCATCATTGGAATAAACACATAAAGGAATATTATGCATATTATTAAAGACATGAAAATTATTATTGTAGGTTCTATAAGTTTTACACTTACTTTTAATTTTTCTTCTAAATCCTTCTTCAAAATATTATAAACACTATAAAAGCTTTCTTCTAACTTTCCGCTTTCTTCTCCTACACGTACCATTGATAAAAGTATCTTGTTAGGGAAATTACATTTATTTAAAGAAAAGCTTATACTCTTTCCATCTTTTATATTCTTATTTAAATTTTTTATGTTCTCCTTAAATATATAATTATCCGTAATTTCTTCTAATAAATTTAGAGATTTATTTATAGGAATGCCTGACTTAATCATTAAATTCATGCTATTAGAAAAATTGCATATAAAGATATTTTTATAGATTTGACCTAATATTGGTGTTTTTATTTTTAAATTATCAATTGCATACTTTATTTTGTATCTTTTATAAAAAAATTTGCTACTTAACAAAATAAAACTTATACTTATAAATAATATTCCTAGAATAACATTAAAAACTTTAATTGTGGTAATCATACCTAAAGTCTTTTTAGGAATGCTGCCTCCTAATTCATTAAATATTCCTATGAAGCTTGGAACTACCATATGTATAAGTATATATAACATTATTATAAATGCTATTAAAACTATTACAGGATATATTAATGCATTTTTTATTTCTTTATTAAATTTATATTTATTTTCATAAAAATTTTTCAAATCAGAAAAAACATATTGAATTCTTCCACTTTCCTCTCCTATATATATCATACTCAATAAAAATTTAGGATATATATTACTAAAAGCTCTAAAACTATTATAAATGCTATCTCCTCTTAATATATTATTTTTTATAGTATAGAGACTATTTTTTACAGGAGTATTATTAAAATCCTCATAAACTATATTTATAGCATCTGTTATGTTTATCCCTGAAGCCATGAGCATATAAAGTTTATTGCATAAAATTGAGCAATCCTTTAATGTAATTTTTTCACTTCTTATTTTAAATATATTTTTATTAGTTATATTTAATAAGAAATATCCCTTTTCTCTTAATTCTTTATAAATATTAACCTTTTCTTTTTCATTACAGGTTCCTTTTAGTACATTTCCTTTAATATCCTTGGCCTTATAATAAAATAAATCCATATCTATATTTTTATTCACTTCCTTTCTAAAATAAAATTATTTTTAAATTTAGAGAATTTTCTTATAAATACGTATTGAAAATGAGGCTTAAATCAGCCTAGCTGTTCCTTTAATAAAGATGTTTAGTAGCTAAAATTTATATTATCTTTTGGATTTCACTAAAGGATGTCCTTCCTTGTTTTAATGCTTTATTAATATTTTCTTTTAAGTTATTTTCTAAAAGAATTTTTTCATTATTGTCTTTTACTATATTTTTAATTAAATTCTTTTTTTCTTTGTCAATATTTATATATTCATAAATAATACTTCTACCTAGATAACCCGTATTATTGCACTTGTGACATCCTCTACCTCTATATAGTAGAAAATCTTCTTTTATATTTATAAATTCTTTTTCTTCTTTTGAAGGTCTGTAAGATTCTTTGCAATGAGGGCATATTTTTCTTACCAATCTTTGTGAAATAATCCCTCTTAAAGCATCACTTAAAATATATGCCTCTATATTCATATCTAAAAGTCTTACTATGGATTCTAAAGCCCCATTAGTATGCAACGTAGATAGAACCAAATGCCCTGTTATAGAGGCTCTTATTGCCACTTTAGCCGTTTCTTCATCTCTAATTTCTCCTACCATTATTATATCTGGATCTTGTCTAAGTATTGATTTTAACCCTTTTAAAAAGGTCAAATTCCTTTTATAATCTACATTAACTTGATTTATACCAGCTATAGTATATTCTACCGGCTCTTCAATAGTTATTATATTTTTTTCCTTATTATTTATATATTTCAATATTGAGTATAATGTGGTAGATTTACCGCTACCGGTTGGACCGGTAACTAGAATTAAGCCATTGGGCTTTTTAAGCATTTTTTCTATATTTTTTCTATCTTCTTTTAAGAATCCTAAGGAATTTAAATCTGATATTTTTTCATTTTTATATAGTATTCTTATAACTAATTTTTCACCATATACTGTGGGCAATGTGGATACTCTAAAGTCATTATTCTCCCTATAATTATTTTGTATTTTACCATCCTGGGGAATATTTTTTTCTGCTATATTCATATAGCTCATTATTTTTATACGAGTGCATATAGACATGTAAATTTTTTTGGATATTTTTTCGAATTCTATTAGAATACCATCTATTCTAAATCTTATTAAAGCAAAATCTTTGAAGGGTTCTATATGTATGTCACTAGCCTTTCGCCAAACAGCCTCTTCTATTATAGAATCTGTTAACTTTATTATAGGGCCTTCTAACTTTTTTTCTTTATTTTCTTCATAAGGTATAACTTTTTCTTCCTTTATTCCTTGGGCATTATATTTTTCTTCATAATTTGTATAGAATCTCTTTATAGCGCCTAAAATATCTTCTCTATTACAAAGTACTATTTTTATATTTTTACCCGTAATAAAGGATATTTTATACAAAACCTCTTCTTTTAAATAACTTGAAGATGCTATATATAATTGTTCATCAATTATTTTTAGTGGTAATATATTATGTTTTCTACAAATATGGTCTGGTAATAATTTTAGTAAAGATGACTCTATCCTTAAAGTATTAAAGTCTATATTCTGACACTGTTTTTTAACTCTTACTTCTTTAGAGTTTGGAACAATTTCATCTAAATCTAGATGATTCATAGAAAAGCTCATATTTAATTCTCTCCTATACTAATTTTTCAAAATTCATCTATATTATAGACACATATATAAAAAGTAAACACTTCCCTTGGAAATATTAATTTAGTACTGCTTTTTATATATCCGACTATATTATTTCTAACTAAAAATTCACTTCAAATTTAAAAATAGATTTGATTTTAATATGGCAAAGATAAAAATATATACGTAATAAACCATATGAATAACCCTTAGTAGTTCTTGATTCTGACTGTGAAAAAATAAAAAGCTATAGATAATTAAAGATCTCCATTTCTTAAACTTTAATTGTCTATAGCTTATATTTAATTTGTTTTTTAGATTACTTTTCTCCCATTATATAATAAGAATTTTCTTCATCAGACATTATTTCTACTGCATTATCTTTTTCTTTATAAAGATATATTTCATTTAACGGCTGTTCTTTTAAATCCTCATAACCAGAAAAATATATATTACCATTTTTATCTGAAACAATACCACCATTTATATCTATTTTAGGTGGGAAGTCATAAGTAAGCTTGGTTAAATTCAATGTATTTCCATCAATTTTATATAAATAATCTTTGTTTTCTAAATCATTTTTCCCTAGAAAATACATGTTTTTTGCAGATCTTGTTCCTTTATATATTAGGCTTACTTCTTCACTTATTTTTTTGAAACTATTATCTTTTTTATTATAGTAAGAAAGGTTAATTTTATCCCCCTGTCTACTTAGTAAAAGTACATCATCCCCATTAGGCATAAAATAAGTACAAATACCCTCTATATTATCTACATATACCTCTTCTTTATTTTCTTTAGCATTATATTTATATATTTTAGCTTTATTTTCTTTTTCAGAATTTATTCCATAATATAATATTTCATCTTCATTTAACCATTTAAAAAGATTTCCTGATACCAATACATCACTTTTTATTTTTATCTCTTTTCTATTTTCCAAATCATATATTTTCATGCCTTCTGCACTTTGCAGAGAATCTTTTTTAAAGGATCTATAGGCTATTTTATTACCTTCCTTTGAAATATCTACATCTGATGCTGAATAAAAGTTATCTAAAATTGTTTGCTTCCCATTCTTTATTATAGTTATTTTGTTTTTGTTAAGCTCATTACCCTTTTCTATAAAATTTGTAAAAACATAAGTCTTATTTCTATTATTATACTTTACATCTACCACATCTTTGGTTTCCATGGTTTTGTCTATATCCCCATTTTCAATATTATATATATCTGAAGAGTCTTTTTCTCTTTTTAATGTTATTACTTCTGTGAATTTAGGGATATCTACCTTTTCACCTTCTGATATTCTGTGACTTTTACACCCAACTAAACCAATAACTAAAAGAGCTATTATAAAATATCCTATATTTTTAAAGCCTTTCTTAAACATTTATACATCTATTTCCCCTCTAAAACAAATATCTGCAGGACCTTTCATAAAAACACCCTTTTCTTTAATTTCTATGAAAAGTTTTCCCCCTGGCAATATTACCTCTGTAGATTTTCCTGTATAACCTAATAAATTAGCTGCTATAGCTGATGCACAACTTCCAGTACCACAAGCTAAAGTTGGTCCTGCACCCCTTTCCCAGGTTTTTACCCTTATTTTATTTTTATCCACTACCTCACAGAAGTTTACATTAGTTCCCTCCTTAAATAGAGGTAATGTTTCTATATTTTTACCTTCTTCTATATCATATTCATCTAAGTTACCAAATATTATAGTATGAGGTACTCCCATATGAAAGGCTGTTATGGAATATTCCTTATTGTTTTCCCTAATACTTTTATTTATTATTTTTTCCTTTTCATTGGATATCTTTTCTCCTTCAAATATAGGCTCTCCCATATTAATAGTAATATATTTTACTTTATCCTCTTCAATATCTAAAAAAGCTTCCTTTAATCCATCTCCTGTTTCTATTATCATAGGATTTTCTTTTACTATAGCTTTTTCCCATACATATTTTGCAAAGCATCTTATACCATTTCCACACATAGAAGCATAAGAGCCATCTGCATTTATTATTACCATTTGTATTTGAGCATTTGTATTACTTTCCCTTACAAATAAAATACCATCTGCCCCTATACTAAAATGTCTATCACATAATTTTTGTGCTAATTCCTTTTCTTTTCCTATAATCTCTCCCTTTCTGTCATCTAAAACTATAAAATCATTACCATTTCCAGTCATTTTAGTAAACTCCATACTTGTCACATCCTTTACATTATCACTTATAATTATTTTTATTAATAGCTTTTAATCTTACATAAAATATAATTTTATTTTAGTTTAATTTCCTAAAAATAAGTTTACTACGACAGTGTTTTAATATCAATATACAAAATATAAACTTTATTTTAAAAAATTAAAATGGTATACTAATATAAGTTTAATAGCCTTTAATATTAGCATATATTGCTATATACATTATATTATACCATTTTAAGGAGGAATATTTATGGCTTTAGATGGGATTTTTTTATTTAGTATAATAAATGAAATGAAAACCAAAATATTAGATGGTAGAGTAGATAAAGTAACTCAGCCGGAAAAGGATGAAATAGTTTTATCCATAAAAAATAATAGAAAAACTTACAAACTTTTAATTAGTTCTAGTGCTGTATACCCAAAAATACATTTTACGGATATTTCTAAGAAAAATCCTATGCAGCCTCCTATGTTTTGTATGGTTCTTAGAAAATATTTAAATTCTTCTAAAATAATAAATATAAGACAATTGGATACTGATAGAATAGCATTAATAGATTTTGAAAGTGCTGACGAAATGGGATTTAATAGCATATATACATTAATTATAGAGATTATGGGAAGGCATAGTAATATAACTCTAGTAAGAGAAAGGGATAATCTAATAATGGATAGCATAAAACATGTTACCCCTGAAATAAATAGTGTAAGAAATCTTTATCCCTCTATAGAATATGTATATCCACCAGCCTCTTTAAAACTAAGCCCTTTTAATTTTTCACTAGAGAATTTTAAAAATTATATAGAAAACAATAATGTAAAGCTTAATAAAACTATGTTTTCTAATATTTTTACGGGAATCGCAAGACCTTTTTCCAAGGAAATTTTTTATAGATTAGAAAAAGAAAATAATGTAGAAATTACTTTAGAAAACATGGATGAAATATATGTTGCTACAAAAAGTATATTTGATGACCTAGAAAATAAAAATTTTTCTTTTAGCTGTTATTTAGATACGGATACTGTAAAAGATTTTTATTGTGTAGATCTTCATAGTTTGAATAACTTAAAAAATATACACTATGAAAGCCCTTCTCTTCTTATAGAATCCTTTTACTTTCAAAAAGATAAGGCAGATAGATTAAATTCTAAAAGCTCTGATCTTAATAAATTAATGAATCTAAACATTGAAAGATGCGAAAAGAAGATTAAAATATTAGAAGGGAATTTAAAAGACTGCGGTGAAAAAGAAAAATTCCAAATATGTGGAGAAATTTTAACTGCTAACATATATGCTCTTAAAAAAGGCATGGATAAAGTAAATCTTTTAAATTATTACACTAATGAATACATGGATATAAAGCTAGACCCTAACAAAAATCCTTCTGATAATATACAAAAATACTTTAAAAAATACAATAAGCTAAAAAAGACTGAAGTTGCAGCTAAAGAACAAATAGAACTTACTTGTGATGAGTTAAAATATCTAAATTCCGTTTTAACTAGTATAAAAAATGCAGATAGTTATGATGATATAGATGAGATAAAAAGAGAACTTATTGAAACAGGCTATATTAAATTTAAAAAGAAAAATAATAAAAAGATAAAAAATACAAAGCCCCTACACTTTATTTCCTCAGATGGCATAGATATTTATGTAGGAAAAAACAATATGCAAAATGATTACCTAACATTAAAATTTGCTAGCAATCATGACATTTGGATGCATACAAAAAATATACCTGGCTCCCATGTAATAGTTAAAAATTTCCAAGGAAATGTTACAGAAAAAACTTTAGAAGAAGCAGCATCACTAGCAGCATTTTACAGTAAATCTAAAGGCTCCACAAAGGTTCCGGTAGATTATACAGAAGTAAAAAATGTTCATAAGCCTAATGGAGCAAAACCTGGTATGGTTATATATTATACAAATAAAACTATATTTATAGATCCAAAGGAACCTGATTTAAAGCAAATTTAAAATACACTAAGAAGTATATCTGACTAAATAAAAACTAATTAACTAAATATATTGTAAAGGAAGTACTAATATGACTAATATAAAATTATATATACAATACGATGGTTCTAAATATAACGGTTGGCAAAAACAAAAAGAAAATGACAATACTATTCAATGGAAAATTGAAAATGTACTTTCTCTTATGACAGGAGAAGATATAAACCTAATAGGCTCTGGAAGAACAGACGCTGGTGTACACGCCAATATGCAAGTAGCTAATTTTCATACAAATTTTCAAGTTTCTACAGAGCAAATATTAAACTATTGTTATGAATACTTACCTAAAGATATTGTAGTTTATGATGCCTTTCATGTAGATGAAAGGTTTCACTCTAGATTAAATGTTAAAAAGAAAAAATACACCTATAAGATTTGCAACAGAAAATTTCATGATGTATTCTCTAGAAAATACTCTTATCATATACCTGAAGCTTTAGATATAGATGCTATGAAAGAAGCTTGTACTTATTTAGTAGGAAGACATGATTTTGCATCTTTTACTGCAGCAAGATCAAAAAAGAAATCTACTATAAGGACTCTTTATAGTATAGATATTATAGAAAAGAATGGATATGTAAATATAGTATATTTAGGTAGTGGATTTTTACATAAAATGATAAGAATATTAACAGGTACTCTTATAGAAGTAGGATTACATAACATGAGTACTATAGACGTAAAAAGCATATTAGAGGCAAAAGATAGAAGAAAAGCAGGACCTACTGCCCCAAGTCAAGGATTATTTATGACCAGTGTAGCTTATGATTAATTGATTAAACACAAAAATATTTAAGATAAAATTATATGTATTTGAATATAATGATATGGTATGAATTAAAATTCATACCATATCATTTTTTTCTTAAAAGGAGATGTTTACACATGCAAAAAATTAAAAACAGATTTCTTTCCTGCATTATGATTTTTCTTATAACCTTTTCTTTTCTCATAATTGGTTGCAATAGTAACAGTGTATATGCTAAAAATGTATCCAATACAACAGAACCATTAAATAATATAAACTATAGAATTGATGCAAAATTAGATCATAGTAGACATGAGATTTCTGGTATAGAACATCTGAAATTCACCAATATTTATGATGTAGAATTAAATGAATTAGTATTCAATATTTTTGCAGACTCCTATAATTCAGAAGATAGCAAATCTTACGGATTTAAAAAACTAAACGAAATGTTTCCTGAAGATTTAAGTTCTGACGAAAGACTTGGTTACCTAAATATAAATTCTATAAAAAACGTAGAGAATAAGGATGTTAAATTCACTAAAAATAATCAAATCTTAAGAGTTTCATTAAATAAACCTTTAAAAAAAGGGGAATCCGTAAATTTAAAGATAGATTTTAAAACTAAATTTCCTATGGAACTACAAAGAACCTGTTGTTATAAGCAAGTATATTCTGGACTATTTTGGTATCCTATGTTAGCAGTATACGAGCCTAAAGAAAAAAAATGGAATGAAGTTCAATATTCTAAATGTGGTGAAACTGATTATTATGAAGTTTCTAATTATGAAGTTAATCTAGAAGTCCCTAAGGATTTCACTGTAGAATTTGCAGGAATCACCACTGAAAAAATAAATGGTGACAAAAAATTAGTTAGCTCTATAGCTAAGAACACTAGAGAAATGGCTTTATTCGCCAGCCCTAAATTTAAAAGAATTTCTAAAACCAAGAAGGATCTTACAATAACTATGCTTTATCTTTCCAATGGAAATTTAAATGAAGAATCCGCTTATAGATATGTGGATACAGCCTTTGAAACTATAAATTTTTTCAATGAAAAATATGGGAAATATCCTTATAAAGATTTTGATATAGTAGAAACTTTTGTTCCAGGATTTAATATGGAATATACAAGAGCTGTTCAAATGATGCCTTTATCTCCTGTATCTTATGATGCTATAGATCCTATATTAGTTCACGAAATTGCACATCAATGGTTTCATTCAGTAATAGGAAATAATTCTGAAAAAGAGAGTTGTTTAGATGAAAGCCTTACAGAATTTGCTTCTAGCTACTTTTTAGAAAATAATTACCCTAAAAATGGAGGATTTAAAGATATAATTAATAAATCTGAGCCAATAAATTTACCTATAAACAGCCCTAATAGCAAAATGACACTTGAAACTTCTAAATTATACTATGAAAAAGGTGGTACTGCTTTTTATGAATTATATAGAATTATTGGAGAAGATAAATTCAATCAATTAATAAAAGAATACTTTAACAAATATAAATTTAAAAATGCTACCCTAAATGACTTTTTAGCTATAGTAGAAAATAATTGTGGTAAAGAGGTAAAAAATCATATGTATAAATGTTTTAATGAACCTAATTATAAATTAGATGAAAAATATATAAAATAAACATATAAATAAGCTTACTTCTTTAGAAATTAAAAATTTTTGCTTGGTGGTAAAAGCAAAAACAGTTTCTCCACCGAGCAAAAATTCTAATTAAGCTAAATTTAGAACTTATTAAATAAGTAAATTAGTTGTTACATGTATTTTCCTTTAACATTACCTGTTTAACTGATAATATAAGATTATTTAAATTCTTTTACGTAAGTAAATATATTTTTTTAACCATCATATTCTACTAAAGGAGTTTTCAAATTCCTTATTCCTCCTCTAGGATTTACTACATCCCCTTTATATCTTGGAATAAAATGAATATGAAGATGCATTATAGTTTGTCCAGCATCATATCCTATATTTACCCCTACATTGTATCCTGCTGGTTCATACTGAATATCTAGCATTTCCTTAACTTCGTGCATAAGAGAATAAATTCCCTTTACTTCTTCCTCTGTAGCTTCAAAAAAACTTTGAAAATGTCTTTTAGGAATTATTAATGTATGTCCTTCATTTACCGGAAATTTGTCTAATATAGCAAAAGCCACCCTATTTTCTGCTATTATTTCTGTAGTATTATAATTACAAAATACACAATTGCTCATAAATTATCTTTAGTGAGAGAATGTACAATAATTTTAAACTCTCACTAAACCTCACCTCTCTTTTTTATACTATTTTTTCAATATAACATATTTATAACTAATAATTACTATATTAATAAATCGTTATTGTATTTAAAGAACATACTTAATTATACCACTATAAATATAAAGATATCATTTGTTCAAATCTATATATTGCTTATTTTTACTGTATACTTTGAATAAATTTTATATATCCCTTTTATCAAATCTAATAACTATTTTATCTAGTGTACATATTATAATTTAACATAAGAAATACTAAATTTACATAATTTAATAAAAACAATAATTTTATTTTAATATATGAAGGAATACTTGCATATTTGTGTATATTTGAATCATTAATGGCTTTGCATCATTTTTGCTTTACTATTATAATATTACTAACAATTTATTTTTTTAGGAATTTTTAACAAATTGATTTTATATATTTAACTTTAAGGAGGTCTTTTTTATTATGCTCTATTCTTCAAAAAACAAACAAAGTAATGATACCTATGCTACCCCCATTTTTGGTATCACTAAGGACAACTACTCAATTCCTAAGTACAAAATTAATGAAAATTCTATTGCACCTAATATAGCCTATCGTATGATTAAAGATGAACTTATGAATGAAGGTAACGCACGCTTAAATTTAGCTACTTTTTGTCAAACCTATATGGAAGATAAAGCTACAAAACTTATGGCTGAAACCTTACAAAAAAATGCTATAGATAAGTCTGAATACCCACAAACTACTGAAATAGAGAATCGTTGTGTTAATATTATTTCAGATCTTTGGAATGTCCCAAAGGATACGAACTTCTTGGGTACCTCTACTGTAGGTTCTTCAGAAGCTTGTATGTTAGGTGGCCTGTCTATGAAATTTCGTTGGCGTGATCAAGCTGAAAAATTAGGTATTGATATTAATAAAAAGAAACCTAACTTAATAATATCATCTGGTTATCAGGTATGTTGGGAAAAATTCTGCGTTTATTGGGATATTGAGATGCGTACTGTTCCTATGGATGAAGATAATCTAAGTTTAAATATAGATAAGGTTTTTGATTATGTAGATGAATATACCATAGGAATTATAGGCATCTTAGGAATAACTTATACAGGAAAATTTGATGATATTAAAGCTTTAGATGAAGCCCTTGAAAAATATAATAATGATCATGATATAAAGGTTTATATCCATGTAGATGCTGCCTCCGGTGGATTTTTCACACCTTTTATTAATCCTGAAATTTTGTGGGATTTTCGTTTGAAAAATGTAGTTTCTATAAATGCATCCGGTCATAAATATGGGTTAGTTTATCCAGGAATAGGTTGGGTTCTGTGGAAAGATCAAAAATATCTTCCTAAAGATTTAATATTTGAAGTAAGTTATTTAGGTGGGAAAATGCCTACCTTAGCTATTAATTTTTCAAGATCTGGAAGCCAAATAATAGGCCAGTATTATAATTTTTTACGCTTTGGTTTTGAGGGATATAAAAAAATTCATGAGCGCACAAAAGAAGTAGCTATGTATATTTCAAAAGAACTTGAAAACACGGGATTATTCAGTATATATAATGATGGCAGTAATCTTCCTATAGTTTGCTATAAACTAAAAGAACAATCTAAAGTGAAGTGGAATCTTTATGATTTAGCAGATAGACTAGCTATGAAAGGTTGGCAAATACCTGCTTACCCCCTCCCTGAAAATCTTAACCATATAATAATACAAAGAATAGTTTGTCGGTCAGATCTAGGATACAATTTAGCAGAACTATTAATAAAAGATTTTAAAACAGCAATAAATGATTTAAATAATGCTCATATATTATTTCATGAAAAAGAAAATCAAGGTAGTTATGGATTTACTCATTAGTATAAAGAAAACATCTATAGATTGAATAGATATAATTTAAATATAGAAAATATAAAGGTACACTGGTAAAGCTATGAATAAACTCATAAGAATAAGTTTGAGTAATTTTTAATTTTATCGAATTAAAACGATTCTTCTAATTTATCCCAGTATGTGATAAGCCGGTGGAGAAGTCTAATATTAGTTCTCCACCGGTTACAAAATTTTTAATAAAGCTAGATCTAGAGCTCTCTTTAGGGAAATGACTTAGTTTATGAAGTGTATTTTTATATATTGGCGATGTAAAACTATACCTATTTTAGGAAAATATCTTATTTTGTTACAATCAGTTTTATACTTAAGATTTATGCATTACCAATTTTTTAATTTCCATTCCTAATTCTTTCATATCCTCTCTTAATAATTTCCAACATTCTTTTGTATTGAGATTTTTTGAAGAATCCTTTTTTACATAAACTCTTACAATTTGTTCAGGATTGTTATCCCATTTATAACAATAGAGTACTACATCTCCTACCTGTGATTCTAATTTATTTTGTAATATACTTGGAGAATTTTTAACAGTAAATACAAAAACCTCATAGTCCTTATATTTTTCCTTTGATAAAGTTGACTTCTCTTTTACTTTTAAGTCTTCTGTATCTTCAATACAAATTTCTTTAGACAAATTTGCATACATAAAAAAGCCCTCCTTAAATATACTAATTATTTTTTTAGTTGTTCTTTAGAATTTATATTAGGTAGGTAAACTTTATAATTTATTTATTACTTATATTATAATACATAATCTTCATTTTTACTTAAAATTTTAGAATTAATTTTAATATTTAAAAAATTTAGAATTTTTGCCCTGGTAATAAAAATTAATAGTTATAAATTTGCTCTTAAATTAATTATTAAAGACTCTACAGATTAATAGAGAATAACTTTATAATTAAAAAGATTTGGGCTCATAGATCGCTTGTCCATAATAAAAGAACCAACTTTCTATGAGCCCTATAATGCAAAACTTAATTATGATTAGACTTTAACTCAATCAAAATTTTAGTTGAACACAAATATAAGATGATTATAACTTGAAACCCCAAATTTCTAGTAAATATCATCTAATAAGCATAAGAGTATTCTGCCTGGTAGCCATTAGAATAAAAAACTAATACTAAATTACTCTTTAAATTTTAAATTTAGAAATTTCTTTTTTTAGTTTGTTAGCGCTTTCTTCTGATTTTAGAGCTTCCTGAAGTACATCATTTGATTTATTATTTACCTCCAGTATTTTACATGCAATATCTGTAGTACCTCCAGCACCTTCACTAGCAGCTTGTGCTACACCCTCTACAGTTTTAACTACATCCTGCAAAGATGCTAAAAGTTCCTCTGAGGTTGAACTAAAATCTGTTACGAGAGTATCAACAAAGCCAGCATCTTCGCTATATTTATCCGCCACATTTAACATAGTCTTATAATCATTGTCCATATCTGTAGACACAAAAGTTAATAGATTACTTGAACTATCAGAAAGATTTTTTACTGATTCTATTACTTTAACTGTTATATTTTGTATTTCTGTTACCGTATCCTTTGATTGTTCCGCAAGTTTTCTTATTTCATCAGCTACAACTGAAAATCCCTTTCCTGCTTCCCCTGCCCTTGCAGCTTCAATAGCTGCATTTAATGCAAGAAGATTTGTTTGTGATGTTATTTCCATTATAGATTCTGAAAGTACATTTATCTGTTCTACAACCTTTGAGGATTCTATAGCCCTTTCAAGTTCTATTTTTGTATTTCCGAATATTTCCTTTGCCTTTTTCTGAGAAGCTTGTACATTTTCTTTTGTTTGTTCTGCTCTCTCATTTATTTCTCCCGCTTGAGTAGCGCCTGCCTGGGATTTTTGTGCAATGGATTCAATAGCTTTTTCTATCTCTTGAGAAGTTGCTGACATCTCTTCTGCTGAAGCTGCAGTTTCTTGCATATTAGAAGAAAGTTCTTCTGTAGTTGCAGAAACCTCCTCTACATCATTATTTAAATCTGTAACATTAGTTTTTATACTGTCTACAACAATTTCAATGCTATCTGCACTTTCATTAACAGTTTTAATAATATCCTTTATATTTTGTATGAATTTATTTAAACTTTTAGCAAGATCATTTATTTCATCCTTAGAATTAACCTTTATTTCTTGAGTTAAATCTCCACCTCTTTCGGATAATTCATCTAATTCTCCCTTTAAAACATTTAAGGACTTTCTTATACCATTAATAATAAGCATTCCTAAAACTGCACCTGTAGCTGATAATAATAACATTAAAGTTAAATTTATTTTCATAGCAATATCAAAATGCTTGTCACCTTCTAGGCTAGCTTTTTCTGTTTTATTCTTATTAAACTGAGCTAATTTTAATAAAGAATCAGAAGCTTTATCAAAAGATTGCTTAGATTCCCCTCTCATTATTTTTGCTGCTTCATCTGCTTTTAATTGTCTACTTAAAGCAATCACTTTCTTATTTTGTTGTAAATATTCATTCCATTCTCTTTCTACAATATTAAACAACTCTTCATCCTCTTTTGAGTCTACTGTTCTTCTATAAAGAGTTAAATATTTTTCTATTCCCTTACTTTTTTCTTCCATTTCTTTTTCTTTTTCATTCATCATTTCTGCATTGGTAGAAATAATATGATCATATTCTAGTATTCTAAAATCTGAGGTCATTGTATTTAGCTCCTCTGAATATACCATGGCAGGTACCCATTTCTTAGAAATTTCAGTAGACTTTTCATTTACACTATCTAAATTTTTTATTGAGTATCCTCCCATAAATACAATTGCACCTACTAATATAGCTACAAGAAAGATTAGCTTACCTTTTATCGTTTTTACCAATTTTATTTCCTCCTTACTGTTCTTTATACTTTATTCCATGGCTGCCTTTGTAGTTCTCCTATACTTTAAAGGCATAATCTGTAAACACATAATAATTTATATAATTAAAGGTATTGATTATAAATAAACACTACCTGAACCTAAAAACATTATGATTTCATAATTGGCAATACTACAATTATATGTAATTGTAGTATTAATATCAATACTTTGTAAAAAAAACTATAATAAAGTCTTTTATTGTAAACTATTGCAAATTATAAATTAAAATAATTCACTATTTTTAATAACTTTAATAATATAAAAATCTATATTTTTGCGAATTTATCATTTATTGTCCCTATATTACTTTTATTCTATTATTTATGATCTTTTTAAT
Organism: Clostridium sporogenes; assembly: GCF_001020205.1. Lineage (NCBI taxonomy): Bacteria > Bacillati > Bacillota > Clostridia > Eubacteriales > Clostridiaceae > Clostridium > Clostridium sporogenes. The sequence goes on from NZ_CP011663.1 coordinate 2,117,089, forward strand.
ATTTTTTTATAAATATTAAAAAGTAAAATTCGGCATAAAAAACTCCTTTCTAGTTTTATAATTTTAATTTTTACTAGAAAGGAGTAATTAATTTTAAGTTTTCAATAAATCATACATAATAAAATAATAAATACTCTATATTATTTTATTTATCACCTTTGTTCTCTTTAGAAGATTTTTCATTTACTTTTTCTATTTTTTCTTTATTATTGTTAGAATTAACTTTTTGTACTTTTTCCACTTTTTCTTTATTTTCTATAACCTTATCAGAGGTTTTATTATTTACCTTTACCTCTGAAGCTTTATTTAAATCTGGATTAATACTATTAACTTTTTGTTTATTACTATTATTTTCTTTAACCTTGTTCTCTTTTGTATTTGTATTTATTTGTATATTATCTTGTTTTTGATTTACTTCAGTATTATCTTTTTCCTTAACTTGATTCTTGTTCTCTACTTTATCTTTATTAGAATTATTTTCTATAGATTTATCTTTTTTATTATCATTATCTTTCTTCTTTTCTTTAACTATTTGTTTTTTATTTTCTATTGCTTCATTTAGAGCTTGTTTTTTCGTATTGTAAACTTCTTCAATACTTTTAAGTTCTTCTTCTGCTTTCTTTATGGCATCTGCATCACCTAAAGCTTGTGCTTCCTTTAAAGCGGCCTTTGCTTTGTTGTAATCTTTTTTAACTTCATTAAATTCATGTCTTTTTTCTACCATAAGTCTTACTGCTTCTTTTTTATTTTTTTGCATTTTTATTACAGCTTCTATATTTTCTTTAGCTTTATCTGGTAATTTCCCTTTGATAGCTTCTAATATTTTTATAGAATTCTCTCTATTTTCAACAATAATCTCTTGTATATTATCTATACTTTTCTCTAATTCATCTCCTTTTTTTGTATCTTTTTCTAATTCTTCTAGGGTATTTTCAACTTCTTCTACCGTATTATTATAATCATTCAAAGTTTTTTCTACTAATTCATCTTCGTTCTTTTCAGCTAGAACCTCTATTTCTCCAAGTCTTTCATTTAATATATCCAATAATTGTTCTGGCTTATCTTTATCAACTGTTAAATTTAAACTTATATTTTCAAGTACTGTATCTACACTATAAAGTATACTATCTGGAGTTATACCTGCTTGATCCTTTAAAGATATTGTTTCCTCTGCTTTTACACCACTTCCTAAAAATATTAAAGCTGAAATTGTTAATATAAATATTCTTTTCATTATTTATTCCCCCTTATGTAAAATTTTTATCTTTGATTATACTTACGATTAAAAATAATTCTTTAGGGGGGTGGTATTATAGATTTATTACTTTTAATAAATAAATCTTTTTTAATACTTAAGAAATAAAATTACTAATTATTACCCCTTAAAAAATATAGTGAACCTCGTATATAATATTATGAGACTTTCTAAGATTAGAGGTGAATATATGGATCTAGATTTTTTAAGAAAGGAAAATAGAGATAATTTCATAAAGGATAGTATGAATTTCATATATAAAACTACAAATAGGATTTGCAAAAAAAAATTAGATAGTAAAAATGATGATGAAATAAGTATTGCTCTTATAGCTTTTAATAAAGCTTGTGATACCTATGATAGTAAAAAGGGAAGCTTTTTTACCTATGCTTCCGTAATAATAAAAAATTCCTTAATAGACTTTTTCAAAAAGTCAGATAAAATTCCTTATTTAATTTGGAGTGAAGATGATGACTTTAATTCTATTGATAATAATGTTTCCATAAATAATTTTAATATAGCTTCAGAAAATTCTATAAGAATGGAAGAAATAAAATTATTAAATCAAGAACTAATGAAATATAAATTATCTTTTAAAGATATTGCAGAAAGTTGTCCAAGACATAAAGATACTAGGAATAGTTTATTAAATATAGCTTTAGCTTGTATACATACTGAAACCATAGTTTCCTATTTACAAAATAAAAAGCAACTTCCTGTTAAAGAGATATGCTTACTTACAAGTAGTAAAAGAAAGTTAATAGAAAACTGGAGAAAATATTTAATAGTACTAATTATAATATTATCTAGCGATGATTACTCCTATATTAAAGGATATCTTAATATTGAAAAGGCAGGTGATAATTGATGAATAAAAAAGGAATCGTAATGGAAATTCATAAAAATAAAATTGGCATATTAACCTCTAGTGGTGAATTTATTTATGTAGCAAATTCTACTGTTTCCCCTAACCTAGGTGAAATATATGAATCTGAGGAAATTAAGTTAAAATCCTCTGCCTATAAAAACATAAAAAAGTTTTCTCTTATGGCAGCTTCTTTACTCATTATTTTTATATGTTCTATATTTATAAAGACTTATAATGCACCAGTTTCTTCTGTAACTATAAAAATAAACCCTTCCATTAAGTTACAGGCAAATAGATGGAATAAAATTATTAATGTTACTCCTTTAAATAAAGATGGTACTAATTTATTAAAAAACTTAAACCTTAAAAATAAAGGCTTAGAAAAAGGAATTAATTTAATACTAGAAGAAGCTAAAAAAGAAAATTATATAAATAATGACTATAAAAATAGTTCTAAAGCCATATCCATAGACTTTACTGGAGATACTTCTAGTTTAAACCTTAGTAATATAGAAAATAACCTTAAAAACTTAAAAGTAAAGTATAATATAGAAACCCCTCAAGGTATTAAAACAAACTATAATAAGGACAATATAAAATCAAATGATAATAATAAAACAAAACATAATAATAATAATAATAATAGAACTCCAGTTAACGCAGACAAGACTATAAAGGATAATGATAAAAATAATAATTCTATTAATAAAACTAAATCAAAAAAAGTAGATTCTGAAGTAAAAAAATACAATGAAAATAAGAAAGATAGCACTTCTAGTAAAGAAAATAATATAAAAAATAATGGAAATCAGAATAATAATACTACAGAAAAGTCCAATAGCAGTAATACTAAAATTCCAAATAGTATAAAAAATAATTCAAGCAATAAACCACATAAAAATGAAGTAGATAAAAATATTAAGAAAGAACCACCATCTGAAAATAAAAATGGAAAACCTATAAAAGATAAACCAGGAAATCAAAAATAATATAATTAAAATACTGCCTAAAAATAGAAATCATAACTTCTATTTTTAGGCAGCTATTTTTAATAATAGATTAAACTAATAATACATCTTACCATTGATAGTAGTTAACTCCTCCATCTGCACCATTAGTTTTATCAAACCAAGAATCTAACAGCTCAAACCAATTTCCAACTTTATTTACTTTTGGATTTTGTCCATCTTTGCACCAATTTAGCTTTCCATAAGGAGGTAATCCATTTTTAACTGTATCTATTGAGTTATACCAACTTTGCATATTCCAATGAGGGGTTGCACTTGGTTGATAATAACTTGAATATTCTCTATCTCCATCTGGCAAAAATATACTTAATCCATTTTTACCTTCTTTAAATTCTTTACTAGGACCTCCAAAAGAATAAACTACCATATCATCTATATTATTCATACAAATTAAAGCTAATGTCTTAGTTTCTTTACTAAAATTTTCACCTTCATTTATTTTTTCGCATAGATCATATATATCAAAATATGGATATGCAATCCACTCCCCTTGACTGTATTCATCAAAATAGTGCATTAAATTTGTATTATTTTTACTTCCTCTTAATTTTTCAATTTCAGATTTTTTATTTTCATTACTTAAATTAACAGCTAATTTATCTATTGATTTTTTTACTGTCTCCACTTTAGTTGAATCATAAAAACTTAAATGTTGATCATATCTTCCTCTAGCATGGGTAGAATCTCTTTGTTCTTCTACAAATAATGCTCCTAATTCTTCATTAGTAATAGTTGCAGGATCAAAGTTTTTCTCTTTGCCACCTAAAGTTAAATCATCTTCATTGCTACTTCCTCCACCGGATTTTATTCTACTTAAAATATTATCGTATTGGAATCCTGGTCCCCAAACCACTGGACTTGAAGCAACTATACTAGCAGCTGAAAACCCTCCATTACCTGGTCTATATTGGTATGCTACTTCTGCTGTTCCCATTAAGCATGCATCGAAAGCAAGTACATCAACGGATTGCTCCTTTGTTAAATGATCTGAAATTTCCCCCATATAAAGGCAATCTGGTTCATTACCATCATAATGACTATCATCCCAACAAATGGCTTTATTTAAATTTGAATCTTCTTTAAGTTCTTCTTTTGCTCCACCACCATGGTTGGACATTATAAGCACATATTTATCAGCCTTATAATTGGCTTTACAATAATTAATAAATTTTTTAAGAGTATCAGCATCTCCCATATTTGCTTCATAATTACTATTAAGAGTTATTTCTGGGAATTCATTTCCTCCACCTAATCTTTGTGTCTTATTATGCTCTATCTTGTATAAACGAGTATCTTCAAAATTTTCACCAAAAACTGTTTTATCATTACTGTATCTTGAAGATCTATCTACAAGTGTAACTAAATTTAAATTAGGACTATTGTTATATCCTTTTTTCATTTCTTCAATGTCACTTAATAAGGAGGATTCTAAATTATTATCAGCATCACAGTAATACATAATTGTTACCTTTTGATTATTATTTTTAGCTTTTTGTATTTGCTGCCTAATATTGTTTAGATTAGTTTTATTAGAATTATTTACTGAATCAGCATATACAGGTTTAAAACTAAAAAGAGAAGCAGCCACCAAAGTAGAAGTTAAAAGAATAGATAACTTGTTTTTTAACATAATATACATACCCCCAAATTTTATATTTTTAATTTATTATTTAGAATTATAATGTATTTAATATTAATAGAAACACCCCATGTATTTGCACAATATGTACATATTGTTTCTAATTTACATTTAATTCATATTTTTATATTTTCTACATATCTTTTCATTTTCCTTCCTGTTTTTGAAAAAATTAATTTTTTTTATATTTATTTTTATAGTTGAAAAACTTGATAAAAATAATTAAGCATGTATTAAATCTTAACAATTATAAATAGAAATAAATAAACAGGTAATTCATAATTAAAGTTACTAATTTTAATATTTCAATTATATATTTGTGCCGTAAATACTAATAACTAAATATATTATTTTTTATATAAAATAATATTTGTACGAAAATCTTCATTTTTATAATAGGCTTTTCTTAATATGTATTATCTAATATATAATTATATATAAAGGTTTCTTATTATATTGGGGGATGATTTTTTATGATAAATTTATTTACAAAAAAAAATTCTAAAAGTAAAAATAAATCACGCGTTATAGGTGTTCCACCTATATTAATACTTGTGATTTTATTATTTATATTAATATTAATATTAATTAATTTACAATACGACAATAGATTATATAATTCTAAATTACAAGAAAAAATTTATAATTCAATGATGATAAAAGAAAATAGATTGAAAGCTTACTCTAGAAGTATAAAGCTCAATAAAGGTAGTTCTAGTAATACCTGTGTTTATTTTATAGCTGAAGTATTAAGAATAAATGGTGAAAGTATAGATGATAGTGTTTGTAACACAACTCAGCTTTTACACATAATGAAAAAAGATGGTTGGAAGAAAAATAAAAATTACAAGAAACTTAAACCTGGGGATATATGCTTTACTACGGATGAAAATTTAAATAAGGATGGAATACCAACTCATACTTATATATTTATGGGATGGGCGGAGGAAGGAAAGTATGATTATGCCTATATTTGCGACAATCAAGCTAAGGATTATTCCGGTAGAATATATCACTTGAGAAATATAACAAAAATTGATACTATAAAAGGTAGTACAAAAGAACCTTTTAATTTTTTTATGTATAAGAAAAAAGGCTTTATATCAAAAATGGGGGGGAATTAGTTTGCGTACTTACAATGTACTTGTAGTGGATGATGAGAAAGAAATTAGAGATGCCATAGAGATCTATTTAAGAAGTATAGAAAATATAAATATAATAAAGGCAGCAGATGGATTAGATGCATTAGATATATTAGAAAATAATGAAATTCATGTAATAATATTAGATATCATGATGCCTAAATTAGACGGAATAAGAACCTGTATGAAAATAAGAGAAAAAAATAATATTCCTATAATTATGCTATCTGCTAAGAATGAAGATACAGATAAAATTTTAGGATTAAATATAGGAGCAGATGATTATGTAGCAAAACCCTTTAATCCTTTAGAATTAGTGGCAAGGGTTAATTCTCAACTTAGAAGATATACAAATTTGGGGAATTTCCCTCAAACTGCATCTGATGATGAAATTTGTTTAGATCAATTAGTTATAAATAAAACTAGTCATGTAGTTACTGTAGATGGCAAAAAAGTGAAATTAACCCCTATAGAATATGATATATTATTACTTTTAGCCAATAATCCTGGTAGAGTATTTCCTTCTTCACAAATATATGAATATGTTTGGAATGAACCCTCTTTTAAAACTGAAAACACCGTAGCAGTGCATATAAGAAGACTAAGGAAAAAAATAGAAATAAATCCTAAAGAACCTAGATATATAAAAGTAATTTGGGGAGTTGGTTATAAAATTGATAAATAGTATTAGAAAACAGGATAGATTAAAAAAACTGTTAGGTAAAAATATAATTATAATATTTTTAATTATTCTATCACTATTGTTTGGTGTGCTTTCCCTTTTTAGAAATGTAAATTCATTAAACTCTCACATAGAAACAAAAGAAAAAAAACTATCTAATATTAATAATGAACTTGAAAATATAAAAAAAAATAATACTAATTTTAGAACTCTCAGTTATGATGTGTGGTTAAAACAATGTGCTAGTACAGTAAATTTATACATATATAAAAATACAAATTATTTAAAAATCTTATCTCAAACTTCACAAGAAGATTTAGATAAAAGAAGTAAAGATTTTAAAATCATAAAAGAAAATAATGACTATGATAAATTAGTAAAATTCATAATTATTGATAAAACCAAAAACACGTTTTTAACTAATGATACTAATGACATAGATTTTATAAAAAAAAACCTTAAGCTATTTTCTGATGAAAACGGTGAACTATTTAATTATGTTTCAAATAAAGGTACTTGGTATAACATATCTTATAATTCCGAAAGTTCGCCAGCATATAGCAGAAATCCTCAACCTATAATGGAGAATCCTAATAATTATATAGAAGCTTATTGGTTTCCTAAAAATTATTCTTATAAAAAAGAGGATTTCAACCTTATAAAAAATATATTAAAGGATGCTGAGGATAATTATAAAAATGATATAACTAATGAAACTAATTCTATTAATGACCTGAAAAAAGATTTAACTAGAATAAACTATTTAATAACACTTTGTGCTTTTATTATTATTATTTTATTACTTACTCTATATTTTATTGGTAAAGAAAATGTTCTTACGGGAATAAAAAATAGTTTTATAATTAGACTATTTAAGTCTATAAATCAATGGTTTGAAACTAGAAGCACACTTTTCAAAGCAATTGTTTTCAGTATATTTACTTTACCTACAGTAATTATTACTATGAAAATATTATCTGGTGATAGATATATGAAAGATTATGCAGTATGCGTATTGTTTTATATAGTATTTATTCTTAGCAAATTCATTAAATTTTGCAATTATATAGATGAAATAATAAAAGGAACAAATAAAATAATTAGTGGAGATTTAGATTTTACAATAAAAGAAAAAGGTGATAAGTCCCTTTTAATACTTTCTCAAAACATAAATAAAATAAATAAGGGATTTAAAATATCCATTGAAGATCAAATAAAAAATGAAAAATTGAAAAGTGAACTAGTGGCTAATATATCTCATGATTTAAAGACCCCTCTTACATCAATAATAAATTATACAGATATATTAATAAAAGAGAAGATTTCTGAAGATGAAAAAGAAGAATTTTTAAAAATACTCAATAGAAAAAGCTTAAAGCTTAAAACTCTTATAGAGGATTTGTTTGAAATCTCTAAAATAAATAGTGGTAAAGTGGAATTAAATAAAGAATATGTTGATATAGTAGAACTTTTAAATCAATCTATAGCTGAATATTCTGATACAGAAATCTATAAAAATAAAAATTTAACCTTTATAACAAAAACCTTCTTACCTGAAATTAAAATCAATTTAGATGGAAATAGAATGTCTAGAGTTTTTGAAAATCTAATAAATAATTCTTTAAAATATTCTTTGAGTAACACAAGAATTTATGTAGAAATAGAAGATATTGTTAAAGGAATAAAAATATCTTTTAAAAATGTATCCTATACTCCCCTTGATTTTGATAAAAAAGAAATATTTGAAAGGTTTACTAGAGGTGATAAATCAAGAACTTCAGACATTGATGGTAGTGGATTAGGACTAGCCATAGCTAAAAGTATAGTAGAACTTCATGATGGTATTATGTATATTGACTTTGATGGCGACTTATTTAAAGTTATGATTGAGCTCTACTACTAATAAAATAGTTACTACAATATATATTCTAGCTATATAAATTATTAAAACAAAGACTTGCTGTTATAATATAATTTAATTACAAAAAACAAAGTACACAATGTAACTATTCTTATTCATATATTTAACAATATAAATAAATTAATATAACTAGATATTAGCATAAAAATGCTTCTATCTAGTTATTCTTATTAAACTATCATTTTATAAAATGATTTTTCTAAATTATTTATTATAAAAAATAGAGTACATAAAATTATTTACACAATCTTAAATTCCTTTAAATTTTGAATTTAGAAATTTCTTCTTTTAATTTATTAGCACTTTCTTCTGATTTTAGAGCTTCTTGAAGTACATCATTTGATTTATTATTTACTTCTAATATTTTACTTGCAATGTCTGTAGTACCTCCCGCACCTTCACTAGCAGCCTGTGCTACTCCTTCTATAGTTTTAAGGACATCCTGCAATGATGCTAAAAGTTCCTGTGAAGTTGAGCTAAAATCCATTACAAGGGTATCTACGAAACTAGCATCTTCGCTATATTTATCCGCCACATTTAACATAGTCTTATAATCATTATCCATATCTGTAGATACAAAAGTTAATAGGTTACTTGAACTATCAGAAAGATTTTTTACTGATTCTATTACTTTAACTGTTATACTTTGTATTTCTGTTACCGTATCCTTTGATTGTTCCGCAAGTTTTCTTATCTCATCAGCTACAACTGAAAATCCCTTTCCTGCTTCCCCTGCCCTGGCAGCTTCAATAGCTGCATTTAATGCAAGAAGATTTGTTTGTGATGTTATATCCATTATGGAATCTGAAAGTACATTTATTTGTTCTACAACCTTTGAAGCTTCTATAGCTCTTTCAAGTTCTGTTTTTGTATTTGTAAATATTTCCTTAGCCTTTTTCTGAGAAGCTTGTACATTTGATTTTGTATCCTCTGCTCTTTTATTTATTTCCCCTGCTTGAGTGGCACCTTCCTGAGATTTTTGTGCAATAGACTGAACAGCTCTTTCTATATCCTGGGAAGTTGCTGACATCTCTTCAGCTGAAGCTGCAGTTTCTTCCATATTAGCAGAAAGTTCTTCTGTAGTTGCAGAAACCTCCTCTACATCATTATTCAAATCTGTAACATTAGTTTTTATACTATCTACAACTGTTTCAATATTGTCTACACTTTCGTTAACAGTCTTAATAATATCCTTTATATTATGTATGAATTTATTTAAACTTTTAGCAAGATCATTTATTTCATCCTTAGAATTAACTTTTATTTCTTGAGTTAAATCTCCTCCTCTTTCAGATAATTCATCTAATTCTCCCTTTAAAACATTTAAAGAATTTCTTATACGCTTTATAATAAGCATTCCTACTACCGCACCTATAGTTGATAATAATATCATTAAAGTTAAATTTATTTTCATAGCAGTATTAAACTGTTTGTCCCCTTCTAAGCTAATCTTTTCTGTTTTACTTTTGTTATACTGAGCCAATTTTAATAAAGAAGAGGATGCATTATCAAAAGATTCCTTGGATTCTCCCCTCATTATTTTCATTGCTTCCTCTGTTTTTAATTGTTTGCTTAAAGCAATTACCCTCTTATTTGATTGTAAATATTTATTCCATTCCTTTTCTACAGTGTTAAGTAGCTCTTTATCCTCTTTTGAGTTTACACCTTTTTTATAAAGAATTAAATATTTTTCTACTTCCTTACTTTTTTCTTCCATTTCTTTTTCTTTTTCCTTCATCATTTCTGCATTGGTAGAAATAATGTGATCATATTCTAGTATTCTAAAATCTGATGTAATTGTATTTAATTCCTCTGAATATATTATGGAAGGAACCCAATATTTTGAAATTTCAGTAGACATCTTATTCACATCATCTAAATTTTTTATAGAATATCCCCCAATAAATAGAATTGCACCTACTAATATACCTACAAGAAAAATTAGCTTACCTTTTATCGTTTTTATCAATTTTATTTCCCCCTTACTGTTATTAATACTTTATTCTATTGTTATTTTTGTGCTCCCCCATATATTTTAAAGACATAATCTTTAAACATATAATAGTTTATATAATTAAAGATATTGTTTATAACTAAACTTTATCTGTACTAAGAAGTTTATAATTTCATAATTAATAATAATATAATTATATTTAAGATAAGTATCAATATCAATACTTTGTAGAAAAAACTATAATTATATATTATATTGATGATTTTTGTAATTTACAATTTAAAAACAATTGAATCTTTTAATAATTTCAAATAATATAAAACCTATATTTTTATGAATTTATTATATTTCTATTATTCTACTTATAACAAATTTATCATTATTTAGTGAAAATTTTCATATAAAAACTCCTTCCTAGTTTTATACTTTTAGTTTTCACTAGAAAGGAGTTCTTAGTTTTGCATTTTAAAAAAAGTTATACATAATTAATAAAAAATAATTAATCTAAATGTATATGACAATAACCTTCTGGATTTTTCTTTAAATATTTTTGATGGTATTCTTCAGCCTCATAAAAACATTTTAAGGGCTCTACTTCAGTAACTATTGCTTTCTTATAATTTTTCTGTTCCCTAGATTTGCTTTCTGTAATTATATTTAAATCTTTTTCATTTAAATAAAATATTCCTGTTCTATATTGTGTTCCCCTATCATTCCCCTGTTTATTTAATACTGTTGGATCTACTATGCTCCAAAATTTATTTAATAGTTCTTCTAAGGAAATAATACTTTCATCATACTTTATGTAACAAGCTTCTGTATGACCTGTAGTCCCACTGCATACCTCTTTATAACTAGGGTTTTCTTTTATTCCATTAGCATAACCTACTTTTGTTTCCACTATGCCTTTAATTCTTGACATATATTCTTCTACTCCCCAAAAACAACCTCCAGCTAAAACTATTTCTTTCATAATTAACACCTCCATAATTTCTTTAAAAACTCTTAATAACTTCAACTAGCAATTACTTAAACTTTATATATTCCTTCATAATTAAGTTTAGAAACACTTTAAAAGTTTATATTTATTCTATTATAGTTAATTTTAAAATCTTTAATATTTCATGTTTCTACTATGCTTCCCTATTTGTAGTATTCACTTAACTTAAATAAAAACTCTATCTAAATTAAATCTTCCTTTATGTTAGATTAATTATACTATAACCCTTTACATATTTTAATATCTATGTTTAGTAAGTTTCAATATTTGTTATATTTTTCTAAAGGCCTAAAGGGGAACTACGATAATATAAAAAATTAATATTATTGGAGGTACTTAATATGTATACCGTTCTTCACATAGAACAAAGCGATTTTTTTTGCAAAATGGTAGAAAATATTTTAAGAGAAAAAAATTATGATTACATAGCTACAGACAGTTTTAATGAGGCTTATAATCTAATAAAAGAATATGACATAGATCTTATAATAACTTCCCTTTATGGCAAAGGTGGAGATATAGAAGATTTTATAAAAAATATTGGATATATGGCTTCTAATGAAATACCTATATTTATAGTTACAAGCGATAATGATCATGAGAAGAAGAAAAATCTTCTTAATCTAGGTGTATTTGATTATTTATTAAAAGATGATTTAAAAGAAGAGATTACAAAGCATGTAGATGCAGTATTCCAAGATGATGAATATATGAAAAATTTAAAGGAAGCAAAAATTGCAATTATAGATGATAACTCCTTTGATTGTACTCTAGAAAAAGATATGTTAGCAAGATATGGCATTCAAAATGTAGATTATTATAATTCTGGTAAAGAATTATTTAATAGTAATAAAAAATATGATATGTATTTAATTGATATGGTATTAGAAAATGAATTCGGAAAAACTTTAATAAGACAAATAAGAAGAAATAATATAAACTCTTCTATAATAGCTGTTACTGTATTAGACAATAATAAAACTCTATCTAATATTTTAAATTGTGGAGCAGATGATATTATAAATAAGCCCTTAGATGAAAACTTATTTATAGCTAAATTAAAGTCTAATATAAGAATCTATACGTTGAATAAAAAAATAAAGAGCATACTAAAAGAAATGAAAAATAAATAAAATGAAAATATTTGATGCTAATAAAATATTTAAAGGCTGTAAAAATTTCCAGAAATATTTACAGCTTTTAAATATTTCTAATTTGATTCTTTTAAATCATCTTTAGCTTTTACAAGTCAACTTAAAGCTCTTGTTTTATCTCTAGAAATCCAGCATCTTTAATAATTTTAAATCTTGATTTAGATGCAATAATTATGTAGTTTTCATACTGCGAATACATAACAATCCATATCATATATTCTATAAATAAATTCTTCAATAAATATATTTTATTTGTATTTTATAATCTACAATCATCAAATCAATTGAACATTTTATTTATATTCTGTACTTGTCATATAAAGAGCTAACAGAATTAATATTTGTACAACTGGCAATGTAAAAACAATTCTATACTTGCTATATAAAAATCTACCTTTAATGTTTCAAGTTGTTCTATAATTTTTTATCAAGAATTAAAATTACTATATTTCTTTAATAATAAATTTTATTCTAGCTCCACCATCTTCTTTATTTTCTGCTGTGATCCATCCATTATGCTTTTCAACTAAAATTTTTACAATATACATTCCTAAACCAGAATGTCCCTTTTCTTTAAATCTTGAGCTATCACCTCTATAAAATTTTTCGAAAACATAGCATAATTCCTTATCATTAAAACCTGTTCCTTCGTCTTCCACAATAAATTTTATAATATGATTATATATTTTCACTTTAGTAATGATTAACTTTCCACTGGGTGTATACCTTATGGCATTAGATATTATATTGTCTAATATTTGTTCTAACCTTTCAGCATCTATAGAAAATTCCCTATTTAAATCAAAATTCTTTTCTAAAAGTAATTTAAACTCTATATTTTTATCCTTACATAATACTTTATAATCCTGTTGTTTCTTTTCTAAGAATTCAATTATATCTACCTTTACAGGAACTAAATCAAAGTTTTTATTTTCTATTTCCGATGCCAGATTAATATCCGAAATAAGTCTTCCCATTCTCTCTGTATTAGCTTTTATAATATTTAAATATTTTTCTACTCTAATTGGATCTTTAATTCCCCCTTCTATAAGTACCTCCACATGTCCTTGGATAACAGTAATAGGAGTTTTCAAATCATGGGCTATGGCTTTTATCATTTCTTTTCTGTCTTCTTCCATAATCCATTGTTTATTTAGTGATTCTTTTAAAGCATTTTTCATCTCTTCAAAAGAAGAAACTAATTTTCCTAACTCATTATTACTTTTATAATTTATTTTAAAATCCAAATCCTTTTCTTTTATCTTATTTGAAGCATCTATTATTTCATTTATAGGCTGTTGAATACTTTTAATTAATTTTCTTGTAAAAATAATTGTAAAAATAATTATATATACAAAAGGGGAGAATGGTAAGAATACTTGAAATACACGAACTATTTTTTCATTTTTATCTTTCTTCACACTTGTCTCAATATTGTATTTAATTATAGCAACGCCTTTCACATTGGAATCACTATCTAATATAGGTATATACCTTTTAACCTTTGATCCAAAAACACTAGCTCTATCAAGATTATCAATATCTGTTTTATTTATTGATTCTATCAATTGTTTTTTATTCTTTATTATTCTTTCTTTTTCATTTCCATATATAATTTTACCTTCTAAATCTGTAATTTGATACCCTATACCTTTCTTAGGAATTAAACTTTCAAGTTCTAATCTATTTTTATCCCCTAATATATTTTCTCCCTTAGTAACTATAAACTGCTGAATTTTATCAGACTGTTTTTGATAATAGTTATCTGGTTTTAGCATAGGATCTTTTGGAAAATACATAATAAATAAATAAGTACCTATAGTAGCTATTGTACATACCATACTTAAAAATATAATTAATAGAAAAGTACTTATAGTTTGTGTTTTTAAGGATGCTTTTTTCATATTTTATTTCTCTCCCATCTATAACCTACTCCCCATACCGTAGCTATATGATTAAGAGATGTATTTCTTTTTATAAACTTTGCTCTTATCTTTTTTATATGTTCTGCTACTGTATTTGAATCCCCTTCTGCATCATATCCCCAAACTTTTTCATAGATTTGTTCTTTAGAAAACACCTGTTCTGGATGTAATGCTAAAAGCTCCACTATATCAAATTCTTTAGCTGTAAAAAGTATTTCCTCCTCTTCATAATCAACTTTACGACTATTAATATCTAAAGTAAGTTTTCCAAAGCTCATCTTAGATCTATTATTTAAAGGAACTCTTTTTTCTCTTCTAAGGTGAGCCTGAACTCTTGCTTTTAATTCTTTTATGCTAAAGGGCTTTACTATATAATCATCTCCGCCTACTGAAAGACCTTTAATTTTATCAACCTCACTTTGCCTAGCACTTAAAAATATTATAGGACAGGATACTTTGTCCCTTATCTTTTGGCAAACCTGAAATCCATCAATATTAGGCATCATTATATCAAGTAAAATAATATCTATATCTTTATCACAGTATTCTATAGCTTCTCTAGCATTACTAGCTGTAATAACGCGGTAACCTTGATCCTGAAAATAATCCTTTATAAAAGATACTATATCATCTTCATCATCTACTATTAATATTTTTTCCTGCATATAAACACCTCTATTTTTGCATTTTAATAATATTATAGCATGTACATTTAAATGCAATAGTTTTTAAGCTTTATACTTTACAAATTAAATTAGATATAAATTAAATTTATAAATATTCTAAACATTTATCGTCTCTAACTTTTAGTAGAAAAACTTCCCTAAGTATTAAATTCAATAAACAGATTTCTAAGCTTTAGAGGGAGTTTTTACTCCCTCTAAAGCTTATTAACAGACTTCTTAGGAGTTCTACTCCTTAGAAGTCGTTATCTTTTAGGAGAAATCGTTATCCATGGACATAGCCGTTCTTTACTTCCACTTTGAAGAATAGAGCTGGTAGTCATCGGATAAATCCTCTATATATAAAATTCTGATTTAGCTTATATACGTTAAGCCAAGCAGTATGAAGGTATAAAAATATAGCAATAACATAAATTATGCTTATGTCTTACTCTTTAGCATTTCAAATCTTTTCTAGTAAAAATCAATGTACTTAAAAAACTGCATATAAGTAGACAGGATACAACTGGAATATAAAAATCAGTTCTTTTTCCTAAACTTAAAAGTCTAATTATATTATGAAAAGGTAAAAATATAATTTGCAGCCCATGTCCTATATATATCCCTCCTATTAAAGAGCATATAACAATTAACAAGGCTGCCACAGACTTAGACACCATTGAGGAAATTAAAGAAGCCAAAGCTAAAATTGCAATACTTACAAAGTACATTAATGCTACAACCTTAAAATTATATATATAAGCTCCTAATTGATCATAAACTTTAGGTATATTGTAAAAGTTAGTTACAGTTGCCCTAGGAAATAAAATATAGCCACTAATTACAGAAAGAATAAAAAATACAACAAATATAACTAATGAAAATAAACTTTGAACTATCAACTTAGAAACCCATAACTTAATTTTACTATAGGGTCTTATTAATATAAGCCTATAAGCACCAGATTCATACTCTCCACTTAAACTATCTATAAAAAGCATTGGAAGAACTATTAAAAATAGAATTAATGCTAAATCTTTCATTATAAAAACAGGTAAATTCAGAGAATTTAGCTTTGTAGATATATCTGGGTTATAAAAACCTATACCTGCTCCAAAGGTTTTATACCAACAAATATTAAATATAAAATCAAGTAAAAGTATAATAAAACAGGCCTTATTCTTTTTTCTTCCTCTCATTCTTAAAAATTCGCTAATAATTAACTCTTTCATAAATTATATTTAGTGAGAATGTACATTATAAAAATACAAATACTCACTAAGTACTCACTTCCTTTCAGTTGTATAATAAAAATCTTTATATATAACAATTCTTAATTTCAATTGTAGTCTTACTTTTAAATATCCTATAATCTATTAAATGATTATAAAATCAAATAAAATTATCTCTTTTAGAAAATATAATACAAGTTATAAATGTAAAGATAATTATATAGGCTGCTAAAACACCTAAAATCCAATGATTTAATATTGGTTTTTCAGCCAAAACAAAACATATACCAATATATTGAATCTGAGGAATAGTACTTAAATATAATTTTTCCACTATTTTAATAAGATTTATACTATTATGTGGATTCCTAACTAACATAATGTGCCATTGCTCAATAATTTTTGAAAAAATAAAACTTCCCATTAAAAAACATATACATGCAGCTATAGTTCCTGTAGAACTCTTAAAAGTCACTGAAAAAAGAGCAAATACAGAAAGTATTGCTAAAACAGTTAAAAATCCTAAGGCATAGTATTTTAAAGAATACAAGATAGCATTTAAGTTACTTACGGTGCTACTATGGAAAAAAAGCTTTACTCTATATAATTTAGGTGCTATAAAATATCCAATTGCTGTAGACAATATAAAATATGCTACAAAGAATATAAACATTGTAACTATGATAGAGGCTATTTTTGCAAAATATATTTCTTTAAAAGAATACCCTCTTATCATAATCAGTCTAATTTGACCCTTTCTATATTCTTCAGTAATTGATATACACACAAGTAAAATAACAATAAAATTAAATAAAGTAGCTAACATTTCCTGGAACATCATAAAGGAATAGTTGCCAAAGGACGTATACTCAGCACTAGTTATAGATGATTTCAAATTATTTCCAAGGTAATATTTCGAAG
Organism: Clostridium sporogenes; assembly: GCF_001020205.1. Taxonomy (NCBI): domain Bacteria; kingdom Bacillati; phylum Bacillota; class Clostridia; order Eubacteriales; family Clostridiaceae; genus Clostridium; species Clostridium sporogenes. Next base: position 2,134,472 of record NZ_CP011663.1, read on the forward strand.
AACCTATTATAGCTAGAGGGATTAGTATAAAACAAAATAAAATTAATTTGTTCTTACATAACCTTTCAAACTCACTTTTAAAAAGTTCCATTATAAAGCTTCCTCCTTAGTTTTTAATATTTGCAAAAATACCTCTTCAATATTTCCTTCTCCCATAGAAAGAAGCTCTTCTAAAGATCCTTTAAATTTCAATCTACCCTGATTTATAATTATAATTTTATTAGAAAACTTTTGAAGCTCATCAAGTAAGTGACTAGATACTAAGAAGGTTATTTTAAATTCACTATTTAATTTTAAAATAATATCCCTTAAATCCTTAATTCCAATAGGATCTAAACCATTGGCCGGTTCATCTAAAATTATTATTTCAGGCCTTCCTAAAAGCGCCTGGGCAATACCTAATCTTTGTTTCATTCCTAGAGAATAAGTAGACACCTTATCATTTTCTCTATTTTTTAAATCTACAAGTTCTAAAACCTCATCTACTCTTTTTTCTCTTTCTTCTTTGAGTATATTGGGGTGTAATCTTACAAGATTTTTTAAAATTTCTCTTCCTGTCATATACTCAAAGAATATAGGGCATTCTACTATGGCCCCAAGATTTAAAAGAGCTCCTTTTCTATCTTTATTTACATCTATTCCATTAATTAAGATCTCTCCCTTAGTAGGCTTTATAAGACCTGTAAGTAATCTAATCATAGTTGTTTTACCTGCTCCATTAGGACCTACAAATCCATATATATCCCCTTTTCAATATTTAAATTCATATTTTCTATAATAGTCTTTCCTTTAATATTTTTGCTTAAATTTTTAACTTCTATTATATTATTCATCTCTAAATCCTCCCTTTCTTTTCTCTGCACTTTTATATTAAAGGATAATTTTAAAGATTTTATAAAGATTAGGAAAATTTTTATATTATATATTCCTACAAATTGCAGTTCATTTTACTAAAGTAATCTAAACTCGTTTTATTAAAATATCCTATGCTTATTGGTAATACATAGAATTTTATTTAAAGTTAGTAAAATAAGCACTATGAGTATTATTTAAGTTCAATAATACTCATAGTGCTTTTATTGATATTTAGATATTTTTATGTTAAATTTTTATTATGATTTTGTCCTGAAATAGTTCTCATATCAAGAAGTAAATCTTTGCATTTTATGCATAAAAAATATTAAAAATCCCCTATTCTGTTCTATAAATATTAACAGAATAGAGGAAATATCAATGCATTAATCTAATTTTATTAAATTAGTATACAACTTGAAAGACATTGTTAAGACACTTCTGCATTTTCAAATTGACTATTGTAAAGAGAATAGTAAAAGCCTTTAGCTTTTAATAATTCTTCATGATTACCCTGTTCTATAATATCCCCATCTTTCATTACAAGAATTAAATCCGCATCTCTAATAGTAGATAATCTATGTGCAATTATAAAGCTAGTTCTTCCTTCCATTAAGTTTTCCATAGCTTTTTGTATAAGTAATTCTGTACGAGTATCTACAGAGCTAGTTGCCTCGTCTAATATTAATATTTTAGGATCTGACAATATTGCACGAGCGATGGTTAGTAATTGTTTTTGTCCTTGGGAAATATTACTTGCTTCTTCATTTAGTTCCATATCATATGACTTTGGTAAAGTCTCTACAAAATTATGAACATGAGCTGATTTTGCTGCTTTAATTATCTCTTCATCACTAGCTCCAAGCTTTCCATAGGCTATATTTTCCTTTATAGTACCTGTAAACAAGAAAGTATCTTGAAGTACCATTCCAAATATTTTACGCAAATCTGCTCTTTTAAAGTCATTTATATTATGTCCATCTATAAATATTCCACCCTTATTTACATCATAAAAACGCATTAAAAGTTTAATCATAGTGGTCTTACCTGCTCCTGTTGGTCCTACAATAGCTACCTTTTGTCCTGGTTTAATTTTAGCTGAAAAATCATTTATGATAATTTTATCCTTATTATATCCAAATTTAACATTTTTAAATTCAACTTCTCCATAAACTTTTTGAAGTTTAACAGGATTTTCTGTTTCCTTAACTTCCTCTTCCTCTTCTAAAAATTCAAAAACCCTTTCCGCACTAGCTGCTGTAGATTGAAGCACGTTAGCTATTTGAGCTACCTGTGATATAGGTTGGGTAAAACTTCTAACATATTGAATAAAAGATAAAATATCTCCAACTTCAATAGTTTTCTTTATGGCAAGCCATCCACCTAAAATAGATACAAGCACATATCCTATATTACCTATAAAGGACATAATTGGCATCATCATTCCAGATAAGAACTGAGATTTCCAAGCTGAACTATAAAGCTTATCATTTATTTTATCAAACTCTTCTATAGCTTCTTGTTCTCTATTAAAGGCCTTCATTATATTATGTCCACCATAAATTTCCTCTACATGACCATTAATATTACCTAAATCTTCTTGCTGAGCCTTAAAATATTTTTGTGATTTTTTTACAACGAGCATTATAATCATCATGGATATAGGTAATATTAATAAAGCTACAATGGTCATTTGCCAACTTATAGATAACATCATAATTAATACACCTATTATTGTAACAACAGAAGTAATTATTTGAGACATACTTTGATTTAAGGTTTGACTAACTGTATCTACATCATTAGTAACTCTAGATAATACTTCTCCATGAGTTTTATTGTCAAAATACTTAATAGGCATACGATTTATTTTTTCAGAAATTTCACGTCTAAATTCATAAGAAATTTTTTGAGCCACTGAGGACATTATATATCCTTGTACAAAGGAAAATATAGCACTTATTATATATAATACAAGAAGTAAAATTATTATTTTACCTATATAATCAAAATCAATTGAAGCACCTTTTACTCCAGTAACCTTTTGTACTAATCCTTCAAATAATTTTGTAGTAGCTTTCCCTAAGATTTTAGGTCCTACTATAGAAAAAGCCGCACTACCTATAGCAAGAACAATTACAAAAATTATAGACATTTTATAAGGCATTATATATTTGCCTAAATTTTTCATTGTACCCTTAAAATCTTTTGCCTTTTCAACTGCTCCCATAGGACCACCATTACCTGGACCAAAACCACCTTTTCTTCTATTTTCTATTTTTTTATTGCTCATGATAAAAGTTCCTCCTTTGAAAGTTGTGATAAGGCAATTTCCTTATAAACTTCACAATTTTTCATTAATTCATCATGGGTACCCATTCCAACCATTTTTCCTTCATCTAATACAATTATCTTATCCGCATTTATTATAGTACTTATTCTTTGGGCTACAATTAATACTGTACTTTCCTTTGTTTCATCCTTTAAAGCCTTTCTAAGGCGCGCATCTGTTTTAAAGTCAAGGGCTGAAAAACTATCATCAAAAATATATATATCTGGTTTTTTTACAATGGCGCGGGCAATAGAAAGTCTTTGTTTTTGTCCTCCAGAAACATTAGTACCTCCTTGGGATACCTCTGTCTTAAAGCCCTGTTCTTTAGATTCTATAAATTCCATAGCTTGAGCTATTCTTGTTGCTTTTTCTATATCTTTATCTGTAGCTGATTCATTACCATATTTAATATTACTTTCTATAGTACCTGAAAATAATATTCCTTTTTGTGGTACATACCCTATTTTTTCTCTTAAATGCCTTTGAGATATCTCTTTTAAATTAACCCCATCTATTAGTATTTCTCCCTCTGTTACATCATAAAATCTTGGTATTAGATTTATTAGAGTAGATTTACCACTACCTGTACTTCCTATAAAAGCTGTAGTTTCTCCTGGCAGTGCACTAAATGTAATATTAGAAAGTACATCCTTTTGTGCGCCTTCATATCTAAAGGAAACATTTTTAAATTCTATATATCCTTTTTTGTAATTTGAGAACTCTTTTGGCTTTTCTATATCTTTAATAGTTATTGGTACATCTATAACTTCACTTATACGCTGAGCTGATACGGAAGCACGTGGAAGCATAATAGATACTATGGAAATCATTAAAAATGCCATAATTATTTGCATTGTGTATTGCATAAAGGCCATCATATTTCCTACCTGCATAGCTCCTGCATCTACCCTATGAGATCCTACCCATACAATTAATAAAGTTATAAGATTCATAATTAACATCATCATTGGCATCATCATCGTCATTGCGCGATTTATAAATAAATTAGTACGTGTTAACTCTTTATTAGTTTTATCGAACTTTTCTTCCTCATGCTTTTCAGTATTAAAAGCACGTATAACTAACATTCCTATTAAAGATTCACGAGTTATTAAGTTTATTTTGTCTATTAATTTTTGAACTCTTTTAAATTTAGGAATAGCTAATCCAAATAAAACAATAACTAAAGTTAAAATAGCCATAACTGCTACAGCTATGATCCAAGCCATAGAAGTATCTGTTTTTAGTACTTTAAGTATTCCACCTATGCCTAAAATAGGTGCATAAAATACTATTCTAAGTAACATTACCATAAAAGTTTGGACCTGTTGAATATCGTTTGTACTTCTTGTAATTAAAGAAGCGGTAGAAAATTTATCAAATTCTCCCTTAGAAAAATCGGTAACCTTTGTAAATACATTTCTTCTAAGATTTTTTCCAAGTCCTGCAGCTACTCTTGCAGCTATCATAGCAACCATAACTGTAGCCACCATACTAAGTAATGCTAAAAGTAGCATTTTAAATCCTTCCTTAAGAATATAGCTTGATTGAAGTTTATCTGTATCTACTCCTACCGCCTTATACTCATCCTTAACAAAAACAACTGCTGACTGAGTAATCATGCTTTCAGGCATATCTTTAAATTTTTTATCTAAACTTTCTTTTATTACATTAATTTGTTCCTTTGGCATATTTAAAAATGAATTAACATTTCCTTTAGACATTTCACCTTTGGAAGGAACTTTAGTCATTTGATCTTCTGAAGAGGTTTTTATCTTATCATTTTGTTCAGATTGTGGATTCACTTTATTAGCTTTATTTTGAGGCGCTGATTCTTTAGCAATATTATTTGACTTTGACATATCAGCTTTTTCCATTCCCCCTACCATAATTATTGGTTTTGCTAATATACTGTTTAGTTCATTTATTGTATTTTTATCCTTTGTATTTAATTTATAAATAGGTTCTCTATTAAGATTTGGATAATCCTTTAAATAATTTTTAAGATCATCTTTAGAAAGGCTTTTCTTATCTAATAGTATGTAATTATCTTCTATTTTTTTTACATCTCCTTCATCTAAAAAAACCTTAATTTTATCCAATTCACTTTTACGAATTACTTTTGGTACTGCATTATCTACCCCACCTTGTTGAATGCCTACATTAACAATATTAGACATATAATCTGGTAAGGATAGATCACTTACAGCTTGCACAAATAAAAGCCCTAATACTAGAAGTATTGAAGCAATAAATGGTTTTAAGTGCTTTATTATCTTTAACATTCAATATCATCTCTCCATTTCGTCCATTTTATAAATGATTAAATTTATAAAAAGCTATTATTATATTGTTCTTAACTAAGATAAATAATTCCCCCTTAAAAAACTAAATTTATAATGATTATATTTCCTGTTTTTAACAATGTAATCATTATAAATTCATAACTATTATATTTTAATATATTTTATGTGTCAATAACTTTTGTATTGTAAAATTATGAAAAATACAATATAATTTAATTAAAAATTTATTAAAAATCTTTAAAGTATACACTATCTTACCTTCGCCTATGTCAATATAATAGTTATATTTTCATAACTATTATATTTTAATATAATTTATATGTCAATAACTTTTTTATGTTGTATAATAAGGTTGAATACAATATAATGTAATTAGAGCATAAAATTAACTAAGGAGGATAAAAATGAATAATACTCAACTTAATGAAATATCTCAAGATCTATATGATTTATTATTAAATTTACATAAAAAACTTTTGAATCCAGATGAGTTAAAGAAAAATTTCCCTCTACCTCCCTCCCATGCAAAAGTTATTATTTATCTTAAGCATAATGGCAATTGTTCTATTTCTAAAATTGCTAAGGATTTATTAATTTCTAAACCTAATATGACTCCTATCATTGATAAACTAATTTCTGAAAATATGGTTACTAGATATACTGACTCAAAGGATAGAAGAGTTATAAGAGTGGAATTAACAGAAAAAGGATCTATCTTCATAAAGGATCAAGAAAAACTAGTAAAGACTTTGCTAGCAGAAAAAATATCTAACCTTTCTTCTGAAGATTTACAATATCTTAGTGACCATATAATACAAATAAAAAATATTATTTTAAAAATAAATTAATTTTTTGTAAATGTAACATAGTATAGAATAAATTTAATACTTAAAATCCATTATTAACAATAATTTTTTTATAGTATTACATAATTACATATAAAATTAAATAAAGGCAGGTTAAAATAATGAACTTACATTTAGAAGAAATAACTATTAAAAATTGGCGTTCTATAGTTGCTCTAAAAGTAAATGAAAATCAACAAAATTTTATTGAAAGTAACGCCTATTCTCTAGCGGAATGGAAATTTGTACCTGACTTTCACCCTAAAGCTATATATGACAATAATAAATTAATTGGCTTTGCTATGTATGGATACTTTGAAAAAGAAGCTCGTCTTTGGCTAGATAGATTTATGATTGATCATAAATATCAAAAAAAGGGGTATGGAAAAACTTCTCTTCAATTATTAATTAACACTATGCTTAAGGAATATAAATGTAATAAAATTTATTTAAGTACCTTTAAAGATAATATTAGAGCTATAAAATTATATGAAAAATTTGGATTTCAATCTACTGGTGAATTTGATGAAAACGAAGAACTTATAATGGTATTAAAGGTTTAATTTTTTAAAATCAAATCTATATTTAAATAGAATTAATTGGAATTATATATAATCTAATATTACTTTGTAAAACTATATAGGGCTATCGCATTAAGAATAACTCCTACAATATATTGTGTTAATTTTAAACTCGTAAAACAATATATTGTGCGTAAATTCTTTAATGCGACAGCCCCTAATTATTTATGGAATGATTTTTAGTTTCACGTTAAGTTCACTTATGAAATATATTTTCTTAGTGTAGAAATAACTTATAGGGTTGGGTAAAAACACCTATATACAACTTTAAGCTACTCTTCTAAATTCAATATATAGAAATCTTGGTACAGTAAATCTATCATAAATATTTTATTCCTTAAAATTTCTCCCCTATTAATTAATACTTTTAGTGCTTCACTTACCTGTATAGAAGCCACTAAAGCTGGTGTAAAAGAAGGATTTCCAAGAACATCCTCTATGCCCTTTTTACTTTTATTCTTATAAATAATATCTAGTGTTCTATCACCCGGAAATATAGTTGTTACTTGTCCATACCAGCCTGCAATAGCACCATGAATAAATGGTATTTTAAGTTTCTCACAACTTTCTTGTAATAAAAATCTAGTTTCTATATTATCAACAGCATCAATAACTATATCATGTTCTTTTAAAATATCTAATACATTATCCTTATTTATAAAGGCTGTAATAGGATTTACATATATTAAATCATTAACTATTTTCATTCTTTTTTTAGCTTCTATAGCCTTATTTTTTCCTAAATTTAAATCACTACTAATAATTTGTCTATTCAAATTAGATTCACTAAAAGTATCGCCATCTACTGCCGTTATATAGCCTACTCCAATTCTTCCTAGCATTTCAATTATATATCCACCTAATCCTCCACAGCCAATTACGCAAACTTTAAAATCTTTAAGTTTTTCATTTTCTTCTAAAGAAAGAGTTTTTATATTCCTATCGTATCTAGCCATTCTATCCTCCTCCTACTGGTGGAAATAAAGATAATACATCTCCATCCTTTAATAAAGTATCTACCTTTCCATCTCTTCCATTAATAAGTAATATAGCCACTTCTTCTACTTGAATATTTAATTTTCCAAGTATATACCTAGGGGTTATATTTTCTTCATTTATTTCCATAAAATATTTTTTATCTCTTCCTTCTCTAAAATATGCAAATAATCTTACTTCAATTTTCAAAAATTCACCCCCTTATCTTTATACTAAAATTATAGAAAGGCTCTTGTTTTTTTAGTTTTGACAGCCTTTCTATTTTTAAATATTTATTATATGCTTTTAATGCATCTTTATTTCATAATTATTTTCATCTGATTATCTATTTATCCGATGACTCCTCGCCCTAATACTCCCATCGCACTCTGTGAAAGCGATTCGCACCAAATCGAAGATTTGGACTCTCTGCTTTTCTCCAAAGTGGAAGTAAAGAACGGGTACGTCCCTGGATAATAATTTCTAAACTCCAGAGTGAGTAAAAACTCCCTCTGAAGTTTAGAACTCTGTTTATATTTCCTACTTTATATATTCTTCAAGACCTAATTTTTTTAATGTATCCTCTGTTGGTATGCCATTCTTGTCCCATCCTCTTACTGCATAATATTCTGGAAGTAATTCACTTAATTTATGAACACATCCCTTAGAAGGGCCCTCCGGAATAGGTTCTTTAAGCAATCTTTTTGGAAGGGTATCATGGGAACTGTCTATACCAGCTTCTAAATTAAATAACTTTTCTAATGTCCAGATTCTATCTCCTGCTTCCATTATAGATTCTGTATCATGTAACTTACCGCCTACAACTACATTATACATATCTACATAATCCTGTACGCCAAGTCCAAAAGTTGTAAATATACACAATCCTAAAGAATCTATTACAGCTGTTAAGTCGTGGAATACTTTAGCATAGGCTGCCTTTCCTTCTAGAGAGAATCTGTCAAGTTTTTCTGGATATCCTAGTATTTCCGGACTTATCATATAACCTTTTATATGACAACCACCTCTATTATTAACTGCATAAGTTATACCATGTCCTTGAATTCCTCTTGGATCATAAGCTGGTAATTCTTGCTTTTTAACTGTCATAGAAAACTCTGGAACACCATAGGATTCACATAATCTATAGGATCCATCTGCCATTTTATCTCCAAAGCCTTCCCTTAATGCCATCTTTTTTGTCCATCCAACAACAGCCTCTGCATCTCCCCATTTTAAAGATAATCCATCCTCTTTTATATCTTCATCCTTTATATATCCTTTTTCATATAACTCCATGGCTGCTGCAATAGTAGCCCCTGCGGAAATTGTATCAAGGCCATATTCATTACAAAGCATATTAGCTACATTAATAGCATTTAAATCATATACGTCACAATCAGATCCAAAGGACCATAAAGTCTCATATTCTGGGCCTCCACATTCTGTACCATCATCTAATTTTACCCACCTACCACAGGCTATTGGACATCTATAACATGGATTTTTTCTTACAAGACAATCCTCTGTAAGGGTTTCTCCACTTATTTTATCAGCCTCATCTGTATAGGATTTTTGGAAATTTCTCACTGGGTGTACCCCGTTTTCATTAATTATATTTACAAGTACAGCAGAACCATAAGTAGGTAATCCTCCACCTGCCACTGGATCTTCTCTTAATATTTTAATTTTTTCTAGGGATACTTTTTTTGCCTCCTCTTCATTAAACACTTTAACTTTTCCAGAACCTTTAACTACTATGGCTTTTAAATTCTTTGAACCCATTACAGCCCCAACACCACCTCTTCCTGCTGCTCTATCTATATCATTCATAATAGCTGCCATAAGAGATAATTTTTCTCCTGCAGGTCCTATACATAATACTTTTGCTCTTTCATTGTTCTCATTACAAAGAATTTCTGTAGTTTCTAATGAAGTCTTCCCCCATAGATGATTTGCTTCTTTTATTTCTATTTTATCGTCTTCTATGTTTACATAAACAGGTACATCTGATTTACCTTGTACTATTATCATATCGTATCCTGCATTTTTAAGTTCTGTTCCCCATTTTCCACCAGAGTTTGATATTGCAATAGTACCAGTTAAAGGAGCCTTTGTTACTACCATATATCTACCACTGGTTGGCATAGGAGCTCCAGTAATAGGGCCTGTAACTATAACAAGTTTATTTTCAATAGATAATGGTTCTATTTTAGGGTCTATTTCTTCTAATAAAGTCTTAACCCCAAGGCCTCTAGCCCCTATAAACTTTTTAGCCTTTTCTTCATCTAAAGGCTCCAAAGTACATTCTCTATTTGTTAAATCAATTCTTAAAATCTTTCCATTATAACCATACATAAACAAATCCTCCTTATAAAAATTTATACATTACTTACTATATAATAAAATAATAAGCAAATTTTATGCCAAAAAATTATAATTGTAAAAAAGAGAACATATATTATGTATAAACTAACATACTATACCTATAGTTATTAGTGATAATATTTGTACGAATCCTATGAAGAGTACTATAAAAAAATCATATTTAGTATATTCAAAGGCTTCTATATACCTAGATAAGAGCTCAACTTTATCTAAAGTCAAACTCTCTTCTTTGTATATATTAAAGCCTGTTGTATAATATATACCCTGTCTAAAAAAATATTTAAATTATACTTACTTAAAATTAATATTGAACATAACAATCCTTTTTGTTCTATTTAGATACATTTTTTTATGTTTTATTGTTCTGTTTTGGAACTTTGTTCTATATTAGCACAGTGAGTATTTTTCTATTTTTCTATAAAGAGTATTTCTTCCTATACCAAGAGCCTTTGCAGCGGAAGAAACATTACCATCAAACTTATTTAATACTTCTTTAATGTGGTTTTTCTCCACAATTTCAAGGTTAAACACCATAGTTTCTTCTTTTGCCTTATCTCTAACTCCCTTGCTACTATGATGATTTATATTATTAATAATTTCAACACTTTCTGCATTTATTATCAGTTCTACTATATTTTCTAATTCTCTTATATTACCTGGCCAATGATAATTCATAAGCCTTTCCATATATGCAGGTGGTATTTCTACCTTCCTTTTATTTAAATGTTTAGATGTTTTGTTCATAAAATAATCTATTAGTAAAGGTATATCCTCTCGTCTTTCTTTTAATGCTGGTAAATATACTGGTAATACATTTATTCTATAAAACAAATCCTTTCTAAAATTCCCCTTTTCTACCTCTTCTCTTAAATCCTTATTAGTGGCAGCTATTATTCTAGAATTTACAGGTATTTGTTTAGAACTTCCTATTCTATTTATAACGCCCTCTTCTATAACCCGTAAAAGTTTTATCTGCATATCTAAGGGCATTTCTCCTATTTCATCAAGAAATATTGTTCCACCATGGGAATTTTCAAATTTTCCTCTATATCCTCCTCTTTTTGCTCCAGTAAAGGCTCCCTCTTCATATCCAAAAAGTTCAGATTCAATTAAATTTCTTGGGATAGCTCCACAATTAACAGCTATAAAAGGCTTATCTTTTCTATCACTATAGTTGTGTATTGACTGTGCAAAAACTTCCTTTCCCGTGCCACTATCTCCGGTAATAAGTATAGTAGATCTGCTATCTGCAATTTTCTTTGAATAATCTATTATACTAAGAAGTTTTTTACTTTCACCTATAATTTTATCAAAGGTGTAAATAGCTTGACCACTAAGTATTCTTCCTGCAAGTTTTCGAGTTTTTTGTATATCTGAAAGTAAACAGGTTACCTCAATAATCCTCATTGATGAATCATATATAGGATATGCGCTTAAATTCAATTGAAGCTTATTTTTAAGACAGTGTACATATACATCTTCATCTACAAAACTCCCTTTGTCATAGATCTCATCTAAAACCATAGACCAGTCAGGTATTAAATCCCACATCTTCATACTTTTTATATCATTTTCATTAAAACCTAAAAGTTCTATAGCGTTGTTATTTATATTCTTTATTGCACCTGACAAATCCACCCTTAATATAGCCCTTTGTATAGAATTAAACACATTTTCAATACTCTTTTTGGATACTTGCAAAGCTCTATTATAATTATTTAATTCTATCATTTTTTCAATGGCATTAGTTGCAGCCACTACCATTCCTAAGGTATGAGAATGTACATTTTCACTATATCCTGTCAAATCAAGAGTACCAATTATTTTCCCATTAATATCCTTTATGGGAGCTGCAGAACAAGTCCATCTATGATAAGCTTTAACATAGTGTTCCTCTCCAGATATCTGAATTGGAGACTTTTCACTTAAAGCCATACTCATGGCGTTTGTCCCCATATTTTTTTCATCCATATAAGCTCCTGGAATCATTTTTACATTAAAAGCTTCCTTTAATATACTTTCATCTCCTATGACATTCAGTATACAACCCTCCCCATCTGTAAGAATAACGAAAAAGTTAGAGCCTTTAACAAATTGATAGAGCTTGTTCATAAAAGGTGTAGCAATAATAATTAACTCTGAATTATTATTTAGTTCCCTTTTAAGTTCTTCATCCCTTATTATTTTTTTACTGTATACTAAATCTTTACTAATCCCTAAACTATTACACTTTTCATGAGACTTTAATACACAAAATTTTTCTTTTACAAAATCATCCTTCATATAAATCTTCCCCTTTAAGATAAAAACAACTTATCAAGTTATTAAAATTTTATACCTGGGATAAGACCTCTATTTCATCATTGGGTTTAATAAAGCCTTCCTTTAATACCTTTGTAAAGATACCTTCTCTAGGCATTATGCAATCCCCTATAAGATTTCTTATTTCACATCCTGCATGGCATTCCTTACCTATTTGAGTTACCTCCATAAGTACCTCACCTATTTTTAATTTAGTTCCAATAGGTAATTCATACAAAATCAAGCCCTCTGTAGTTATATTTTCTGCAAATTTACCTGTACATAGTCCTTGAAGACCTAACTTCTTCATTTTATCTATACTTTCTGTACCTAAAAGACTTACTTGTCTATGCCAGTTTCCAGCATGAGCATCCCCCACAAGACCGTGATCCACTTTAAATAACCCTTTATCTATAGGATGTTTTATCTCGCCTTTTTTTTCACTTATATTAACTGCTATTACCTTTGCCATGTTATGATTCCTCCCTTTGAAATAATCCTGATTTTCCACCATTTTTTTTCATAAGTTTTATATCTGATATTATCATTTCTCTATCTATAGCCTTACACATATCATATATAGTTAGAGCTGCTACTGTAACTGCAGTTAAAGCTTCCATTTCCACTCCTGTTTTCCCTGTATTTTTTACTGAACAGGTTATATCTATATTATTGTTTTCAAAATCAAAATGAAAATTTATGTCACAACCATTTATCATTATAGGATGACACATAGGTATAATATTAGCGGTATTTTTTGCTGCCATAATACCTGCTACTTGAGCCACAGATAGCACATCTCCCTTTGATATAGTACCTTCTTTTATTTTATTTAAAGTTTCTCTCTTCATATTTATATGCCCATAGGCAATAGCTTCCCTTTCTGTATCTCCTTTACTGCCTACATCCACCATTTTTGCTCTTCCTTGTTTATTTATATGTGTTAAATTCATAAACTAGCCTCCAATCTGATACATCATTTTTTTACTTTTACTTTTTTCTTCTTCTATCATATGATGTTCTAAGGGTTTATTATAAATAGCTTCGTTTATCTTAGATAAAAGTGCCTGGTTATTTCCTACATAGTTTTTAAGATTTACTTCCTTTTCAGAATGAAGACAAGGTTTCAATGTGCCCTCTGCAGTTAATCTTACTCTATTACAGCCACTACAAAATTTGCAACTCATAGGACTTATAAACCCAATATTTTCTTTAGATTCTTTAAATTTATATAATAGAGCCGTACTACTTTTATCAGTTTCCACAGGTATAAGATCTGTATTCTTGGATATTATTTCTTCTGAACTTATGTAACTATCTTTGTATAATTTTTTCCCTTCTCCTATAGGCATAAGTTCTATAAATCTTACGGATATGGGATATTCCTTTGTCAAATTCATAAAATCCTCTATTTCATCATCATTTATGCCCTTCATTATTACTGTATTAATTTTTATTGGTCTTATACCGATGGATAAAGATTTTTCAATGCTTTTAAAAACTTTATTAATATCCCCACCTCTTGTAATGCTTTTAAATCTATCTTCTTTTAAAGAATCAAGACTTATATTAACCCTTTTAAGACCAGCTTTTTTTAAATCCTCTACTCTAGCTTCTAAAAGTATAGCATTGGTAGTCATAGCAATATCCTTAATGGAACTTATTTTTGATGTATTATAGATTAATTTATCTATATCTTTAAGTATAAGAGGCTCTCCACCTGTAAATCTAATTTTATCTATTCCTAATAAAGAGGCTTCTTTAACTACATTAAAAATCTCTTCATATCTCATTATATTATCATGTTCTTTTTTCACAATACCTTCAGGAGGCATACAATAAACACATCTTAAATTACATCTATCTGTTACAGATACTCTTAAATAGTTAATTTTTCTTCCATGCTTGTCTAACATTAACTTCCTCCTTTGTATAAAAATAATATTAATTAATATTTATTCTTCTTTATAGTAAAATAATATTACCTGCTTCACTATAGTCATAGCCACCTAGCTCTTCTAATTTCTCTTTAAATTTATCAGCTTTTATGATATTTATAAGTTCTTTTATAGATGGCATATCTAAAAACTCTTGAAAGATTGCTAAATCATATTCTTCACTGCAAACTGGTATAAAATCTAGCCCCATCATATTTGCTGCTGAATATATTCCAAGTCCACAATGAGCATCTCCATTTAAAATAGCTGCAGCTACCTGTAAATGAGTATACTCTTCCCTTTCATAACCCTGTATTTCTCTAGGGTTTATATTTAATTTTTTAAGATTATAATCAAGAAGAAGTCTTGTACCTGCTCCCCTTTGTCTATTTACAAATTTTAATTTTCTATCCCTTATATCTTTAATAGAAGTAATACTGTTAGGATTTCCCTTAGGCACTATAATTCCTTGAATTCTTTTTACGCACTTTATAAGAGCCATAGGTCTATTACCAATATATTTTTTAATGTAGCTTACATTGTATTCTCCACTTTCCATATCTAAAAGATGTATAGGAGCTATATGGGTTTCACCATTTTTAAGTGCCATTATTCCTCCCATACTACCTACATGAGCAGAGGATAAATAATATCCACCCTGTTTTACATGAATTAAATCTGCTATAACATCTATGATAGGATCATGACTTCCTATACAAACTATAGTATTATTTATTTCATCTTCACCCTTTAGAAGTTTTATATCTACTTCCGTTCCTTTTTCGATACCTTCCACATTTTGTGGAACTTCAAGTATTCCATCTGCTCTAACAAGAGACATGGTGGCGCCAGCTCCCCTATTTAAAGGTGTAGCTACTATTTTTTCTCCTACTTTACCTAATTTTATCCTAATAAATTCAACATATTTTAATGAAGACATAACCCTTTTAGATAATGTAGCTTTAATTTTTTTATATTTGTAGGGTTTTTCCCCTGCAAATTTTTCCACCATAGTTCTTACAAAGTTCTCCATAATAACATAGGCTGACACAGGATATCCAGGTATTCCTATAACAGGTTTATTATCTATCTTTCCTAAAATAACCGGTTTTCCTGGCTTTATAGCTACTCCATGTATATATACCTTACCTAAATCTTCTATAATTTTAGCTGTGTAATCCTCTCTTCCTGCAGAGGAACCAGCGTTTACAAGAACTATATCACATTCTTTTACTGCCTTTTTTATAGTAGTTTTAAT
Organism: Clostridium sporogenes; assembly: GCF_001020205.1. Lineage (NCBI taxonomy): Bacteria > Bacillati > Bacillota > Clostridia > Eubacteriales > Clostridiaceae > Clostridium > Clostridium sporogenes. The sequence continues at coordinate 2,150,247 of NZ_CP011663.1, forward strand.
TTTTTCATAATTATCTTTAACTATTTCATACCTTTTAGCAATACCACCATACTCAAAGACCTGTGCTGCAAAGGTTCTTGAATTAAAATCTATTATATCTCCTACTTTTAAATTATTACCTGGCTCCACAAGCTCTGTGCCAGTTGGAATTATAGCTACCACAGGTTTTTTATAAACTTCTACTTCATTTACTCCTCCAGCAATCATTGCTGAAATATCCACAGGTCTTATCTTATGATAGGAAGGAACTATAAGGGATTTCTCAACTATATCCTCTCCTAAAGGTCTTATGTTTTCATAAGGGGCTATACTTTTATATATTTCCACCCTTTTATCATCTACTTTAATTAAATCTTCCACCATTATCACAGAATCATACTCTCTAGGTATAGGATCTCCCGTATCTACCACTATATAATCCTTTTCTTCTTCTAAAGCTATATGATTCTTTTCATTTGCACCTAAGGTTTTTTCGCTATTAACTGCGATACCATCCATAGCTGAAGAATTGTAGAAAGGAGAAGATATATTAGAATATATAGGTGATGCTGTTATTCTACCACTTGAATATTCTGTATTTACAAATTCCTTTTGTTTTTTTATGCTTATCTTACTAAAATAAAGTTTTAATGCCTCTTCAATTTCATAATTTGAAAGATAAATATTTTGCCCCATACTAAAACCTCCTAAAATCTATATACAAAAACCTTTTCATCCTTCTTTATTCCCTCAAGATTCTTATCTATTTTTATAAAACCATAAGCCTTAGAAAAACCACTTATAAGTCCAGACTTAGAAAATACAGGTGATGCAATTATTTCATCTCCTTCCCAATTTAATGTTACTGGCAAATATTCTTCTCTTCCCTTTGCACTATGATAATTTATATTAAACTTACAAATTATAGGGAAAACCTCTTCTTTAGCACCTGCAATTTTATCTATATAATGTTTAACTATAATCTTATATACAATAGCTGCTGACAGAGGATGTCCTGGTAGTCCAAAAACTATTTTATCCTTAGCCTTTCCTATAATAGTTGGTTTACCAGGTTTTATTGCTATTCCATGAACAAAAACTCCAGGATCTCCCAAACTATTTATAACATCTATGGTTACATCTTTTTTTCCTACAGAACTCCCCCCGGATATAAGTACAATATCTGTATCTTCTATAGCTTTTTCTACTGTATTTTTTAAAAGATTAAAATCATCTCTTATAATTCCATAATTTATAGGAATACCTCCATCTTCAATAATGGAAGCCTGTAAAATATAAGAATTTATATCTCTAACCTGGCCTAATTTTGGTTCTTTATTAGGATCTACTATCTCATCTCCTGTAGATATTATAGCTACTTTAGGTTTTCTACATACAGGCACTTTAGTTATTCCAAGACTAGATAATACCCCTATTTCATAGGGTCTTAATCTTTTACCTTTTTTTATTATTACTTCCTCTTTAGCTATATCTTCACCTATTTCTACTACCTTTTCACCATAGGCTGTAGGTTTATTTATAAGTACTGTATCCTCATGAACTCTTTCTGTATATTCCACCATAACTACAGAATCTGCTCCTTCTGGGATCATACCTCCCGTTGGAACATACACACAATCCCCAGGGAAATCCATATTAACTTCAGGAATTTTTCCCATGAGAACTTCCCCCTTATAGTTCATCATAGCGGGCATACTTTCACTAGCGCCTGCTACATCTTTAGAGTTTACAGCATATCCATCTACGGTAGATCTTCTAAAATTAGGTACATTTATTTGAGAAATTATATCCTCATATATAACCCTGTCCATACTATTTAAAAGCTCCACTTCTTCCTTTATTGGTTTTACATTAAAATTTTTTTCTATAAGATCTTTAGCCTCTTTAATAGATACAACATTAAATAAGTCCACTAATATTACCTCCTTAAACCAATCTATCTAGCACATTCTGATACCTCACCTAATAGAATCTCTATTCCATGAGGTATAGCCCCTAATACTGCCTGCAAATTTTCTACTGCAGCTTTTGGGCTTCCTGGAAGGTTTATTATAAGAGAATCTTTTCTAATTCCAGCAATTCCTCTAGAAAGTATGGCCTTTGGCGTTATAGAAAGGGAACTGGCCCTCATAGCTTCACCAAAACCTGGTACATGTTTTTCAATAACCTTTTCTGTAGCCTCTGGAGTTACATCTCTTTTAGAAAAGCCTGTACCTCCATTAGTAATAATGAGATTTACTTTCTTTTCATCACATAACTTTATAAGCTCTTCACTTATAATATTGATTTCATCTGGTATTATTTTATACTCCTCTACTTTATATCCTTCTTTTTCTAAAATATCCTGTAGCACCTTTCCTGTTTCGTCTTTTCTCTCGCCCTTTGAACCCTTATCACTTATTGTAACAATAGCAGTCTTTATCATAGTTATGCCCCCTCATACTCTGTTTTCTCATTTATTTAACATCATCTTAACTCTAATATCTTTAGGATTATTAAATATTATATCTTTTTCACCCTGTTCTATAATTTTACCCTTATCCATAAATATTACATAATCTGCAATTCTCTCTGCTTGATAAAAATCATGAGTTACAAAAATTACAGTTCTTTTATCTTCCATAATATCTTTAATTAAAGTTTCAGAAGCTAAAGTGCTTTCTATATCCATACTTGCAGTAGGTTCATCTAATATTATAACATCACTTTCTAATATGACCGTTCTAAGTAAGGCTACTTTTTGAGTTTCTCCTCCAGATAATTTTTTCCCGTTTTTATTAAGAATTTCATTTATATTAAAATATTTTATGTATTTTTCAAACCTAGCATCAACAGTTTTTTTAGGTGTTTTTCTAAATTTAAGTCCCATTATAATATTTTCACCTGCAGAACAATTAAATAAAAGCGGTCTTTGAGTCATCATAGAAATTTTATCTTTTACTTTATTAAAATCTTTTCCATCATAAATAATTTCCCCGTCATTTAATTTATTAAATCCTGCTATGCTTTGTAATAAAGTACTCTTTCCACTTCCATTTAATCCTAATATTCCATATATACCTCCCTCTTTAAAAATCATATGCTCTATATCTAATACTTTTCTACCAGCATACTCTTTTACTGCATTAACTACCTCTATTTTCAAAAACTTTCACTCCCTTGAAAAAAATGAAGAATAGCATTAATTATAAAAGATATAACTAGTAATATTCCTCCTATTGCTAAAGCTTCATTAAAATTACCTTTGCCTGTCTCCAATGCAATATATGTGGTCATAACCCTTGTAAATCCTTTAATATTTCCTCCTACTATCATAACTGCACCAACTTCAGATATAGCTCTTCCAAAGGCTGCTGTTACAACTGATAATAATTGTATCTTATTTTCTTTTATAATAATTAAAAAGGTTTGAAATCTATTAGCTCCTAATGTGGTACATGTATTTTTTATATCTTTACCATTCTTCATTATAATAGATATGCTAAGGCCAAATACTATAGGAAATATAAGTGATGTCTGGGCTATTATCATAGCGGTAGGAGTAAACAATAATTCAAATTCACCTAAAGGTCCCTTCCTCGATAATAAAAGATAAACCAATAATCCCATAAGAACTGGTGGTATACTCATTAAAGTATGATTAATTTGAATTATAATCTTTTTTAATTTAAAGTTTAATAAAGCACAGGGAATGCCTAAAAGCATTCCCAATATTGAAGCGATTAAAGTTGAAGTTAATGAAACATAAAGAGACATTAATACCACAGGAATAATTTCTTTTAAATTTATTATATTAAAAATTTCCTGCTCCATAATATCACCTATTTCTTTCCGTTAGCTACAAAAAGTGCTTGTCCGTATTTTTCTTTTCCATACTCTCCTATAAGTTTTTGCCCTTTATCAGAAAGCATCCAATCTATATATTCTCTGGCTTCCTTTTCTTTAATTTTATTTTTTTCAGTATTTAACATTATAACTCCATACTGATTATATAAATCATTACTTTTCTCAGTTACAATTACTAAATCTAATTTATCCTTCATAGACAAATAAGTAGCTCTATCTGTTAAAGTATAGGCCTTTTTTTCATTTGCCATCTGTAATACTGCTCCCATACCTTTACCTGCACTTATATACCATTCTCCCTTAGGATCTACTTTAATATCTTTCCAAAGCTTCTTTTCTTTAGTATGGGTTCCTGATTCATCTCCTCTAGAAACAAAACTAGCTTTACTTTCACTAATTAATTTAAGAGCTTCTGCTGCATTATTAGGAGCTTTTTCTTTTAACTTTGCAGTATCTTCCTTTGGACCAACTATAATAAAATCATTGTACATAACATCATGTCTTTCAGTACCATAACCTTTTTTAATAAACTCTTCTTCTTTAGCTTTGGCATGAACTAGAAGACAATCTGCATCACCATTTTGTCCAAGTTTAAGAGCTTCACCAGTTCCCTTTGCAACTACTTTAACATCTATTCCTGTATCCTTTTTAAACTCAGGAAGCAAATAATCTAAAAGTCCTGAATCTTGAGTACTGGTAGTTGTAGCCAGTATCATAGTCCTACTCTTATCCTTTTCCTTAGTACTTTCTGTGGAATTACTTTTATCACAGGCCACTAAACTTAATGTTAAAAAAATACTAGATAAAAGTAACAAAATCTTTTTCATGAAAACATCCCCCTCAATGTACTTGTTGAATATATAGAATATTCTGTATTTTTCGTATATTAAACTATAAAAAAATACAAAATATTATATACTCTACATTATATAATATTTTGTACCATTATAACACATTTTTATATTATTTTTTTATAAATCTACTAAATTTATAATTCTTGTTCCATTTTGGAGCATTTTATTTTTAAGTTCTGTAAAAAATTAACATCAACTAATGAATTTATAATATATCATTCCTACTATATCTGCTATAATCCACCCTATAGGAATTGCCCACCAAATTCCCTTTAATCCTAAATAAGGAGCTGTAATAAAAGCAAGAGCCACTCTGAGGCCAAGGGATATTATTGTCAAGACTATGGACATTTTAACCTTACCTAAACCTCTATATAAACCATAAAACATAAATAAGTAACCTATAAAACAATAAAATGTACATACAATTCGTAAATACTGTACTCCTATTTTTATAACCTGAATTTCTGTAGAATTTATAAATATTAGCATAAACTTATCTGCCATAATCCATACAACTAAAGATATAAAAATACAAAATATAGTTATAATCTTTAAAGATACTTTGATACCACTTTTGATTCTTTCATCTTTCTCTGCTCCTTTGTTTTGGGCAATATAGGTAGAGAAAGCATTTCCAAAATCTTGTACAGGCATATAAGCAAAGGAATCAATTTTAACTGCTGCTGCAAAGGCTGCCATAGGAGCTATACCAAAGGAATTTACCAGCCCCTGTATCATTAATATTCCAAAATTCATAATAGATTGTTGTATTGATGTAAGTAAAGAATAATTGGCCGTTAGCTTAAATATTTCTTTGTCAAATTTAATTTCATTTAGTTTAAACTTTAAAAAATCTAACTTTTTTATGCAATATACAATACACAAAATAGCCGAAACAACTTGGGCAATAACCGTAGCTAGAGCTGCACCAGATACACCCATATTAAAAGTAATTACAAATACAAGATCTAATACTATATTTATAATAGCAGCTAAAATCAAAAAATATAATGGGACTTTAGAATTTCCAAGAGCTCTTAAAAGACCTGCTGCCCAGTTATATAAAAATGTAAAAAATATACCACTAAATATTATGTTAAGATAAGCTCTAGTATCTACAAATAATTCCTTTGGAATTTTCATAAATAAAATAATTTCATCTACAAATATTAAGGATAATCCACTTATTACAATTGAAGTAATTCCTATAAAAATAAAGGATGTAGATATACTATCTTTTAACTTATTTATCTTTTTCCCGCCAAAAAATTGTGAAAACACAATAGAAGTACCCATGCATAATCCTAGCAAAATGGATGTTATAAAAACCATAATAGCAAATGAAGATCCTACAGCAGCTAAAGCCTTTGTACCTATAAATTTCCCTACTATTATTGAATCTACAACATTATATAATTGCTGAAATATATTTCCTACTATCATAGGTAATGAAAACTTAAGTATTACTTTTAAAGGAGAGCCCTTAGTTAAATCCTTAGTTGTGCTACTCATTATTCTCCTCCAAATTTATTTTATTTCCAATGTTTAGTTTATCATAGGATGCTATATATTTGAACACTTACTTTTAAATCTTATGTGATGTGGCTCCATAAAAATACTAAATCATAAGGAAATTTTAATAATAACTACCTTGTTAAATTTATTTATCTAAAATTTATAAATAATTTGTTTTTAAACTATTCCAAATTTTCATTGTATATAATGCTAATATACTTATTGATAAACAAAGTATTATAACACTTAGTGAAGATTCTTTATAACTTATGCCCATATAACTATAAATGGCTATTATTGGTATATTAGAAATAATTATTGTTAATATATATCTTATATAGCTCAACCCCACTGATGAGGATAAAAAGCATATTACATCTGTGGGCGCTATAGGGCATACTATACCTAAGGCTAGAAATCTAAAATTATATTTTTTTATTAATGGCTCTATGTAATCATACTTCTTTTTAATTAAATTTTTTATATTCCAATTAGAAAATACTTTAGCTATCACATATATTAATGTTTCACTTAGAATCATTCCTATCATAGATAATAAAAATCCATTAATTGTTCCAAATAAAGTACCGCCTAATATTATTAATGTAAATCCTGGCAATAAAATCGGCAGTCTTACTATCCATAGTAAAACAAAAATAATCATTATTCCTGCTTTATTTGAATTTAAATAACCCTTCATAATTTCTATAGTAAGTGATATAAAATCATACTTATTAAAGATGTATATTGATATAATCCATACTATACATAAAGCAAAAAGTAAGTATTTTTTATTTATCTTCATAACTATCTCCTCCTACTATTTTTAAATATAAGTATAAAAAAGTCACATTTTTTTTATAATATAGCTATGATTGTTAATACTTTTTACCTAGTTGATAAAATAAAAAACTTTTGATATCTGATTTTTATAAAAATTGAGGACAAAAAATGAAATGATTTTGTATAAGCACTTGCTTCTGAAAGATACTAATTTCTCCTAAAAGATAAAGACTTCTAAAAAACTTCTAAAAATTTTTTACTAATAAACAAAGATTCCAAGAACTTTGTTTATTAGATTCAAATGGAGAGACTATCTGTCATAATCAAACTCCATCTGAATCTAAAAGTCACTTAATAAACATTAAATTTGAGTATTTTTTAATTTTACTTACTAAGTTAAAGGATCAGGGGAACCTAATAAATTTATTTTAACAAGTTTAATTTTCTAGTTATAAATAATATAGATTACTTAACTTTTAAAGTTCTTATTTAACCTTAAACTTCTTATTGTCTAAATTTATAATTACATCCGACATAGATGCAATTTCTAAAGAATGAGTTACCATTATTATACATTTTTTATCTTCATGAGCTAATTTCTGAAAAAGCTTTATTATATCTATAGAGGTTTTACTGTCCAAATTTCCAGTAGGCTCATCTGCCAATATAATTTTGGCATTTGTAGATAGAGCTCTTGCTACTGCTACTCTTTGTTGTTGTCCTCCACTAAGATTTAATATACTTCTATCGCCTTCTTCTTTTGTAAGTCCTACCTTTTCTATTAATTCATAAGCCTTTTGTTTTTTATCTGAAATTTCATTCTTGGTAATTTCCATAGCAGTAATAATATTTTGTATACCTGTCATGTAATTAATTAAATTGTATGCTTGAAATACTATTCCTATATATTGATTTCTATAGTTGGTTAAACCAATTTTTTTTATATCCTTACCTTCATATAAAATTTCACCACTTTTAGGACTATCTAATGCACTTGCTAAGGATAAAGCAGTGGTTTTTCCTGATCCAGAAGCTCCTAATATAGTGTAAAATTTGCCACCTTCAAAATTAAAGTCTACACTATCTAAGATTACTAATTCTTTTCCTCCATCTTTATAGCTATAATTTACATTCTTAAATTCTAAAACTGCATTCATATATATCACCCCATCTATTCTCTTTTACTTAGTATAGTTTTAGGACTAAATCTTAGTACAGATATGGTTGGTATAGCTGCAGAGGCTATTACTATAAGTAATCCTATACCTGCTAATTTTTCTAAATCCTTTGAAGTTATAGAAACATCCATATCTTTTACCACATCTGCATTTTTAATAGCATTCCTATTCATTCTACCAGGGCCTACTACCATAGGACCACGCCCACCAAAATTCTGATTTTCTTGCGTTGAAGATGATTCTGTTACTTTAATTTCATTTGCAAGTAAACTATCTCCTATTTTATTAGCTGCTAAATTTCCTGTAAATGCAGAAGTAGCAAAAGCTATAGAAGCTACTAAAAGTACTTCAACTACTAGCTGAGAAATAACTTTAAATTTGCTTTCTCCAAGAGATAATAATACTCCTATTTCATATTTTCTATCCTTAAGAGATAATGCTATTATAAGAACTAAGATCATTGCTCCTGCAATGGATACAGTTGCTACTAAAGTTTTTGAGAAGGATCCTACATTTTCAATAGGGCCTACCATTTGTGTATATAATTGATCATTAGCATCTAATGTATAGGTTTCTAAATCTATTTTCTTATTTTTTGCATATTCTCTGAAACTTTCTATATTATCAGCATTGTCCATAAAATATACTGCAGAAGTAATATTTTTACTATTAGTATTATCACCAGTTGAAACCTTAGAAACTACATCATAAGGCATATATATTTTATTATATGGGTTTAAAAAATCCATATTTCTATTATCATTAGTACTTTCATCTGAATTTGCCTCATATATCCCTACAACTTCAAGTTCTAGTGTAGTATTTTCATCAACAGAAGCTACTTGTATTTTGCTTCCTACTTTTAAGCTATTTTCTTTAGCCAAATTTTTCTCAATTACAGCCACATTTTTTCCTGCATCATCTTTTGTAATTCCTCTACCTTCAGTAATTTTACTATCTCCATTCTTAAAATCTGATAAAAGATTTGTAGCTATAGTACCTGAAAAAGAAATCTCTGGCATAGTAGTAGAGTTACTGCCTGCCATTTTAAACATACCTCTTGGTTTTTCTTCCCCTTCTTCAGAAGTAGTGTCATCACTGCTTTCTTCGCTCTTTACATTTTCAAAGTTTTTAGCCAACCCAAAACCTGAAGAAATATAGTTATACTGAGTTACATGTTCATTATCCTTTAAAGTATCTGCAATATCTGTAGTTAAAGATGGTCTATTGCTTAATCCTTCCTCCTTATTATTTCTTCTTTGTTCCATAAATTTTTGTTCATTAATTTTAAGTGTTACATCACTGCCTAATTTTTCTCTAGCTAATTCTGTGGATTTCTTTGTAGCAGTTTGTATCGATAATCCCACCAACACCATATTGGCAATTATTAAGAGTACAACAAATAATATCAAAGACTTTATTTTCTTTTTTGATATACTAAGCATAGCTCTCTTTAAAAAATTCATATTATATAACCTCCTAAGCCTTATAAGTTTCTTACAAAGGTTATTCTAGTAAAGTTTTATGTGTTTCTTGTGAAGTTAATTTGTTTTTTATATAAAATATAAATCCCTTTATATATAAAAATCATATTAGTTAAAAATCCATATAACTAAAGTTTTAATTCATGTCTTCTATATTTATTTTTATTACAAAAAATATCCTAAAATAATAATAAAATAATAAGATATTTGTAAAATATGCTATAATAACATTATATTTCTCTAAAGAAATAGTTAAATATATATGAGTAATAAATAGTAAATTAAGCAGGGGGATTATTTAATGAAAAGCATAAAAAGGGACTGTATAGTTTCAGGTATAGTTTGGATAATAATATTATTAACACTTCCCTATGAAGCTAAATTAAAATATATTGGATACTCTTTGGTAGGATTAATTATTGTTTTTATAACCTATAAATTTAGAAAAGATGATAAATAGAATTGAGGATATCTCAAAATAGCCTTAATTTTAATATAGTAAATATAAATAATACATGTAATAAACATATGAATGAGCTTTAGTAGTTCTTAATTTTACGGAATTAAAAATTTTTGTGATTCCTCACAGGACGTGAGGAGCCAGTAGTGAAGCCAAGGAAGGCGCCTCTACTGGGTAAAAAATTTTTAATGGAGTCAAATTTAGAACTGCTTAGCAAAATGAATTGCTTTATGAATGTATTATTTATATTTACGGTTTTAAAATTAAGGCTATTTTTATTTTGAGACACCCTCATTTTTGTATTAAAATAATATGTTTTATATGATTAATTCTTCAAAATAATTATTAATCATAATAAAACTTTATTTTTCAATAAACTTGGTCAATTCCTTGTTAAACTTTTCTTTTTGATCATAGAATAACCCATGACCGCTCTCTTCAAATGGTACAAGTTTTGAATTTTTAATTCCTTTTTTTTGTGCTTCAGCTAATGGGAATAGACAAACTTTGTCATGAATACCATGAAGAATTAGAGTTGGAACTTTTATTTTCTTAAGATCAGAAAATAACCCTTCTTCATCTAACCATGTATTTGCAATTTCTGCAGTAGCCCAGCCTGCCGCCTGTAATCCTAATTGGAAGAACCAATCGGAGAAAGGTTTAGTTATATATTTGAAAAAGAATATATCTCCAAAATCTTGCAACATTTTTGGACGATCATTATATGTTCCTTCAATAATTTTATCCACAGCTTCCTTTTCTAAACCATAAGGGAAATATGGACGCTTAATAAGACTAGGGGCCGCCGCTGCACAAAGAACAAGTTTAGATACACCATATCCATTATGTCTTGCCATATATCTAATAGCAATGGCTCCTCCTGTAGAATGACCTAACAACGTAACGTTCTTTAATTTAAGTGCTTCAACTACACATCGAACATCATCTGATAATCGATCATATGAGTAGCCTCTAAAAGGCTTATCGGATTCGCCAAATCCTCTCTGATCTATACCTATACATCGATACCCCATTTTAGGAAGCTGATCAAATTGATATTCAAACAGCTTATGACTTCCCGGCCACCCATGTAGAAATAGAATTGTTTTTTTCCCTTCTGGATTAAGATCCTCTACATAAAGTTTTACATTTGATTCTACTTTAACATAATATCCCATACAAATACCTCTTATAATAAAATTCTTTCATTATAAGTTTATTCTATTAAGAGCGAATAAGTGAATCTTAGTATTTTTTAATTCTTTAGTAATATATTATTGATCATTTATCATAAATAAACCACCCCTTTATAGTTAATCTACAAAATAAATCAACCATAAAGGAGTGGTTTTCTATTGTTTTAAATATATTTTATAAAAACTTAAATTAATATTCATATGAATATTAGCTACCTATAGGTTAGCTTAAAAAATACATTAGAAATTATTATCAAGCCAAATCCGCAAATTGGGCATGGTAAAGCTGTTCATAATATCCCTTCTTACCTAGCAACTCATTGTGTGTTCCTTGCTCCACGATATTTCCATCTCTCATTACCAGGATTAAATCTGCATTTTTAATTGTAGACAATCTGTGGGCGATTACAAAGGAAGTTCTGCCCTTCATAATTTTTCTCATGGCATCCTGGAGTTTTTGTTCCAACCTTGTATCCACGGAGCTAGTAGCTTCATCCAAAATCATGATAGGTGGATCGCAGAGAATAGACCTAGCTATGGTCAAAAGCTGTTTTTCTCCTTGAGAGATGTTGCTGGCCTCTTCATTCAGTATCATGTTGTAACCTTCGGGAAGCGTGGTAATAAAGTGGTGTACATTTGCTATCTTAGCTGCATTTATGATTTCTTCTTCCGTGGCGCTTTCTTTTCCATAGGCTATATTTTCTTTAATACTTCCATTAAAGAGCCAGGTATCCTGAAGAACCATTCCAAATTTTGCTCTTAAGTCATCTCGTTTCATATGTTGAATATCTACACCATCTATCTTGATAGAACCACCAGTTACATCATAAAATCTCATAAGCAGATTGATTAATGTGGTTTTTCCTACTCCTGTAGGGCCTACTATAGCAACCATCTGGCCACTTTTTACTTGTACATTCAGATCGTGAAGTAAAGGTTTCTCCTTTGTATAAGAGAATTCTACATTTTCAAAGGATACATTACCATAAACTTCTTTATCTGGTTTTATTAATTCCACTTCTTCGGATTCTTCCTCTTCATTTAAGAATTCAAAAACCCTGTGTACTGCAGCTACAGAGGACTGTATTGCTGAGGATAACTGAGTAATCTGAGACATAGGCTGATTTACCTGCCATATATAACGAATAAAAGCCTGAAGCTGTCCTACAGTAATAATTCCCCCAATGGCATAAAATGCACCTGCAATGGCTACGCATCCAATTCCAATGTAAGTTACAAAGGCTACAAGTGGAGACATTAAACCACTGATGAACTGAGCTTTAAAACCATTTTCACACAATTCTTCATTAGCATTCATAAATTCCGTCAATGCATCTTCCTGTTTACCGAATAATTTAATTTCATTAAAACCAGTAAATTTTTCTTGAACAATTCCATTTAAATGTCCTAGAGCATTTTGCTGCTTTTGAAATATCGGCTGGGATTTCTTCACAATTACCTTAGATATAATAACCGATACTAGGATAATTGCAATAGAAGATAGAGCCATTACCCATTGAATCTTAAACATCATAAATACCGCAAGGCTTAATCCTAAAATAGCATTTAAAATCTGAGCGAAGCTTTGTTGAAGAGCATTTGAAATGGTCTCCACATCGTTGGATACACGACTCAAAGTATCTCCCAAGGCATTTCTATCAAAATATGCAATGGGAAGTTTTCTAATTTTACCTTCCACATCATTTCTTAGATCCACCATAGCGCTTTGTATTGCATCCGTTAATAAGAACTGATAAGCACAGTTGCTTAGAGCTCCTGCAGCATAGACACAAATTAAAATTAAAATAATTCTATTGATCTTTGCAAAATCTACCCTTTGTCCTTTTGTAATATCAGAAAATAATTGAGTAGTAATCATCCCCTCTAAAGTAGGGCTTAATGCGATTAAGCAGGACGCCACAATGATTAATAATATTGCTGAGATAATCTTTATGTTATATTTCTTTAAATATGGAATCAAACGTTTAATACCAGTATTTTTCTTTTTCATCGTTTCAATTCCTCCTTTGACATCTGGCTAGCGGCTATCTCATAATAAATTTTGCAGTTTCTTAGTAGCTGATCATGAGTTCCTATACCAACCACTTCTCCTTCGTTCAATACAATAATTTTTGTGGCATCCATAATAGAAGATACTTTCTGAGCCACGATCAAAGTAATAGCATCTGTAGTTTCATTTTTTAATCTCTTTCTCAATTTAGCATCTGTTTTAGAATCCAATGCGGAAAAAGAATCGTCAAATATATAGATGTTCGGCTTTCTTACAACAGCTCTTGCAATGCTCAACCTTTGTTTTTGTCCACCAGATACATTGCTTCCTCCCTCTTCTATCATTTCCTCAAACTGGTCTGGCTTATCTTTGATAAAATCATAAGCCTGGGAAACTTTGGCGCTATGTTCTATTTCAGATTGCACCGCGTTATGTTTTCCATAGCGGATATTTTCATTGATGCTACCAGAAAACAGCAGGGCTTTTTGTGGAATAAAACCGATTTTTTGACGCAATGATATTAAATCATATTTTCTAACATCTACTCCATCTACTTTAATGCTACCTTTAGTTACATCATAAAATCTAGGAATAAGATTGATTAACGTACTTTTACCGCTACCAGTACTTCCAATAAAAGCAACTTTCTCCCCTTTCTCTGCCTGAAAACTTATATCATGTAATACAGGAACTTCACCGTCAGGATATTGAAAGGTTACATGATCAAATTCTAAAGTTCCCCTTTCATCTCCATAGGTTACTGCATTTTCAGGATTTTTAATAACCGGTTCTTCCTCTAGAAGCTCTTGGATACGTCTAGCACTAATTTCTGCACGGGGATACATTACGAATATCATAGAAAACAACATCATAGAAAACATGGCATGGAACATATATTCCTGGAATGCCACTAATTTTCCCACCTGTAGTGTTCCTGCATCAATCATTTTGCTAGATAGGATAAATACAATTACAACTGCAAGATTTAATAGCAGGAAGAAGGCTGGCTGAGCAATAGACATCAACTTAAATAACTTTTTTGCATTAGATGCATAATCTTCGTTGGCTTCGTAAAATCGCTTAGTTTCATAGCGATCTTTCCGGAATGCACGAATAACTCTAACTCCAGTTAAATTCTCTCTTGTAATTCGATTTAACCTGTCCATTCCCTTCTGTTGCCTAGTACTAATTGGATTACTGGTTCTAGCAATGAGATATACTCCAAAGCATATAATAGGAATACATCCTCCAATTACCATAGACAAAGTTACACTTGTCTTTATTACCATAAACATGCTGATTAAAATCATTATCGGCGTTAAAAATGCCATTCTAAGTAGAACATTAATAAACTGCATGAGAATAAAAGCATCATTGGTGGTTCTGGTAATCATACTGGATACACCGAATTTATTATATTCTCTATGTGAAAATTCCTGAGCTTTTTTGAAAATGTCATTTCTAATATCTCTTGTAATTGAGGTACTCACCTTGGAACTACAATAGGCCAAAACAATATTTCCAATACCACCAATAATGGCCAAAATCAAAATGACAATACCCAGCTTATAAATATAGACTCTATCTTTCAATACAATGCCTCGGTCTATCATATTAGAGACAATTGTAGGAATTCCAAGCTCTGCCGCAGCAAATCCAAGCACCGCTAGGATGTTGCAAAATACGTATAGCTTATACTTTTTTAAATACTGTAAAATTAACTTCATATTCAACCTCTCTTTTGTCAGCGATTTTTTGTAAAATCAATCCTTGATTTCCCCATCAACATATATTATGATAAACTATAATGTTACATTATAGTCAAGAGGAGATTAAAAAAAATGCAAGAAAAATATTTTACCACTGGAGAATTCGCTAAGATGTGTAATGTTGAAAAACATGTTCTTTTTCACTATGATGACATCGGCCTATTCCGACCGGCAATAATTAAGAAAAATGGTTACCGTTATTACTCTTATCATCAGTATTTTACATTCTCTGTTATATTGAACCTAAAAAAAATTGGAATGTCTTTAAAGGACATAAAAATCTATCTTGAGCATCGCAATCCGTCCATGTTTTTAGATTTATTAGAAGAAAAAAGTAAAGAGGTGGCTGAAAAAATAAAATATTTTGAAGATATACAGGAAATGATTGAAAGCATGAAAGCCATGACCACAGAAGGTATAAATAGCCACAATAACATTTACTTAGAATACTTACCTAAGGAGACCATTCTCCCATCAAATAATATGGAGAATTCATCAAATAAAACCTTTGCCAACTATATGCAAGAGTATATTAAATTCTGTCAAGATCTAGGAATTGCAGTTCAGGAATCTGTAGGTGGCATCATATCAGTTAAAAACTTAAGAAAGAATAAATCCACAAATCTTTCTTATCTGTATATCAAAACAAAATCCTTTCTACCAGGTAAAACAGTAATTCGAAAACCAGGAATCTATCTATGTGGATACTTTGAAGGTACATATGATGACTTATGCCATGCTTATGAGAAAATGCTAAATTATGCGGATGAGAATGGAATTTCTTTAGGAGATTACTCTTTTGAGGAGTACCTAATTTCTGATATTTCCCAAAAAGAACAAAAACATTATATTACAAAACTAATGATAGAAACTTTAGAAAATGACTTAACATAGTATAGGCATCTGCCATATGTTGAGTCATTTATTTTTGTATCTTTTCATCAAAGTGAAGCCCTATACCATCTATATCTTCCTTATCTCTTATAGTTATCTTGCTTATGATTATAACACTGTTATCTCTCTTAAAGTCAATGCTATCAGCAGCTTCAAAGGAAGTCTCCGTTATTTGTGGTGCATTTCACCGTAACGGATATAACATAGACTTTTCCTATCTTTATACGCTACTTATTTTTTACAGTATCCTTTTTGGTACTATGATACTAAAAAGTACGTACTTGTAATAGTAATACTTGTATTCTAGAATAATATCATAATATAAAAATAGTATAAAAGTAAAGCGAGGTATAAAAATGAAAGTATTACTTATTAATGGAAGTCCTAAGGTTAAAGGATGTACCTATACTGCCTTATGCGAAGTAGCAAAGGAACTGGAAAAACAAAATATTGAAACAGAAATTTTTCATATTGGAAACAAGCCTATTCGCGGTTGCATGGCTTGCGGAGGTTGTTCTAGAAATGAGGCTAGCAAGTGCGTATTTGACGATGATACTGTAAATATAGCCCTTGAAAAAGCTAAAGAAACCGATGGTTTTATCTTTGGTTCCCCTGTACATTATGCTGCTTCCTCTGGCCAAATAACATCTTTTTTAGATAGATTCTTTTATGCAGGAGATAGCTTTCAGTATAAACCTGGTGCCGCTATTGTAAGCTGTCGCCGCGGTGGTTCAACTGCAGCCTTTGATCAGTTAAATAAATATTTTACTATTTCAAACATGCCTATTGTATCTTCTCAATATTGGAATATGGTTCATGGAAATACTCCTGAAGAAGTAAAACAAGATTTAGAAGGAATGCAAACAATGAGATTATTAGGTAAAAATATGGCCTGGCTTTTGAAAAGTATAGATGCTGGTAAAGAAGCAGGAGTTGCACTCCCAGAAAAAGAACCAAGAGCATGGACCAATTTTATACGTTAATCTTAGAAGAGGATGTCTCAAAATAGCCCTAATTTTAATATATTTATGGTTTTAAATTAAGGCTATTTTTATTTTGACACACCCTTTTCTAATTTAAAAATCCCTTCATTACTTGTGGTTTATACATTGCTGTAAAAAATCTATGTTATTTATGACATTGTTTACCGTAACAGATATAACATAAACTTTTTCTAAGTTATACATTAGGTCTACTATATAAATATAGGCTTACATTATATACTTTATTAAAGGTTCAACATTTAAAAATATAGTTCAACAGTGAAATAGAAAAAATAGTATAAATTATTATATACTATCCCTTCTAATAATATATCAATAATCACATATTGAAAAGTTTTTAATTCAACATCGTCTTTAATAAAGCCTATCAATTTTACATATATTTCTTCAAGCATTTTGTATTTGGGTGACTATTAACTTTCCTCTTATCCATTTTTTAGTCACATTCAGTTGCATGCGGTATACTTTGTGGGAATCTAAATATATTCTCATAATCGTATTTGCCCTTAACTTGGGTCAGTAGATTAAAGTTTCTACCATAGTAAGCCCTTGTCCAATATGAAAATAAGTTAATAATTACTCCCATAGTCATTACGAGTGCCTAGCCCTCCATTTATTGTTACCATACCCGTGAAACAAGCATCGCCATTATTATATATTTTTCCCTTCAAATTTAATCCTAAATTTTTAATAAGTAATCTATTGAATCCTAATTATAAGAATAACATTTCTTATAATTTATATAGTATAATCCATGATTTTAAAATAGCTTAATTATTAAAATTAGCTATTATCTCTTAAGCCCTTAAGCATACTTGGACAATTGCTTAGGGGCTTAAGAGAAACGGCATGACCAGAAGAATTAGGCTATATCCTAACGCAATCACCAAAGTCGCAAGCTTTAAAGCGAAAATAGGCTTTTTATCCATTAATCGTCACCGTTCCCTCATAACCGTCCACCGTTATCATTTGTCCACTTTCAATGCTTCTCGTGGCGGTGTGTGTCGCCATAACAGCAGGGATACCATATTCCCGTGCAACAATGCTTGAATGACTGAGAGGACCGCCAATATCCGTTACAATTGCACTTGCAGAGGCAAACAAGGGTGTCCAAGCGGGAGTTGTAGTAACAGCAACCAATACACTTCCCGGTTGGAAATTTTCAAAATCTGCCGGACTATTCAGTACACAGGCGCGAGCTGTCACAACACCAGAACTGGTTCCTATACCCCTCAACACGGTTTTTCCATCTTTTTGTTTCTGTGGTGCATGTGATGTGCTTTTTGCATTCTTCTCAGGTAACTGAGCTGGCGACACATACCCCTGGTATTTTTTTAGTTCCGTTTTTCGCGCAAGTATCGCCTTGCTTCTATCGGATAAAGGTATATTTTCGTCTAACTGTACTATGAGTTTTTCCAATTCCGATTTTGTGAGCCAGTAAATATCATCCAGATGCGAAGTAACTCCGCCACGTATAAGGCGGGCTGAAATTTCCTGAAACATCCGGCGAATCAGCGGATGCCCCATTCCCATCAAATAAATAGCATTTTCACGCATAGGGGCGGTTTGCTGCGCCCAATGGAGCAACTTCAAAAACAGTTTTTTGCGTGAGCTACCTATATGTTGTAAAATTTCTTCTTCTGCCTGTTTCCTACGCTTTTCAAATGTGGCTTGACGTAAAAAAGGACTTTCCCCTTTTCCTTCCACAAATGTTTTTATGGATTCAAAGGTTGGTGTAAGTGTTTCCTGCGGTGTGGAATACGCAAAATCAAATTCATAAGCGGTACGACCAAACTCTTTAAAATACTGATTGATTCGATTTTTCCATTCTATCCATACTTCCTGCGAAACTTCGGCAGGCAGAACTGAGGACATAAAATCTTCCGCTATCTTTGTTGTCGTATTGTTTTGCAGATAAAGGTTGAGGGTGCTATTTTGCTTTACCCATTCCGAGAGGCTCCACAGGTTCTTTTCCGCTTGCAGAGCAATCGTATCAAATCCAAGCAGGAAAACAGAAGTATCTGTCATACCAGCGCGGCGAGCCGCTCCCTGAAATAATTTTGTAAATAATGTTTCGCTGATAGAGGCGGCGGGCAATGTAAGCTGAATCCTTGTGAAATAAATACACGCGGCATAAAATACAGTCTGAATCCCCTCCATTATTTGATGAGCGTTCAGCATATGCATGGGCTTTTCTTCCCATTGTTTAATCACATCCTCAAATTCTTTTCGTGCCGCTTCCCAGCGTGCAACGCTGTTCGTGAGCGCCCGGCGCAAAGAGCGGAGCGAAAGGGATTTGACAGCAATCAAAAGTGGCTTTGATTTGGCAGAAAGATAAACATATCCGTTAATAATCGTATATGCTCCGTTTTCTGGCAGTAGCTTTTTCGCGCTTTTACCAAACATATCTACCCATAAAAGCGCCGACGCACGGTTGACGATTTCAAGGCCAAGCGTGGCGAACAAGGGCGTAACAGGATTTGGCAAGTGTTCCGCCAGACTGCCTTTTGTGTATATAACATCCTTTTCCGGTAACGTCCATTCGGGCGGCAGGACAGTAATGGGGCGAGCCTGAACAATATACAATTTATCTTTTTCCAGTGCCCACTCTACATCCATAGGCATTTGATAATACTTCTCAATTTTCTTCCCAAGCTTTGTCAACCGCATGACTTGATTGCGGGTAAGAGCATGTTTTTTCCTCAACCGTTCAGGAACTGGGATTTCTTCCGTTCCATCTGAGGTGCGAACCGTCATGATCTCTTTGTTTGCTACTTCATACGATACAATTCGTTCGGCGTTTTTATCTACAACGATTGTATCAGGGGTGACTAAGCTGGAAACCACCGATTCGCCAAGTCCCCACGCGGCGTTAATAATCATTTCGCTACGTCTGCCATTGATAGGGTTTACCGTAAACATAACGCCAGACGCATCGGAAAACGCAAGCTTTTGTACTACAACAGCAAGCGCGACAATCTCCTGCTTTATATCATTCTTCACGCGGTAAGCAATAGCGCGTGCTGTCCACAGGGAAGCCCAGCACCGCTTTACAGCGGCAAGGACTTCATTCTCACCTTGTATGTTAAGATAGGTTTCCTGCTGGCCCGCAAAAGAAGCGTCGGGCAAATCCTCGGCGGTCGCGGAGGAACGGACAGCTACCGCGATGTTTCCTAATCCAGCATAAGCGGTTTTAATTGCCGCCGACACTTCCTGCGGCATTTCTCCATTATGGAAAAGCATCCCAATCTGCGTAGAAACATCTTCAAGCTGGCTGGTATTGTTGGAATCAATACCGTCCAGCAACTTATTAATGTGAGGCTCAATACGGTTCATCTCAACAAAACTCTGGTATGAAGCAGTCGTAACATGAAAGCCGTCTGGCACAGGGATGCCCGCTGTCATAAGTTTTGATAAAGACATACCCTTTCCGCCGACCATTTCAAGGGTTGCCTGTTTATGCGCCAATGGTAGGATATAATAAATCATAATAATTCACCTCCATCATTCATAATTCCGTGTAGAAATATATTCATTGTTTCATCAAGCATTTTTTCCGGACTGGCTGATGGTCGGGATGTGTAGATGATTGCTATAACGGAGTTAATTAACAAACGCGCCATAAGATCGGCATTCGTTTTACGAAAGATGCCTGCGGTCACTCCATTTTCAATCACAGATTTTATAATATCCTGATATGCGTAACGCGCAGCTTTCAGCCGCTTTCGATATTCTTCTTCTAAGTAGTCAGATTCTGTATTTAACCACATCAGCACAGTTCTATACTGCTTTGGTACTCCAAGATGATTCAGCATGATTTTTCTAAGGCACTGTTCCGGCGAAGATTCATCAGCAATAATTCTATGAACCTTTTGAATTGTTTCTTCTATTTTTTTCTCAACTGCGTATACAACAATCTCGTCTTTCGTTTTGAAAAAATCATACAGACTGGACTTTCCCATGTTTGCTAAAACCGCGATTTCCCGCATTGATGTTTTTTGGAATCCATTTTTCTCTATGAGCCGCAAAGCAACACCGATTATTTCTTCCCGGCGCTCTGCTTGTTGTTCGGGGGTAAGCATAATTCCTTTTGGCATGTGATGGTACCTCCTTGTAGCGACCAATGGTCGTTTCTTGTTTCGCTTTTATTGTATAGCGACCAACGGTCGCTTGTCAAGACTAATTTTTTATAGAAGAATATCTATTAACTATCAATATTAAGTTTTCAACGGATTAGCCCCTTTATTTTGGACAATATCTAATTAATTCTTATTTTTTCTTATAATTACACCCTCACCTCAATATTAGTTAGCTGTTCTCCAAAATAAAGGTGGTAAAATTCATTGGGAGTCATATACCTTAAACTTGAGTGTAATCTTCTGTTATTATAAAAATTTATAAAATCGTTTACTATTTCATATGCCTCCGTATAGCTTTGAAATTCATTATTTTTAAAACATTCATCTTCAAGTATTCTGTGGAAAGATTCCACATGTGCATTTTTATTTGGGGTTTTTACTGGTATTCTTTCATGATGTAATTTAAACTCTTCACAGCATTCTTTAAATTTATAGCTTATAAATTGTGGACCATTATCGGTTCTTATAACAGGTTTTGTAGCACCTTCTGCAAATAGATCCCTTATAATTAGGCTTTTCCTTAATAATGCGGTAGCATCCTTGGCTTCACAATGAAAACCTATATGATAATCTACAATGTTTCTATCGAAGATATCTATAATATTCAGCATATAGAAAAATTTATCTTCTCCTTCAATGTACCCTTATTTGATATCCATTTCCCACAATTGGTTTGAACCTGTTATAATTCTGTTAGCAGCAATGCTCCGCTTAACTTTAGGTTTTATAGCCCTTTGATTCTTTAGGATATCAAGTTCTTTGCATAGCCTATATACTTTTTTATGATTTATAATAAGTCCATATTCGCGTTTTAGATAATGCATTATTTTCCTATAACCATAATTTATAGCATCACCTTCTATAGCTTGTAAAATATACTCTTTGATCTCATCATCACAAATTTTTTCTCCTTTTGAAGTTAAAGAATATCCCTTTGGTTTACCGCCTACCGGCTTGTATTTTTCTTTCCCCTCTATACTTAAATTATAGTAATATGTAGATCTGGATAAACCAACTGTCTTTAAAACAAAAACTGTGTTATAATTTTGTTCTATATATTTTTTAGCTACTGTTACTTTATCTTTAATTGAGGGTTGGCTTTTTTTATTAAGTCTTTAAGAATTGCTATTTCTAAATCCTTTTCTCCTAATATTTTTTTAAGAGTATCATTTTCTTGTGTTATTTCTGTTATTTCTTTTTCAAAGTTATTTTTTCCCTCAATTAAAGCCTTTCTACCTGGCTTCACCTTAATTTCATCTTTTTGTTTAGAATTTTTAATCCATGTAAATATAGTGGATTTTGAAATTCCATGTTTTCTTGAAACTAATGAAACATTTCCAACTTCCTTTACCTCGTTTAGTATTGATTCTTTTAATTCTTTTGTATAACTTCTGCCTCTCATAACTTACCTCCAATCACTTTTTATATTATATATAATTTATAAGCAATTGTTCAGTATGCTTAGGGGCTTAAGGGCTTTCAAAATTGGGTAAAAAAATAGACACCTCATTTTTGAAGTGTCTACCTTTTACATATTCAATTTTATATTGGAAGTATCTTTGTTTCTTCACTTATCAAAAGTAAATCGTCGTATCAAAGCTCATTCATAAGTAGTAAATTGATTGGGTTTGTCCTTGATAAAGTGTGATAAGTCCAGTGTTTATGCGGATAACCAGATTTTCATACTATTTTTTATATAAAAATATACTCTTCATATAAAGTTTTGAGAAATAATTGAAATAATAAGAAAAAATTGGTATACTAACAATAAATAGCAGAAAATTCCAAAAACGGAGGTGAAAAAAGTGAAGAAGAAAAGAATTTTTTTAATCATATTTTGTCTAATTATAATTACATCTACAGCTTTAATTTATAATCATAATAAAACTAAAGTTACTCCTACTGAGGCAAATATACAAAAAGTTCAGTCTGAAAAAAATTCATCTCAAAACAATGTAAAGAATAATAAAAATTCTAAAAATAATTCTGGTAATAAGAAAGCCCTTGAAGAAGAGGAAAAAAATGATGATTCAGAATCTAAGGAGACTGAAATACCTACTATTATTAAAAACAATAATTCAAAAAACTTAGACCATGTAAAAAATTTAGATAAAATATCCTCATTAGAAATTGTTGATAGTTCTATAGAAAAAATAGATAAATTAAAAGGAAAAGATAATATTAAAACTTTAAAAATAGTTCACTGCAATGTAAAGGATTTAGAGGTTGTATCTACATTAAAAAATCTTGAGAATTTAGAAATTGTAGATTGTAAATTAAGTAATGTATCCATAGTTAAAGATTTAAAAAGATTAAAAAGATTAGATATTAGCAATAATGAAATAAGTAATTTAAATGGATTAGAAAATCTAACAAATTTAAAAGAACTTTATATGGCAAACAATAATATAGCAAATCTAAAACCAATTCATAACTTACTTAAACTAACCAATTTAGATATTAGTGATAATAAAATTACTAGCATCAAAGAATTAAAAAATATGAAATCCATTAAAGAACTCAATATATGCAACAATAATATATCTAATTTAGAAGGAATAGAAAATATGAGCAAAATTACAGGTCTTTGGGTTAGTAATAATAAACTAAATAATATTTCTATACTTTCAGATAAAAATGAAATAGTAAATTTAGCACTAGATAATAATAAAATATCAGACATATCAACTATAACTAATTTTAAAAAATTGAAATCTCTGAAACTAGATAAAAATAATATATCAAGTTATAAACCATTAAAAGATATATATAAAAATCTAGTTGACCCAGATTTTTCAATATAAAATAAAAAAGGGGGAAAAATAATGAAAAAAAATCTTTTACCCAAATTAGTTTTACCAATCTTAGTTGCATCGTCTACTATTATAGGAGTAAATAATACCAAAGTTAGTGCTGCACCTATAAAGGATGCAGAAATAAAATTAACTCAACCTGATGGACAAGTTATTCAATGTTACGCATCAGGAGATGAATTCTACAACTATTTTCATGATTCAAACGGAAGAGCTATCCTTAAAGATGAAAAAACAGGTTATTATGTCTATGGAAAATATGTGAAAGATGAGGTACAACCATCCAGAGAAAGAGTAACAGAGTCTAATATTGAAAATTTAAAACAAATTGATTCTGATAGTAGAGTTAATATGAAAGATGTTAAACTTCCAAAAGATAAAATACAAGAACGAAGAAAATTACTCAATGCAGACAAACCGGCTCAAAGGGCAAAAAATAGTGGTAAACTTAATAATATAGTTATTTTTATAAAATTTAGTGATCAAGATGAATTTAAAACAAGTTTGTCCAAATACGATAATGAATTTAATTCAAAAGACCAAGTATCTGTAAATAATTATTTTAAAGAAATATCCTATGACAAACTAGATATTAATACAACTTTTTACCCTAAACCTAATGGAAATACTATTTTAAGTTATACTGACAGTCATCCAAGAAGCTATTATACTAATGTTCCAGAAAACCAAAGAGTAGCAAAAGAACAAACTTTGCTAAAAAATGCTGTAGAATCTGTTAGAAATCAAATTCCAAGTGATTTAAATGTAGACTCAGATAATGATGGTAAAGTTGATAATGTATGCTTTATTATAAAAGGAGCAACAACTGAATGGTCATCACTTTTATGGCCACATAAATGGAATATGTTCTACGATGTAAGAATAAATAATAAAAGAATAGATACTTATAATTTCCAATTAGAAGATCATTTAAATACTCAGGGTGTTGGAGTTCTAAGCCATGAAATGTTCCATACATTAGGAGCACCAGATCTTTATCATTATCACCAAGAAAGTAGATGCACTAACGATCCTGTAGGGCCATGGGATATAATGGCTTCAACTTCTCATACCCCTCAATCAACAGGCGCTTACATGAAAATGAACTATGGAAAATGGGTTGATGATATAAAAGAAATAAATAAACCAGGCAAATATTCAATAAACAAAATAGGCAATGACGCTAATAATAGTTATATAATAAAATCACCAAATTCAGATAAAGAATATTTCGTAGTAGAATACAGAAAAAGAGAAGGAAAATATGATTCAAATTTACATGGAGAAGGATTATTAGTTTATAGAATTAATACAGCCTTTGCAGGCAAGGGTAATATAGATGGTGCTGATATTGGTGGTACAGGTATCGGTGGCGATGAAGTATATTTATATAGACCAAATGGAAGTTTAAATAATATTGGAGATCTTATTAAAGCTCCTTTAGGCTATAATAGATCAAGCATAGGTTCAAAAGAATTATTCTTATCAGATGGAAGAGATAGTGGAATAAGTTTAAAAAATATTAGTACATTGGGGGATACTGCTAATTTTGATGTTGTTATAAATGGACAAACTGGTAATGGCGAAACTGGAGATGAAAAATTACCACTTAAATATAATTTAAACTTTAACGATACTAAAACATTATCAAAAGCTGAAGATATAAGCGGTGAATGTGTATATGGGAAGAAAATTAATAATATAGAATTATATTTAAATGGCTCTAAATATATGGATGCTGAACGTGGTAGATTAAATGATCCTGAAAATAAATATAAAGGTTATGACTTATCTAAAGCTGCCTTTAAATTTTCAGTAGACTTTTCAAAATTCTCTGATGGAAATTATCCATACGAAATAAGAATAACTACTGAAGATGGACAAAAAATTTCAATTAAACAAGGTTATTTAAAGGTAAAAAAGCAAACTGGCGGTACAGAAGATAAGGATATTAAGGAATGGAAACCTGGTACAAGCTATAAAGTTGGCGATATAGTAACTTATAATAATTATAAATATAAATGCCTTCAAGCTCATAATGCCATAGTTACTTGGGAGCCATCAAAAACACCAGCTCTTTGGGCAAGAATTTATTAAATATAAACTTATAATTAATCACACTGCTCTAAGATAAAAACACCAATCAATTGTTTTAAAGAATATAAATAAAAAATTTATTTATCACTATAATTTAAGACATATAGAAAGAAAGCAGTGCTAAGTATATTATAACTTGGCACTGCTCTATTTATCCAAAGGCTTATCCCCTTTAAGACTCACATCTCATTAAAAGCCTGTTTTCAGTCATTATCTAGTGCTTAAGGATGGTTTTACCAATGTATTAGTTAAGCAAATAATAACGTCGCCTTTCTTTAATGATAGCATTCTAAAATAATTTCATCAACGACACATAATATCCCGGCTCTGCCAGTATTCCTTCCCCTCCAGGGTAATCCTGCTACCGCCTCTTCCTTTTCCGATTTTTACAAACCCTTTTTTCTCCATATCCTTTAAAATATCTCGAATCTCCTTTTGGGACAATAAAAGATACTGCTTCTTCGCCTTCAGCAGTAACTTATCCCTTCCGATAAATTCATTCCTCTCTGCTGCCATATAAAGCTGTTCCAGAACGAACCAGAAGGGCGAAACCACCTCCTGCAGTCTCTCCTTCTTCTCCACATTCACCGGTCTGGATGTCCGGTCGTGGAAAATAGTAGGCGGTAAATCATCCATATCAATCACCTGTTTCCCGGTATAAACAAAATATTCCACTGTGTTATGCAGTTCCCGGATATTTCCCGGCCAGGAATACTGACGCAGAAAGTCTTTCACTTCCTCCGATAACTTAAAGTCACCCCGGAGCTCCTCTTTAAAATGCTCCATCAAAAGAAAGACATCTTCTCCCCGTTCCTGTAACAGCGGTACTACAACCGTCAAAGTATTCAGACGATAATACAGATCCTTTCGGAAGCTTCCTTCCTCCACCTTCTGCTCCAAAGATTCATTGGTTGCTGCAACAATTCTAACATCAACACTTACGATTCTGCTGCCACCTACACGCATGACTTCGCCTTCCTGCAGAACTCTCAGAAGCTTTACCTGCATAGCCTGGCTCATACCTTCTACTTCATCGAGGAATAAGGTACCACCATGGGCAAATTCAAACAGCCCTGGGCGTCCGCCTTTTTTCGCACCAGTAAATGCACCCTCTTCATAGCCGAAAAGCTCGCTTTCCAGAAGATTTTCCGGCATGGCTGCCACATTAATGGCAATAAAAGGACCTTTGCTTCGCTTAGATGCACAATGCACCGCATGAGCCAGCAGTTCTTTTCCCGTTCCTGTTTCACCTACAATTAAAACCGGACTTTCGGTAACGGCCATCCGTGTCAAAATCCCCTTTGTCTGGCATATACAATCTGACTCCCCGATTACATCATTAAAGGTATACTTGGCACAATAACCCTTTTTTAGGAGCTGGCTTCTTAACTCATTCTGTTTGGATTCCAACTCACTAAATTCCTGCAGAGTAGCAAATGCACCGATGCATTTCTTCTGCCGCAGAACCGGTATAACTGCAATACTTACGTTTACGCCGCCTAGCTTAATCACTTTAGGCGAAATTTCTTTCTTATCCTTTAATGCGCTGTAAAAAGGAATATAGGGAAATACTTTTTCCCCGCACCTGCCAAGGACAAGATTCTCCGCAATTTTTGCAATCTGGCAGGCTTTCTTATTACATGCAAAAATTTCACCCTTTTCATTAACGCCTACCAGCCCCTCATCCAATATTTCCATCAAAATATGGAACTGGCTTTCCAATCTTCTAGAACGGGCGTATATCTGATTAAAACTGTAATTATTGGTTGCCATTGCCTGGAAATAATTCTGGAATTTTTTCGTCTCCAACAACTCTTCAAGTCCCATACGCAAAGCAATCTCAATCATCATCCCCGAGGTGCAGGAACGATGTCCGATATTTAAAACCTTCTTTAAGCTCTGAGGCACATATCTCTGCTCCTCCGGTGTTACAGCCATATCCACCGGCTCTTCCAAAACAGCACCTGGATAAAATGGAATAAAACGAATATGGTTTACTCCCAGCTGCTGTAACTGTGCAATAGCCTCCCTAGCCATGGTATCTGTCATGTTTACAAAAAGAGCCCGGGTTCCCTTTGGTATCATACTAAGGTTTTGCAACGTACTCCACCGGTAAGAAACTTCAATTCCCATGGTAAGGCTATCTATAGGAACATGACGGGCCACCTCTTCTGCGGAACCATATGCATCTGTTGAAATCACAAATAAATCTGCCTTTGGCAACGTTCCCACGGCAGACCCGTCACTCACATTGTAGGATGCTATCTCAACATATTCCCCAAACAGTTCATTGATTTCTTTTGCATAAAACTCTCCGGCTCTGGCATCCAAAGCCACTACAGACATCGTTTTTTTCATGATTCCTCCATAATTTTCTCATATTACATACATCTATTATAGCTTAAAGAATAAGTGAACGCAATTTTGTATAAATGTCAAGATTATATTAGAATGTAATTTTTTGATCATTTTTTTACATTCCTATAGTATAATTTATACCATTCTCCTTATATGACAAAAGGATGCCGCAAACGTTTTTATACAGCATCCTTTTTCTTCTCCTCTGTCATGTATCTGTATCAGTCCTGATATGTCTTCCTGATCTTTTTCTTAGCCCTCCAGAGCCTTTTTGATATCCATGGTCAGTTCATTATTTTCTAAAACAAAACATGGAATTCCTAGGCTTTTTGTCCCTCTGATTTCTTGGTAAATAGCATTAGTATCTCTTAGTTTTAAATATTCCTTCAAATCTGCATGGCAGGACAGTATATCCTTAAAATCAATATCTGCTCCAACAGCAGAAAGCTTGTTTAATGCAGCTAAGGTATCTGGGCAAAGATGACTTCCAATTACAGTAATTTTCATATTATTTCCTCCTTATTTTACAGCGATTGCTTCAATTTCACATAATACACCCTTCGGAAGGGTCCTTACTGCTATACAACTGCGAGCCGGCTTTGATACGAAATATTTTGCATAAACCTCATTAAAATCTGCAAAATCCCCCATATCCGCTAAAAAGCAGGTGGTTTTAAATACTTTTTGAAATCCGGTGCCTGCCGCTTCCAGAATGGCACCTACATTTTCACAACTTTGTTTTGCTTGTTCTGAAATTTCCTTCACTATTTCTCCATTTTCCGGATTAACCGGTATCTGGCCGGAAGTATAAACAATCCCGTTTACTTCATAACCCTGAGAGTATGGTCCAATAGCTCCTGGAGCTTTTATTGTTTCAATAATTTTCATATGTTCTTCTTCCTTTCTTTTTATATATTCTAGGACTTTTTTAGTCCTCCATAACCTTTTTGATATCCATGGTCAGTTCATTATTTTCTAAAACAAAACATGGAATTCCTAGGCTTTCTGTTCCTTTGATTTCTTCGTAAATAGCATTAGTATCTCTTAGTTTTAAATATTCCTTCAAATCTGCATGGCAGGACAGTATATCCTTAAAATCAATATCTGCTCCAACAGCAGAAAGCTTGTTTAATGCAGCTAAGGTATCTGGGCAAAGATGACTTCCAATTACAGTAATCTTCATGTGTTCCTCTTCCTTTCTTTTTATTTTTTTCTTTTTCTCTCTATTTAACAGCTAATTTCTATTTTATTTTTCTTTACCTTTTTATTTTCCTCTCCCTTTAACAGCCAATCCTTGCCTTCCACAAAACGTGCAATAATCATGGAGGCAATAGTATCACCTGATGAATTTAGGCAGGTAGCTGCTGGGTCCACCAAAAATCCAACAGTAACAATTAACGGGAATGCTTCAGCTGGAAACCCAAAGAAACTGATAATCAGCATTTCTCCTACCATACCACCGCCTGGAGCACCAGATAATACAAATGCACTTAAAATTGCTACCAAAATAGCCATAGCATAGGTTCCTATCCCTGTAAACGGCATTTTGAACACACCAAACAGGAAAGCGATTTTCGTTATTGACGAAATTACGGAACCGTCCATATGCATAGTAGCTCCCATAGGGAGAACGATGTTAGAGATATCCTCCGGTACTCCGATATTTTTACAGGCTTTCATATTAACAGGTAATGTAGCTACAGAGCTTTGTGTTGCAAATGCAGTAACTGCAGGATTCAAAATATTTTGCAGCATTTTCTTTACTCCCAGCCTTCCTCCGGCAAAATATGCATAGGTTGGGTAGAAAATCACTCCATAAAGAAGACACATCGGATAATAAATCAGCATCGTACGTCCATAATCCCCAATCAACTGAGGACCAAACTTACCAACTAGAGCTGCAAAATAAGCACCCAATCCAATAGGAGCTAGCTTCATAATCATTTCCACAATCCGCATAATTATCCTATTTAAGTTCTCTAATAGCTGACCTACAGGGCTTTCTTCCCCACCACAGGCAGATACAGCCAAACCGGAAATGATAGCAAATACAATAACCGGCAACATGTTTTTACGGCTCATAAGACCAGAAAAATCGTCAACCGTCAAAGCGCCTACAATCATGGAACTAATACTTGCACTCTCCTGTACCTTTGCGCTTTCCATTGCAATTGCAGTATTCGCTGCCGGCGACCAAATGTTGACAACTATCAGAACCAGCACTGCCGCAAAACATCCGGTTACAATAAAGGTCAACATCAGACTTCCCAAGATTTTACCCAAACGTTTCATATTCAGCATACTGCCTACAGCAGTTGCTATTGAAACAAATACCATCGGAACTACGATAGTAAACATTAAATTAATAAAAATATTCCCTAAAGGTTCAAATACTGTTGCCTTTTCCCCCAAAACAACCCCCAATATAGCTCCCGTAATAATCCCCCCAAGCAAAATGAGTGGAAATCGATAACGCTCCCATATTTTCTTCTTCCCCATATTTTCTCCTTTCCAGCATTTCATAAAAACCCTAGCTTTTGTATTTTATAATTTATCGATTGCTTCTTTTAACTGTTTCAATGCCTGTTCCAGTACAGAGCGCGGGCATGCTGCATTAAGTCTCATGTATCCGGAAAGGCTGCGTCCAAAACTGCATCCTTCATTTAAGCCTAAACCAGCCTTATGAATCATGAAGTCACGGAGCTCTTCATTGCTCATGCCTAGTTCTCGGCAATCCAGCCAGACCAGATATGTGGCATCTGGAACATTAGGCCTAATTTTTGTAATGTTTTCATCAAAATATTTCTTAATAAAATCAAAGTTTTCTGAGATGTAAGCAAGCAACTGTGTCAGCCACTCTTCGCCTTCATTGTAAGCTGCTTCCATGGCTACTGAGCTAAAGGCATTGTTTCTTTGAATATCCATATTCATCCAAAAACCGTCGAACTTCTGCTTCATCTTTTCATTTGGAAAGATAGTTGTAGAAGCCTGAAGACCTGCTAGGTTGAAAGTTTTAGTTGCAGATACACAGGTAATAATTTTTTTTGCAATTTCTTTTGAAAGTGTTGCTGTAGGCGTATGCTTCTTTCCATGGAAAATTAAATCTGAGTGTATCTCATCTGACACCATAAGCACATCATTTGCAATACAGATTTCTGCCATCCGTTTTAATTCCTCCGGCTCCCATACAATGCCGAGTGGATTGTGGGGATTACACAGAAGAAAAATCTTACACTCTTTTGCTTTTTTTTCAAAATCTTCAAAATCAATATGCCATTTTCTATCTTTTTCTATAAACTGGTTTTCTAACACTACTCGTCCCCAAGCCTCTGTGATATCATAAAACTCTGAATAAACCGGAGTCTGAATCAAAATTTTGTCGCCAGTGTGGCTGAAAACTTTAACAATAGCCGATAATGCAGGAACAACCCCTAAGCTCCAGCTCATCAGGGATACATCAACATCCCATTGATTCCGCCTTTTTTCCCATTCCTGTACGGCCTTAAAGTAGCTGTCTGGCCTGGAAGTATAACCCCAGACGCCTTCCTCTGTTTTTATTTTGCAAGCATCGATGATTGGTTGAGCAGTTCTGAAATCCATATCCGCAATCCACAAAGGAATCACTCCATTGGTACCGAATTTTTTCACCCGTTCATCATACTTTGCAGCACGATTATTGCTGCGGTCAATGATTTCATCAAAATCATATTTCATAATAAATCTTCCTTTCCTCACTGTCCTTGTTATTTACAGTTGATATTAATATATTGAGCAAAAACCATGCCAAAAATTTTTTTTGCATTTTTAAACAAAATTTATATTTTTTCACCTTCTCAGCTTATCTTAATTGGTCTATTTGGTTATGTATATGGTTAATATGTTTTATATGACCATTTTAACCATATTTTGTACTCATTTTACCTTTCTTTTCGATTCTAATCCCTTTCTTTTTCTCTAATTCAAAAATTGGCATATTTTTTGCTCTATATAAAAAGTAAAAAACAAAGCCTGAAAGGAGATTTTTCTAATGCTAACAAAAGAAAATTTATTAACCTTATTAAAGCAGGAGGTTGTTCCTGCCCTCGGATGTACCGAACCTGTCTGTGTAGCCCTGGCTACGGCAGACGCCTATCATGCCATAGGAGGCGGAATTGTTTCTATTAAAATAGAAGTAAATCCTGGAATCTATAAAAATGGAATGTCTGTAGGCATCCCTGGCTTCGACCGCGTGGGACTTAAATATGCAGCCTCACTAGGAGCAGTCATGGGAAATCCTGAGAAAAAGCTAGAACTTTTAGAGGACATCACACCAGAGGTAAGCCAAAAAGCCATAAAAATTGTAGAAAACAGCCAAGTTGTAGTAGTAATTAAGCATGAAGAAGCTCAGTTATACGTACGGGCAGAAATCATCACCACTACCGGAATCGGCATCAGCGAAATCCGTGGTACCCATTCCAATATCATTTTTACCAAACGAAATAATGATATGCTTCTTGAGAAGGAATACTCTGCAGACTCTGACGATTCCCTTCATCAGCAGCTGAAGCTTATGGGCATAGCTGAAATCCGTAAGTTGATTGACAAGTGCAAGGAAGAAGAGCTTTCCTTCCTATTAGACGGCGTTGATATGAATGAAAGGCTAGCAGACTATGGTCTGGAGCATTCTCTGGGAATCGGCATCGCTTCTGCCCTGCAGGAAAAAATGACCACAGATATTATGGGAGATAATTTATTCAGCCGAACTATGCTCCGCGTTGCTAGCAGCGCCGAAGGTCGTATGAGCGGCTGTCCCTACGCCGTCATGAGCAGTGCCGGCAGCGGAAATCACGGAATCACAGCTATTCTGCCCGTAACAGAAATGGCCCGTTACTTAAATTCCTCCAGAAAGCAGCTAGTAAAAGCACTGGCATTTTCGCACGCTCTGAACGTTTATATTAAGCTTTTTACAGGCAAGCTGTCTGCTACCTGTGGCTGTGGCGTATCCGCTGCTACAGCAGCATCAGCAGCTATGGTATGGCTGATGGGTGGAAATGACCACCAGATTGCCAATTCCATTATCAACATGAGTGGAAATTTAACTGGTATGATTTGTGACGGTGGCAAAATCGGCTGTGCCTTAAAGCTGGCTACCGCAACAAATGCAGCATTAATGTGCGCTTATCTGGCTATGTCTGACGTAGCGCTGCAGCCATCAGACGGAATCTGCGATGTAACAGCGGAACAAGTTATCCGAAACATGGGCCAAGTCAGTAATCCTGGCATGGTTGAAACAGACCGAACCATTCTATCTATCATGATAGACAAAGACCAAAGATAGTAAACTGTACCCTGTAAGATAAACACAGAAAAGAGGCTGTGTTAACTTACAGGGTACTTTTTTCCTTCCAATTTTAAGCCTAAATTTTTAATAAGTAATCTATTAACTCCTAATTGTAAGGATAATCATTCTTATACTTTATATAGTATAATCCAGGATTTTAAAATAGCTTGATCATTAAAATTATCTATTATTTATTATAAATAGAAAAAAGATATCTAAATGGTTTATTTTTATATTTAATATAAATTTATATAAAATTATACTTTTTATGTAAAGTCTTAAACAATAATTGCGATAATAAACAGAAAAAGTAAATTTTGAAAAAAAGGGGGTGAAAAAAGTGAAAAAGAGGAAGATTTCTATAATAATAGTTTGTCTAATTATAATTATATCTGTAATTTTAATTTATAATCACAATAAAACTAAGAAAAATGATACTGAGACCAATATACAAAAAGTTCAGTCTGAAAAAAATTCATCTAGGAGCAATATAAAGAATAACAATTCTAAAAATAATTCTAAGAATAAAAAAGAAACTTCTAAAAAGGCAAAAAATGATGATTCAAAAATCAATGAAGATGAAATACCTAGTGTTATTAAAAATAATAATGCCAAAAACTTAGATGATGTAAAAAATTTAGATAAAATATCCTCATTAGAAATTATTGATAGTGGTATAGAACATATAAATAAATTAAAAGGAAAAGAAAATATTAAAACTTTAAAAATAGTCCACTGCAATATAAAAGATTTAGAAATTATATCTACATTAAAAAATCTTGAAAACTTAGAAATTATAGACTGTAATTTAAATGATGTATCAATAGTTAAAAACTTAAAAAACTTAAAAAGATTAGATATTAGCAATAATAAAATAAGTAATTTGAAGGGATTAGAAAATCTAACAAATTTAAAAGAGCTTTATATGTCAAATAATAATATAACAGATATAAAACCAATGCATAGCTTACTTAAACTTACTAATTTAGATATTAGTGATAATAAAATTAATAACATTAAAGAATTAAAAAATATGAAGTCTATTAAAGAACTTAATATCTGTAACAACAGTATATCTAATTTAGAAGGAATAGAAAACATGAACAAAATGACAGGTCTTTGGGCCAGTAACAATAAAATAAATAATGTTTCTATACTTTCAAATAAAAATGAAATAATGAACTTATCATTAGATAACAATAAAATATCAGATATATCAGTTATAAGTAATTTTAAAAAATTGAAATCTCTAAAACTAGATAAAAATAATATATCCAATTATAAACCATTAAAAGATATATATAAAAATCTAGTTGAACCAGATTTTTCAATATAAAATAAAAAGGGGGAAAGACAATGAAAAAAAATCTTTTACCAAAACTGGTCTTACCAATTTTAGTTGCTTCATCTACTATTATAGGAGCAAATCAAACCAAGGTTAGTGCTGCGCCTATAAAAGATGCAGAAGTAACATTAACCCAACCTGATGGACAAGTTATTCAATGTTATGCATCAGGAGATGAATTCTATAACTATTTACATGATTCAAATGGAAGAGCTATAGTTAAGGATGAAAAAACGGGCTATTATGTTTATGGAAAATATGTAAAAAGTAAAGTACAGCCATCTAGAGAAAGAGTAACAAAGAGCAATATTGAAACTTTAAAACAAATTGATTCTGATAGCAAAGTTAACATGAAAGATGTTAAAGCTCCAAAACAAGAGATTGAAAAACAAAGAGAACTTCTTAATGCAAACAATCCAATCCAAAGAACAAAAAATATTGGACAACTTAATAATATAGTTATTTTTATAAAATTTAGCGATCAAGATGAAATAACAAGAGATTTTTCTATCTATGATAGACAATTTAATTCAAAAAATCAGGCATCTTTAAATAATTATTACAAAGAAGTATCATATAACAAACTAGATGTTAATACAACTTTTTATCCTAAACCTAATGGAGATAAAGTTTTAAGTTATACTGACAGTCACCCAAGAAGTTATTATACTAATGTTCCGCAGAATGAAAGAGCAGCAAGAGAGCAAACCTTACTTAAAAATGCTGTTGATTCCGTTAAAAGTCAAATTCCAAAGGATTTAAATGTAGACTCAGATAATGACGGCAAAGTTGATAATGTGTGCTTTATTATAAAGGGAGCGACAACTGGATGGTCATCACTTTTATGGCCTCATAAATGGAATATGTTCTACCAAGATGTAAGAATAAATGGTAAAAAAATAGATACTTATAATTTCCAATTGGAAGATTTTATAGGTGATAATGGTATTGGAGTTTTAAGCCATGAAATGTTCCACACCTTAGGAGCCCCGGATCTTTATCACTATAATTATGATGGCAAAGTTGCTGTAGGACCATGGGATGTAATGGATCAAACCGCATCTATTCCTCAATCCATGGGGGCATACATGAAAATGAATTACGGTAAGTGGCTTAATAACATAAATGAAATAAATAAACCAGGAAAATATTCAATAGGTAAAATAGGTAATGAAGCTAATAACAGTTATATTATAAAGTCACCAAATTCAAACAAAGAATATTTTATAGTAGAATACAGAAAAAATGAAGGACAATATGAATCAAATTTACCTGGAGAAGGGTTATTAGTTTATAGAATTAATACAGCATTTCAAGGTAGAGGTAATTCTAGTGGTAATGATGAAGTATATGTATACAGACCAAGTGGAAATTTAAATAATGTTGGAGATATATCTAAAGCAGCTTTAGCTTATAATAAAACAAGTATAAATTCAAAGGAATTATTCTTATCAGATGGAAGTGATAGCGGAATAAGTTTAGAAAATATTAATGTATCAGGTAACACTGTTAACTTTAATGTTGTTATAAATGTACAAACTGCTGGTGGTGAAACTGTTGATAAAAACTTACCACTTAAACACCAAGTGAATTTTGATGATACCAAAACATTATCAAACACTGAAAATATAATTGGTGAATGTGTATATGGAAAGAAAATTAATAATATAGAATTATATATAAATGGATATAAATATATGGATGCTGAACGTAGCAAATTAAATGATCCAGGAAATAAATATAAAGGTTATGACTTATCTAAAGCTGCATTCAAATTTTCAATGGACTTTTCAAGATGGTATGAATCTAATTATCCATACGAAATAAAGGTAACTACAGAAGATGGACAAAGGATTTCAATTAAAAAAGGTTACTTAAGAGTAAAAAAACATGAAAACAGCAAGAAATTACCTTTCAAAGGTAATTTCAACTTAGGAGATAATGAAGCTTTATATGGTACTAGAACTTTAACTGGTGAATGTGTTTATGGAAAAGAAATTAAGGCAGTTAAATTATATGTTAACGGATATCCATATGTTGATGCAAAAAGATATGCAATAAGAGATTACCAAAATAAATATGCTGGATATGACTTATCAAAAGCAGGATTTAAATTTGATTTATATTTTTCAAATTGGCACAATTATGACTATCCTTACAAAGTAGTAGCAATAAACTCTGAAGGAAATGAAATATTAATTAAAGAAGGTCATTTAAAGGTTAGAAACTAATATTATAAATTAAAATGCTTTAAATGATGCTTTAAGTATATGTAAGTAGGTAAATTTGTATAAAAACAAATTTACCTACATTTTTTATAGCATAAGTAAATAAATTTTGAGCAATTATAAATAAGCCTTTGCTATATCTATTATTACATCAATCCTATCTCTATATTTAATTTTATTCTATTATAGTTTATCTTCTATGCTTAAAAATTACTTAATAATGATCAATTCTTTTAACTATACTTTTTTAGACAAAGTTTAAATTCCACTCCTTTTTCACTGTTTGAAATAGAATACTTTCCATTATGTGCATCTAAAATCATTTTTACTATATAAAGTCCAAGGCCACTACCTCCACTTTTCCTATTACGAGATTTCTCAATTCTATAAAAAGGTTTAAATATTTCTTTGAGTTCATTTTCCTCTATATAGATTCCTGTATTTTCTATCTTTAATACAATTTCATCTCTTTCTTCATATAGATTTGCATAAACTTTTTCATTTTTTGGAGAATGATTAATAGCATTGGTTATTATATTGTTCACTACTTTTTTTAATAATTTACTATCTCCACAAACAAATAAATCTTCTTTTATATTTTTATCTATGAATATATTCTTTCTTTTAGATATAAAAGAGGTATTATAAATACATTCTTCAACCATTTTACTTAAAAAAACTTGCTCTTTTTTAGGTTTAAAGCCCTGAGACTCTAATTTTGATATTTCTAAAGTTTCCTTAACCATATATTCCATATCATTTAAAACTTCAAGGTTTCTTTTTAAATATTTATCCCTATCCTTATAAATACCTATATTAGATAGCATTCCTTCTATTTGACCCTTTAAAATAGTTATAGGGGTTTTTAATTCATGAGATATAGTTGCTATAAATTCTCTTCTTTTTTTCTCTATTTCTCTTTCTTTTAAAATATCATCTAATAATTGTTCATTAGCTCTTTGGAGTTCTTCCATAGAGATCCTTAGATTACTGGACAGGTCATTTAAACTTTGAGAAAGTTCTCCTATTTCATCCTCCCCTTTTACCGTACACTTTTTAGTAAAATCTAATTTAGCCATCTCCTTAGCTACTTTATTCATGCTTATTAACGGCTTAGATATAACTTTAGAATAAATTAATCCCCCTATTACAGAAATTAAAATTACAACTAATCCTATGTAAGGTATAAGTAAAAATAGAACTTTAGATGCCTCTGATACAGGCTGAAGTGGAGCAGTTAAATATAAATTATACTTTTCTTCACTATTATAGAATTTTATTTTTCTATAACTTGTATACATTGGTCTAGTATTAGTTTTTTCTATATTCTTAAAATGAGATAAATCTTCTTTTTTAGGGATAGCTACAAGGCCTTTTTGAAGAACATTAGTAAAATAAATAACCTTTCCATATTCGTCTGTTACTACTATATTGGCATTATTATTAAATGAAATTTGCCCCAAATATTCTTCAATATTATTTATATGTAATTTAGGTGTATTATCTACTATACTATCTAATTGATTTTCTATAGTCATTTTTTTATATTTATGATAATAATTAGGTAACAACATATAAATTATAGAGTAAGTACATATAGAACTTATTACTAATAATAATGTAGTTACTAAAAATAGCTTATATACTATACTTTTTTTAAATTTATTTTTCAATTTTATACCCCACTCCCCTTATGGTCTTTATATAATCTATGTTTAGTTTTTGTCTCAAATTTTTGATATGAGTATCTATAACACGGGTATCTCCAAAATAATCATATCCCCATATTTGATTTAATAAAGATTCCCTAGAAAAAACCCTTCCTACATTTGATATTAATATTTCTAATATCTGGAATTCTTTATAAGTTAGTTCTATTTCTTTATTATTAACTAAAGTTTTATAATTAGAAGGATATATTGTTATTTCTTCAAAGGTTAAAGTTGAATTATTTTCCTCTAATCCATTGGCTCTTCTAAGTACTGCCTCCACTCTTTTTATTAATAAATTAATAGAAAATGGTTTTGTTATGTAATCATCTACTTTTAACTCAAAACCTCTCATTTCATCCTCTTCTTCCCCTAAAGCAGTAAGCATTATTATAGGCACACTTGATTCCTTTCTTATGATTTCACATACTACAAATCCATCTATTTTAGGAAGCATCACATCTAAAATTATTAAATCAAAATTCCCCTCTCTAAACATCTCCACCGCCATTAATCCATCTGTAGCTTCCTCTACTAAATACCGGCTTTCCTTTAAAACTTCACTTATAATAGTTTGTATATCAAAATCATCCTCTACTACAAGAATTTTCTTTGGCATTGTAATTCATCTCCTGTTTAAATATATCATTATCCTACATAATTATTTTTTAATATTAAAATACTTATAATATTTACCTTATTCGTCATCTATAAACTGCTAAAATATTAAATTTTTTAAATAAAAATAAATTCCTTTATATTTTATACTAATAAATACTTTAAATCCATGAATATATTTTTAATAATTATTATATATCATTGTTTAAAAATAAAAAATATGTGTATCTCAAAATAAAAATAGCTTTAATTTTAAAACCGTAAATATAATTATTTATATTTACTCTATTAAAATTAAAGCTATTTTGAGATGCCATTTTTTATTATCTTAGTTATCTAAGTTGTGTTTGTAC
The DNA here is from genome assembly GCF_001020205.1 of Clostridium sporogenes. NCBI lineage: Bacteria > Bacillati > Bacillota > Clostridia > Eubacteriales > Clostridiaceae > Clostridium > Clostridium sporogenes. The sequence continues at coordinate 2,190,224 of NZ_CP011663.1, forward strand.
AAAACTTAGATAGTTAAAAGTTTTACTATTCTAAGTTTATATTCTTATTTTTTTCAGCAAATCTTTCCTTAATCTCATCTTTTCTACGTTTAATATCTGTAGTGTTTATAGTAGCTATTACTCCTTCTACTACACTTTGAAATCTTTCAAAAGGGATTCCTACTGCCATTTCTTCATCCTTCCATTTTGCTAAAAATCTAGTGCTTGGACAAAGAACTGTAGTATTTAATCTACCTTTTATATAGGGTTCTACAGTAGCTTCTGCACAAATTGCTTGCATTGAAGCACCTGTAATTTCTAATCTACCACCTTCATGGTATACATATCCTTGCTGAATTCTCATAGCTTGATAAGGATTTACTATAAAAATAACTACATCTGGAATAGTTTTAAATTCTTCTAAGGGTGCTACTGCAACACCATATGTAGTAGCACCTGTTCTATATAATCCAGGTACTCCTTCTCTTACTCTTCTTGCTGCAGCTGGGGTTTTATATAAATTATAAGAAAAATATTCTGCACCGGACTCTATCCTTTCTGTGGAAGGTTCAAGATTTAACGCAGTAGTGCCTCCATCACAGCTCAAATGTTCAAGTCTTATTTTGAATGCTTTCCCTCTAGTAGCCTTCTCTACTACACAGCAATAAGATAATGGTGCATTAGGTTCCTTCCATTCTAATTTACTGTACTCCTCTTTATCAAAATATAATTTTATGCCTACAGGTTTTCTACTAAAATTTAATGCACAGTTAATATCTTCACATAATTCTTTAACAATAGTTTTATCATATGGATCCTGTGGAAATCCATATGTTATTTTTTCATGTTTAAATGGCATATTTTATCCCTCCAATGTTTTATTATTGTACATACTTAACAGCAAAAGCAACAAGATTATTTAAATAAAGTATAACTACAACAGAAATAATATATAAAATATAAACTGTTGTCATAATTATTTCATTTATAGGCATATGAAGCTTTCTGTAATAGGTTCTAGTTTTGTATTTATCAAAAGCACGTGTTTCCATAGCCATGGATATTCTTATACCCTTTCTAACAGCATTAGCCATCATGGGAAGTATATATCTTTGTGAATTCCATACTTTAATAAAAGGATTTTTGCTTTCCACAATTCCTCTTACTTCATGGGCATATTTTATGGTTTGAAGTTCCTCTTTAAAGGTAGGGAGAAATCTATAAGCAGTTAAAAAAGCATAGCCTATCTTAGGAGGCGTCTTAAAATATTTTATTAAAGATATAACAAACTCTGTAGGATCCGTTGTTTTTACGAAAATAGAAGTATAAATGCTTATTAATATTATCCTAAACCCTAAGCCTAATACAGCAATAACCTTAAGAGTTTCTCCACTAATATATCTAAGCGCTAAAATAACAAACATAAAAGTTACTGACATTATTATAAACCCTTTAACAGAATTTAATATTTGTAAAATACCTAAACTACTAAAAATAGAAGTAATTATAATTCCACTAATAATCAAAATACTTGATGTATAAGGTTTAAAATCTAGAGATCCTATGATAGTTATCAGTATAAGAATAAGTAACTTTAAAAATGGATTCATCTTATCTATAAAATAATTTTTTTTAGTCATATTTTCTCCTTCTTTTTAGGTAAAAATATTTTCTTTCATATTTTTTGGTGAACCTTCATATTTTACTTCTCCATTTTCCAAATATATTACTCTGTCACAACAATTTAAAACCATATCCATATCGTGAGTTATCATAAGAATAGATGTACCTTCGCTGTTTATTTTATATAATAAATTTATTAATTCCTTAAGATTACTTCTATCTTGTCCATAGGTTGGTTCATCCAAAATTAAGATAGATTGTCCATTTATCATCATGCTGGCTGTACTTAACCTTCTTTTTTGTCCTTGACTTAAAGAAAATGGATTTGATAACCTATGGCTAGCTAAATCAAACATGGACAAATATGAGTCTACAGTGTTTTTAATTGTTTCTGAATTTTGCTTTGTTATTTCTAGACTTAATGCCATTTCCTTTTCAACGGTCATTTTAATAAATTGATGCTCAGGATTTTGAAACACAAGTCCCATATGTTCTCCTAATTCTCGTGGATTTATATTTTTTATATTTATATCCCTTACTAATATATCTCCCTTATCTGCTTTTAATAATCCCATTAATATTTTTGATAAAGTAGATTTACCTGCCCCATTTGGGCCAATAATGGCTGATATTTCCCCTTTTCTTAATGAAAAGTTTACATTTTTTAGCACTTTAATATTTTTATTATAAGAAAAGCATATTTCTTTAGCTTCTAATACTTTTTCTTTAGTTAATTGTTTTCTATTAACAGTAGGAAGAGTGGATTCACTTTTATAGGATTGTATAAAGGACTCCTTATCTATATTCTTAGCCTGGTCTCTTTCAAACCAGATCACATCATCTATTATTTCACTGAATTCATCTATTTTATGTTCAACAATTAGTATAGTTTTTCCAAATTTATCCCTAAGGTCTTTTATAAGGTTGATTATTTCCATAGTAGATTTAGGATCTAAATTTGCAGTAGGTTCGTCCATCAGAATTACTTCAGGATCCAATGCTAATATAGAAGCTAAAGCAACCTTTTGTTTCTCTCCCCCTGAAAGGTGATTTAATTGTCTCTTCTTAAGATGCTTTATTCCTATTCGATCTAAAACTTTATCAATAGTATGATACATTTCACATGGATTAACTTTTATATTTTCAAGTCCAAAGGCTATCTCATCTTCAACTGTAAAAGTACATAATTGACTATCTGGATCTTGAAACATATAAGCAATCTCACCTGAAACAGCTTTTACACCTTTCTTTTCTATATTTTTACCTTTGTAAATAATTTCACCAGTAATGTTCCCCTCTATAATATCCGGTATAACCCCAGTAATACACATAAGTAATGAACTTTTACCACATCCACTTTTACCAGTAAGAAGAGTAACTCTGTTCTTTTTTACTTTAATATTTACATCTTGAAAAACTTTATAATTATTCTGAAAAGATAACCTTAAATTTTTTATTTCAAGCAATCTTAAGATTCACTCCCTCTACTAATTTTAAAGTCATTAAGAACACCTGTTGATTTTAAAGCTTTTCCTAAAGCTATTGAAAGACCGGCTCCAAAGATAATTGAACTAATCACTCTAATAATAAGCATTATTGGTATAAGTTTAGGGTAAAGTTGAAAACCAAAAATAAAGTAATCTCTCATTGTTACAAGAATCATTGCTAATATTGAAGCAATAGACATTTGGAAATAAGAAAACTTTGAATATTTTTTAATTGCTACAGCTATCTCAACACCAGCACCTTGAAGTAAGGATGCCACAATTATATGTATCCCATAAGGACTTCCCATTAATAAATTTACTAATCCTGTGAAAAGTGCTCCAAGAATACCAGCACCTGGTTTTCTAACGATATACATTGATAACAAAGCTGATATTAAATATACTCCATATATAATATCTCCTCCTAAGGGCCCTGCTATAGTAGTAAGAGGTTGGTAAATGCTGTCTAAGCCCATAAAAACAACTCCCATAAGAGCACTTAGCATAGCCATTACTACAATTTCTTTTAATTTTAAAGTTTGTTTCATATTATATCTCCTCCAATTATTAATTTGTATAATGTCCATTATAATATTAGTAAACATTAAATATTTTGTCTAATAAGAAAGATTTATGCTTTAACCTGTAATTATTTAAAAAATTAATAAGTATTGACTTTTAGTGAAATTTATATAAGTACATAAATATATTAGAAAAGATTAGATAGTGAAATTAATTCACTCCCTAATCTTAAAAATATATTTCATAAAAAATTATTTACTATATTTAGTTACATATTCAGAAGTCATAGCTGTAAGTAAACATCCATAATTCATATTAAACTCTACAGTATCTCCTATTTTGTATTGCTTTTTACATTCAGTTAAATTCAGCAAGAGATGATCACTGCTTGCTCCTAATATTTCTATTTCACTATCCTTAGGAATAAGTCCATCTAATTTTATATCCTGCTGTCCTAAGGCGAGTATAGCCCTTTTTATAATACCTTTATCTATAAAACTTGGCTTATTGCCAAAAGCATCTAATCCTATATTCCCTTCTGGCACAGAAGGCTTTTCCTTTAATTCTACAATTTCTCCTACTAAAGTTACACAATCTTCATAAAAATTATCTAGTTTTTGTCCAAAAGCTGTTTCTCTTCCTAATATAGCAGCCTCCCCTATTCTTAATTGGTTTATGCCTTGTGGTATGGAATGTTTTACAACCATATGTAAACTACTAGAATTCCCACCAGAAACTATAGAAACCTTTATTTTTACTTCCTTTTCTATTTGATTTTTTATTTCTAAAAGTTTTCCCAAATTATTTTCATCAGGAATAACTCCACCATAGCAAGTAAGATTAGTACCTACACCTACAAATTCAAGGTTTGGAAGTTTTATTATTTCTTTTACTGTAGGTAATACGGCCTTTGGAAGAATCCCCTCTCTTAAATCTCCTAAATCTATCATGAGAATTATTTTATGAATTTTATTAACTTTCCTGGCTTCCTTTGACAATTCTTTTATAATTTCTAGTTCTGAATTTAAACTTATATCTGCATATTCTATTACCTTTGAAACTTCGCTTTTCATAGGTATCCTTAAAAGAAGCTTTTCACAATTTAAATCTTGTATTTTTATAAGATTTTTTATTCTAGCATCTGCTATAGTTTTAATTCCTTCTTTTATTATGGTTTCTACTACAGCTTTTTCTGCACAAAAGGATTTTGTTACTATGGCTGGTTCTATACCTTCGGCATTACATAAATAGATAAGCTCCTTGATATTATGATCTATTTTTTTTAAATTTATATTTAAACATGGATAACTTTTATTCAAAAGCCCACCCCCCAATTTATTTTAATAAATTTACTATATTATACTATATAATTCATATGTTTTAAAATAATCATTAATTAAATTAAATTTTATGAAAAATATTATATGAAAATTCAATTATGCTTTTCGTATAGTTATTTTATCCTAAGGGAATAACTATTTTATGTATATTATTTCTCATAAAGGGGTGAGATGTTTATGAAAAGTAACGATTTAAATGCACTTCAAGATAAAATTGATTCTATTAAAACTTTAGTTGGGGAAAAAAATAATTTAATAATAAAAGATTTTATAGTATGTAAAAAATCCAATATTGAAGCTGCATTATTATATATAAATGGATTAGCTAATAGTGAAACTATAGATAGAGATATTCTTAAGCCTTTAATGTTTTATATAAAGGAAGATTTAAGTTCTACAAATAATTTAGATGAAATTCTTTGTAAAAAATATATATCTCTTAGCAACACCTCTTTAGAACAAGATATTAATCAGGCTGTTTTTCACTTAAAAAGAGGTAAATCTGTGCTGATTCTTGAGAATGGTACAAAATTTATAATTCTAGATACAGCTGGTGGAGAATATAGAGATATTTCAGATCCTATAAACGAAACTTCTATAAGAGCTTCTAGAGAAGGCTTTGTAGAAAAATTAGAAACTAATATAAGCATATTAAGAAGGAGAATAAAGGATAATAATTTAGTACAAGAAAATTTAGTAATTGGAAGAAGAAGTCAAACAGATGTAGTATTAATGTATATTGATAATATAGCTGATAAAAACATAGTTAAAGATATAAAATCGCGATTATCCTTAATAGATGTAGATGTATTCGTAGGTACTGGTATGTTAGAACAGTTTATAGAATATAGCCCCTACAGTATATTCCCCCAGGCTTTTTTTACAGAAAGACCAGATGTAGTAGAAGCAAATTTATTTGAAGGTAAAATTGCTATTATTGCTGAAGGGACTCCCTTTGTAATGACAGCACCAGCAGTATTTTTTGAGTTTTTCCAGGCAATTGAGGATTATACTCAAAGAACTATTATATCTTCTTTTACGAGATTATTAAGATATTTTGCAGTTTTTATAGTTACAACACTACCTGCTATTTACATAACTCTAATAAAATTTAATTCAGAATTAATTCCCTTTAAATTTGTAGGAGCTCTTATTGAATCTAGAAAAGGAATAGCACTAACACCCTTTATGTCTATATTATCTATGAATATAATAATAGACTTCTTAAGAGAGGGTGGCTTAAGACTACCCTTTAAGATAGCTCAGACTCTAAGTGTAGTGGGTGGTATTATAATAGGTGATGCAGCCATAAAGGCAAAAATAGTTAGTTCTACCACTCTACTTGTAGTAGGTATTTCCACAGTGGCTACATTTTTGATACCTAACTATGAAATGGCTATCTCTATAAGATTAATAAGTTATCCTATGTTATTTTTAGGTAATTTCTTAGGTATGTTTGGTATAACAATAGGATGGTTTTTTTTAATAGCACATTTATGTACTTTAGAAAGCTATGGAGTACCTTACTTTAAAATATATAAAAGTGATTTGAAAGATATCTTTGTAAGAAGTCCCATCTATAAAATGAATAAAAGGCCAGAAATTATTCCTAATTCAAATCCAACTAGACAAAGTAATTTTAGAGACTTGTTTAGGAGGAAAGATAATGGCGAATAATGAAGAAAATTTTTTAACTGAAAGTCAGCTAACTATTATACTTATAGGATGTATGGTTGGTATTGGAATATTGAGCTTACCAAGCTCTGCAATAAAAATAGCAAAACAAGATGGCTGGATTTCTGTACTATTAGGATCAATTTATCCCTTATATATTGCCTTTATAGCCATATATATCAGAAAAAATCACCCTAAAGAAGATATTTTAGATTTGAGTAAAAAAATCTATGGTAATATACTTGGAAATATATTAAATTTAATATTTTTATCCTTCTTCTTTATAATATCTACAGATCTAGCTGCAGAAATAAACAATATATTAAAAATTTATATGATTCACTCCTTAAGTTTTTGGAATCTATCAAGTTTACTATTTTTGTTTGTAGCTTATGCTGCTTATGGTGGAACAAAAGTAATAGGAAAAATAAATGAAATACTATTTTATGGTACCTTTGTAGTTTTTTTAATACCTTTATTTTCTTTAAAAAATATAAATATAACAAACTTACAACCAGTACTGGGATCAGGAATAGGAAATATTGTAAAAGGTATTAAAGGAACCTTTATTTCCTATGCAGGTTTTGAAATATTATTTATATTCTATCCTTTTATAAATGAAAATGTAAAAATAAGAAAGCCAGCTTTTAAAAGTATAATATTTACCACCATATTATATACTCTATATGTTGTGCTTACATTATTATATCTTGGAATTAATGCCTCTCAAAAATTTTTATGGCCTGTAATTACTATAACTACAAGTATAATAATACCTATAATAAATTCCTTTAAATATATTTTTTTATCTTTATGGACTATGACTATGTTTAAATGTATTTCTATATATTATTTTACCTTTACCTATGGATTAAATAAAATATTTAAGAAGATTAGTAGAGAAAATTGGATAATAATTTCCTATCCTATAATGATTATAGGATCCAATTTATATGGTAGTCCTATACTTAGGCGAAGTTTAATAGAAAAAATATTTAACTATTATATACCTTACAATATGGTGTTTTTTTCTACAACCGCCCTATTAATAGCATTAAAGAAAAGTAATAAAAATTGAATTATATTTTTTGTATAGTTATTCTATGCTGAGGGAATAATTATTTTATGTATCATATTTCCTATAAAGGGGTAAGGTGTTTATGGAAAATAAAGATTTAAATGCACTTCAAGATAAAATTAATTCTATTAAAACTTTAGTTGGAGAAAAAAATAATTTAATAATAAAAGATTTTATAGTATGTAAAAAATCCAATATAGAAGCTGCATTATTATATATAAATGGATTAGCTAATAGTGAAACTATAGATAGAGATATTCTTAAGCCTTTAATGTTTTATATAGAGGAAGATTTAAGTTCTACAAATAATTTAGATGAAATTCTTTGTAAAAAATATATATCCCTTAGCAACACCTCTTTAGAACAAGATATTAATAAGGCTGTTTTTCATTTGAAAAGAGGTAAATCTGTACTAATTGTTAAGGGTGGTACAAAATTTATAATTCTAGATACAGCTGGTGGAGAATATAGAGATATTTCAGATCCTATAAACGAAACTTCTATAAGAGCTTCTAGAGAAGGCTTCGTAGAAAAATTAGAAACTAATGTAAGCATATTAAGAAGGAGAATAAAGGATAATAATTTAGTACAAGAAAATTTAGTAATTGGAAGAAGAAATCAAACAGATGTGGCCTTAATGTATATTGACAATATAGCTGATAAAAACATAGTTGAAGATATAAAATCAAGATTATCTTTAATAGATGTAGATGTATTTGTAGGTACTGGTATGTTAGAACAATTTATAGAATATAGCCCCTACAGTATATTCCCCCAGGCTTTTTTTACAGAAAGACCAGATGTAGTAGAAGCAAATTTATTTGAGGGCAAAATTGCTATCATTGCTGAAGGAGCTCCCTTTGTAATGACAGCACCAGCAGTATTTTTTGAGTTTTTCCAGGCAATTGAAGATTATACCCAAAGAACTATTATATCTTCCTTTATAAGATTATTAAGATATTTTGCGGTTTTTATAGTTACGACACTACCTGCTATTTACATAACTCTAATAAAGTTTAATCCAGAATTAATTCCCTTTAAGTTTATAGGAGCCATTATTGAATCAAGAAAAGGAATAGCATTAACTCCTTTTATGTCTATATTATCTATGAATATAATCATAGATTTTTTAAGAGAGGGTGGATTAAGACTACCCTTTAAGATAGCTCAGACTCTCAGTGTGGTGGGTGGTATTATAATAGGTGATGCAGCCATAAGGGCAAAAATAGTTAGTTATACCACTCTACTTGTAGTAGGTGTTTCTACAGTGGCTACATTTTTGATACCTAACTATGAGATGGCTATTTCTATAAGATTAATAAACTATCCCATGTTATTTTTAGGTAATTTTTTGGGTATGTTTGGTATTACAATAGGATGGTTTTTTTTAATAACCTATTTATGCACTTTAAAGAGCTATGGAGTACCTTATTTTAAAATATATAAAAGTGATTTAAAAGATATATTAGTTAGAATGCCTGTTTATAAAATGAAAAAACGCCCTGAGGTTATTCCCAATTCAAATCCAACTAGACAAAGTAATTTTAGAGACTTGTTTAGGAGAAAAAAGAATGATGAATAATAAAGAGGATGTTTTAACTGAAAGTCAGTTAATCCTTATGATTATGGGCGGTATAATTGGAGTAAGCGTCCTAAGCTTACCACTAGCTCCAATAGAAGTAGCTAAACAAGACGCTTGGATAGCTACCTTTTTAGGAATGATTTATCCAATATATGTTGTATTTATGACAATTTATATAAGAAAGAAACACCCTAAAGAAGATATTCTAGATTTGAGCAGAAAAATTTATGGAAAAATCCTAGGAAACATATTAAATTTAATATTTCTATTATTTTTTTTTCTAATTGCTACAGATGTAGCCGCAGGAATAAACAATGTTCTAAGAACTTATATGGTAAGTTTTTTAAATCCCTGGAACATATTAACTATATTGTTTTTAGGGGCTGCTTATGCTGTTTATGGAGGGACCAAAGCAGTAGGAAGATTAAGTGAAGTATTGTTTTATATTACATTTATAGTATTTTTAATACCCATCTTTTCTCTAAAAAAATCTGATTTACTAAATCTACAACCAGTACTAGGCAGTGGAGTGAAAAATATTATAAATGCTACAAAAAAAACTATTATAGCTTACTCAGGAGCAGAAATGCTTCTTATATTATATCCATTTATAGATAAAAATGTAGAGATAAAAAAAGTAGGGATTAAAAGTATATCCTTCATTACAATTTTATATACTTTATATACTTTACTTACTATATTACATTTAGGAATTAATGGCACTAATAAATATTTATGGCCAGTTATAACCATATCTAGAAGTATAACAATTCCTGTAATAAATTCCTTTAGTTATATATTTTTATCTCTATGGACTATGACTCTATTTAAATGTATATCTGTGCACTATTATTTATTTGCTCATGGATTAAATAAAATTTTTGTAAGAATCAGTAGAAAAAGTTGGGCGATATTACTCTATCCTATAATGGTTATAGTATCAACTTTATATGGTACTCCACCTATGCGTAGAAATTTTTTGGATAAAATTTTTCCACCCTATGTAATTTTTAATATTATATTTATTTCTATTACTGCCCTATTAATAGCTCTAGGAAAAGGTGATAAAAATGAAAAATAAAATGAAAATAGCAATAAGACTTTCTTTTGTTTTGATTATAGTTGTTAATTTAATAGGAGAAAGAGGAACTGTAGTAGAAGAATTAAATCTTCCTAATAGTATAGGTTATGATATTGTGGAAGGAAAAAAGGACCAAGTTTTATATAGTGTCCCTTTAAGAATTTATTTTTCAGAAAGTAAATTACCTAATGAAAGTAAATTAATAACATCAGAAGCAATAAATTTAGGAGAAACTAGAAATAAAAGACAACTAGAGGCCAGTAAACGATTTATATTAGGACTAGAAAAATCCCTAGTTATTAGTGAAGATTACGCCATGTTTGGAATAAATACTATATTAGATATACTACTTAACAATCCTTTAGTAAATGATAACGCTAAAATGGTAATCTGCAATGGTAAAGCTAAAGATATATTACAATATCAAGTTGATAAATATGGAGGTACAGAAGAATATATCGGTTCATTAGTAGAACACTTACATAATTTTAATTTTTTCTCTAAAAAATATAGCTTAATAGATTTTATTCTAGAATCAAGTTCTGAAGGACATAACCCAGTTTTACCCTATATAGATATTGTGGATAATGAATTAACTATAACAGGATTAGCTGTTTTTAATAAAGATAAAATGGTTAGAAAATTAGATATGCAAGAAGTAAAAACATTAAACTTACTAAGAGAAAATAATACAAAAGGTATTTTAACTCTAGAAAAAAATTCTAAGGAATATATAAATTATTATCCTAAGGCTAAAAGAAAAGTGAAATGCTATAAAGAAGGAGATAAATACAAATTTATAATAGATATTAGTTTAAAGGGACCTATTGTATCTAATCAATTATATAAGGATTTAAATAGTGATCCAAAGATACTAAAAAAATTTGAAAAAGATATGGAAGAATTTGTAGAAAGACAATGTGAAACTTGTATAAATATATTTAAAAAAACCTGCCATGTGGATGTGTTCAATTTAGGATCTGTAGCTGCAGCTAAATATGGGAGAGAAACTGGAATAGATTGGAATAAAGTGGTATTAGATTCTCAAATTGAAGTTAATGTAAAAGTCAAAGTAGATAGTCAGGGTAGAGGTGATTATTAACTTAAAACTATTCTGTTTTATAGTAATTTAGGAGGATATTTTATGAAAAGTAGCGGAGACAATGAATTGACTGAAATGCAATTCACTCTAATTATCATAGGGGCTATGTTAGGAGTGGGTATTTTAAGTTTGCCAAACGATGTTATAAAAATTGCAAAACAAGATGGATGGATATCTGTTTTATTAGGGGCTATCTATCCTCTATATATAGTATTTATAGCTACTTATTTAAGCAAAAATTATCCAAAAGACAATATGCTTACCTTAAGCAAAAAATTTTTTGGTAAAATACTGGGAACTATTTTAAATTTAATATTTATTTTATATTTTGTACTTATAACTGCTAAAGTAGCCTCAGATATATCTAATGTATTGCATATTTATATGGTACAATTTTTAAACAATTGGACTATATTAATTGTTATGTATTGTATAATAGCTTTCGCTGTGTATGGAGGAACTAAAACTGTAGGAAGTTTAAATGAAATTATATTTTTTTCCACTATTATTATTTTTTTTATACCTTTAGTAGCTATAAATAATGCAAACACATTAAATATAAAACCAGTATTAGGTAGTGGTATGCTAAATATATTAAAGGCAGTAAAAGAAACTATTTTTTCTTACTCACAAATAGAAATGATTTTAATTCTATATCCTTTCCTGCAGAATAATAAAAAAATAAAACAATGTGGATTAATAAGTGTTGCTTTTATAACTATAGTATATTTCCTATTTACTATTATAGATATACTTTGTTTAGGCATAGAAACCAGCTTAAAATTCACATGGCCAATAGTTAATATTACTGAAAGTATAATGATACCAGTAATAAATTCTTTTAGATATATATTTATGTCTCTATGGAGCTTAACTATGTTTAAAACTATATGTAACGGTTATTTTGTTACTGTTTATGAATTAAATAAAATATCCCCCAAAATAGATAGAAAAATAGTTATACTATTAACTATTCCACTAATGATCATAATATCATTTTTCTATGGAAACACAACTAACTCAAGAAAATTTGTAAGTAAAATAATGCCTATATATATAATTTACAATATAATATTTTCCACTTTAATTACTCTATTTACTTGGAGAGAAAAAGGGAAACAAAATAAAAATTTACTTCAATCTAATTCATAAACACATAATTTTTTATAAAATTATAATGCTTAAATATTATAAAAATGAAGTTCCAATGTATTTCGTCTTTTCAGCTCTACTACTTGTAATATTTATTTTAACTTTGTATATAAGAGTTATGACCAAAATACCATAGCATTAAAAAATGTTAAAAATTTTTCAAAGGAAAAAACATAATTCTTTGGTAAATCTATATGAAAATATATAAGGTTAAAATATAAAAATAATTTTTTATACTTTAACCTTTTTATAATAAAATTAATTACTATATAGATATTATAAAATTTAAATTTGTATTTACAATATTAACTTCTCCTACAACTTTATTTTCTGTTTCAGAATCTTTATCATCATCTATAAAGTTTTTTATTAAATTATCTAAATTTAAACCATCTTCATTTTCTGAATTATTAGCAGTATTTGTGTTTGGAGCAATTAGTATATTCTTGTTTTTATTATAAGCATAGGCTGTTACAGTACATTTCAAATGTTTTTTATTATAATACTTTTCAATTCTATTTCTTTTATAATATTCTCTTAGTTCTTCCTCATACATTCTGTTACTTTCATAATGTTCCCTTGATTCATACTCATTCATTCTGTTATTTTCATAATATTCTTCTTCATTCATTTTATTTCCCCCCTTACATTGATTATGTTTTTTAAGAGGGTTATATTTACATTATTATTTTTTAATTTAATTTTTTCTTTTTCATAATTCTCTTTTGAATCCTTTTCTATACCATTTCTTTCTTCATTATCATCATATATTATTATATTATGAATAAAAATAATATTCATATTTAAATTTGAATATTCATTAAACTTATCGCATAATTTTAAGGACTCTTCCACATACTCATTATAATTTAAAACTGATTCAGAATTCTTTATAATTATAAAATTTATATTACCTTGATTTTGAAATTCACATTTACAATCCTGTTTCACCATCCTACTTCTCTCCTTACATTTTATTAATATCTTATAAAGAGCTATTATGTAATGTTTTACAATGTAAAACTAGGATTAAATTTCTTAAAATAGAAATTACTATAGGGTTATTTTCCCATAGTAATTTCTAAGCAAAATAGTCTATTTATAACCTGATAAAACTAAATAAATACTTTCTAATCAACCTTTAAATTTTAACTATAAAGTTTAAATTTGTGTTTACTATAGTGGCTTGACCTGTAGTTTTAGACTTTGTTTCCATATCTTTATCATTGTCTCGAAGATTTTCCATCAATTCATCAAAATGATTTTTAGTTTTATTAACATCTCTTCCTGCACCATCATCATCATTAACTGTATTAGGAGCCACTAATATATTATAGTTTTTATTATAAGCAAAAGCTGCTGCATTAGATTCTAATTTATCCTCTTTTGGTTCTTGACAATATCTTCTTGATTCTTCATTCATTTTTCTTAACCTCCTTTATATTTTTATGTTAAAAAAGGAGTATTATAATAGCTAAATATTAACTAAATTAAAAGAACATTCATATATTTTTTTAATTATAGTATATGAACATTCCTCTATGTTTTTATATGCATTTTAATTTTTTTACTTATAATGGTATTTTATTTTATCTTAATATATCTTATTCTTAATTTTAAAATATGACACTAATATTTAAACTTATATTTTATATTTTCTCGGAACTATAAAATTATCGTTATAAATACACTATTTAGGTAATAGATTTATAAAATTATTTATTTTATAATACCTCTTTTAAAATAATAATTACATCTGATACTAATTTAGGACAAAATGTAGTCAGTAATTCTTCTTCCTTAATCTTTTTCATATCTTCAGAATTTGTAAGATCATATCCTAGAAGATTTTTACATGTATCTGAATCATATTTTTTTAAAAATTTTTCTCTAAATTCTATTAACTTAGCAATATTTTGTTCTTTTATATGAGGGGTATTTGCCATACTATGACCATATTTTAATCCTATTGCCATAAGCGCTCCAGTCACTGCTCCACAGGTACTTCCACAAAACATTCCTCCACCAAAACATGCTGATACTTTTTTAGCTGTAATCTCATCTATATCCAAATCTTTAGCTACACTACTTAAAACTACTTGTGAACAATCAAACCCCTCTGAAAAAGCTTTTAAAACCTGTTGTTCATTCACTTATATAACCTCCCTATTTATAGTAAATTAGAAAATTTTGATAATTTTATTATATCATATACTATACTCATCATACCTAATAAAGGGTCGAATATTGTAAAATATTGATAATATATAGTAATACATAAGAATTAATGTATTACGTTTTTCTATTTGACACAAATTAACCAAGCATATACAATAATTGTGATTATATACTAAAAATTAACATAACCTTGTAGTTGTTTTAGTAAATAAATCTATATAAATAAAATAACTAATATATAAATTATTTATACTTATATAAAAGCTATCTATAAGTATGTAGTTTAAATTTAATATTTAAAATTATTTTAAAAACTTAAAGGAGGATATACAATGAATACTTATTACGATCCACAGGATCTTATAAAGTTTGAAACAATTGGAGAAGATGCCCCTGGATTATGGGACAAATTTCTTGACTATTATGGTGAGGTTTTTAAAGAAGGGAATTTAACTGCTCGTGAAAAAGCAATTATAGCTTTAGCAGTAGCACACGCATTACAATGCCCTTATTGCATAGATTCTTATACTCAAACTTGTTTAGAACAGGGCGTAAATAAAGAACAAATGATGGAAGCAATTCATGTAGCCGCTGCAATTCGTGGAGGTGCTACTTTAGTTCATGGTGTTCAAATGAAAAATGTAGCAAATAAATTAGAACTTTAAAGGGAGTAACATATGAATAATAAAAGTTATTTAGATAAATTAGATTGTATTCCTAGCTTTGAAAGCAAAGTGACTAATAAAGATTTTTGTAAAACTAATAAATCCTTAACAACAATGCAGATAAATATTGGAAAGCTTTGTAATTTAGCCTGTAGACATTGCCATGTAGAAGCAGGTCCAAGCCGTACAGAAATTATGAATTTAGAAACTATGAAAGATTGTCTACAGGTTTTTAAAGAAAATAATTTTTCTATTTTAGACATTACTGGAGGAGCTCCAGAAATGAATCCTAATTTAGAGTGGCTTATTAAAGAAGCTATAAAAATAGGAGCTAAGATTATTATACGCTCAAATTTAGTTATATTAAAAGAGGAAAAATATAAACATTTACTAAAATTTTATTTGGAAAATAAGGTAGAAGTGGTATGTTCTCTTCCATATTATAGTGCTAAAGATACAGATAGACAGCGTGGTGAAGGAGTTTTTAATGAAAGTATTAATATATTAAAAAAATTAAACAAGCTAGGATATGGTAAAGATGAATCTCTAGTTTTAAATCTTGTATACAATCCGGGAGGAGCTTTTTTACCACCACCTCAAGAATCCCTAGAATTACAATATAAACAAAAATTGAAAAAAGAATATGGAATAATATTTAATCATTTATTTACAATTACTAATAATCCTGTAGGCCGTTTTGGAGCATTTCTTAAAAGAAGTAATAACTTAGAAGGATATATGGAAAGACTTTCAAATAGTTTTAACTCATCAACAATAGAAAATATGATGTGTAGAAATCAGCTATCTATTGGCTGGGATGGAAAGCTCTATGATTGTGACTTCAACCAAACATTAGGATGGACTATTAATGGTAAAAATCATATTAGTATGCTAAAAGGTAATCCCATTGAAAAACGGCAAATTTCTTTAGGAAACCATTGCTATGCTTGTACTGCTGGTAGTGGATCAAGTTGTGGCGGATCTACTACATAATAAAAACCAAAATACAGAGTTTTGCTATAAATTCTGTATTTTAGCTTTTATATTTATAATAAATATTAATATATAAGATATTATTTTTATTATTTATAAGCCATTAAGGTTCCTTTAAAGTTTTAATGAATCTTATTATAACCTCTCTTTTTAACTTAATTAATAATGTATTTATTTTTCATATACACTAATGCCTTAACTATAATTATTTTATATATTGAAACATTTCATTGTCCTTATATAAAAATATGCATAGAATAAATTTGAGTGTAAAAAATTTTGGGAGGATTTATTTACTTATGAAATGTATAAATTTTAATAACTTTAAATGGGAAAAAGAAAACTTGCAAAGAAAAAAATATGAATATGATGCGGAAAAGTTTTTTTCTAATGGCTACTATTCCTCGAATTCAAAAGAAAAAATGAAGTTTTATACTATAGCAATAAAGCTTAACCCTAGTTTTGTAAATGCTTATTTTAATAGAGCTGAGTTATATAAAGAATTAGAAAAATATAATAAAGCTATAGAGGATTATAACAAAATTTTAGAATTAGATCCTAAAGATAAAGATTGTTACAATAATAGAGCTATTGTATATTATTTAATAAAAGATTATAATAAAGCCCTAAAAGACTTAGATAAATTAGTTTCCATGGATAAACATTATAAAAACATATATTTTAATAGAGGTATGATTTTCTTAGGAATAGCTGATTATAAAAGAGCAGCCATTGAGTTTACAAAAGCTATACATGAAGACTCAAAAGATAGTGAAGCCTATGAAAATAGAGCTTTTGCTTACTATAATTTAAAAAAATATTCCCCTTCTATAAAAGACTATACTAATGCTATTAAACTCACACCTGAAAATAAAAATATTTACTTAAATAGAGGAACTATATATTATAAAATAAAAAACTATGAAAAGGCTATATCTGACTATATGAAAGCTTTAAATTCTAAAGAAAAAGATCCTTCTTTTTATCATGAAGTTTATACTAATTGTAGTGATAAACTTAATAAAAAAATTGTACCCTTTGTTAATTTCAAATAACATAATATATGAAAAGGTTTTCAATAAAATCCTATTCTAAAAAACAATGTAACTGTTATAATACACTTTTCTTAAACTTTACTATATATTTTAGTAATTTCTATGGAGCACTAAAGAAGCCTAAAAATCTATTTCAAGTGTTCCATATGTTTTATTTATCACAATTAATATTAATTTAAAATTGTTATTAATTACGAATCTAAAGAATTAAAATATGAAGAAATCAAAGCTTACTATGCAAGCTTTAATTTTTCATCTATCTTTAATAACTTATCTTTATCTTCTGCTGAAAATACAATTGTATCATTTGCTTTAATTACAGTTGTTCCATTAGGAGTAATAATTTTTTCCCCTCTTCTAACCATAATTATTAAAACATCCCTTGGTATCCCCATATCCTCTATAGCTTTACCTACCAATTTACTGTTTTTATCAATATTAATTTCTAATAATTCCACTGGAAGCTCTTCATAATCATTAAAAGTTTTAAGCACCGTTTCTTCCTCTCCTACTAGATTAAGCTTCTTAGCTATAGGAATGAAAAGTGTTCCTTGAACTAAAACAGATACTAAAGCCACAAAGAATACTATATTAAATATTTCATCTGCTACTGGAAGTCCCGCTATTAATGGATAAGTAGCGAAAACAATAGAGGCCACACCACGGAATCCAACCCAGGACACAAGTAACTTATCTTTTATAGGTTTTTTAAATAATGTTAATACAAGAAATACTGCTATTGGACGTGCTATAAATATAATAAAAGCTGCAGTTACAGTTCCACTTAATGCTACCTTTAATAATTGAGATGGAAAAACTAATAATCCTAAAGTAAAGAATAGTAGAATTTGCATAAGCCAAGATATACCATCAAAATAACGAACTAAACTTACCTTTTGCACAAGTTTACTATTTCCCATAACTAACCCTGTAATATAAACTGCTAAAAATCCATTTCCCATGAGTGCATTGGCTATAGAATAGGATAATAAAGCAACACTAATAGCCAAAACAGAATAAAGACCCTCGATATCAAGGTTTATATTATTAATTAACCACAAGGAAATTTTCCCTACTAAAAATCCCACCAAAACTCCTATTAATATTTGTGTTATAAGAAGCATTGCTATATTTTGCTCGTTACCTGTCATAAGGCCTAAAAAAATGGTAGTTAACATATATGCCATTGGATCATTTGACCCACTTTCCATTTCCAACATAGGAGCTAAACTGTTTTTTAGATTTAAATTTTTAGAACGCAAAATAGAAAATACAGAAGCTGCGTCTGTAGAGGAAATAATTGAACCCAGCAACATTCCTTCAAGAAAAGTCATACCAAGAAAATAATGAGCAAAAATACCTACAAGAAGAGCTGTTAGCGCTACTCCAATAGTAGCAAGAACTGTAGATGCAAAAGCCACAGGTTTGGCTGTTTTCCAGTTTGTTTCAAATCCACCAGAAAACATAATAAATAAAAGTCCAAAATTACATAACTTACTGGCTAATTGAGAATTATCAAAATAAATTCCTCCTAAGCCTTCCGATCCCATTATCATGCCCATTGCAAGAAATATAATAAGCGTAGGCACACCATACTTATATAAAACTTTACTTGAGATTACACATAGAAATAAAATCACACCAGAGATTAATAAAACATCCATACACTACCTCCAACCTTTATGTTTATTCATCTTTATGTCTTTGATTAATAAAAAAGTGAAGTGAAAATAGAGATTAATTAGAATAAATATTTATATCCTCATATTGGGATATTTAATTATAACATATAAATTTTAAGCATTTTTCAATATTCATATTAAAATATTTTAAATATTTTATAAAGAAATGTTTTTTATAAAGAACATATTTAAAAAAATAACTTACTATAAAATTATTAGAAAATAAAATATAATTTTGCAAAAGAGTGTTTTCTTCCATCTAAAGATTAAAATTTTTTATCTAAGGTCTTGCCACTGTTATCTTCCATGTTTATAAAAAAGCAAATATCCAATAATGATAATAACTTTTACATAATACCACGGAATCCTTACAGTGGCTAGACATAAGATAAATCATCTAAAAATCCAGATAAACATAATAATATATATTAATTTTTAGATATTATTCATATTATAAATTTTTATGTTAATATTATTCAAAAACCTTTTCTAAATAGATATATCTATTTCATTATTTTACAAATATTATTTGTAAATTCTACTGGATCATTTATTGTTAATCCTTCTATAAGTAAGGCTTGATTGTACAATAAATCTGTGTATAATTTAAGTTTATCTTTATCTCCTTCGTAAGCTTCTTTTAATGACTTAAATACATCATGATTTATATTTATTTCTAAAACTTTATCTGCTTTTATGTTTTCATTGTTAGGCATAGCATTTAATACTTTCTCCATTTCAATTGAAAGCTCACCCTCATTTGCTAAGCATACTGGATGATTTTTTAATCTTTTTGAGGCTCTAACATCTTTAACTTTTCCTGATAAAATATCCTTCATAGATTCAAACAATTCTTTGTTTTCTTTATCCTCAGAGCTAGATGTATTTTCTTTCTCCTCACCTTCTATACCTAAGTCACCACTTGATACAGATTTGAATTCTTTCTCTTTATAATTCATAAGCATTTTAATAGCAAATTCATCTATATCATCTGTAAAATATAGTACTTCATAGCCTTTATCTAATACTCCTTCTATTTGTGGAAGTTTTTCAATTCTTTCATTAGATTCCCCTACAGCATAATAAATATATTTTTGGTCCTCTGGCATTCTAGAAACATATTCATCCAAAGTAACCATCTTTTTCTCTTTAGAGGAATAGAACATTAATAGATCCTGTAGTATCTCTTTGTTACTTCCAAAATCACTGTAAATACCATATTTTAATTGTCTACCAAAGGATTCATAGAATTTTTCATACTTTTCTCTTTCCTTTTTTAATAAGCTTTCTAATTCATTTTTAATTTTAGTTTTTATGTTTTTAGCAATCAGCTTTAATTGTCTATCATGTTGTAGTATTTCTCTAGATATGTTAAGAGATAAATCCTCAGAATCTACTATACCTTTAACAAACCCAAAATAGTCTGGTAATAAATCTCCGCACTTATTCATAATTAAAACACCGCTTGAATATAGCTCTAGACCTTTTTCATATTCTTTTGTATAGAAATCATAAGGTGTTGTTTCTGGGATAAATAAAATAGCATTGTAACTTACTACTCCATCAACACTAGTATGAATATATTTTATTGGTTTATCAAAACCATAATGCTTTTCAGCATAAAAATTCTCATAATCCTCTGCTTTTAGCTCATTTTTATTCTTTCTCCAAATAGGAACCATACTATTTATAGTTTCTTCTTCTTTGTATTCTTCAAATTCCTCTTTATTGTCCTCTTTAGGTTTTGTCTTTGTTAAATCCATTTTTATTGGGTATCTAATAAAATCAGAGTATTTTTTGATTATAGATTTTAATGTATATTCATCTAAAAACTCATCATAGTTTTCTTCTTCTGTATTATCTTTAATTTTAAGTATAATTTCTGTACCATAGGATTCCTTTTCACAAGGTTCTATAGTGTAACCCTCAGCTCCCTTTGAATTCCATTTGTAAGCCTTATCCTCTCCAAAGGCTTTACTTATAACTGTAACATCATCAGATACTAAAAAAGCTGAATAAAAGCCTACACCAAATTGACCTATTATGTCGTAGCCTTCTTTTACTTCATTTTCTTTTTTAAATTGCAAAGATCCACTCTTAGCTATAACCCCAAGATTATTCTCAAGCTCTTCCTTTGTCATACCAATACCAGTATCAGCAATTTTTAATATTCTATTTTCCTTATCAGAAATTACTTTAATATAGTAATCATCCCTTTCAAATTTTAAGGAATCATCTGTTAGAGTTTTGTAATAAATTTTATCAATAGCATCACTAGCATTGGAAATAAGTTCCCTTAAAAAAATCTCCTTATGAGTATAAATTGAGTTAATCATAAGATCTAAAAGTCTTTTAGATTCCGCTTTGAATTGTTTAGTTTCCATATTAGTCTCTCCCTTCAGAATAAAAACTACAAATACACTTTTATGTATTTATTGTAATCTTATGTAGTATAATTGTTAGCACTTTAACCTAACGAGTGCTAACGCTACTTTTTATATAACATATTTAAGGATTTATGTCAATATTTTAAGAAATTAATTAATAGCTATTATCCCTCTGAAGGCCAATAATTACATGCTTTTTATAAAAAATTTTATTTAAACACAATAACTGATTAGCTACAAAAAATATAAATAAAATAAAAATACTGTATATAAAATTCTAAAAGAAATTATCCTAAATTTCATTATCTCCCTATATTCTTAATAATTCCTTTTGTAAATTATAAGAATATGCGCATAAAGACCTCCAAATGATAACAACTTAATAAAGTCTAATCTTATATAGTAAATTATAGATTTTAATAAATTGTAAGAAATATTTAATATAAAATGTAAAAAACTAATATTAAGTCATAAAATACATGTTAAAATATTATTATATAAAATTTTTATATTTCATATTGAAAGGAGAACAAAATTGAATAAAAAAGTAGCTTTAAATTGGGCAAAAATACAATATGAAGAAGGTGATGATAAAGAAAGAAAATTTAAGAATATAAGAAAATTTTTTGATATGAAAGAAAAACAGGATTATACCATTGATGATGAAACCTGGTCTGATATGGATATGGATAGAGTCTATTCAAAATTAGATAGAAATTCTAGTACTTTAGGGGAATCTGTTTTATATTATATGCTTAGAAACCCCTTAAATAATGAAGAAAAATTAAAAAGCAGGAATAATCTAATTCAGCTATTTAAAGAGGATATAAATTTAAGAGATAAGCTTTTAATTATATACTATGAATTAGGTAGAGATAGAAAAAATACCTTTTTAGATATGATAGAAAGTGAATTAGTAGTAAATAAAATAAAATATTATCTATATACACTATTAGGCAAAATCTTTCCTTTAATAGCTATCCTTCTTACTGTATTTGTAAATGCAAATTATGCTAAATATATAGCTATTTCTGCTGGTTTAAATATGTTTGTTAATTATATGGAAAGAAATACAATAAAATCTAGAGGAATTATATATTTAAGAGGAATTGTAAAGGCAGCTAAAAAAATAGCTAGTATAAAAAATAATGGCCTTAGCTATTATACAGATAATATAAATAATAACCTTAAACAGGTTAAATCTATTGACAGAGGTACTTTTTTAATAGGCTTTGTAAATATGTGGCAAGGTTTATTTGAGGCTATATGTGTAATATTTTTAGTGGAAGAATGCGCCTATTATAAAATATCTGAAGTATTAAAAGATAAAAAAGAATACATAATGAATATATTTTATATTCTAGGTGAATTAGAAGTATTACTATCCATATCTGGATATCAAAAGAACTTAAATGAATCCTATGTAAATCCAATTTTTACAAAAGAAGTTTCCTTAGATATTAAAGAAGGTATCCATCCACTTTTAGATAAACCAATAGCAAATTCTATTTCTATTAAAGATAAAGGGATAGTACTTACAGGTACAAATATGTCCGGTAAATCAACATTTTTAAGGATGCTAGGTATAAACATACTATTATCACAAACCTTTTACTTTGCATTAGCTAAAGAATATAAAGCTTCCTTTTTTAATATAGTATCCTCTATTAGTCCTAACGATGATCTATCAAAGGGAAAAAGTTACTATATGGCTGAAGCAGAAGGAATACTTAGAATAGTTAAAGCTCTAGAAAAAGATTTACCTGTATTCTGCCCTATAGATGAAATATTTAGAGGAACAAATCCTATCGAGAGAATAGCTATGTCAGCAGAAATACTTTCTTATCTTCAAAATGGAAGAACAGTCTCTATTGTAGCTACACATGATAGAGAATTAGTAGATATTTTAAAGGATAGTTACGAGTTTTATTATTTCAGCGAATCCGTTGATAGTAAAAATGGATTAAACTTTGATTATAAGCTAAAGGTTGGAGTTTCTAATACAAGAAATGCCATAAGACTTTTAGAGTATATTGACTATCCAAAGGAAGTAACTGAAAAAGCCTATAAGAGAGCTGAAACTATTAAAGGATTTATTTAACTAGTCATAATATACCATAAGCTATTTTAAGACAATATTAAAAATAATATTGTTAGTATGTAAGTTAAAAATTTATAACTATGTAATGACTGCTCTTACATTAATTCATAGATTAAATAATTTATTTATACTATTATTATAAGGACTTATTTGGGTTTATTTAAACTACCCCGGATAAGTCCTATTATTATTAAAATTTCCTATAAGAAAATATTAATGTTTTTTGATTTTATACTAGTAGTTTTAAAAAAATCTGGTGGTGAAGTCAATGCTGCTTTCAAATCTATTTCCCTCTTATTTTCCTTTGTATATGTTTTTACTCTAATAGAAAAAATAAATATAATAAAAATTTATGAAAACGTATTGACTAACATATACGTACAGGATATAATTTACTTATCTTAACTTGTACGTACATCTTTCTGATAAATAAAAATATTTACGAAAGTATAAATAATAAAGGGGGATTATTTAATATGTCTAAGTTTTCAAATGACGTACAGCAATTATTAGAATATATTGGGGGAAAAGAGAATATCTCTGCAGTAACCCATTGTGCAACACGTATGCGTTTTGTACTACAGGATACTAAAAAAGCTGATATTAAAAATATTGAAAAAATTAAATCTGTAAAAGGAGTTTTTACCCAGGCTGGTCAATTTCAAGTTATTGTTGGTAATGAAGTTTCAACATTTTATAATGAATTTGTAAAAATAGCAGAAATAGATGGTGTTAGCAAAGATCAAGCTAAGGTAGCTGCTAAAAATAATATGAATTTTATGCAAAAACTACTGGCTAGTTTAGCAGAAATATTTACACCTCTTATCCCTGCCCTTATAGTTGGAGGTTTAATATTAGGATTCCGTAATATTATTGGAGATATTAAATTAGTTGAAAATGGAACTAGAACTTTAATACAAGTATCACAGTTTTGGCAAGGAGTTCATTCCTTCTTATGGTTAATTGGTGAAGCAATTTTCTTCTTCTTACCTGTCGGAATAACTTGGTCTATTTCTAAAAAGATGGGCACCACACAGATTTTAGGAATAATATTAGGACTTACTTTAGTTTCTCCTCAACTATTGAATGCTTACGCTGCTTCAAGTACTCCTATCGATAAAATTCCAGTTTGGAATTTTGGCTTTGCAAAGATTCAAATGATTGGTTATCAGGCACAGGTTATTCCATCCATGCTAGCCGGTTTTCTTTTAGCCTGGTTAGAGAAATCTGTACGTAAAATTGTACCAGAATATATTTCAATGATTGTAGTCCCTTTTCTTTCCTTAGTACCTACTGTATTAATAGCCCATATTGTTTTAGGTCCAGTAGGTTGGAAAATAGGTACAGTTATAGCAAACGTAGTATATTCAAGTTTAACTTCAACCTTTGGATGGCTCTTTGCAGCGGTGTTTGGATTTACCTATGCACCTTTAGTAATTACAGGATTACATCATATGACAAATACTATTGATTTGCAAATAATGGCCGAACTTGGTGGAACTAATTTATGGCCAATGATTGCCCTATCCAATATAGCTCAGGGCTCTGCTGTTTTAGCAATGATTTATTTAAATAAAAATAATGAAGAAGAAAAACAAATATCTATTCCAGCAGCAATTTCCTGTTATTTAGGGGTAACGGAACCAGCTATATTTGGTATAAACCTAAAGTATGTATTTCCTTTCTTAGCAGCTATGATAGGTTCTTCCATGGCCGCAGTAATATCAGTAGGTTCAAATGTTATGGCTAATTCAATTGGAGTTGGTGGCCTACCAGGTATCTTGTCCATAAAGCCGCAATACATGTTGTCTTTTGCATTAGCAATGTTAGTAGCTATTGTTGTACCATTTATACTTACAATTGTGTTTTCTAAGAAAAAAAAGTGGAGTAAAAAAATACAATAAACCAATTATATTTTAAACAAAAAAAATAGCTCTAAAATTACCATAATAAAATTTGAAATAGAAAAATACTTAGAATGTAAAAATACTACTTCAAATAAAAGTCAATTTAAAATACAAAATTTCAAAGGAAAAACATCTTAGAATAACATTATAAATGGAAAAGGAGGATCAAATTCCTCCCTTTTCTGATTCATATTATAAAAAAGGAGCAAATTATATGAAAGATTTTAAGAAAAGTGTAGTCTATCAAATATACCCAAAATCCTTTAATGATACTAATGGTGATGGATTGGGAGACTTAAAAGGAATTACAGTTAAATTAGATTATTTAAAAACATTAGGTATAGATTATATATGGTTAACTCCTTTTTATATCTCTCCTCAAAAAGACAATGGATATGATGTGGCAGATTATTGTAACATTGATCCCCTATTTGGAACCATGGAAGATTTTGATAAGCTAATTAGAGAAGCAAATAAAAGAGAAATTGATATTATGCTTGATATGGTATTTAATCATACCTCCACAGAACATAAGTGGTTTAAAAACGCTCTAAGTGGCGATAAAAAGTATAAAAATTATTATATTTTTAAAGAACCTAAAAATGGACAGGTTCCTACCAATTGGGACTCCAAGTTCGGTGGTTCTGCCTGGGAATATGTTAAAGAGTTTAATGAATATTACTTACATTTATATGATGCTACCCAAGCGGATCTTAACTGGGAAAATGAAGAAGTTAGAAAAGAAGTTTTTGATATTGTGAATTTTTGGATAAAAAAAGGTGTAAAGGGCTTTCGCTTCGATGTTATTAATGTGATCTCAAAACCAATGGAATATAAGGATGATAATATGGGAGATGGTCGCTCATTTTATACAGATGGTCCTAATATTCATAACTATCTAAAACAGCTAAATAAAGAAACCTTTGGAAGACATAAAGATATAATTACTGTAGGCGAAATGTCCTCTACCACTATAGATAATTGTGTTAAATATTCAAATCCTAAAGAAGAAGAATTATCTATGGTATTTAACTTTCATCATCTAAAAGTAGATTACAAAGACGGTGATAAATGGAGTTTAATGGATTTTGATTTTATAAAATTAAAAAATCTCTTCAATCATTGGCAGGTTGGAATGGAAGAAGGAAACGGTTGGAATGCAGTATTTTGGTGTAACCATGACCAACCTCGTATTGTATCCCGTTTTGGAAATGATAAAAAATACCATAAGGAATCCGCAAAAATGTTAGCTACATCAATACACCTACTTAGAGGAACTCCCTATATTTATCAAGGAGAAGAAATTGGTATGACAAATTGTTATTATGATACAATTAATTCTTATAGGGATGTTGAATCAATTAATTTTTATAATATACTAAAATCTGAAGGTAGAACTGAAGAAGAAACAACTAAAATTCTACAGTCAAAATCCAGAGATAATTCCCGTAGCCCAATGCAATGGGATAACTCAACCAATGCTGGATTTACCATAGGAGAGCCTTGGATAGAGATATGTAAAAATTATAAATCCATTAATGTAGAAAGCTCTTTAAAAGATAATAACTCTATTTTTTATCACTATCAAAAATTAATCAAATTAAGAAAAGAATATGATATTATATCTTATGGAAATTTTGAGTTGATATTAGAAGAAGATAAAAGTATATTTGCTTATTTAAGAAACTACAAAAATGAAAAACTACTTATAATAAATAATTTTTATGGAAATGAATCCTTATTTAAATTCCCTACAGAATTAAAATTAGATGAATATAAAAACAAAATTTTAATTTCTAATTATAAGGATTCCCCTGCAAACTTTATAGAAATTAATTTACGACCTTATGAGTCTATTGTTTATCACCTTGAGAAAAAATCAAAAAAATGTTAAAATGTTTCTGGTGATAAGATATGGAAAGCAAGTATTTGACTATTTATAATGAGATTTCAAATAAAATAGAAAATAATAAAATTCAATCCGGTGAAAAACTTTCCTCTGAAAATGAGATGATGAAAGAATATAATGTATCTAGAGATACCATAAGAAAGGCATTAAATTTACTAGAAAGTAATGGTTATATTCAAAAAGTAAAGGGTAAAGGTTCCTTTGTTATAGATATTAATAAATTTGATTTTCCTGTTTCAGGACTTACAAGTTTTAAAGAATTATCTACTAAAATGGGCGTAGAATCTAATACCCTAGTTAAAGAATTAAAGCTAATGAAACCAGATAACTTTTTAATGAAGCAACTAAACCTATCAAAAAATGATGACGTGTGGAAAGTTATAAGAGTAAGAGAAATAAACAATAAAAAAATCATCTTAGATAAAGACTTTTTTAATAAGAAATATGTACCTTTATTAACTAAGGATATTTGTAAAAACTCTATATATGAATATCTTGAAAATGAACTTGGCCTTAAAATTAGCTTTGCCAAAAAGGAAATTACAGTGCAGCAAGCTACTGAGGAGGACAAATCATATTTAGATTTTGAAAACTATAATATGATAGTAGTGGTAAAAAACTATATATATCTAGATGATATGAGTCTATTTCAATACACTGAATCTAGACATAGACCAGATAGATTTAAATTTGTAGAATTTGCACGAAGAAAATAATACTGTTTTTTAACTTTACAGCAATAAATTAAAAAGAAACTGTCTTAAAATTAAACCTACTTTAAGACAGTTTCTTTCTTTTGTGTTATAACTTTTTTATGTTTAAATTTATATAATTATATTAGTTATTGATTTCATATTATTGATTTTATAAAATAAATTTTAATTGAGATAGAGTTTTTCTTAAATCTAAATTGTTAGAAGTAATTTAAATTATTTCTAATATTTCTGATTTTGATTTTGCGTTTAATATTTTCCCCCTAAAATCTTCATGCATTAATTTTCTTGATAAGTTAGCTAATGCCTTTAGATGAAGATCACTTTGCATATCGTTTACTGCTATCATAAATATCATGTTTACTGGTTCTCCGTCTATTGAATCATAATCCACATTATCTTTAAGAACTCCTACTGCAATACGCGGTTCCTTTACAGCTATAGATTTAGCATGTGGTATAGCAATACCAAAACCTATGCCTGTATTACTTAAAGATTCCCTATGATAAATATCTGCTTTAAATTTATCCTCATCAAGAACTGCTCCATCCTTTACCAAAACATCAATCATTTTATTAATAAGATCCTCTTTATCCTTTGCCACTACATTTAATTCTATAGTGCTTTTTGTTATTAATTCATTTAATTCCATAATTATTTTATTCATCCCCTTATCTTAAATACCTTGTAAATTATTGTTTTTGTCTTATGCTTAACAATAATGTCCAATGCTATTATAAATTATAATTAATATAGTAACAAGGTATATATTTTTTAAATTAATCTTATTGAGCTTTCTTTTGTGTATGTCCTCTATATATTCCATATAATATTGCACCTACTGTTGATCCTACTAATATAGCGCCTACCCATAGTAATGGTTTACTAACTAATGGTAGTATTAAAAATCCACCGTGAGGAGCTGGCACTTGAATTTTCATTAAATAAGTTAATACAGAAGATACAGAAGAACCAACCATTAATATTGGAATAACTCTTAATGGATCTTTGGCTGCAAAAGGAATTGCTCCCTCTGTTATATGAGTACAACCTAAGATGTAGTTAACTAAACCTGCTGCTCTTTCCTCTTCATCAAATCTATTTTTGAAGAATGTTGTTGCTAAAGCGATTACAAGTGGTGGTGTTATACAAGCTGCTGAAACACCAGCCATGAAATAATAATTTCCTTGTGCAAGTAGCATTGTACCTGTTAGGTAAGCGGCTTTATTTACTGGTCCGCCAAAGTCAAAGGCAGACATACAACCTATAATTATTCCTAATAAAATTGGATTTGCTTGTTCAAGTGATGCAAGCCATGCCATAATGCCCTTATTTAAAGCTGCCACCGGTTCACCTAATAATGTCATTAGTACACCTGTTACCAATATTCCAATTATCGGCAATATAAATATTGATTTTAAACCTTCAAATTGTTTTGGCAATCCTGAAAGTAATTTTTTAAAGTAAAGCATTAGATATCCTGCAAAGAAACCTGCAATGATACCACCTAAAAATCCTGATCCTGTAGTATTTGCTATAAGTCCACCAACAAATCCGGCTACCATACCTGGTCTTCCAGAAATGGAATCTGCGATATAAGCTGTAAATATTGGAACTATTATTGCAAATGCTTCTCCACCTATTCCCTTAATCATAGCCGCTATAGGATTATATTGTGTTGATTTTGGATCAAAAGAATATATTCCCCATAAAAAAGATATAGCTATAAGTACACCACCTGCTACAACGAAAGGTAACATATGAGATACACCATTCATTAAGTGTTTATAGATATCTCTAGTTACAGATTTTTTACCTGGAACTTCTTCTGAACTTTTCTTTATAGTTTTTTTAGCTGCTCCTCCTTTTATAGGAGCTTTTCCATCTAATACCGCTTGGATTAATTCTTTAGGTTTACGAATCCCATCTGCTACTGAAGTTTCTATAGTTGCTTTTCCTGTAAATCTATCAGCTCTAACATCTTTATCTGATGCAACTATTACTCCAACTGCTTCTTCTATATCCTTATCTGTTAATTCATTTTCTACTCCAACAGCACCATTAGTTTCTACTTTTATATCTACTCCTAATTCTTTGGCTGCCTTCTTTAATGCTTCTTCTGCCATAAATGTATGAGCTATCCCTGTAGGACATCCCGTAACAGCAATAATCTTTTTCATTTACATTACCTCCTTAACATCTATTTTTTGTATATACTCTGATACTTTACTAAAAGTTCCTAACGCACTAGATTCAGCAACATTTGCACCGGTAGCGGATGCCTTTTTAAGTGCCTTTTCTATATTAGATTCAAATAACCATTCACTAAAAAATGCTGCTAAGGATGCATCCCCTGCACAGGCAGAACTTAAAAGTTTAATCTTTGGTGCATTGCAATAATAAATTTTGTCTCCATTGTAAAAATACATTCCCTTTTCTCCTAAGGTCAAAAGTATATTTTTTGCACCTAACTTATAAATATATTTTAATGCCCCTTTTATATCCTCTTCATCTTTTAAACTAAGTCCAAATATAGCTTCAACTTCTTCATCATTAGGTTTAATTAATAAAGGTTTATATTTTAATAATTCTTTTAATTTTTTAGAGCTTATGTCTAATATAACTTCAACATTATTTTCCATACATATATCTAAAATTTCATTGTAGTAATCCTCTTCAATACTTTGAGGAAGACTTCCACTTATTATTAAATAGTCATCTTTTTTTAAATTTAATGATAAATATTTTAATAAGTTCTTTTGTGTTTCCCTTGAAACAAAGGGACCTTTATTTACATATTTAAATTCTTTATTGTCTTCTGTATCTATAAATACATTTATCCTTGTATTTTCTTCTATCCAAAAAGCTTCTGTAAGTATATTTTTCTTATCTAATTCCTCTACAATATACTTTCCTGTAAATCCTCCGAAAAATCCAAGGGCTTTACTTTCTATAGAATAATGGTTTAAAACTAGTGACACATTTACTCCTTTACCATTAGGTGAATAGGATAAATTAGTAGTTCTATTTACCTTAAAAGGTTCATTACTACTGGAAGAACAATTCATATCTATAGCTGGATTAGTAGTTAATGTATAAATCATAGCCTCATCTCCTCTAGGTCTAAGCTTGTCCATTACTTCCGCAAACCATTATTTTATGTCTTACTACTTCTCTCATGGCTTCTTTTCCTGGTGTCATATATTTTCTTGGATCATTAGCCTTTGGATTTTCATTAAAGTAATTTTTTACAGCATCTGAAAATGGTATTTTTAAATCTGTAGCCACATTTACTTTACAAATTCCAAGAGATATAGCTTTCTTAACTAATTCATCTGGTACATCTGAAGCTCCATGTAATACTAAAGGTACACTAACTTTTTCTCTAATTTCTTTTAATCTATCAAAATCAAGTTTTGCTTCTCCCTTATATAATCCATGAGCTGTTCCTATAGCTACTGCTAAAGAATCCACCCCGGTTCTATTTACAAATTCCACAGCATCATCTGGATTTGTATACATAGCATCCTTTTCACTTACTACTAAATCATCTTCTTTTCCACCTAGTTTACCAAGTTCTGCTTCTACAGTTACATCATACTTATGAGCATATTCTACTACTTCTTTAACAGTTTTTATATTTTCTTCAAAGGGTCTTTTAGATGCATCAATCATACAAGATTTAAATCCAATATTGATATCCTTTTTAATTTCCTCCACATTTTCAAAGTGATCTAAATGAATTGCTATTGGAATATCATATTTTTCTGCTGCAACTTCTGCCATAGCAGCTATATAATCTGGTCCTGCATAATCACTAATTGTTGATGGTGTTCCTGCTATAATAACTGGAGATTTTAATTCTGCTGCAGTTTCTACCACAACCTGTAATGTTTCTAAATTATGAATATTAAATGCTGGTATAGCATATGCTCCTGCTTGAGCCTTTTTTAACATTTCTCTAGTAGATAAAATTCTTCTCATTATTTCGTCCTCCGTTTATATTTTATTTATACTTTTATTTTATCTAATATATAGAGAAAATGTTTTCATAGTTTATATATGTTTTTTTATGTAAATATACAATGAACTCCTGTATTTGTCTATATTAGAGCTATATAAAATAATTCTGAAAATATAAAAAAGAGATTTTCAATATTAAAAAATCTCTTTTCATACAGCTTTTAAATTATTAAATAATCTATAATAGCTCTTGATATTATAAACAAGGGTAACCTTGAAGTAACTTCAAATTCTTTAATAGCCGTTCTAGACTGTTTATGGCCTATCAATGTAATATCTGATAAATTTTCTAATTTACTATTTTTAACACAACAGCAAGTGATTAATTTTGCCCCAGTTTTAATTGCACTTTCTGCTGACTCTACTATTTCAGGAGAGCCGATTTTTAGTGAAAAGACTATTACAAGTTCCTCTTTATTTAAAGTTTTACATATCTTTCTCATAATATTAGGATCTACTATCAAAAATGTATTATATCCTAATAATTCTAATTTTAAATTAAATTCTTGAGCCACAAGTTCCGTAAGGCCCCTAGCTAGAATGTATATACGCTTTGCCTCTTTTATTAACCTAACAGTTTTCAATACATTTTCTACAGAAATATTTTCTATAGTCTTTGTTACTTCTATTAAAGATTTTCCTAATATTTCATTTGCCTTTTTGGAATCATGATTATAATCATTTTTAGCTGAAATTTTATATCTTAATTCGGAAAAACCCTCTAATCCACATTTTTTAATAGTTCTAGAAACCGTTGCTGGGGAGGTAAAAGATTTTTCTGCTACATCTACTATAGACATATTAGGTATTTTGCTTTCATTAGAATTAATATAATTAACTACTGTTTTCTCTGTTTCAGTAAGGCTATCAAAAATATTTTTATTAACTTCTATAACCATTTTTTCATCCCCATTCATATAATTGCTAAAAAAGCCAAATTAAATGCTTCTAAAATTAAAATATTTAAACTACTATATAAATAATATTATAACATAATATTTTTTTCTCTAAAAATCATATATAAAATTACCTATTAATCTTTTAAACATATATAAATTATTAATACTAAAATAAATATTAAGATAATCTAATTTAATTATGATACAAATTTATAAAAGCTTTTCTGTCTTTTAAAATCAGAAAAGCTTTTAAATTTAAAATATTCTAACTAGATATTATTGTTTACAAACTTTTTGTATAATAATTTAATATTATTACTACATAAAATGGGTATGTTTTCCTTTATTTTTTCAATAGGCCAGTTCCACCATTTCATTTCTAATAAAATTTGAATTTCATCCTGTGAAAATCTTTTTTTTATAGGTTTAGCTGGGTTTCCAGCCACAATGGTATATGGCTCTACATCTTTAGTAACCACTGCTCTTGTTCCTATTACGGCCCCATCATTTATTTTTATTCCCGGCATTATTATAACTTCAGTTCCTATCCATACATCATTTCCCACTACAGTATCTCCACTTTGCCTATATCCATCCTTTGAATTTTCATTAAGATCTGTATAATAGAAGGGATAGCTCGTTATCCAATCATATCTATGACCTTGATTTCCTGCCATAATAAATGTAGCTCCTGAACCTATTGAACAAAACTTTCCTATTTTTAGTTTATCAACATCATCTCTCTCTTCTGATAAATATCTTACACAATAGTCCTGAAAATGCTTAGCATGATAGTAGCCAGAATAATAAGTAAAATCACCAACTTCAATGTTCTTATTTGTAATATGATCCTTTATTATATAGCTATGCATCCAATTTTCAAAAATATTATTGTTCATAAAAACTGCCTCCTATACTCTTTTTTATTATATAATTGTTATTTTTCATAAGTATAGAAGGCTTACTTGTGTGTTCTTTTTGTTGTAGACATTTTTTAACTCCTAATAAATATTTTTTATAACATATGTCATTTCTATATTAATGTCCTTTTTTCTTTTGAGATTTTTTTTCCTGTCTTTTTTGAAATTTAAGTTCTTTTTTATTTTCACGATTTTCCTTTAACTTAATCTTTCTTTCTGTTTTTTTATTTTCATGATCAAGTTTTAAAGCCTGTTGTGCCTTTGTTCCAATACCTTTTTCCTGCACTGTTTTCTTAATTTTTCTTTGCATCCTTTTGGGATTAATTTTTGTCTTATGCTTTTTGTCTATGGATATTGGATCACTAAATTTAAGATTGTAATAATTTTTTAAGATAAAATCATATACTTCATAGTCTTTAGGTTCCTGACCAAAAACCACCCTACATATTTGAATCTTATGTTGAGCCTGTTTTTCAAAAATACCTATCCAAAAAGGCTCATCAAATAAAACTGTTAATTTAATCATTTTCCTCCTCCTGTTATACAGCTAAATTTAGAGAATGGACAACCCCAGGAGGGCAGGTTACTGAGGGTTAATTACCCTATTCGGACTACCAACCGAATCGTGTTTTTATCTCAAAGCTATTTATTTCAATATTATTATACCATTAATATTTATTCATTAAAATATGATTTTTAAAGCTTTATAATTATAAGTTTAGTTAATTATCTTAATTATAAAAACTTTTCTTAAATTTATTTTTATTACAAAGGAATATATTCAACTATTATTTATAAAAAATAATCTATTAATCATTAGTTTCTTATAAATCTATTTTAATATGTTAGTTTTACTTTGATATTGATTTTCAATTTCATAAATGTTAGTATATAAATATGAATTCATAAATTTTAACAAGATAGGATAAAATTATATAAATGTTACAATTATTGTTTCTAAAAGATAATTTATTCTTAAATATTATCTCAATAAAAAACTGATTAATCTATCCTTGTTAGGAAATTCAGTAATCGTCCCTATTTTAAATATTAATTTTATTTTTTAACAAAGTTAATATTTTAAATAGGGATTTTCAAACAGCTATTGTCAATAAAAAATTGTTATATGATACTTAAAACATCTCATGAAGTTACTTAAAAATCTATCTAAAAAATTAACTTTTTGTGTATAAAATATACAAATAAACTCACATTTTATTTTATAGGGAGGCTTTTATAATGTTTATTGTTTTAGATCAATCTACAGTAAATATAATTGATGATATTGATTGCTATCTCAATAAATTAGGGATAGCATATGAAATTCATAAAACACAGAGTTCATATATTATTTATATAAAAGATAATTTACCTAAACAAAATATTGACTATTTAAAAAATAATTTAAAGGTGAAAATAATATCTTCGGATTTTGGAATATTAGTAAACAAAAAACAAAAGGATAAAACTATTATTAAGTTAAATGATTTATTAATTGGGAATAAAAATATAACATTTATCTCTGGGCCTTGTTCAGTAGAATCAGAAGAACAGATAATAGAAACCTCTAAGCAAGTAAAAAAATATGGAGCAAATATTCTTAGAGGTGGTGCATTTAAACCTAGAACATCCCCTTATGATTTTCAAGGATTAGGAAAAGAAGGTATAAAACTATTATATAAAGCAAAACAAATTACAGGTCTACCTATAGTTAGTGAAATAATGTGTGTACAAGATTTACAACTATTTTATGATTATGTAGATATAATTCAAGTGGGCGCTAGAAATATGCAAAACTATTCCTTATTAAAAGAACTTGGGAAAATAAATAAACCTATCTTACTTAAAAGAGGGCTTAGTGCTAGCATAAAAGAATTTCTATTAAGTGCTGAATACATAATGCTAAATGGTAATGATAAAATTATACTTTGTGAAAGAGGTATTCGTACATATGAGAATTATACAAGAAATACAATGGATATCTCAGCCATATCACTTATTAAAACTCTAACTCATTTACCTGTTTTTGCAGATCCTAGTCATGCTACTGGAAATAGGCAACTTATTATGCCCTTAACTTTAGCTTCTGTAGCTGCAGGAGCAGATGGAATAGTTATTGAATCCCATATATGTCCTGAAAAAGCTTTATCAGATGGTGAACAATCTATTTTACCTCTAGAACTAAAAAAAATAATCTCTATTTCTAATAAAATTAAATCTCTTTGTAATGAAACCTTATAATTAGTTGATAAATTGAAATAATTATAAAACATATTAAGAAATGTTATTTAAATTTTAAATATGTACAATGGTACTGTCGCACTAAAAAAATTAGTGCGACAGCAAATTTATAATATAAAAAGTGTTTGTTAAAGAAGTTGTCACGTAAATTATAAAAATTTTATGTAGAATTATTCTATGGAAATTAATTTTTTTGAAACACTACTTAATTTTTCACAAGTTTCTACTAATTCTCTTTCTGGTAATGATAATTCAACAATTCCAGCTCCTGCACGCAACCATGTATGTTTATCATCTTGATATATAGAACGTAAAACAAGAGCTGCATCTATCGTGCCATCACTATCATAGGTTAAAACACTACCACTATAAAGATTTCTAGGTTCCTCCTCTAGTCTTTCAATAGCTTCAATAGCTTCCTTTTTAGGAATTCCTGATGCTGTTACTGCTGGGAAAAGCGCATTGAATCCATGCCATTCATTATATTCCTTTTTTAATTTTCCTTTTAGCCTTGATGCTAAATGTTGAACAGTTCCTCTCTTTAACACAGACATGAATTCATTAACATGTACACTATTTAGCTCACAAACTTTTTCTAATTCTTCATAGGCTAGTTTTACAGATACAGCATGTTCTGCAATTTCTTTTGGATCCCTTAATAGCTCTTCTTTTAATTTATTTGTTTCATCTTCACTTATTCCTACAGCTCTAGTGCCCGCAAGAGGAAATG
Organism: Clostridium sporogenes; assembly: GCF_001020205.1. Lineage (NCBI taxonomy): Bacteria > Bacillati > Bacillota > Clostridia > Eubacteriales > Clostridiaceae > Clostridium > Clostridium sporogenes. The sequence continues at coordinate 2,227,247 of NZ_CP011663.1, forward strand.
TACTAACCACTCCATCTTTATTTACTTCAGCAACTGTTTCCGGGCTATACCCTATTACTTGTAATCCTTGTAAATTTAATATATAAGATCTAGCTGGGTTATTAACTCGTCTTCCCGCAACATAACTTCCAAGTATATCTAACTTTTCATCTATTAAAATTCTTCGAGAAAGAATAACTTTTTCATATTTTTTATCCTTAATTTCTTCTACAGCTTTTTTTACAATACTTTTATAATACTCTGCTTTCTCATCAAAAATATTCACTTTCATCATTTTAGATTTTTCTATTCTATGTTCTAATTCATACTCTTTTTTAATGTCTCTATTTAACTTTTCTACAAATTCATTCATTTTAACTAAATCTTCAGAATTTAATGCTCTAATTAAAATTTCTCCATTTTTTAATCGTATTTCTAATTTTGGGATAAGCATCTTAAGAAGGGAATTGTCCTCTTTTGTTAAAGGTAATCCATAATTGTAGTACGCTAGTCCAAAATTTGCAATGCCATAAGCACGCCAATTTTTTAGAGGAATAGACATAAATGCATTATGAAGGGTAGTATTTATATCCTCGTTATCAAAAGTTGAAGTTTTTCCCATTAACTCCATTGTAACTTTATCCGGTGTAGCTATAACTGTAGCAAATCTTCCTATTCCAATTGACAATTCTCCATTGTTTTCATACATAATATAATCTTTATAAAAACTGTTTTCACAAATTTGTACCGCAGTAAAATACATATCTTTATTTAATAATTTTTTTTCTTCATAATATGATATTATCTTATAATCATCTGATATATTATTCATTACACACCTTCCTTTAACAATATTGGTTAATTTTTACTAAGTAATTTTCATTATATCATAATTGATAAATATTATCAATTCATAATGATAATTTTTATTATCATTTTAAAATATGATATTTGAGCTTAATTTATAATAGATAAATTTAAAAATAAAATTATCCACTGGAACTTGGCAAAATTATTCTATAGTGTTCATTAACAAAGTCCATTAAAATATTTTTATCTCATGTTCCTAAATAAAAATATTTTAATATAAAAAGATGCCCTCACTGCTTTAAAAAACATTGAGGACATTTTTTTATTTTAAAAACCTTTTTTCTCAAGGAACTTCTTAAACTTATTCTCTGATAATATTTCATTAGTTATAAATTTACCATCATAAAAAAGGCTATATGTGGTAAATGGTGAAGGTGCATTCTGAGCTTGCTGCTTAGATTCATACTTTATCAATGAAAATTTCACCTTTTTTAATTGAGCAATCTCTTTAATTAATGGTGCATATTTATCAGTATGTGGGCATTGATTTGAGTAATATAAAACCATTCCCTTTTCATTAATTGTACCATTTTTACAACACTCTTTAAATTTTGGCTTTGCTTCATTTTCATCAAAAGGAAGGTACAACAGTTCATAATAAGGCTCCGCTGTATCACATATCTTAAACCCTTTATATTTTAAGTATTTAGGATCTGACAAAAAGGGCATTTTCTTTTTTGATGAAAGGATAACAAGCCCCTTTTTATTCTGCTTTTTTGCATCCATAATACATTCTTCCAACAATTTGTTTGCATGACCCTGGCCTTTAAACTGACCAGAAACCCAAAAACAATTGATAAACATATATACCGGAGCTTCAATTGGACACCATGCATTTTCAGCAGGAATATATTCTATAAATACCTTACCACGTACATTAAGCTTTTTGAAAATAAGCCCTTCATTAAATTGTTTTTTCATCCAATTTTTCTTAGCCGATATACAAGTTTCTCCTTTTTTATCTGATATAGCACAACAAATGTGTTCTTTATCAATATTTTCATTATTAACACCTATGATATTCATAAATTATTATCTCCTTGATATTTAAATTTATCTTTAATATATAATTTTATTATACCAAGGATATTATGACACCTGCATGTCATATTAAAAATCTTCCCTATTATTAATTTTTATTTTCAATATTTATATTAATATACCATTCTAATTTAATATTTGTTTTAAAATTTTAATATTTCTAATGTAGTTTATTTAAATTACTCCTATAATAATCTATATATATCTTCTTTGTAATAAAAATCTCCGTTTAATATATTCTCTATTATATTTATTAATTTTTCTTTATCCCTAGGTAGGGTACCTCTTAATGCTACATAATTAGAAGCATGATTACTTCTGAATATACAATTAGTTACATTCATGTTTTCTAGCATTAATTTTGTTTCTTCCATAACCTCTTCTGGTTTTAATAAAGTAATCTCTCCTCTTTTCACCTGTTCGATCATCTCTGTGCCTTCATCTAAAAGAAGCGTTAATAAACCAACATAATCTGGATCTATTAAAGATAATGCTCTACCTGTTTCTATGGCATGCTGTTGCCATTTTTCTTTTCCCCCAAGACCAGATATTACAGTTATAGATGATTTTATACCACTAATCCTTGCTTTTTTAGAAGCTTCTATATATTCCTCAACTTTAACTCCCTTATTGATGTCCTCTAAAATTTCTGGACTACCACTTTCTAATCCCATATAAACTATTCCTAATCCTAATTCTCTAAGCTCTTTTAGTTCTTCTATGGATTTTCTTAATACATCTTTAGCTGTAGCATATATACCAACTCTTTCACACTGAGGATGAGTTTCTTTTATTTTTAGTAATATTTTTTTTAGAGTTTCTGTTTTTAAACAAAGTGCATCACCATCTGCTAAAAATATTCTATTTATTCTTCTATAATATAATTTACTCTCTTCTAAGTCCTCAAATATTTCCTCTAAATTTCTTACTCTAAACTTCTCATTTTTATACATAGAACAAAAACTACATTTATTATGAGAACAACCTATAGTGATCTGTAAAATTAAACTATTTGCTTCGCTAGGTGGTCTAAATATAGCGCCTTCATATTTCATAAACTTCTCAATACCTCCGTTAAAAATACTTTAATCTTATTCATGAAAATTTTCATCTTTTGTTCTATACTAAAATCTTCACATTTTTTAGTTAATTTTTATAAAATATCATTTTAATAAGTACTACTTATTAAACATGTTCCTTCAATTTAATTATATTCTATTATCTTCCTTTATTCCAATAATTATTTAGGGACGGTTCATTTACATATTATATATTTTTTAACATATGTAACTTATATTTATATATTTTATACTATATTTTTAACATGCAATGTAAATTGATAATAAATTTCAAATAACAAAACCTCTTATTTAATCAATTTATGTATAAATAAAACTGGAAATTTAAATTTTTTAACAATAAATTGATAAAAAATTAACTATTATCTGATATAATAAATATAGAACTAAATATACTTTTTAGGAGGAAAGAATATGAGTAAAATAATAATTTCCCCAAGTAAATATGTTCAAGGTAAAGGAGAATTATCCAATTTTGGAGTTCATGCTAAATCTTTAGGTAAAAAATTTTTAATAATAGCTAGTCCTAATGGAATAAACAGAACTAAATTTACTTTAGAAAAAAGTTGTAAAAATTTTAATATACAATTAATATTTCAGTCCTTTAATGGAGAATGTTGCAAAGAAGAAATAGATAGATTATGTTCTTGTGTGGAATCCAATGACTGTGATGTGGTAGTTGGTATTGGAGGAGGTAAGATTTTTGATACAGCAAAGGCTGTGGCTTACTATAAGAATACTCCAGTAGTTATCGCTCCAACTGTAGCCTCTACAGACGCTCCTTGTAGTGCCCTTTCAGTAATATATACAAAAGAAGGAGCTTTCTCAGAGTACCTATTACTACCTAAAAATCCTGACTTAGTATTGGTAGACACTTCTATGATAACTAAAGCTCCTGCAAGACTTTTAGTAGCAGGGATGGGAGATGCTTTAGCAACTTATTTTGAAGCAAGAGCTTGTACAAATTCAAATTCCGATACTTTAGCTGGTGGTAAAGGAACTAATAGTGCCTTTGCATTAGCTAAACTTTGTTATGAAACTCTATTAAGAGATGGACTTAAAGCAAAACTTGCTGTAGAAAATAAGGTTTCCACTAGAGCTGTAGAAAATATTATTGAAGCTAATACTTTCTTAAGTGGAATTGGCTTTGAAAGCTGTGGCCTAGCAGCAGCCCATGCCATCCATAATGGATTTACAGTATTAGAGGAATGTCATCATTTGTATCATGGTGAAAAGGTTGCCTTTGGAACTTTAGTACAACTGGTTTTAGAAAACAGTCCGCTAGAAGAAATTGAAGAAGTTATAGGCTTCTGTTTAGACGTAAATCTTCCAATAACTCTAAAAGATATGGGAATTAAAGAGATAAAAAAAGACGACATTATGAAGGTAGCCAAAGCTACCTGTGCTGAAGGAGAAACTATTTTCAATATGCCTTTTGAATTAACTTACGAGGATGTTTATGCTGCTATTCTTACTACAGATAATCTAGCAAATTTGTATAAATAGTATATAAATCACTTATTTTTCAACATTTTTGTTAATAATTTAACCTTTTCAGGGACGGTTCATTTATTTATAATTTTATCACTATCAAATAAATGAAACTTTATCATCATATTAAATATCAGACAACTATCTTCACATTTAATATATAACATAATTAAGAAATAGATCCTTAGTTATAAAAGCTTAACTATCATCTATTTCTTATTTCTTTATATAAATAATTTAATCACTTTGATAAATACTACTTATAGTAAATTTATTCTTTATCATTTATATTACTTTTAATTAAAATCTAAAAAAGCTTGTCCAAAATAAATATAAACATCAACAATAAGCAAAAAAATAGAACTTTTCACCTTATTTGTTTTTAATTTTATATAAAACTTAATCTAAAAATAATTATATTTATTTTTATGTTGCTATTTGAATTTGTTTATGCTTTATAAATTTGTTTATAATATTTTTATATTTTTCTTTCTTTTGTATTAACTCTACTGCTGAACTACACATTCTAGATACAGTGGGCTGAGTTACATTCCCTATAGCCTTACATATATCTTTCACTTTATAATCACATAAACATCTCATAAGTAATACAGTTAAAGCTCTGGCTTCCTTAGATTTCTTATTATTTTTCATATATATCATTATTCTAGATATTTCTGTTTCCTCTGATATAAATTGTATTATATCTCTAGAATTAAAATTTCTTAAAAGTACTGTTTTTTCACTTCTATATTCAGTCTTTTGATTTTCTAATTCTCCTTCTTCTTTTAGTTTTTCATTATCACACATATAGACAAATTGTATATACTTTTTTCTAGCTTTTTTAGGGTTGTGTCCAAAAATCTGCATTATGTAATCTTCGTCTAATAATCCAGTTTTATCTCTTTCCATTCCTAAATATACCTTTAAACTAGAGTACTTGTATCTTTCTGGACATTCTTTGTAACCTCTTATTTGCAATGGATTATTATGTATATAAGCTGATAATGTAATTAAATAATTAGTACTTTCAACTATTTTACTTTTAAATCTGTCCTGAAATAAATGCCCATGTCTTTTATAAATTTTATTATACGTCATAGCATATTTAAGATTTAATCCATGCATTATTTTAGATATATCAGCTCCATTTGAATCTATTATAAAATGAGCATGATTTGACATTATACAATAAGCATAAACTTTAAAATTATATATTTCTTTGTAATGCTTCATTTGAGATAAATATATTTCTTTATCTTTATCATTTTTAAATACTTGGATTTCAGATATACTTCTTACTATTATATGATATATCCCATCTTCCCTTTTATATCTTCTAACTCTTGCCAAATAAAACACCTCATTTCAAGCTTTTTTTATAATTATTGACATGAAATAAGGTGTCTATTCAAATAGTTTCTTTATTCAATTTTTATATTTTTATCTATTTTGTATGAACTGTCTCTTTTTAAATCAATATAAACTTATTAGAATTGTATGAACCGTCCCCTATTCTGTTTTTATTCTATTTTTAGGTTTGATACTAAGGTTGCTAGCCTATCTGCTAGTTCTGTAAGTTCCTCAGCTGAAGAAGATACTTCTTCTGTAGAAGATGCTTGTTGTTCCATAGCTGCAGCGATTTCTTCTGTAGAAGCTGAAAGTTCTTGAGATATATTAGATATTGTCCCCACATTATTAAGAATAGTATCTTTTTTATCCATAGTCATATTTAATTTTTGGGATACTTCTTCAACTTGAGGATTAATTTTTTCCACTTCTCCTAGTATATTTTTAAAGGAATCTATGGTATCTTCTATAGAATCTGCTTGCACTTGTATCTTTTCTGATACTTTTTCAGTATTACAGGAAACTTCCTTTGTATTAGTTGTTACAGTCTCAACTAATGTATGTATATTCTTAGATGAATATAAAACCTGTTCTGCAAGTTTTCTTATTTCTTCTGCTACTACTGAAAAACCTCTTCCAGCTTCACCAGCTCTAGCTGCTTCTATAGCAGCATTTAAGGCTAAAAGATTAGTTTTTTCTGCTATTTCATTTATAACATCTGTGATTTCACTTATTTTAAGGACACTACCATTTAATGAAGAAATTCTATCTGTAACAGATATAAAGGTTTCTTTAATATCTTCTATGGATTTAACAAGGTTGTCTATCTTTATAGAACCCTCATGGGCAGATTTTTTTATATTTGAGCTGCTGCTGGCTACATCTATAACTTTATCATTTATATTTTCTAAAATTTCTCCAAATCTCATAAGAGCTTCAGTAGCTTCATTAATTTGTTGTGCTTCATTTGTAGAACTTTGTGCAACCTCGGCTAATGAATTTGAAACCTGAGTGGTTGAAGCAGAATTTTCTTCACTGGAGGCAGATAAATTTTGAGAAACTCCATCTATAGTAATTACTTCATCTTTAATTTCACCTATAAGATTCCTTATAACTTCCATGGTTTTATTTAAAGAGTTCATTAGTTTTGAAATCTCATCCTGGCCCTTTGCATGAAATTCTATAGTAAAGTTCCCCTCAGAAATCTGATTCACTTTAGTTACCATACTTTCTATAGGTTTTGATATATTCTTTGCAATTAAAATAGCTATAATAAAAGAGATTACTAATATTACTAAGACTATAACTAATGTTTCAATAAGCCCTTTTTTTATTAAATTATTCATACCTTCAAGAGAAATTCCTACATTTACAATACCCACTACTTTCCCATCCTCATAAAAGGGAGTAGATACATTATAAACCTTATCTCCAGTTGTCCTTTTAAATATTAATCCTATAGTTTTCCCATCTTTAAGTACATTTTCAAATTGCTCTTTATTCTCTATTCCAGTATTTAGCATATTATCATCATTATGAGCAATTACTTTGTAATTTGTATCACACACTGATAAATACACCATATCTTCTTTTAAATCTTTTTTTATCTCCTTTAATATTGTACTTACTTCTTTGGTATCAGTTATTCTATTTTTACCTAAAGATTTTCTTACTATATTACTTATAGCAATACCATCCCTTTTCATCTGGTTAGTAGCTATTTTTCTAGTCTCTAATAATGATACTGTAGTCAAAGAAATCACACACATTATAGTTACTAATAAAAAGCCTCCCAATATTTTTTTCTTAAAACTATTTAACATAAATTACACCCACTTTTGTCTATTTTCATCTAATATTGTCTTGACTTCTATAATTATAATACTCTTATAATTTTTTTCAAGTATGCTAATATTATCTATATAAAACAAAAGTCATTCTTTATTGATATTTTTTCTGAAAATATCAATAAAGAATGACTAAAAGATTTATAATATAACTTTATGAACATATTCAGAAGTCATTACGGATAAACATCCTCCAAAGGTAACATTAAACTCTACTTTATCACCTATTTTATAATCCTTATTACAATTTGTAATATCTAATAAAAGATGGTCACTACTTGACCCCAAAACTGATATTTTGTCATCTATAGGTATTAGGTTATCTGGACTAATATCTTGCCTTCCTATAGCACATATGACTCTTTTCATAATACCTTTATCCTCAAAAAATGGTTTATTACCAAAAGCATCCAATCCAATAGTTCCAATAGGTACTGAAGGCTTGTTTTTTACTTCCACTATTTCTACCACTAATTTAAATGCATCTTCTAAAAGAGGCTCTATATGCTCATCGTTTAATCCTATTCCTAAGGATATGGAGGCTCCTAATCTTAATTGATTAATTTCTTTTGGTATCCTATTTTCTTTAAATAGACTAATAGATCCAGAATTTCCTCCTGAAATAATTTCTATTTTTATATTAAACTTATTTTCTATACTTTTCTTTATATTAACTAACTGTGATAAATTTTCGTATGTAGGGATGACTCCCCCATAGCAGGATAAGTTTGTTCCTATGCCTATTAATTTTATACTTTTAAGATTTAATATTTCCTTTACAGTAGCATAAATTTCCTCTTCATCAAATATACCTTCCCTTAAATCTCCTAAGTCTATCATTAATATAATACTATGTATCTTATTTTGTTCTGTAGCCTCTCGAGAAAGTGCCCTTATAGTAATAATATCTGATACAAGTGAAATATCCGCATATTTTACCACTTCCTCAACTTGACTTATCATAGGTAATCTTAAAAGCATTTTAGGCAAATTAATATGAGTTAATTTTTTTAAGTTTTCTATTCTAGAATCTGCTAAGATATCTACTTTTTCTTCTGCAATAGCCTTTGCAATTTTAGGATTACCACAAAACGTTTTAGTTACCGCGGCTACTTTTATTCCTCTTTTTTTACATTCCTCTACTAAAACCTTGGTATTATATCTAATTTTTTTAGTATCTACTTCAACCCTGGGATAAGACATTATATACACCTGCCTAATTTATAATATTTTATTATTGTATTTTTATACTATTATACATAATAATAATACATTTTTCAAATTTTCAACATAATCCCACGAAACCTCTTATAACTGCATTAAATTCAAATATATAAGTGAAATCAGCGCTTATAGTTTCTAATCATGGTATGTTTAATGATATTTATATACTAAAAACGTAAATTCATTCCCTTTAAAATATGAAACATTATTCATTTAAGTTTGACAAATAGTATTCTTACAAACTACAATTTCCAAAACAATATTTAAGAAGGTTTAATAATATTATTAAAAAAGTTGCCTTAAAATAGTTTTAATTTTAAGGCAACTTATTTATTATCTTTTATCTTTAAAAGCTACAAATTCTTTTAATACTTCATGAAATTTATTTTTTATTAGAACATCATTTATTATGCCTATTAACTCATAACTAGAAGTTTTTTCATTATCTTTTCTTATGTTTTTAATTATATTTTTTATATCTTTTACTATAGCATTTAAATCTGATTCTGTTAAATGAACCTCATCAGTGTCTCTAGCAGAATTAGCTATACTTGTTTTTAACTTTTTTTCATCAAAGTGCTCTAATTTTCCATTCTTTTTTATAATCTCCATACATGATACCTCCTTATAAATTTCTAATTAATTTTAACTTTATAAATTAACACTAATTGAAGCATCTTTTAATCAATTTTACTATATTTATACATATTTCTCAAGATATTTTTATAATATTCAAAATTTTATAATGATTTTTTAAATAACGTTAACTACTAAAAAATCTTTTTCTTTAATATCATCTTCTGAAGCAGTATCTATGACCATTAGACATTTTTATAATTCCTTGCAGGACATAGAAAGCCAGTGGAGAAAACAAGGACAATGTCTCCACTAGCTAAAAAATTTTTAATAGATCCATATTTAGAACTTCTTATTTTACCATTTAATAATTCTTATAAAAATACAAATTGAATAAATAATATATCTTTAGAATTTTGTAAATTATATGCACTTCTACTTTAATGGGAATAAAGGTAGTCTTTCTAAAAATATTATATCTTCTCTATTTGAAGCTTCCCCTTCTGCTAAAATTGCAGCCTTACTAGTTACAATTCCTCCTGCATCCTCTACTAATTTTTCTAGTGCAGTTAATGATTCTCCAGTGCTTATTACATCATCAATGATTGCAACTTTTTTACCCTTAATTTTATCTACATCTACCCCATCTAAACACAATAATTGTTTTTTCTGAGTAGTTATAGAAAGCACTTCACTACATATAGCGTTTTTCATATAAGGTTTTACGCTTTTTCTTGCCACAATAAAACTTTTCATATTTAATATTTTTGATATTTCATAAACCAAAGGAATACCCTTAGCCTCTGCAGTAACTAATACATCAACCTTTGGCAATTTTTTTGCTATATCCAAAGCTACATTAGATATAAGTTCTGTATCCCCAAGAATTACAAAACTAGCAATGGCTAACTCTTCATTTATCTTGATTATTGGAAGATTACGCTTAACACCACATACATTTAATTCATAATATTTATTCATATATTTCCCCTCCATTTACCCTATCATAGGTAATAATATTTTCATTAATAATCCTGAAATCATACCAATAAAAGGATCTGTTATAGCTGTAACAGTCATTGTAATGCCACCTATAACTGTACCATTAGCAGCAGTAGATGCAAGGGCAGAAGCTGCATTTACTGGAGCTGTAACTATGGCTCCTAATACAAATAAAAATCCTGCTATTGATTCTGTAGGAATATATTTTCCTATTTTAGGTAAAAATCCCGCAAATAATATTGCAGCCATAAGTAGCATCATTATAATACCACTAGCTTTAGGATTAGGTGCTCCTCCGGTTGCTGAAATTATAGATTCTACCGGCGCACCACCAAAGATAGAAGAACTCATATCAGCTAATGAACTTATTATAGATACATGATCTATATTTACCTTACGATTTGCTAATTGTCCAGTAATATTCCCAAAAGCAATGTTAGCCCCTATATTAAGACATACCATACTCATAGCTCCTCTTAATATTTTTAAGCTAAGAGATGGTTTGTTTATAGCTATTTTTTCTCTTTCTATAATAAAAGATTCATCCTTTTTGTTACCAAGGATATTATGTACAATACTTGATATTATTACAGACACTGCTATGGTATAAACTAAATCCTTTGTAAATAAATGAGTTATTACTCCTGAAGCTATAGAAACATATCCTATAATTTTATTTTTTCTAGCCATTTCTATAGAAACCCTAGCTAACATAATTCCAACTCCAGCCATCATCCCTGCTGTAATAACCGGACCAATAGAATCAGTTATCTTACTCATTAATCCAAATAATCCAATAAAAGTCATTATTAAACCGCCATAAAAAATCATTGAAAGTCTTTCTTTAAGGTTGTCCCCCATAGTACCAGCTAAAGTAATTGTTTCCGCTTGAAATGATATAGGTACTACACTTCCTGTTATTGCGTTACCAGCAGCACCTATTAGAAATGCAAAGGCTGTAGGAACAGAGGCAAAACCAAAGGATAATGCTAAAAGTCCTTGTGGTAAGCCATTTAAAAGTACACTAAAAATTGATAAAATGTCTTTCCATAAATCCATATCTTTTATCTCCCTTCAATTATATCTACTCTTAATAATAAAAGGAGATGAGTTATAGAATATATGCATCCTAATAACCTCTCCTATAGTAGAGTAGTTTAAGGCTACTCTGTAGAAACTCCTGAACCTTATTATCAGAATTATATAAGAGCGAATATTTTATTTTATAACATAATAAACATTACCATATTATGCGAATATTTTCAACATAGTTTTACATATTATACGTATATTAAATAAAATTAACTTACTTTTCCTGAAAAATTCATCATTAAAGCATATAATAAAAGCTATAATTTTTAGCCTAGGAATTCTTTCTTTTATTTCTTAAAATATAATTATGTTTATAAAGATATAATTTGGTTCAAGATAAAATAAATCTAATTTTAACACTGAAAATAAAAAGGAGCTGTGGCACTAAAAAAATTAGTGCCACAGCTTTTTGCCTAGTCAAAAAACCTTAATATCAAAGGCTTATTAAAATGCGCCATTTTTTAATTTTGATCTTATCTGGCATTAAAAGATCATTAATAGTTCTGTGAAACACGCGAAAAACACTGTCACGTTAACATATTTTTTCGCCATCCCCTTGTAGTCTTATCCAATCTCTCTTTTATTCTCATACATTCTATAATCTGCTATTTTTATTAGATCCTCAATGGTTTTATCCGTATTTTTATTATACTCTACTAGACCATAACTTAACCCCATTTTATATTCCAAATCTTCCCCTAATTCATCTATTTCATTTTGAATTCTAAACAATATTTTATTTGCATCATTCATATTAGATTTTAGGAATACAATTATAAATTCATCTCCTCCATATCTAAAAATAAACTCCCTTTTTCTTATATTGTTTTTTATTATACTACATAGAGTTTCCAATACATAGTCTCCCGTATCATGACCATAATTATCATTTATATATTTAAGATTATTTACATCCGCAAAGGTTATAATTAAATTTCCTTTATTAATTTTTGCTAGCTTAATTTCTCTATGAAGTTTTTCCAAACCTAATTTTCTATTATATACAGAGGTAACAGGATCTCTTCCAAAAATATATTTCATCCGCTTTATTATTTTATCTTTTTTATTTAATTCCTCTATCAATTCATTTTTAGACATATGATTATAATTCATAAAGAATCACCTCTACTAATTTCAAATATTATCTATATCTATTTTACAATATTATCCAGTCGGAATTTGTCCTTTCTAGAGATGATTTAAAAATATTTTTAAAGAATTATCCAATTATTTTTATTACTAATACTTACATCCCATTCTGTGTAAAATATTCTCACAAAATCAGCACTCTGTATAAACGATTCACTCCAAATATTTATAAAGTTCAGATGAAATAAATGAATTTTCTAAGAAAACTCCACCTGAACCTCAAAATCTTATATACTATATTACCTCTTTACAGGCTATAGAAAGCATTACATCATCTGCTTTATAAAATCCATCTTTACATAGCATCCCAAGATTGTTTATTGTATCTTCAACTGTATTTCCTATAATTCCCGTATTGTTAGGTACAATTATATCATTTAAAGCTAAATAAGCTGATATAACCGCTTCAGAGGCTGAAGTTGAAAGTTTAATAGCACAGCTTCCTTTAGCTCCATCACATACCATTCCTGTAAGGTTTGCTAACATATTTAATATAGCTCCTTCTATTTCCTTATCTTTTCCACCTAAAAGCCAAGCAATTCCCGCTGTTGCTCCTATACCTGCTGCTATGGCACAACCACAAATCGCAGATAATTTTCCTGTATATTTCTTTACAAAATTATTAACGGCGTGACCAAAGAATACTGCCCTTTGAAGTCTTTCCTTAGGAGCTTTTATATCCTCTGCTACTACGTTAATAGGTAAAATTACACATAATCCTTGATTACCACTTCCACCACTGGTCATTATAGGGCACATTCCTCCACCCATTCTAAGATCAGAGCCTGCAGCAGTTAGAATCCTCGCTATGGTTGCAGAATCCTTACCTATTTTTCCTTCCTCTTGTAATTTTAAAAGAGAAGATCCTAATGTTAAACCCTTTTGTCTTTTTAACCCTTCCATCGCAGCCTCTTTATTCATCTCTATTCCATCCATTATAAAGTCTAATTTTTCTATACTAATATCCTCTGTAATTTGTCTTATATCCTTTAAAGAAAGCTCCTTAATAAAATCACAATCTTTATTATCTTTTTTATTTTTATTATCTTTTTCAAAGGCTATTTTACCATTTACAATAACCTGCTCTATATTAGTATGTCCTCCTCTTAAAATGGCAACAACTTCATCCTTTTCTCCCTTTAAAGTAGCCTCTACAAAAACAGGATCTGTATCCTCAATTGGATTAAGAGTTACAACTTTATTTTTTATCATTTCTTTTGCTTTATCTAAATATTCATTGTTTACATTTCTAAAAACAAATAATCCTTCCTCTGAATCTCCACATATTTCTCCAAGAGCCCCTGCAATATCTAAACCACAAACCTCTGTATTTGGTATGGTAACGGATTTACCATTTTTTAATATATTTTTACTCACTTTTAAGTCTATTTTTAAAATCTTACCTTGCATATACTTTTTACCTGTTGCTACAGTAAAAGCTACTGCCACAGGTTCAGTGCATCCTATAGCTGGTTTAGTTTCATCTTTTATTAGCTCTAATAATCTTTCACTTATTTCCTCTTTTGATAATCTTGGCATCCTAACCCACTCCCTTTAAGTTCTACTACTTATAATACTTAGCAATAAGGATGCCAAAGAATTTAAATTTTATCTTCAATCTATTATAAAGCCTTATATTTCAATAGGTTTAAGTATTTAATTATTTTTTATTTACTTAACCTACAGATTATTTTAATTTATATTTTTGCATTTTTGCAAATAATCCTGTTATTAATTATAAAAATTACTGCATTACACATTCATACCAAAGAATTTTTGCATCTTTGCAAAAACATTCTCACTTTTGCAAATTATATTTATTTAATTTTCTGTAGAGTGTAGATAAATTAATCTCTAGTTCTTTTGAAATTCTCTCTTTCCCTTTTCCATCTTCACCATATTCCTCCATCATTGATATTAATAAATTTTTTTCATACTCATAAAGTCTATCCTGTAAACTTTTATTATTTTTTTCATCTTCTTTAGATATTTTAAAGGATTTTGGTAAATGTTCATTATATATTATATTTTCCTTTGTGGTATTTACTATATATTCTATTACATTTTCTAATTCTCTTATGTTTCCAGGCCAAAAATACTTTTTAAAACTATCCTTTACTTCCTTTGAAAGCTGTTTAATCTTTAGATTAGATCTTTCGCAAAATTTATCCATAAGATATTCACTAAGTAATATTATATCTTCCTCTCTATCTTTAAGACTAGGCAAATGTATAGGTATTACATTTAATCTATAATATAAATCCTGTCTAAATTGTCCATGTTTAACCATAATTTCAAGCTCTCTATTGGTAGCTGCTATTATTCTAACATCTACACATATTTCTTCTTTACCACCAATTTTAGTAAAACTTTGTTCTTGAAGTACTCTTAATATTTTAGGTTGAAGATGCAAAGGTAAATCCCCTATTTCATCTAAAAATATAGTTCCTCCATTGGCAAGTTCAAATTTCCCCATTTGACCTTCCCTTTTTGCCCCTGAAAAAGCCCCTCCTTCATATCCAAAAAATTCACTTTCTAATAAATTATCTGGAATAGAAGCACAATTAACAGCTATAAAGGGTGCATCACACCTTTGGCTTTCAAAATGTATAGCTCTTGCAAAAAGTTCCTTTCCTGTACCACTTTCTCCTCTTAATAACACAGTTGAATCAGTTTTAGCAATATTTTTAGCAATCAGTTTTACATTTTTTATATTATTACTACTCCCCATTATATCTTCAAATTTTATAATTTTACTACTAGCAAAAAGCTTGTAGGCAGCTTGAACTTCATCAATTTTTTTATTAAATTCTATAATATTACTTACCCTTTCACCTTTGAATATAATGGGACTACTTTTAATTAAAAAACTTTCATTTTTACCATGGATACTTATTCTTTTACCCTTATATTCTTTACTTAAAAGTTTAATATTAAAGTTTGATATTGTATCTTTAATATCAGTGTTTACTAATGACTTGTCTTTAATATCTAATAGTTTTTTTCCCTTATGATTAATATATTTTAAAATTCCATTGTTATCTACACACATTATACCGTGGCTTAAACTATCTATTATATGATTGGTTTCCTCAGTCTGAATTTGTAATTTTTTTATAGTATCATAATAAATAATATTTCCTACAAGTAATGTACTTAATCTATTTAAAAATGTTATCATAGAATCAAATTCTTCAGATATTATATTAAGTTGTTTTTCATTAAAAATATTTATGCCAATTACTCCTATTACTTCATCCTCCATAATTATAGGGTAACCTATGGTTGCATATTCTGTACATCTCTCCTTCGCCTCACAGCTTTCACATACAGATGGATTTATCTTCTTTTCATTATCTTTTAAATATCTTTTTATATGATTGGTTTTTTTCTCTTTTATAACTAATTCAAACAAACATTTTCCTGGTATTTTATTTCCTATAAATTTTTTATACTTACCGGTGGCGGCAATTCTATTAAAATTTTTATCAATTATAGTAACATCCACCTTAAGAACTGCAGCTATAGCTTCCGCCACCTCTTGAACAGAGCCCTTTATACTATTTAAAGACACTTTTATTCGTTACGTAAAACTTTTAAAATTATTTTCCACAGAAATATAATGCTTTTGTTTTAACGTAACTCCTCCTCTCTTTGTTTTCTATATCCTTTTTATACCTAATTTTATCACTTACCTTTATAATTTTTCAAATGAAAATAAAACTTATTTTTATATGTTTTTAATAAAGTTTTTTCTATAATTATGTCCTATTATAAGCTATATTTTAAATTTAAGCTTTATATTAATATTACCATAACCTTCATAATAAATATTTTCCTAACATTTCACCATAATATATAATATAAGGGACGGTTCATGAAAATTTGCTATTTTTATAAATAAAATTTCATAAACCCTCACCTGTTTTTTAATTAGAATAACAGTGACTTAAGCTGATTGCTCCCATGTTTCTTTTTATTATATTAAAAATGTGTTATACTTAGCTGATTTAACTTATAAAAAGCTAAAAATATATTTGAAGATTGAAAGGTAAATTATTATGATAAAATTTGAAGAACTAGGTCTTAGTGATAATATAATAGACATTCTTAAAAATCAAAGAATCATTGAGCCAACACCAATTCAAGAAGAAAGCATTATGTTAATAAAAAACGGTAATGATGTTATAGCTGAAGCGCAAACTGGAACTGGGAAAACCCTGGCATTTTTACTTCCAATGTTTGAA
This sequence comes from Clostridium sporogenes, assembly GCF_001020205.1. Taxonomy (NCBI): domain Bacteria; kingdom Bacillati; phylum Bacillota; class Clostridia; order Eubacteriales; family Clostridiaceae; genus Clostridium; species Clostridium sporogenes. Next base: position 2,244,194 of record NZ_CP011663.1, read on the forward strand.
AATATATCTCCTGATATAAATGCAATTCAAGGTTTAATAATAACTCCTACAAGAGAACTAGCTATACAAATAACTGAGGAAGCTATGAAGTTAAAAAAAGCCAAAGATTTGAATATTTTAGCTGCCTATGGTGGTAAAGATATAGGATCTCAAATAAAAAAACTTAAAAATAATATACACTTGGTAATTGCAACTCCCGGTAGACTTTTAGATCATCTTAACAGAAACACACTGAATTTTAAAGATCTAAAAACATTAGTATTAGATGAAGCTGATGAAATGTTACTTATGGGATTTAAAAATGAAGTTCGATCTATCATAGATAATACACCAAGAAAGCGTCAGACTCTATGTTTTTCAGCAACAATGAATTCTGAAGTTAAAAAACTAGCCTATAAAAACATGCGTGACCCAAAACTAGTAATAATAGAAAAAGAAGAAGTAACCCTTAAAAATATCAAACAAGTTTTAATAGAAACCACTGACCGAAGAAAACAAGAGGACTTGTGTAAAATTTTAGATAAAGAAAATCCATTTATGGCTATTATATTTTGTAGAACCAAAAGAAGAGTTGATAATCTTGAGGAAGACCTTTATAAAAAGGGTTATAACTGTGAAAAACTTCATGGTAGTATAACACAACCAAAACGTGAAAGAATAATGCGTTCCTTTAAAAATCTAGAAATTCAATATTTAATAGCTACAGATGTAGCGGCTAGAGGACTTGATATTACTGGAGTTACTCATGTTTTTAACTATGATATTCCAGAAAATGCCGAAAGCTATATACACCGTATAGGCAGAACTGGAAGAGCTGGTGAAAAAGGATATACATTCCTATTTGTAGCACCAAAAGATGAAGCTACTTTAAGTACCATAGAAAAAAAAATTAAATTAAAAATCCCTAGAAGAGTTTTAACAAATTCTAAAGAGGATTAATGATCTTATAATAAATCTTTTAAAATAAAATCTTTTGAAATTTAAACAATTAAATGTAAAATGGGGCTGTCGCATTAAAAAATTTACATACAATATATTGTTTTGCAAATTTAAAGTTAACACAATATATTGTAGGATTTATTCTTAGTGCGACAGCCCCATTTTTACTCTTTATATAAGGTTACAGTTCATGAAAATTTGTTATTTTTATAATATATTTTCATGAACCGTCCCTCTTTTGAAATAAAAAAACACCTTATTTTCCGCTGTAAAAACACTTAGTTTTTACGCCCATAATATCCTAAGTCAACTCCTAAAAAATTATAATGATGAAACAGTAAATAGAATAAATTTGATGTTTTTCCAAAACATCACCTTGGACATGCCCCTATATGTAACGTATAATGTGAAATATAAATTTTCACAAAAATTTCAAAAAAATTTAAAATGTGAATCTTTAAAAAAATTTTTTTAAGGTAGGTGTTACAATGAATAAATCTTCCATAAAAAAACTTATGGCTACTTCAGTGCTTACTACAATTATAGCAATGTCTAATATACAATTAGTATCTGCTGCATCTAAATATCCAGTAAATTTGAGCAAAATTACTACTAATTGTGCACAAACTCAGTCTAACTACGGCATAAAAGTAATAAAGACTTATAAGGGTAATACTGACTGCAAAAATGTAAAAAATAATACAAATAATAATGTGAACACAGTTTCTCAATCTAAACCAACTAGCAGTAATACAAATAATACTGCAAACACAACTTCTCAATCTAAACCAACTACTACAGCTACTAAGCCTAGTGCAACTAAACCTGATTCAAGTGTAGCAGCATTAGAAAAAGAAGTAGTTACTCTTGTTAATGCAGAAAGAGCAAAGGCTGGTTTACCAGCACTTAAAGCCAATACAGAGCTTTCAAATGTAGCAAGACTTAAATCTCAAGATATGATTGATAAAAAGTATTTTTCACATACATCACCAACTTATGGATCACCATTTGATATGATGAAAAAATTCGGAATAAAATACTCTGCAGCAGGTGAAAACATCGCTTCTGGATATCCTACAGCTAAAGCAGTTGTAGATGGATGGATGAATTCACCAGGACATAGAGCTAATATATTAAGCAAATCTTTCACTGAAATAGGTGTTGGACTAGCTAAGAGTTCTAATGGAACATGCTATTGGACTCAAATGTTCATAAACCCTGGTAAATAAGAATATATAAATAATAGGAACTGTTTTTACAGTTCCTATTATTTATATTAAATCCTATGAATTTATTATGAATACAACCTTATAATACATAAATCTATTTTTCAAAATAATAATATTAAATTTTATGACTTTATACTTTATTAAATGTTCTTATTATTTTATCTCTACAATAGTAATAAATGTAGAATTAAATTTAGAACTTCTTAGTAAAATAAAGTGCTTTATAGATTTATCATTATCCATATTTGTATTTTAAAAATTAAATCTAATTCTATTTTGACGTTAACTTTTTTAATATATTTTTACAATCCGTCGGATTATATCCAAAATTCCTTTCTCAATATAGTCTTCTCTTACATTTGTAGCATTTAATTTAAGAATCTTTTCCTTTGGAAATGTGCTTAAATAATGTCCATCCTCTGTAGCCACCATAATAGATTTCTTTTTCAATCTATCTATAATTCTTTCTCTATTTATTTTTTCATCTAAAGTTATATATGTATGAATACATGGATTTTTAATAGGTTTATATTGAAAGATATCACTATAAACTTCATATTGTTTTTGTAATATTGATACTAAGCATTTACTTCTTAAGGAATAAGAAGCTTTAATCTTTTGTTTGTGCCTCTGAAACATACCACTTTTAATATAAATTTCTAAAGCTCCTTGAGAGAGCATAGAACTATCTACTATAAGTCTTTTATATTTTCCAAAGCCATCTAAAATGGTATTAGGAATAACTGCAACTCCTATTCTAAGTCCAGGAAATATAATCTTTGAATAACTCTTTAAATAAATAACATGAGAGAAGTCGCCATAGGCATATAAGGGATCAGCCTTTGGATCTTCTTCTAAATCTGCTAAATAATCATCCTCTACAATAAATACATCATATTTTTGAGCTAGCTTTACAATAGCTTTCTTTTCCCTTTGAGAATAAGAAGTACCTAAAGGATTATGAAACCTAGGCATAGTATAGAAGAACTTAATACTTTCCCTTTTAAATAATCTCTCAAGTTCATTTAAATCAATACCTTTATCCGTCCTTTTGATGCCTAGTACAGGAACATTATGAGTTTCTAAATAATCTATAAATAAATGATAACTAGGTTGTTCTATTAAAATAGTTTCCTTTTTATTTGGAAAAGTTAGTGTAGTTAGTATAGCTAAAGCTTGCTGAACTCCAGAGGTAATAAAAATATTGTCTTTATTAGCAAAAACCTGATAATTGGCTAAATGCTTTTGTATTATATCAATTAAAGAAGGTAATCCTTTAGGTGTTCCATATATAAATAATTCATTCTTATATATATCAATGGCTTCATTAATACAATGTTGAAAATCTAGATAGGGAAAAACCTGTGGATCTGGAGCAGAGGATGCGAAATCTAATAATAACTCTTTACCACCATTAGTATGATTTCTTCTCTTTACAACATAATAACCACTCTTAGGTATGGAATATATTCTATGCTGTCTCTCTAACACCTCTAAAGCTTTTATAATAGTACTTTTATTACAGGAATATATCTTAGTAAAATCACGAATAGAAGGTAACTTATCTCCATCTTTATACTCTCCCTCTTGAATTAAGTTCTCAACATGATTTAATATTTCTAAATATCTATACATATATTTCCACCCCTATATAAAATCTGTACCGGTGTAGATAACGTTTATTCTTATTGTACCACAACTAGTAATCTACTAACATATAATTATACTCTAAAGTAAATTTAAAACTTATAACAAATATAAACTTAGGAGGAATGTATACCATGAAATTTTCAAATAAAAAAAAGGCCTATGTTTCCGCTATTTTATATTCTATTATAATAGGTTTCTCATTTTTATTTTCAAAAATAAGCTTAACTTTTGCAGATCCCTTAGATACACTAGCTCACCGTTTTACTGTATCCTTTATATTGGCTTTTGTATCTGTTTTATTAGGATGGATAAAATTAGATATAACTAAAAAAGATATTCTTTCTATTCTGCCTCTATCATTGTTTTATCCAATTATGTTCTTTGGTTTTCAGATTTTTGGACTAGTTTATATTGCCTCTTCTGAAGCAGGAATTATTCAAGCAACTATCCCTATTTTTACAATGATATCTTCAATAATATTTTTAAAGGAGCGTCCTAGCATATTACAGAAACTATCAATTCTATTATCTGTAGCAGGAGTAGTGTATATATTTTTTATGAAGGGAGTAAATTTAAAAAGTAATGTATTTATAGGTATAGTTCTTATTCTATTATCTGCCCTTTCCTCTTCTGGTAATAACGTACTAGCAAGAAAAATGTCAGGACAATATAAACCTATATCCCTAACTTATACAGTAATTTGTATAGGATTTGTGTCTTTTAATGTTATGTCTATTATCAATCATAGCTTAAATGGTACTCTTAATCTTTATTTTAAACCCTTTACCAATCCATTATTTATAGTTTCAATATTTTATTTAGGAATATTATCTTCTCTTATTACATCTTTTTTATTAAACTACTCCCTATCTAAAATAGAAGCTTCTAAGATGAGTGTATTTAATAATCTCTCCACTTTAATAACTATGATGGCAGGAGTAGTATTTCTGGGAGAAAAATTACAATACTTTCATATAATTGGTTCATTTATGATTATACTTGGAATAATTGGAACAAATTTTGGAGACAAGATATCTTAGAACTTATGGAATTAATATAAAAAATTACATTCTAATACAATATTATTCAAAATAAATTAATAAAACTTAAAAGTATAAATTTAAAAATTTTACAAACAATCTTTTTTATTAAGCCTAAATTTAGTAGATTTAAAATACCTTTAGACAATACAATAAGTTTATAACCTTCTTTATAACGAAAAAGACACCCCCTTTTGAAGTGAACCTTAAAATATTAGATTTTCCTCTAATTTTTTAGTGCCACTTCATTTGTGGATGTCTTTTTTATTTATCCGATGACTCCCTGCTCTAATACTTCCATCGCACTCTGTGAAAGCGATTCCCACCAAATCAAAGATTTAGACTCTCTGCTTTTCTTCAAAGTGGGAGTAAAGAGCGGGTACGTCCCTGGATAACTATTTCCTAAGCTTTAGAGAGAGTAAATACGCCCTCTGAATCTTAGAGCTCTGTTTATAGTTATAGTATTTTTTCAATTCTATTAAAAGCTTGCTCTAATTCTTTTAAACCTACTGTACAAGCAATTCTTATGTATCCTTCTCCATACTTACCAAAGGCCTTTCCTGGTATTGCTACTATATGAGCTTTATTTAATAAATCATTACAAAATTCTTCAGAGCTTTTGCCTGTTTCCTTTATATTTACAAATATATATATGCCTGCTTTAGGTTTAAAAGCGCTTAGTTTTGGTATGGATTCTATCCTATTATATGCATATTCCATTCTTTTTTTAAATTCTTTTTTTATTTTATCTACAATATTATCTCTATTTTTTAAAGCATATATGGCAGCTCTTTGAGAAATTGTAGGAGCAGAAAAACATATACCCTCATTAATATTTTTCATAGTATTAATTATATAATCTGGAGCAGCTACATAACCAATTCTCCACCCAGTCATACAGAAATCCTTTGAAAAACTACCTAAAGTTATGGTTCTCTCCTTCATCCCATCTAAGGAAGCTATGGAGCAAAAATCCTCATAATAAGTAAATCCATCATAAACCTCATCGGATATTATAACTAAATCATTTTCTATGGCTATTTTAGCTATTTCCTTTAACAATTCCTTAGGAAAAAATGCTCCTGTAGGGTTATTAGGAGAATTTAATACTATAGCTTTTGTTTTACTATTTATTAATTCTTCTAATTTTTTAGGGTTTATATTAAACTCATCCTTTTCTAGGGTTTCAAATTCAATAAATTTACCACCTACCATCTCTATTTGTTCCTTGTATGGGGTAAAATAAGGAGAATGTACTATTACTTCCTCACCAGAGTTTATAATAGATTGCAGGGCTAAATACATGCCATGACAAGCTCCTACCACTGCCATAATTTCATTTTCTTTAAAATTTATATTACGATCTTTTTTATAAAAATTAATAATTCCCTCTATTAATTCTTTATCCCCTGTAGGATCTGAATATCTAGTATATCCCTTTTTTGTATCCTTAAAAGCAGTCTGTATAATAGATTTATCCGTTATTATATCTGGATCCCCTAAGCTTAAATCAATTATATCTTCAAACTTATTTTTTAAATTAGCAGTTTCTGACATTAAATTATTTTCATTTTCTTTATACTTATGAGCTAAAAACTTATCTTTCATAACATACCCCTTTCTTAAACTAAATTATTTTACTTAGAAAGTCCTTCGTCCTTGAATTTTTAGCATTATTAAATATATCCTCAGGTGTGCCTTCCTCTAGTATTTTCCCTTCATCCATAAACATGACCCTATCTCCAACTTCCTTTGCAAATCCCATTTCATGAGTAACTACCACCATAGTCATACCCTCTAGGGCTAAATCCTTCATTACATTTAAAACTTCTCCTACCATTTCTGGATCTAGAGCTGAAGTAGGTTCATCAAAAAGCATTACATCTGGTTCCATAGCTAAGGCTCTTGCTATGGCTATTCTCTGTTTTTGTCCACCGGAAAGCTGTGAAGGATAAAAACTTGCTTTATCCTCTAGTCCTATTTTTTTTAGAAGTTTCATAGCAATTTCATTAGCCTTTTCCTGTGAAAGCTTTTTTACCTTTATTGGAGATATAGTTATGTTTTCCAAAACAGTTTTGTGAGGAAAAAGATTAAATTGCTGAAAAACCATACCCATTTTTTCTCTTACCTTATTAATATTTGTTTTTTTACTTGTAATATCTTCACCTTCAAATATAATATCTCCCTCTTCCGGGCACTCAAGTAAATTTAAACATCTTAAAAAGGTACTTTTACCTGAACCACTAGGTCCTATAACTACCACAACTTGCCCCTTATCTATATGAGTGTTTATCCCCTTTAATATATGATTCTTACCAAAACTTTTATTTAAATTCTTAATTTCTATCACTTACTCTCATCCTCCTTTCAGCTACTCCAAGTAATTTTGATAATGTAAATGTCAATATAAAATACATTACTGCAGCTACAAGCAAAGGTTCAAAGGGTCTAAAAATATTCCCCCTAACAGTATCTGCATTATACATAAGTTCATGTATTCCTATTATAGATACTATAGATGACTCTTTAATTATTGTAATAAACTCATTTCCTAAGGCTGGTAAAATGTTTTTAAAGGCTTGAGGTATTATAACATTTTTCATTGCCATAGATTCTGACATTCCTAAGCTTCTTGCAGCTTCCATTTGTCCCTTATCTACTGCTTGGATTCCAGCTCTTATTATTTCTGCCACATAGGCTCCACTATTAATAGATAATGCTAATATTCCAGCGAAAAAGTCTGGGAAATTACTTCCCAAAATAGGTACCTCTGGAAAGTTTATACCTATAGTTGGCAATCCATAATATATTATATATAATTGCACTAAAACCGGAGTTCCCCTTATAAATTCAATATAAGATACGGCTATATATTTTAATATTTTATTTTTAGATAATTTCATTAAGGATAATAATAACCCTAAAATAGTTCCTATTACTACAGTGAAAAATGCTAATATTATAGTGTACTTTGCACCATTTGTGAAAAATGAATAGTATTTACTTAAAAATGAAAAATCCAAATTACTCCCCCCTTATAATAAAATCATAAAAGATAATGATAATTCATTATCTTTTATGTTTTGTGTATATTATTCTACTTGTTCATTTGCATCTGTAACAAATTTGTCAATGCTCTTTTCTTTAATAAGTTTATCTAAAGTTTTATCTATAGCATCTACTAATTCCTTATTGCCTTTTTTAACAGCTACAGATGCACCCTTATCTTTATTTTCAAATTTAACATTTGAAACTGCTAAATCTTTACCATTTTTAGCGTAAGAAACTGCTACTGGGTTTTCAAGCACTAAGCCATCAACTTTTTTGTTTTGTAATTCTAATACTAAATCAGTAACTTTACCTAAAGATTTAATTTCTGAGTTTGTCATTTCCTTCTTTGCTACTTCCTCTTGGGTTGTACCCTTTTGTACTCCTATTTTCTTACCTTTAAAATCCTCTATGGATTTAAATTTATCTTTATCCTCTGCTCTAACCACTACGCTTTGTATAGCTTGGTAATATACTTTTGAAAAATCCACACTCTTTTTTCTATCCTCTGTTGGATTCATTCCCGCGATAACCATATCAACATTTCCTGATTGTAGGGCTGCTAATAATCCATCAAATTTCATATCTTTAATCTCTAATTTTACGCCTAGATCCTTTGCTATTTCCTTCGCTATTGTAATATCAAATCCTACTATTTCATCTTTTCCATTTATAGTTTTATGAAACTCATAGGGTGGATAATCTGCACAGGTACCAATAACTAATTTTCCACTTTCTTTTATTTTATCTACCTTTGATTTTCCTTCATTACTTGCAGTATTCTTTCCACAGGCAACTAGTGATATTACCATAGTTAATGAAATTATAATTGCCCCTAATTTACCTAATATTTTTTTACTCATTTCTATTCACTCCTTATTTATTATTTTCTGTATAATTATGCATATAGATTTTTTATTATGATTCATATTTCTATAAATTCTTTCAACCATTTTTATCTATTAGAATATATAGGTAATAAACTACTACCATCTGGCATCATATATATTTCTTCATTTTCCTCTAAAATTTCATCTATAATATTCTCATCTCTAAATACCTTAATACCTGCTTTACTAACTAGTTCTTCTTTTATATCAGATATAAGAATAAGCTCATATTCCTTTGCAATACTACATATTAAGTAAGCTGCAAACTTTGAAACAGTAAACTTTCTTCTTAATTCTTCCTCCCTTTCTTCATTATCATTAAAGTTATTTATAATTTCTTCAACTTCTTTATTTCCTATGCCCTCTATACATTGTGTAAAAAGAATTATTTTTCCACCTTTTTTAACTGCTTCCTTTGCATTGCTTAATGCTTTAGAAGATTGATACAGATTAATATCCTTTGGAAATCCGCCAGCAGAAACAATTACTGTATCCTTTAATTCTTTAATTTTTAAACCATTGTTTTCTTGCAGAAGTTCACAGCCTCTTTCAAAGGCTTTTGCATAATCTCCTGCAACAGCTTCAGTAATATTACCTTTAGAATCCATTATTACATTTAACAAAAATGAAGGCTTTATCATATTACAGGCCTCCATCATATCTAAATGCATAGGATTATTTTCTAAATTTCCACAGCTACAATTAGGATTTATGCCATTTTTATCAGGGTTTAAAACTAATGCATGATTTGCCATTATGGTTTCGTAGGAACTTACACCAGGTAAAATAGATTTTCTTCCCCCTCCGAATCCTGCCATATCATGAAAAGTTATACCTCCTGTAATAATTACTTTGGTACATTCCTTTACTAGTTTATTAACAACTACGGGAGTTTTAAAAGAAGTTTCACCTATATATACCATTTCATCTTTAGTTTTGGAATAATGATCTATAATTTTAAATCTTTTATATAAGTTCTCCCCTAAAATCTTTATATGTTCCTCTTTGCTTTGTTTTCTATGGGAACCTAACGCACATAAGAAAATTATATTTTCATCCTTTATACCACTTCTTTTTATTTCCTCAATAAGTATAGGTAAAAAGACCCTAGGTTTTTGCCATAGTCTTGTTACATCAGATATAACAATGCAAAGCCTATCTTCCGAAGTAACAATTTCATTTATTTTTCTAGATTCTATAGGATTTAAAAGAGCCCTTTTTATAACTCCCTCTTCTTTTTTTTGTGACAAGAAATTTTTGTCTAGAATGTCCACATTATGATTAGGTTTAAATAGTATATTTTTATATCCATCCCCATACTTTAGATTACATTCATCCAAATAAACACCCCACTTCCCTAAAATTATATGTATATATTTATCCTGTCTTGGTTTGTATGTGTTAATTTTTAAAATTATACAATGGATATTTATGCATGTCAAGTGCAAATTTATTCATAAGAGCAAAAATAGTATGTAAAAATAGATTTAATTTTATCTCCAACAATAAAAAAACACCTAACAAACTCATTTCTATGTTTATTAAGTGTATTTTTTATATTAAAATTAAATTTATTTTGAGATAAACACTTTTATTTGTTTACCTTTGGCTTTTTACCCCTTTCACAAAATGAATTATGATTAACATAAGAGTAAAAATAATAATTTTCTATCAATTGATGTAAAAAATATTTAATTATATTTCTATAATTCCTAATCCATTATTTGCTGTAAAAAGGCCTCTGTAAGATTTACTTCTAGTTTATACCCTAAATGCTCTAAGCTGTTTTGAAGTGCAAATAGTGTATAGGTCATCTTATCTGTATTAGCATTTTCACCCATATGACCTATTCTTATGACCTTACCTTGAAGATATCCAAAGGAACCCGCTATGATTACATTGTATTTATCCTGCATATATGTTCTTAGAACTTTATCCTCTATTTCTTTAGGTAGTTCTATAACTGTAACAGTATTGGAATAACCCTGCTTTAAATAAAGCCTAAGCCCACTTTCTACTATAGCCTTTCTACACGCCTTTGCTATATTATTATGTCTTGATACAAAATCTTTGTCCTCTAAAATATTATCCACCGCTGCTCTTAGTCCAACTATATCACTTATAGCTGGAGTATATGGGAACCATTTATTTTTATAATAATCCTTCCATAAAAGGAGATTACAATAATAAGATGCTATAGGTGTTTTCCTTTCTTCCATAGCTTTAAAAGCATCTTTACTTATACTAAGGAATGAAAGTCCTGGAGGGGCTGACATACATTTTTGAGATCCACCAAGAACTATATCTATTTCCCATTCATCCACCTTTAGCTCCTGTCCACCCATAGCAGATACAGAATCTACTACAGTTATTATGCCTTTTTCTTTAAGCATTGGACATATCTTTGATACATCATTAATAACTCCTGAGGGAGTATCACAGTGTACAACAGTAGCATATTTAAAGTTACTATCCTTCTCTAGAAATTCTTTCAACTTTTCTATATCTATATCCCTTCTTCTATCTTCTTTGAAAAATATTACTTCTCCTCCATAGATTTCTACAAAATCTGCAAAACCTTCACCAAAAATTCCATTGTCAATTACAAGAATTCTGTCATCTTTTTCTGTTAATGAAGCACAGGCTGCTTCCAATCCTAATATACCTTCTCCACTTAATATTCTTACTTCATTTTTAGTTTCTAAAAATTCACCTATTTTTTCACAGGTCTCTTTATAATAATCATAAAATTGTAAATCTAAATCTGGGTTTGTTGTTTCCATAGCTCTTGCTATTCTAACATTTTCTCTTACCATAGTAGGGCCGGGCGTCATAACATATGGTACCTTCATAAAATTAAATCCTCCCATTTATCTAACATATCTAATTAGAATTATATTCCATTCATTCCATAACTGAAAGTGAACCCATACATTATATATACTCATAACGCCATAGATATTAAAAAACAGGTAATTCTATATAATGAATATCAAATTTAAATTCCTCTTTCTTATTGATTTTATAAATAAAGTATTAAAAGCAATTCACTATATTAAAATAAACACTAACAAATTAACTTAAATATTCGCCTTGATGCAAATGTAATGAACATACTTACGAAAACAGCGATAAAAATAATAAGATATATCTTATCTATCATTACATCAAACAAATACCCATACATTAATTGACCTAAAGGTAACGCACACATTCCTATAGTAGATATAAAAGCAATAATTTTACCTATCACCTCCAAAGGAGCTTCCTTTTGAATAAATGCCATTATCATAATATTAAACATTGTTACAATAATCATAATCAAAACCGTAGAACATACTATTATTATATATGACAAAATTGGTTTTAAATTAACAATAAAAGTTCCAGCAATAGGTAATAAAATAAGTGGAGTAATAAAAAATAGCGTACCAAACTTATTTGAAGTCATTTTTTCAGATAACAAACCAACTAAAATTCCTCCTATTAATGTACCTATCATCAACATACTTTGGGATAAAACATAAAATTCATTACTTAAACCAAGTTTGCCTTTTATTATTGCCGGTAAGCCCACCATAATCATTGCAGTTAAAAAGAAATTAAAGCTTGCAATAACTAGCATTATTTTAAAAATAATTGGCTTATCATTTATAATAAAATTTTTACTTAATTTAAAATCATATGCTACAGCTTTAAAGATATTTGTTTCTTTTTTCTGAGGAACAAAAGGAATATTTATGAATATTTCTATTGCAGCAGATATAAGAAAACTTATTCCACTAAAAATGATAATTGACATAAGTCCCAACACTCCATACAAAAAACCACCTAGAATAGGACCTAATAAATTGGATAATCCATTAATTTGATTTACAATAACATTTCCTTTTACCATGTTATCTTCTGACAACAAAGCTGGAATACTTGCCTGCACAGTAGGTTGATAAAGAGACTGTATAACTGACAACAATATTAAAATTGTGGATATAGAAATAACTAAGAAACTATTATATAAAGTAATTGCAAAAGCAAGCATAATTACTCCCGTTAAAAAATCCAGTATAATCATAATGTTACGCTTATTTACTCTATCCGCAATCATTCCTCCAAATGGGGACAACAAAATGGAGGGTATCATTGATATAGCCAGTATACTACCAAATAGAGTAGAGGATCCACTTATATCCAATAAATATAGTGGTAATACAAAACGGAGAATTGCATTACCCATAAGTGAAATTATCTGCCCAATAACTATTAAGGAAAAATCTTTATTAAACAGTTTTATATTTTCATTCATAATATTTATTTTACCTCTATTTTGTTAACAGCACTGACTAAATTCACAAATACTGCCATACCTATTATAAGAGAAATCACCATAAATACAAAAGGAAACCAAGTAATTCCAATGGCATTAGATATAATATTTGATGGAATTACAGATAAGGTAAAAGCAGAAACTATCGTAACTGGAACAGATTTTTTAGAAAAACCTATTCTCATTGCAATCATTCCTAAACCTGATGATAGAAAAGACATTATTAGGGTAATTTTTACAATCATAACTAGTTTTACAACCGTCAATGTATCAGGAACAATATGAATAAAACTTTCCCCAATGAAAAAGATTGTATAAGCCAAAAGGCTACTTAATATATAACCCAAAAATGTAAATAAAGAAACTATTAAGAGTTTAGTAAAGATTATCCTTCGTGGTGAAACTGGATAAGAAAATAACAGTATGGCTCTTTTACCAGAATATTCATTAATAACAAATCCAGCGTACATTACTCCTGAAAGAGTAGTGAAACATACACAACTTATTATATTTATAAGCAATATGATTGTTTCATAATTAGACAAAGCATTTTTAATATAAACATCCCCACTAATATCAGTTTGGGTTGAAACAAATAAAAACATATACATAAATACAACCAAAGACAAAGTAATAAATCCAGTGGAAATTACATAAGTTTTTAGTTTATTTCTTTTAAGTTCAAGTTGAATTAATTTAATCATTTTATTTTCCCCCATTCATAATATCTAAAAAATAATTCTCAAGACCACCTGTAAGTTGTAATTTTAATGAACTTAACTTGTCCTCTTTTATAATTTTGCCCTTAGCAATAACCCCAATAGTGTCAGCAAAATGCTCGATCTCGCTTAAAATGTGACTTGATATAAGAATAGTCATACCATGTTTTTTAGCCAATTCTAAAAATAATTCACGCATATCCTTTATACCCATTGGATCTAAACCACTTATAGGTTCATCAAGTATAAGTAATTTGGGCTTATGTATAATAGCCCTTGCAATAGCCAATCTCTGGCGCATACCTATGGAAAATGTTGAAACTGATTGTTTTTCCACTCCTACAAGTCCTACACGTTCAAGAGTGTATTCAATATCCTTTTCCTCTGCTCCCATGTATCCAAGATGAATTTTAAGATTTTCAGTTGCAGAAATATGATCATAAAATGCAGGTGTTTCTATAATACAACCAATATTTCGTAAAATGTCATTTTTCCTTAGATCCATGTCCATACCTAAAATTTCTACTTTTCCCATTGTTGGTTTTAATAAACCAGTAAGAAGTTTAAATACAGTTGTTTTCCCTGCACCATTAGCTCCTAAAAATCCATAAATAGAACCTTTATGTACTGTCATGTTACAATTGCTAATAATTTCTTTACTAGAAAATGATTTAGTTAAATTTTCTGTTTTAACGATAATTGAATTATTCATTTTAAATCTCTCCTCCTTTAATACCGACTGAAGGTATGTATATCTTTAAAAATAAACTGCCCTTAAGGCAGTGCAACTTAAGCATTGTTTGTTTTACCATAAGCTAAGTCATAAAATTGTTTACTTGATTCTATAGTTTCATCGTTAATAAATGGTACTCCTATCCCATCAAGTAATTTTTTAACAAACGTTACCTTAGCAATCCATTCCTCACGAGTAACTGGACAAATTGCAGGATTCCACCAAATATTAGTAAGTAGTAATATTACCTCAGCTAACTCTTTAGGTGAATCTGTTTTAATTGAGCCATCTGCAATGCCTTCCTCTATTAACTCTTTGAAAAGCATTGACCCTTGTGTAAGTGTCTGCTCAACCTGTTTTGCTAAAAACTTTGGATTTTTTAAAAGAGAGCTAGTTATAGGAAGCATTTGAATCTGCGTATTATCTGCAATTGAATTACTAAATAATTTTTGTATTTTTTGTAGACCGTTTAAGTTTTTATCTTCCTTCAATGTTGAAAACCAGTTATTTTCAGAAAAAACTTTTTCACAAACCGCATCTACTATTTCATCTTTTGACTTAAAATGATGATATATAGCACCCTTGGAAAGCCCATCAAGAGCATGAACAATATCCTGAATAGTTGTATGTTCATATCCTTTTTCTAAAAAAAGTTTTAAGGATACCTCAAGTATTCGTTCAATTGTTTCTTCTGGATACTTATTTCTAGCCATTAAATCACATCCTATTTTTTATACATTCATTCGGTATGTATATTGTAAATTATTTTAATTATACTGTCAAGTAATAAAAAACAAAAACTTTATGAATTAATGTAATATAAATTTGAAAAAAGATACCGGGCATTCATTTGAATAAGTACATATATAACTTAATGCTATAATTATCATATAACTAATCTATAATTTAGTAGATATCTTTTACATATTACGAAGAAAGGATTTAATATAATGGAAAAGAGAAAAATAATTACTATAACATTTCCTACATTATTTATGACTATAATAACCATAGTTTCATTTCAAAATATGCTTAATTTCAATGGTATAGATTTTAAAGGTATATTTATTATTTCATTAATTCTTTTATTTCCTATATTATTTTTAATACAAGGAATATTATGTGCTATAAATAATACAAATATATTTTTATCCCTTGGAGTATCTATATTAGATTTTATAATATTAATGTTTGTTTATATGAATGAGTCCGCCTTTATATATAACTTAATTTATTTAATTGTTGGAATAATCGCCTATTTCATAACTAAATCTATAAAAAAAACCCTATCATCTAAAAATTATTAATCCATAGTGCTTTTAAAATGATACGAGGATGTGTCAAAATAAAAATAGCTTTAATTTTAAAACCGTAAATATAAATAATACATTAATAAAACAATTCATTTTGCTAAGTAGTTCTAAATTTGACTCCATTAAATTAAGAACTACTAAAGCTCATTTATATGTTTACTACATGTATTATTGTATTTACTATATTAAAATTAAAGCTATTTTGAAACAATCTCATCTTTAGTTTATAATAAATTTTCATGAACCGTCCCTTCGTTTTTCTGCTTATTTAATTATTAGCCATTCTTTAAAATTATATGCCATAGCTTGCAATTCATTTAAAAATCTAGTTGCATGATAACCATCACAAACTGCATGATGCATCTGTAGAGAAATAGGTATTACTGATTTAGCCCTCTGTGCAAAATATTTACCATAAGTGATTATAGGCAAAAGATATGGAGATTTTCCATCTGAATAAACATTAAGATTAGCTCCTGTAAAACTAAACCAAGGAACACAAGAAACAGGGAAGGTATTTTTAGGCTGATTTTCTTTTGCAAAAAGCTTTTTTACATTACTGTATTTTCCTATATCCTGAAGACAATTATTATAAAATGTTTTAAAGTCATCAGAATACTCCGTCCAAATGTTACTAAAACTCTCATCATCCTTATGAAATATAGTAAAGGAAGGACTCATACTTTCCCAATAACCTAAGTTTCCCTCTTCATCAAAGGAAGTGCGTAATTCTTCATGGTTGTTTACTATTTTTGAGGTCATATAAATTAGGATAGGATATAATTTTATATTATTTCTTTTTACTTGCATAAGTAAATCTGTAATTTCAATATTAGCAGTCATGCTATAAGTACATTTAATATTATTCATATAGTAATCAAAATAAGGTTTTCTACTCCAATTTTCTTTATCTATCAAATTAAACTTCACAAAATCAACTCCTACTCATATATCCTGTGTTAAATATTATAACCCCCTTGTAACAACATTTTATACTTTACACTATATATATGCAGTATAGTCTATTATGATTAAAATGTTAAATCTGTTAATCTTAAATTCATATTCTAATTAGAACTTCTAACCTTAAAACTATTTTTTCTTCATTTTGAAAACTCTTCTTTCTAAATATTAATATTCAATAATTTCATATGGTATTAATTAAATATTTATTTTAAAGTATAATTTTCTTATTTTTATTTATACTATTTATAACAAGAGAGAGAAAATGTATAAGTTAAATCATAAAATAAAAAGTCTTTTGTATTTATTAAGTTTTGTATTAATTAAGTTTTGTCTCTCTCTCTTGTTATACTAATCTTAAAATTAATGATAATTTCCCATATAGTTCGCATCCTCATAATCCTTTAAGATTTCATATTTTTTTCAACTGTATGTTTAGTTCTTTTGAATGCAAAAGTACTCCCCTTTCTAATAGAAGATTTTTATTTTTTAATCTACTATCTTAAGAGGAGCATATGACTCTAATATGGTATTATAGTAAATATTGGTTTGCTTACTTGTTATATTAAAGATAATAACATCTATCAAAATAATATACCTAATAGACTAGTTACCTATAAGAAAATCTAAAACATTCCATCCAGCTGAAGTTTGTGATTTATACAATTCTGTATAGCCGCATCTTTTACAGCTAATAGTTGTAAATTTTTTATTTTGTACATCAAATAATTTTGCAAAATTCCCTCCTGTTGCCTGAAATTGATCTGACTCATATCCTCTATTTCCACATTTAGGACAAACGTATTGTTGCTTTTCCATGTTGAACCTCCTATTTAACTTATATAAAATACTAATATAATTATATCATGTAATAAAATACCTAATCATAAAATTTTACTTAAATTTTCAAATAAAAAATTAAGCTAGATATAATAAAAATTATAAATTTATATAGGATTCTTTAGTTATTCTTTAAAGTGTAGCTGACGATTTAAAGAATAAATCATAACCCATTTTGAATCCTTTGATGTAATAATACCACCAGTAACTACCTTTCCACTAATATGTAAATTTAAATTAATCTATGCTTACATCCTTAGAGTTTTCATTTTCATTTGATTTATTCTTTAAAAAGCTTAGTTTTGTTTCAGAAGTAATTATAGCAATAAATATAATAGCGCACCCTATAATCATATTTACAGTGAAAACATCATTTAAAAATATAACTGCCAAAATAGCCCCAAATACAGATTCTAAACAAAGAATTATTCCTACATGATTAGGATGAGTATATCTTTGAGCTATATTCTGAATAAAAAATGCTAACATAGTGCTAAAAAACACTAGATAAAAAATAGCACTAAAGGCACCTTTGCTAACTCCTGTAAATGTAGGCTCAAATATAAGAGCACATATAAAAGATAGTATGCCTGCAAATATCATTTGAATTACTGAAAGTATAATAGGATCTGATTTTTTTGCAAAATGACCTACAGCAACAATATGGGCGGCAAATAAAACAGATCCCATTAATGTAAGAGTGTCTCCTATATTAATGTTAAATTCAAAACCTTTAGTAATAGTCAATAACCCTATTCCTATAAGAGCCAATACCGTTGACACTATAGTATAAAAATCTGGTTTGGTTTTATCTACAAACCAAGCAAAAAAAGGAATAATAACAACATATACTGCAGTTAAAAAAGCCTGTTTACCAGCAGTAGTATATTGAAGTCCAATGGTTTGAACAGCAAAACCTCCAAATAAAAAAATACCAATAATAACTCCATTTACAATGTCTTTTTTAGTCGTTTTTATCGTTTGTTTAAAAAACATTAATCCTAAAAGTAATCCTGCACAAATAAATCTAATAGTCATCATATAATAAGGAGTAATACTATCTAATGCATCTTTAACTGCAACAAATCCACCACCCCACATTAATGCAACTAATAATAGAGATAAATCTGCTATTAGACTTCTTATTTTTCTATTTTTTACATGTTTACTCATATTAGCCCAATTCCTTTCAAATAATATGCATTTATCTACATAAATAGTATACTATTTATGTAGATAAAATCAACAAAACTTATCTAACATTTAGAATATTATGATTAATTTACTAAAATATCTACAATAAAATAAAGTATCTCAAATTTAATATGTTTTAAGATACTTTATTTTTTATATATAATTTTATGTTTTTCACTTATTATCTTCATAATTGTAAGTAATCATTATATTTCTAACAATACAATAATATAATGATACAATATTTATACCAATTTTTATAATTCTAAATTATTTAATATTTCTTTTAAACTCTTTAATTCCTCAATGGATAAAGTAATTCCTTTCCCCATTTTTTCATGTTCTGGTGCCCAATCCCTTAAATCATATTTAGCCTGTTTTCCATTCCAACTAATAAGATTAAGCTCTTTTGTCCATCCCTTTGATGATTCTGAAATAACTCCTAGTTTATCCTTTATTTCAAATTTAATATCTGCCATTTTTGTCCCTCCTCTTGCTATAAATATAGAGAACATTCTCCTAAATCTTATTATAATACATAATTATCCTACTTTTATAGTTATTTTTCATTATTTATTATTTGTAACTCTTATCTCCATCTTTATCATCCATAGATATAGAATTAACCTTGTATTTATTCCAGTTTCTAAAATACACCCTGGATCTTTTATACTGCCTGAATAAATAACATATGTAACTGCAACCTTTCCTGTTTGATGACTTAATAACGCTTCAAATGTATTAGTAGTCATCAACTTTCTCATAAAAAATGATTAATTTATTTAGTTATCACCCTATATTATCTTCATTTAACATAAATCTGTGTTTTTAACCAGTTTTTAAAAAAGCTAATTTGTTTTTCTGTATGAAAATAATGTCCTGCTTTATTCATTATTTCTAAATCACAGTTGAATTTTTTTGCAAATGCAGATATTACTTCAAACTCACATAAATCATCTTCTTCTCCATAAAGAATTGAAGTTTTAGTATTCCAAGTAATAACAGGATGCTCTTTTACATAGCAATAATAATCCCAGTAAAGGGTTTGCCCAATAGGTGTAGAAATTTCTTTTTCTTCTTTTAATCTATCTTCACTTACATCAAAACAAGTCATCATATTATTTATAATAACTTCCATATTTACTACGGGAGAAAGAAATAAACTTTGTTTTAAGAATTTATGGGTATATGCTAATAAACTAAAGTACGCTCCCATACTACAAGCAAATACACTTATATGATTTGATAATGTTTCTGCATAATCCATAATTATATTAAGATCTTTCACACAGTTTTGCACCTTACAAGGATAATTTTTATATTTACGTTCACCATGTTCAGGCAAATCAAAGCTAAGCACTTGATACCCCTTAGCTGTTATCTCTTCTACAAATGCAAGAATTATTTTATCTTCCTTATTTGACATATTACCATGTACAGCTATAAATAACTTATCTGATTTATTACCCCATAAAATTGCAGGTATATTTTTTATTTTTAGATTTTCTCTTATTATCATAACTTTCCTCCATAAAATAATTGTATGATTTTTAAAACTATTTTTTAATAATTACATAACGCAACCATATACGTTATTAAAAATATTATTTAATTTATTTTCTATTAAATTATAAACCTATATCAAATAATTTATCTAGTTTATAAATAATTCTGTAATAAAATTGTCCAAAATTATAAGTGAATTTATTTACAAAAAATAAATAAACTAAGGAATTAAATTAATATTTATAGTACCTTATCTTATTGCTTTTTATTTTTAAGCTTCATATTAATCCACAAATTGAAATACTTCCTCTACTGATTTTCCAAATACTTTAGCAATGTCCATAGCTAATTTTAATGATGGATTATATTTTTCATTTTCTAAATGCCCTATAGTCTCTCTTCTTACTCCTACTAACTTTGCTAAATCTTCCTGCTTCATGTTATGCTCTTTACGAAGTTCATGAATTTTTGTTTTTAATCGTGGCATATTATTAGTCACCGACTTTCTCATAAAAAAGGAAAAATCCAAATCTTAGAAGACTCATTGTACCCACTAAAAATGGTAATATTAATTCTAAATCTACTATAAGTCCTCCTGAACCAACACAGAATACTGTAGCAAACAAAATGCATGTATATATAATAATAAATGCATTAGATGCTGCTCTTTTTTTATTATATTCTGCCATTTCATCCTCTATTTCTGCTTTAAAAAACTGAGGAATTATCATAAAAACAGTATCAAGTATTAAAATCGCAGAAACAGCTGTACTAATAGCACTAGCATTAAATTTAAGCAGTTCTGCAATTCCAACTAGAATCCATAGTATGCCACAACATCCATTTTGGAAAAAATCCTTTGTCTTTAAATTCATTACTTTATTCATACTAGCCCCTCCATGTTACATAATTATAACTTATGTTATAATTATATAACATATACTTGGCATTTTCAATACAAATATATACATTAACTCAATAGTAACACGAGATGCCACTTTGTAAATTGAAAAGCAACCTTTGTAACTGACAACTGAATATTTGTAAACGAAACGCCACTTTTGTATCCGAAATGCATGTTTTGTAAATGAGATGCAGTTTTTGTAACCAAAATGCAGTTTGATTTTTCACATTTATTGAAGTATTATATTAAAAATAAGCATGCTAAATGGAGGTCGACTCCCTCTCGATTTTTTTGTAATCGGAGAATCCACCCCTTAATTTCTTAGATAAATTAGTGGTTGGCGGCACGCATTTTTATTATTTTTTTAGAAGAGCAGGTTTTAACATGATGTCACTGGCGGCAACCGGTGCGCATTCAAGTTTATGTAAAACTTCTTCTCCGTGGTAAAAGTTGAATGTTTCGTACGGACTGCGATTATTCAGCTTTTTTCTTTTGTATGAATTTATATGATTCATCATTAAGGTGATATCTTCCTGTGTAATATTATTAAAACTTGTTCCCTTAGGAAGCACCCTTCGGATTAATCCATGATTTACCTCAATGGCTCCTTTTTGATAAGGACTACCTGCATCACAGTAAAATATATTAGTACGCAAAGCTGGTACAGATTTTCGATATTCAATTGCTTTAGGATTCGAGAACTCACTCCCATTATCCGTAAGGACAACAGGAAAAAGTCTGCTGAAAGCATTTTTTCCAAGTTTTTTATCAAGCTGATTAAAAATATCAGTTACAGACTTTGAGGTGTTTGCATCTCTTAAAAATGCCAACATTAGACTGCAATCCACGAAGTGAATGGTCAAGAGGCATTTACCACCTTTGTTGCCAATAACAGAATCCATTTGTACCACTGCAGTATCAGGGTTCTTTTTAATAAACGCACTAAAATCTTCGTAATTGCGACCAATGCGGCAGCTTTTATCCACTTTGAATTCAGGCTTCTTATAACGCTCACGGAATTTGACTTTCCTTGGAAGATCAATGTTCCTGACATCAAAAAGACACGCATCGATGTAATTATAAATGGTCTTTTCACTACACATAAGCTCGTCCTGATGGTTGATGTAAATTTGATTTACAGACTGACCATTTTGAATAAGTGGCGAAATAATCTTATTCAATCTGGCGATTTCATCTTCAGATACACATAAACCACTTCGTGACTGTGATATAGATTCATGTGCCTTGATGTGAGCATGCTCTGCATCATAAATATTCTTTAAAAGTGTACATTTACCAATGGTTTTACAACCATTACAAACATAAGGAACTCTGAATCTGGCAGTACAGACTTCTTCAATAAAATCTGGACAGTTTGAATTACAAGAAGTACAAAGCTTACAATAGATAGCCGATTTTCTAGTGCATTCTTTGCCACAGACTTTCTTATTTCTACAGTTAATACGCTTCTTGCAAGCATTGAATGGAAATCCAGGGTAACCTGTAGCAATTTTGGAGCTATACTTGCGGACTTCTCTAGAAATAGTAGTTGGATTTTTTCCCAGCCTGCGGCTGATTTCTTTAAAAGAAATACTCTCTTTTAAGTATTTTTGCAATTCAAGTCTTTCTTCATAAATAAAAAATTTAGACATATATATCCTCCGTTCTGCCGCCAACAACCATAGGATATATAAAACAAAACTAATAAGCAAACAAAAGACTGGTAATTAATGAATCTTTTGTTTGCTAGGATGCAATCACTCAACGAGTGAATATTTATTATTATTAATACAACCTAGTTGGTATCCAAAGGGTTGCATTTCGATTTACAATTGAGGAAATATATACATTAATTTGCTTATCAGGAAATTAATTAGAAATAAATTACCTTATAATTTATTATTATCAAAGCAAAACCTCCCATCATATGAGAGCTTTTAAACTAACCTTTAAATTATACTGCATATATAACTAATAAACCTTATAAAATACTTATATCCATCGATAAAAAAGAAGCCATTATAAAATGACTTCTTTTTTTAATATTCTATTATTCTTCATATTTTAAAACTAAACTATTTAATTTTTATATAATGATTAAATAATGATACCTACAATTGTAAAGTATGCAAGTGGATTTTTCAATTTTAATTTAAACTTACAGAATTATCTTCCACAACTTTCTCGTCTACAACTAAACTGTTTAATTTTCCATCTAATGCCCAAAGAATTACACCACATACAATGGCAATGGCTGCAACGGTAAAGTATACTGGTGCAAATTTAAATTTTAATGTGAATTCATATATCCATCCGTAAGCTTTTGCTGCAACAAAACTTGAAAATACCCAAACGCTCATCATAATTGTTAACAACTTAGCAGGAGAAAATTTACTTATAAATGAATTTCCTAGTGGTGAAAATACCATTTCTCCAAGAGATAATACTACACCAAATACAACAAGCCATCCAAGTGATATAAGTTGTCCTCCTCTTGTAACATCTGCCATTGCAAATATTATATAAGATAAGCCAAGAAGTAACATACCTAAAGCAGTTTTCTTAAACATGCTCATATCACCTTGAGGTCTCCTAGCTAACCTTGTCCAAACTCTACCAAGGATTGGTCCTAATGTTATACAGCATAATGCATTTAAAGAATCAAACCAAGCTGTTGGTACCTTGAAGTTACCTATCATCCAATTGGCAGCTGCATTATCTCCGCCCCAATAGAAATATACAGGCATGTATGCTAAGAACCAGAATATCCAAAATACTATAGAAAATAAAGATATTAAAATAATAGCTGCAACTCTTTTCTTTTCTAGTGTAGTAAGAGGCTTCTTTTCTTCTTGTTGTTTTTCTGCTTTTACTTCTTTATGTTCATCAACCTTAAATGGTTTTTTACCAGCCTCTCCTAAGAATCTCCATCCAAACACAAACCAAGCAGCATCAAGGAACATCATTATTGCACAGATTAAAAAACAGAAAGAGTATCCCATGCTTCCTGCAAGTACACCTAGAATTGTTGTACCTATGAAAGAACCAATGTTAACAAAAGAATACTGAATAGAAAATGCATTATCTAAATCTTTTTGATTATCAAAAAGTCTACCTGTAATAGCACTGTTTTGAGATTTAAATAAGCCTGTACCAATAGAAACCAATACAATCATTAAATTAATCATACCAGCACTTGAAGCCTTCCATCCTACTAAGTAACCAGCTCCCATTAAAACCATTCCAATAGGAATAAGGTATCTAGCCCCTACTTTACGGTCAGATATATATGAACCGACTAGTGGTGCAAGATAAGTAAATGCAACTAAATTTGCAGACATTTTTGCTGCATCTGCAGCTGTAAGTCCAAGTCCTCCACTAGCTATTTTGGTAGCTACAAATACTGTAATTAGCCATTTTGCTGAGTAAAATGCAAATCTTTCAAATGAGAAAGAAATTGAACATATATAAAACCCAAATGGCATTTTCTTTTTTTGTTCCATTTTTATTCCCCCTTTATAAAAATTAATATTGCATTTGTATTTGAAAAACCATGTACATTCATATTTATTAAAATGGTGTACAACGGCTTCTAATACCGTATCTAGTAACTATTAAAATAAGTACCCTTATAAAGTATTTACTTTTTTTACATATATGATAATAAAATATTATATTATCCACTTATAACATATAATACCACAAAAATTCCTATAACAAAAGAAAAATTTTAATAATTGTGAAAAATAAAAAAGTTATAAAAAAAGAAGTCATTGAAAAACAATGACTTCTTTAAATAAATATTTTATAAAATTTCATATTAATATAAATTTTTACATTGATTAAACAGCTTCGTTTAATGGTTCTTCCTCTTCTACAACTAAGCTATTCAATTTCCCATCTAATAACCAAAGAATAATACCTGCTCCAGCAGCAATAGCTGCGATTACAAAGTATGTTGGTGCGAATTTAAATTTTAATGTAAATTCATAAACCCATCCATAAGATTTTGCTGCAAAGAAGACAGCAAGTATCCAAACACTCATCATGCTTGATAATAATCTAGGTGGTGAAAATTTACTAATGAAAGAGTTCCCAAGTGGTGAGAATACCATTTCACCAAGAGATAATACAATACCAAATGCAACCATCCAAGCAAGTGGTGCAAGATTGCCTCCTCTTGTAACATCTGCCATTGCAAATATTACATAAGATAAACCTAGAAGCATCATACCTAAAGCAGTTTTCTTAAACATGCTTAAATCACCTTGAGGTCTTTTAGCTAATTTTTCCCATACTTTACCAAGAATTGGTCCTAATGTGATACATGCCAATGCATTTAATGAATCAAACCAAGCTGTTGGTACCTCAAAGTTACCTATCATCCAGTTAGCCGCTGCATTGTCTCCGCCCCAGTAGAAGTATACAGGCATATATGCTAAGTACCAGAATAACCAGAAAATTACAGAGAAGAAAGATACTAAAATAATAGCTCCAACTCTTTTCTTTTCTATTGATGTAAGTGGTTTCTTTTCTTCCTTAGTTTCTTTTGCTTTTACTTCTTCGTGTTCATCAATTTTGAATGGCTTTTTACCTGTTTGTCCTAGGAATTTCCATCCAAAGATAAACCAAACTGCATCAATAAACATCATAATTCCACAAACTAAGAAACAGAAAGCATATCCCTTAGTTCCTACAAGTACCCCGATAATTGTTGTACCAATGAAAGAACCAATATTAACAAAAGAATATTGAATAGAGAAAGCACTATCTAATTGTCTTGGGTCATCAAAAAGTCTACCTGTAATAGCACTTGTCTGGCATTTAAATAAGCCTGTACCAAGAGAAACTAGGATAATCATCAAGTTAACCATGCCAGCACTTGAAGCCTGCCATCCTACTAAATAACCTGCTCCCATTAAAGTCATTCCAATTGGAACAAGGTACCTGGCACCTATAAGACGGTCAGAAATAAATGCTCCAATTACTGGTGCAAGATAAGTGAATGCAACTAAATTTGCAGACATTTTTGCTGCATCTGCCGCTGTAAGTCCAAGGCCTCCGTCTGCTACCTTAGCAACTACAAATACTGCTATTAACCATTTCGCTGAATAGAATGCAAATCTTTCCAATGTGAAAGCAAGTGAGCATACATAAAACCCAAAGGGTCTTTTGCTTGTGTTTTCCATTTTTTATTACCCCCTATAAAAAAATAATATTGCGTATGTATTTCAAAAAGCATGTCCCCTCCTCTTTTTCAAGAGAAGAGAAAATGATTTTAAATACCTTATGGTATCCTTTTCTTTTTTGTTTAATAAAAACAAATATTTAGTAAAAATAAAGTAAAATCTTAAATTTAAATTATATTTAAATTGTTTTTTAGTATTACCATACTACAATAATTTATAATTTAAATAAATTTATACTGTTAAAGCCTGTAAATTCTACATTAAGTGCAACACCATATTGTGATATTGATATTTGTTTTATTACACATATACTAAAAAAATATTATTTTTCATCATTATATCATATAATTTTCTAAAAATCTCTATAAAAAAATAAAAAAATTAAAAAATTTTTAAAAAAGAAAGAATCAAAATAATTCATTGCAATAATTCTAGTATCTTCATTGACATTTGTAGACAAGCATATTATTATATTAGTATTTAATAACTAAAATAGGAGGGACTACCTATGGATATAAATAAATTAAACAGAATATTAAAATCAATGGAAGAAAATGAAATTCCACAAATGATTATCTCTGATCCTACAGCTATTTTTTATTTAACAGGAAAATGGATTATTCCAGGAGAAAGATTATTAGCATTGTACTTAAATGTTAATGGCAACCACAAAATTGTTATTAATGAATTGTTCCCACAGGAAGAGGATCTTGGTGTAGAAATCGTATGGTACAATGATATTCAAGATGGAGTTGAAATCCTATCTAAATTTGTAGAAAAAGATAAAGTTATAGGTATCGATAAAGTATGGCCATCTAAATTCTTATTAAGATTACAAGAACTTGGTGGCGGGAGTAAATTTGTAAACGGTTCCTTTATAGTTGACTATGTAAGAATGATTAAAGATGAAGAGGAAATTGCTATTTTAAAAGAATCTTCAAGATTAAATGATCTTGTAATAGATGAATTGATTCCATGGGTAGGAAAAGGTTTATCTGAAAAAGAATTAAATACTAAGGTTCGTGAAATTTATAAAAAACATGGTATTAATGAAGTATCCTTCGATCCAATTACAGCATATGCTAAGGGAGCCGCAGATCCACACCATGTAACAGATGATACAAAAGGAAAATATGGTGACTGTGTTATACTTGATATTGGAGGATTTTATAAAAACTATGCCTCTGATATGACAAGAACTGTATTTATCGGTGAAGTTTCTGAAAGACAAAAAGAAATCTATGATATTGTTGTAGAAGCAAATTTAAGAGGTATAGCCGCTGCAAAACCTGGAAACAGAATGTGTGACGTAGACTTAGCTTGCCGAAACTACATTGAAGAAAAAGGCTATGGAAAATATTTCACACACAGAACAGGACATTCCTGTGGTTTAGAAGACCATGAATTTGGTGATGTTTCTTCCGTAAATGAAGATATCATTAAACCAGGACAATGCTTCTCTGTAGAACCAGGAATTTATCTTCCAGAAGAAGGAATAGGTGTTCGTATTGAAGACCTTGTTATCACAACTGAAGATGGTTGCGAAGTATTAAATAACTACACAAAGGACATAATTATTGTTCCTGAATCCAAATAAAGACAAAGAATTGGTTATGAAGTTATATAAAACTCATAACAACTAAGATTTATTATAAAACATAGATAAGGAGATTTATTATGAAGATTACTGAAGGCTATATGCCATATCTAGGATATAAAACTTATTACCGTATAGTTGGTGAATGTACAGGAAATAAAAAACCATTAGTTTTATTACATGGCGGACCAGGTTCTACACATAATTATTTTGAAGTACTTGATAAAGTTGCAGAAGATGGACGTGCTGTTATTATGTATGACCAATTAGGCTGCGGATTATCTGCAACACCTTCTCGTCCTGACTTATGGAATGCCAAAACTTGGATTGAAGAATTAATTGAATTACGTAAACACTTAGGATTAGATGAAATCCACCTATTAGGACAATCTTGGGGTGGAATGCAAGCAATCCAATATGCTTGTGAATACAAACCTGAAGGAATTAAGAGTTACATCTTATCCAGTACTTTACCAGCTGCTTCATTATGGGAAAAAGAACAACGTAGAAGAGTTTCTTACCTTCCTAAGGAAATGCAAGATGCCATTGCAAAAGCAGAAGAAGCTGGAGATTATTCATCAGAAGAATATCAAAAGGCAGAAGCAGAATTCATGCTTCGTCACTGTGCAGGAGAAGTAGGACCAGATTCACCAGAATGCTTAAGACGTAAAAAAGTTCCTGGAACAGAAGCTTATATAACTGCATGGGGTCAAAATGAATTTAGCCCATCTGGTACATTAAAGAACTTTGATTTTATGAAAGAAATTGAAGATATAAAGGAACCTTGTTTAATCACAAGTGGCTTGCTTGATCTTTGCTCACCACTTGTTGCAAAAACAATGTATGACAAGATTCCAAATTCTGAATGGGAATTATTTGAATTCAGCCGTCATATGCCATTTGTAGAAGAGAATGAAAAATATATAGAAGTACTTAATAAATGGTTAAATAAAAACGACTAATATATATTAGCTGTGAGATGACTATTGCTGAAATATAATCTTACTCAAATTATAAAGAAGAATGTCTCAAAATAGCCTTAATTTTAAAACCGTAAATATAAATAATACATTCATAAAGCAATTCATTTTGCTAAGCAGTTCTAAATTTGACTCCATTAAAAATTTTTTACCCAGTAGAGGCGCCTTCCTTGCCTTCACCACTGGCTCCTCACGTCCTGTGAGGAATTACAAAAATTTTTAATTCCGTCAGATTAAGAACTACTAAAGCTCATTTATATGTTTATTACATGTATTATTTATATTTACTATATTAAAATTAAGGCTGTTTTTATTTTAAGACACTCCCTTTTTATTAAGTCTTTCTGTAATAAAACAGCTTATACTTTCATTTAAGACTGCAAATTCATTAATTTTAATTTTGTATTTTGCTATTTTCTGAATAGTTATCTTTTTTCATTGAAATTATTATAGTAGCAAGTAATCCTCCCCAAAGTACTGTTGCGCCTATTCCGAAGAATATCATTGCACTTAATGTCATTTTTATCACCACACCTTTATTCATTTTTTAAATTAATATTATCTCTCCAAGGTTGTTTACTTATTAAAATTGATCCAGCAATTCCTATTAAAATAACTCCCCATCCATAAACAAATAATGCTGTCAAATGATATCCACCATAAGGTGTACGCATTTCTGTAATAAAACTTTGAACTAGAATGAAAGTTAAAACAATTGGGTTTATACATTTAATAATTATGTCCCACCATTCTCCTATTCTATAATAAGATACTGAATTTGTATGATCACGAATTGTTTTAGGTTTTACAATCCATCCGATTAGGATAGTTTCTAGCAATCCAACTACAACTACTCCATAATTATTAATAAAATTATCCATAATATCTAATAGGTACAGTCCTGCTCTAGTTGCAAAGGAAAGACTTATAATAAATCCAACTAATAAAATTCCTGTTACTACTTTTTTACGTTCCCATCCTGTTTTATCTATTATGGCTGAAGATATTGCTTCAACTAAGGATACTGCTGATGTTACCCCAGCAAAGATCAAACAAGTAAAGAATAATATAGATAGTATATTTCCCCAAGTCCCCATTACTGAAAACACTTTAGGAAATGCTATAAATGCGAGTCCTATACCACCAGATACAACTTTATCAATAGATACTCCTTGATTTGTTGCCATGAATCCAAGTATTGCAAAAACCCCTATGGCAGATAAAAATTCGAATCCGCAATTAGCAAAAGCAGTCATAAATGCACTATTATTTATATCTGTTTTTTTAGGAAGATAACTAGAATAAGTCATCATAATTCCTGTAGCTATACTTAATGAAAAGAATACTTGTCCATATGCTGCAATCCAAACTTTAGGATCTTTAACTTTTTCCCAATCAGGTGTAAACAGTGTGTTTAAGCCTAAAGAAGCCCCTTTTAAGGTTACCCCTTTTATTACTATAATTATCATTATTATTAATAGAGTTGGTAATAATATTTTGCTTAATTTTTCAATTCCAGCTTTTATTCCTTTATAACATATGAACCAGCTAATTAACCAAACTAGAGTTATTCCTATTAGTATTGGAACAATTATACCTCCACAATCGAAAGGTGATGATGATACTTTTAATACTTCATTATAAAAATAATTATTAGTGTCATTTCCCCATACTTTATTAAAACTTAATGTTAAGTACTTTATAGCCAAACTCAAAATCATTGAATAATAGGATAAAATTATAACTGCACTAATTACAGGCCACCAACCAAGCCATTCCCACTTTTTATTTGCTCTTGCTATGGCTAGTGGTGTTGAACCTTTAAATTTATGTCCCATTCCATATTCAAGGATTAACAAAGGTATCCCTGCTGTAAATATAGCGAAAAAATATGGTATTAGGAATGCTCCACCTCCATTTGAATAAGCTACATAAGGAAATCTCCATATATTACCTATCCCTACTGCAGAACCAATAGCTGCAAGTAGGAACCCTGCTTTTGTCCCCCATTGTTCTCTGGATTTTTTCATTTCTATTCCTCCTAAGTTATTTATCTGAATTTTCCTAATATTAATTTTTATAAATAAAAAAGCCCCACAGTTTATACTATGAGACTTTTTTACCTAGGATATTACAAAAGTCCCATAGTTTATCTATGGGACTTCATTTATTTCAATACAAATAATTAGCCACCATAGATGCAAAACGCCTGTTTTGGCGATTGCATCTATAGTAGTATGTAACGTATCTATGTATGCAATCGCTATCTTAAGTTAGCTAATAAGAGTAGATTATTCAATTTTGAAACAAATATATTTATTTTAATATTCATAATAATCCCCCTCTTGGTAAGTTTATGTTATGATATCATGCCGTTACAATAATGTCAATATAATCTTAAAAATAATATAAAAAAGATTATTACATTAACTTCTTTATCAACTTTCTTTTGCCTGGAGTAGAAAATCATTAAGCATTCGAAGTCCCTTATCTAATTCTTGAGAGTCTGACACAGAACTTAGTGAAATGCGAATAAATTGTGCTGATTCCTCTTTCCCAGTTAAGAATCGATAGGAATGGTATATGCGAATACCATGTTTTAAAGCATCTTGTTCAAATTGCTTTCCTCGATACTTCTGACACAGTGGAAGCCAACGAAAAAAACTTAGAGGGTTTTCATGAGGATTTGTAATTTTAAAATATTGTCCATATAGTTCATTGCGTTCTTCTGCAATTTCTTTTTTCTGGCTAATAATTTTATTAGCAATTCCAGTGTTAATTAGTTCAGTTATAATCTCTGCATTTAGTGATGAAGTTTTTATATTTATATTGTAAATCCCTCTGGTAATTTTTTCAGCAAACTGATTGGCATAACCTATAAATCCCACTCTCATGCCAGAACTTAAGGCTTTTGATATACTTAGCATGTAAATAAATTGTTCTGGAACAAAATGTGATATTGGTAGGTAACCTTGTGGAGCAAGAAAGGAATAAATATCATCTTCCATTAGAATAAGTTTATGTTTCTTTATAACATCTGCGATTTCCTTTCTGCGCTTCATATCCATAATTACAGCAGTAGGATTACTACAGGAAGGATTTATGTATATTCCTTTTATATTATTTATACTGCAAACACGATCTAATCCTTCTGGTATAATTCCTAATTCATCTGCTTCAATAGGTATCAATTGAATATTCAACATATTAGCTAATTCAATAAAATTAGGATAAGTATAAGTGTCCACTGCAATTTTATCACCAGGATTAAAAATAGAAATTAAGAGTAGTGTAATAGCATTTTGTCCCCCTGAGGTTATAGCTATATTTTCAATGGATACGTCCATGGAAAAGCGCTGCATCCATTTTTTTGCAGCCATTCTGTGATAAGGGCAGCCTAAAGGATGTCTGTAATCCAATAGCCTTTCCAGATAATTTTTATTAACAATGCTTTTAATGGTTTCTGCAACTAATATATTAGAGCAATCAAGTGGTTTTATAACCCCCATTTCTATATAGCTCTTATTTGCATCGTTGTCCGCTAGAAAAATAGCACTCCCAGCATTAGAAGAAACAAAGGTTCCACTTCCAATAACAGCATAAATTAATCCTTTGCCTTCGCATATTTTAAAGGCTCTTGTTATAGTACTTAGATTGATATCAAGGTAATCTGCCAGTTCTCTTTGAGGTGGAAGTTTTGTGTTAGGTGCAAGATAGCCGTTGAGTATATCATATTCTAATAAACTAGCAATAGAGAGATATAATGGAGAACCTAATTGACTTTTTTCAGGTTTCCATGACATTGGATAATTTTCAAATGAATTTACAGGCATATGGAACCTCCTTAAAATAATTGTCTTGCATACAATTATATCATTGAGACCATACACTTACAATGATATACTTACTAGCATAGTATGATTTTACCTAAAAATAAGGAGGTTATTATTATGAAATATTATGTTGTTGATGCATTTGCACAGAAAGTGTTTGAAGGAAATCCAGCTGGTGTATGTATCATGAAGGAATGGCTACCTGATGAAACCATGCAAAAAATCGCTATTGAGAATAACCTTTCTGAAACAGCATTTGCTGTAAAAGAGGAAGACAGTTATAGCTTAAGATGGTTTACTCCTGGAAAAGAGGTTGATCTTTGTGGTCATGCTACTTTGGCAACAGCTTATGTAATTGCCAATTATTATGAAAAGAATATAGACAAAATCAAGTTTCAAACAATAAGTGGTGAGCTTATTGTTGTAAAAAAAGGTGATCTTTACGAAATGAATTTTCCAAGCAGAATGCCTGAGCCATTTTCGTTGACAGAACAAATGATTGAAGCTCTTGGTGTAAAACCTTTAAAAGCCTATCTAGGAAGAGATTTAATGTTTGTCCTTGAAAATGAAGAAGCTGTTCAAAAGGCATCACCTGATTTTTCTAAGCTAGAAAAACTTCCAGATGGTATGGGTGTTTTAATTACTGCAAAAGGTAAAAAGTACGATTTTGTTTCAAGATGTTTTTTCCCTAAGATTAAAGTTAATGAAGATCCTGTATGTGGTTCAGCACATTGTAATTTTATTCCTTATTGGGCAAAATATCTTGGAAAAGATGAGATGATAGCAAGACAACTTTCTAATCGTGGTGGAACATTATACTGCAAATATTGTGGAGACCGAGTAACTATTAGCGGGTCAGCTGCTTTGTATTCTATAGCTGATATTAAAATAAATTAGAAAAAGAGGTTTGCATATTATGATAATAGAACAAAAAATTAAAGAATTAGGCATTAAACTTCCTGAGCTATCTACTCCTAAGGCAATGTATGTACCTGTAAAGCAATTAGGAAATGCTTTATTTGTATCAGGACAAGCACCCCTTGTTAATGGAGAACCTGCTTATACAGGAAAAGTCGGTGAAGAAAGAACATTAGAGGAGGCACAAAATGCAGCTAAAATCTGCACTATCAATATGCTTGCAGCAGTAAAGGAGTATCTTGGTGATTTAGATCGTGTTGTAAATGTAGTTAAAGTTCAAGCTTTTGTTAATAGTAAAGTTGGATTTACCAAGCAACATATTGTTGTAAATGCAGCTTCTCAACTATTGTATGATGTGTTTGGCGATGCAGGACGTCATGCTCGCACAGCAGTTGGTACAAACCAGCTTCCACTGGATATTACTATGGAAATTGAAGCTATTTTTGAAATCGAAACAAATAAATAATAATATATAAACAAATCACATCATGGATATAAGTTCCATGATGTGACCTGTTTTCATTCTATTAGTAATTAGTGAATATAATAGACTTGACTAATATACCTTATATCTGATCCAACCTAGTCATAATTGACATTGTTATAATACCTACAATAGTTGTGCCTGGAGTTTTCCCATATATTCACACCTCACAGAGATCCGGTGAAATTATTACCATTTATCATAATGTACTCTTTCTTTATTAGATCTATCTGCTGGCTCCTTTTTTTCATCTGGATATCCTATAGGTATTACAGATAAAGGAGTTATACCTTCTGGTAAATTTAGAATTTCTTTTATTCCATCTACTCTCTCTTTTATTGGATAAACACCTAACCATACTGCGCCTAATCCTTTATCTTGTGCCTCT
The DNA here is from genome assembly GCF_001020205.1 of Clostridium sporogenes. NCBI lineage: Bacteria > Bacillati > Bacillota > Clostridia > Eubacteriales > Clostridiaceae > Clostridium > Clostridium sporogenes. Next base: position 2,278,875 of record NZ_CP011663.1, read on the forward strand.
ATTAATATGTTCTCTGTAGCTGCTGAACAATCTTGTACCCAAAAATCATCTACTAACTCTTTTGATTTATCTCCACAAACTACAATTGCAACATCTGCCTCTAATAACATCTTTGAATACTCATGCACCTTAGTTATCTTTTTCATAGTTTCTTTATCTCTTAACACTATAAATTGCCAAGGTTGTTCATTTACAGCAGAAGGTGCAGCCATTCCTGCTCTTAATAATTCTTCAACAATATCATCACTTATCTTTTTATCCTTGTATTTTCTTATACTTCTTCTCTTTAATATAGCATTCATTTATAATTCCCCCCAATTGTTCTTTAAAATATTTTATACTATTGTTATATGAATTAAAACTTATAACAATTATATGATATTTTGTATTATAATACCAAAAGTGTTTTGTGTAAAGTATTCACATAGCAAAGCAAGTTACTCCAAAGAATCCTATAACATATATAGATCATAGCTACAATGAGGTCAATAAAACATTTAACTATAAAAAAGATTTTATACTTAATGGCAAAAACATAAGTATCATAATAATATAAGTTATTTGTTCACAATCCTCCGGATCCTTTACGAAATCTTAGTAGATCTAGCTTCAAAAACAGTAACTTCCTAGATTATTTTATGACCTTATTATATTTAAAATAAAAGCTAGCCTAATATTAATATACTAAGCTAGTGTTACTTTAAAATAAGAGTACTCCATTTAGGAATTGTATATCTCTTCCTATTTCACTGGAGATGACCTCCTTTGTTGACGTTGGAGATATTATCCCATAGAAATTGATGAATTAAAATGCAGGTTGGATTTTACGCTTACCCAACTAATTATTAAAAATAGACTGCATATTTTTGCCTACTGCTTTTAGTAATTCTTTTGGTAGTTTTTCTACTTGTTCACCAATCATTACTCCATGTGGTTGTTTGCATCCTTCATTCCATACGAAGTTAAAGATTTTTTCATTTGTCTCGCTATTTTTTCCTATTTGAAATGCATAAACTTCAACATTTTTAGATAATAATTCTTGTATAGCTTCTTTTGCTGATCCTGGGAAACTTGATGCACCGTCTGTAATTTCAAAGACTATCTTTATTTGTTTTCCTTTTTTCAGTTCTCTTTTCTGTATAGACGTAATTCTATTGGATATTTCTCTAAGGCAACTTGCATCATCAGTTGCTCCATCTGTTGCATCTAACTTTATGATTGAGCGAATTATATGGCTTTTTTCTTTTTCATTCATATTTTTATCATTAAATTCTTTAACATTATAATACTTACTTCCAAAAAACCAGGTTTCGCTTAAAACTTCTACTTTTTGATTCAATTGTTCTGCATTTTTTTTTAAATATCCATTAAAATCATCTATAGACAGCAAGGTCACTGCCAAAGCTTTCCTTGCCGCCTCAATTTTTGACGCATTCATCGATCCTGAATTATCTATAACAAAAGAAATCTCTATTATTTCAGGCAATATATCTGCCTGAGTCTCTAGTAAGTATCTATTAAAAATCGGAAGGTTTTTGTAATTCCCCTTTTTTTCAGCTTCTACAAAATCTGGATAAAAATCGATAAAGCTATCCACATCTAGTTTTCCCTTTACTTGACTATCTTTTTTTACACTGACTTCTTTCTTTGCATTCCCTATCAACTTTTTCCAAAATTGACGCATTTGTTCTCTTTCTAATTTCATTTTATTTGAATAAAATTGAAACAATTGTTGATCTGATTGGCTAATTCCATAAGGCTCTAAATCTACCTTACCTTCCATGGTATTTTGTACACTCTCACTTATTTGATCCTGTTGATCCATCATTTCCTCTAAAATTTTTTCCACTTCTTCCTGGGTAGATTCTAGTGAATCTGGCATGTCATCTGTTTTTGACTTTTCAAAAGGATTTTCACTTCCTTTGGATTGCTCTCCTTTTTGTCCTTTTGATTTATAAAACATCATTCCATCAATTTCTTGTTTCCATAATTGCTGAAAAGTTGGATAGATGAAAGAACGAATGAATGGATCTCTCTCTCTAATTCCTTGCTCTTTATTTATCTGTCTAATTAATTGATAATGAATAAAATCAAAAAAAGGCTGATTAAAAATTTTTCTATGAAATGGATTTTCAGCACATTCTTCAATTTTAGGCTCTATTTTATATAATTCAATAATAAAAAAACTATTGGCAAAAGCTCTATGTCTAGGCATTTTAGAAATTGACTCAATAGTCTTACCTATTTTTTTCATATATGAAACAATTTTCTCAAAATTCTCTTTATCCCTATATATAGGACACATCTGCAAAACCCTTAGAAAAGATGTTTGTTTATCCAATAGATGTAACAAATCAAAAATTTCTTTTCTTACATAATTAGAAATAACTTTAGGCTGATATGAAAGGTCATTTTCTAGTCCTTCTTTTTTTATCCTAGTCATAATATAGCTTGTCATGTGATCAATTTCTTTCTGCCAATGTTTTTTTCTATTTATATATTTTTTAGTTTGCTTTTTCCAATCAGGATATAAGGCTAGTTCATAGTAGATATGCCACATAATTTGATTGTTATCTAATTTTCTATCTAGAAAAGTTTCCAGGGGCAAGTACAAAACCCCTTTAGAAGAGTCTAATATAAATCTTTGTAGTTTGGAATCAGGTATATACATCAAATTAGAATCTCCTGTAAATGTAGCTAATGAGCGTTGTTCTTTTTTTAGAAATTCTTCGCAATGTTTTTTAGATTCTTCAATTAATGTTTCTTCATCATAATCAACCATACTCATTCCTCCTATTAATACAGCGGCAGATTCCACAAATCTTTTGGTGTATCAATTCGATCAATATATAACAGATTTAATTTACCTTCTATATCCATAAGTAGATATTTAGAAATATCCAATTCAAAGACATTTGTAAAAAGGATGTCTTTGATTGCGATATCTTCATTTAGATACCAATTTCCAAAATTCTCTTCAAGTAAATATATGATTCCATCTTCACTTAAAACTACAGCTGTGCCTTTTTTAGATTGAGCATCAAACAAATTGCCTTCTAAATCATTTAATTCTATTTTTATATTTTTTGAATCTTCATATAAAGAAAATATATTAAGCTGTCCTTTATTGCCTATCACTATAATGGAATTCTTATTACCATTTTCATCTTCTAAGAATCTAATTTGCCTTATCTCATCATTTATAAAATGATTTTTTCCTGTAATAGTAAATTGTCTGTTCTCATATTTGATAAAATATAAATTCCCCATCTTTGTTCCAACTACAAAATAATCCTCATTTATTTTTTCTAGGGTCGTCCAGTTTGGAATAGAGCAATATATATCTTTATGAAAAAACAAACAATATTCATCATTTTCTTTTATTATTTCAAATAAATTTAACTTTTCATCTCCATTTTCCACTACAAATAAACCATCTCTAATTGCTAAACATCTTCCAAATCCATCAAAAGCATGATTTGTTTGAATCCTTTTAACTTTAATCTCTCCATTAACATTAGGCAGATTATCAAAATTATCCATTGAAAGTAGATAGCATCCCCCTCTGACTCCCAAAAGCAAAATTTCTTTGTCATTTAATTTATATATAAAGGAAATTGTCTCTTTTATTTCTTTGATAGGCGGACTCCACTCTACTTCTATTTGATTATAATCTAAAAAAGAATAATCAATATCCATATAAAAGAATTGAACTTTTCTGTCTATACTACTTGTAATAAAAAGATTTTTATTAATCCTCAATGTAGTTTGTAAAAAACTATCAAAACTAAAAGGGCCTAATTGTTTTATGGGATTTATACTTAGTGAAGTCTTCTTAATATCATTTGCATAAACTCGATAATAAGGAATTAAATCAGTCAATAACTCTTCTTCTACTTTTAGAAGTTTGTTTAATTGTTCTTTAAAATCATCATCTAAAATTCCATCTCTTTGGCATTCATTCAGCTTTTCTCTTAGCTCTTTAACTTGATTTTTAAAATCCTTCCTGTCCACTGACAAATTTATTTTCATTTCTCTTCTCCATTATTTTCTAAGTATTCAAGGATATCTTTTGAATGCTCTAAATGAGATAATTGTTGATCTAGTTTTTGATATTCTTTCGCATCAATTTGCAATGAATCATTAACAGCAGCTTCAAAAGTTTCTTTTAATCCTTTTGGCAAAGTTTTTCTCGGCGTTCCTTTTCCAAATATCAGATGAACTACATCTAAATAGCTTAAAGTATCTGTTAATGGACGAACATAGTGATATGGACGAGTTCGAATTTCATCATAGGTTGTGGTTGCTTCTCCTATACCTTTTGTCTCAACCTTCCACCCTTCTCCCACAGGAAAAAATCCAAAACGTACTGCTTGTGAGAGAATATAATTCTGGTCATCTGGATAAGTGATTGAACTAATAAAGCCATCCCACAAAGCTTTGCTCAAATCTTTTTCTTCTCCTTTATTCCAATTATCTAAAACATGTAAAATATTACGAATTGATAATACAGACTCCCTCAGTTCTAGTTCATCTATTCCACAATCTTTTTGGGCTTCGTCATCTTTCCATTTGCCCATAAAAACATTTTGAGTAACTTTGCACAATTGAGAAAATCTAAACAATTCTTCTAATGTCCTTTTGGAATTAGGTATATGAATATTTCCATGTTTATCAGCTAATCCTGCTATTATTATTCTAAAAAGTTCATTTTTTTCTGGGAATTCTTGATTTTCTAAGGAACCAATTGTTTTTTGAGGTACATAATTATATTCAATGGTTACGAAACGCGATTTAAATGCTGGATTTAACTCATTTGTTCCTTCATAATTCACCATTTGACTTGACAAATTTCCTGTACCAATAAATCCAAATCCAGGCTTAATCAAAACAGGTCCAACTCCTGTGATGTAAGCTGTATTTCCTGCATGCCGTTGCAAAATATCATTTAAAGCAATTAAGTTTTGCATGGCAATTGTATTTAATTCGTCTACTATTACAGGACGGCCTTCTTTTACTGCAATCAAAATTTCTCTTTCTATTTTTTTGATTTCAGTACCAAAAGCACTATTACTTGCTACCAATAAATCGGAAAAGCTTTTCCATATTTGAATCTTAAGTTGTAACTGCTCTTCATCAGTCATCTTCTCTAGCCTAGTTCTATGCTCATCCATCCACTCATAAAAATCTCCTATAATCATGTTCAGATAATCGGAATAAGATCCTTTAGAAAAACTATGTTTAAGAGTCAAAGTTTTCTCTACAAACATATCTTCATAAGTTAAATTATGAGATCCAGATATAAACAGCGGCTGCAGCGATTCTATTTCCTCTTTACTTCCATTAGTTAATATATTTTTATAATGAAGCTTTCTTTCTTCATTAAATTCTCCAAATTTTTCAATGGCATCTTTTTCTTTAGCATTTGGATTTTTAGAAAACCAATCTTCCATTTTATCTTCTAATTCTCTCTGTATTGTATTTTCAATAGTAAAATCTAGGGCTGCTTCTGTTGCTAATTGTGTTTTTCCGCTTCCCAAATGTCCTACAATATATACAGGAACACCTAAATTCAAGGAATCTATTACTTTTTGTTTTGATTTAACTACATAAGGTACAGTTACCAAACGTTGCTGATGTTGGGTTTCTATATCACTTATCAATTGACGTTTATAATAAAATTCCCATGCTTCTGGAGAATTTTCTAAAATTATCTCTAACTCTTTTTCTAATTTTTTTATACAATCAACCCTATATCTTGTAGCTGGATTACTACCATAATGGTTATAATTATTACTTTCGCTATTGATTCTTCTTTCTAAGCGAAGGAAAAACTTTTCATATTCAATTGAATTTTCAATTTCTAGTATCTTTTTGCCCTTGTTTTCTGTTTCTTCTTCTACATAAGTTTTATATTTTTCATAATAAACATTGTTTTTTTTAGAATCTAGAGGAATTTCATCTCTTTTTTCAAATTTTCGAAAAGTCTTAAAAAACGCCCCTTGTTCTTCTATTTTTACATTATTCTCATATTCTGATGATTCTAAGGCTTCCTTTCGTAAATCATCTTCATACCAACTTTGCATTTCTTCTATAGTAGGAATATAAGCTTGCTTAAGATCTGTTTTTTCTTTCAAAAAAGTTTCCTCCTTCGTATGATATTAATACACCAATTAGCAATATGAATAATAGCTACATATAAATTAAAATCCCGATTTTTTAAAATTCGGGATTTTAATCAAATTATCTAACTGTAAATCTCATTAAATAATTCCATATTCTTTTAATAACTTTTCAATATCTGTTCCTGCTACTTGTTTTAAAACTTTACGTTTAGCCATTGGTGGTAAATCAAGTTTTGGTTTTTCTCCATCTAATAAACATACACCTGCATTTAATAAATAACGTATGTCATATCTTGAAGCGAATACCTCAGGAACTCCTTTTTCAACTCCAGTTAAAACATATACTGCTTCCATAGCTGTACGTCCTGAATATTCTATAGTAAATACAGTATCACGGCCTGGATCATCTAATGTTTCAGCAAATTGTCCAAGGAAAGCAAAGTTTACTGCATTCTTTGGTACAACATATGGACGATCTCCAGCTGCACGAGGCATAAATTGAGATGTTATAAATGGCATCATAACAGGAATTGCGCTACATGATTCTGCTAATTCTTCAATTTTATCTGTAGGAACTCCTATATGATATAACCATTCTTTTGTGATTTCCTTACCAGTACAATCTCTCATAGGTTTTTTAATATAATCTCCAGGTACATCAGAGAATAGACCATATACCCAAACTAGAACATCTTTTTCTGGCTGTCCATAATATTGTTCTTGACGATTTATTGTCCAACTCATCAACCATGAAGAGTCAAGTGCTGTAACTATTCCGCCTGTTACAGTACGTCCACCATATGGTGAACGTTTTGTGATTTTTTCAATGTACTCAGGAACACGTTCATCATGGCAAGTTACTGTACAAGATTCCCAATTAGATTTTTCTGTATCTGTACAGAATTTATCTGGATTTCCAAATTCATCTGATTGAGCTGATATATTTCTCCATAAATTCCAGCATCCTTCTGGTTCCCTATTAAATGGTGCAGGAGTATTGTCATCACCATATCCTGAACCTTCAGTCATAGAACCATTAGTGATAAATACTAAGTCGTTTTCTGTTAAATCAATAGAAATATCTTTTCCAGTTTTATCTCTTGCGACTATTTTCTTTGCAACCTTTTTATCATCTGAAATTGAGAATTCAACATTATCAACAGTAACTCCATATTCAAATTTAGCACCATGATCTTCTAAATATTTAACCATAGGTTTTATAAATGAAGTATATTGGTCATGTCTTGAAAATTGTAGAGCAGAAAGATTTGGAAGCCCCCCAACATGGTGGATGAAACGATTCATATATAATTTCATTTCTAAAGCACTATGCCAATTTTCAAAAGCAAACATTGTTCTCCAATATGTCCAGAAATCAGTGTTTAAAAGTTCTTCAGAAAAAATATCTTCAATAGATTTATCTTGAAGTTCTTCATCTGGTATATTTACAAAAGCAGCTAATTCTTTTGCTAAATCTTGACCCAAATTAAATTTCCCATTGTCATAACGTTCACCTTTATTTTTAGTAATACGACAATTACTAGAGTTTGGATCATCGTAGTTTGTATAATAAAAATGATCTAAAACAGTCATATTAGGATCTTCTGTAGATGGTAATGAACTAAATAAACTCCATAAAACCTCAAAATGATGACCCATTTCACGTCCACCACGTGCTACATAACCCATATTTTGACGAACCTCTCCATCCATAGATCCACCAGGAATGTCCAATTGTTCTAAGAAGGTAATCTTGCTTCCATCCATGTGAGCATCACGAATTAAAAAACAACCAGCAGCTAAAGCCCCAATTCCAGTACCGATTAAATAAGCTTTTTTATCTTCAATTCCTTTAGGCTTTCTTGCATTTACTAAAGCATGATAACTTCCATTTGTAAGGGTAAGTCTATCATCATGTGTTTTTAATTTCATTATTATCTCCCTCTTTCTTAATTTTTTAATAGGTTGCCAAATCTCACTATTATGTTTAGAGTGCTTCTATATTCACTCTACTAGTATGCACTATGGTGTAATAAATAATAAATCCTCCCCTTAATTTTATGGATATTTATTATCTGTAAGATCTCTATAAATTTATAATATAGTTTTTTTATGTCTTTTTCATTAGATAAACAAACTGCGGTGTTCGAAATTTGAACACCGCAGTTTATTTATCTAATTTTTAGGCATTGAGGCCAAAATGTCTGATAAAAAATTAATCTCTTATTGCTTTTTACTAGACATCAGTTAAACCAGCACTTCGCTTAAGAGATAACTCAATGTTTCCATCGAAGAGCTGTCCAATTCGCCTAACGATAGTATCAGGGTCTTCCTTCATACCGGCAGCAATCCAGCGCAGTACCATCGCAGTGAGAGCACACTGATAAAAGGAAGCAATCAGTTTTCTGTCTCCTAAAGAAGCTGATATACCATCGCTTACTTTTTCAACATACCGAATCATCACATTTCCTGATACATTATATATATAGTTTACTACTTCTTCTCTCCGCATGGAATTATATACATGATAAATGGCTGTTTTGTTTTCTAAAGCAAATCTAGCGGCTACAATAAAACTCTCCTCCCAAGAAAGTGTATCATTATATTCATCAATTACTGTCTGAAGTTCGATTTGGAATATCTCTGACAAAAGTGCATATATATCTGTGTAGTAATAATAAAAAGTATTTCTATTTATCTCACATGCTGTAGCAATATCTTTAACTGTGATCTTGTTAAGTGGACGCTCATTCAGCATCTTTATAAATACCTCACGAATCATTTTTTTGGTATATTGCTGAGCCAAAATGCCACCCCCTTAATGCTTTATCTATATTCAAAATTATACCACAGGGTAAGGTATTTTTAAATAATCCATCATCATGTGATTTATCATTACCCACATTTAAAAAATAATATTCTTACCTCCGTTTATCCCTATCATAATGCATATTTAAAGTCTGGTGTTTTAGTGTATAGTTTATTGTTAATAATTTCTTGATATCAAATTTTATGAATTATTCAACAGGAAGTTTTGAAAGCATTTCTGCCACATTGAAATACATTTGTTCAATTCTGTTTCGATCATATTTCATTCCACAAACTTCAATATGATCTGTATTATCAAATTCCCCAAGATAATTCCATGTACCCTTTACTGCAGTTCCGCTATAATCAACTATTTGGTCTGATGAACCGACCTTAGGATTTGTAGCTGATATTACACTCACAACGCCATCATTTCTCCACCAGCTTTTATCTATAGGAACTTCACCACTCTTATTGTTTGTATACCTCCCCATAAATATGGAGCTTTTTACAAGAATAGGATTCATATTTTTATTTGGCACCTGAAAACGAGTGAATTTATCTTCATGAGTATTTACACACGCAATTGAAAAATAATTGATATCACTTTGTGCCTTAACGTACGAATTAAATTCCTGAGCTCCTTCTGGTGACAAATCCCAAACGCTTAAATCCTTGGTTTTTTTCCAAATTCCACTTTTAATTACTCTATTGTTGTAGGCTAAACGTGATTCACCAGGGTTTCTTCTAAGACCCCACTGATCTAATTGAAAATCGTAATCTAGGTCACCTAGATTAACATTTTTTCCTTTTATTGCGGCAATAGCTGCAACAAATTGATGTGTGAGAGGCTCAATACCATATTTTATATGTGCTTCCTGACTTCCATCATGTGGAGTAGCAATAGATGTAATACTGGATACCCATGATTTGCCCCCAGTAAAAAGGGAATTGATACTTCCGTCTGTGGTAGATGCTAATTCATCAGGATCTCCATTTTCCAAAAGCTGTGCCAATAGACGGATTGTCTGTCCTCCCATACTGTGTCCAATTAGATGAATTTTTCTAATATTTCCAGATGAATCTTTTGTTCCAATTTGTTTGTACACGCCTGGATAACTACGTCCGTATCTTGCATGTCCACATTTTTCAGAATGTGATTCACCATAATCAACTGTGCCGCCTACAATATATGTATACAGCTCACATGCCCTATCCCAGTTACTTGAAACAGGTCCGATAGATGGAGAATATACAGTATAACCCTTCTCGGTAAGCTTTTGAGTCAAGCTTTCTTTACCTCCCCAGTAATAGAGACCGGCTCCTTCATTTCTTCCCCAACCAAAGCATCCATGTACCATAACTATGGGATAATCATTTCCAACTACTGTAGCATCACTGTTATCAGCAGCTTTTACAGTAGAAATTGAGGTAAAACCAAAAACTATACAGATGATAATAATAGACGCCATAATCCTTTTAAAATAAGATCTTTTCATACCTACCTATGCTCCTTTACATTATAAATTCTGTAGCCAGCAGCTAGGCTATAACTTATTTTGATTAAGTTAATAGTAACTTTTAATTAGAGTATCCTAATGTTAATTATTCTTAACAGGACATTAGAGAAGGTTAGCTTGTTCATTTTTTTACAGATCATTACATTAATTGCATTGTTACGAGAGCTTGTCCCACCGTCTTAAGTATCACATGCTGCTTACTCAGATGTTGCATCTCTAATGGTAGCCCACAGTAAGGTATTTTCATTAGATAAAACCTGATTATATGATGCTTTAGCCAGTATTTTTGCTTAGGATATTCCTTTTCTGATTCATTAATCCTTTCTATAGAGAGGTAGTGATATCATCGAGAATGAGGTTACTAATAAACTTTTCCGCCTTTTTCTTTGACAACACTTTAATCGCGTTATGATTGCCTTAAAATTCACCTCCTTTTCACATACAATGGCTAACTTTCTTTCTGCTAGTGCTTTATTATTTCCATATAATGCTTATATTTATTACCTAAATCCACAAATGGCTGTTAGCTACAAAAAATCATTTATCTCTATAGAAAAGAAATGGCATATAATTTTAGTAACTTATTCTTTTGCTTGTCCATATCGTAATTATGTTAAAATTATGGTATGGTTCACAGTATTTTATTAGTGGAGTTAATGTCTCCGTTATAGCATAACTGTTATATTACAGTCAATCTTATGTAGTAACTATAGTAAGCCTAAAATTCTAAATAGCCAAAAAAATCTTCCTTTTTTTAACTATTACAGTATTTTCCTATTTCTCCTAAAATAAAAAAACGGAGAGCATCTAGCTTCTCCGCTGGGAACAATAGCTTTATATTAATTCTACCCTTATCAATCTATATCTAAGCTTTCGTTACAAACCTTCTCTATCTTATTCGCAGCTGCACTATCTCCTCCAGCTTTCTGTAAGCTTTTAGAAATTACTTCTGCATTTTTTTAGGATATATCATATTACAAGCAAAGAAAAAGCCTTGGAAACATTGATAATACCAAGTCCCTAAGACTATACGTCCTACTCTCATTCGATTGTAGTCTGTCATTTATATTATATTGATTTTATTTTTTATCAAGTATTATTGATGGCGAAAAGCCCTAAATAGTAAATAAAAACATTCCCAAAAATGATAATACTAAATAAAAAATTGCTTCGTGTTTGATGACAACTGAAGATGATGTTATTTCATCTTTTTCGTTGCTATTTTTTTTCAAGATGATATGAAAGAATGCTTTAAAGATGAAATATCCGATAATAGCTCCTAGGGTGTTCATAATTAAATCATCTGTCGTTGTGGTTCGACTTTGAGTGAACAATTGACTTAACTCAATACATAAGGATAACAAAAAGCCCGACAAGGCAACCTTTTTAATTGTTCGAAATTGTTTCCAAATCAATGGTAACAAAAATCCTAATGGTATTGTCATTATAATATTCAAAACATAGGGCATCATTACCTCAGAACTAGAGAATGGAACTAAATAAATTCGATCAAATTCAGATGTAGATGCGGTAACAAACCTTTGCACATCCCAAATTGTTCCTATACCTGTTACGACATAAACAGCTCCCAGATACAATAAAAAAATAAATACCCATAGAAGATGCTTACGGGAAACTCCTCCTTCCCTCTTCTTAGCCCTTAGATAAAATCCTTTTTGAAATACAATACATAAAATACATATGCGAATAATGTTAATTAAATAATCAGTATGAGCAACATACATAATACATGTACGAATATAGGCAATTAAATATCTAATTATTAACACAATAGTCCTCCTTGTTGTTGAATCAAAATTTAATTATTGGCATGATTATAATATCAACAAGAATTTAAGAATAAGTGAATACAATCTTAAGATTTTCTGAATTTCACTACCTGAAGAAATGCATCTTATATCCTACTTCTTTATTTTGTAGTGCTTTCGTTACAAACCTTCTCTATCTTATTTGCAGCTGCACTAGCTCCTCCAGCTTTTTGTAAGCTTTTTGAAATCACTTCTGCATTTTTTTTATAGGATATATCATCTAATACTTGTAAAACAGTTTCCCGTATACTATTTACAGCATCTGACTTTAATATTTTTCCAGCATTTAGTTCTGCTACTCGATTTGCCACCATAGCTTGTTCACTGTGTAATGGAAATAAAACTGATGGCACACCCAAATATAAACTTTCACTTATGCTATTCATCCCACAATGGGTAATAAACACATCAGTCTGTTGTAAAACTTTTAATTGTTGAACTTTGGGATAAACTTTAAAATTATCTGGTAACTTACCCAAGCTAGAAATATCTGCCTTCTCTCCAACAGACATAATAACTTGGTAATCCACATCAACTAATGCCCTAATGCAGTTTTGATAAAAATGTATATTTTGATTCAGTACGGTCCCTAATGAAATGTAAATCAGCGGATATTTCTTTTTAATTTGTTCAACTTCTGGAACTCGGAAAGAAGGTCCTACAAAAGCATACTTATCTGAAAATGTTTCTACCATAGGCTGAAATTCTTTAGATGTATAAACAATTGTATCAGTATCATTGTCATTTTGGATAATACTTATAAAGTTTTTTACATTATAACCTTTTTCCTGAAGCAGCTTTATCTTTTTATTAATTCTTGGAATACCTATAAACATACGAAACATTTCTTTTAAACCCTGTTTTATTAGCTTTGCAGTATATTTATTCATTGCAAAGGTTGTAGTAGAGCAAATATATGGTACATTTAATTTTATTGCAAATAATTTTCCCCAAATACATATAGAATCTGATACTATACAATGTGGTTGAAATTCTTTAAGCTCTCTACATACCTTTTCATCTAAACTCATAGTCATATCTGCCGCCATCTCTATAAGGGATGCAAAATCCTTTCCTACTTTCTTTTCTATATCCGGTGTAAGTTCTGGCAAATAGTTATCACATGGAATAAATTTTGCACCTGCAGTTTCAATCTTCTCCTGAAATTCATAAAATGAATAATACCAAACTTCATGACCACGTTTTACTAATTCATCTACTACTGCTATAGTAGGATTAGTGTGCCCATGAGCTGGGATACTGAAAAATACTATTTTACTCATCATGTTCTCCTTCAGACTCACTAAATTTTTTTATTTCTTTCGCAAAAATAAGTGAATCTTCTTCCGATTCTGATGGATAAATCTCCCGCGCTTTACCTGCAAAAATTGCATCAGCAATCTTAGAAAAAATCTCATACCGTTCAATTGCAATACCTTTTTTAGCATCTGCAAGCAAAATTAAAGTATCTCCTGAAGAAATATCAAACATATCTCTCACTTCCTTTGGAATAACAATCTGCCCCTTTGGACCTACCTTCACAGAACCCATATATTTATCTTCCGAAGCTTTTTTATTCATATTAATCTTCCTTTCAGTATTACTTGTTATACTAGTTATACTTAACATACTCTTATATGAATATTTTGTCAATATAGCTAACCTGAATATTACAAACAAATATATACTATTACAATAAAAAGACCAGTGATTAACTCACTAGTCTTCCTGAATCAAACATTGATGTTATTTCATCAATATCTTTATTTTTTAAAATTTACGTTAATTTCTTCTCCTAAATATACCTTAGTGAAAGATGGTTCTGTTTTACTTATTATTTTTCCAGCTCTTATAGAGTAACAAACAGGAACTTGGCGTCTTATAGCATCATAGCCATTTTCCACTGGTAAAATTATAAGATTACCAGGCTTACCTACTTCTATACCATACTTATTTTCTATATTTAAAGTTTTTGCTGAATTAGTTGTTATAAATTTAATGGAATCATCTATCTCGTTATACCCCATAATTTGACACACGTGTAATCCAAAATGCAACACTTGAAGCATATTACCAGTTCCAAGTGGATACCATGGATCAAAAATATCATCATGTCCAAAACAAACATTAATATTAGCATCTTTTAATTCTTTTACTCTAGTAACTCCTCTACGCTTTGGATATGTATCAAACCTTCCTTGCAAATGTGTATTTACAAGAGGATTTGCAACAAAGTTTATATCTGACATTTTTAGAAGTCTAAACAATTTATATGTATAAGCATTGTTATAAGAATGCATAGCTGTAGTATGACTAGCTGTAACTTTATTTTTCATTCCTGTTTCTAATGCCCTAGTAGCTACAGTTTCTAAAAATCTTGATTGTTCATCATCAATTTCATCACAGTGAACATCTATTAATGTATCATATTTTTTTGCAAGTTCAAAAATTTTATTAATTGATTCTACTCCATATTCTCTAGTAAATTCAAAATGTGGTATAGCTCCAACTACATCAGCTCCTAACTTTAAAGCCTCTTCTAAAAGTTCTAAACCTCCTTTATAAGATAAAATTCCCTCTTGAGGAAAAGCTACTATTTGTATATCCACATAGTCTTTCATTTCTTCCTTAACTTCTAACATAGCCTTTAGTGCTAATAATGATTCATCCGTTGTATCAACGTGAGTTCTAACATGTTGTATACCATTAGCTATTTGCCAGCTTAGCGCCTTTTTAGCTCTTTCTTTCACATCTTCTTTTGTTAAAAATGCTTTTCTTTCAGACCATCTTTGTATTCCTTCAAACAAAGTTCCACTTTCATTCCAATTTGGTTCTCCTGCTGTAAGAGTTGTATCTAAATGAACATGGGGTTCTATAAAAGGTGGAAGAGCCAGATTACCTTTTCCATCTATAATTTCCTCATCTTTATATGCTTCTAAATTATTTTTTATTTCTTTAAATATACCATTTTTAATTCTTATATCAACTAATTCATTTTTATCTGTAAGTTTAACATTTTTTATTAACATATATTCACCCTCTTATTAATATCACTAAAAAATCATCTTAATATTAAGCAACGTACTCATCACACTGTACATTTTTTTGTGTTTTTTCTTTGATAGCTTTTTCTAATATAATATGTATTACTCCTGTTATAATTAATGAATTTATTGACGGAATTCCTACAGTTAAATATTTTCCAGCTAATATTCCTAATATACAAGCTCCTATAGCTTTATAATTTATAACTTTAAAATTAGCTTCTTTAAGGCTTTCGTATTTTCTTTTTCTTACAAAGAAATAATCAGCTATTATTATTCCTCCAACTGCTGGAATCATTGCTCCTAATAAACTTAAAAAACTTACAAAATTATTATATAACCATAAAGCACCTATAGTACCTAGTATTCCATTAAAAATTACCACCTTACTTTTAGGAATTTTTGTTATATTTGAAATTCCAAGTCCTGATGTATATATAGCATTGTCATTAGTTGTCCATATGTTTAATCCTAATGCTAATATTGCTGGTATTATAAGGCCTTGTGATATCATAACATCTGATATATCTGAATATCCTGTAGCCATTGCTCCTATAGCTCCAAATAAAAACATTAATGAATTACCTATGAAAAAAGCTACTATTGTCGTTGTTACTGCAATCTTTTTATTTTTTGCAAATCTTACAAAGTCTGGTGTTGTACTTCCTCCACTTATAAAAGATCCTACACATAAAGTTACTGCTGTAACCAATCCCATTTTTCCTTTAGGTGCTATATTTAATAATTGTGAAGCACCGCCTATTGAATTTACAGCTTTAAACATTGACGCACATCCCAACAATGTTATGGCTGGTACCGCTATTGCACTTAATATGGTTAAAGATTTCATCCCAAAATATGCTGTTGAAGTCATTAATATTCCTGATACTGCTACTAATAAATATATATTTATTCCTGTTATTTTGCTTACTGGTATTGCAAACATAGCAACCCCAACTCCAAACCATCCTATTTGAGTAAAACTTGTTAAGAAAGATGGTAAATATGCACCCTTTTCTCCAAAAGAATATCTTGCTAATAAATGCATTGAAAGTCCTGTATCCGCTCCTATGTATGCCAGTGCTCCTGTATAAATTGCTAATATTAAATTCCCTAAAAATACAGCTAAAGCAAAATCCTTTATTGATAGTGCTACTCCTAGTTTTCCACCTGTAAGCATACTAGCTGAGAAAAATGTAAAGCCTAGCATAACTGCAAACATTGAAATAAATCCTTTCTTGTCCTTTTCCTTTACTGATTCAAATGAATAATCTTTGTCTACATGTTGTTTTTTACTCATAAATCTTCCTCCTTTTTTAAGGAGAACTAGTACAATTTTTCATTTAAAGTTTATTTTGACTAATAAAAAAGACCTTTTATATTTCTATAAAAGGTCGTAAAAATAACTATATCAATCATAAACTTATAAATTGGTAATTTAAGCCTATAAATCTATACGACCTTATTAGTCTCTCTGGACTAATTTTAAAGGTACTAATTCTCTTTTCATAAAATAATATCATGATTTACATCCTAAGTCAATAAATAGTATTTTTGAATAGTAACAGTTCTATTATTTCAACTGTCTACTATAAAAGTAGCATCTTAGACGTTATGGTTTAATCTTGATTTTTTATAATCCTTAATTTAATCCTCTTACTGGTTTTGACATATTGGAATCTCCGTCTATAACAACTGGATTTGGCTCTTTAGATTTTTTATTTTGATTAGTTTCCTTAGCCCGAGAACGTTTTTCAGTTCCTTTCTTAGCCATAATATATCCACCTCTTCTCATTTAGATTTCTATATTATTTTTTACAATAGGTTTTTTTTAATACATCTATATAAAATTTCATAATAACTTGTGCATCAATGTAAAAATAGCGGATAATTCAATATTTCCGCTATTTTTCTCTTCAATATTAATAATCTTTATTTATCTAAAAAAGCAATTTTCCTGCCTTATAGTCTTCAGGTAATTCTTCTTCACTTAAAAATTTAAAGTTGTCATCACGTAGTATTGGTAAAAATGATTCATATGGAATCCTAGGAAATTCACAGGCATAATTACTGGCTCCAAACCATCTACCCTCTTTACTACTCAAATTTAAATCTCTAGCAAACTTTGTATTATTTGAACAATCATGAACTACTAAATCCCAGTTTTCTTCATCCGCTATCTTCATAAATTTCAAAGTTAATTCCCTGCTCCAAATTGGAGATATATAGCCATGTCTTGATATATACATATTTTCTCCATAATAATTATCTATGTTGTTTTCATTTAAATGCAATTCTGCACAATTTATAAAATCAAGGTTTGTCCCTAAGATTGCTTGCTTTTTCTTAAAAAAGCCTTCAAAAAACTCTGGAGTCATTGGAGTTTCAATGCCTACATTTTTAATATATTTTTTTGCTATTTTAATATTTTCAATAACTTTGTTTGAACAATTAGATGCACCTAAGTTGAAACGTATCTCGTCAAGACCAGCTTCACCTAATGCTTTCAATGTCTCTTCAGTAGCTAAAGTACCGTTTGTATATAGATGTTGATAAACTTTAGCATCACTAAATTTCTTTATAACTGAATAATATTTTTCAATTTCCATAAATGGCTCTAAATAAACGTAGGCAACACCAGTAGGTTTCTTATGGATAGAAAGAAGTAAGTCAATATCCTTTTCATAAAATTTTGTGCCTCCGATTTCCCACATACCTTCGCCAATAGGAAACATATCATCTAGTTCTCCATAATTATAACAGAACTTACACTCTGCATTACATTTATTTGTTTTTCTAATTGCACTCAAACCAGTTCCCAACAAACAAGAACGACATCCCTTTGGAAATTTGCTTTCATTTCCCACAAAAAGAGTTCTATTTTCCAAAGTTTTTAAATTCTTAATTTCTGACATCAACATATCATTTCTATGATCAATTGCTGCCTCAATTTGTGCAAAGGTAGCATAAATGATTTCTTGTTGTTTTGGCATAACTTCTTCTTCTTCTGGCAACATGGCAAAAAAATCGAACCATATCAACGCATCTTTCTTTGAAATTTTCATAATGTATCCTCCTATAATTACAATCTAAATCTTGCTTTTGTGCTCTTTCACATAATCTCCTTCTAAAGACAAACTCACTCCCCATGTTACCTTTTGGGATATATTGCCCAGAACATTTTTCTCTATTTATATGTTTCCACACAGGAAAGCCCTGGAATATGTGTACATACACCCAAGGGCTTCAAATCATTGATATTACTAACAACCTAAAACTTGATAGTGTTAATAATATAAGTATATAGATTTGTTTTTACACAAATCTATATACTTTCATAAATTATTAAATTTTATTTTAAAAATCCATTTATAATTTGTGCCTCTGCTTCACTTTCTGTAAGTCCAAGTGTCATTAATTTAATTAACTGTTCTCCTGCTATTTTACCAATTGCCGCTTCATGAATTAAATTAGCTTCAACATTATTTGCTAAAATTTGTGGAATTGCTTTTACACAGGCTTTGTCCATTATAATAGCATCACATTCTGTATGTCCTTTACACTTTGAATTACCATTAACTTTTGATAAAAATATTTGATGTGAATTATCCTTTGCAACTGATCTGGAAACAACATTAGCACTAGAATTTTCACCATCTAAATTAACTTCAAAATCTGTTTCTGCACTTTGATTACCATGAGTAAATATTTTTTCTTTTATTACTAATCTAGCACTTTCTTTAAGTGTGGCTTTTGTTACTCTTTTTGTTGAATCTACACCTTTAATTTGTGAAGTGTCCATTTCCATATATCCACCTTCATCAATATTTATAATTGTTTGTGGATTTAAAACTCTATCCCCATTTCCATTTCCTTCACCATAATGTTTTTCTAAATATTTAACCTTTGCATTCTTATCAATGAAAAAAGTATGAATACCATCATGCTCTGATTTTTCATTTCCACCATTATGGATACCACAACCTGCTACAATAGTAACATCTGCATTCTCACCTATATGAAAGTCATTATATACTAATTCAGTCATGCCTGTTTGACTCAATATAACTGGTATATGTACACTCTCATTTTTTGTATTTGGTTTAATATATATATCAATTCCAGGTTTATCTTCTTTCTTTACTATATCAATATTAGCAGTTGTATTTTTTAAAGAAGCTTCACCATTTACTCTTACATTATAAGCTCCCAATTCTAATTCATGAATATCTGAAATTTCTTTTAATAAATTCTTTTGAATATCATCCATAACTACTATATATCTCCTTTATAAAACTTACAATTATCCACTGCAGAAAGTAACTCTGGCAATATATCATCTTTTTTGCCGTGTTTCTTTATTTCTCCACCTTCAATTAAAATAATATCATCTGCAATATTTAATATTCTTTCTTGATGTGAAATAATAATAATTGATTTATTAATATCCTTACGCATTTTTTCAAATACTTTAATCATGTTATTAAAACTCCAAATATCAATTCCTGCTTCTGGTTCATCAAATAATGATAATTTTGTTCCCCTAGCAAGAATAGTTGCAATTTCAATTCTTTTTAATTCTCCACCAGAAAGGCTGCCGTTAATTTCACGATTTATGTAATCTTTAGCACATAAACCAACTTCATGTAAATACTCACAAATATTTTTTTTAGATATATCTTTTTGTGCAGCAAGTGTAAGCAAATCTTTTACTGTTATTCCTTTAAATCTTACTGGTTGTTGAAATGCAAAACTTATTCCAAGCTTTGCTCTTTCAGTTATACTCATGCTAGTTATATCTTTTCCATCAAGAATTATGCTCCCACTAGTTGGTTTTTTTATACCACTTATAATTTTTGCAAGAGTAGATTTTCCACCACCATTTGGACCAGTAATTGCTGTGAATTTCGAATCATTAATAATTAGATTAATATTTTTTAAAATTTGTTTTTTATTATCATCTACATTAAAGCAAACATTTTTTAATTCTAGCATATATTTACGCTACTACCCTCATAAATTTACCTATGTTAATTTATAAATATATAGTAACTATCTCCCTTCTCTATCAATTTTCTGCAATTATATATTATACCATATATTTTGTTATTTTGTTATATTATACGCTTATAAGAAATTGAGCTTGATATCATTCTAAAAAAACATACTCCCTTCATAGCCAATTAGACACAAAAGTTAAACTTTTGTGCCTAATATATTGTAACTAAATCTTCGTATTTTTGTAATTGTAACTTTGAATGATTTCATTAATTATTTTTAGTATGTAACTATTTACTATATTACTTGATACTCAATAACACAGTTTATTATACTATTCGTAATCTTGTCCAGTAGAAAAAAATAATTTGGGAAATAAAATTCTCCTATGATATAAGATTCTTCTTATCTTATTTTGTAAGTATCTGGAATAACTCTTTCATTGTAGGATAAATTTGACAAAATTTTTGATACTGTTCCTCATATTTTTCAACCAGCTTCGGTTCCGGATTTATAGTATGGACTGTTTTTACAAGTTTCCCTACTGCTTCTTCCACAGAAGAAAATTCACCACATCCCACTGCGGCAAGAATAGCACCACCGTAACCTGGACCCTCCTCACTCTCAATCACATCTACACTAAGATTCATAACATTTGCAATAATTTTTTTCCACAACAAACTTTTGGCTCCTCCACCACAAATTTTTGTACGCTGAATTTTAATTCCCAGACTTCTTGCCACTTCTAGGGAATCTCGCAGGCCGAATGCAACACCTTCTAGCACCGCCTGTGTCATTTCCTCACGTGTTGTATCCATGGTCATTCCAGTGAAAGTTGCTCGGGCTTTTGGATCATTATGTGGTGAACGTTCTCCCATCAGATAGGGCAAATAGAACACCTTGTTTTCACCAAGCTTTGCAATGTTTTCTTGTTCTTTTATGTATTCTTTTGTCTTCAAAATTTCCTCCATCCACCACTTATTACATGAGGCGGCACTTAGCATACACCCCATCAGATGGTAATAGCCGTCTGCATGAGCAAAAGAGTGCAGTGCATTATTATCATCCATGCCAAAAGTTTTGCTGGAAATAAAAATTGTTCCAGATGTTCCTAAAGAAATATTACACATTCCATTCCCCACCGTTCCTGTTCCAACAGCGGCAGCAGCATTGTCCCCTGCTCCTGCAATAACCTTTACATTTGATGATAATCCTAATTTTTCTGCAATATCCCGTTGCAACGTTCCTACAACCTCATAACTTTCATACAGCTTTGGTAACTGTTCTTCCTTTATACTACATATTTCCATCATTTCCTTTGACCAACATTTATTTTTAACATCAAGAAGCAACATTCCAGAAGCATCGGAATAATCCGTACAGTGCACACCGCTTAAGCGATATGCTAGATAATCTTTCGGTAGCATAATTTTTGCTATCCGTTCAAAGTTTTCCGGCTCATGCTTCTTTACCCAAAGGATTTTTGGCGCCGTAAATCCCGCAAAGGCAATATTGGCCGTATATTTGGAAAGCTTTTCTTTTCCAATAACTTTATTCAGATAATCCGTCTCTTTCTCAGTTCTGCCATCATTCCATAAAATTGCTGGACGAATTACCTTATCCTGAGCATCCAAAGCAACCAAGCCATGCATTTGCCCTCCAAAACTTATTCCAGCAATATCTTCCTTTTTACAGTTTTCAATTAACTCTTCCATTCCAAAAAGTGTCTCAGTATACCAGTGCTCTGGCTTCTGTTCGGACCAACCTGGATAGGGAAAATATAGAGGGTACTCCTTGGACACAGTATTATGAATTTTTCCTGTTTCATCCATCAATAACAACTTTACAGCTGATGTGCCAAGATCAACTCCAATATATAACATACTATACCTCCAAAATAATAATTTTAAATTTTAACTGACATATTACTCATAATCTCTTTATTATTTCTTTGATTGATTTCACATAAAATATTGTTGTAAGACTTCTTATTTAGACCATAGAAAAATAAAACAACAGCTGTCACAATCCATAAAATCCCAGGAACAGTTGTAAATGAATGTTTAATTACTGCAATTACTGCTTGATTCTGCTGCTGATTTGCAACATATCCACATCTTCCCATAACCCCCGCTAATAAAGCGGTTCCTATGGCCATTCCTACTTTATTTCCTAGTGATATAAATGCATATTGAAATCCGTCATTACGTAGTCCAGTTTTCCATTCTCCATATTCCACACAATCAGGAATAATAGCATAAATAGCAGTATTAAACCCTGAAAAGAAAAACTGTGAAAGAGCTGAAAACACATAAAATGGAACAGGTGACTCTCCTAATGTAAAAAAGTACATACAAAACATGCTAATTCCTGTCAGTAGGGCAAATATGGATGCTGATCTGCCTTTGTTATTTGTAAGATTGAACAAAAGTGGAAAACAAGCTGCACCAATAATGGAGGGAATAATAATGCATAGGGAATAATTACTAAATAATGCCTTATTTCCTTCCACATAAGTGAAATAGTATAACATATCTGCATTTCTTCCATAAAAAGTCATACCAAAGAGAAACTGTCCCACAAGGGCAATCTTATATGGTTTGTTTTTTGCTACAGCTGCCAACTGTGTTTTTAATGATATTTTTTGCTTTTCCGGTACCTTTACAACTTCTTTTGTTTTAGCAAAACAGAAAATATGGCAAATGGCAAATATAGCTCCGTATAAAATAGCAGTCAGAAGATATCCTTTTTTATCATCTCCTTTGCCAAGGGTGGCAATCAATGGAACTGTTATAATATTAATAACGCCAATGGCAGCCATGGCACTAACAGAACGAGATGTATTAATTTTTGCACGTTCTTCAATATTCTGGGTCATGGCTCCGCATAAAGTTCCATAAGGAATATTTACGCAGGTATATCCCAATACCAAGATACAATAGGTTATTGCCATATAAATAATTTTGGTGGTAGAAGACCAATGAGGATGGGCCCAAAAGGTTAAAATCAATACAAGCGCAGTCAATGGAGCCCCAAATAAAAGCCATGGCCTATATCTTCCCCATTTAGTATGTGTTTTATCACTTAACCTTCCGATTATTGGGTCATTAATAGCATCCCAAAATCTAGAAAACAACATAAGACCAGCCACAGCGCTCATACCAATTCCAAATACATCTGTATAAAAAATCATAAGGAAATTTCCTACAAACATCCAACTGAAATTACATCCCACATCTCCCATGCCATAAGCAATTTTACTGATTAATGGCACTTTTATATTCGTTTCTTTGCTTTCCATTTTAATCCTCCTCCTTTATAAATTCTGCTGGATTTGCCTTTTCATCTGTAGTACAAAATGCCTCTTTAAAAAACACCCTGAAATTATTGTAAAATATTATTCTGAAGATGTTTTCATAAAAGTTTAACTACTATACCTATTTTTCTTGAGAAATGCGAATAACCGCCTTTACAATATCTGACTTATTATTTATGCTGTAGTCCATGGCTTTCTGTGCTTCATCCAGTTTAAATACATCAGTCACAATACCTTTTAGGTTTACTTTTCCCGCAGCTACTGCTTCAATGGCCATTGGATAAATGTGGCGATAACGGAATATGGTTTTAAATGTCAATTCCTTATCTAGCGCAAGGCTTATAGGCAAGTTCATCTCTCCACTCTTGCTATAACCCACAAGCACAATTGTTGCACCCTTCTTAGTCATATGCATAGCCTGTACAGTTGTAACCTGTGTTCCTGCGGTTTCAATTGCCAAATCACAGCCTTTTCCATCTGTTAGTTTCATGATTTCTTCAACTACATTGGTTGTGCTTCCGTTGATAACCCCATCTGCTCCTAGTTCTAGAGCTTTTTGAAGACGTTTTCTCATAATGTCCACAACATACACTTTTGAAACTCCCATTGCCTTCAATGCCATCATTGTTACCAATCCAATACAACCTGATCCCATAACCACTGCTGTTTGTCCAGCCTTAGCATTTCCTTGCATAGCTGCATGAAATCCTACTGCTAAAGGTTCAATTAATGCTCCTTCCATAGTACTCACATTATTTGGTAACTTAAAGCAAAGATCCGCCTCATGGGAAACATATTCTTGAAAAACACCATCTACAGGTGGAGTAGCAAAGAAAACTACATCTGGACAAAGATTATAACGGCCTGTTTTACAGAATTCACAGTGTCCACAAGTCTTTCCTGGTTCTAGTGCAACACGGTCTCCAACCTTTAAATGTTTTACATTCTTTCCTACTTCCACCACAGTTCCACCTGGTTCATGTCCAAGAACAAAAGGTGGTTCAACCACAAAATCACCAATAGCCCCTGTTTCATAATAATGTAGATCGCTTCCGCAAATACCTACATACTCCAGTTTTACTAAAACTTCATCCTCTTTCACTTTAGGAATTTGACGCTCCTCTAATTTAATCTTTCCAATTCCAACCATAACTGCAACTTTCATTTTACCTTTCATTATACTTCCCCCTAATTTTTATACTTTTATTTATACTTAATAAAATACTTTTATTATGTATAAATATTATATCACATGTAAACGTTTATCAATAGAGCCTTTTTAAATTTTTTTGTATATATACCAAAATTTCTATACTTCTATTAGAATATTGTGCAATAAAAAAGAGAGATCTTTGTTTTAAGACCTCTCTTTTAATCACTATTTAACTTTATACCTGCTCAATAAATGTTTCTATAACCTTTAGCGCTGCCCCTAAAGCTGCCGCACCAATTTTATAATTACATGTTCTTACAAACATCCCATCCTCTGCAAAGGTATTTCTTTTAGAAACCTTCTCTCTTATGTCCTGAATATGACTTTCTATAAAACTTCCTACATATCCTCCTATAATAATATCACAATCCAAAATCATATGAATATTATTAATAGCTACTGATAAATATGTAGTATATCTATCCCATATATCTGTGATTTCCTTTTCTCCACGTTCCAATGCTTCAAAAAAAAGATCTAATTTTCCACCTGTAGCATCAGAAAGACATTTTGCTGAGCAATATACATCCAAACAGCCTGATTTTCCGCAATAACAAGAAACCCCATCAGGAACAATTGTCATATGCCCAACCTCTCCACATCGGAAACTTTTTCCCTGTATTAACTCGTTACAATTAAAAATAGCTCCACCCACTGTGTTACTTAATGATAAATAAAAAAGCCTTTCCTTTTTTTCCATATTAATTCCTTCCGCATAGGCTCCCGCATTAGCATCATTAAGAAAATAACAGTCATAAGAAAAGAAAGGACTTACTGTAGCAAGAGGTAATGCTTTCAATCCTAACATATGGGAATAGGAAACCACTTCTTTCTCTAAATTCACAATTCCAGGAAATGAAATTCCAATTCCAAGGATTTTTTCCCGTTCTTTAACACTCTCATCCAAAAAGCTTTCTAGCCTTTTGTTTATCTCACGATAATAATCATCCTCAGCACTATATGGATAATGGAAAATATCATGTTTCAAAATCTTTCCCGTAAGATTCGTTAACAGCAATCCAACATGATTTTTAGTAATATCAAGACCAACAGCTAATTTAGAATCGGCGACAACAGAGAAGGCCTTTGCTCTTCTTCCACCAGTAGATTGAAACTCTCCTACTTCTGCAATTAGACCACGTTCCATTAACTCTTTTGTATTCTGCGTCACTGTAGGTAAACTCATCTTAAGTTCGTAAGAAATCTCCGGATTAGATGTTTTATCACACTTACAAATGTATCGGAAAATACGATTCCTATTATTCTTTTTTACTTCCATATTATTAACTTGTTTTTTTGTCATTACACACCTCTATACTTTATTAAAGTATTTTCTTTAGTATATCATTTTGGCCTTCATAGTTCAATCAATATTAATTTCTCCTGCACATTTAAATTTTTTTCTAAAATCCCTTTTTTACAACAGCTTTTTAATAAAAAAGTATGCTGATTTAATTAGCTTAGCATACTTTTTCATTTTAATTATTTAATTTTTAGTTGATTTCCATATTAATTTAACTACTTGCTGCCATACCCTGTGTTGTTGTTTTGTTTAATTCTTTTGTTTGCATTATCAATCCAATACCAATCATAACAAAATCCACTAAGGGTTGAGTAAACCAAACAGCTTGTATTCCAAAATATTTTGGTAGTAGAAGCATACAAGGTACAAATAAAATCAATTGACGAAACATTACAATAATCCCTGCCTTTTTCCCATTTCCAATGGATTGGAAAAATGTAATAGACATAACCATTACTCCGTACAATATAAATACACTATAAAACAATCTAAAATTACCTACCCCTTGCTCAATAATGCTTTGGCTTACACTAAATAATCTTAATACTTTTTCTGAAAAAAGTTCTGCTGGTATCCAGAATATAGCCGCTAGCACTAATCCACCTATTGAAAATACTTTCATAGTTTCCCTCACTCGCTTATACTGTTTTGCTCCATGATTCGTACCTACTACAGGCTGTAATCCTTGACTCATCCCCCATAGAGGAATAAAGGAGAATCCATAAAGTCTTAAACTTGCTGCCATCAAAATTCCATTGGATTCACCACCATATTTAAATGCACTTCTATAAAGTAGTGTTTGTTGAATCATAAATAATACTTGCATCAACATAGCGGATACTCCAACAGAAAACATTTCCGTATAAACTTCTTTTTCTGGTTTGATTTTTCCTATTTTTACATTCTTACTTTTATTTTTAAAATAATAAAGAGTAACTAATGCTTGAATAAATTGAGTTAAAACTGTAGCAATAGCAGCCCCTTCTATACCTCTAGCTCCCATGGCTACCATAAATATAGGATCAAGAATAATATTTAATAAGGCTCCTAGTCCCATAATCATCATGGCTTCTTTCATTAAACCTTCACCACGCATAACCATATTAGCACTTTGTGTAAAATTTACAAAGATAGAACCAATAAAAATAATTCTTAAATATCGAATTCCTAGTTCTGCAATTTCTGGAGTAGCTCCTGCGATTAGTAGAAACTTTCTCCCAAAGGAAATTCCAAATATAGTAATTGCTATGGATAATAGTAAAACCCAAAAAGCAAGATTCCCCATAACTTTATCTACTGTTTTCCTATCTCCTTTGCCTAATGCTCTTGAAAGAATAGAAGCTGAGCCAACACCTATTAATGTAGCCGTCCCATTGTTTAAAAAAGTTAAGGGCATTGCAACACTACACGCTGCCATGGCTTTTTCTCCTATAATTTTCCCTGCAAATATTCCATCCATCAAAGGATAGAGTCCTATTACCAACATACCTATTACTGCTGGAATTGACAATTGAAACATTAAATCTTTTGGTTTTTTCGTTAATAGTTGTTGTTTTATATCCATAATTTCCTCCTTTAAAATATAGTGCTGATTAATGCTATAATAAATTATTCTAAATAAGAAATTTTCCCCAACCACCGTTGTAAAACAATATAATTTTTTCTATATGCTCACGACCTTTTTCTTTATCAAATTTTTGCCTAACTATTTCAAAAAATCCATGAAAAAACGAACGACTCATCATATGGATAAACTCTTCAGTTACTTTGGGAAAATTTCCTATATCTGAATCAATAGTTAAAAGATATTTTTTTGTATATTTTGTTTCTAATTTTGCAAGCTCTTCTATAAAATTTTCATAAATTGTCCCTTTGGAACAACATATAAGTAAATAAAATTCATCAAAATGATCATAAATATAATCAACTAATGTTTTTGTAAAGGCACCTGCATTATTTTTTCTACTGTCAATTTGTATTTCTTTTTTCTGTGATGAAAAATTTTCCATATGATTCTTTGTTCTGGATAAAATATAATCTGAATGTTCTTTCACAAAGTATGAAAATAAATCTTCTTTATTGTTAAATCTT
Source organism: Clostridium sporogenes (assembly GCF_001020205.1). Classification (NCBI taxonomy): domain Bacteria; kingdom Bacillati; phylum Bacillota; class Clostridia; order Eubacteriales; family Clostridiaceae; genus Clostridium; species Clostridium sporogenes. The sequence goes on from NZ_CP011663.1 coordinate 2,307,122, forward strand.
GTATAAATTGAACTAGGGCTTGTTTTTGCCTTCTTGGCAATTCTTCGTAGTGATGCTTTAATAAAACCATATTTTAAAAATTCTTCTTTTGCAGCGGTAATAATATTATCCGTTGCTTCTTCTACCCATTGAGCCATATTGTTCCTCCTATTAAAACAGTGTTTTGATCATAGTAAAAAAATACAACTTTTTTATCTTTTTAAAAAAATATTAATACTGCTCAATACACTTCATCTCTTTTATATATAAATCATTGAGTTAGCTAACCCTAACCAAATTGTAACATAAATGATATTCATTATCAATAATTTTTTATTGTTATTTTAAAAGAAAAAACATCTAAAACATAAGTATATTATCCAAAATAAAAAGGCTAATCCTCGATATCTATGTAGACTTAGGGGGTAACTAAATATCAATCTATCAGCTCCTGTGATTTTTGAATAAAAAAACTAGCCTAATATTAATATACTAAGCTAGTATTACTTTAAAACAAGATCTCTACTCTCTACAAGGACCAATCCATACTTTCTGATTGCAATTGAACCATATGTTTATATAATCCATCTTTTTTAAACAATTCATCTGGTGTTCCCTGTTCTGCTACATAACCATCAGCAAGAACAACAACTTTATCTGCATTTTCAACTGTTCTCATACGATGAGCAACTACAAGTACAGTTTTATTTTTAATTAACTCAGAAAGTGCTCTTTGTATTTTTGTTTCATTTTCAGCATCAAGAGAAGCTGTTGCTTCATCTAATAAAATAATTGGGGAATCTTTTAATAAAGCTCTTGCAATAGAAATTCTTTGACGTTCTCCCCCAGATAGTGTTGACCCATTTTCACCTATTACAGTATTATATGATTTTGGCATCTTAGAAACAAAATCATCACACATAGCAAGCTTTGCAGCTTTTAAAACATCTTCATCACTAGCATCTCTTCTACCTAACCTTATATTTTCCATTACTGTGTCATTAAACAATGTAACATCTTGAAAAACAATAGTATAATTCTTTAATAATGCTTCAGGCTCTATCTTTGCAATATCTAAACCTCCAAGACTTATGCTTCCTTTATCTACGTCCCAAAATCTGGCAGCAAGCTTAGCAGCAGTACTTTTCCCACTACCTGATGGTCCTATCAATGCTGTCACTTCCCCTTGTTTAGCGGTAAAAGAAACATTTTTTAAAACAGTTTCCTCATCATTATAAGAAAAACCAACATTATTAAACTGAATATTATACCCCTTTAATTTATAGTCTTTTTCACCACTTTGCACCTTATAATTTTCTATTTCATTCATTCTTTTAATTGGCATTTCTACATTAAAAATTTCAGCAATATTAGAAAGATTTCCTGAAATAGGATCATATAATCTTGATGCTGTAATTAAAAATACAAGATAGGTAAGTAAATCTGTTTGTTTATTTATTAAAAGTGAACTTCCTACAAGAACAACCGTCGCTAGCCCTAATCTTAATATAGCTTGTGCACTAGTTACAATGGCTCCCATTGTAAGTTCAGATTTTATTTGTGCTTTTTCTGAATCTTCAAGCTTTTTATCTAACCCCTCAATATAAGATTTTTCAATATGATATGCTTTTATATCTTGAATATTTTCCAAACATTCTTGTATACCATCAGCGCATGCATATTTAGATTTATAGTGTTTTTCTTTTGATCTTTGTTGGATATGCTTACAAAAGAAAATCATTATAAATGATACTGGAACAACCCAAAGAACTGCAAGACCCATACGCCAATTCATTATTAATAAAGAAATAACTATAACTATAGTAGATATAATAGATCCAAACAACTGTGGAATGGAATGGGAAAAAGCATGTTCCAAAGTTGCACAATCTCCCATAAGTATGTTTGTTAAATCTGATAAATCTCTCTTGCCAAAAAACGATAATGGAAGTTCTCTTAACTTCTCAGCCAAAGTAATTCTTCTCGTTGCACTTTCCTTATAAGTTGAAAGATATATATTAGAATATTGAAGATGATGGAAAATACATATGATAACTACAGCTACTACTATAAGTCCTATATATTTTAATGTATTTGGAGTAGTAGCTTCTTTCCCAAGAAGAGGTCTTAATAATTCATCTAACATAAGAATAAAAAGTCCTACAGGAATCATCATACTTAAATTTACAAGAGAACTATAAATACTGCCTTTTATAAGATCTTTTGTTCCTTGATCACTTAATGCAAATTTATTTTTAATATAATTAAACATCAGCTTCCTCCTTTCCAACTTTCCATGAAATAGATGTTTGATATTCTTCCCACATTTTTTTGTATATTCCATTTTTCTTTAAAAGATTTTTATGATCTCCATTCTCTACAATATTTCCGTCCTTTATAACCAAAATTGAATCAACATCTTTTATAGAAGAAAGCCTGTGAGCAATCATTAAAACTGTCTTATTTTGAACTAAGGATTCAAAAGCTTTTTGTATTTGATATTCATTTTCCGGATCTGCAAAAGCTGTTGCCTCATCTAATATAATTATTGGAACATCTTTTAAGATAGCTCTAGCTAAAGATATTCTTTGCTGCTCTCCACCAGAAAGATAAACACCTTCTGTGCCTATAACCGTGTCTATACCTTCCGGCATTTTTTCTATTATATCATCACACTGTGCTAAATGTGCTGCTTTTAACACTTCTTCTCTTGTAGCATTTGGATTTGCTATTTTAATATTTTCTAATAAACTTGTTTTAAACAACCTACTATTTTGAAATACAAAAGCAATCTTATTCATTAAATCTTTTTCTGTAAAATCTTTTACGTTAACTCCACCAATTTCAATACTTCCATTATCTACATCCCAAAATCTTGCTAAAAGACTTGCTAATGTACTTTTCCCTCCTCCTGAAGGGCCTACTAATGCAAAAGTCTTTCCCTCAGGAATATTAAAACTTACATTATCTACTACTGCTTTATCAGTGTCAGGATAAGTAAAACTAACATTTTTAAACACAATATCATTTTTATTTGTTTTACTTTTTTTATCACTTTGAGAAAGCCTCTTTGCTTCTAATATCTCATCAATTCTATTTAAAGATTCCTTTGCTACCATAACATTTTCACTAGAAAACATAATCTTAGTCATCATAACCACTGCAAGTGGTGAGAATAACATGTAAAAAATTAAATCCAATAAAAATGCACTATAATTTGTTGCATTTGATATAAAAAGTATTCCAATTGGTATTAAAAGTAATGATGGAAGGTTAATTGTAATTGTAAATCCAATCAATGGAGCACGACAATTTATAGCATATTCAGAAGCAAAATTACTATATCCTTTAATAGATTTATAAAAACTTTTAAAAGAATATACTGTTTGTTGAAATACCTTAACTACAGGAATTCCTCTAACATATTCAACAGCAGATGCATTCATCTCTTCTAAAGAGTCCATATATTTTTCCATAAATTTAGCATTATTTCCACCCATCATTTGTTTTAAAAAGAATAAACTTAAAAATATTGGTACTAAGCAAACAAAGCCTAAACGCCAATCAAAAACAAATAGTATAATAATTATAGCAATTGGCATTACAATAACCCCTGATATATCTGGCAATTGATGTGCTAAAAAACCATGGGTTAAACTTGCATTATCATCAATTACTTTTCTTAATTTACCGCTAGTGTTTTGTGTGAAAAACCCTAGAGGAAGTGTAACGATCTTATGCATTGCTTCTTTTCTCATATTTTTTTCAACACGAAAAGCTGCTAAATGAGAACACATTAAACTTGCAAAATAAAGTGCAATACTTAAAACTGAAAATCCAACTGCCATCCAACCATATCTTATACTTTCTGTAGCTTTGGTAACATCTGGTAGCGTATTAAAAATATCTTTTATAACAAACCATATACAAATAAATGGAAATAAAGATAGAACTGCACTGATTCCAGATAACACAATTGCAAGTATAATTAGAACTCGATACTTACCTGCAAATCTTAATAACTTCGAAAGAGTTGATTTCTTTTTTGATTCCATTTTATAATTCACCGCTCCCACATATGTTCTTTTATTTTTTTAATATAAAAAATTTCTTTAATTTATTTTTTCCTTCTTCATCTGATAAAAAATAATCATCCATTAATGTACCATTATCAAAATGCAATATTCTAGTACAAGTCTTACAAATAAATTCATAATCATGAGTAACTAAAAACATAAGCTTTCCTTCATTTCTAAGTTTCTCTATAAGTTTTGAAACTCTAATCATACTATCATAGTCTAATCCACTTGTTGGTTCATCAAATATTAAAATTTCTCTTTTACTTACAATACTTGTTGCAACAGCAAGCCTTTGTTTTTGACCTCCTGATAAGGTGTTTGGATGATTATCTTTATATTCATAAAGTCCTAAAGATTTAAGTACTTGAAGCACTTCTTCTCTATTAAAATTTTTTATTCCAAAACAACATTCTTCTTCAACTTTTTCTGCAAAAAGCTGATAATTAACATCCTGCATAACTAAATAACACTTTTTTAGACGCTGTTTATCTGTAAGTTCTTTATTATTTATAATAATTTTTCCATCATAGTCTTTGTGTAATCCACATAAAGCTTTTGAAAATGTTGTTTTTCCTGCTCCATTATGACCTATAATTCCTATACATTCACCTCTAGATGCAGTTATATCAAAACCTTTTTTAATAATCTGTTTTTTTCCATATCTTAAAATCATATTTTTTATTGTTAAATAGTTATTTTTTTCTAATTGTTCTTTTATAATTGGTTCAACTTTGCTTAGATCTAATGCTCTTAATCCTTTATCTTCTCTTTCTTTAACAGAAAGTTTTAAAAAAGTTTCAGGAGAATACACAGACTTTATTTCTCCCTTTTCTATATAACAAATAATATCTGCTAAATCCTTTAAATAATATAATCGATGCTCTGTTATAATAATTGTTTTTCCTTTACTTTTTAAAAAGGTCAATAGCTCTTTTAAATCATTAATTGCATCACTATCTAGATTAGAAGATGGTTCATCTAAAACATAAATATCTGGATTCATGGCATAAATAGATGCAAAGGCTATTTTTTGCTTTTCTCCTCCTGATAACTGAAAAATACTTCTATTTTTTAATTTTTCTATTTTAAAATCATAAAATGCATTATCTACAATTGGTCTTAATTTTTCTTCTGAAACTGAAAGATTTTCAATACCAAAAGCAATTTCACTATCTGTATCTGTATTAAAAAATTGAGTATTAGGATTTTGAAATACAGACCCTACTTTTTCTGATATTTTATAAATTGGAAGATTTGAAATTAATTTACCATCAATCTCTACAACTCCACTTAAATCTCCTGGATAAAAATCTGGTATAAGGCCATTTAAAAGCCGTGTATTGCTTGTCTTTCCACAACCACTTCTTCCACATAAAACTATACATTGACCTTCCTTTATTTTAAGATTAATATTTTTTATAGAAGGTTCTTCCTTTCCTTTATACTTAAATGAAACATTTTTAAAATTAATCAAAAAATCCATCTCCCTACATTAATACTTCTAAAACAATAACTATAACCATTAAACTAATAGATAAATAATCATAAAATCTCATTTTCATTTTTACCATACATGTTCTTGGATTTGGATTTTCAATTGCTCTTGTTATAGCTGCTGCCGATAGTTCATCTGATACTTTAGAAGCTGACATAAGCATTGGAACATATATACATTCAATAGTATCTGATGGATTTTTTAAGAATCCCAAAAATGTAGGACTTACATCTCTCATTCTCATTGAATCTTTTATATTCTTCCAATCCTCAAATACTACTGGAAAATACCTAATCATAACTGTTAGTGGAATAATCACTTTTTTGGATACCTTCATCTTGTTTAGAGCTCCCATAAATTCACTAACTTTTGTTGTAGAAATCATAATACTTGCTAATAATGCACAGGGTAATATCATCTTTATAAATTGTGAAAATGTGATTATCATAAGGGCCAATGTTCCACTTAAATATTTTCCACCCAAATATTCTACTAATATAAGACCAAAATATCCAAGTGATATCTTTATTGGAGACTTATATGCACCACATAAAAAACCAAAAATCAAATAAAAAATTATAAGACTTATTTTTATTTGAATACTAAATGCAAGAAATATTGCCACATTTCCTAATATCATTAAAATAATCTTTGTTCGAGGATCAATTTTTAAAACACCTTTTTCCCCTTTGTTTTCTACTGAAATATAATTAATCATGATACTATTCCTGCTTTTCTAAACTGCTTTCTTAATAATTTTTTACCTATTAAACCACTTATAATAGCACAAATAATTGTACCTATAATAATAGCTGGCAACATCCAACTCTTACCTGTTGAAACCATTGTATCAAAATAGGCTGGATTTGCTGTACTGTTCTTTTTCATATAAGCCAAATAATTCTTTTGATCTAAAAAAAACAGGGCATATGATGTTGTATTAGCTAACATAAATAATGAATATCCTACTATTGTAAGTTTTAAATTTTTATATTTTCCACTTGCTGTAATAATATCTGCAATAATTCCTAAAACCATAAACCCAACAGCCATGCTCCAGTGCATACCAGTTATAAACATAAAAATTCCCACTAAAATTCCTAAAATTGTGATACTGCCTTTCTTTGGAACTTTCGCAGATAAAAGTAAATACACTGGACCTGGAAGTAATGCTGCACCTAATGGCATAAGAAAGGTTAAAACAGGATTGGTTGCAAAAAATACTCCTCCTAAGAGCATAAACACTGTAAAAATTGTAGAGAAAATCCCTGTGGTTACCATATCCTTTACAGTTAATTTCTTTGCCTTACTTAATTGTTTTGACATAAGTATTCCCCCTAAAATATTGAGTTAGTTAATTTAGGTCTATACCTATCTTCTAATTGACATTTTATAAAATAGGTTTTAGACTTAAATTAAATCAATTTAATTATGTATAATTTATCCGATGACTACCCGCTCTAATACTCCCATCTTCTTTAAAGTGGGAGTAAAGAGCGGCTACGTCCCTGGATAACGATTTCTAAGCTTTAGTGGGAGTAAAAACTCCCTCTGAAGCCAAGAACTCTGTTTATATTTTTAGTATATACTATAACAATGATATTGAGAATGGTCATCATTGTCATTCGTCTATTCACGATATATTAGCGTCTAATCCCGGCAAAGGAGGCTGAAAATGAATCAACAATTAAATATTCATGAATCCTTGCTTTTAAATAAGGGTTTTCGTAAATGTAATAACTGTAAAAAATATAATTCTATTGGAACTTGTTATGAATTAGACCCTGCCATTGGATCAGGTTATTATTGGATCTATATTCATGAAAATCTTTTTTCTATAGTAATTCATGATTTTTATTTTCACCAGGATTTTTATTTTGAAAGTTCACTTCCTGAATATTTTAGTATTTCTTATTTCCAATCTGTTTCTGGTGAAGAATTAAATCCTTATTCTCGCTTAAGTGCAGGATGTGTTAAAAGTTACTGGTGTAATAAGACAACCTATAAAGCATTATTCCATAAAAACATTCCTATAAAATCTATAGGAATAGAATTTATGCCAAAATATTGCGACGAATTTTTATCAAATAAACTTTCAGATGAGTATATAGATCCTCGCTCAGCTCTAATAAACATTAATGAAACAACAGATTTTCCAGAGATGGTCTTGTTACTACATCAAGTATTAAATTATAAAGGCAATGGTATTTCTGCTAAATTATTTTATGATGGCAAAGTTTCAGAAGCAATGGCACTTATATATGAAAGATATAAGCAACATAAACAAACTTATTCAAATCTTTCTCAAATAGATATAGACCATTTACAAAGTGTAGCTTCATATATTAATGATCATTATGCTAATGAATTACCTCTATGTAAATTGTGTAAAATAGCTTGCATGGGAAGTACTAAATTCAAAAAATCCTTCAAAGAATTATATAAATGTACTGCTACTGAATATATACAGAATCGTCGTATGAGCCAAGCTGAGCATCTTTTAGCAGATACAGATTTGACAATAGGCCAAGTTTCTAACATTGTAGGTTATAAAAGTGCTAGTAGATTTTCAGAACTTTTTAAAAAAAGCACTGGCTTATGTCCTATTGAATATAGACATTTGTCAAAGCGTAAACTTTAACCTGAATCTTTATAGTGAAAAGCTAATTACTTGCTATATAAATCAATATATAAAAAACAAATTATATTTACAATTTATTTACATACCGCTGAGGCCCTTAAAAAAGAGCTGATGATATATTAGAATTAACTAAATTACCATCAGCTCGGAAATTTTATTAGATTATTTACCTCTTAGAAAGGCTCCATGAAGCAGCTTCCTTTCGTTCACTTACAAATTTTTTATAAATACCTTCTTTTAAAATTAATTCTTCATGCCTTCCTTGTTGAACAATTTTTCCATCATCCACTACCAATATCTGATCAGCATGACGAACGGTTTTTAGTCGATGTGCAATCATAATAATTGTTTTATTCTTAGTCAGCTCTTCAAAAGCTTTCTGTAAATGTGCTTCATTTTCTGGATCAACATTTGCAGTTGCTTCATCAAATATAATAATAGGTGCATCCTTTAAAATTGCCCTAGCTATAGATATTCTTTGTTTTTCTCCTCCTGAAAGAGAAAAACCTTTTTCTCCTATTATTGTATCGTAGTTATTTGGAAGTGACATGATGAAGTCATGACAACTGGCTTTCTTTGCCGCCTCAATAACCTCCTGCCTTGTTGCATTTGGATTACCAAAACGAATATTATTTTCAATGGTATCATGAAAAAGATATACATTTTGAAAAACCATACTAATCTGATTCATAAGAGATTCCAGTGTATAATTTCTAATATCCGTTCCTCCAATTGTAATTCTCCCTCTATCTACATCCCAAAATCTAGCTATAAGATTACAAATTGTGGTCTTTCCAGAACCGCTTGGCCCAATGATAGCTGTCATTGTTTTATCTTTCATATGAATGTTTATATCCTTTAAAATCTGACGCTTTTCATAGGAAAAATCAACATGCTCTAAAATAATATCATGGTTTTTAGGTTTTTCTTCATGTCCTTTTTCATCCATAACAGGAGTATCATCCATTTGATTTGCCTGTTCAATTGAACTGCCGCATATGCGAAGTATAGCAACACCATGTCCTACTGATTCTATCTGCTCAAAGATAATAAAAGAAATAACAATAAACATTAGTGAATAGGTAAGCTCCATTGTTCCCTTGAAATAAAATAATAATGAAGCTGCTATTATAATTATACTAAAAACACGTAAAATCACCTGCTGCATAATAGTATATGGCGTAATCAGCTGTTCCATGGCAAGGTTTGTATCTCTACTGTTTTCAATGGCCAAATCAACTTTTTTGTTATCAATTTTTGTAAGATTAAATGACTTTACAATACCCATTCCCTGGATAGTTTCTAAAATGCTTTCTACAAGCTCTGCCTGGGCCTTCTGCCTTTTTGGGGCGGTGCTTCTTGATTTTTTCTCCATAGAAGAGGTGATAAAACAAAATAAAAACACCCCAATTGCAGTAATAAGTCCTATTCTCCAGTCAAAAAACAACATATAAATGGTAAATACAATAGTAGTAATAAATCCGCCTAATGTAAGAACCATAACCATAGGAGCTGTGGTTTCTACATCTCCAAGAACTGTTGTACATATACCAGTAATATTTCCAAGGCTGCTTTGATTGAAAAATCCCATAGGTATAACCTTCATTTTATTACCAATAAAAACCCTTTTATTTGCAGCCATAAAATATCCTGCATGGGTCTGCTGAAGCTGTGAAAAATAATTTGTCACTATTTTTCCTATAATACTAATCAGCATCAAAGCTAAAATGTACCATATTGTTTTTACTTCTGCTTCTTTTTTTACAAGTGCCTGAATTGTAAGAAATATAGCACCTATTTGAAGCATATGAAATATTGCATTTATAAAACCTAATATAATAGAATTCCTAATATTTTTTTGTTCTTTGCCAGCAAATTTCCATATTTTACGAAAAATTTCTATCATGCTTGTTCACCATCCTTTACTCCCATATGAGCATTCCACATATTTTGGTATAGTTCAGACTCTTTTAATAACTCTTCGTGAGTTCCTGATGCATCAATTTTTCCATTATTCACAAGTAAAATCTGATCAGCACCAGCAATTGTAGATAGGCGGTGTGCAATCATAATAAGTGTTTTTCCCTGCACCAATTTAGAAATTGCCTTTTGAAGAATGGCTTCATTCTCTGGATCAACATAAGCAGTTGCCTCATCTAATATAACTATTGGTGCATCCTTTAACATAGCTCTTGCAATGGCAATTCTTTGTCGCTCTCCACCAGATAAATGAGCTCCGCCACCTCCAACATTAGTATCATATCCATGTTCTAACTTTCGAATAAATGTATCACAACATGCTTTTTTTGCAACTTCTTCCACTTCTTTATCCATAGCATTTTCTTTTCCCATACGAATATTTTCACGAATTGTATCATCAAATAAGAAATTATCCTGAGATACATATGCTATACTGTCAGCTATCTGAGCAAGTGGAATCTGTCTAATGTCTTTTCCGCCAATATGAATTGTTCCTTCATCAACATCCCAGAACCCAGCAATAAGCTTTGCAATAGTGGACTTTCCACTTCCACTTGGTCCAACAAAAGCATTGACGGTTCCCTGACATATTTTCAAACTAACATCCCTTAATACACTGCCTTTATCTTCCTCATAAGCAAAAGAAACATGCTCTAATTCAATATCTGTTCTTGAAAGGTTCTGATATTCTTTTGGATGATGCTGCTCCTTTGCCTGTAAAATAGTTTCCACAGACTGGATAATTGTGCCTGTCTGTGCCAATGAATCAATAAAATTTGAAGCAGCAATAATTGGTTCTACAATTCCCATAGATAAAATCATAACCATGATAAACTTTGAAGAAGATATACTTCCATTTAGGTAAAATCCTAATCCTAGGGGAAGTACACCAACTAAAACAGCTGGACTAACATTACGATAACACGCCATGGCAAGCTGGGCACTTTTCATCCATCCATAAAAGAAACCAGCATTTGCATTCACTGCATCAACATAGCCTGCATATGCTTCTTTCCCCTGATTAAAAGCTTTTATGACTTCAATTCCATTTACATATTCTACAATGGAATCATTCATTTTTTTCCCTATTTGAACCGATTCTTCATATTTTGCAGGATAAGTTTTCATTGTAGTCATCATAAAAATCATGCCAATTGGTAATGTAGCCATTGATATTAGTGCCAGTCTCCAGTCAATTGTAAAAAGAAATACAAGAAGCATAAAAGGTGAAAGAAGATTAGATGTCATTTCAGGTAATAAATGAGCTAATGTTTTTTCCATACTCTCAATCTGATCAACTAAAATACTCTTCCATCTTCCTATAGACTGATTTTGTAGAGTACCCATGGAAAGATTCGATAATTTACGTAAACACTTATTTCTTATTTCTGCCAACACAGCAAAGGTTGCTATATGTGACTGTGAAGTTGAAAAAGTTGTAAGAAGTACTTTTCCAATGCTACCTACAAGTGCTAAAATAAGCCACTGAATATAACTATTCATTTCTGTTGTACCATTTAGAAGCATGATGATAATTTTCCCTGCACAAAAATATGGTATAAATCCTGAAGTGACCCCTAAAATGGCTAGTACAATGGCAAACTTAAGCCTTTTGTGTTCTGATTTTGCCAATATCCATATTCTCTTTAACGGACTTTCCTTTTTTTGATTCATATATCCTCCTTCCGGTTAGTTATGTCTAACCTCTAGCTTTAAAAAATTGCGGGTATTCCCCGCTTTTTAACCATCTATTATTTTTTACCATTTGTAAATTTTAGCAAAACCTGCATAATAAAACTCTCTAAGCTGTTTTGCATAAAGTATGCCAGCTTCTTTTTTCATATTATGACGCACAATTTCAAATACTCCGGAGAAGTAAGCGCTGATTACAATATGCAAAAATTCTAAACTTATATTTCCATTTTTAAGAGCATTATCTCCTGTAGTTTCCATATACTTAACGGTATATTCCATTTCAATGTTAACTAGTTGATCTACAAAGTCAGAGAACTCTGTACCCTCTGAACATTCTAAGAGTAGTTTAAAAACATCATAGTGACTATAGATATATAATACAAATTCTTCAGCTTGTATTTCACTATACTCAAACATTTTCTCTTTTTGATACTCTGCATCCTTTTGATGAAATGATTCCTGAATACTTAAAAACCAATTTTTTAGTTCCTCCACTACCGGAAAAACGATAGCATGGAACAAACCTTCTTTGTTACGAAAACGAGTATAAATAGAACCTGTACTAGTACCAGCCTCCTGTGCAATTGTGCGTAAAGAAGCATCTTTAAAGCCTTTACTTAAGAATTCCTTTTTTGCACATTCATACACTTTTTCATAAACTCCCTTAATTTGTTTTGCCATAACATACTCCCTTCGTATTTAAAACAGCCTTTCATAACACTGTTTCATAACACTGTTTTAAATGTACAACTGTATTTATATTTTGTCAAACTGCATTTAATTTAGTTTTCAAGAATACTACCCTAATAGTTTCATTTATTTGCTAATTATCTTAAGTTTACTAAATATTCCATAAGTGTTCGTATCAATAACAAAAACACCTACCATTTATAGATAGATGTTCTTTATATAATTTTATCGTAACCAAGTTGTTATTTATAGAAACTATATATAGTATCGTCGTATGAGCCAAGCTGAGCATCTTTTAGCAGATACGGATTTAACAATAGGCCAAGTTTCTAACATTGTAGGTTATAAAAGTGCTAGTAGATTTTCAGAGCTTTTTAAAAAAAGCACTGGTTTATGTCCCATTGAATATAGACATTTATCAAAGCGGTCTTAATGAATACTTTAAAAATGCTAAAGAATATACCTAATTATTGTATAAAAATAAGACAACAAATAATTGCTGTCTTATTTTTATTATTTAAAGTTTTTCTGCTGCTTCTTTGTCTAGAATTATTGTAACATCTTTATGAAACTGTAAAACTGAGGCTGGAACTTCTGGGCATATCTTTCCCTTTACTGTTTTAGCTATAGCATCTGCTTTTCCTTTGCCATTTGCCAACAAAACTATCTTTTTAGAATTCAATATAGTTTTTATTCCCATACTTATAGCTTTTGTAGGTACATCTTCTATTGAATTAAAAAATCTTGAATTGGATTTAATAGTCTTCTTGTCAAGATTTACAAGATGAGTTCCTGCTTTAAATTCAACAGAGGGTTCATTAAAACCTATGTGACCATTCACACCAATTCCTAATACTTGAATATCTATATCACCAGCATCACTTATTTTCTTGTCATAACTTTTACATTCTTCTTCGATATTTTCAGCTTTTCCATCAGGTATATTTATTTTTTCTTTATCTATATTAATATGGCTAAAGAAATTTTCCATCATATAATGGTGATAACTTTGGCTATTATTCTTTTCTAGACCATAATATTCATCTAAATTAAAGCTTTTTGCTTCTGAAAAATCAATTTGTTTCTTATGATACATGTCTATTAATTCTTTGTACATACCAAGTGGTGTATCTCCTGTAGCTAATCCTAATACACTATTAGGCTTTAGAATTATTTGACTTGCTATCATTACTGCTGCCTTTTTACTCATTTCTTCATAATTTTCTACAACTATTATTCTCATAATTATAATCACCTTTCTATAACAGTTTTAATTAGTTATATGAAAATAAATAATTAATCAAATATGCTATACATATTTTGTGAACTACACTGACTTGGAACCTTCTAATAGTTTTAATATTAATAGATTCCAAAGAAAAAGTAGCTCATAAAACAAACTAGTATATGACTATTCATTTATTTGAATGTGTCTTAGTTTTTACTACTAATAAATGAATATACGTTATTTTGTATATTGAATCTAAACTTTTATCACAATTCCACATAACTACACATATATTTAAAAATATTTTAAGTAATACCATCTAATAACTACACATATATTTAAAAGTATTTTAAGTAATACCATCTAATAACTATACGTATATTTAAAAGTATTTTAAGCAATTCTATCTAATAACTACACATATATTTTTTAAAGTACTTTAAGTAATACTATCTAAAAATGATGTTCCATTCTCTGGGCAAGTTATTCCAAAATAATCTGCTACAGTAGCTCCCACATCTGATAGTGTATTTCTTATTCCTAGAGATACTTTCTTAACCTTTGGTCCATAGACTAAAAGTGGTACCATTTCTCTAGTATGCCTACTGTGTCCTATAGTTGGGTCATTTCCATGATCCGCCATAACTAACAATATATCCTCTTCTTGAAGTTCCTTCATTATTTCCCCTAAATATTTATCTGCTATAGAAAGCTTTTTAAAATATTCTTCAACATTTTCTCTATGTCCACAAAGATCTGTTTCTTGGACGTTAGTACAAATAAATCCTTTATCCATTGACTTCATTTCTTTAATTGTTAGCTTAAGTACCTCTTCGGTGTCTACACAAGAAATACTTTTACCATATTCATTGGAAACTATATCAGCAACTTTACCTAAAAGAGTTACATCTATTCCTTTTTTACCTAATATAGTAGGGATTTGAACCTCTGCATTTATACCGTATCCTAAATGAATACACTGATATCCTTTGTTATAAACTCCAGATTTAGGAGCATTTATACCAATAAATCCATTACCTTTTTCCTCTACAGCATTTAAAATGTTTTCAAGTGTTATATCTTCTCCTCCAAAAGTAATAACTCTTGATACTCTTGAATGTTCTCTAACTATTTTTCCTACAGTAAGTACATCTTCAAAAGGCATTGTATCTAAAGCTGCTGTAATATTATAAGCTTGTCCTAAATCTGCTTCAATATTATCTGCAATTGTAAGAGCATTGTTAACTATAAGAAACTTACCTTCTTTACCTTCTTTTATTTCAACTTTGTATCCTCTATTTTTTAGCTCTTCATAAACTTTATTAATTACAGTTATAAAGCCCTCTTTTATAGGAAGCTTAGGAAGTGTTCCCATAATCTCTTGATGTCCCATAAAAGTATCTGCCCCAAAATGAGTTAATTCAGCCTTTCCAAAGGTAGCATTTTTTTGAAATTTTAAAATTCCAATTTCCTCTCCTAAGGCATTCATTAGTCCTAATTTTTCTAGATTAGGCAATTTCAATTCTGGATTTTTTTCTAATATATGTTTACAGGTATTAGCGCCTACATCCAATGGTCTTACTACTTTTGCATCCTTCATATAACCAACGCCAAAACCATCTAAAACTATTACTATAAATCTATTCACTTTTATTTTTCTACCTCCTTTATAGATATTTAACTTTTCTAATTTTAAAGTCCTGTATTCCTAATAATCTTGGTACTTTAAATTATATAATTAAAAAGTTCTTAGAATTCATACAATATATTGTAGTTAATCATTACTATTGGCATAATATATTGAAGAAATTTAATTTTAAAATTAACTATGCAATTGCTTCACTTCATAAGATAATAAATCTACTTAATTTTTTACTTTAAAAGCCCTATATTCCTAATAAACTCGTTATTTCATTAAACAATATAGATAGTAGGACTATTTAATTTTTCTACCTTGGGAATCGTATATTCCTAGCAATTTTGGGTTACCTTCTTTAATTCCTTTAACTACAGCTACACTGCTGCGTGTAACAAATATTTGTGTTCTATAGGACATAACCACAGTGTCTCCTACATTAGCGTTGCTTTTTAAAGTAATATAATAGTCAATACTTTCTAAAGGTGGAAGACTAGTTTTAACTTTAATAGAATCCTCTATGCTCTTACCTACTAAGGCTTTACTCATATGAGATCTTCTATAATTTCCACCACCATAGCAAAAGCTTTCTTTTTTTAAGTTATGGGATATTTCACTAACATAAACTAAGCAAGGTATTTCCGCTCCTTCATGTTCTGCATGATAAGGTGTAGTTCCTGTTAATCCATGTCCCGGTTCACCATGAGTTCCACCATTTTCTGCTATATTTTTCATATTTGAAACACAGGTAGCTGATGGCATATTTAATTGCTCTATTTTTATCTTTAAATGATTTTCTAAAAGTTTCTGTGCTTTTTTCAAAGTTTGTACATTATTAGTTGCCTTTATATCACCTTCTTTTTCATCATATAAAAAGCAGGGAAACGAAGTTATACCATAAATATTTATATTAGGAAGTTTTTTTATTTCCTTAGCTTTTTCTATAAGATCCTTTAAATAAAAGCCTCCATACTGAGCAGGATAAAGAGTATCCTCATCATCTAATACTCTAAGCATTATATTTTGAACTAATCCAAGTTTTTGGGCTACTTTTGATACTTCCACAGCTTTCTCTACTGAATATACTGTAATTACCTCTGGTTTGGCTTCAATTATATCTTCCATAGAGTGAGTTGGTATTTGAACAAGATGTCCTACATGACCAAGGCTTATATTATTTTCTTTTAAAGTAATGGCTTCTTTGAAATCTACTGTAACAGCCCCTTTATAACCTAATTTCATTAATTCATGGCATACAATAGGATTCCTTCCAAATTGCTTTGTCATAAAATATAACTCTATACCATACTTATCTGCCTCTTCTTTTATCTTTCTAGCATTATCTACTATATTATCTAAATCTATAATATAAGTATCTGGCTGAATTAATCCTTTTTGATGAAGGTGAAAAGCTGCTTTTATTAAATTAGGATTTCTCTTTTTAGTTATATCTAAAAACATTCTTTTATCCTCTTTTCTGTAATACTATTGTCTATTTGTAACATACTAGTTAGCCCCTTCATAAACTCTTTTAATGCTTTCTTTTAAAATTCTTATAACTGTATCTGCTCCACTTCTCATTGGGTTAATTCTTATCATTCTCTTTTCTAAACTACTATCAGCAGCTCTAAATGTTCCAGAAATTCTATAAAACATAGGAACGAATTCATATTTTGATTCTGCGCCTACTGGATTTGGTGCCGCTCCAAGCCTTTCTGATTCTAAAAGCACTTCATTTGCAATTTCTTTTTTAAGTTCTACTAATAAAACCTTTGATTGTGCATTAGCAAGAAAAGCACTCTTTACTCCTTCTATTTCGCCAGAATTTAATCTGTATGCAAGCTCTTCATTAACCTCAGCTTGAATTGCTAAAGATACTGGAGCATATACTAAGCCTCTTAAAACTTCCATAGCTTCAAAGCCTTGTACTTGACTTCCTCCTGAATAATTTAAGCTTATTACTTTGTCTATAAGTTCTTTTTTCCCAACTAATATTCCAACGCCTTCAGGACCTAATAGCTTAAAAGATGAGAAAGCAGATAAATCAGCACCACATTGAGTTCCAATTTTTTCAACCTTCATAACAGCATAGTTATCATCAGTAATTATCTTTATGTCTTTGTTAAATTCTTTTATAGTTTTTATTACTTCTTCCATATTATATTTATCATCAATTTTCTGTCTTGTATATTGTACTAAAGCACCTTTTATTTCCTTATTTTCTTTAAGTACCTTTATTACTTCATCTCTATCATTAAAGTTAGCTTTAACCACTTTAATACCCATAGTTTTGATAGTAACTTCAGTAGTTGGATAAATTGGAGCATCATGTACTAATAGTGTATCTTTACTTTCCATAAAACTAATAATTCCCCATCTTAATGCCCCTGTACCAGCTCCCCTAAGAAATACTGCCTTTTCTTCGTTAAAAAATTCTGCTACAACACTCTCTGCTTTTTTGGTACAGCTAGGTTTGTTTAATCCTTTTACAACGCCTAAATCACCTAGAGATAAAATCTCTGTACCTTTAAAATGCTTTGTTATTATATCTATCATTTTAAATTGAAAAGCTTTTGCGTCCTTAAGTGATATAGATTCTAAGGGATATGTGTTCATTTTTATCCATTCCTTTCCGTATCCATATTCAAAAATCCTTAAATATTTTTAAGTTTATAGGATTTATATTATAAAATCCTTTTAATATTGTCTCTTGTCATATTATCTATTTCTTTAGAATCTAACCCTTCTTTTTTTAATCTTGGAATAAAATTATCTATTAAATAAGAGTACCCTATTCCACCTCTTGTTTTTAAATTAGATTTTCTAGTTATATCCATAGACAATAACACTCTTTCGCTAAGACCTCTATTGCATATTTCTTTTAACATGTTTGATCTAAGATGATCTGGCTGATAATTTTCCTTTCCAATGGTGTCAAAAGCTACATTAACGCCTTTATCTATTAATCTTAAAATATAGTCTAAATCACCAGTTAAATCTACATGGCTAATTATTACTTTATCTAGATTAACTCCATAACTTTTGAAAAATCCCACTTGTTCTAAACCAAAAGTTCCTAGAGTTGTATGAGTTACTATTGGTTTACCTGTATCAATATGAGCTCTAGAACTAGCTTGGAATACTTTCTTTTCTAATTCTGTCATAGTATTTTTACTAGTACCTATTTCACCAATAATATCTGGTCTTACACCGGTATTTTCAATTCCACTGGTAATTTCTTTTATCATTATTTTAGATAATTCTACTTCTGATAAATCATAAACTTCTTTAGGAAGAAAAGGCTCTTTATAGTATCCTGTTGAACATAGAATATTCATCCCAGTTTCTTCTTCCATTCTTAAAATATATTCTACATTTCTTCCCATTCCTCTATTAGTAAGATCAATAATATTATTTACATTTTTGCTTTTTAATTCTTTAAACTCTGCTTTTGTTTCATCAAAGCAATTAACATTACAATCATCGGTTTTCTTTACCCCAGATAAATCTATAGTTACATGTTCATGGGAAAAAGTCATACCATCCTTTAGCTTCATATTATTCTCTCCTAATTTATTACTAATTTTAAGAGGTACATTTGCCTCCTAATAAATCCTTATTTTTTATTTAACTGGTAAGTATAATCCTAATATATAAAGTACATTTATCAATATACCTACAAATATTGCACCAACTGGACCTACTGCCATATCAACAATTGGTTTCTTAGAAGTTTTGTTTATAACATATATACCTATAACTATGAATAATCCTAATCCTGGAGCCATAGCATTTGCTGCCATCATACCTCCGAAAAGTAATGCTGCTTCTAAAACTCTACTCATAGCAGTTCTTATATTGTCACCACATTTTTTAACTCCTGGGAATTTATCTAACATTTTTGCTAAAACATCAAGTAAAAGTATTTCTAAAGCCATTACTGCTGCACCAACAACAAAAGATATTATTGGGTTTTTAACTAAAAGACCTACTACAAATACAAAAGTCATTCCTGCTGGAGCATAAACTCCTGTAGTTATACCTGTAGTTGCAACTAATGGAATAAATCCAATACCTCTTGCAAAAGCTGTCATAGCTGCTTCTATATTTTTTCCATCTTTAAGAAGGTTTAATGAGATAGGATCTCCTGCTAATAAAGTTAAACTTGTAGCTGCTGAAATCAATCCACCCATGATTGCTAGTATAGGAAGGTTTTTCTTAATTTTTGCAACTCTTTCACTAAATATAGAAACTAAATCTACCTTAGGTGCATTAGGGTCTGGTTTTTCTCTTATTGCAAAAGTAAGCATTATTATCATACCTGCAAGTAATGCCATTCCTTCTTGGTCAATTTTTATTGTAGCTCCATCAAAGTTGAATTTTCCATAATATAAAGTAAGTTGTCTTACTAAAAATGATACTACTAAAGTTATAGCACCTTTTTTAGCTCCATATTGGTAAGCTACAACTAATGCTGGGAATACAGCAAAAGCTGCAATTACTGGTGAACCAACTTGTCCAAGTTGAGGTAAAAAGTTAACTGGAAGTTTTGCAAAGGCATCAACTATAAATTCAAGCCCTGATACAATACCTATACCATATAAGGCTCCAACTACACCGGATAATACTACTCCAGTTTTTCCTTTTGGGCACCAACTTCCTATAATATCAGTTCCTAATAATATACTATGTACTAATATTATTGAAGCTGCTACTGAAACTGGTATACCAAATCCAATAACTAAACCAAAACTTAATGCAAAGGAAGTAGCTGCTAAAGCTTTTTTATCAATTCTTCCTTCAAGATACTCTGGAACTATAGGTCTTAACCCATCATTAAATACTGCAACACCTTTATTTGCAAGGATTGATGCTAAAGCGCCTAGTAAAGCTATTATTACATATTTTAATACAAATTCCATAAAAAGATCCTCCTTTTATTTACTTTTATTTTAAGTTAAAATTTTATTTATAATTACAGGGATTACTTGTTCCGCATGCTGTGGTGTAAATCCAAATGCCTTTTTTCCAGACTCTATTTCTTTTATGATTTCTTCGTCTGATCTTACATTACCAGGCATAGAAACTGTAGCACAAAGATTCATACCTAAAAGTGCTATAGCCATTGCTAATGCTCCACCACCACCAGTGTTGCAAGCTCCTAAATAATAATCTGCCTGACCATTTTTTACTGCCATTGCAGCTTCAATATCTGTTTTTATTTCCACTGTTGCTTTATCCCCTACTAAATCCTTTACAATGTTTGCAACCTTATCTTTGTCTATTTGTCCTCCAATAACTATCTTTATCATTTATAATTCCTCCTAAATTTATATATTAGGCATATAAAAATAAATATTAACTAGTTATTTATTTGAATGTGCCTTAAATTAAACATTTTACTTACTAAGAAGAGTAACTATATGCATTAATATAAAAGGTCTTTCTACTTCTGGCACTGAAATATTTATATCTTTTTCCAATGATTCTAAAATATCATTAGCTTTTTTAAAGTTTTTATCATTTCTAACTTCTTCAAATATTAGCTCTTCTATAGGTTCTACTAATTCCTTTTTCTTTATTCTTTCTAAAGCTACTGCAAGATGGGTTATAAACATACCTCCATTCTCTTCAGAAAGTTCAATTTGAAAATCTTTTTTAAAGCTTTCAATAATTTTAAAAAGATTGTTATAAGTATCTTCATCAATTTGAGCTCCATCTTTTAGTAATTTAAGTCTTAAAGTTAAATCCATTTTTTTCCTCCCTTTACTCAATATACAGAATTTTGTACATTAACATTAAAAAAATTATTTTATTTTTATTATCCGCTCCTTCTCACCACTTCATTTAATAATTTGGAATAATTTCTTCATTTACAACTTTCTTTTGTATATCTAGTATTTGATCTTTATCTAGAAATTTTTTTAATAGCTTTGTTAGATATTCATTATTCTTATTAACTACTATAACAGCTTCTGTATCAGCATAATTGAATTTTTCATTTCTAATAGAATAGTAATTAAATTTCTTATCATTGTCTTTTATATCATCTTTATTCCATATAGCTGCATCTATTTCTCCACTTAAAATCTTGTTTAAAATTTGACTGTAAATCATAGATACATAATTAACATTTTTACCCTCACATTGATGAAGAGATAAAATTTCATGATCTATAGAAGAGTAATCTATTCCTACATTCATGCCATCTTTTATTTCTTTATCTTCTTTATTTTTAAATATAACTATATGCTCATTTACATAGCTATGAGGGTCAAAACCTAAAACTATCTCTATATCTTCACCATTATTTATATAATACTCAGCTGCCAATTTAGACATAACAACAAAGTCATATCTTTCTTCTTTTAAAGCTTGAACTCTATTATTAGCTCCTCTCATATATGCTAAAGATATATTAAAAGATGTGGCACTTAAAGTATTATAAAGTCCAGTTGCTAATCCTTCATAACCTTTAGAATAAGGTAGTGGCATAACTCCCACTATAGTCTTTATATCTGATATTTCTAATAATTTTTCATAAGATATTTTATTTATAAAAGTTCCTAAATGACCTCTTGGTTCTAATACAATTGCTCCATATTCTTGTAAAAATTTTAGGGCAGCCTGTATTGTTCCCCTAGCAGTTTTATATTTTTCAGATATTTGGGCTACTGTAAGAATTCTATCTCCTTCTTCCATAGGCAAAAATTCTTTTGCCAAAGTCATAGCCATTAATCCGTTTTTTTGCATAAGTTTTGATTTTATATCCATAAGCTCACTCTCTCAATGTACAATATTTTGTATTTTGATTTAACTAGATAGTATCATATTTTGAAAACATTTTCAAGAAAAAAATTAGAATATTATAAATATATATTTCTAGAAAAACTATTCATTTTCTAAAAATATACCTAACCTTTCTTTTACATATCAACATTTATTAAATTTCTTACTTGCCCTATAGTTAATCCTGTTTTTTCTGCTATTAATTCTATTTCTAATACATCTAATAGTTTCTTTGCTATACTTATCTTTTCTTCAAGTCTACCCATATTTATATATTCTTCTATAATTTCTTTTTCTTCTTCTGTATTTCTGTTTCTTTTTTCCCAAAACTCAATAGCATTATCATTCTTTTTTAAATATTCTAATCCTTGTTCAGTGATGCTTATCTCCATCTCCCTCATAATATTAAAGTTTCCTCTATAATTTATCCTTCCAGCTTTAACGAGTTCTTTCACTCTCCCCAAAATATATCCATCAGAAATTAAAATCTCACTATTCCCAAGTACCTCTCCTATAATTCTTGCTGATTTTTTAAATTCTTTTGGGGTATATTTCAATATAAATATATCAAAATAATCCTCATCTACATTTTCAACTTTTCCATCTTTAAAAATACGAAGAATTGAATTTTCTTTCTTTAATACCTTCCATTGTGTTAAGAATTTTATATATTCATCTTTATCTATCTTCCTATTTATCTTAATATATTCACTAAACTTTTCTGGCATAATTTCCCCTGTACATCTCGGTATGTATATTCCATATTCTACCTTCATAGGCAAATCAGATACATTTATAAAATAAACATTTTTCCATTTATCCTTTAGTAATTCTAATGTATACATTAACCCACAAATTTCAATAGCATTTTGTCCATACCAAAAATAGATAGTGTCAGTATCCCTTACATTAGAAATTTCCTTTTGAAATTCCACATAACTTTCCATTAATTCGTCTATATCCTCATAATAAAACTCATCTTTACTAATTGTTTTTTTTAACCAATCAATTCTTTTATCTTTATCTATACCACCTTTAATAGGGCCTTGTGAAATATCATCATAAAATGATATAACTTTTTCACCTTCTATAATTTTTTTATTAACAGCATATTTTAAACTTCCCTTTGCAGATTGTGAAAAACATATATGAATTATTTTATGCATAAAACTCTCCTTTCTAGTTTATTTATAGTGCTTTTTAACACTTATTAAGTATTTATAGAAAAGACAACTTACTATTTATCAGTCTACTTTACAAGTACAAACCATTCCAATAAAAATAATACCACAAATATTCCTAATTATATCTCCCTTTTTATCAATCTATAACACTGCTCTATTGGAATCATTTTATATGTATCTTTTTATTTGTTATTCCAAATTCAAAATGTATAGAAACATCATCTTTATAAGCATGCTTTAAAACAAAATCTATATTTTTTATTTTTAAATAATCCTTGTATAAAATCATTTTCTAGTAACACTCCACCTTCTGATGCAATACTTCCCTTGATGTCAACTACCAAATATAGTTTTTCTGTATTATCTTTTTACAAGCAAAACAAATTGTATTTACAATTTATTTACATTCCCGGAAAAACCTTGCGTTGAGCTTGTTTACAAGTGGTTTCAACTTATATACTTTTATACTGTAATCTACTACTATAAATACCTTTTATACAGCTCTACCCTGTTCCTAATTATTTCATCATTAGGGTCTAGGCGTAATGCATAATTAAAATATGCCCTCGCTTTACTATAATTCCTTGTTTGATCATATGCATGACCCAACTTTTTTACTATATATAAAAGTCCTGGAATATTTTTGTTTATATCTTCTAAAATTTCAATAGCATTATCTTCTTCACTATTTAATGCATATACACAAGCCAGTTTATATCTATAGTCTATATTTTCTGAATTGTTATCTGCTAGTTTTTTATATAGATTTCTTGCTTCCTCATATCGCTTTAATTCAAAATATAATCTTCCCTTTAGGTATAGAACATTATCTTCAAAGCCATCTCTTCTTATATCCTCTACTTTCAATAAATCCACTTCTTTTAATTTATTTAAACTATCATAAAATCTTCCTTGTTTTGAGTAAATATATGCTAAATGATATATAATGTCTTGTGAAATGTTTCCTATTTCTATTTCATTTTCTATCAATAATTCTGCCTTTTTAAATTCTTTTTCTTTGTAAAACGTCATAATATTTTCAAGCCAGTCATCAGAAATTATTTCAGGCTCTACATTTTTAGCATATGTTAATATATTTCCTCGCCAAGAATTAAATGGGTTATCTAATTTAATTCTAAATTCCTTTATATTTTGATATCTTTCTTCTGGGTTCCTTGATAATGCTTTCAAAATAACAATTTCAACTTCTTCTGGTATATTATCATTAATTTCTCTTGGTCTCGGGTATGTCTTTCCTTCTAAAAGTTGAAATGATGTCTCATACGGAGTTCTACCTGTAAGTAGTTGATATAGCAATACCCCCAATGAATATATATCAGAATTTATATATCTTTTCTTTCTAGAACCTGCAACTTCAGGGGCCATATAAGCCATTGTTCCTTGTCCGTCAATAGTTTTAACATATATATTCTCTATATATTTACTTGTACCAAAATCAGTTATTTTAATAACATCATCTCTAACAAGAATATTTTGAGGTTTTATATCACCATGTGAAATCTTCTTTTCATGAATAAATTCTATTCCATCAAGTATTTTGTTAAAAAGTTCATATATTTGTTCAAATGTCTTAGGATTCCTAAATCCTGTTTCACAAAGTTCATCTGATAATTTATGTCCTTTAAAATACTCCATTTCTATAACAAAAACTCCATCAACTCTTCCCATCCAATTTAATTTTACAATATTAGGATGATCACATCCTTGCAGTTCTTTTCCTTCAGCAAGTGTATTATCTGCTCTTTCCTGGTCTTTAGGTATTTTTAACGCTACTAATTCGTCTGTTTCTAAGTTAACCGCTGTCCAAACACTGCCGAAAGTTCCTGCGTCAATATAATCTTTTAAAATATACTTATTGCCTATTTGTAAATCTTGCTTTGGTCGAAAATTTGAGGCTTTTTTTCTCATTGAATCACCTTACCTTATTTTTATCCATTGGTTTAGTGTTAAGTTTTCTTTATTGCCAGAAGCAATACAATGATATATTAGATACGATGTTCTTCTACTATCAATACCTGATATAAAATTCTTGTTAGGCAATGTAAAACCTTTGTCTAATATTGATATCACATCTGACATATCACCGGGTGTTACAGAAGCATAACTCCAATAAACAAATAGTATAACTGGAACTTTACCTCCAAGTTGATGATATGCTATAAGTAAATTTTGTATTTTTTCTTTTAACTTTTTATTCTTTGTCATGCTTTTTTCATATCTTTCGAATTCACTTATGAGTATAGGTGAATTATCCTTTTTAGAATACCAAATAGAATCTGGTCTAATCTCTGCATCCTTAGTTTTCTTTTCCTCATAGTATGAACTACTGCTTTCTGCAATCATATCACTTTCATGATAAATAGATTCATACGGGTAAACTGGACATTCAGATACTGCTGCTATTTCATCAATAGTTCTTCCAATAGCCGTAATATAATTAAGCCCCAAAGAATGTACTGTTTCCGAATAATCTCTTACTCCAAACGTAGTCATCATAGGAAATAACTCATCTCTTATCTTTCCACTTTCAAACTCTTCTCTTATAACTTTTATTATATTGTTTCTATCCATTAAATGAACCCCACTCTAAAATTACTTTAGGAGATTCCCCACCATGCATTAATGCTTTTGTTCCTACCTTCACAAGAAGTGGGGCAGGAATAGATCTACCACATATCAAAGCTTCTCCAGTAGATAAAGAAGGTAATTCTTCTATATCAGATTTTGAAAACATATCTGATGTCTTAGCAATAAATCTTTGGTCATCAGGATTTTTAAGTCGCATTGTTATAATAGTATTACATTGAGATGTAACATCTGGATCTAATTTAGATGGTCTTTGAGATATAATTGAAAATCCTACTCCAAACTTTCTTCCTTCTGCTGCTATCTTCTTTATTATTTTTTTAGATATACATGGTATACCTGCTGGTGCAAAGTTATGTCCTTCTTCGTATACAAGAAATGAAGGTCTTATTTGTCTTTTCTTATTTGATGCTGCTCTCATTATTTCACTAGATATAAGTGCTGTAATTATTTGCTTAGCATCATCAGATAATCCTTGTAAATCTATTATAACTAATCTACCTATACTATTTCTCTTTTCTCCAATCATTCTATAAATATCTGTTAAATCCCCTATTGCTCTTGTATAAAAACTTCTTGCGTCATTAATAACCCTGTTCAATTTCATAGATACAACAGCAGCACTTCTACCATTTAACGCCTTTGCTTCTCCTTCAGTTAGTTCATCCCAATTTTTAAGTTCATCTAATCCATTTTCCGTAGATAATATTCTTGTTAAATCTTGTATATCTCTTTGATTGTCTTTATATTTTATCTTCCAATATCTCATAGCCACATCTAATACTCTCTGTTGAGGTTCTGTTAATCCAGGAAGCACTGAAGATAAATCATCCATATCAAAATTATCAAATTTAAGTGCTAAATGAGTATTTTTATTATTGTACTTATAATCAAACGCTTCCATTTGAGGAGTATAAACCTTTATTCCTCCACCAGCAGCCAGTAACTTTCTAAAAGACTCCTGAATTTTTAATATACTTTTTACTTCATCTTCATTTTCTATTTGCTCTAAATTATCATTAAAATGTACTTCTCCTTTTGCAAATGCTTTTCCATACTCTCCATGAACGTCAAAAACTACAACAGTACCATTCATCTCTGCTACTAGTCTTTCAATTATTCTACCTACCGTATACGATTTACCTGAACCTGTCATAGCAAGTATACCAAGATGCTCCGTAACTAATTTATTAACATCAATATAAACTGGAACAATATTTTCACCTTTTTCATATCCTATTAAGTTTCCTATATTTATACTTGTATTTTCATCAAATTTATAAAACTTTGATAAAAACTCATAATCAACACCATAAACCTTTGCCCCTGGATTTAGTGGTCTTCTTGGTATTTTTATCTGTCCTAAAGCATCTCTATAACCTATAAGTTGTACTGTTCCAAATAAAGTTTCACCAGTTATTTGCGCACCTGGCAATATTTCTAGTGAAGACAATCCTTCACCCATATTTGAATTGTATAAAATATTATTTCTTGAAATAGATACTATTCTACCTAAGACATAAGTTTCTCTTTCACTTTCAACTTCTGTATGTCTTATTTTTACAAACTCTCCTCTTTTAGCGGAAAAACTATTTTCAAGAGCAATTTTCAAATCATTCGGATTTCCTGTGTTTCCTATAAGTTTACCTATATATTTATCCATTATTACACCCCCAATTATTCCTCAAAAACATCAAATCCTTCTTTCCATACATTTTCCAATTCTTGTTCTCTTAACATTTGTTTTGCTTCAGCCTTATAATACTCTAACACCCCAGGTCGTACTTCTATCGGTCTTAATGCATACTCTGCATACCACAGTGGTAATGGCTTTGCTTTACTTTGATCAAAGGTTATAAGTGTCATAACTTGTGCTGCTAATTCATCCAACATATCAGTAGACCAATCATTAATTGTTCCTAACATCTCTATTAATAATGGTGGTGTACTATTCCCTGCTTTTATATGCATCCCCATCAAACCTAAATGACTTAATTCTTCTGGCTCTAATCTACTATCTTTATTTATTCCGTCAAATTGAAATGCTGCCGTTCTTGTACATTTAACAAGTACTCCATGTAATAGCCTTTTAATACCCACGTTTTTCAATTTGTTCATGTACTTTTCATCTGTTATTTTACCTACCATATTTTTATTTATATTATCAGGTATAAATTGAATCTTATCTTCAGTTAATGCAAATATAACTGCTCCAAATCTTTTATTACCTATTGAAACAACCTTTACTCCATTTTCTTTATATGGATATATATTCTCTTTATGCTTCATCCAAAAATCTTTTATTGCAGTTTTACATCTATCATAGATTTTCTTTACATCAACTCTATCATCAAGTGGAGCATCTGCTCTTTCTAGTAAAAGAGGCGTGTCTACCATAACTAATTCTGGCTTTTCGGTATCTTCCATTAATTCATATAATAATTTATATGTGTTTATAATATTTATATATTTTAATTTCTTTTGTATATCTAAATCATCAATTTCGTCCAATTCTACTGTACTTTCCTGTCTTGTTTTATAGATTGTACCATTTTCTATTAATACATCTTGTCTAACAGCACCAGCCACATATAAAATTCCACCCAAAGCATTAGTTGTTCTACTGGAAGTTGCTATCCCACATGCTCGGATATTTAATGGCTTAATTAATTCTATATTTCTAATAATTCCAGCCTCTTTAAGCATAGGTGCTGTTTTATCAATAAATCTCATTTTAGAAGATAACTTAGATACCGTGGCTGGTAATCCTAACTGTATATTAGCCACTATGCTTTGAGATACATGCCTATCTTCTTTTTTATTCCCATCCATCACTACTCACCTCTTTCCTCTTCACCACATCTATGAAAGGCTTTAATCTTCTTTCCTTTATCACTTCATCTGCTTTATCTGTTAACTTATCATCTATAATAAATCCACCTGCTGTAAGTTCATTTAATTTACTCTCTACTATTTGTTTTGACATATCTGTATAAAAATACTTAAATATTTTCTCTTTTAAATTTGTACCTAATTCTATTCCTGCTGCTTTTAATATAACTAGATTAATATGAACAGGATCTAAAATTATAATTTCATTATTTAATACCTTTTCTTCTTCTATTACTTCACTAAATGAAAGTAAGTTATTAAATATATCTTTAAATTTATCTTGTAAGTGAGATAATTTGTAGTCTAGTAACGGCAGCGTTACTACCGTTACTAGACCAACCCCTGTATTTTTTCTATAGTTAACACCAAAAACATTTCCATCTTGTTCAAATAACTTGTCTTTTACCATAGTTTCAACATTATACTTAACTGGTATATCATCATAAATTATTTCTTCAATAGATTGAATTTTTAATGGTAATGAAGAGTCGAATATTTTTCCTAAATCTATTTCTATCCATGAAGGTACTATAATAAGATGATTATTTCTATTCTCTAACCACTTATTTAATTTATCTAACTCCTCACCTGTCATTTTTCTTAGTACAAATCCTGGAAGAACTAATTTCCCACTGTTTAATTCATTTATAGAAACACTTGTAAAGGTCGTAAATTCTTTTAAGACTTTATATTCTGTTCTTCTTTCAAATTCACTTAATATTTGAATCATTTAAAGCACCTCAACCTTGGTTTTTATGAATTTTAAACTTTCTAATTCTCGCTTCTCCTTTGCCCTATCATTCCAATTTATATCTCCATTGGCTTCTATCATAGATTTAAAGAAATCAAATTTAGTATACTTAGCATTTTCTTCAAAGTATTTATTTCCTTCTTTATTTAATTCTGCGATTAGTTCCCCAATAACCTTATTAGTTTCTCCATAGGTATTTTCACTTGGGTAATTTGATTTATCTATACCTAAAGTTACAAATCTTCCCTCTTTAATTTTTCTTATTTTCTCAATAGAAGCAATAAGGACATCATCATATAATTTATTTTTTTCTTCTCGTGCTTTATTTTTAATACTTTCCTTATAACCTCTAATTACTCCTATAACCTGTTCCATATTTTCAACACTTTCTTTTAAGTACTCTAAATATTCTTTAGGTTTATTCAATAATTCAGCCTCTTTTTCTTCTATTTCTTCATATAGTCCACTTTCAAGATATATGCTAAGTTTCATTATATCCGAATTTATATTTTTAACCTCTGTCATATTTTTTAGGTTATCAGGAGCATCAAGGAAATACTTAGCCCAATGTTCAGCATCTTTTGACTCATATAAATACCCATCAACCATATTTTTAAATGATTTAAATATACCCTTATAGTCACCAATTACTCCTGAATCTCCAGACCAATTCAAACCTCTAACTTCTTTCCCTTCAATTCCACATTCTTCAAGAATATTTTCTAATCTTATAACTGCGTCTCCATACTCACCTGCTTGGAGTTTATATGCTAGTGTACTAGTTGTTTTTACCATTGTTCTATATGTTGTTAAACTTTTCAAATCAGTGGCATACTCAAGTTCATTGCAATAACTATCAAGTATATTGGTTACTGGAGAAATAGGCATTTCATATCCTTTATATTCATTTTCTTGCTTTATTTTATCAATTTTTTCTTTAACCATTTTTGCTGCTGGGTTCTTTAAATCTTTTATATGATCTAAGAATAGTCTTACGTGCTTAATTCTATACCATAATGGCTTATCCAAATCATCTACCTTCAATTCTTTAATTATGTTCTCATTGTAGGACTTATACGAATCCCACTGATTTCTATCAAATATCATATAGCATAACTCATAAAATTCTTCTAATTTTGAAAGTCCATCTTTCCAATTATTTATAAAATCATCATTATCTCGTGTAAATATATCTAACTGTATTGTATTTTTAATATTATTTATCTCTTGGAGTTTTTCTTTGTAATACGTATCCTGCATTGATAATGCACTCATATACGGTCCATCTATTAATTTTTTCATATTTGTTATTTCTGCTTTATAGTCCGTATCAAACCAACCTTTTACTTGATCAAATTTATTATATAAATCATATTTTGAAATTTTCTCAATAAGTCCTTGTTTTTTAACTAATAACCTTAATTCAACAAAAAATTGTATCCACTGCTCTAATATTTTTTTAGGTTTAAATTTATCAAAGCAACTAAAGAAAAATCTTGCTTCAAATTCATTATTTGATTGTTTCGAATCATTAACAAACTCCAATATTTTTTTCATACATGAAGGTATTTCTATATAAAATGAATCTCTATCTTTTATAAATAAACCTGTTTCTCTATACCCTTTATTTTCATACACTCTTCCTAAACTAACATTTCTTAATATGCTGCTTAAATCTGAGTATTCTCCATCTTTTAATTTAACTTTTGGGTCAGAACCTAATTGTTCATAAGTTACATCATTTATAACCATTCTCTTAAACGATTTAGCAAGTAACGTAATATCTTCTTTATTGTGCTTTTTATATATTATAGGTCTTAACACCCATCCTGCTGCATCTATCTCATCAAACCATTTTCTAGACACTGCTCCTATAAGATCCTTAATTTTTCTAATCTTTTCTTTATAAGAAGATGTTACTTGATCTGCTGCATCTCTAAAATCAATTTTTTCCTTGTTTATTGACATAACTTCTAACATTTCTTCTTGTATTTTAGTTAGACTAATAAATATTAAACATTTTCCTATCTCTTTGAAATCATCTTTTAACTTATTCTCAAAATCAACATCGTGTGTATTACAAATTACAAATACAGGATGTACACCCTGATTTAATAAATTCTTATTTTGTATTACTTTCTTTAATGCTTCCTCATCTTTTCCCCAAAGTATATGCACTATATTTTTTTGATTAACGTCTAAAAATGGATTTTCCCCAATTTTAACTTCCATACAAGGAACTTCATCAAGTTCAAAAGGTTTTTCTTCTGGATAATTCATTTCTATTGCTCGTGCAAATCCTGATAGTACTCTTCTTGTATATCCTTTTTTATCTCTTCTTAACTCTTCTATATGTTCTTCAATCTCTTTATTTTGTTGACTATCTAAAGCATATCCAAAGTCTCCTCTTTCTACTTTATAACGTTTATCTAACATCTGTAGATATGCAAAACTTGGTCCTATATATTCAGTCTCTTCAATATCTTCCTTATTTACTCTTTCAAGTATGTATTGAAAAATATATTCTCCAGCCTCATCTATATTATCTTTAGGATATAACATTCTAACTTGATCAATAAAAGTTTCCTTATCTGCTCCTACTAAATACTCATTTTCCTTTACATTTAAAGAGAAGGTTTTAAGACTTTTTAATAAAACCTGTAAATCAAAACTTCCACCTATTTCATTCACAAATAAATTGCCAGACTCACGTTTATAACCAACTGAATTTAAATATGAACCTATATCGTCTTTAGCAATTCTAAGATTATAGAATTCCTTAAATAATTTTTCTCCATTCTCTGCTTTAGCATCTAATAAAACATCTATTTTTTCACTTGTATACGTAGATTTTTTAAGTGGTAATTGTGTTAATAAAGCCGTTTTTATTAATTTACGATATTTTTCCTCACATCTTATATATTCAAATGCATCCTTATCTATCAAACTCATTTTAAATCTTGAACTAGTATTTAGTAGGCTTTCAAAAATTTCTCCTGTATCTCCATCAGATTTATCATTCAAATACTGGTCGACATTAGCCATAATAACGTTAAACCATCCAAAATTTCCACCTGCTATTGTATATGCTGCTTCAATTAATCCTTCAGGATAATTATAAGAATTAATATTATTCTTTGCTAAATAATCTGTGAACTCAACTATATCAGCAAAGGAGTTCTGCACCATTTCACACATTTCTGTCCTTCTATTTAATGCACCTATACCCTGTATACTATCACCAATTACTGGAGAGCAAAGAAGTAAATACGATACGTTAGGATACTTCTTTTTAGGATCTTCATGCTTTATAGCACTAGTGATTACATTTATTGCTTCTCCATCAACTTTTCTCATTTCATCTCTATCTTTTTCTATACCATACTTGGCAATTTCCCCCGCTGTTTCAAGTTCATCACACACTACTAGAAGATGCTCTATACCAAATTCCTTTAGATATTCCATACCCTCTTTTACTAATCCATCTAATGGAGACTCTAATGATAAAAGATCCTCTGTTGTAACTTCTCCTACCTTTAAAATTCCTTTTAAAATTTCTCTATCGAATCCCATTGGTTCAAAGGCATTTTGAATTTCTTTCATTATCTTACCTTGGATACTATCATCAGGTTCTTTACTTAGAATTGATAATGCTGTATAAGCACCGAATCCAACCCAATAATCTCCTATTAAATCCTCATAACACATCTGAGAATATCTAATATATATTGGTAATACTCCATCCTCAAAATTTTCTTTAAATATCCTTACCTTTTTTTGCTCACCGTCTTCTGTTATTACCCAGCCTTTATCCATACCTAGAGGCTCTGAAACTATTTCAAATCCTATTCTTGATTTACCAATACCCCACTTTGCAATTAATGGGAATATCGTTGCCATTCCAACATTTTTCATTGTTTTAGTAAATCCTTTAAATGTATCGTAAAAGTCTTTTTGACCTACCATTGGCTGATTTAAAGGAAAGTCACTTGTACCATATAAAGCCCATATAGAATCCATAAATTTCTCCCCCTATTCATTGAATTCAATCATAATTAATTGCTGTTCTCTTTTTCCTAAAAGTCCTCTTCCATGCCTTGGCTGTCCCTGTTGATAAGAACTTAATTTGAATTTGCCTAAATTAAATCCTGATATAAAATATTTATCAATCCAACTGTCTATTGCTCCCTTGCTATCAGGATCTATTATTCGTTTTAACTTCTCTCCCACAATAGCAACAGGAAAATATCCACTATAATCCTTATGTTCTTGTATTAATTTTTTTAATACCTGTAAATCATCTATTTCATCTTCTAATAGAAAACTTCCGAATACATCTTTGGATATATCTTCTTTAAATTTATTTTTATTTATAGAATAATATCCTACCTCTACTTCTTTTATAAATCCTAAATATTCAAGCAAAACCATAGGTATTTTAATTTGTGTAGATATACTATTAATTGAAGGATTCCTATTACCTATACCTTCTATCTCTATAATTTCATACTCATTAATTTCAAATTCCTTTAACCAAAATTCACCTACTGCTTTTCTTGAAAATACACGCATCAAGTCATTTAAATTCTTTTTATCACTCTTATCATAGAATACATAATATATTTCCTCTTCATATTCTACGAATGCCTTAGACATCCCCTTTAAATATCCTTCTTTAAAGTAAAATTTACCACCATTTAAAAGAGCAGTTACAATTGTTCTTACCCTTAATGAATACTTCAATAATTGTTCCATAAGAAGTATTTCCCACTTGTTATCATCATCGTAAGCATCTACCAACATAACTGCTTCATCTGTTAATTTGCACCCATGTTCTGTTTTTCTTATTAAATTACAGCCTGTAAGAGTAACTACATCACCTTTTTTTTCTCCCCCAAACAAACCATATACCTCATAAGAACCATTCAGCCTACCTTTTTGATCTTTTTTCATGCCAAAGTATTCTTCAGCAATTTTGTTCTTGTCGCTATATTTTATTTCATGAGGCAATCTTTTTAACATCTCAGGCCATCTTTCAATACCTGCCGAGTTATCCCAAAATTTTTCCTTAGATATTTTGAAAATCATAGCACATTCCTCAATTCTTCAACATAATCTTTTATCTTGTTCTTTAGTTTTCTTGAATGGTTTTTAAGTATTATCTCACTCTGGTAAATCCTTTCATTAAAATATTCTTCCAATAAATACTGACCATCTTTATATTTAAATATGTTCTCATCCATTAATTCAAAAATCGTCAAATTTACATCAGGTTCTTTATCTGGGAAAAGTAAAAAATTACTACTTATGCACAACTCATAAACAAACTTCTTTAAATCTCCAACTCTTACTTCTTTTCCTTCTGTATTATGAATATATACATTTAAATCTTGTACCACATATGGATTACTACTATCTTGTGGTTTTATGGATATTGCTTCAAATCCAACACTTTTAGATTCAGAAATAACCATTCCCAGCACAACTAGAAATGTCTTCCATGGGTAAGATAATATATCTTTTATATCATCTTTAAGTTTATAATGTGTATACTCAAAAGGAACTAGTGAATATTCTTTGTCGCCTTTCGCCTTGATTAATTTAACATTAGATGTTACTTTTCTACCATCAGTCCACATTTTATCTGGAACTTTTCCTATCACCATATCTTCTATTTGTTCATATTGTTCAGCCTTTTGCATCTCTTTAAAAATACTAAGTACTTTCAGGTATTGAGGATACCCCTTAAAAATTAAAGTATAAAAACTTTTAATTTCTTCATCTTCGTTTATTTCTTTATTCCTTATTTCAATAATTTTATCTGCAAATTTTGGTACACTATCTATAAATTCAAATAGTGCTTTACTATCACCACTTCTACCTATATTGACTGCTTCTTTGTAAACTCTCAATAAAAGTGTTTCTAATAGATTGGGATAGTAGCATATAAGAGAAGATATAAAATCTTCTCTTGTAACTATCTTACTAAATTTAATCCACTTTTTAGTTATTATGTATTTACCTTCTTTATCTATAAGAAACTCTAAATGCATCAGATATTTTAAAGGTGTATATTCATCTATTTCTCCATAATCATATAATGTATTCAAACTATCTATAAGTTTATTTGCTTCAACCATGTAACCACCTACTTTCAGGCTAATTTAACTTTGACATATCAAAATTACCTTCTATAAGATCTTCTACATCTTGTTTGGCTTCTTGGATTAATTGCTTTGATATTTTTATCTTACTTAATGCTTCTTTATAAATATTCCCTATATCATCTTGTTCTGCTTTATTAACTACAGGTATTAATATATTAAGTATCTCTTTGGGGATTACAAACGTTATACCCGTTGTTCCTTTTATCATATATCTCATTTGATTTTGTATAAATTTACTTCTTAATAATAATGTCATAAAATATGGATTAAAGTTTTCATTAAACTTTAATTTTAAAATTGTGTAATCAAAAGAAACTAATTTATCTTCAAATAAAATATCAACTTTTCCAATTGACGGACCACCATATGTTGTAATAAGTACTTCCTCTTTACTTACAATATCTTGCTTATTTAAATTCTCATTACTAATTTTTTTGCAATTCCAATCGATATAATTGTTTTTTATATTTTTAGTCATCAAAATTGGAATACCTTCCATATCGTATTCAGGAGATGATTTCCCTGTACTATAGTGATCAAGCATATCAATTAACTTCATACATTTTAATTGTTTATCTTTTAATTCCTTTAATGTTCTATAATATTCAGGATGATATGCCTTAGAATCTAATCTATCTTTTATTTCATTACCACTAATAAATATTTTTATTGGATAATCATCATACTCCAATGATTTATTACCTGCATTGTTATTATATAAGTTTTGATTTTCTGATACTAAAAATACTTTCTTAATTTTTTGTTCACAGATTTCATCTAATTTTTTCGCCTCGCATCTTAATTTCTGCGCTTTTCGTACCTTATCTCCTATATATTTTTGAATTTGAGGAGGTGGGATTGGTATTTTAATTTCTCTAACATTATTTATAAGAGTTCTTTGCCTAGAACCTCCACTATTAAATCTATTTAACAAACTATGATTAATTTTAGTATTTAAATAAATTGTCATATAATAAGTATCTATATCATCTCTTTTAATTGATATCTTAACAACATCTTGAGATGCATTATATTCTGTACTTTCATCATTAATTATTGCCGCTGTCCCCACTCTTCCTGTAATAGTCATAGCAATATCATTCTTTTTAAATTGAGATTTTTTAAATTGTTTATGAACATACTGTGGAATATAATACAAATCATTAAAATCAATAAAACATTCACAAATATTTTTAACTCTCAAATATGGTATTCCCTTATCAACAATTTCTAAATATTTTTCAACTTCAAACCCTGCAACTCTATTTATATCTGCAATTTCATTAAATTTATATATATCAAACTTTCTATCTAAAAATTTCTTCTCAATGTCTAAAAACACCGGATTGTAATATTCACTTGAAATCCAAGCATTATCAATATCTTTCTCAGTTACCCAAACCACGTTTGGGTTTTTATTCATTATAAAATATTCCAAAGTTATTCCTCCTACTTCATCTCTTCTGGCATTCCTTTTTTATAAACCTCAACAATCTTTAATAAATCATTTCTATCATCACCCAATTGTATTTCTACATTATTCTTTACTGTAAATCCAACTTCATCTGCTACAGCCATAAATACTGGTCCTTGTTTTTCCCCTGTATGTTCCTTCTTTTTGAAATAAAGTAATGATGTTTTAGCCCCCGCTCCTGATAATCCAAAGGTTTCTTGTGGTAAACTTACTACTGCTTTAAGTATTGCTTTACCGCCTTCAAATTCACCCGTAACTTCATTCTTTTTACCCATAAGATATTCTCTAACATATTTATATCCTGAGTTAGACAAAATACCATCTGGTACTACCATCATACATAATCCACCTGGCTTTAATAATTGCAAATATCTATCTATAAATAATACTGCTGGATCTATTGAATTAACTTCCTTCCATTTTCCTTTACTATTAGGTTTAGAACCAAGACATAAACCGTATTCACTCATTCTATTTTGACCATCATCATCTATATCACTTGAGTATTTTTTAATAGTTTCTTCTCCTTCATCGCTTACTTTCCCTTTTATTTTTTTAGCAACTCCATTTTTAGAAAAAGGAGGATTTGTTAAAACCACATCAAAAGTTCCTGATTCTAAGTTTTCAGATAATAATGAGTTTCTAGTTTGGAATATAGGACATTTATTTGCTCCATGCAGTGCCATATTAATTCTAGCCTTTAATATCATTCCCGGAGAACTATCTGCACCTACAAAAGAGTGTTCCTTCATCTTTTCAAATAGTTCTTCATAATATTTCTTATCACCAGTTAATTTATTAAGTAAGTAATTTTTAATTTCTAAAAGTGCCTTAATAATAAACCCCGCTGATCCGCAGCAGCCATCTATTACTCTAAGTTTAGGAATACCATTTTCATCAACTTCTATTAATTTTGCTGCTCCATCTTTAGTTAAATCATGAATTACCATCTCTGTTGCTGCTTCCGTAACCTGTCTTGGTGTAAGGTATATTCCCATACCACCTTTATTTTCGTATTTTCCTCTAAGTAAAACATCAAATACTCTTCCTAATACATCTCCTGATAAATCTATTAGCGAAGCCTTTCCTCCACCTAAACTTTGTGGTAAATCTCCTAAATCCTGAAGAGCATTTAATACTGATATGTATATATTAGGATTTTCTAATTTTATGTACTCATCTGTTCCAAATATAGGTGCTTTTGTTCCATCATCAAGGACAGCAATATAATCTGGATGATTTTTTATTTCTTTAAAAGCCTCTCTTATTTCATTAACTGCAGCATTCTTATCTTCAGCAGTTTTTATCGTTTCGTAACATAATATAGTATCTAAATTTTTGCCTGCTACACTTCCCTGTGTTAAATTATAACCCTTATGATTAAGTCTAAACTCTTCCATAAATATAAGTTTACAAAACTCATCAATAGCATCATTTGAATTGTTTACATGATCTTTAATACTATATATTAGTTCATGTATACCATCAAAAGCCTCTTGTAATTCTTGATATTTTGTTATAGACCATTTATCTCTATCTGTTAATACTTTATGTCCAAAGTTCTTTACATCTTCCTCTGAAACTACTACTGGTATTTCTGAAACTGATTTTTCATCTTCCACTAAAATATAATTATTGCTAGTTCCATTAGCAATCCACGCATATGTAGGCATAGGGTCTATATCCATTGCTTCATATGTTATTGTTGAAACTATATCTGGCTTTAACTCAATACCTTCTTCAAGTTTTTTTACATATACACTACTTCCTTTGCAACTCCCTAAAAAAGCATTTGAATCAATATCTTTAATTTCTTTATAACCTAAGCTTAGTACTTTTTCTTTTAAGTTTTGCATTTTAATTTTCCTCCTAAATTTTATCTTTTGCCTTTAGATTGATAAGTTATATTAACAAAAACTCTTTTCAACTTCTCTGCCACTTTTATTTTAAAGTTGTACAACTGGCTTATCCAATGAAATTTCTTCATTTCAATTTTATAGTTTTACCATTCGGAGAAATATATTTTTCACTTTCTAACGCAACCTTTAATATTTCTTCCTCACTTATAATTATGTCCCCTGGTATTTGTTTCATTATTAATTTTATTGGTACTATAGGTTTATTACCTAAAACTTTATCTATAATTTCTAGAATACTCTCTTTAGTATCTCCACCTTCTACCTGCCACTTATCGCCTTTTTGAATTATGGTTTTATCCATTTCCAAAAACAATTCAATTTGCGATTTATTCCACAATATACCTATTTCATTTAATCTTTGATGAATTTCCTCTAGTATTTTAGGGGTTTTTAATTGCTCGTATATTTGTTCTTGCATTGGATCACCTCCAGATTTTCAAATTTCATAGTAATCCACTGTATTTAGTTAATCACTATGAAAATTTAAAATTATATCACTTTTATTCCACTCATTTCTCTATGAGGTAAAGGCA
This sequence comes from Clostridium sporogenes, assembly GCF_001020205.1. Classification (NCBI taxonomy): domain Bacteria; kingdom Bacillati; phylum Bacillota; class Clostridia; order Eubacteriales; family Clostridiaceae; genus Clostridium; species Clostridium sporogenes. Next base: position 2,346,861 of record NZ_CP011663.1, read on the forward strand.
TATATGACCTACCTCCATCTATTAGTAACACAATCCTTTCAACCAACATACCATTGTAAAAAGCATCTAAAAATTTACTACTCGCCTGAGGGTCTGGATGTTTATTTGCCCACTCTTCACAAAAATCTTTATTACAATCTAGCCACCATGCTAACCCCATAGATATATCTGGTCGAAAAGATTCTCTTTTAGTGTGATAATCTGCATATACATTATTATTACTATCAGTGGTAACATGACTTAACATTGTATTTGATTCTATAACATTCCACTCTTCTTCTGATGATTCTCTTATTATTTTAATTTCCTCTTCTAATTTCATAAATTTTCCTCTTTATTTACCATAATCTTAATTAATGTTCTTTATCTTTAGGTGGGCAAGTATCATCGCCATAACTGTCTTTGCTTCTTATTTTTCCGTCTTTTCCTTGAATAATCAATTCTGATTTTTGAGTTTTGGCAATTTCCTTTCCTATTTTAATTGCTTCTTTCTGAGTTTTTGTAACTTTAGTTGCTCTTTTGTTTCCTTCCCCTCTAACTGCCCATTCATCTACATGCCTTACACCTCATTGATTTTTCTTTCCCAAGATAATCACTCCTTTTAAAATTATTTTTATTTATTTAAAATTTCTTCATATTCCTCTATACACTCTTTCATTTTTTCACTAATACAACTTTCCATTTCTTGATCTATTCTTGGTATCTTAATATTCTCAAAGTCTTTTCTCTGAATAATCTTATATAATGTTCCTTTAGTAAACATATCAATCTGCTTTAATATCAAAGGCTGCTTTAACAAAAATAACAAATAATATGTATCAATTTCTTTAGGAACAATATTGAAAAATGCATCCGTGGTAAGCATTCCTGAAAACCTCTTAGAAATTACTGAACTTACATGTCCATCTGTCCCTGTTGCACTTCCTACTTTTGCTGTTACTATTTCTCCTTCTTCAACTATATATCTCATACGATTACTCAAGTCACCATATATACCAGACTCAACACTATGTATTACTGATAAATCTGCATCAATATTTTTTAAAGTAAAGTATTCAACTTCTTCTTGTTCATCAATTTCAGACTTTATAGCCCTCTTTATATGAACTAACTCTCCAAGTTTATTCCATTTTATATTTTGTGTTTCTCTATGGATAAATTTAAATAATTCGCTTTGATAGTAAGTATAATGTTCCACATCAAGTCTAAGAGTTTCTAGAATATCACTTTTAACATAAAAAATATTTTGAAGTTCATCATCAAAATAATCATACTGCACTATATTTTCAAATACATTTACACATTCTTTATATAACTTATTACATTTAACCTGAATTTCCATATCTTCTGTTATATGTTCTTCTATATTTCCCATATTTACTGGCAGCCTTATATTGCCTATATCCTCAAGTAGAATTCTATTTAACTTTCCCATTTTTAATGCTTGTAATTGTAATTGACCTAATTCACTTTTAAGAAAATGATATACTGATACAGCATCATTTTTATTTCTAAATCTCAGCCTTGCTATATCACATGTTATAGCACTGTCTTCTAGTCCTTCTGACACATATACTACTTGACCTGATTTACCTGCTGTTGTAATTAAAACATCTGATTCTTGTATAAAATCTTTTTCTTTTAAGCCCTCTTTTTTAATCATTCTAAGTTTGTTTATGTATATAATACTATCTCTTATATCACCAGGACCTATAATGCCAATGCCTTCTCTTTCTACATATTCTTTTTTGGCCCTTGTCCCATCTTTAATTTCAATGCTCTTATCTTTTAACAACCTAGTTTCTTGGCCTTTAAAGGCTTTCTCCACTTCAACTCTACTCATTAAATACTCATAAGAAATTTTGTTCCCATCTAATATTTTCGGTTGAATAAAAAGACTGTTCATTATGCACCTCCCTCCCATAACATAATTTCACCGTTTCACATCTTCGTCTTCTGACATCATTTTATAACATAATTTCACTCAATACAATAGTTTTATTTCCAATTTTTAAAATATTTTAGGATTATTTAGGTAAAATAGAGAAAGACTGCATTTATCAGCCTTACCTATTATATTGACTTACTTTATTTTTATATTAATGTTTCCTTATCAGTTTAACTATTACCCTCTTGTTACTTATAAACAGTTAAATAATATTTGTTATTACTTATAATCAGTGGGATATCACTTTAATTGGAAATTCAAAATATTCTTATACTACTGTTTAAGAAAAGAAACAACATAATATATAAACTAAGCATATAACCTTAATTCTAAACTAAACTTTAAGTTATCGTAAAATTACAATATTAATGATGTTTAACTGTTTATACAAGACTCAACAAATAATATACCTACCTTGATAGTAACACCTACACTATTTTGTTATAACTATATAATAAGCTAAATAACAATCTCTTTATATATGTATATATAAAGGTGTTTTAACCCACAAATATCACAAATTATATAAAAATATTAAAAGAAATTTATCCCATAGAAAAAAGGCTGGTCATTTCAAACGCAATCGAGCCTTTCTTTTACTCTTCATCTATAGCTCTTTCTCCAGTAGTACAATCATATATTACTATTCTTTTCTTTTTATAACTTACTGGTTGTAATTCTGCATTTTCATATGCAAGATCCACCTTTCCTTTATTAGCCTCCACTGCACTTTAGCACCATCCAATACCATTTTATACACATTCTTAAAACCCATCTCCTGCAGTATTTTAACATTATTTTTAAAAGAAGAAAGACCTGCTTTATCATTATCCACAAACAAATATATTTTGATGTCATCTCTAACCTCTTTATATAAATTGTGAAGTTAGTACAATTGTCCACTACTTAAACTCTTTCCAAACATACCCACTGAATTTTTATAACCGTGCCTACATACCATAGCCATCACATCAAATGGACCCTTCCATAATAAATTTATTATTAACATATCAATATCAACATTTTTATTTTACCACTAATATACGGGAACACATTGTGAAGAGCTACATAACCTCCAGCAGATACACCTCTTTCATATCTTCCCTTTCTATCTTTTATAGTATTTAAAGTTTTATCTGTTTCTTTAATAGTCCATCTCTTTTTTACTCAAAGAAAAGGACTTACTATTTTAAAGTAAATCCTAATATTCTAGTTACTCATAATATTATTAATTATAAGGAACACTGTCCTCATATAAAGTTTCTGGATCTATATCAGCTTCATTTTCCCACTCAATAGTATCGAAACTTACTTTAACTGATTTAAACATTGATGTATCCTTTAATTCTTTAAATATTCCTTTATTTAAATATGGCTTCATGTCAAACAATCTTACCTCACCATTTTCAAAAGTTAATATTAGCTTATAGCTATCTAAAGCCTTTACATCCTTAACTCATAAGTACATATACATCACCTCTTTATTTTAAAGGTTCTATTTAATATTTTCTACTATTCTATATTTATTTCAAACAATGCATATATTCTTCTGCCTCATCATATTTAACTAAAAAAGCTTGTCCTTTTGAGCAAAAGATTGAAGTTGAAGTATACTCAATATCTGCATTTTTATCATAGCCTATCTTTTCTATAACTTCTTTCTCATTGTGACAAATATCATATCCATCAAATACAAAATTAAATTTACCCTTTCCTTTTGTAAAAGAAATAAACTCTACACTATAATTCATAAATGTTGCAACTGGTCCTCTTCCTTTTATAATAGCTTTATTATGGATTGTTTCTGGCGGACTAAAATCTCCCTTTAACTTTTGTATATCTGATAAAACTCTTCCCATATAATCTAATGGCACTTCCATTTTAAAAGAATAGTAAGGCTCTAATAATACATTTTTAGCTTTTTCTAATCCTTGTCTTAAAGCTCTAAAAGTAGCCTCTCTAAAATCTCCTCCACTGGTATGTTTATTATGTGATCTTCCAGTTAAAAGTGTTATCTTTATATCTGTTATAGGAGAGCCTGTCAAAATTCCATGATGATCTCTTTCAAAAATATGAGTCTTTACTAAATTTTGATTACCTGTAGTTAAATCATCTGTATGACATGCACTTTCAAATGTAATTCCACTATTTCTCTCACCTGCTTCTAATTTTAGGTGAACTTCACAGTAGTGTTTTAAAGGTTCAAAATGTCCATAACCTATTACTGTATCTAAAATAGTTTCCTTATATAATATTTCACAAGGGCCAAAATCTATTGATATATTAAATCTTTCTTCCATCAAATTCTTTAGCACTTCTAATTGAATAACACCCATAATGTAAACCTGAATTTCTTGAAATTTTTCATCCCAAATTATATTTAAAGAAGGATCTTCTGATTCTAAAATTTTAAAATATTTTAAAACATCCTTTACATTTAAGCTTTCATCAAATATAACTTTTGATTTCAAAGTTGGAACCATATTATATGTAGCTTTATCTTTTAAAGTTCCAATTCCATCACCTACATTAGCAGAACTTAAGCCTGTTACTGCAAAAATCTGTCCTGCTTCAGCTTTATCTACATTTATATATTTATCTCCATTATATATTCTTATTTCATTAGCCTTCTCACAAAAATCATTTTCAATATTAGGTAAGACTATCTCTTCTTTTACCTTTAAGCTGCCACTTAATGCCTTTATATAAGTTAATCTATTGTTTTGTTCATCATGTCGTATTTTATATACTCTTCCACTAAATTTTTCTTCTTCATTGTATTCTGTATAGGTTAAAACATGTAGGTTTTCTAAAAAATCTTCTATTCCTATATCCTGCAATGCGGAACCTATAAAACAAGGGAAAAGCTCAGTTTTCTTAATAAGTTTTTTCATAGACTTTAACCATAAATCTTTTTCATAATTATCTTCTAAATATTTCTCTAAAAGATATTCATCCTGCTCTGCAATAAATTCTATAATCTCAGGTGAAAGCTCATCACTATTTAATGGTTTATCAATAAAACAAACCTTTTTAGTAAAATTAAGTTTTATATCTTCAATTACATTTTCAGCATTTGCTCCCACTCTATCTATTTTATTTATAAAAAAAAGAACAGGAATATTGTGTTTTCTTAAAAGATTCCATACTGTTTCTGTATGGCCTTGTATTCCTTCAACTCCACTTATTATAATTACAGCATAATCCATGACCTGAATAGCTCTTTCCATTTCTGATGAAAAATCCATATGTCCTGGAGTATCTATAAGATAATATGTAGAATCTTTATAATTAAAGGTTCCCTGCTCTGAAAATACTGTTATTCCTCTTTCTTTTTCAATTTTATGATTATCTAAAAAAGAGTTTTTGTGATCTACTCTTCCTCTAATTTTAATACTTTTTGTATGATATAATATTTGTTCTGCAAAGGTGGTTTTACCTGCATCTACATGTGCTAATATTCCTATTGTCTTATGCATAACTTGTCTCCCATTATAATTTAATTTTTATACTGTAAAAACTATCACTATGTGAAAGCTTTTTATCTATTCTTATATTATTTATTTAACTCTCTAATAAGCATTATATTACCATATATCACCCATTTCTGTATAGTCTCAACAGCCTCCATTATAATGGATATATTATGTCTATGAGAGATACTTTTTTGTATCTTTTTTTAATTTTTCTAAGCAGTAATTACTATTATCTTTGCCTACTAAAATTATATTCTAATAGCCAGAAGCATAACTTTATAATAATTTGACAACTGTATAAATCATTTAATATTTTTATAATAGATATTGTGATATTATTCATTAATATATTAAAAAATTCTGTTATATTGTAGTAATTTTTTAGGTTTACTTTTATTTTTAATTTACATAATTATATTTAAGTAATCTTATCCTATTTAAACCATGTTTTCTGCTTTATGCTTCCACCTTTAGATATAGAAAAAGAGAACTCCATATAAGAAGTTCCCTTTTTTATTAATTTATTATTCTTCTTGCTCTCCAGAATTTATATATAGGTGCTACTTTTACAACATCGCCTGATTGTGGTGCGTGTATCATCTGTCCATTTCCAACATATATACCTACATGATTTGAATGTGGAAACACTAAATCTCCTGGCTGTAAATCTGCCCTAGATACTTCTCTACCAGAATTAATTTGTGCACCTGTCCATCCACCAATTTCTATCCCAATGGCATGTCTATATACGTAAGATGTGAATCCAGAGCAATCAAAAGCATCTGGCCCTTTTCCTGCTGTAACATAAGGTTTACCTAAATGTTTATAAGCCTCTCTTAAAACTAACTGTTGTTTAGATAATTGCTCATTTGAATTACTTGGCTCTTTTCCTGAAAAATATACAGGTAAATTTTCACTAGCTATTAAATTTTTATTAGAGTCATAATGTGTTGGTTTTGCATTTATCCATCCATAATATCCATTTGGTGTTTTAACTTTCCACCATCCAGCTACTGAACCTTCTACTACAGTAATCTTTTCACCCTTGGAATAATTATATATTATTCCAACTTCATTAACTGCTAATTTAGAATTAGCCTTTAACAATATTGGGAATGTACTAGTATTATTATCCCAATATGATATTGGTCCTGCACTTATCCATCCAAGTCTATCATTTTCTGCAATCATCCACCAACCTGTCCTTGAATCAATAGCTTTTATTTGTTCACCAGGTTGTACCACTTTAATCTGTTGTAATGGGGCAATATCTGCTGTAAAATAAGCACCCACATTAGAACTAGCAATCAACTTACCACTACTGTTACGACTTGTGTTAGTACTATTCACCCATCCATAATATCCATCTGGTGTCTTAACCTTCCACCATCCAGTTACTGAACCATTAATTACTTGTATAATCTGTCCTTTCTTATAGTTATATACGACCTGTGCTTCATGTATATTCATCTTTTGATTAATTCTCAATAATATTGGGAAATTTCCCGTATTCTTGTCCCAATATGATGTTGGGCCTGCATTACACCAGGCTAGTTTACCATTCTCTGCAATTAACCACCAACCATATCTGCTATCTATTGCCTTTACTTGTTCACCTACCTGAACCTCTTTTAACACAGAACCAAGTTGAGGATCAGTATTAGTCATTGCTTGTACTTTAACTTCACTACATATAAAAAATATAGTGAAAATAAAAAAACTCATTAGTACACTTTTTAAATACTTATATTTTTTCATATTAACCCCCTCCATATAATAAATTATTGTTATATTATATAATCTTCGCTATATTATAATAATTTCCTCCATTTAAACAATATTTTACCAAATACATTTTAATATAACTGTCGTAAAAAGTATTTATAATATATTGCAAGACAATAATTATTATCTAAGTGTTTAAACAATTATTTCTGTCTTAATGCCCCTCTATGCCTTTTATAACTATCATGTTTCATCTTTATGCCTTTAGCTTTGCCCCTATACCCACTCCCATCTTTCCCTTTATACTCAGCCGCTCTTTACTCCCTCTTTGAAAAAAATCGAAGTATCGTGAAGAGTAGTCATTTGGTAAAAATCAACTTAATAATTAGAAAAACAAAAACTCCCACAATGTGAGAGCTTTTAAACTTAAAACATATCTATATATTATTTAATTATTCCATGTTCACTTATTAATATAAAATCAATAAATAATGAATGTGATTTTAATATTATATATATTCTTAATTTCTTCTATATCAATCCTACTATCATTTTAGCAATAAACTTCTATTATTTTTTTCCTATGCTCTTCTATATCCACATAGGTTTCTTCTACTATGCCTATTAAGCTTGCAGCTTTTCTAAAGTCAAATATTAAAAGATATCCTTCCTCTAATCCGTACTGATCTAAATATTCTCCTAGCTGTATCAACCCTTTTTTGTGATATTCTTCCCCTCTCCATATTTTAAGTTCTAGAATATACATTTTTTTATTATAAGTTATTACTATATCAAATCTTTTTTCTTCTCCACCCTTTACCTCTTTAAATGCAAATCCATTGCCATTTATAATAGGACTTAAAAAGGCTAAGAAAACTAACCTGCCATCCTCTTCTAAAAAAGCTTCTCTTTTTTGTGAATACTCATGTTTCATAAAATCTTGGAATTTTAATAGTACTTTTTTAATATTTAAATCTCCATTGGAATCTATAAAATTTTCTTTACTATTATAGTTAACAAAATTAGATGAGGTTTGAATTTTTGATATTCTATAATTATATATAAGCTGTTCATATATCCTATTATTTATTTTTAAATTTCCTTTTTCATTTCTAAATATTCCATATAAATAACCTAAATTTATATCTGGATTATGAATATTAAAATTTAACTGTATCCCTTTTATAAGAAGATTATCTACTAATTCAGATAATTCTTTGTTATTTTCTATATTCTTAATTAAGCTATCAAAATTAGTATTGCTTTCATTTAAAAGTTCCTTTACTGCTAACTCTAGATATTCTTTTTCCCATTTCAATTCATTTTCATCCATTATTTTTTCATCTATGATTTTACAAAGTTTACTTACTAAAAAAGGATACCCTGAAGTATAAAAATAAAGCTTTTCTGCAAAATATTCTTTATCCAAATCTACTGCTTTATTTTCCACATAATCATCTAACATAGTTTTTATTTCACTTATTGAAAAGCTCATCTCTACATCAAAATCTGAAGCTATATTCCATGGACTATTATACTTATGCTCCTCATCAGCCCTAATTTTTAACTTTAAAGTTTTAATGTCATGTACCCCTGCCAATATAACGCTATGGAAAGTATAATCTCTTCCTTCATTTCTTAATAGATATTTACTTCTTAGCATTCCTAAAAAATCTAGGAAAAGTTGATTATTACTGCTTTTGTCAACTTCATCTATTATTAAAACCACTTTTTTTTGTGCAAACTCAATTAAATCTGTTATAAAACTATTAAATTCATTCATTGTAGTAATTTTATCTTCATGATTTTTAACAAATTTATAAATTTCTTTGTTAGTAGAAAACCTAAAATAGTTAACTATTTGCATCATTATACTACTTAAAAATTTTTTTACTTCACTATAACCCTCTGTGTCTATAGCTTCAAAACTTATTTTTATAGGTAAATATTCTTCCATTCTATTCAATCTTTTCTCTAACAAATACAAAGTAGTTGTTTTCCCATACTGCCTTGGTCTATTTATAATAAAATATTCTTCATTATTTATTAGCTTTAATATACTATCTAATTTGTTTGATATATCTACCATATAGTGTTTTTCTGGTATACAGGTTCCAGTTACATTAAATCTTTTTTGCATATAACTTTCACGCTCCTTACACTATTATATTACCATATAATAAGCTATTTAAACAGAAAAAGAGCATTACACTTTATTAACGAAATACTAATATTCCTTTGATTATTTGTCATTAATATTGCAGGATAATAAATAATAACTATACATATAAAAAATATTGAGTTAGAGAAAAATACACCTCTAACCCAATACACTTGAATAGTTTATATATTTAATTTTATTAATATACTAATTCTAATTCTAACTTATTAATTCCCAGGGTGTCTCCCATGAATTTTGTACTTTTGTATCTGGAACAAAGCCTTGTGACCACCATTTTGCTTTATAGGTCTTTCCTTTATAGCTAACCTTATCTCCTGCATTGTAGCTTTTATTGGCGTTCCATTCATTTTCAGGCAATTTAGTAATTTCATCTTCGGATGATTTTAATAGTCCATCATCTGTAATTTTGTAGGTTATACTATTACCTTTTTCTAGCTCTAATTTATTATCTAAATTAGTAATTAATAATCTATCTTCTGATTCTTGGTGTTTTATTGTAATATAGTATCCAGTCTTAATAGGAACATTTTTAACTAAAGCCTCATTTGCTTTATTTCCTATAAAGTCCTTTGTATAAACAATATTTCCTTCATTATCTTTAATTGAAAGTGATGCATAACTATCATCAAAGTAAACATGTGGTTCGCCTTTTTTTATGTCAATCTTAGCTTGATTAGATGATAAGTCTAAGGTTAATTGTCCAAATAGCCAATCTCCTAGACCTTTAAAAGTAAAATCAAAGTGTTTACCTACATAAGGGCTTTTATTTGGATCTGGTATTTCACTTTCACTAATTGGATTTAACTGATTTTTACTAATTTTATATGAATTAGTAGCAGCTTTATTAAGCTCTAAATTTTTATCCTTATTAGTTATAAAAAGTCTATTTGAATATTCTCTATGTTTAACTGTTAAGTAGTATCCTTCTTTTAAAGGAATGTCTTTTACTAAAGCATCATTGACTTCATTACCAATAAATTCTTTATAAAAAACAGTTTGTCCAAAATTATCTTGAATTAAAATTGATGCATAACTGTCATTAAAATAATAATGAGTTTTTATATTTTCCACAGTAAGTTTACTAGTTAATTTATCAAGATTTAAATCTAGTTTAGCAAACTGCTGATCACTATATCCTTTAAAGTCAAATGTAAAAGCTTAACCTTCATTTGGATTTTCTTTATTTATTGTTGAATTTGGTAAAAGGTCCTTGTATTTTGTTACCATTTCACTTTTTAAAGGTTCTGTTAAGGCATCTATTGCTAGTTTCAACTCTATCTTAGACTCTGCACAATCACTTTTAGCCATAAGCTTTTCAGCGTTAATTTTCGCTGCAAAACTATCAATTCTTCCAGCCAATTCTTGATTTAAGTTTTGGTTTAAGTTTTCATTTTTAAGTCCTTGGCTAGTAACAACTAATGAACATATTGCCTTCCTTTTGGTAATAGTCCTTTATTCTCTATTGAATTCAATCATTTCACTAATGGCACCTTCTAACTAAGCCCAAAAATCATTATACTCTTTTCTTTGCTCATAACCTTCTGATGCAAAATCATGTATTATTTAAACTTTCTCACCTTTACCTACTTCAAAACATGCTATATCATCATTGTCATCTCGTCTTGCAAAAGGTATTAACTTTCTATTAGGATATCTTTCTGTAACTCCTTTTAATCTATTTAATACCCTTTGTTCATCCATTATATACCACAAATCAAAATCTAACAAATTATACTGTAATAAAACTCCATATTTATTCTTTTTAGGAATAATAAATATTATTTTATCGAAATCAATGTTATAATTGTTATACAATAATCTATAATTAAAAAAATAATTACTAATAAAATAAGAGTTTATAGAGGTGCTTATTTATGAATATTACTGAAAACATATATAAAAAAAGCTTTATTAAGGCTATTACTTCTGCAATTTGCCTCGTAATAGGTATGTTAATAGCTTCTTCTATTCTAAAGCAATCATCACCAAACCTACTAATATTAGGTCTTATGTCTTTTACAGTTTTTTATTTAATTTGGCTACTGATATATATTATTAAGAAAAAACTTATTCATCAATAGTTTTTTAACCAAATTAATGTAATATTTTAATTTTAGAGAAGATTTAAATACCTTTTATGTTCCCAATTCAATTAGCTTGATAAGCAAGGAATTATTGAACCTAAGATTTCTTTGCTTATCAAGCTGCATATCTCGTCTATTATTGTTTTACATACTTTTAAAAGATACTAGGTTTAATTAGCTAAAAAATCCTTTATCATATACGTGTATATTTGTATATATTAATTGCAAAAAATAATGAACCAACCTACTTAAATTTTAGCTGATTCATTTCATCTTTTCACTGCATTATTAATTATTCAGTCAATCTACTTTAGCACTTTTGTTAATTTCCTATATTTTTTATTTAATAATTTTTCAGTAAATTACTCCTTAATTTTGAATCTAGTTTAATATAGGTATATACTTCTTATTTGCTAAATTTAAATAGATATTAGTTTCATCAACAATTTTAATTGAATCCCATTCAATATTATCATCTAAATATATCTTAGCATTAATTATATTATTACGTTCTTCACATACACCCATCAGATTAATTTTATCCAGTACTTCATTGTAATTAAAAAGTTTTAAAATTTGTTTGTTTATATTTTCACCTTCTATATCTGTACATATAAACTTACTTCTTAATATGTTTGCATAAGCATCTATACTATCTACATTATCTCTAATATTACTTGTAATATACCAAGTTAACATTACTTCCTCATCAGTTACTTCCTTTATTTTATCAATATCATCCTGAAAATTATATCTCATACTGTCCCATAATTTTTTAAATTCATCTACTGAAAAAATTATGGGTATATACTTATATTTTTCTCTAAAGCAATACTTTATGTTTGGAATCCACAATATATCATCTCCTAACCGTCTAGCTATAACATTGCTTTGATTGGATTGGTTACTATAATTTAATTTTAATTCTACATCTGAATCTACGTCTTCGGATGTTACTAAATTATCTACATAGCCATCGTAAATTATAATATCATCGTATTTAATACTAATTTTTTCATCATATATATCACCACTTAAAACTATCTCCATATTTATAATCCTCCAATTAATCAATTAAATCATAGCCTGGTAATCCCCAACGTTTTGAGAATCTTGCCCAGTCATTCTGTGGACTAAACAACTTATGTTTAACAACATTATCTTGTATTGTCATATGATATACTCCTGGCTTTCCATTAACAGTTCCTTTCATTAAAAATTCTACTCTCCCATCTGACCTTATAAGATATGGTTCATTTGAAGTTATAATTTTATCAAGACTGTTTGGAACATTATGATAGGGTCCTGTATCTTCTGACATTCGCCTTAATGTACGTTCATCATATACTAAATTTTTCTTTCCATTTCTTATATCATCAATGCTTGAATATATCTTATTCAATTCATTAAACTCAGTTTCATTAATCCCCTTTGTTTCCCATGTTACATTTTCTGGTTCATACTTTTCTGATAAAAATTCATTCCATTCTTTTGCTGTTCTTGGAATTTTATTTTCAAAGTTTATCTTAATGCCTATTTTAGATAAGTCCTCTGGCAAAATACCTAATTTACTAAGCTCATCTATATTATTAATTCCTAACTTCGCTAAGTCATCTACTGAATTTACTCCTAATTTAGATAAATCCTCTGCTGAAGTAACACCTATTCTTGTTAAGTCATCTACAGATTGAATTCCTGCTTTTTCTATTATATCATCTAGTGAGTTTAATCCATATCTTGCAATATCATCTAACGAATTAATAGTACCAGTTTCTGCTGTAGATATCAACCTATTTATTCCCTTTGCAGCTTTATCTAATCCTTTTGCTCCCAGGATGGTTCCACCAAGATAACCTGTAGCATAACATATTCCTTTTTCATCTATTGCATCAGATGCATCCTGTGCTATTCCTTCTACTATTAGAGCTGGATCTTTCAATATAGATGAAATAAGCTCATTATCTTCATTTACCTTATTTTTTGCCCAATCCGGCGCTCCACCAAAAGGTTCGCAGAGTACTACAACAGCATAGCTTCCTACATATTCAACAGCTCCAATTGCTAGTTGAGCTAGTCCAACCACTAAATCTGTTAATCCCTTTAATACTCCATCAATGATATTATTAAAGGATTTATCTAAAAATCCAAAAAAGTCTCCTACCCAATCTCCAAAGCCTGTACATTTCCAATACATATTCCATGCTCTATCTCTAAAGGCATCATCTGTATTTTCAAAGGGTATAACCTTACTATTATGTATAGCATATATTTCTTGAATCTTTTGATTTAGAGTATTTACATACTTTTCTACTATGTGGTTGATTGATTCTATTTGCCTTGCATTATATTCTTCTTTTCTAATAACATCTTTATCAGAACTCCAGCTACCAGAATAATTATATCCCCACCTCATCTGTTCATCAGTTATCTGATTTATAATGCCTTCCATAGATTTTATATTCCACCAAACATCATTACGATCTACTCTTATAAGGCTTCCTCTATCAATTGGCTGAGCATATATACCTATTTCATTTATATAATCACTTAATATTTTTCTTAAATCATTTAGCTCTTCTTTACATATACCAATATTCTTTATTAATAATTCATAATTATCCAATAAAGAATCTATGGATTCTCCTGTACTGTTATTTATTTCTGCTTTTATACAATTTAATGAGGCTTCCATATCATTAAGAGCGCCATCATATTTAATAATATTACTAATAATATCTTCTATCTTTCCATAATTAATTTTTATATCCCTTTTCATAATCTTTACACCTATCTAAATGTATAGCTAGAAATTTCATTACAAAAATTATTGCATTCTTTTAACATTTCATTTACAATTTCCTCTATACTTTGTTTTATAGTATTATTTTCTAAATCCATATCATTATAGTCTTTGTTTATTTCATATTCAGCATTTTCTATTGCTTTTTTGTATACCGAAGCAATGTAAACTGCTCTATCATAAGTACATCTTGCCATATTTTTTTATACTCCTTCAGCTTATTTTTGAATGTAGTTAAATTGCTCCCTTCATGATTTTTACCATAATATACTTCAATATCCAATATATATATTTATCATTTTAACATTTTTTCCAGTATTTTTGTATATTTTTTATAAATAAAATCAAATATTATTGTATATATATCTTTTATTTAATGATTTTAATAGTAAAATTGTATACTGTAATTTTTATTATTTAGAATATAAACAGAGTTCTTGGCTTTAGAGGGAATTTTTACTCTAACTAAAGCTTATTAACAGACTTCTTAGGATTTCTACTCCTTAGAAGTCGTTATCCTTTAGGAGAAATAATTATCTAGAAACGTAGCCGCTTTTTACTTCCACTTTAAAGAAAAGCAGAGAGTCTAAATGTTCAATTTGGTGCGAATCGCTTTCACAGAGTGCGATGGAAGTATTGGCGCATAGTCATCGGAGAAAAGATTTAATATTTTTTATTTTTAAATATGGACTTGTATAACTTACTGACAATACTTATATTTATTCTATATAAAATATTCCTATATAATAAGTTATCTAAAAGGGAAAGAGCACCTCACTTTATTAGTAAGATGCTCTTTTGTTACTTGGTTTTAGTATAATAATATAACATATAAAAGACTAAAATTTTCATATTAAAAATCTAGATTAACTACTCTTAGGCTAAAAAGTATTAAACTCTTACCAATAAAGCTATAGTTACTGCTGATTCCTAACCATATATATTATATAAAGTCCATTAACTAATTTTCTTTAAACCACCATTTATAACTTTATAGGTTACTGAATCAGCCTTCTCTAATTCACTAAGATTTTCTGTATTTATAATTTTAAGTCTATCCTTAGATTCTAAGTGGATTATTGTAATTATACTTCCTTCTTCAAGTGGAGCTGTTTCACTATTTGATTGATAATTATAAGTTCCTATAAATTTCTTTGAATATACAGTTTCTTTTTTACTATTTTGAATTAATATTGTAGCATATTCATTAAAATAACTATGAGGAACTCCTGAATTTGTAGTTACTGTAGCTTGTTTTTTTTGTTAGATCCATTTTCATTTCTGCAAAAACTCTATCAGCATATCCTTTAAATAAAGTGTTGAGTTCAGTTCCATAGTATGTTGGTTTGCTAGGATTAGGAATTTCACTTTCAGATACTTTTGAAAGTCCACTATCGGTGATTTTATAATTTATATTATTATCCTTTTCTAGCTCTAATTTATTATCTAAATTAGTAATTAACAATCTATCTTTTGATTCCTGATGATTTATTGTAATATAGTACCCAATCTTAATAGAAATATTTTTAACTAAGGCGTTATTTGTTTTATCTCCTATAAAGTCTTTTGTATAAACAGTATTTCCTTCGTTATCTTTAATTGAAAGTGATGCATAACTATCCTTAAAGTAAACATGTGGTTCACCTTTTTTTATGTCAACCTTAGCTTGATTAGAGGATAAGTCTAAAGTTAATTGTCCAAATAGCCAATCCCCTAAGCCTTTAAAAGTAAAATCAAAATGTTTACCTATATAAGGATTTTTATTTGGGTCTGGTATTTCACTTTCACTAATTGGATTTAACTGATTTTTACTAATTTTATATGTGTTAGTAGCTCCTTTATCAAGGGATAAATTTTTATCTACATTGGTTATAAAAAATCTATTTGAATATTCTCTGTGCTTAACTGTTAAGTAGTATCCTTCTTTTAAAGGAATATCTTTAACCATAGCATCATTTACTTTATTGCCTATAAAATCTTTATAGAAAATAGTTTGTCCTAAATTATTTTGAACTAAAATTGATGCATAGCTGTCATTAAAATAATAATGAGTTTTTATATTTTCTACAGTAAGTTTACTAGTTAATTTATCAAGATTTAAATTTAGTTTAGCAAACTGCTGATCACTGTATCCTTTAAAATCAAAGGTAAAGTTTGATCCTTTATAATTACTTTCATTGCTACCAACTAAAGTAACTGTTTTAGTAATAATATTATCAAACAAATCATTTATAATTACTTTTGCATAAAGACCAGTTGAACTAGACAATTGGCAATTTTCTTCTACTGAATTTTCATATGATTTAATATTATTTATAGTTTTAATTGGAGTACCTGTCATACTAGGATTATTATAAATTTCTATTTTACCTTTAAACTGAGGAGTACTTTGATTTTTTAATTTCCATGAAATATTTAAATAGTTATTTTCATATTTAGTATTTGTTATATCAAAATCTAAAGTCCCAACATCTGGTTTGCTAGGTTGATTTATATTAAATATTTGTCCACTAGTCATTGATGGTTTTGTGTTACCACCTGCCTCAACCCAGACATATTCAGAATTTCCTCCTCCATTCCAATTCTTATCAGGATATTGAGAGGTAATTTTTTGTTGATATAAAGAATTCCAATCTTTATTTAAAACACTTCTACTATATAGATTTTTTAATCTAGCATTTCTTACATCTTGACCATTTCCTGCCCAATCTTCTTGAAACATTCCTGTTCCCCAACCAAAGTTTACATTAGCTACAGGGAAATCCAATACAGCTATTTGCTTCCATTCTTTTGTAGATTCGTCTCTTACCCATTGTCCAAATTTAGTATGTCCATCTTCTTGCCAATTACGCATGGTCATTTTATACCAACTATTAGGGGTCCAATCATAATTAGTTTCTACTTTCATTCCTTCTCCTTCTCCACCAAATCGTGATGAAGTAGAGCTTGATGATAGATATTCTGCTTCAATGGGCTGTCTTACAGAGACTGGGTCCCAAATTGCAAAGTGTAGTGTACGTCTGTCAGTTCTTTGTTGAAAACCAGCATATCCTCCAGCTTCTCCACCGGCATTCCAATTATGAACAGCCCAATAAGTATTAGGTGCATTTTTAGTTGTACTCCAATCTACTGTCATAATATCTGATTTCTTTTCATTTACAGGACCTACATACATAGCTGTTGCATTAGTATATGCATAAACTAATTTGATATTGCTACTACCAATACCAATAACTATTAACAAAGTCATAACTCCTATTAATAAAGATTTCTTTTTCATTAATTTTGCCCCTTTCATTTATTATTTTACTTGATTAAATTTTTTAATAAACATAAATATTAAATCTAGTAAATTTTGACTTGGTCTATCTTGTAAAATATTCATAATAATTCCCAATTAAAATTTATCACATAAAATATTTATTTTTAACTAAAATAGTATAAATGGTCATTGTACTGGAATGAATGGATTTTTGAAACAACAAAAGCTCCCACAATGTGAGAGCTTTTAAACTATTTTAATTTTCTTCTATATCAAACATACTACCATTTTAACAATGCCCTTGTATTATTTTTTTACGCCACTCTTTACCTTTTTAAATAAGTATTAAGTTCTATACCAGAGTTTTTAGAAATATCATCAGCAACAATAGCTATGCCCTGTACTTTTGTACCGGATTCTACTTTAGGCTCAATGGAAGGGTTACTTGGATATGTTGTACCATTATATTTTAGGAGAGCAAAAAAGCTTTCTATACCCCCTCCATAAACATTCATAATAATATCTTTATATCCCTTTGTTTTATTATTACTTATAATAACAGGGTTGTTTACAAGACTAAATCTTGCTAGTAATTTATATTCTCCTTTATAATCTTCAAAAATAGCAGCACTACATCCACCAGTACCACATACTGGCATTCCTACAACATAGGCAAATATTTCAGGATTCCCATCTTCATTAAGATCTACTTTATTATAATAATATCTTATACTATCCTCATATTGGTCTAAATCAAATTCTTTTATTAAAGCTTTTTCAAGTTTTTTATCCCTTTGTTTTTGAGAACAAATATATTTTATAGAAGAAAAATCTATTCCTTCTTCCTTTGAAAATGGAGTATACTGACAGATTTGCCCCTTTAGATCTATCAATTCTTCTTTTGATGGATAAGGGTATTCAGAATCTAAGGCCCTATCTATAGATTCTAGGGCTCCCTGAGTATCACCTGTTTTTATTTGAGCATCTGCTAAGTAATACCAATAGGTTGTAGAATCCATTTCTTTTAAAAGTCTTTTATAATAATTAGCTACTTTTTTAAAATAGTTAGGATACACATCTAATGCTAATGTAAATTTATCACCTGCCCATCTATATATCTCCACTTTATAAGCCTTTCCAGTATCATGAATCCATAAGGCTAGTTCATATATTCCATCTTTCCCTTGTATACCTTTAATATCTTTTACCTCTATAAGGCTAAAATATTTATTACCATTAATCAAATCCTTTAAGCCCATGTCTATCCATTCATAAACACTAAGGTCTGACCATATTGCTCCAACCTGCCATCCTACTACTAAATTATTTCTATATCTACTAGTAACTGGAGCAGCACCAAAATATGTTATATTGTATCCCTTTCCTTTCACTGTATCTGCCACATACCAAGTGCCACAATAATATTTTAGTACAATAATATAAATTTCACCTTGCCACTTATAAGCAGCTATTAATTCTAATATGCCATCTCCATCTAAATCTACCATTCCTACTGCCGGCATTTTATATGGTTTATCTATTGTAATGATTTCAGCCCTAGGTGGTAAAAACATTTTTATTATATTTATTAGGTATTCTATAGAAAACATATAATAACTCCTCTTTATTTTGCTTTAGAATTATTATATGTATCTGTTTTTTAATTGGTTTATTATAAGATCTTTTACCAATTTTTGAATTGTATTATTAAAATTCCTATTTTGTTTTTGTAATTTTCTAAGGAAACCAAATTATTAACCTTGTTATTTTTTCTATATAAAAATAATGAAACCCTAAAAATTACTTATTTACTTTGACACAATAAGTAAATCTTTTTCAACTATATGATTAATTATCCAATTATTTAAAAACTTCAATACATCCATTATGTATTCATCTTGATCTTCATCAATTTTATTTAAATCTAACTCATTTAGCTTTTTAATAAAACCTTCATGCTCAATTTTTTGGGTAAATAATCTTTTATAATTTATGCTTTCCATATATTCTTCTTCATTTTTAAAATGATAAGCAGTATAATCCTTTAATTCTGAAATTACATCAACTATCTTGTCATATTTATCAATAGTATATGGATCTTTCAATAATTTATATGCCCTTTCACCAATTTCAAAAAGTTTTTCATGCTCCTCATCAATACTAGGTATTCCTAATCTATACTCATCTTTCATTTCAAACATAAAATTTTCCTCCTTATAATTTTATACGAAATAATTTTATACCAACATATTATATCGAATGTTATTATTACTTGTATATATAAAAATTATAATTTTAACTAAGCCAAATTTTTCAAGGTAAATAAATATTATAAAATTTAGTAGTAGCTTTTAAAGAATAGTAATTTGGTAAATAAATAAGAACTTCTTGCTACTTAAATAACTCCTTCAAAAATAGGTAAAAACGCCGCTAAATTAGATTTAGCGACGTTTTCTTATTTTAAATCTTATTTTGCAACTTCTTTAGATGATGGAAGAATTACTTCAACTTCAGAGTGTGGACGTGGTATAACGTGAACTGATACTAATTCTCCAACACGTTGTGCAGCTGCAGCACCAGCATCTGTAGCAGCTTTAACAGCTCCAACATCACCTCTAACCATAACAGTTACAAGTCCGCCTCCAACATATTCTTTACCTATTAAATATACGTTTGCTGCTTTAACCATAGCATCTGCTGCTTCTATTGATCCTACTAATCCTTTTGTTTCTATCATTCCTAATGCATCATATTTCATTTTAAAATCCTCCTAAAATATCTTTTTTTTATTTATTTAAATTTTTAATTATAAGCAATTATTTATTTAATTTTTTATTTTACTATTGTTACTTTTGACTTTGAATTAATACCCATTGCGTTAGCTTCTTCAATGTCAAGATGACATTCAAGGCTTGAAGCGTCATTAGCTCTAACAGCTACATTGTTGTATATTCCGCCTCTTAAATCTTCAAATTTTATTGACACTATTTCTCCATCATGTACTCCTAAATTTTTAGCATCTTCAGGTGTCATGTGAATGTGTCTTTGGGCAACTATTAATCCTTCTTCTAGTTGAACAGAACCCTTTGGTCCAACTATTGTAATAGGAGATGTTCTATTTAAATCTCCAGATAATTTTACATGGGATACGGATCCAAGCTTAATGCAGTCTCCAGCTAATACTTCAACCTGAGTCTTGCTTCTCACAGGACCTAAGATTCTAATTTTTTCAATTGCACCCTTTGGTCCACAAATTGTTACAACTTCTTTGCAAGCATATTGTCCTGGTTGAGATAAATCTTTGATCTTAGTAAGCCCATAATTTTCACCAAAAAGAATATCTAAATCCTTTTGTGAAAGATGTATGTGTCTATTAGAAATCCCTACTGGAATCTCAGATGAATTTCTATTAACTGCATTATTTAATTCTTTACCTTTAACAGCTTCTAGTAAAAGTTTTAATACTTCTTCACAATTATCCATTAGTTTGCCCCCTTCATAGCGGCAACTATTTGATTAACTAAATCTAAAAGTTCTTCATTTTTTGTATTTTCACTACTGCATTCAGTGCAAGTATTAGTGTTTTCAGCGCAATTATTAGCCTTATTTAAAACTTCTGCAGCTGCTGCAATTTGTGCTGGGCTCATATTCATAAATTGATTTTGAACTCCATGACAGTTTTCAGCAGTTTTTATGCAGTTAAAAGTTGGGTCATTAGATGCTAAATTTGTGCAATCTTTTATACCATAAGCAACTCTTTTGATGTTCATAAGGTGCTTTGGAGTAACATTTTCAGATACTGAGCTTCCTCCCCAAGTACCGCATCCTAAAGTAAATGAAGGATTAAGTCCTGTGCTTGCACCTGTTCCACCTTGAGTTCCACCAGTGTTAACAAGGATACGAGAAGCTGGTTTTCTAGCAAACTTCATAACCATATCTCTGTCTTCTGTATGGATGCTCATTGTGTGACCAATTCCATTTTGAAGTAATTGAATACTTAAGTCACATGCTTCATGCCAATCTTTTACTGTATAGAATCCAAGAACTGTTGTAAGTTTTTCAAAAGATAATGGATAACCTTCTCCTACTCCATTTTGTCTTCCTATAAGTACTTTAGTTCCTGCTGGAATTGTGAATCCTGCAGCACTTGCTATAACTTGTGGACTTCTTCCAACAAATTTAGCATTCATAGCATTGCCTTTTTTGAATAACAGCTTACAAACTTTTTCAGTTTCTTCTTCTGTCATGAAGTATCCGCCTTGTTTTTTAAATTCTGCAACAACTAGGTCATGATTACATTCTTCACAGATTATTGATTGTTCTGATGCACAGATTGTACCATTATCAAAAGTTTTACTTGCAATAATGTTTTTAACAGCTTTTTCTACATCAGCAGTTCTTTCAATGTATGCTGGAGAGTTTCCTGCACCAACACCAATAGCTGGTGTTCCTGAGCTGTAAGCAGCTTTAACCATTCCTGGACCACCTGTAGCTATTATTATAGCTACTTCTTTGCTTTTCATTAATTCATTTGTAGCTCCAATTGTTGGAATAGTTACAGCACTTATAATGTTTTCTGGTGCTCCAGCTTCTATTGCTGCATCCCTCATTAATTCAACTGCTTTAATTGTACATTTTGCAGCAGCTGGATGTGGTGCGAACACTATAGCATTACGAGATTTGATTGAAATCATAGCTTTGAAAATTGCGGTAGAAGTTGGGTTTGTTGAAGGTACTATACCCATAACTAAGCCAACTGGTTCAGCAAGTTCTATAAGCTTATTTTCCTTATCTTCATTAATTACACCTATAGTTTTCATATCTTTAATTGAATTATAAAGTATAGTAGCTGCTAAGTGGTTTTTGAAAGTTTTATCTTCAACTTTACCAAAGCCTGTCTCTTCAACTGCCATTTGTGCTAAACAAACAGCGTTTTCTTCTGCAACTCTTACCATATTACGTAAAATTTTGTCAATTTGCTCTTCAGTATAATCAGCAATTTTATCAGCTGCTACTTTTCCAAGTCTAGCAAGATCTCTCGCTTGTTGTATTGAACGCAAATCCTTATCAAAGTTTTCCATTATTCCTTACTTCCTTTCGTAACCTTTAAAATAGCTAATTTTTCTCGTAATATAATTTAAATTTGTTAATTAATAAATTTTTACCTGCCTTTGAAATTGTTCTACCTGCAATTCCAAGATCCTTATATTCACGAGCTAGATTTCTAAGCTTAACAACTTTTAGCTTAGCTAATATTAAAATGGTTTTTTCTATACCATTTTGTCTTATTAAATTGTCTACATCTTCTTTGTGTAGATTTTCTAAATTTAACTTATGTAGTTTATCTAAATCTCCATCTAATCCATGTTGATTTTCTTTAATATTATTTTTAGTATCTACATCTACAGGTTCTATGTTATCTACAGCTTTTACATCTTTTACAGTTTCAGCTTTTTTTGTATTTTCTACATTCTTTGCATCTACTATATCTTTTGTAACTTCTACAGATTCTGTATCTTCCACACTATCTACAGCCTTTGTATTTTCTACTTTTTCTGTATCCTCTGCTTTTTCTACAGCCTCTGTATCTTCTGCATCTTCCACATTTTCTGTATCATCATTAGATGATGGATCTTCTGGCGGAGTATTAGGTCCTATTATGCTTTCCAGTTCCTCATGTGGACGTGGAATTACATGTTCTGAAACTAAAAATCCTTCATCAAGTTTTTTTACAGCTGCTACTCCAGCTTCTATAGATGCTTTTACTGCACCTACATCCCCTGTAACTGAAATTGTAACAA
Source organism: Clostridium sporogenes (assembly GCF_001020205.1). Taxonomy (NCBI): domain Bacteria; kingdom Bacillati; phylum Bacillota; class Clostridia; order Eubacteriales; family Clostridiaceae; genus Clostridium; species Clostridium sporogenes. The sequence goes on from NZ_CP011663.1 coordinate 2,370,139, forward strand.
GGCCGCCACCTACATAAGTTTTTTCGATAATACTTACATCTGCTGATTTCACCATTGTATCAGCTGCCTCAACAGCTGCAAGTAATCCCTTTGTTTCTATTAAACCAAGCGCTTGCATAGGTAAATCCTCCTAATCTTCTATAAAAGATCCGCCCAATTTGCTGGATATGTTGTATAAAATACCCTAGCTTTATCTGGGGATCCCCAAACCACTTTAGAACCTGATGGTACAAACAATACATCTCCAGGATAAGCTGTATATGTCTTTCCATTAATTTCAACGGTTAAAGTTCCCTCAATGACATAATCAATCTCTTCGTAAGTTAATTCCCAATCAAATTTTGAATCTTCAATAATTAAAAATCCTGCACTCATTTTTGATTCTTCTTTACTTACCAATTCTTGAAATTGAACCTTTGCATTTGGATTACCAGTATCAAATACATCCATTTTCACTGAATTTCCTCTAACAACTTTAAGTCCATTAGGATCATACTCAGCTTTAAATGGAAGATCCTTCCCCTTTAAACATTGAAGCATTTCTTGTAGAAGACCCTTGTCCATCATTGCTCTAAGGAATTTAAGCATCATTTCACTATCAATGCCCTCTATACTTGGAACATTTTTACCTATTAAATGCTCTACTTTAGGTGCAGGAGCTTCTGTAGTAATTACTATTCCATTATTTTTTACAAGATCCTTAGCTGATGGTGTAATTATTTCAGTGCCATCTACATAAAGCACTTTTTCACCCTTTAATATTAGGGCTTCAATGTCCTTTGCAGCGATTAATTTTTTCATGTTCTCACATCCTTTCAAATTCTCAAATAATATCAAAATCTCTATATAAAACTCCTTCTCATATAATAGAATGAGTAAGCTAGCATATCAAAACCAATACTCTGTGTAAGTGATCACTTCAAAATTGTAGATTTTGCATGCTTATTTAAGATTTTGCATGTGTTTTAAATATTATGCTTATTTTAAGAAAGTTGTGTTCTAACCAAAATTGCAATCCTCATCAATTATTCCAATAACAACTGCATCTACAGGAATATTATCATCACCTAACATTCTGCGAGCAGATGATCCAGTACTAACAATAACTCTGTCACCAATACCTGCACTGATAATATCAACAACAATAAATCTGCGTCCTTCATCTATCCCGCCAATTTCCTCAGCAAGCATAAATTTAAGTCCGCTAAGGGATTCTGCTTTTCTAGTGGCCCATACATTATCAATAAGTCTTGCTGCTATCATATTGCTTTTACCTCTTTCATTTTTAATTTAATCTCATTTAATGCGGCTTCAACTGATGATGTGTCACCAAAAATACCAAGTAAAACCATGTGCTGAGGACATGTACCTCTAATATCTTCAACGGTAACTCCAACAGCTTTCTCAGCAATATCTGCAGCATAAATCATATCGATAAGTTTACCTTGGACAAGTCCTATTGCATCAGCACTTTCTAAATCCGTTTTGCAGTTTCCACCCATTCGTCTTCTAAGAATATCTTTAGTGCTACTAGAAGGTGATTTTATAATTCTAAAATCCACTTTTAAACACTCTCCTTATTAGGCACATGAAAATAAATAACAAGTCAAAGATGGCAGTATATTTATTTTCATGTGTCTTATTCTATAATATCTTGCGTACAGCTTAATGCTATTCCAAGTGGTGTAACGAACATAGGATTTCTAGGCTTGTGAGTATATACTCCTGTTTGCTTTTCAATAATTTCTTCAATTCCTGTTAAACAACAAGTACCACCTACTAAAGAAATTTCATTAACATCATAATTTTTAATATGATTATTAATAATTGATGACACCTTTTCAACCACTGGTTTTAGTACTGGTAAAATTTCCTTGTGATTTTTATTATCTCTTTTGTATTCATCTGCTTTATTAAAAGGCATTTCATATGCACCTGAAATAACTAATGAAAAATGAGTACCACCTGTAGGTTCATCAACAACATAAACAACTTTTCCATCTTTTAAAATTGATATTCCAGTTGTTCCACCGCCGATATCTACAACTGCACCATTTTGAATTTTAAGTACAGCATTAGCAGCAGTAGGTTCATCTAAAAGACATGTCAATTCAAATCCTGCTGATTGAACTACATTTTTAATTGCTCCAGAATCTAAGGCATCCGTTCCAGGTGGAATTGCAGCAGCAGCATAAATAAGTTCTGTATTTAATTTTTCTTCAATTTCTTCTTTAAGTTCTCTCACAATCCTTACTGCTCCAATATAGTCAACAACCATACCATCACGAACTACATCAGCATATCTATATGCACCCGCCACTGGGTTGTAGTTTTCATCTAAAACAGCTAATACCACGCAGGCAGTACCTAGGTCCACACCTGTGTAATAAACAGAAGACCCATTAACAATTGGCTTTTCTATAACTTCTTCAAACTTTCGAACCATATTATCACAATATTCAAAAGTTAATTTTTCCTCTGACATTCTTTTCCTCCTACTGCTAAACAAATTAATTGGGACAGTGAATTAATTATTAAATTAACATTGTCCATAATTTTACTTTTTAAACTTTCATCATCACTTTTATATATATCAATTATTTCAAGCTGTAATTCCTGCACCGCACAACGAAGTACGTTCATTCTTAAAATTGCATTGCTTTTTGGAAGCTGCATATGAAATTCTGTTATTTCAAAACAATCATCAAGATCCGCTTCAGAATTTGATGAATTCATCCCGGTACATTCCTTTAAATAAATAGGTTCAAGAGTACCTTTTCCATCTAAAACATTTCTGATGTTTGATATTTTCCTACCTAAATTTATAATATTCTGTGCTAAAATAATATCTTCTTTTAATATTTCACTACTAACAACAAGAAATTTAGCCTCCATGGATTTCAATTTTAAGCAAAGCTTCTTATTCAAATTGAAATTTATATCACTATTTCCCACATCTTTTATTGTTTCTTTAGATGTTTCTTCCGGTGTTTTTGCTGAGTTTTTTGGGGAAATATTCGCATTTACTTTTGAAGACTTATTTACTTTTGAATCATCACTCAAGTTTATTCCTTTATCAGATAAATACTCAGCTGCTCCAGGGGTAAGGCGCTGTCCTTGTTCTAACTTGTAGGTATTAAAAGGTTCTTTTCTATATAAATCTCTTAAATACTCTTCCGTAATAAATTTCATCATTGACCTTTACTCCTCACCTTTTTCAAATAAATACTTTTTTAAAGCATCAATTCCTGTTCCCATTTCAAAGCTAATATGAAAATATGGCTCTGATACCCCTATCTTTTTTAACTGCATTTCACATTTTTCTTTATTCTTAGGCATCAAATCACATTTTGTTATAACCCCAATTACTGGACATCTAAAAGACTTTGCAAATCCATGGGAGTATATTTCAGTGCAATTAGATTGGTCAACCAATATAAGCACACAAGATGCATCCTGAGCTGCTGCAATTATATGTTTGTACATCCATGCATTCTCTATATAGGAACCTGGAACATCAATGGTATTCTTACCATAAATTAAATCTGGTGTTCGCCTTAATGGACCATCATAATCATTTAATGCATTAACTAATGTAGTTTTCCCGCATTTTGAAGGGCCAATTACCATTATGCGCTTTTTTCTCATGTTCTTGTAATGGGAGCGGTGGTAAATCCAAGCATATCCTTTAGCGTATCATTAACTGCACTAAGAGCTGTTTCAACACTTTGAACATCACCACTTATTACAACAGAGCCTGTAAAACGATCAAGAAATCCAATTTCAACATCAGAAGCCTTCGTAGCAATATCTGCAGCAATAATAGCAGTTTCAAAGGGTGAAAGAGTTAAAATACCTATTGCTCCTTTTTCATCAATTCCAAGACGATCATATATATCAGGCATTGGTGATGCAATAACATGAGCTATAGTAATCTGCTTTCCTGGCACTGACTCTTGTATAACACGCTGTATATTTCTATCAGAAAAATCTCCCATAAACCTTACCTTCCATCTTATTATCTATTTGAAAATTATTTAATGTAACTCATTCTCCTTTGTCGAATGAGTAAGCGATTCACACAAAATCATAGATTTTGGTTCTCTGCTTAATGGCGGATCACCTTTACAGGTAAATCGTACTTTTTGATCCAAGATTCTATTCTATCTAAATCCTCGTTTTTAAGGCTTGGATCATCTTTTATAGGATATTCCATTCCTAATTGGTTATATTTATTTACCCCCATCTTATGATAAGGAAGTAAATCAATTCCTTTAAAGTTTTTATAATCTTTATAAGGTAATAAAAATTCCATAGTTTTTTCTATCTCATCTTGAGAATCATTTATACCTTTAAGTAAAGGCATACGAATCTTTACATTGTATTTTTTCTTGAGTAATTCTTGAAGATTCTCTAAAATCCTCTCATTTCTTACTCCAGTTAATTCATAATGTCTATCAGAATTAATATTCTTAATATCAAATAAGAATAAGTCTACAAATTCTGCAACCTTAAGTATTGTTTCAAGTTTTGTATAACCACAAGTTTCAATTGCAGTGTTTATACCTTCTTGCTTACATGCCATTAGTAAACTAGTAGCAGCTTCTGGCTGCATTAAAACTTCGCCACCACCTAATGTAACTCCACCGCCGGACATTTCATAAAAGGTTCTATCTTCTTCTACTATTTTTAAAAGTTCAGAGATAGTTTTTTCTTCTCCAACTATTGATATAGCAGATTTAAGACAAGCTTCTTTACACTTTCCACATCCTATACAATCTATGTCACGATTAACTTCATGCTTTAGAGTTTTATTAGAAATAGTATGAATTCCTACAGGACATGCAGAAACACAAGCTCCACAATTCACACATAGATTACTTTTAAGCATAACTCTATATTTTTTTTCTAGTCCTTCAGGATTTGCACACCATTTACATCTAAGTGGACATCCTTGAAAAAATACTAAAGTTCTTATTCCATCTCCATCATACATATTATATTTTTGTATATTAAAAATCCTTGCTTTTCTCTCGATTATACCTAAATTTCCATTACTCATATTACTCATTCTCCAGTTTCATTTACTTTGATTTTTAATATATATCTTAATTTACATCTGCAATCTACAAAACAGGCTGTAGATTGCAGACTTTATATAAATTATTTTAAAGGGACTAAGTTATATATTTTCTATAAGTTATATATTTTCCATCAAATTTTTATTAGAAATGTGTAAGCATAGTTCTACTTATAATTTCATCTTGAACATCTTTACATAACTCAACGAAGAATGCACTGTATCCAGCAACACGAACAATTAAATCACGATATTGATCTGGATGTTTTTGAGCTTCTATTAAAGTCTTATTGTCTAAATAGTTAAATTGAACTTCTCCAAGTTGAAGGGCACACGCACTACGTAATAATGTAATGATTCCTTGTTCTCCTTCTGGTGTATCAAGAAGACCAGATATTAACTTAAAGTTATGAACCATACCTATATTCATATCTTCACAAGACATCTTAGAAACAGATTTTATTATAGAAGTAGGGCCTTTAAAATCAGCGCCTTGTGATGGACTTATACCATCTGATAAAGGCATCCATGCTCTACGTCCATTTGCTGTAGCTCCAGTCATTTGTCCAAATGGAGTATTGTTTGATATTGATAAAGTACCATGGCTAAGTACTGAATATAATGTCTTATATTTACGATGTTCTTGTTCTGTAAAGTTAATTAAATCAGCAGCAATTAAATCTGCATAATCATCATCGTTACCATACTTAGGTGCTTCTAAACAATCTTTTTTTAATTGTTCATATCCAACGAAATCTGCTTTTAAAGCTTCATTCATTTCTTGTAGTGTGTATTTCTTATCTTCAAATACTAATTTCTTTATAGCTGCCATGGAATCTGTATAAGTAGCAAGTCCACTCCATACTACTCCTGGTCCGAAGTTGTACATAGCTCCGCCGGCTTCTACTCCTCTACCATTTTCCATACAACCTTCATACATCATAGACATAAGTGGTTTTGGTGCAAGTTCCTTATGAACACGTTGAGAAATTACTGTAGCAACACTTGTCCATTTAGTAATAAATTTAATTTGTTCTTTAACAGCTGCTTCAAATTGTTCGTAAGTTTTAAACTGGCTTAAATCTCCCATATCTGGGCATACTTGTTTACCATACCATAATGGTACACCATGGTTTAAAACAAGTTCTATACATATAGGCCATTGAGTGTATCCTGTAGAAGTCCATTGATAAAGTCTTCCGGATTTTTGTGGTTCAACGCATCCCATTAAGCAGTAATCTCTTGCGTCTTCTATAGAAACACCTTTAGCTAACATAATTTTTATATGAACATCATCAAAATGGCATGCTGGGAATCCCATACCTGCACGAATAACGTCAACTATCTTTTTAAGATATTTTTGTGGTGATCCTTTGTGTATACGACAAGCTAAAGATGGTTGATATATTTTAACATGACGAACTGCATCCATTAAAAGGTATGTTAATTCGTTTGTTGCATCACGGCCTTCTCTAGTAACACCACCTAAACACATGTTGACAAATGGTTGGTAACCTGCGAAGAATTTAGAACCACCTTCACTTGTTATCCACATCATTTCAGACATTTTTATAAGCATACAACCTGATAATTCAAATGCTTCATAATCAGTCATACGTCCAGCTTCAATATCAGCTTTGTAGAATGGGTACATGTATTGGTCAACACGTCCTATAGACATACCTGTTTGATTTTCCTCAACTACAAGTAATGATTCTATAGTCCAAACTGCTTGAATAGCTTCCCAGTAAGTACTTGGTTTATGTGCTGGAACTCTAGCATTTATTTCAGAAATCTTTAAAAGTTCTGCTTTACGTTTAGGGTTAGTTTCTTTTTCAGCTAATTCTGCAGCATAATCTGACATACGTTTAGCATATATCATAACACCTTCAGCAGTATCAATTAATGATTTATAGAAATATATTTTATCTATATCTTCTGGATTTTCATATTTAAGTTCAGCTAATTTTTCTTCTGCTTCCCTTTTTATGTCAAGCATACCTTTTTTCATTAATACAACGTCATATCCTGGGTTAGAGTCTCCTCCACCATTTACTGCGTGGTATGAACAATCTGAAACAAAAGATTCTCCTGAAAGTTCCCATACTCCTGCTTCACGATATTGATCTTCGCAGTATTCATCAACGGATTTACCTGCCCAATATGGGAATAACTCCTCACGCATAATTTTCTTATCTTCTTCTGATATATAGAATGGATCTTGTGGACGAGTTCCTATTGTATCAATTTCATCAACCATCCATCTCCAAGCTATATCAGGAGAAAATGCTCCTGCACGAGGTTTTCCGTTTGGTGCTCCAACGATAAGTTCGTGGTCTTGAATTAAAAGTGGTGCAGTTTCGCAACAATGTTTAAAACATTTACCACGTAAAACTGATTTAGGAATACCAGGGTTTTCTTTAGCTATTTTAGTAATAGCTCTTGCTCTATGAGTTGTTATTGATGGAACATGTTTCATATAATTTTCTTTCAACTTAACTAGACGTTCTGTCATTCCATCTGGTATTTCACCATTATTGTCACACGCAACCTTTGATGTAGCTGGTTCTTCTTTTGTTATTTCATTAGAAACACTTTGAAACATCTTCATTAAGCCAGCGCGTTCTTCATCAGACATATTTTTAGTAGCTTCCATAAATTTATTTGAAAATTCACGTATATCCAATTTATTCCCTCACATTCTTTAATGTATTTCATATATTAAATATGATTTTTTATTTTAAGTCCTGTAGAACTTTTTTTAAAATACTCTCTAATAACTTATAGTTATCTATTTCATTTCCATTTAACTTCCCATTTGAAATTGCAGAAATAGAATCCTCTTTATAATTTACTGTTTTAACAATCTCATCCACCATGCGAACTCCATATCCAACTTTACGTATATAAAGTAAATTCATAGGTGAAACATTATCTGAAGTCATTCCTTGTCCTGCAGATCCACTTCCTAATGTCATTGAAGGGAACAAATTAGTAGTAGCCCCCATACTGCCAAAGGTCCCTGCAGTGTTTACAAGCACTCTACCAACAGGTTTTTTAAGTGCAAATTGTCGAATAACTTCTTCATCCTTTGAATGTATCACAAGTGTATGTCCATATCTTTCAGTAAGTAATAATTCTATACATTTTTCACAAGCATGCATCCAGTCATCCTCTATATAAAAGGCTAAAACCGGGCAAAGTTTTTCTCTTGAATAAGGATTATTCTTAGAAACAAACTTCTCATTGGAAATAAGCACTTTTACACCTTCTGAAACTTGAAAGCCAGCCTTTTTAGCTAAAAACTGTGGAGACTTACCAATCATCTCTAAATCTGGGGTTCCATTTTGATTAAACAAAATCTTTCCTAGTTTTAAAGCTTCTTCTTCTGTCATAAAATATCCACCATTTTTAATAAGTTCTTGCTTTACTTCAGATGCAATTAAGCTATCTACAACAATTGATTGTTCTGCGGCAGACACAACTCCATAATCAAAATTCTTGCTTGTAATAATATCTTTAACCGCTTTTTCTATATCGGCTGTACGTTCTATAAAGGCAGGTCCGTTTCCATTGCCTCCATATATTACTGGCTTACCAGATCTATAGGCTTTATCAAGCATTTCTATAACTCCAGTGTTCATTATTAAAGATGTATCTTTATGCTTCATAAGCTCTAATGAACCACTTTCAGTTACTGTGTGAAGATATGCAAGAGCACCTTCTGGAAGTCCTACACCTTCTGCAGCTTTAATTAAAATATCCACTGTTTTAGAAATTGTATTTTTAGCTCTTTTATGAGGTGAAAATATAATTGCATTTCCTGACTTTATTGCAATTAATGCTTTATATATAGTAGTAGATACTGGACTTGTCGCTGGTGGGAAGGCTATAACAACCCCCATTGGTACACCAACATCCATGGTTTTATTAATTTTATCTTCATTGATAATACCTACACACCTCATACCTTTGAGTTTGTTTTTTAAATACTCACATACAAAGTGATTTTTAACATACTTATCTTGCCACTTTCCATAGTCTGTTTCTTCATTAGATATTTTTGCAAGCTCTTTTAAATGTTTTTCAACTTCTTCAGCCATACGCTCAACTATCTCATCAAGTTTTTCTTGTGGGAAAGTAGCTAATTTTTTTTGTGCCTCTCGGGCATTTTCAACAAGAATTCTAGCTTCCTGCATGGAGAGTAAATCATTATCTATAATATTCATCTTTCTCTCTCCTTTTCTTTAGAAAAAATTCATTTTTCTATTCTGTTATAAGATCTGGAATGGCATAACGTTTTATTATTTTTTCAAGATCTTCGTGTGGTCTTGGAATAACTATTGAGCTATATAGGCTTCCACCTTCCATTCCATTGACTGCTGCAACACCAGCATCTACTGCTGTTTTACAAGCCCCAACATCACCACGAACTAATACAGATATATAACCTGATGCAACATTTTCATATCCTATAAGTTCAACATCTGCTGATTTGCACATAGCGTCTGCTGCTTCTAAAGCAAAAACCAGACCAAAAGTTTCGATTAATCCTAAAGCTTCATATCTTGCCATATGTATATCATTTCCTTTCTATTTTATGAATCGATATCGTGTACTGAAACAATATCTCCAACTTCTCTAATAGGACGTGGCATAACATTGTGTGCTGTTAATTTACCGATAGCTCTAGCTGCTTCAGCACCTGCTTCTACAGCAGATTTTACTGCACCAACATCCCCTTTTACCATAATTGTTACAAGGGTTGAACCAATATTTTCATAAGAAATTAATTCAACATTAGCCGCCTTAAGCATTTTGTCTGCAGCCTCAAGTGCAGGAACTAATCCTATTGTTTCCACAAGGCCTAAAGCCTCATCTCCATAATATCTCATTTTTAATTCCTCCTTCCTAATTTTAGCCCAATATACTTTTTATTAACTATAACTTCTATTATTAACTCTTCTATATATTCTGTGTAGGTTTTCATGCATTTTTTATTGCTATATCCTGATTATATCCCTTACCCTTTGGGGGAAAGTCAATATATTTTTTATAGTAAAAATATTGAAAAAACTTATAACAAATCTTATATTTTAAGTTGAAATTTAATTATTATGCTTACTAAAATTAAATATTTAAAGCTATTATTATAAAATTTCATAAGATTTATTTTTCACAAGGATTCCCCTATGGTTAATGTTAGAAATTAATCCGGAATATACTTGTTGATTGTTTCCGCACCTTCTGCATGTGCATGGTAGTAAACTCTTAACTCATTGTTATTATCTAAATCGAATCTTGTTTCTTCAATAAGACCATTAGCCTCTGCTGTAAGTAATGCATTAATTACAGCTTTTTTGTTTAGAGCCTTAAAACTTCCATATTGTCCTTTTAATGACTTTATAACATCATCAGCACAAGCTTCTGAAACTTTAGTAAAATATTTTAAAATTGCATAATTAAGCGGTTTCATCTATATCTACCTCCATTTTCTTTCCTTTGAATAAATCAAGTGGATTCATAGATATTGTAAGAATACCAAACATCATTATTACAGCTCCAATCCAAGCTACAGGAGGTAATGACCATCCGTCCATTCCACCATATACGCCTAATACTAATAAGCAGAATAATGGTCCAAAGAAAGAATATGTACCATTGCATGCAGTACCAAGTCCTGCTCCACACATACTATTTCCAGCATACCATGTCATGAATGTTACAAATGATAAAAGTCCACTTAAAGCAAACCAAACCATTGCAGGAGAACTTGTAAATGCTTTTACAGCAAGGTCAGTAGAGATTCCAATTCCACCAGCCATCATTCCAAAAATTGGAACTAGGATGAATAAGTTTGCTATACCTGATGTTACTTGACGAATACAAATTCCAATTTCAGGGTCGATCATCGCTGTACCATATCCAGCTACACAACCTTCAAATCCCCAACCTAAAGCTGCAATAATAGCTATTGCAATACCAATTAATGTATTTGCTGAAGCACCACCACTAAGTCCTGTACTACCAATTAGAAAACTTGCACATACGCATATTAAAATACCAAAAGCCATACGTTTATTTAATTCTTGCTTATATAAAACTTTACCTAGTATAGCTGCAATTGCAGGACAAAGTGCTGATATTGGAACAACTATTGAACCAGCCATTTGAAGAGCTATAACATAAGCAGTACCAGCTATAGGTCCTCCGATAAGAGCTGCTAATATCATGATGCGTCCTGGTTTTGTGTTGATGCATCTTAAAAAGTCTCCAAATTTACCTTTAGCTCCTGCATACAAAAGTGCCCAAACAGCACTACATGTATCGTTTATGGCATTACCAAGAGCTGCGAGCAAGTATGCTATAGCAAATGCTGATAACCCTGCTGTATTAGGACCATACCAATCCCCCCAAACTCCTTTAGTCATACCCATAGTTAAAAACGCGGTATATAATCCATAGGCAAGTCCTGAAAATAAAGCCAGGGATATACCCTTTTTGAAGAAATCACTTGATAATTTCTTCTTTGCAGCAACTGCTTCTAAGCTTACTGCTTTTGAATCTCCATTCATAAAATAATTCTCCTTTCGCTTATAAAAATTAATAATATTATAAATTCATATTGCTAAATAAAAATTTATAATAAATATACATTAAGATTGTTATAATTTGGTGTGTTTTACATTAAAATTACTGAACACCTTTTCACTTTCTATCTTGTAGGTACTTTATTCTTAAATAGATTATATTCCCTTCCCTATAGGGCAAGGTCAATATGTATTTTTCAAGAATATTTAAATAAAATTAAAAAAATTAGTATTATATCTACCAATAGTAACTCAATAAATACCTCTAAACCCTTCATTGAGTTAAAGTTACATTTGATGTTCTTAATCAATAAATATAGAAATACCTGGATAATAATCCAGGTATTTTTAATTATATAAAAACAATAAACTTGTGTTTTGTTTAATAATATTGTGTTTTTTTTAACGAAAGGAGTATAGTTAACCATTTATAGTCTACCCTAAGGTCAACGTTTTCGACAATGTTAAATTATTTTTCTCTACTGATTTTTATTAAAACTTCTGTTACAAATTTATTTCTATTTTTAGTTGTCCAATAATCTGTTACATATCTTTCATAGGATTCTTCAGAACATATATAACCATGTTTTTCAGTCCAATCCTTTATTTTTTTATATGTTTCACTAATGGTCTCATGAGGTCCTATATGATAACAAGCGGCTACCATCCAGCCACCAAATTCCACACTCAATTCTTCCTTACATTTTAAAATTGTCTCTTGCATTATCCTCATCTTATTGCATTTTCCATTCATTTTATCTTGAAAGCATGGAAACCGTATAATTACGGGCCCTGTTATTGCATTATCTATACTATCTATATAATTTGTAAATTCTATGTTGATTATAGAATCCATATAGTCATATTCAAAATTTTGATCTAAAAAAGTTAAAGTACGATTATCTATATATTTTATAGCTACATCAGAAACATTATTTTCAATTACCATTTGGGCTTCAACTATAAGGTCATCCCAATCCTTAACGGATCTTAATTTTAAATTTATTTCTTTTTCAAGTTCTTTTAATTCATCTATTTTATTTCTAAAACTTGTATGAAAAAAATCATAGGTCTTCCCTTCTAAAAAGCCTTTCATTTCTTCAAGCTTAAATCCACTTTGTTTATAATATTTTATAACTGGAACAGATAATAAAGTATTCTTGCTATAATATCTGTAACCACTCTCATCAGCTACTTTATCAGGTGATAATATGTCCATTTTGTCATAATATCTTAATGCTTTTTTTGTTATTTTGCATATCTTACCAACTTTACCTATTGAATATAATTCATCTTCCATATTAATCCCCCTTATTTTTTTATATTATAAATCGTATTTAATTTTTCAATTTTTCTGAAAATTTGAGCAAAATACCACCCATTACTGAGTGGTATAAAATAGTCTATCCTAAAACTTTTTCTAAAATTTTTGATAAATCTTCCTTTGTAGCTTCTCTAGGATTTGCTGTTGTACACACATCCTTAAGAGCTGCATTAACAATCTCTTCTCTTGACGCTTCAGCCAAAGCCATATCAGCGCCTTGTTCTTTTAATGTGGCTGGAATCATTAATTTATTTTGAAGTTCTACAATACTTTTAATTAGATTATTAACACCAATATTTACATTTGGCGCATGCAACTTCAATAACTTAGCAAGCCTTTGATATTTCTTAGCTGCTACGTCATATTCAACATTAAAGGTTTCTTTATTTAAACTAGCATTATATTCAACTACATAAGGAAGTATTATTGCATTACTTCTTCCATGAGAAATATGTAACTTCCCACCTACTGCATGAGCTAAACTATGAGTAATTCCAAGTCCCGCTGCATTAAAAGCCATACCAGCAAGGCATGATGCATTGTGAAGTTTTTCTCTTGCTACAATATCATTTCCATCAGCATAAGCCTGTGGTAAAAATCTAAAAGCTAAAGTAAAAGCTTTTTCTGCAAGAGCATCTGAAAAATCAGTAGCATTTTTTGAAACATAGGCCTCCATGGCATGTGTGATTACATCCATTCCTGTATCCGCAGTTATAGCTTTTGGTACAGATTTAACCAACTCAGGGTCAAGAATAGCAACCGTAGGAAGAAGTGATTTATCTGTAAGAGCATACTTTAATCCTTCTTGTTTATTTGTAATTACTGCATATTCAGTTACTTCAGAGCCTGTACCACTTGTAGTAGGTATAGCATAAAACTCTTCTATAGTGGAAACTCCTCCAGTAATTTTTTTGGCATATTCTCTCATGGCCTTAGCTCCATCAATTGATGAACCTCCACCAAGAGCTATCATAACCTCTGCATTACAATTTTGAAGTTTTTGAATACCAGATGCAATAACTTCTACAGATGGATCAGGTACAATATCGCTATATATAGCTACTTCACAATCAACAAGTTTTTGTTGTACTTTTGCAGCCATACCTGAAGTTTCCATAAATTTATCACATACAATTAGTACTCTTTTATTTTTAATTTCCTTTAGTCTATCTAAAGATCCTTCTCCAAAATAGACATCTGTATTAATACTAAATTCTTTCATATGCATTTTCTCCTATAAAAAAATATCAAGATATGAATGAATTTGGTATTCTTTAACTTAAATATAAAATTAACCTACAATTATAACAATCAAACTAAGTTTATAATAAACTTTTCTTAATGTATTATACCAATATTATATTAAGAATACAATACTATTACAACGGGATTTGTGTCAAATTATAGTGAAAAATTGTGATTTCCCTCTAAAATAAATAAGCTCACCAAAATTTCCTTCTACATTTTCTTCTCTTAGTTATAGAGTCACCTGTAAATGCTATACTTGTTTGCTATATAGGATATACTTGCCTTTCTTTATTATTTTATCCGCATCAGCTTTTAAGTTTATATCTTCTTGACAAAATCCAATGCAATATGCTATTATTTAGAGAATTTAATATTAAATACTAATGGGTTTCCACCGGGTAACTCATTTCATAGTACTTAACTTTATTCCTTTAGGTCTTAGTAGGAATAAATGTTAGGTATTTTTTTATGTTTATTTTTAGGAGGAATCATGAAAATGAGTATTAAAAATACATTTATGCGCTATATCTTAACAAATGTTATAGGAATGCTTGGTCTTTCATGCTATATCTTAGCGGATACTTTTTTTGTATCTAAGGGATTAGGAGTACAGGGATTAACAGCTCTAAATTTATCAATTTCTATTTACAGCTTTATTAATGCCACGGGACTTTTAATTGGAATTGGTGGTGCAACAAAATATTCCATTTATCAAGCACGAAATAAGCATAAAAAAGCAAATATTATTTTTACCAATTCCATTAAAATTGGGATTCTCTTGGGAATATTTTTTTTACTAATTGGTTTATTTGGATCATCAACACTTAGTAGTTTATTAGGAGCAGATAAGAATATCTTTCACATGACAAATACCTATCTAAAAACACTACTATGTTTTACGCCTTTTTTTATTCTTAATAATATTTTTATAGCTTTTATTAGAAATGACGGAAATCCTAAGCTATCAATGGCTGGAATGTTAATTGGAAGTTTATCAAACATTATTTTAGACTATTTTTTTATTTTCCCTCTTCAGTGGGGAATGTTTGGAGCGGCTTTTGCAACAGGGCTAGCACCTATTATTAGTATGTGTATTTTAACAAAGCACTATATTAAAAAGAAAAATCACTTCCATTTTCATAAGTCAAAATTATCAATAAAACAGGTAACTTATATTTGTAGTTTAGGGGTATCATCCTTCATTACAGAAATTGCTTCTGGTATTATTCTTATTGTATTTAATTTACTTATATTAAATATTTCCGGGAATATAGGTGTGGCAGCCTATGGTATTGTGGCTAATTTGGCTTTAGTGGCAACTTCTATTTTCACAGGCATTGCTCAAGGAACACAGCCTTTATTAAGTGAAAATTTTGGACAAGGTAACAATAAAAAAATTCTACAATTATTTAAATATGCAATCTATGCATCCCTTGTAGTTTCAATTGTTTTATATGCCCTTATTGTTATTTTTAATAATCAGTTAGTAGAAATATTCAATACAGATCATATAAAAATTCTCTCAAAAACTGCATCTACTGGGTTGATTATTTATTTTGCTGGTTTCTTCTTTGCAGGAATTAATATTATTACATCAGCTGTATTAAGTTCTATAAACGAACCAAGACATGCTTTCACCATTTCAATTTTACGTAGTGGTTGCATTATTGTTCCTGTAGCTTTATTTTTATCTTATTTCTTTCAAATGATTGGAATATGGCTAAGTTTTCCTTTATCAGAAATAATAACACTAATTGTAGGAGTATTTCTTGCTAAAAAATCCTTAAAAAGATTATGAGCAAACACATAAGCTTAAAATTAAAATTATCAAAAATAGTAAAGACAATTTTATCATATTTGCCCTTTTATACATTGCAGTGCCAATCTCAATATAGTATAATAATTTCATTGATAATATCAACAAAAGGGGGTATTAGATTGTATAATGCAGAAATAGTTAGAAAGGAACTAAGACTAATCATAAGAGAATTAGGACTACTTAATTATAATTGTCTAAATTCTGGACTTACATTAGTACAAGCTCATGTATTGAACTATCTTAAACAAAATGGCATTACTCCTTTTAACGAATTGGCAATACAATTGGGAATTGATAAAGCTTCCTTAAGTAGAATTCTTAATAGTTTAAAAGCTAAAAATTTTATTAAAATAGAAAAATCTCCTAATGACAAAAGAATAAAACACATTAGCCTTCTTTCATCAGGATTGGAAGCTATGATAAATGGAGATATGGAAGCTAATAAGTTTATCAATGAAATCCTAGATTTAGGAAATGACACTGTTAATGATAACATTTCAAAATCCTTAAAAGAATTTCGTATTCTTGCATTAAAAAATAATCTTATAAAGGATGATTCTCGAATAAAAATAGAAAGATTATCATCAAATTATCTGGATGATGCAATAAGGTTAACCACAGAAATATTTGCTTATGAACAAAATATTCCTAAAGAATTAATACCTATAAATAAAGATTTCAAGCAAATTTGGTGGTGTGCAAGAGTAGGTGAAGATATTATTGGAGTGGTAGCCTGTTGGCAGGAAAATAATCAATGGCATTGGGGAAGATTTGCAGTGGATAAAAGGCTCCGTGGCTTAGGAATAGGCAAAAAAATGGCCATATTTTCTCTAAATGAAATGTTTAATTTTAATGTGGAAAAAGTTTTTATAGAGGCAAGGGATGTAACTGTAATAATATTAAAACAGCTTGGGTGTGAAGTATTAGGAAAACCAATAGATTTTTACGGTGAGCCAGTTACTCCCGTTGTAGTAAAGAAGCAGGATTTTATGAATAAGATAAAACAGCAAACAAAATAATTAAAATAAGTAATAATTACTTGGAAATACTATATAAAAAGCGAATAATTTAAATATAAATAAAGGTCTAATTAAAATAAGGTAGTCAACACTGATATGATCCCTCCAAAATAGATTTGGTTATTTACCGTGTCTACTTTAGAGGGATCATATCAGTTCACACCTGACTAACTTATTTTGTGTTATAAATCAATATTTTAATCTAACAGATCCTTTTAATAAAAAATTAATTGTTTTAAAGTTTAATCTTGAAATCTTTCTGGAAACTGTTCTATAATGCCCTCTGCCATCATATCTGCCATTTCTAAAGCCTGCATTTCAAGATCATCATATATGGAAATACCTTTTTCATAATCTGATGTAAGTATAGTAACTGCTTGAGCTTTGACAAGTGCTAAATGTTCCTGTAACATTGCTTGCCAATCTTCAAAGTACCAATAAGGATTAATTTTGCTAAGTAGCTCAGCAATTTGGTCTGCATTTTCGTACCATCTTTTTTCAGCATCTGCTGCTGCATTTGTATTCCCCGCCTTAGAGGCCTTAACAATTTCTGAAGCTATAACAAGATGACTTGTAAGCAACTTATTAAATTCAGCAGCAACCTCATCACCATAGAAAGGTCTTAATGCTTCCTCAAAATCTTTAGGATTTCTAAGAAGCCTAGCTACAACAAGATCCTCATTGGGTGAACCTGCAACTATACTCATTATAGCCAATCTTGTCCAAACAGAATGTTGTTCCCAAAGCATACGCATGGTATCTCTTAGGGCCATTTCTGATTCAGTAACTCTAAACATATCAGGATAATCCATATCATCTATAGATCTGTATTCGGCATATATATAATTAGGGTCTACTCCTGAATCTGCTTCGGTAACTGGATAAATGTTTGGATCATATATTTGTTCTAACAATTCATCTGTGCCATATGGTTCACTACCATAAAAATTTGTCATTGGATATAAATACATCCTTCTCACCACTTTAATAATCTTTACATTTTATAATATGGCTATGTGAGAAATAAAGTTACATATACCCTTACATAAATTTATACTTAGCGGCAATCCCAATTATATAAAACTTTAGTAAAATCAAGTTTCTTTAAATCTTCTTCATTTATAAAAAAGTTGGCTACTCCAGCATCTCCAAACATTAAATCACATTCATCTTCACAATCTAATTGAAGCAATAATGTATTAAATCTTTCTAGATTTTTATCATAATATCTTGGATCACATTGAGTAAAAGCAGGATACCCTCCTAATTTACTTTCCCAAGTCATTGTCTTCTGCTCTTTTAATTTAATCTTTATATAAGGTTTTATAGTTTTTTCTATTTCGCCTGTAAATTTTTTCATTAAAGATTCACTTCTACTTTTATCTGATGACTACCCGCTCTAATACTCTCATCGCACTCTGTGAAAGCGATTCGCACCAAATCGAAGATTTGGACTCTCTGCTTTTCTTCAAAGTTGGAGTAAAGAGCAGATACGCCCCTAGATAACGGTTTTTAAGCTTTAGAGGGCGTAAAAACTCCCTCTAAAGCTTAAATCCATTATCTTTCTAATTCTTCTATATACTCTAATACTTCTATACTATTACCTTTAAATATTACATTCCTATTAGATTTATCCATGGAATGCTTATACATAGGATCATAATAATTAGTTAAAAATAATTCTATCCAATTTCTGTGCCTATCAATGCTATTAGTTTCTATTTGAGTTTTGTAAGCTAGTTTAAGCTCTTCTATTATTACCTTCATCCTGTCTCCGCCAAGCTTACCTTTAACTCTTTCTATACTAGAAACCATATCATTTAACCAAGATTCTAATGCTAAATCTCTATATTTTAGTGCTTCAATATGCTCCTTTTGACCATTTACCACATATTCTTGTAATATATTTTCCACTCTTTCTTCTACAGTAGCATCTAAGAATATTACATCTCCACTGTGAAAATGATTATAAAAACCTTTTGGTATGAAATTCTTCCCAATGTTTTTACTTTCATCTTCTAAAATCATATACTTATAATTTTTATCCTCATGTTTGATTACGCTATAGGCTAAGCTATTTTCAAAGTTTATTTGTGTTTTTTGTGGTGTAATAAAATGACCAAAGGTGGAGCCTCTATGATGTGCAATTCCCTCTAGATCTATAGAATTCTTTAGTTTATTTAATAATATTGTTTTACCTGAACCTGTATATCCAGTTAAAACTAAAGGCTTCGATTTAATATTTTCAGGCTCTAATGAGTTTATAAGATGATTACGAAATGCCTTATATCCCCCTTCTAGCTTTACTATATATTGACCTGTTGCTTCATATATCCACTCCTGTGCTATAGTTGAACGGTACCCCCCTCTAAAGCAATGAATTATAGTATTAGGATTTTCCCTAAAATATTTTACCCATGAATTCACTCTTTCTTCTTTTACACTTCCAGATACAAGCTTAAATCCAAGCTTTATAGCTTCTTCATTACCTTTTTCTTTATAGCATATACCTATAATATGTCTCTCTTCATTAGATAATATAGGTAAATTTATTGAATTTAATATTGCTCCTTTTTCATATTCAATTGGAGCTCTAACATCTATTAACTTTGTATCATTTAATACTATACTTTTAAAATCATTTGTTACCCTTAAATTATTCATTTGTTACCCTTCTGTTTCATATTTTCATATTATTTTTTGCCACTATAAATTATACATTTCTTTTATGAAAAAATAAATGGTTATTATTTAGTACTACATAAGGATTAACATTTTATTTCTTATCATCTAAGCTTTGCCCCTTTAACCCTAATTTATGTCTAGATTATAATGAAACAATATGGACATCTTTTGTCTTTAAAAAAATAAAAAAAGCCTAACTACATTATCTGTAGTTAGAACTTAATTTTAGTATTTATTAAGAATGTCTCTATCTGCAAACTTAACCCCTGCACCATTAATCATTTCATATTCATCTTTATTTTTGTTATATAAAATTTTCCCCCTTGATGAAAATATAAAAAGAGAGGTTACCTTCCTCTCATAACAACATTCATGCTATATTTTTAAAGTTATGCATCCAAAATACCGCTGCTCCAATTTTGACACCTATCTCTCGATAGGTGGGTGTTCTCACAAATGCTTTGCTGTCTTTGCCACTCAATAGTTGGTCCTATAAGACTAATCCACATTTAAGTATTGAACTCCCGTATAAATAATGTAGGTTCAAAATAAGAGCTCTACAAATATTCCAGACCATATTTCAATTGTTTATATCTAAAATTGTTGGAACAATTTCGTTGTAAAACTATTATATAAAGATTACAAATAAAATTCAATAAGTTTTTAATGGTAAGAAAAGAACTTTTTTTAAAAAAAATTTATACTTAACAGCAATCCCAATTATATAAAACTTTAGTAAAATCAAGTTTCTTTAAATCTTCTTCATTTATAAAAAAGTTGGCTACTCCAGTATCTCCAAACATTAAATCACATTCATCTTCACAATCTAATTGAAGCAATAATGTATTAAATCTTTCTAGATTTTTATCATAATATCGTGGATCACATTGAGTAAAAGCAGGATATCCTCCTAGTTTACATCCATCAGCACTTAGTTTCTCCATATAATCATCTACTACTTCTTCTGGTAAATTAATGCTACCATATATCTCATTAAATCTATAATCCTCCCAGGATACAGGCATATATTCTTCTGATAAAAATTCCATTTTTCCTTCATTACTAAAAGGCATGTACCAGTCTTCTTCTAACTCTCCTAAAAATGAAAAGTCCTTTATTAAGTTTTCTTTATTTTTTACTACATCAGGTATGTATATTACTCTAAATGTATCTTGTATGCACTGATCCTGAAGAGCAAGTCCATAAACATCATCAGCTAATATGTAAAATTGTAATATTCCTTTTTGTGGGAAAGACTCTAAGTGTGGAACTTCCTCAAAATTTATCTGAGCTAGTAATCGTAAGTATTCTCCATTGGATGCTTTAGGGTATTCCATACCAATTTCTAAATAAGGATCTCCTCCTAGTTTACTTTCCCATGGCATAGTTTCTTTTTCTTGTAATTTAATTTTTATATGAGGTTTCATGGTTTTTTCTATTTCGCCTCTAAATTTTTCTAAGCTTTTAGGTAATTCTAATTTGTTCATTAATACCTCTCCATTCTTACTAAAATTAATCTCAGCATACACCAATCACTTTAGTTATACTCTATCTACCTTTAAGATTTTCTATTTATGTATTAGTAATTTCATAAAATCTTGTCCATTAAAAGTACTTTTTAATTCATCTTTTTATGTTTTTCAAATCAATTAAACATCTTTTTTTATATATCTCATTATAATTACGCATCCATTACCCATCAAAAATTAATTTCTTCTTTTAACTCTCTTTTACTATTTTCGACCATTAAGATGAAATCTTTGGTATTTTTACGTTTAAATTTATTAATTTTGTGTACATTTTTGGTACTACTTATCATTTTATTAAATATAGATCTGCTTTTTAGTTATTTAGTTATGAACTATATAATACTTTATCTAGAATTTATTGAAGGATATAAAACTTTTTTAAATAGATTTCCACTATTTAAATTACATAACCTAGCTCAGCTCCACCGGTTCACTATAAATTGTTCTGAAATTATCCATAAGAAAAAACAGCATCCTAAGATACTGTTTTATTTATTCTTCACTAAGTTTGCGAAAACTATATAACGCTCTGGCGCATATCCAATAAAATAAAATGGATAACAAGTGGCATAGTAAGTTTCGCATTAAATGACCAAGAAATACATCCTAGGCCTATGACTATAATTCCTAGACTTAAGACTTTTACCAATGATAACTTTTTAAATGATAACTTAAATTTACTCATGATGCTTTTTAAATACAAATACACCTGCGCCTAGTAACGATAATATAGAACCTGCTAGTAATATTCCGTATGTACAGTATTTGGGAGTTTCCCTTTTCCAACTGTAGTCGCTTTTGTCCCTTTATTTGATCCTGGTTTTTCTGTTGACCCTAGCTTTTCTGTTTACCCTGTTTTTTCTGTTGACCCTGTTTTTTCTGTTGACCCTGGTTTTTCTGTTGACCTTGGTTTTTCTGTTGACCCTTGTTTTTAGTATCATCTGCAATCTCTACCCAAATAGGATTTGTAACTGCATAGTGACCTTTTCCATCAGTTGCAACAAAACTATACCATGTATTTTTTGTTGGTTCTACATCTAGTTTATAGTTAACAGCATCTTGTGTATTATTAAAGTCTTTTGATGCAATAATCTTACCTTCGCTGTAAACGTCAATATGATTTAATCCATTAACAGCTTGAATTTCTGTATTTAATGTGTATTTTTTACCTGCATTAACTTTTTGTGTTGTACCAAACATTGTGTTTGCTTTTGGTGTAAATATAGGTCCCATTGTTACATAACTATGACCATCTTTTATTGCTTTAAGATACTTTTCAGTTGTATTTTCTCCTTCAATATTAGCATACAATCTGATAATTCCTGGGTATAATCCTGAAGTTACATCGTGCTGATCTGAACCTGCACTTAAGTATTTTTTAATACCTTTATTCCAATATCCCATTGCAGAATCTAATGCTCTTTTATCCATGTTAGTACTATCAGTTAAATCAATTGTAGATTGTAATTCAAGTAAATCGAAATCTTCAGTACCTTCATCATATCCACCTTTAACGCTATCTCTATTATAGAAGAAACCATATTCTGTATATGGATGATTAACAACTACAAGAGCACCCATATCATGTCCAGCTTTAATTATTTCTGCTGGAGTTAAGTCTGGAGAAATCGGATTCTTTGTATAATCAGCACCTAAAATACCCCAATGACCCCAACCTGGAGAAACTTCAATACTTGGAATAAATGGTCTGTTACCTTCTTTAGCTAATTCAGCCATAAGAGGATCATTTACTACTGCATCATGATCAGAAACAAGGTTATAATTTAAACCTGCTGCAACTTGAGCTTTATATAGTTCTTTAACTGGTGTTGCACCATCACCAAAGTCTGCATGTTGATGGTTGTCCATACTATACCAATTTCTTGAGTTTGTCTTTATTAATGTAGGAAGTACAACTTTTTCATCAAGCGTTTCACCTGGCTTTATTGTTTTTGTTATTGTAGCTGGAAGTGATTCATAATCACTAGCACGTGTAATTGTAAACGTTACAGGATTCTCAGGAGCTGATACATCAAATTTAGCTTCATGTGTTTTTGGATCTGTAAAGAATACAGTTCCCCCAAGTGTTTTAAATGTTGATGTAGTTCCTGATACAGTTACCTTGAAATCAACTGGATTTCCATTTTCATCAACAGCTTTAAGAGAAGCGTGAGCTCCATCTTTAACTATAAAATCTAAGGTTGAATTTTCTGTTAGGTTTAACTTCTGAATATCTGACGGTGTATATCCCTTAGCTTCAACATGAACCTCATATTCATCTTTTGGTAAATCAAATTCAAAGTGACCATTTTCATCTGTTATTTTCCAAGCAAATGGCTGCATAATATCTTTTTTAAGTTGTTCTTTACCATGAGATTTTACAGTTTCCTTATAAGAACCTTTTTTACTAACTACTACAAATGCATCTTTTACAGGATTTCCCTTTGAATCCTTAACTACACCGTTTACATTTGCTGATTGAATTGTTTTATCTTTTTCCATGAAACGTTCAATAATAGGTGCTGTTTCACCTTTATCTGATACTAAAATTTCACCTGTATAAATACAGCTCTTTCCTGGTTCAATTGTATTATTTACATAGACATCCTTATATCCACTTGACCCTTTATATGTATTTGCCCCATCTAATTGAACGGAAACAGCATAATTTTTATCATAAGTTACAACGTAATTTCCAAACCTTTCATTAACATCTTTATCAGCACCAATTCCGATACCAGTTATTTTTTTGTCAGGATAATATCCAAAGGGTCCAAAAGTACTAGCAGCTAAAGTACTAACCGAATATCCTCCATACATGTTTTCATAAACATCATTTCCTGCTGGATTTTCAACAGTTGTTTTTAAACCAATATAATTTTTACCATCTTCTAATGTATACTCAATTGTGACATTTAAAGGTAATTTATGTCCTGCTGTCCAATATCTTGTTTTAGCAGTAACAACAACCTTATTCTCTTCTTTTTTGTATGTAATATTTTCCTTTGGATTTTTCTGTAGATTTTCACCGTTAAATGATCCTGTAGATGTCCAGTAATTGTTTAGAAATTCAATATCATTTACTAAATCAACACCAAATTTGCCGTCTTTCATAATAGCAACGTCAAGGATACTTCCATTTGTCATGTTCCAGTAGTTATTCGTTCCTACTGCAAAAGATGCAGCAATTTTATCATTGTATATTGTAAAGTCGTCTGCGTGAATAGCCATACCTTGATTAATAGGTGTAGCACCCTCAACAACTCCAACATCTGCTTTGACAGGCCTTGTTAATAACATTGAGCACAATGCATAAGCACCCAATAACAATGATAATTTTAATTTCTTAGATTTCATAATTATGTCCCCCTTAATTCGGATAATAAAAAATTTTATGTTAATTTAAAAATTAACAATCAAAGTTAACTTGTTTCTATTTAATACTTGAGTTAATAAAGAAACTTACAAATTATATTAATTAACTGATAGGTAAAAAATACAATATAACCTATATTAATTCTTTTTATTGTAAATTGTAACACAATTCCCAATAAAATCAAAGCACTTTTTTATATTTTAGATTTTTAACTCATTAAATTAAATTGTAAATTAATATTAATAATAATTAACCTTAAATTAAAATTTATTCTAGTAAATTTATAACGTTTGTATAATCTTCAATCACTTCATCTACACCATCTATTTTTAACATTGCTTCTTTATCAAGCATAGAAGCAACTCCAACTATTTTATAAGCACCAGCTCTATGTGCCGACATTATGCCAGACTTTGCATCTTCAAAAACCATGCATTCATTTATATGAATTCCGATTTTATTAGCAGCCCTAATATAAATTTCTGGCTCTGGCTTTCCTGGAATTCTTCCATCATCATACACTACATTAGATATATTAAACCATTTTGCTAAATCTAAATGCTCAAAAAAGAATTTAACATTATTCAATCCTGAAGCAGTAGCAATTGTAAAAGGAATTTTACTTTCTTTTAAATAATTTAAAAAATCTATTAATCCATTAGCTAATTTGAATTTATTATTATCTGCTAGGCATAGTTCACGGTATGTTACTTCTTTTTCTTCTGCTAATTCTTCTATTTCTTTTTTAGACAACTCTGTACCTAAAAAATATGGTAATGTAACATCTGCATTTCTGCCATGAACGTATTCTTGAAATTCATCATCTGTCACTTTTTTACCTATTTTTCTTTGTAAATATGTTCTCCAAGATGTTTCTTGAATTTCTCCATCATAGAACATAGTTCCATTAAAATCAAATATTACACCCTTTATGTTCATAATAAATCTACTCTCCTTCTTATAAAATTCCTATTTATTTACTTGTTTATATCATTCATATGTCACATTTTATGGATTATGGGAAGCTGTATTAGACTTTCTTAATATAATTATGACAGAACTGAATCTAAAATTATGTTCCTCAACTCTACACATTAGAATTTGTCTAGCTTCGAGTTATACTTACATTCTCACCACAAACTGGAATTAACCTCTTTTACTAATTTCATCTGTTATTAATGATTTTGAAATATACATCGCTTTTATTATGTTCTTAAAGCGATTGTAATGAGAGGTACCCTCCGCAAATTTTAGCTGTGCTTTTTCACATTTGCTGATAACTGAAGATACTGGGCGTAGTGCTTCTACCAATTCTTCTTTTGTATATTTATCCATAACATTTTCATCTGTTATTAATGCTTTTGAAATATACATTGCTTTTATCCTGTTCTTAAGGAGTGTGTGCTGAGAGGTACCTTCTGCAAATTTTGGCTGTATTTTTTCACACTTACTGATAGTTGAGGATACAACTCGTAGTGCTTCTATCAATTCTTCTTTTGTATATTTGTCCATAGCATTTCACCTCAAATTCATAATTTATCTAGCTTATATTATAATCCAATTGTTCTTAACCGAAAACAGCTCACTGACAAATTCTTATTTATATTACTCAATCTCAGATTGGAATTTGTCTAATCATTTAAAATCCATAAAGTAATTTTGCAAATCCAAATTCATTAAATAAAAGAAAACGTCCCATAAACATTACACCTATATATATGATGGGCTCCCATTTACAGCAATCGTATGATTCGGGTTCACTCTTTATTACACAAGTAAGCATTTTATATATACCATATCCAATGAGTCCACCTATCGTATTCAATATTAAATCATCAATATCAGTACTTCTATTGTTTAATAATTGAGTGATTTCTATAAACATTGAAAATGAAAATCCTGATACGAGAATATAAAGCACTTTATCTTGCTTTTTCCATAAAAAAGGAAGTAGAATACCAAAAGGAATAAAAAGCAATATGTTTTGTAAATATGCCACTATATCAATTTCATTAGAAAATGGCATAAAGTTTAGCTTTTGCGTTATTTCAAAGCGATAACGAAGTATATCATATAAAGTTCCTGTTCCTGTAAAATAAAATACGGAAATTATATAAATTGCAAAAGCAATAGT
This sequence comes from Clostridium sporogenes, assembly GCF_001020205.1. Taxonomy (NCBI): domain Bacteria; kingdom Bacillati; phylum Bacillota; class Clostridia; order Eubacteriales; family Clostridiaceae; genus Clostridium; species Clostridium sporogenes. The sequence continues at coordinate 2,396,943 of NZ_CP011663.1, forward strand.
AATTCCACAATGAATTCTTGATGTTAATATACCCTTACGTTTATTCATATTATTGAATATCAAGAAAGTCACAATAAAAGGAACAAACGCTGTCAAAAATTCATATCCAATAAAAAGCAAGTTATCCATAGAATTTACCTCCAAATTACTATTTATTTAGTTATTTACATCATTCATATGTCACATATTAAACATTTGTTTATACTAGTTTAAATTTGTAAACAATATAGACAAGAAGTTATTATATGCAATCTAACACAACTTGTCCATTAGTTGAACAATATCTAGGTTACCTTGTCGTTATTAAGGATCGTTCTGATAATACAGTTATAATAACCGTATCACTACAAGAGCTATTGAAAATATTGTAAAAAATATGTTATTACTTCTGGACTTGACCCAAAATCTATATCAACACACAAGCTTCGCCATACAGCAGCTACTCTTATGTACAAATATGGTAGAGTAGATATTAGATCTCTTCAACAAATTCTTGGTCATGAAAGTGTTGCAACAACTGAAATCTATACCCATATTGATGAGCATCAATTACAATCCGCTGTAAACTCTAATTCTCTTGCAATGATGTTTAGCTGAACCAAAGAGACACCCAATATCGTGTCTCTTTAAAGAATAAACATAACATCTTCAATTATATGGATAATGCCACAAATTTTAAAAATATTTATTAACTAAACCACACAATAAGCTAGTTCCCTTAATCAGACAAATTGGAATTTATCTTTATGTTTAAAGAGTTTTAGTAAAATAATAGCGTTTTCCTGTGACAGGATAGTTTTCTAATGCAAACACTTCCTTGTATCCATGCTTTTTATAAAATTCAGGTGCTTGAAAACTAAAAGTATCTAAAAATGAATACTTGCAACCACGCTCTTTTGCTGTTTTTTCTGCCTGATTTAAAATATTACCTCCAATATTATGTCTCCTTAGTTCTTCACTTACCCATAGATATTTTACAAACAACCAATTACCATGTGTATTTCCAATTAGACCAGCAATTTTTTTACCTGTTTCATCTTGTACATAAATGCCTAAATCCTTTGTGTTTTTTTCTTCAATTCTCGCTAAATTATATTCTAACAAACCTTGAAAAATAATATCTTTATCTTGTTCTTTAATTTCATCAGTAATCTCAATTTTCATTTTAACTCTATACCTCCTTTGTTTACATTCAAATACAGATAAATTACTATTTGCCTAAAGATTATATGAATAATCTTTACTTTCTAGTTATTCACATTGACCACACTTTTTAAATAAACTCCTTATATACTTTAACTTCTTGTTATTAGCCTAATGGCTATAAACATAACTTGTCCAATTATATGGATAATGGTAAGTTAATAAATATAAATATTTTCTACAATTTCCAATATGGATAATACTACAAATTTTTAAAATATTTATTAACTAAACCACACAATGAGCTAGTCTCCTTAATCAGACAAATTGGAATTTGTCTGTTCTCACAATTTTTTATTTGCCCAAAACAATCAGATTTCCTAAGACTTGAAAGCCATTTTTTTCATAGAACTTACAAGACGGATAATCTCTTTCTGTATTTAGTATCATTCCCTCTACTTTTTCATCATATAATAACTTTTCTATATCTTTCAAAAATAGGCTACCAATACCTTTTCCTTGAAAACCATCTCCTATGCAAAATTCATCTATGTAATACTCCATACCACAAATCCAAGGCTTTTTCATTCCTACACTTAATGCTACAACTTTTTTATCTATTAATCCTATATATCCTAAAAAATAATTATTTTTCATATGATTTATGAAAAAATTCTTTACCTGTTGTCTGGAATCATACTCGTCATTCCAGGGGGCTCTTGAAAATGTATCTATAAATAAATCTACACATTCTTCCAAATATTCTTCTGATAACTTAATTACTTTTAGTTCCATTGTACACCTCCACTTTTCTTTCAAATTACTATTTATCGAAAGATTATATAAATAATCTTTACTTTGCAGTTATTTGCATTGACCACACTTTTTAAATAAAATCTTTATATACTTTAACTTCTTATTATTAGCCTAATGGCTATAAACATAACTTGTCCAATTATATGGATTATGGGAAGTTAATAACCATAAATATTATCTACATACCAATATAGATAATGTAATAAATTTATGAAAATATGCATTAACAAAACTATATATTAAGCTAGTTTTGTTCAATCAGACAAATTGGAATTTATCTATCCCCAATATTTAAAAGCATAACCTTCCTCTGGTTCTCCAATTTCGTATCCGAGTGATTCTGTCAATTTATGTCTAAGACTACTATACCATTCATTCCAAATATAATCTGGCATAATACCTGCGATTTGAATTCCACTAGGCTCAACAGAAGCCCATAAATCAACATCTTTCCCAATCCATTTTACTTCGTTATCATTTCCTGCCCAATATGGCATAGATTTATAAACTTCATTTATTTTATGCCATATTTCTTCAGGTGAAGAATAATGAATGTTTAAATTTATATCTTTATACATAATTTATCCTTTCATCAAATTACTATTTATCTAAAGCTTATATGAATAATCTTTACTTTGCAGTTATTTACATTGACCACACTTTTTAAATAAAATCTTTATATACTTTACCTTCTTGTTATTAGCCTAATTGCTATAATTATAACTTGTCCAATTATATAGATAATCGGAAGCGGTTTATTCCATTAAGGATTTTTAAGTGGATAGGTCTTGCTCTACACATTAATCTTAACAAAATTAAAACTAATCACTGTAAGTAACAATAGTAATTTTAGCTTTTAATATTTAGAACTTCAATCAAGCTCATACCATTCTTAATCTTTAATACAGCATTTACTTTATTATAATCCCACCCTTTATTTATCCCATACCTTATAAGCAACTCTACAATTTTGGGTCTATATAAGTTTATCAAATAAGCGTTTTCCCAATCAAAATCCACTTCAATTAATGTAGACTTATATACAGCAGAGTAAATCCTCACTATAATCTTATATGGACCTTCAACTACCAAGTACTTAAACTCTATTTCATCAACAACAATGGTTCTTATCTTCTTCTTATAAACCTTCATATATTCCCCCTAATGAATAATGGTTAATTTAGGAATAGTCACTTATCTTAAAACTATAAGTTTATATATTGATTTATTTTAGATTATACATGAAAACATTATACATGTACTCTCTATTACTTTTATAACTGATCTCAGTTTACCATTATAAGCATTAAGAGCTTATAGCTAATTAAAATAATACAACTAAATATTAACCAAGCATTATTAACTTAATCACCCTGTCCAATTTTTAGTCTAATTGGTATAGATACATCTTATCCTATTTTATGAATTATGAGAAATTATATGGATAATGGGAAGAACATGAACTATTTTCCCTTTGTTATAAATAATAAGCACAAGTATCCAGCCCGTATAATTAAACTTTACTTATACTTTTATAAACTCTTCCTATTTCATTTATATTTAATAAACAGAGTACCTTATAATCAAATTACTATAAAATGCTCACTTCTTTACTTATTTTACTACAGGAATTTTTTTAGTAACATTAATTCCCCATGGGTATTTATCATTTTGATAATGAAATATTACTGTATCCTTATTCTGAGTTTTACTAAATTTAGTTCCCAATTCAAAAATAAATGCTCCTGAGGCAGCGACACAAATCTTAATCTGTGTTATGTTGGGATTCTTTTGAATTTCAGCTATATCAGATAAAATTTTATTTGTATAATCATTTATTTGATGTGCCGAATCAACCACATCATAATTTATTGTCTGAGGAATTTCATATTTTAGAATATAATCATTTTCTTCAAGAACACCCTGTAAGTCAGCTTCTTCAATTGGCTGCGTTAGCTGTATCAATAAAAGTATTTTTCCACTCTTCGTTGAATCGTTTTTTGTTTCATGTAATACAAGTATTAACTGTCTTGGCTCATCTTTTAATATATGGAAATTATCATCAACAGAATTATCGCGTCTTTTATGGAAAAACAACTTTTTATTTTCATCACCCAACTCATAACCTAGCATAAATGTGACAGGAATATTGGCAATTCCCGCATATCCAATCTGATATCCCTTATCAACATAATTTAAGATTTTAAGTATTTTATTATTAATTTCTGTTATTGCCAAAGAAACTTTTTCTTTGGTTGGTATACTTTTATTATTTAATGTTTCATACTGATTAATTGATAATCTCTTATCTGCGTAATCTCCTAATTCCTTTTCATCATAAGTAAAATTCATTTTCTGCAATGAAGACTGTTCAATTATAAGTAATTTTCTTTTAGCATTCTTTCTGCCCAACCACAACAGCATATAAATTAAAATAATTACATCTATTATAAGTACAAGCCATAGTAGCTTTACTCCATGACCATTATCATAGATATAATTAATAATAAAATAATATCCTGCTTTTTCATCATAATTCCAAAATGATGCCAATAAACTTCCAAAACCATAAATTCTATATAAAATCATAAAGAATATCTTTATACTAAATAACAATATTCCAACGTTTACTAAAGATCCTATAATAGCTTCCCATTTTAGTTTGTATTTAAATTTTTTTATATAAATCACCCTCTTTCTCACATTCAAATATTTCCACAATGTGTTTTGTCTTAAAATCACCAACCCAGACCCTAATACTTTCTGTACCAGCTATTAGAAAAAATACATATTCACTAGCAGTTTTATCCTTTATTAATGTTTCATTCCAATCATCCCAATCTACTTGAGATGGAGCAGGAATAGTTTGCGGGTGAGTATGCCACACTCCCATATAAAAACTTTTTCTGGCTCGTGCCTTTAATAACAATATCTTATGGATAGGATCTCTTATTTTAAAGTAAACTCTGTTCAAGATATCTAATGGCTGAGGGTATGTTACATATTCCAAGGAAATATTACCGGTTCCTTCATGCTTGTATCCTAAGATAAAACCTCCACCTTCAGGTGCATAATCATCATTTTGAATCCATTTGCTTATTTCCTGAAATACTTCTGGTAATATATCTACTACTTTTCCGTTTGGAAGTTTCATTTTTATACATCTATTAGCTATCTCTATCACCACAGCATCGACACTTCCCCTCTTTAAAAGTATTTCCTTGATTAATTATAGAAGTAGGATTTATATCTATTAAACAGTTATCTTCAAATTCACAACTAAAGGTTTTCTTAACCGTATCTAATATGACGCACGTCGTTCTTAATAGAATTTCAGTACCATAAGCAACTCTTGTAGCTCCACAACCATTTCTAATAGTATTTTGTTTTACTAATTCATCAGATAATTTATTCGCCTTATTATTTGCTAAGTCACCTTCTTTATTGGTATATAAACATTCAAAACAACCTTTTTTTAAATAGTCAACTTTTAAAATATGACTATTCGTTCCCCCCGCTTCAAGCCAAGAATATATTACTGGTTTATCATTATTAGCTTCTTTAAAAACATTATTAGCCATAAGTTGGACATCGCTGCTCCCTACCGTAAAAATTATCATATCAAAATCATGCATATCTCTTTTTAAAGTTTCTTGAGTAAGGTATTCATTTTTTGCATTTACACTAATTTCGGGATGCATTGATTCCAAATCAAATTTCATCGCTAAAACTTTACTGATATTACTCCAGGAAAGCTTTGCTCTGTGACGCATTATATTTGCTTCTTCCAATGTATCACTATCATATAAAATTAATTTTTTTATCCCCGATTTGACCAGTTCTGTTGCTAAATAACTTCCTAGCGATCCAACACCAACTATGGCAACCTTTTTGTCAACAATTGATATATCATTTGCGATTTGTTTATTTAAGAATAAATAATCGCAACGTTTTGTTTTTATTGGTTCAATTTTTTTAATTGAATTTTCCAATTTATACATAAGTGTTTCTGTCTTTGAATTTTTAAAATATATCAGACAACAAAAGTTAATTCCATGATTTAAAACCATCATTTCAAATATAATGAACGCTTTATTAGATTTAACTTTTACTTTTTTTATAGATTCATATGTTGCATGGCTTATTCGTGCTACATCCATTCCTTTAACAATTTTCAAGATATCATCAATTTTCCAAGGCTTATCTTTTACTGGCGGCAATATCCTTCTATTATCTGTAACTGGAATATAGAATGCACATATATTATTTACATAACTCCATTTATCTTTGTCATTCAGCTTAATTCCATTGCTTACGGCCCTATACATCTTATATTTATTTTGATAAACATTCATACTTTGAAACACTCTATCTGAGGCAATATATAATCTCAGAGGAATATCATTTTTGCTTTGTTCATTCCAGTAGTATAAAAATTCTTTTTGGAATTCTTCCTCTATTTCCAATGGTGATAAAGATAAGAGATGAATAAGCCGTTCTATGGTATCAATTATTTTTTCTTCATATGACATTAAATAATTAATTGTATCTCTTGGTTCATGAAGGCATACTAAGCGATATTTCTGCTTATCTTTATCTATTGGTATTTCAAATGAAAATATATGTGGGTAATCATATTCACCATCATTTTTCACCAAAATAAATGGTTTGCTAGTATTTCTTTCTTCTTTTGAATGCCAAATACCATATTCCTTATCTTTTAGTTTAAAAAATACAATACCATCTTCTTCGCATAAAATTTGTATTTTATCGTATGTAGATAATATATTTTTAATAATTTTATTTTCTTCCAAAATTATGCTCCTTTTTACTAGATGCACTTGATGAGTTTGATACATTTACTTGTTTTGCCGGCACTTTAAATTCATCACCAAAAACTTTTTGAACACTTACACCTGCATCGTGTTCAGATTCTTCATTATATGCATCAGTTAAATTTTGTAATGCCGTATTCAATCTATTATAAAATTTAACTCCATATGTATCACTGCTGTCTTTCATCTTCTTAAAAACATCTGTCCATGGAGTTACAGGTAAACATCTTGAAATATCTGCTTTTACAAGTATTCCATCTTCATATGTTAAAGAAAATTTGTTAGCAATATTTTGAATTGTTTTTTGTAAAGATGTTAAATCATCATCTCCTTCAGAACTTGTACTTGCAACAAAGCAGTCACATGCAAGAAGGGTAATTCCTATACTTGGTGGTACTTCGTGATCCAATGTTGAACTATAATATTTCTCTAATTTCCATTTCTTAATATAGCGAATAATTCTTCTCAGTTGATCATTTCCGTTAATCTTATCCAAAAGATAGTCGTTTAATCCTTTAGGATCTGCCAGTTCCCATGAATAATTACCTTCGGTTGCAAATTCCTTACCTCTGGCAAGATATACATTTCCATTATACTTTGCATATAATGGTAAATCTATATGCATCCATTCAGTTCCATCCTTAACATAAGATACATTTAAACATGGCTCTTTAATAGTAGTAGCCCTATTCCATAAATTTATTGCATCTCTACTATATCCTTTAATTTTTCTGGGATCACTATTTTGATCAATATCAAGCGGAAACATAACTGCAACATCCCTATCAATACTCCCATCATGATTGTTTTTAATTGTAGTATGCAATTTATAGCTTCCCTGGTCAAATGTTTCAATATCGCTCTTTTTTACTTCAATATCATGTTTCCCACATTCTGATGGAAAATTGTCCTTAAAATCTTTCTCCAAAATTTCTCTTTTTTCTATGAGATCTTCAACCTCTGTGTCGATTGTAATTTCTTTATAGAAATCTTCAAACTGCTTTTTTAATTTCATAATGTAACTCCTCCTAACTTTTCATTAACAGCCATTTTTTATAGAATAATTATTTGAATAGACAATCTGTTGATGGGAAAGCGGGCTTTAAATAATCTCTAAATTTGTGAGTATTAAAATTTTTAATTCTTTTGGTGTAATAAGCTAACTACAACTTTATATACATCTGTAGCTTTCTGATGATGCATTGATGGGAAAAGGTAGAGTTATTTTTGGACTTGTGTGAATAAATATTGTTAAAGCTCTATTTCGAATTTGTTGAATTCATCTCTTTTAAATTTATTATTAGCACTCAGCCTTATACAATACTATCATAACAGTAATTATAGTAAATTAATTATCAGATGTACCAGACTTCAGGTTTATTGATTAAAATATATCATCACATGTAACTAATAGAGTCCTTATAATTAATTTTTTTAATTTCCCATTATAGACATTAAAAGCTTGTACCTACTATACATTTTATTCCATATAATCACCAGCACATTATTAGCCTAATGGGTATAACCATAACTTGTCCAATTATATGGATAATGGGAAGTTTAACTATACTCAAAAACCTCATATTACCTATAATATGGTTCACCGTAATAATTTGACCTACAAACAATTATGTGCAAAAGAATAGACGCAGACCTATCCCTTTTCATTTTTACTAATTTTGGTATGTTTAGGATTGTCTTATTCCAAGTATCGTTCGTTTGTTATTAATCACATCCTCTTTATCTAAATCCATTTGGGGCTTCTTCAAAATCACAATATTTAATTAGTTCCTTACAAAAATCGAGAAAATCACTATAACTACAAACATAAATTTCTCCTCCTTGATAAAACTCCGAAAATGAATTCTTCTTTTTAAAAACAAGAAATGAGCGAATTTGAACTATTCGAGTATTTAGTTCTTCTTCAAGGTGCGTAATGTTATTCTTTAATATTTCTATTAACCTAAGATGCTTCGATTTATTTTTTATATTTCTAGAATAAGATCTACAGACCTCATAAAGATTATTATCTATATCTTGATTTTTATACTCCATTGTATATAGTACATTTTTATAAACGAAGTAAAAATCAATTTCTTTTGATATACCTTTATTATTTAAATAAGGTTTTATAAATGAAAGTTTTTCAACATTTAAGTTTATCCCTCCAATTAAATTGTTATCTAAAACTAATTTTCTTAATTCCTTCAACTCAAATTCATCATAATTCTCTTTAACTTTTTCTTTAAATTTCCCCTTTGTCGTGAACTTATTCTTTAGCACTCGATATCTAAGATATGCAACCGCTTCACTTAGCAATTGATGTGATAAAATATAGTAATTATCAACTTTAATAATAGGTGTTCTAAATATCCTATTGTCAGAGGAAAAAATACTCATATCAACATCCTCACAACGTTTTAGAGATATTGTTTCGATAATTTTATAAATTGAATCATAATCATAACCAGTTGATAGCACCAGATCTATATATAAAAATTTGTCTTCAACCAGATTCAAGGATGCTTCAATTATAAGATTCTTATCCTTAAGTTTATATACATAATCTTCAATTATTTTTGGAGAATAACCTTCTATGTGTTCAAACTCTTGAATAAGTTTTCTAGCATTCAAACTATCCACATCTAGAGTATTGTCTGTCAAGTTATTGCTGTAAGATACGAACTTACTTATCATTTGTTCATCCATCTGTAAAAGTCCACCATGAATCTTAAGTTGAAAGCCCATTTTGCTGAGAGGTTCAATACTTTTCTTCACATTTATTAAATCAATAATACAATCAACAATTATATATATTCTCATAATATCTATCTCAGATATCTTAGAAACTATATTATTCGCTTCTGAATGCAGTAAATAGTTAATAAGATATTCACTACTTTTTTTTAGATATCCTAATAAGCCTTGTATCCATATATTTTCTTTTTCATATAAAACGCCTAGCGTGTCCACTATTAAATTTGCAAGACTTGTATATTTATCTGATTTGGACACATCTTTTACATTATGCTTATATAAATACACAGACATTGTTGATATATAGCTAATCATACTAGAAATTGAATAGATTAATACTAATACATCCTCTTTTCTATACTTTCCAATCTCCATATTTAAAAGCCTCTTATATTCATTCAAGAGACAATTTACTATAGCATATTGATCATTTTTTTCTTTTAATACAATATCTGTATCTAATCTCAAATCTTGCATTACTTTTCTTTTAAGGGCTAATTTATCTCTTTCATAATTACTAGATGCAAACATTACCTTGTTTTCGAAGTATTCTGTTTGAATTGAAATCACTTCATGAACATAACCTTTTAGTGTAGAATATTCTAAAATCCTAAAATAAACATTATATAAAAATGGTTCTGCTAATTTCTGAAAACTTTCATTATTGAAAGATATGTTTTCCATCATTCTTTTTAATGATATAGAATCCTTAAAATCGTACATTTTACCCCCTCCACAACAGGTATACTTTAAAACCCCCTATTTATAACAAGGCTCACCATATCATGTTCTAAATTTTTTTACATTTAGCTATTTTTCTATCTTCGTCTTACATTCGTATTATTAGTCTAATGAATATAGTGATAACTTGTCTAATTATATGGATAATGGGAATCTAAAACTGGAATTACTTACTATATTTACGTTGGATATATTTTATAAATGGACACTAAATAGAGAATCTACTCAAGACCAGATTTCATGAAATTAACCAAATCCTTCAAATTCAATTTATTCAAATCATGAAAATATTCTTTAAATCTCTTATCAATTTCATCAGTTTTACTGAATCTATCCCTTTGTTTACAATATGCATATGTCCAAAATTTTAGGAATGTCCCTTTTATTACTTCATTGAATAAAAATCCCTCTTTAGCATAAAGATTTTCTAAATAATTAATAAAGGCATTTTGAATACTTGCTGCTTGTAATAAACTATTATTAAAGCACCACTTGAATAATGATATATATTCCGTAACTTTCAGCTTTTCGTAAAACTGATATTCATTCCCAATTCTTAGCACAATCCCATTGTGGTTTATTATATTATTTTGTATTATACTTTCAATTAGATTTACATCATCACTCTTAATATAAGTCTGACTTTTTAGTAATTCTATTAATTTAATTGCATCTTTCTTATAATCTGGATCCCCAACAATATACTTTCTGATAATAATAAACATAATAGGAATAATAAAATCATTATATAATAAAGAAACTATATTAAAAGTTGATTTGCCATTTGCCATTTCTTTCATTGAACAAATATTCTCTACAGACTCGATTGCCAAATTATATGATTCTTCTAAGTTACTATTAGCTGTATATATAATTAACTTTCTTTCAATAAATCCTCGTATACTATCATTTTCTTCATATTCGTCAACAAACTTCCTTAAGTAACTTTCACAATCATTATATTTCCCTAAAAACTCAGCAATTATCTCCATATGTGCATAAATTAGTATATTCTTACCTTTAGTATAAATAAATTCTTTATTTCCGTTATCGTTAATAAACATACCTCTTTGAGGTTCAACATAGACATCTCCATCGCTAGTTTTTCTAGGTGGTTTACCAGTTTTTAAAACACTTGAAAAGTATCCTGTACAATGCCCTAAACACACAAATAAACTTTTCCATTTATCATCTCTATCATCAGAATTAACAGTATTCATTATATCTATATATTCTTTTATAGCATTATACATGTTACTATAATCATTGTTAAACCAATATTCTATAACTAGTTCTCCAAGATTTTTAACATTTTCCTTATATGTTAAATTACTTTGATTTATTATTGCTGATGCATCCAGAAGATTTTTAATAGCTACTTTCCTATCATAATTTGAATTTAAAATACTATATTGTGTAAGGTAATCTATTTTTTCTAATGCAAATCCATCGAACTCTAATGTAATATTATCTAAGTATCTTTTAGCATTTTCGAAATCTTTTGCATAGACAAACTGTCTACCAATAACATCCCTTATAATAAATTCTACTTTTCTATCCCGTACAAGTTCACTATTTAATATTTTCATAGCAAAACTTTCAGCTTTTTGCAAGTTTTGAATATATTCACCATATACAATTATTTGCGCTTTAATACTATTAACTAATAGCCATTTATTATTTGATTTTTCTGCTTTAGACTCAATAATTGCTAATTGCTCAAGCACACTAATCCAATTTCTATCTTTATCCTGCTTTTTTATCTCTTCCATCCATATATTATTACACATAGCAGAAGTAGCATCATATACATATTCAAACAAGTTCAGATTTTCAAGCTGTTTTTCATTTAACTTATCATAAATTCTAAAAAATAATCCCATTTCTTCCACGTTCTTGATTTTTCCACAGCACATATATAATATTTGCTCAACTTTAACTTCTGTCAAATCATATGTAATTCTATTCATAGTATCACTATCAACATACTTAAATATTATATCAAGATATTTAAGCGAAATAAGTGGTTTACTTATACAAAAACTTATTACAATTAAAAAAAGTACTGATAAATACTTTTGTTTGCCCTCTTCTATGATTTTATTTATACAATCATCTAATTTGTTAAATAAGCTCTTGTTATTTATATTAAACTTATCACCACATTTTATTTGCACAACTCTTATATATAATACAACTTCTATATCCATCTCACTTGGAGGATCTAATTCTCCCCATATAGAAAGGATATGCCAATAATCCTGATCTACCTCTGAATTATTTAATTCTTGGATTGCATCAACTAGAAGTAATCCCGCTTTATTATATTCTTTGGCTTTATTTAAATGAGTAAATACTCTAAAGAAGCCATTGTAATCTAAACATCTATTCTCTTCTATTAACTTTTTAACTATTTTTTTATGAGTACTAATAATTGTTTTTGAATTTAGGTTCTTTTCTGCGATTTCTTCCAATAATGGCATATTTGAATATAACTGCCCATTCTTTAATATCCAGCCTTCTAGCATAGTTAATTTTTCTGATATAAATACTATCTCAGGTTCTATTTCAGCTATAGTTTCAACATATTCTCGACCATAAGGAAAATCTATTAAAGCTATTCTATATAATAATTCTTTTGCTTCTCTATCATCTATTAAATCCATGATTTTATATTGCAAGTCATCCCTTATATCCATCGCATATTGTTTTGTTACAATCTCACTAAACTTATCCATAAAATTCCATTTATTATTGTTTAAATAATAAAACAAAGAATATACCAAAGAAACATTTCCGTTCGTAACACTATAAAATAAATCTACCTGAGCATCATTATATTTCAAATTGTACCCTCTTAAAATCTCAGCTATATCATCTTTAGTAAGAGGTTCACTTTCTCTATAATTGATATTTATCATATTAGATTCATATCTTAAATGCTTAATATCTTTGGTACTAATAATTATAACCTTCATACCATATTTTTTGCATGTTCCCAATAATGTATTGATAAAATGAAATAACTTATCTCCTCTTTTTATAAGTGGAAAATTATCTAATATCATTACACCATTTATATTTATAATCTTACAAATTTGTTCAATTATAAGTTCACTGGCATTGTACATATTTTTTGATTCAAGTATGCCCTTCATCACATCATTGATAAACTTATCAATACTATTGACATTTACACCAGCTAAATCGACATACAATTGATACTTATTCATTTCATTAACAATCAACCCTGCTAATACACTTTTTCCTGAAGAAACTAATCCATAAAGATTCAAAACATCATAATCATGACATTCCCTAATAATTTCTCCAACAAGCTTACTTCTCATGGCAATATTCTCTGGTATTACAATACAGGAAATATTATCGTATTGGTCATATAACAAATTTATTGATGGCAGCATATTATATTCTTCTGCTCTATCCTTAGAAACTACTTTCTGAAAGATTGTCCTAAAACTTATATCTGATGTATTTTCTTCTTTTTTTTCATTAAAAGTTATATTGTTTCTCATAAAAAAGTCTTTAATTCTTGAAAAACTAATAGCTTTTAAAGGAGTATCTCTTTGGCTTTGCTCTTCTTTAACAACTACTCCAACAATGCTGCCATTTATAATAATCGGTGAACCAGAACATCCAACATACCCTCCATAGAATGGCTGTCCTTTTAAGTATACTCCACTTAAATGAATATCATATATTGAATCACTAAATGGTTCGACTTGATATACTTCACCCTTTATCATATCTTTTTCAAAATCATTACCTGTCCCATCTAATGGTTGAAAACACGTGTATGTTCTCCACTTATTCTCTTCCTTGATATTAATAATGTCCAAAGGCAGCTTTACCTTTACAGCCTTATTAACCTTTAGTAGAGCTATATCTAAAGCTTCGTCATAATCTAATACAGATGCTAGCGTTACATCTAACCCTTTAGTATCCCTTATTATATTTATATTTTTTCCTTTAGTTCTATCTTTGCTTATAACATGATCTGCTGTTAATATAAGATTTTCATCAATATAAAAACCGGTTCCAACATCTTCTCCTTCTATCCTTACAACAATCTGAAATAGGATTTTATCAATCTTTTCAATATCCATTGATTTCACCACCTATACTCTAACATAAGTAATCTTACACTTCTTATTATCCATACCCATTTTATTTGTGCATACAATTGAATATCTATACTTCTCCATTAATTTTTTACTTAAAAACTTTTTAATTGAAGGAGTTTCATAATTCATAATAATTACCTTTTCCTTATCTCTATTGGCTGTAATAATTCTTGATATTGATTCTGGATCTGGATGAGAATATCGAGCTCCATTTGTACATATCAGAAACTTATCACAATCAATCATTTCTAGTAAACCTTTTGTTATATTACCACCGCTCCCATGATGAGCAATTTTTATCAAATCAACTTTTAATTTTTGATTTTTTTCACCCATCTCTTTTTTTATCCCCTCTTCTATAACAGATGGATGTGAATCTCCTAAAAGCAAAATTCGTTTTTCCCCATACTCTAGTATAAAAGCTATGGAGCTTCCATTAACAGGATCAGTATCCTCTGAAAAAACATCATTTTCACTTAATGCTTTAACTATATCTTTTTCACTAGAACAATTTCTTAATAGTCCTCTATTTATGCTTGGTATTATATTAACCAATAATTTTTCGAACGCCTCACTTAACTCTCCATTATTATTAAAGTTGAATTTCAAGCCAAGTTTTAATAACTCATTAACCCAGACTTTATTTAATTCCTCTATTTTATCTATTGTAGGAGATAAAATTTTAATTTTTATTCCTCCGTCTAGATTAACTACATTACTTTCTTTATTTGCTACAATCAAGCCTCCATTAAAACTTTTATTGTTTTCATAATTTCCTCTACATATTAACTCTGATAATGTTAAAGAATCCGAACTACTTATATCATTTACATGCCTATTAAAGAGCTCTATTGGATATCTTTTTCTCAATATTGTTTTAAGTTTAATTTTATCTTGTTCGCTTAATTTGACTTTATGGCTACCGAAATCCACATGTTTTAGTAAATTTATCCATATATCTTCTATTGCTATAATCTTAGGTTTATCATATCGTCCATTTTCTTTTAAAAAATTTACTGCACCTCTTATATGATCAGCATCAAAATGTGTTAGCACGAATAAATCAATCGCTTGGCCATTCTCAGATAGTTCTGTCAATCTTTTCTTTATGTGATTATTATATGTGCTTACAAATCCACAATCAATTAGTATATTCTTTAAATTATCTTCTCCCAAACTGACTAAGATACTTTCTCCATATGATGCAGGAAAAGCTTCTATATTTATCATTTAATTACTCCTTACTTATTGACACAAAGTCATTGTAATTCTAAATTTTTTAATTATGAAAATTTAAAACAATGTTATGCATTTAATATAAAATTCCATAAAATCATAGATAATTTACCATCAGCTTCTAACTTTGCATTATAGACATTAAAAGCTTGTATCCACTATACATTTTATTCCATATAATCATAACTTGTCCAATTATATGGATAATGGGAGGTTATTTATCAGAAAATAATTTTTTCCACTCATCATCAGATAGTAGTCTTGTACGATATTTTAACTCATTAGGAATATTCTTATTAATTGGGCATTTATTTTCTAGGCATTCCAAATACAATGCTACTTGAACTAATGCATAGTGTTCAAAATCATCATTAGCACATTCTAATGAAATATATTTTCCCACAAAAGCCTGTACTTGATTTAATTGTTTATATGCCCATTGTTTATTAGAATAACCTGAATCATAACTTAAATAATTAATCTTTTCCAAATTATATCCGTATCTTCTGCGTTCATTGCTTCCACTATTAGGTGAGCATAATTCAATATATAAAGATGTTTCTATATTCCTTTCAGGATATAACAATCCGTTATTTTCAAATCCTTCATAACTCATATTTTGCATACTATTATGTTCAAATGAGATAGCATATTTTAATGCATTTAAATATAAATTCATCTTATCTTGGTTTTTTGGGTTTGATAACCTAATCTTAAATAAATTAATGATGTAATCAAATGGATAAAAAACTTGTGAACCATACCGTTCTTTCAGCTCTTTATCTAGATTTCTTAGATAATCAATATAATTATCAAACTCTTTTTCTTTTTTTATAGTTCTATTTTTCATATCAGAAATAACCTGCTTTTGATATTTGTCAATAACATTTGTTATTTCTGAAACAAAATCTAATCTTGTTTTAACATATTCAAATATTTGTGATATATATATCTGAATTCTCTTGTTGTTATCTTCATCTTTGCTTGTATAGACAATTGCATAAATATCACAATCATCATCATGCCATATCGTTCCATCATTCCAAACTACATATGGGCTGCATTCAAAATCATTAGCTTGATATCTTCTATGTCGACTTGTTTCTACTGGATGAACTGAACATAAAGAACGTAAGTATTCAAAATATTTCTCATCTGTTCCTTTCCCGTCACTACCAAGCTGATTAAAAATCTCTGTTGACTTTTTGATTTTATCATCGTGTACATTAAAAATTTTCACCAACTCTTTTATGCAATCTACAATTACAGCTGCATTATTCATAAAGTCGTAAAAATCAAATGCACTTCTTGTATATTTTCCAGTATTCAACTTTAGTTCATTTAAAAAACAAACAGTATCATCAAGTCTATCCATTATTGCGCAAATTTTATCCCATGCACGGTACTTTCCATACTCTTTATTATATGAAATGTTTTGTTGCTCATTTACTATATTTCTTAATTTACAAAGAATATCAGTATCAAGCTTTATTTGAAATACACCTTTCACCATTTTAATATCCTTTCATTACTTTATTAATGTTTATCTAATTTTTCTTTGTTCTCTTATATTTTTTTATTAATTCATATTAACCCTAATGTAACTTTAAATTATTAGCCTAATAGGCATGCCTAAAACAAGTCCAATTTTATGGATAATGGGACGTTTAAATATTAAAGTAAGATTAGTAACATAAATTTAAAGCTAATATTATTTTTGGACTTTGATTTAAAACCTTATTTGCCATAACATAACTTTGTTTTGCTGTGAAATAGTAGATATTTCATTAATCTAAATTAATTTCTAGAAGTTCTATAAATTTTTCTAGAAGATTTTGTTTTTCACTAATTTTCTTAATAGATCTACCTATTATATTATCAAAATATTGTTGAATATTTTCAATATAGTATTTAATGTCCCCTTCATATGCATCTCCTATTCCGCCATCATCATCAAACTCGGCTCCACCATATGATATCTCAATTGTTCCTTGTTTTAGTAAAATTCCATTTCTCAATATTTTTAATTCTATATAATCTTGTCCAAAATCACTTGGTGAAAGATATCCTTCTACATTCAATAGAATTCTATTATTTTCATAATCATATATATCAACTATTGTTTCTAACTCAAATTCTTCTTTAATTTCATATTTGCTTTGATTGATTAAATTTACTGAATTAATATCAACAATATGATTATCAATAAATTCTACTATATTATCTATTATTTTTTCTCCATCTATACCTATAGTAATAAGTAATGATTTCTTATTAAATTTTTCTACGCATTCTTTTAAATCGGCTTTTTTCAAATTCCATAGATAATCTAACAGTTCATCATATTTATTTATATAATTTTCAACTTTGTCTCTAAACTCATTATATTTATTTAGTGTACCTTGTAATCCTTCAAATTCATCACTTTCATTTATAGATTCCATTACATTATCATTACAAGGTAATTCTGATAATCCACATGCTTCTCTATCAAGATCTCTAATATACTCTAAATGTCTTTTTCCTTCTTCCTCTTCTTCCCTAATTTGTTCTTCAATTACATTTTCTAACTCGTCTGCTACTACTAACTCTTCTTTAAAGTGTTCATTTAATGTTTTATAATAAAATATACTATATATGAATTTGTCATATATTTTATTTTCTTTTAGACTATCACATATGTCAGGATGGATAATTTCCTTTTCCCCTTTATTTTTAGATTTTGAGAAATCAATGAAATTTTTAGTAATAAAAATTATTTTATCCTCCTTAGTAAAATTTATAAATTTATTTAAATTAACTAATATTTCTACAATTAGAGCATCTGCACTTGATTCTTTATTTTCTATATGAAATGGACATCTTTTATAAATTTTTCTCTTCTCTACACCTAAAATTAAATCTTGTGTTTCTTCAATTACTATACTATTATCATTGCTAAAAATAATTGCTATTTTTTCTTTAAATTCTTTAATATATGATCGCTTATTTTTATCAAATTGAATTTTAACTTCATTTATATCCTTAGACAAATCATTCATTTTATTATGAAATTTACTAACCTCATCGCCTCTGCTCACCCAATATATATTATTTATGTCATCTTTCAATCTTTTTAAATTATTTCCTACTTTATTTATTTCATCTTCTATATGTCTATCTACCTCATTTTTCACAATCTTAGGAACTATTAACTTCATTTGATTAAATTCAAGTAGTTTTCTTAAACACTCATATGCCTTTGGTGGATTAGCTTTGTTTCTATAAACAACCATATCAATATATATATTAGTATCTAAAAATAAGTATTTCATTTTGTCCCCCTAAACAATTTTTTATAATAATTTTACAATTGTTAATTTATATATATTTGATACATTGTCTCTTATACCAAATATAGGAACAATTTAACTGCACATTATTAACTTTAATTTTCTAACATATATTTTTTAAATTTTAAATTATTGAATAATCAGTCTTGAACATAGAATATATAAATTCAATTCTTCTAAATTATGATTAAATATCTTATTGAGTGAAACTTAATTGTTAATACTAAATTTATCCCAAAATCTAAAATTGTATTTGCAAATATAATATTTAATAAAAATTACCATTGAAAATGATTCATAGCATTTTATTAAAATTTCCAATCGTCGTCAAATGCCTGTAACGAAATAGGCATAACCCCTTTATCTTCATTTATTTTTCGTTGGGATTCTCTAAATCTCTCCTCCTGATTCACAGCGAGTGATAAATAAATGAGTGCTGCTCGTATTTTTTTTAATAGTCTTAGAGTTTTAGCCTGAAATTCTCTAATAGATATTGAATAAGCTAATTCATCCACTCTATCATCTATTATTCCATATTCAAGTACTTTCAAGTATTTGTGTTCCATATAATTTCGTAAAATATCAATATCTTTTGATTCAGGTTCTAAAAAGTTTTCAATATCATATTTTCTATCATAATAATCTTTGAATAACCAATATAATCCTTGAAGTGAAAAATTATAGTTATTAATCATATACTGTTTTAAATCCATCTTATACTTATACCCATTCCTACCCTTTTTTTGTGAAAACCAAATTGATTTGAACGACACATCTCTTTCAGTAATTCCAATATCAAAATAATCGTTAATGAAATACGCTATTTTATCAAGTAAAGAATAAAGTACTCTAAATGCATACTTCATTTTTTCAATCTTTAAACCATATTTAGGATAATCAATTGTATTGTATAATAAAACATTCTTGTCCGAATAATGAGGCATTTCCATCTGAATCGACTCAAAAAAAGTAAACCTTGCGGACACATATTCTTGTTTAATCTGATTATAAAAACTATGATACTTTGGAATTTTTTCATCAATTGGTGCTACAATTGAAGGCATCGTTAAAATATCCTGATTAACAACATCATGTTTTAAAATATCATTTAGCGGATTCAAGTACAAAGTATTATCGTTGCACCAAGCATTATACATAGTTTCTTCTACACTATCTGTACAAACCGAATTATTAAAAGTTAATTCACTTTCTAAATAATCCATATCAATAATTTTCTCAATCTCTTTTATCTTCTTAGAAAAAATTTCTTTGGCATATAAATAAATAGGTAATTTAATGGCTTTATTCAATAATTCTCTTGACTTTTTTAAAAAAATCGCTTTGTGTCCATGATCATATAATAATTTTGAGTAATTATATAAACATAAACCCTTATTTCCATAAGCCATACCAAAGTCTGTATAAATAGAAGTAGCTATATCCCAATATTCTATCGCTTCTACAAATCGTCCAACTATATCTAATTGATTTGCAAGATTTGTATACGCCATTACTTTATATTGAATAGTCTGACCATCAATTATATTAATTCTACTAAAATAATTAATTGACTTTCTAAGGTGATATATGCTTTCCTCAAAATCTTTGTCATTAGTTCCTATTTTTAATTTATTATTATACTTAAATTGAATAAGATCTGAAATTCCATTACTAATGAAATAGTTAAGTACTGCACAATTTAAATCATCTAGTTTTTTCTCATTATCAACATTCTTACCTTGCACTATTGCTTGTTTTGTTTTCTCAAAATCTTTATTTTCATACGCGCCATCAATTAATTCACCAATTTTCAAAACAGTTCTGCAAATCACTATTAAATATTCACTTCCTTTCCCTTAAATCCTAAGAATACTTGAATATTTTTACCATTACAATTTAAATTATTTTTGCTAATGAACTCATATCTGATAATATCAATTTTTCGAATTATATAATTTATGTATTTATCACTATTTATTAAAATTTTCATCTCCTCATTCTTTAAGCATTACTGTAATACAAGATCATCCATATACTTATTATTTGATTAATAGTATATGGATAATAGGAACTGATTATTTCACCGAACGGATTTGTGTTTCTGATGTTCTGCAGCCTTATATAATAACTGATATCTTAGGTTGTATACTATTAGGGCTACTATGTTATATGAAAAACATAGCTTTTATTCACTACTAAAATGCTTTTCTACATCTTCTAAAATCCTAATATATTTTTGAATTATAGCTTGATCAAAATCTTTACCACTTTCATGCACAATAATATTTCTTATTTCTCTAGCTATCTTTAATTCTTTGTAAACAGACTCTTGTACTAATTTCAAATCATAAATTTCACATATAAGTTTATTGACTCTATATCTATCCTTATCGGATATATTAGTACTTTTCTTAGTTAAATAGTTGAAAAGTTTTTGTTCAAAATCTTTCCATTTAACTATAAATTGTCCATATAGTTCATTAGTGTTTGTTATCATACTTTCAGATATATTTTCTTTATCAGAATCCGAAACATCTAACTTATCAATATTATCTATAGCTTTTATTAACTTTTCCCGTATTTCGTTAACAATTTTTTCTGTATTCTCATAATCGGCTCTATTCATTCTATTGTTATGAGCCACTTTACACCTTAACTCGTATAACTGTTGCCATTTGTTTTTTAAATATTCATATTCACAATCAACCATAGTTGAAAAATATCTTTCCCAGTTAGATTTAGAAACATAGTTTTTTAGATTCTCAATATGTATAGAATCTTCATTATTTAAAGATTTTAATTTTTTTATAAGATTTGAAACATTTTCCAAGCTATATTCTACAAATAAAAAATTTGATAGCTGTATAAAATCTGTCCTATATAAGTAATCTGTTTCTTCTTTTAAATCTTTTCTACTATCTCTAATTGAATCTTTAACTATATCTGGTACATTCTTCTTAACCCACCCAACTCCGACATTAACTAACATAAATTTCGTTATTAGCTTTCTCATTAAATTTTCAATTTCATGAATTAAAGGATATGCTTTTTTAGCATAATAAAAGCTTATATCATCCCATAAAACTTCAACGTTTCTAGAGCTTGTTCTATTTAAAATAACCCTTATATCTTTTAATAAATCCTCATAAATCTTCATTTTACTTGAATCTTGGCATACAATTTTAAGGTGATAGTACCGATCTTGGCTATTACTTATTTCACCAGCTTCAACTGAATAATCAACTTCAAGTTCTCGATAGTACAGCTTTGAGCCTTTAATTTTAATATCTGCATTTGATTGAATTAAATTATTAAAAGAATTAACATCTGTACATAAAGAGTCTTTTAAATTAAATACTACCATATACTCAGTCGTTAAATTTTTCATATCCATTTTATCCCCCAATATTTTTAATGAGTTACTTCTTAACTTCACATAACGGTTCGCGTGCTTGCGAAGTGGCAATGCTACCACTACTGGCCATTTTGGAAACACGCTGTTAGCCGAAGGTTTTAGCAATTATCAAAATATTTTTCTTGTAATTCATCTACTGTAGGGTGAAATTTTTCACCTTTAAGTTCTAATTTAGTCCAAGATATCCATTCGAAAAGTTGTCGCTTTCTATATTTGTCTAAGATCTCGAAATCCTCTTTCGTAATATTTTCACCGTGCATAGCCAGATTCCTAATACGATGTAATTCACTAAGCATATCACTTAAATCAAAAGGAGCACCAATTAACTGAATGTCATTTTTCTTTACATATGCTTTCAAGTCATTCCACATCAAATGTTGATTAGGATTATTACTATCGTTGTATAGTTTAATTATTTGATTAATCTCTTGTTCAATTACGCCACAATATTGTTTTACTAAAATTCCATATGAACCAATGCGCTTTTCTGTATTAATATATTCATTTTCATAAGCATCAGCGGAAGCTAGTTCTGTTCTTGAAAGTTCTGTTAAACCTCCATAGTTTACATCATATATTGTTGAATAATGATCTATCTTGTCCAATGAGATCCAATCAATCCATATATTTTCTCTTTTCTCTTCTACATAATCTAGTTTCCATTTTTTTATCACTCCATCTGTATCAACTGCTATTGAAATAGAAGATACAAACTTATCCAAACCATTTTTCAAGACTTCGTAAGCTAATGAAGTTAATGTTTTCATTGCAAAATAATCGCATTTTTTGTTATCCGACTTCCACCAGTATTCATTAATATTCATATTTGCTATTTCAGCTATCACAGCTTTTTCTGGTTCACTCATGACATTCCAACTAAACTTGTCACAAACCTCACTTATAACTGCTTCAACATCATCATATTCCCCTGTTGCATTATGAACATTTCTGATTGTTTGATAATAATTTTCTTCACCAATATTTATCAAATCAAGCAACGAGTTATTCAAAAAGATTAATAAATCATCATTTTTATCTTGTCTACTCAATTGGCCTATCATATGTTCAATTGTTGCAATTGCATAATTTTTTGAACCATTTAAATAGTTGTGAATTGGTTTGATAGTACTTCCAAACTCTTGATAAATTCCTTCTATATCTGTTTCTACTGTTTTCCAATCTTCCATGATATCTCCTCTCCGTTCTCTTCGTTGAAACTTTTGCCTAACATTTTACGCGTTTGCGAAGTGGAAAATCTACCGCTACTCTCCATTCTGCAAATTTAATATTGCATTGGTGTTTGTTTACTATATAGTAGTTCTATTCTTCAACTTCCCATTATAGACATTAGTTACACAATATTTAAACGCTTGTACTTTAAATATTTTTAAAATCCTTTATTTTCAAAGTATCAATATAACAATATCCAGCTTTATATAATATCATGTATATTTTACCATAAAATATTACATATATATAATTATTTTTATAAGATTCTACACAAATCCCAAAATAAAGCATATAAATGCGAAAAAATTAAAGCTTCCACTAAGTGAAAGCTTTTAAACTCTTATTATATTTTATTTATATCTTTATCCATTTTTCTAACAATAAACTTGTATTATCTTTTTGTTACTATTTTCTGTACCTATATAATTTTCTTCTACTTCGCCTATTAAATTTGTAGATTTTCTTAGGTCAAATATTAGAAGGTATCCTTTATCTAATCCATACTGATCTAAATATTCAGCTAGTTGTATCAGACCTCTTTTGTGATATTCTTGCCCTCTCCATATTTTAAGTTCTAGAATATACATTTTTTTATTATAGGTTATAACTATATCAAATCTTTTTTCTTCTCCACCCTTTACCTCTTTAAATGCAAAACCACTACCATTTATAATAGGACTTAAAAAGGCTAAAAAGACTAGTCTTCCATCTTCCTCTAAAAATGCCTCTCTCCTTTGTGAATATTCATGTTTCATAAATTCTTGAAATTTTAATAAGACTTTTCTTATATCTAAATTCCCATTAGAATCTATAAAATTTTCTTTACTATTATAGTTATAAAAATTAGAAGATGTCTGAATTTTTGATATTCTATAATTATATATAAGCTGTTCATATATCCTATTATTTATTTTTAAATTTCCTTTATCATCTTTAAATATTCCATATAAATAACCTAAATTTATATCTGGATTATGGATATTAAAATTTAGTTTTACTCCTTTTATTAAAAGATTATCTACCACTTGGGATAGTTCTTTATTATTTTCTATATTCTTAATTAGACTGTCAAAGTTAGTATTACTTTCATTTAAAAGCTCTTTTACAGCTAACTCTAGATATTCTCTTTCCCATTTCAATTCATTTTCATCCATTATTTTTTCATCTATTATTTTACAAAGTTTACTTACTAAAAAAGGATACCCTGAGGTATAAAAATAAAGCTTCTCTGCAAAGTATTCTTTATCTAGATCTACTTTTTTATTTTCTACATAATCGTCTAGCATAGTTTTTATTTCCTCTATGGAAAAGCTCATATCAACGTCAAAATCCGAAGCTATATTCCATGGGCTATTATACTTATGTTCTTCATCAGATCTTATCTTTAATTTTAAAGTTTTTACGTCATGCACTCCTGCCAATACAACATTATGGAAAGTATAATCTTTCCCAACATTCCTTAATAAATATTTATTTCTAAGTAATCCTAAAAAGCTTAAAAACAACTGATTATTACTACTCTTATCTACTTCATCTATCATTAATACCACTTTTCTTTTAACCTTTATAATAAATTTAGTTATAACCCTTGATAAGTCAATAAAGTTTTCTACATGTTCCTTTTGTTGTTCTAGATATTCAGATAATGTTTCATTATTGATTAAAAGAGAATCAGACATTATTTGTAAGAATTCCTTTGAAAATATTTTTTCATCTTCAAAAATCAAATCTCCAATTCCTTCAAAGCTTATAGAAATAACTAAATAGTCTTTAAACTTACTTAAATATCTTTCCAACATATATAAAGTAGTTGTTTTACCATACTGCCTTGGTCTATTTATAATAAAATATTCCTCATTATTTACTAATTTTAGTATACTATCTAACTTATTAGATATATCCACCATATAATGCTTTTCTGGTATACAGGTTCCAGTTACATTAAATCTCTTTTTCATATAACTTTCACTCTCCTTACTCTATTATATTACCATAGAATAAGCTATTTAAACAAAAATATCACTTAATAACAATCTTTTTAATTAATCACTTCCCCCTTTGTTGAAGCAATATCAATACTTTTCAATCCGCTTTTTAACACAAGCTTACGTAAAAATGGATTATACATAAAGGGACATTTTAGTAGTTTTAAGAAGATTTTGAAACGAATATTAAAAGTTTCTAACCAGTACTTTTTATTAGGGTTTTTACTATGGTTATTTAACACTTCACTCAAAACTCGGGCGCTGTTAATGGCTGAACTGATTCCCTCCAGTGAACTTGGACTGATAAAGCCCGCGGCCTCCCCAACTAAAAAAGCATTTTCCTTTCCACAACAAAAATCATAAAATGATGATGGTCTAAGTACCATACAGGCCTCGGTTTTTATAGTTTCTCCAAACCTAAATCCAATTTTCTCTAGCTTTTTTTTCTGATTTTCGAACCGTTCCCGAGAATTATGTATAGGAAATGCACCACCAAAAATAAATTTGTTATCTTTTGAAATGGACCAAGAACAGCAATCTGTGTTTTCCAAATCAAAAATACAGGAATAAAAAGGATTATCATGTGTTTCAGAAAACCATTGCTGAATTGACATATAAGCCCGTATTTTCTTTTTGGGATACAGCAATCGACGTACCATAGAATTTGCACCGTCTGCCCCTACCAGATATTTAGTGATAATAACCTGCTTTACACCCTTTTCATAAAAAGTTACCCTATAACCCTCTGGTATTTTTTCAATAGAAGAACAATAAGAATTGCTATAAACCTCCACGTGATTTGGAATAAGTGATTTTAACCATAAATCAAATTTATGACGATCAATGTTAATATAAAACCGTTGATAATATCGAAGGAGAGTATTTTTCAGATCTATAGTTTTAACAGCAAAAATCTGAGGATCCACCATAACATCCTTTGGAAGTGTAATATCCAACTCTGCCAATGCTTTCTGGGCATGGGAAGAAAGCAATCCACCACAGGGTTTCTTAAATCCTTTTTCTATAGAGTTCTTTTTATCAATGGCAATAACTTTATGCTTTTTAGAAAGCAATTGTGCAAGTATAGAACCAGAGGGCCCTAAGCCAATAATTGCAATATCATATGTCCTAATCATTGCTTTTTTCATCCTTATTCTCACTTTCTAAATCTTTATCTTCCCTATACTCTAAAATATCTCCTGGTTGACATTGTAGTATTCTGCACAAAGCATCAAGAGTAGTAAATCGAAAAGCTTTTGCCCTATGATTTTTAAAGTTCGATACATTTGCCATGGTCATTCCTAATTGTTCGGATAACTCTGTTAAAGATATTTTGCGTTTTGCCATCATAACATCCAAATTAACTACAATCATATTTGATTTCCCCCCTTTTAAAATGTTAAGTCATTCTCTTCTTTGATTTCCGCAGCTACTTTAAATATGTTAGACATTATTAGAAATAAAAAACCCACTGTTATTGATATAAAAATTACAACTATCAAAGGTAATATAGTCATTGCAAATAGATAAAAATCAAATAATACGTATAAAAATATGTTGCTCAAAAGATAAATACACGCCTCAGAAAATGCACAAATTGCAAGGATTTGAAACTCCTTTGATATAATTGGTGAAAAGGAATTTTCACTTGTAAGCAGTTTACAAATTCTTTTAAACTTAAATAATGCTATCAAATAAGGAACTGCACATAGGTAAATAAATGCTGTTAATATCCACTCCATATTTGATGTTTCTACCTTCATTCCTGATGTTTTAAAAAACGCTGTCAACACTAAAGGAACGCTTATAAGGGTGATAATTGTTAAAATAATCCCCACAATTACTAATCCATTTAATATTTTTGAACTTATTTTCTCTTTCATAAGAATTACCTCACTCTAAAATAGTTTTTATTAATTGTTTTCATCCATATTATATATCATGTCTTAAATAATTACAATAATTATTTATCGTTATTCTTTATGTTTTTATCGTTTTTATTGAACAACCCCTTTTTTCTAACTCAATAGTAACACGAGATGTAAATTGAAAACTCAATAGTAACACGAGATGCCACTTTGTAAATTGAAAAGCAACCTTTGTAACTGACAACTGAATATTTGTAAACGAAACGCCACTTTTGTATCCGAAATGCATGTTTTGTAAATGAGATGCAGTTTTTGTAACCAAAATGCAGTTTGATTTTTCACATTTATTGAAGTATTATATTAAAAATAAGCATGCTAAATGGAGGTCGACTCCCTCTCGATTTTTTTGTAATCGGAGAATCCACCCCTTAATTTCTTAGATAAATTAGTGGTTGGCGGCACGCATTTTTATTATTTTTTTAGAAGAGCAGGTTTTAACATGATGTCACTGGCGGCAACCGGTGCGCATTCAAGTTTATGTAAAACTTCTTCTCCGTGGTAAAAGTTGAATGTTTCGTACGGACTGCGATTATTCAGCTTTTTTCTTTTGTATGAATTTATATGATTCATCATTAAGGTGATATCTTCCTGTGTAATATTATTAAAACTTGTTCCCTTAGGAAGCACCCTTCGGATTAATCCATGATTTACCTCAATGGCTCCTTTTTGATAAGGACTACCTGCATCACAGTAAAATATATTAGTACGCAAAGCTGGTACAGATTTTCGATATTCAATTGCTTTAGGATTCGAGAACTCACTCCCATTATCCGTAAGGACAACAGGAAAAAGTCTGCTGAAAGCATTTTTTCCAAGTTTTTTATCAAGCTGATTAAAAATATCAGTTACAGACTTTGAGGTGTTTGCATCTCTTAAAAATGCCAACATTAGACTGCAATCCACGAAGTGAATGGTCAAGAGGCATTTACCACCTTTGTTGCCAATAACAGAATCCATTTGTACCACTGCAGTATCAGGGTTCTTTTTAATAAACGCACTAAAATCTTCGTAATTGCGACCAATGCGGCAGCTTTTATCCACTTTGAATTCAGGCTTCTTATAACGCTCACGGAATTTGACTTTCCTTGGAAGATCAATGTTCCTGACATCAAAAAGACACGCATCGATGTAATTATAAATGGTCTTTTCACTACACATAAGCTCGTCCTGATGGTTGATGTAAATTTGATTTACAGACTGACCATTTTGAATAAGTGGCGAAATAATCTTATTCAATCTGGCGATTTCATCTTCAGATACACATAAACCACTTCGTGACTGTGATATAGATTCATGTGCCTTGATGTGAGCATGCTCTGCATCATAAATATTCTTTAAAAGTGTACATTTACCAATGGTTTTACAACCATTACAAACATAAGGAACTCTGAATCTGGCAGTACAGACTTCTTCAATAAAATCTGGACAGTTTGAATTACAAGAAGTACAAAGCTTACAATAGATAGCCGATTTTCTAGTGCATTCTTTGCCACAGACTTTCTTATTTCTACAGTTAATACGCTTCTTGCAAGCATTGAATGGAAATCCAGGGTAACCTGTAGCAATTTTGGAGCTATACTTGCGGACTTCTCTAGAAATAGTAGTTGGATTTTTTCCCAGCCTGCGGCTGATTTCTTTAAAAGAAATACTCTCTTTTAAGTATTTTTGCAATTCAAGTCTTTCTTCATAAATAAAAAATTTAGACATATATATCCTCCGTTCTGCCGCCAACAACCATAGGATATATAAAACAAAACTAATAAGCAAACAAAAGACTGGTAATTAATGAATCTTTTGTTTGCTAGGATGCAATCACTCAACGAGTGAATATTTATTATTATTAATACAACCTAGTTGGTATCCAAAGGGTTGCATTTCGATTTACAATTGAGGATGTAAATTGAAAAATAAATTTATATATCAAAAACAGGTAGTCCAATTTAAACTTAGACTACCTGTATATCTGTAAATATACAATTTAATATAAAATATATTTTATATTAGCATAAATTTATTTGAGTTTTAATTCTTTTATCTTTAACTTGAAATCCCATACTAGCATCATCCAATCCATAGGTGTGTGTTATCATCTTTTTAACTTCATATTTGTTTAAAATTAAAAACTTAATAACCTCATCAAATTCATGTGTTCCTCCAATTGTTCCATGAACTTTAATTGATTTTAAAGTAATTGGTGATAAAGTTACATTTTTATTAGGATACATTCCTAATGTTATGATATGTCCATTAGGATTGATTAAATATAAAGCTTGCTGAAATGCTTCTATATTTCCACTTGCTTCAAAAATAATATCATAGTTACAATGTTTTGAAATTTCACTGTATGAACTATTATTTATTTCAAAGCTTTTTTCACTTGCAAAATTCACATCAAAAACATTACTAATAAACTCCTTTTTACTATCATCAATTTCCATAAGTTTGATATTACAATAGTTAAACTTAAATTTTAATAATAAATAAATTGATAATCCTATTGCTCCTCCACCTATTATTAATATGCATCTATCCTTTTTATCTAACATTGATTCTATCTTTTTTATAGCATGCAGTGCTACTGAAAAACATTCTGTTAGAGCAAGAATATCAAAAGATGTTTCCATTGGTGCTACATATAAATATTTTGTTTCTACAACTGCATATTGTCTTGAATATCCATCAATAGTTATTCCAAACTTTTCAATGTTGCTACATAAATTTTTATCTTCTTTACATAAACAACAATTGCCGCACCATTTGGAGCAATCTCCTGTTACCTTATCTCCAATTTTAATGTTTGAGGTATCATCATTTATTTTCACAACTTCTCCAGACCACTCATGACCAAAGTATAAAGGATACCTACAAGGTCCACTATAATTACCATAAAATAATTTATAATCTGATCCACAAAGACTTATAGTATTTATTTTTACTAAAGCATGTCCTTTAGGTATGTTTTGAGGTATATCTAAATCTATTTTTTTTATTACCTCGGGAGAAATTAATTTCAATCCCTTCATAATAACTCCTTCTTCCAACTTTTTATAAAATTAATGATTACTCTATTATAGATTTTATAAAATTTCATTCATAATCATTTAACTTTATTGTACTAATTTCATACTAGGAAATTCTCTTATATGCTGTTCTATTTGTTTCAAGTATTTTATACTCTTATCTAAAGCATTATTCCAGTCATCAGCATGATGATATAGTTCTACACTAATGTAATATTGATAGTTATATTTAATTAAATCTTTAAGAATTGTATTAAAATCAATATCTCCTGTACCTGGTATTTGATGATAATGAACTCTATTTTTAATATCTTCTATATGGATATGCCTTGTATAAGGAATACTTTTTCTAATAGATGAAATAGGATCTTCTTCACAACAATATACATGTCCAATATCCAAATTCAACATTAATCTTGGATTGTTTATTTCATTAATTAAATTTATAGCTTGTTCTGTTTTTTCAATAAACATACCTGGTTCAGGTTCTAAAGCAAATGTTGTGTTTGGGCATTTTAGTAATAAATAATTTATCCCTTGTTTCAAATAATCGTATGCTTCATTACTGGAAACTTTATCAGATTTGAATCCTGTGGCAAAATTAATTACATCAACACCTAGATATTCAGCAAATTCAGCTGTTTTAACAAGTAATTCAATACGTTTTTTTCTACCAATAGAATCCTTACAAATTATAGATGGTTCAAACTTATCATCACTTAAAATATTATCACAACCTGTTGCTACATCAGATAAAACTAAGCCAGAACTTTTTAATGTTGATTTTATTTTTTTCACTTCTTCTATATTAATATTTAATGGATGAAAATGTTGTTTATGCAAAGATATTTCTATTCCATCATAGCCATGATTTGATATTTGTTTTATTGCTTCTTCTAATGGCATATTTCTTAATCCATTTGTATTATAAGCAAATTTTAACATATTCTCCTCCTTTAAATTTTGAAATCAAATATCCTATTTTAACTTATACATCTAATATATTTTTATAATAAATTCACTAAAATTAGCATGTTTCTTCTATAGCCTCATTGATTATATTAAAAGGAACTTTAATCATATAACTACCATCAGTGTTTATGCATTTTCCTATGTTTTCAAGAACAACAAATCTTATACCATTCATATCTTTTTTATTATCTAGTTTTATTCTATTAATTATGTCAGAAATTTTTATATTTGAAGGAATTCTAGTAGGTGTCTTCAATGCTGATAATATATCCAAATGCTCCTTAACATCCTGTTTACTTAAGTAACCAAGTTTTTCACTTACGCGAGCAGCAACCATCATACCAATTGATACACTTTCCCCATGTGATAGTTTTCCATATGAAAGCTTTTCTATTGCATGTCCAACGGTATGACCATATTCTAGAATCATAGCTAAACCTTTTTCAGTTGGATCTGCTTTCATTATTGGTAACTTTGATTCAATACTCATTTTTACTAAATTAAAAATACCTTCTTGATTAACATTAAAATCATTTTTAATTACTGATTTAAGTCTATTTAAAAAATCTGCATCATATATGAATCCATTTTTAACAGTTTCAACAAAACTACCTCTTATAAATCTTTCACTATCAAATGTTAAGAATGAAGTATCTATAAAATTAAATAAAGGTGTATAATATGATCCAATCATATTCTTACCATAAAAAGAATTAATCCCTTGTTTTCTGCTAAGAATGCTATCAGTCTGAGACATAAATGTTGTAGGTATATGAAAAAACCTAATACCTCTAAATGCTAAAGCAGCAGCCAATCCTGTAATATTCCCTACAACACCTCCACCTAATGAAATTAAAATTGAACTTTTAGTTACATTGTTATCAAATAAATCTTCCATTAAATCATTAAACACTTTTATATTTTTATGTTTTTCACCTGATGGGAGTTTAATTAATTTTACTGAAACTTTTTCATTCATATATTCCAATAGTTCATTTCCAAACAAATTATATACAACATCATCTGTAATTAAGAAAAACTTATCTGTATTTAAATCCATCATCTTTTCTAATAGACTTTCTCTCCATATATTGCACCCTAAATATATTGGGGATGATTCTAATAAATTTGTTTCAAGTTTAACCTCTGGATGATAATAATCATCATTAATTTTTTGTGCTAAATTCATATACATTTTGCATTCCTCCTGTTTGTTTTCTCATTAATTTATATAATATGTTTTTTAATAAAACTACTCTGATAAATAAAATAATCTGCTATTATTTTAAATCAAAATACCACTCCTTTGCTGCTTATTGAATATCATTATCAATACTTTTTGATAACAATTACCATTTTAATCCTTTTTGTAAAATTTGTAAATATTTTTCTATTAATTATTAAATAAATTTCGTATTACAAATTTCGATAAACTTACTAGTTATTTTTGTTATTAAAAAATTAAAAGGGATACGAATGAAAGACCCAAACACTAGATATTTACTAATGTTCAGGTCTTTTTTATACACTAAATTCCAATTTTCCCTTCAAAAAACATATCCTAAGTTCTATTATTTTTCTAAAGAAAATGACTTTTCAGTATTTTATTTATATCTATATCCTCTAATAATTTTTCCTTAATCATCTGTAAAAGTTACCATACTTGACAGAGGAAATATCAATGTAACTTTAGTTTCCTTATTTACCTCAGAGACAATAATAATTTTTAGCCCCAATTTTGAACAAAGCTTTTCACATAGATACAAGCCCATTCCTGTACTTTTGCTAAATTTCCTTCCATTTTCACCGGTAAATCCTTTTTCAAAGACTCTATTTATATCTTTGTCTATTATACCTGCTCCATTATCTTCTATGGTTAACATTACTGAATTAGCTTTCTTAATTGAATATATACTTATCATTGGCTCTTTGCTATTTGAGTACTTTATAGAGTTTACTATTATCTGATTAATAATAAATTCAACCCATTTTCCATCACTATGCACAATTTCATCAATATCTTTTATATCTAATTTTATTTTCTTATGAATAAAATCTCTATAATTTCTTTTAATTACATTCCTTACTGCTAAGTCAAGGTTAATTTGTTTTATGATATAATCTTTACTCACATTATTGCTTCGAGAATAATAAAGCACCTGTTCTACAAATCCCTCAATTCTATCCATCTGAAAGTCTATTTTATTAGTTACTTCGTTTCTATTATTTTCAATTATCAGCTTTGTAGAGGCTATTGGTGTTTTAATTTCATGTACCCATGTCTCTATGTATTCTCTATAATCTTCTTGCATATCCTTATAGTATTTTACATTTTCATGCATATCTCTGCTTATCTCTTTAAGTATAGAATTAAGCTTTTCCCCTTCTATAAAGTTTGCTTCCTTTATTATTTCTGGGAGTAAATATTTGTTATCTAAGTTTTCTAATATGCTATCAACTTCATCATAATAATTTTTATATTTTATGAATTCCAAGGCCATATATGAAACTAATGGCAAAAACCAAATACAAAATGCAGATAAAATTATAATTAAACTAACTTTAATAGCAGCCATTATAGCCGCTATTACAATAAATATTAGTATATTACATATTATTACTACCATTTTGTCTTTAATAAATTCACCTATACTCATGGCATTATATACCCTAACCCTCTCCTTGTTTCTATTGGATTCTCTATACCTATCTCTTGAAGCTTTTTTCTTAATCTATTAATATTAACAGTTAAGGTGCTATCATCTACAAAATAATCTGATTTCCACAAGTATTCCATGAGTAAATCTCTTTTTACTATATTACCCTTGTTATTTATTAAATAGGAAAGTATCTTAACCTCATTTTTAGTTAACTCTAAGGATTTATCTTTATAAATAACCGTTGCATTTGAAAGATTTAAATTAAAATCTCTGTAATTTAATATATTATTAGTTTTTAAATTTCCATAGGTTCTTTTTAATATATTTGTTATCCTTGCCAATAATATTTCTGTGTTATATGGCTTTGTTATAAAATCATCTGCCCCTAAATTTATGCTCATTAATTCATCTACATCACTATCTCTACTTGTAACTATTATAATTGGAACATCTGAAGTCTTACGTATTTCTCTGCATATATAATAACCATCATATAGTGGAAGATTTATGTCTAATAATATAAGGTTTGCATTCTCATTTTCAACATATTTTATTATATTATTAAAATCTATAGGTGCTTTTACTTCATATCCATATTTTATTAAAAAATTTTGTAATTCTTCTCTTATAACTTCATCATCCTCAATAATAACAATTTTTTTCATTAATTACTTCCCTCCCTAACATAGAATATAAGACTATTAAACTTTGGAAAACAAAATCTAATAGCCTTAATCATTATTATAAGATTAAATATCACTTTTTACCATATTTTTTGATTAATATCCTCATATCTTACATATAACAAACTGCCTACAATTGTTATAACAAACTATTGAAAAGATTATTTCAATAAAATACTTACTTTTTCTTTTGGATACCAGATAGTATCATCATTCCAAGTCCAGTTAGTCCATATATAACTTTTCCAATTACTACGCTTACAGGTATTGAGAATGCTGGTTCAACTAAATCAAGAGATTCTGGATATTTTGTAAAGAAGTTTCCTCCAAATAAATCAACTGCATATGGCAATGGAATGAAGCTTACTAATATCACCGCTGCCATAAGTATAAAAATTACTCCTTGGTGATATCGCCCTCCCAAAGTTCCTAAGCCAAACATAAACAGCATAGCTGGTAGCAGTGTTATGACTGCCGGCAACACAAGCTTTCCAAAATTAGTAAAGTTAAAATTCACAGCATAGAAGTACAAACTATAGACAATAGGAACCGCAGAAATTAAAACAAAGCCTATAATAATAGTTCCAAAGCGAATCATTTGAAACTTAAATGGGTCAATAGGAGTTGCTTTAGTTAACACCTGTACGCTCTTTTCCTGTTTTTGATAAAGAAAAGATATAAAAAATAGCAGTGTAACAAGCAATATTGGCAACACTTTAGCAAGGTATGTTCCATAGCTCCAGCCAGAGAATGGGGCCGTATTTGAAATCCCAAGAATTATCTCTCCACGCATAACTTCATAGCTATACAAAGCAGAAATAATAAGTAATCCTAAGAAAAATTTATTTATAATCAGCCTTTTAAGTTCATATTTAAATATTCTATTCAAGGTTTAACTCCTCCCCTTTTAGCTCACAAGCATTTAAAAAATCCTGCCATGTAATTTGTGTTTTTGATTTATTTTTATATAATTTAGCTAAAATTTCATCCATTTTATCTTCGCCCCCCACTAACTTTGAGGCTTTCAAAATTTGAAGAGGTAATTTTGAGTATTGTCGCAAGACTCTATCATTGCCATCAATATCTTGAACATACCTTTTGGGCAATATTTTTAAATATTCTGGATGCCTAGTATAAAAATTATTATTATTTTCTTTCACACGAGCCTTCCATATGTCCACATAATTTTTTTTGGCATATTCTTCTCCATGGGTTTTCTTAGCAACTCGGTAAGTTGTATAAACAGCAAGGCCTTCCGCTGACCAATTTCTATTATTCCCCCCGGAACCTACAGTGTGCACTCCCCACCACTGATGAGCAAGTTCATGAGCCAGTGTTTCAGCAGCAGATGCTCCCTTTGATTTATCACTTAAATTTTCATCATTAAAACAGAATTCTCCTATGGTACTATAATTAGGCAATGCTAGTCCTCCTGGAAATAAGGCTGTTTTTTCTACTATTTTTAAGGGTGAATTTTTAGCAACATTATTTAACTTTCCATAATGACTAATACAATAATCAATAGTATCCTTCATCACTTTTTCAGCACTCATATTTTTCATAGTATCCTCATGTTTACTGCTATAGTAAAAGTTTATGGGCATTTCTTCATTACTGAGCTGCTTCATAACATAATCACCCGCCATTAAAGAGAATCGAGTTCCCCTAAGATGAACAAGCCATGTTTTCTTATCCCCATCCTCTGAAAGTAACTTCGTGCTATCCCCAGTTAAGTTTGCTACTGCTTTACCGTTCTCATTCTCTTGTGATGGATCCACTACTGGCATAATCCCAGCAGGCATGGTAAGCTTACATGCAAGTTCAGGATTATCCTTGCTGTTTGCTACTTTTATATTAGGAATAAAACCACTGTCTAAATCTATATATTTGTTGCTAATATTAGTATTCAGAAGAAAATCACTCAAGAAATATAGAATTTTAGGCCTTCCCTCATATTCTATAGCGAGCTTAATATTCTTTTCCTTAGGTACATTAAATATAATATTATTTCTTATGTCTTTTAATTTTTTAAATGTGACCTTTTTATCATTTACAATTATTTGATGAATATTATATCCTGGATTTATTGTAAATCTACATTCCTGTTTACTGTTGCTCAAATTTTGAAGCGAGTACACTGCCTTTCCAGAAAGACTCCCTTTGCTTCCATTAAATGAAATTTTCAAATCACTGTTTAAGAACTGAATCTCTTTATTCACCTTATCAGAACTGTCCGCCGAATCATTATTAATCATTTCAATAATTCCTTCTTTAGATACCAGAAAAACATCAGGTTGATTTATAAAAGCATAGCATCCACTACCAATCATTGCTACAGCAATTAAAGGAATATAAACTTTCCTTGAATTATAAAGCATAGAACCCAATATTCTTTTGCCATAACATCGTACACTTAACAACCCAATTAACCACAAACCACCAAATATTAAAAACCAAAATAGTCTATTATGCTTCATTAAACGAAATATTTGTGTATTACTAAAATAATCTGACAGTGCTGGAACTGAAGGTTTTATCCAATGCAGAATATTTCCAATAGGTAAACCTTCAATTAAGTTTGGTAGCATTAATAGAATAAATGCAGCCATACTAAGATCTATACGATAGAAAATCTGATAAAGCGCAGAAGCTGCTAAAATTGATAGCAGTATAGATGGAAGTATCAAAAGAAAGAAGCTATTTAAGTAGGTATATCCATCAAAAACATTACCCATTTTTATAACTGTATATGGATAATAAAGGGCTGAAGTAATAGAAACAGTAACAGTGGCCGCTATTCCTATGGTAAATAATCTCCCCGCATTTAGTACCAAGGGAGATACAATACTATTTGTTAGTCCTTCTATTTCATATTTATGTACCCTATTGAACTCTAACAGGGTTAGTATTGCAAATAAAATCCCTCCACCTACCGCTCCAGCAATAGATGGATTTCCAATAAATTTGCCGCTTAACGTTCCCTCAAGCATGCCATTATTGTACAGTTTATATCCAGCCATTGGGCAAAGCATAGTTAATATCATAATTAAATAAACAATTTTTGAATGGGAAATACGATTTAATTCCACCCTTAAATAGGAAAAGAAATTCATGACTATTTCACCTCTTTCTCCATAATAAGATACATATAGGCATCCTCAAGAGTAGGCTCCACAGCTTCTGCAAAAGCTGGAAGTGTTTCCGCTACAATACGGCAGGCAATACCACTGGCTGTGTTAACCCTTGATGTTATCTTATAATCTCCCCTTTCCTTTTCTCCTATTCTTTCTTCAAACACTCCAACATGATTGTGTGCCAAGACAATCAATTCCTCTGGTGTACCTGTAAATAAAATTTGCCCATGATTAATAACAATCAGTTTATCACATACTGATTGTACATCTTCAATTATATGGGTAGATAATAAGACAATTTTATCCTGTGCAGTCTTAGAAAATAAATTACGGAAATTAATACGTTCCTCAGGATCAAGTCCAACGGTTGGCTCATCAAAAATTAATAATTCTGGATTACCCATAAGAGCTTGGGCAATGCCTACACGCTGCCTTTGACCGCCAGATAAAGTGGAAATACGTGCTTTACGTTTTTCTGTTAGATTTGTCTTCTCAATAACCTCTTTAATAACCTTCTTACTATTTTTAATTCCTTTTAGTGCTGCCATATAATCTAAAAACTGCCAGACGGTAAGTTCATCATAAAGTCCAAAAGATTGTGGTAAATATCCTAGACTTGCTTTTAGCTTTCTTTCATTTTTAAGTAAGGGCACACCATCTATAAGAATTTCTCCGCTAGTTGGTATCAACTCTGCTACAAGTAGTTTCATAAGTGTTGACTTTCCTGCTCCATTGGGTCCTAAAAATCCAATAAGACTTGGACTTTCTATTTGCAATGAAACATCCTTTAATGCTTTTTTACCAACCTTTTTACCAGCTTTATATATCATATTTAAATTTTCAACTGAAATTTTCATAGTTTTATCATCCTTTCATATGCCTTATTTAATATCTTCATATTTTACATATAACAAAATTAAATATTCCTTTTTGCTATATTTTTATAACCTGCATAGGTTATATAGAAATATCCCAAATAAACTATAACAAATATTAAAGCAGTTATTAAAATTGAAGACCCATTATTGATTTTATTAATAATCATATTTCTTTAGCCCCATCTCCTGTAACTTATTTTATACAATTCCATTTATTGTATCAATGAAACTATATTTCATTAACATTACATTTTTGTTATATTGATATAAATAACTCTTAAGCCAAAAAAAACTATATTGACAAGTATATTATTATATTGGTACAATAATTGCAGAGTGATGACTGAGGTCACACGAAGGGGTACACCACCATGGGTGTAGGTCTTCGTGTGGCCTTTTTTGGTGCATATAAATTTATTTGGGGGTGAATTATGGTATACGTAAATGGCAATCAAGTAAGCAACGCAGACAATTTATGCTTATATGATTATCTAATACGCGAAGGTTATAAAATTTCTTTTGTTGCAGTTGAATGTAATGGTTTTATTGTCCCTAAAAATCAATATAAAGAAAAAATATTAACAGATGGTGATGTTGTTGAAGTTGTAAGCTTTGTAGGAGGTGGCTAATTTGAATATAAAGATTAATGGTAAACCTATAACAACTAATTGTTCCACACTTCATGATTTGCGTAAAAAGCATTATGGTGATAGCGAAAATATAATAACTATTTTTAATGGCTTTCAAACTTTTGATAATTATGATATTAGCGAAAATAATGAAGTAAATTTTATTGAAAAAGGCAAAATGCCACCACAAGATGAGTTTGAAAGCTTAATGTGTGCAAGACATACTCCACATGTGTTTCAAAAAGTTAAAGCTTCTAAAGTAGCAATTGCTGGTCTTGGCGGTCTTGGTTCTAATATAGCAGTAAATTTAGCAAGAACAGGAGTAGGTCATTTGCATTTAATTGATTTTGATATAGTAGAACCCAGTAACTTAAATCGTCAGCAATATAAAATTAAGCATCTTGGATTATATAAAACAGAGGCATTAAAAAATGAAATTGAAGAAATAAATCCATTTATTAAAATCACTATTGATACTTTAAAAATTACTGAAGAAAATATTCAATCATTATTTAAAAATGATGATA
This sequence comes from Clostridium sporogenes, assembly GCF_001020205.1. NCBI lineage: Bacteria > Bacillati > Bacillota > Clostridia > Eubacteriales > Clostridiaceae > Clostridium > Clostridium sporogenes. Next base: position 2,437,009 of record NZ_CP011663.1, read on the forward strand.
TTATTTGCGAGGCTTTTGATAATCCAATAGCAAAGGCTATGCTTGTAAACACCCTTCTTGAATACTATCCACTAAAGAAGATTGTATCAGCTTCAGGAATGGCAGGATATGAAAGTAGTAATACAATAGTCACAAAAAAAGTAACAGATAATTTTTATTTATGTGGCGATGGGACAACTGCGGCTATGGTAGGACGAGGTCTAATGGCCCCACGTGTATCTATTTGCGCAGGTCATCAGTCAAATATGGTTTTAAGATTAATACTAGGAATAGAAGAAATATAAAGTAAAGCTAAATTGAACTTATACACTAATAATCACAATGTTTAAAGCTATATTACTATTTTAAACTTTACTAAACATTAGATGAGATATGACTTGATTATATAAATGTGACAGTAACAAAATAAAGGAGTTGGAAAATGATATGAAAAATAATACTGACAAACTTATTATAGGTGGACATGAGTTTAATTCACGATTTATATTAGGATCTGGAAAGTATTCACTTGATTTAATAAAAGCAGCTATTGAAAACGCTGGTGCAGAGATTATTACTTTAGCATTACGTCGTGCTAATTTAGGTGGCAGTGCTAATATTTTAGATTACATACCTAAAAATGTTACATTACTTCCAAACACATCAGGAGCTCGCAATGCTGAAGAAGCAGTTCGTATTGCACGATTAGCTCGTGAAATTGGATGTGGGGATTTTATTAAAATTGAAGTTATTCGTGATTCAAAATATCTTTTACCGGATAATTATGAAACAATAAAAGCTACTGAAATTCTTGCAAAAGAAGGATTTGTAGTAATGCCTTATATGTATCCAGACCTAAATGTTGCAAGAGATATGGTAAATGCAGGAGCTTCAGCTATTATGCCTCTTGCTGCACCTATTGGATCAAACAAAGGATTAAGTACAGGTGATTTTATTAAAATTTTAGTTGATGAAATTGAGATTCCAATTATTGTGGATGCAGGAATTGGACGACCATCTCAGGCTTGTGAAGCTATGGAAATTGGTGTTGATGCTATTATGGCTAATACTGCAATTGCTACAGCAGGTAATATTTCAGCTATGGCAAAAGCCTTTAAAAATGCAATAGAAGCAGGAAGAACGGCCTATCTTTCAGGTCTTGGTCGCGTACTTGATAATGGAGCTTCAGCTTCATCACCATTAACTGGATTTCTTGAAGATTAAGGAGGAGATTTAAATGGAACAACCTATGGATCATATGAAGTATATGCCGGGTATGGAGGTAATTGAATCTAATATTATGAATCAGGTTATCTCAAAAATGGAAGCTTATGATTATAAAAAATATACAAGCCATGATGTACTTAGTGCTCTTAAGAAGGATGTATTAGATATTGAGGATTTTGGGGCTTTATTATCTCCAGCAGCCCTTCCCTTTCTTGAAGAAATGGCTAAGCGTGCTAAATTAGAAACACATAAACATTTTGGTAATTCGGTTTATATGTTTACTCCCCTTTATATTGCTAACTATTGTGAAAACTATTGTATTTATTGTGGGTTTAACTGTCATAACAAAATTAAACGTGCCAAACTTAATGCAGAAGAAATAGAAATGGAAATGAAAAGTATTGCTAAAACTGGACTACAAGAAATATTACTTCTTACCGGTGAAAGTCGTAGTATGTCTGATGTTTCTTATATTGGTGAAGCTTGCAAAATAGCTAGAAAATATTTTAAGGTAGTTGGACTTGAAGTATACCCAATGAACTCTGATGAATATGCATACTTACATGAATGTGGTGCAGATTTTGTTACCGTATTTCAGGAAACTTATAATTCTGATAAATATGAAACATTACATTTAGCTGGACACAAACGTATTTTCCCCTATCGTTTTAACGCACAGGAAAGAGCATTAAAAGGTGGAATGAGAGGTGTTGGATTTGCTGCATTACTTGGATTAGATGATTTTCGTAAGGATGCTTTTGCAACAGGGCTTCATGCTTACCTTATTCAACGTAAATATCCCCATGCTGAAATTGCTATTTCCTGTCCAAGACTGCGCCCAATAATAAATAATGATAAAATTAATCCAAAAGATGTACATGAAAAGCAACTTTTACAGGTTATTACTGCATATAGAATATTTTTACCTTTTGCAAATATTACTATATCAACTCGTGAATGTGCTAGATTTCGTGATAATGTAATCGGACTTTCTGCAACTAAAATTTCCGCTGGAGTTTCAGTTGGAATAGGCGGTCATAGTGATGAAGAAGATACTAAGGGTGATGAACAATTTGAAATTTCTGATACACGTACAGTATTAGAAATAGCTAATGAAATTGCTAATCATGGTCTTCAAGTAGTTATGAGTGATTATATATATGTATAAGTTATTAGCAATTACCAATCGTCATATTTGTAATAATGAATTTTTAGAACAGATGCAAGACATATGTACATTGAATGAAAAAAACACAGTCATTGAATCTGTAAGTATAGTACTTAGAGAAAAGGATTTATCTGAAAAGGATTATAAGAAGTTAGCGGCTAAAGTATTAAACATATGTGAAAAAAATAATACGGAGTGTATATTGCATACTTATTATAAAGTAGCAAAAGAACTTAATTGTAAAAAGATTCATCTACCATTACATGTTTTAAAATCTAATCCTAATATCTATAAAGATTTTAATGAAATTGGGGTTTCTATTCATTCAGTAAGTGAAGCAATAGAAGCTATGAATTTAGGAGCAACCTATATTACAGCAGGACATATATTTGCTACTGATTGTAAAAAAGACCTTCCACCACGAGGCTTAAGTTTCTTGTCATCAGTCTGTAGTTCTGTACATATTCCTGTTTATGCTATTGGTGGCATTTCACCAGCAAATGCTGAAAAAGCTATTAATGCAGGTGCAGAAGGTGTTTGTATTATGTCAGGACTAATGACTTGCAAAAGTTCTAAATTATTTATGGCGAAATAGAGAATATAAAAAGGATTGTATAATTTACAAAACTATCATAAAGTATGGCAAGTAATATATCTTTCTGATGACCTTATAATATATTCTATCATCTTATTATCTTACTTATAAATTAAAATGCTCCTACCCTCTTGCAGGATAATATTTATGTAGTCAGGCAAGAAAGACCAATATTAACTGCTAATAACTCCTTTAAATGGAGGGTACAGGGAAAGGGATGTTTACCCTATCACCATACCTTCATCTAATTTTATGAAAAACCTCATTTATTTATTATACTCTCTCTCACCATAAGTAAATGAGGTTAAATTTTTTTATATACAATATAATTAAGCTTATTCCTCTTTTCTTTTGTCATCTTCGCTAATATGCTGTATTCCTACAAATATAAGGTTTATTAGCCCTCTTATGTTTTTCCATTGAGATTCATTTGAATCAAGATAATAATAATTTTTTGTTCCTTCTTTGCGGACATTTACAATTTCTCCTCTTTTTAATATTTGCAGATGATGAGAAACAGCTGATCTAGAAAGATGAGTTTTCTTTGAAATTTCCTACCTTTCGTTCATTTGTTTAAACCATTATAGCAAATAGATATTCTTTTTGTTCATTGGTAAAGAAATTGATTACCATTATTTAAAATTAATATTTATCAAATAATTTTGTTTAATTATAACTTCAATAATAAAAATTTAACATAAGCACATATCACTTTAATAATGGTGATACATTTCCTAAATAAAATATATCCAAAACATGAAGAGCTCTTGTACAAGCTGTATAAAGTAACAATCTATCTTCTTCATCCTTATATCTTAAATCACTGGCATTATATATAATAACCACATCAAATTCCAAACCTTTAGCAAGATATGCAGGAATAACTAAAATATCATTAACATAGTCATCATCCTCACTTACAATCATTTTAACGTTAATCCTATCTCTCAAATAATTGTAAACTCTCTGTGCTTCATCAACATTTTTTGTTATTATCCCTATTGAATTATGGCCATGGCACTTATAAACTTTTACCTCTTCAACTATTCTTTTATTTATATCTTTTTCATCTAAAAACCCAGTCAAACTTGGCCAATCTCCACTCCTTTTCACGTATTCATCATTAATTTCCTTATTTAATATTTTCCGCGAAAATTTAGTTATTTCCATTGTTGACCTATAACTTTTAGTTAAATTTATTGTAGAAGTATCCTCAGATTTAAGTATATTTACAACATTATTATAACTTCCAACATTCATATAAGGATTAATGGATTGAGATATATCACCAAGGATTGTTTTATTTGCTTTGTTAAATAATTGATTGAAAATTTCATACTGCAATGGTGCATAATCTTGAGCTTCATCAATAATTACATACTTTACTTCTTCTGTTTTTGGAATATCACCTACAGCTCCTTTTATAAACAATAAAGCTATTTGATCTTCATAATTTATCTTTTTAGCCCTTAAATTTTCTAAGGTATATCTTTTTATTTCTCTAATACTTTCATTGCCATATTTAATATTTGCCATTTTTAATAAGCCCTCTAAATTTTCATAAAAGCTCTTATAACAATCCATCAAATCAAATTTAGTTTTTTCTTCTACCTTATTAATTATAGGTTTAATTTCCCTATCTACTAAAGATTTGCTTACTTTAACTATGTCATTCTCATCTAACTCTTCATTAGACTCTTCCATTTCTTTCACTGTTTTATCAACTAATCTTTTTTTATAAGGTTCTATAAGATATAAAAGTCTTCGTCTTAGTTTTTCTAATCTTCTCTTAAGAGGAAGACTCTCGTAGTCCTTATAAAATAATTCCTGTATTTCTAATGCTGAAATTATAGTTTCCTCTCCTAAAGTAATATCTCCAAAATCCATACTCATTTTTTTTAAGTGTTCTATATATACTTTTAATAATTTAGCAAAATCCACAGAAGACTTAAATTTTAAACTTTTAATCCTAGTATCATAAGACCGCTCACTCTTATCTCCAAAAATATTCTCCATCATTTCACAATAATCTTCCTTACTATCTATCTCCTCTAAAACTTTATGCATATATTCTTTAAATGTAGTTTGCAACATATTATCCTCTCCAAGCTGAGGTAAAACGTTAGAAATATAATCATTAAAAATATTATTCGGAGAAAATATCACGATATTTTTAGCTGTTATAATATCACGATGCTTATATAATAAATAGGCAATCCTATGCAGAGCAACAGAAGTTTTCCCACTTCCTGCTGGCCCTTGGACAATTAAATTTTTATATTTTTCATTACGAATTGCCTTATTTTGCTCTCTTTGAATCGTAGTTACAATAGCCTTCATTTTATTATCACTACTTTTACTTAATATATCTTGTAACACTTCATCATCTATTTTTATATTACTGTCAAACATATAATCAATTTTACCATTACTAATTTTATATTGCCTTTTCATTGATATTTTCCCATTTATAATTCCATCAGGACATTTATAATAAGCATTTCCAATTTCATAATCATAAAACATACTAGAAATTGGAGCCCTCCAATCATATATAATAAAATCAAAATCTTCATTAATTAAGTTAGAAATTCCAATATAGCACTTTTCAACATTTTCTATTCCATCTTCCTTAAAATCCATTCTTGCAAAGTAAGGAGATGAAATCATATTCTCGTATTTATCAACTAGTTTTCTTTCAAACTCATGGCTTCTCTTTTGAATCTTCATAGTATTAATAAATTGCATGAAATCTACAACATGCTGTAAACCATTTTCCACTGAAACAGCTCCAACATTTTTCCATAATTCTCTTTGAGTCTCAATAGCGTCTTTTTTAAAATTATCTTTGAAGTTTCTCTTTTCTTCTAATTGTCTTTTTACCTCCCTAAGTACATTTTCTAACCATTTCATTTCTACTATCCATTCAGATTTATTTATTGACAAAATATCTCCTCCTTGTAATAGGCATTAACATTTTAAAATTAATATTGATATTTTATCAAATACACCTGAAATTACTAGTCTATAATTACTTTTTTATATATGATATAATTAAAGTGAGGAAATAATATATTAAAATAATATTTACTTTACTTTTCCTGACTCTCCTATGACTTACTCAACATAAAATATAAGGCTATTAAATTTTGCTTTTTACTATATTTTTATATCCTGCATAGGTTATATAGAAATATCCCAAGTAAACTATAACAAATATTAGAATAGTTATTAAAATTGAATACCTAAAATTGGCTGTATTAATAATCATGCTGGTAAGATCATTAATTATCTTAATTACAACCATTGAATGAATTAACGCAAGAATCACTGGAAGACTAAAATACATCAAGGTTTGAATGAAAATTGTTTTGTCTATCATTTTTTTGTTTGCGCCAATTCTCTTTAAAGCTTTATATCTTTCTATGCTATCACTAGCCTCTGATAATTGCTGAAGAGCTAATACTGCCATACTAGCTATTAAAAATACTATTCCTAAATATATTGCAATAAATAGCATCATACTTGTTATTCCATTACTTTTAGAATACACCTCATCCTTGGTAATGGCATCTATAGAAATATCTAAATTCTTATACTCATCTTTAATATAATTATCATTAATTTTATTATATTTTTTATTATTCTCTTCTCTATTTTTATCTAAATACATTACATTAAGTATTGAGGAGCTAATTTTATAATCAGACACAAATTCATCATTCATAACTACTGTGCAAAAGTTATCCGCAATGGAAGATGTTTTAAGATTTTCTTCTATAACCTTACCATTTTTAACCAAATATTCTATTCCTCTTATATTAATTCTTCTATTACTTTTTAATTTTTCATTAATTAGATTAATGGCACCACCTGAACTTGATAAAATTAAAACTTCACTCTTATTTAAAGTTATTTCTTTTTCACCCTTTAATTTTAAAATTTTATTATAATCAGATATTTTACTAAAATATACATCATAACGTGTAAAATTTCTTTCCTTAATCTTTAATAATTCACTTGCCTTTAATTCTGTATAATAATCATTGTAAATTGCATATTTTTCATTTTTACTCTTTTGGAAATCAATTTTATTTAACATATCTTCTATATGGTTCTTTTCATCTTTGTTTTCATCTTTATTGTATAACGTTACACTGGCATCAAAGGGAGTGATTTTTCTACGTTCCTCTTCTTTAACTTTTTTAAAATTTATTCCTGTAGATAATACCACTATTGTAATAAATAGCATTAAACATATTAAAGACATTGATATAAAGTTTGTATTAACTTTACTATTCATTTGTTTTAATACAAACATATTTAGCCCTTTAAAATATATCTTTTTGTTTTTATTCGTTACATATAATATAACTCCAGCTAAGCTAAAGAAAAATAATACTGTACCTATTATAGCAAGAGCTATTGGTATAGACATATTACGTTCTAAATCAAAACGTATCTCTAGTAAAGATTTATATGAAAATCCAAGAAATATTAAACATAAAACAAATGTTAATAAATATATAAATGGATTTTTAAATTTTATGTCTTCATTTTTTATATTGGCTATTAATAGATCAATAACTTTATATTTAGAAATAACAAATACATTAAATATCATAACAAGCAAAAACATTGTTCCAAAGTATAATATAGTCTTACCTATAGCACTTGTTGAAACTATAAACTTATATTCATCCATTCCCACATCAAATAGCTTTAAAGTAAATGTAGATAACCCTTGTGATACTCCAATTCCTAATATAAGTCCACCAACTAAAGATATAACTCCCACTATAAAGGTCTCCGTTACTAAAATTCTAGATATCTTTCTTTTTCCCATACCTAAAATCATATAAATTCCTAACTCTTTTTTACGTCTTTTTATTAAAAAATTATTTGCATACACTATTAATCCACCTAATATTATGGATACTAACACTGAAACACCTGAAATGCCCTTCATTATTTCAGACATAAATTTTATTTCAATAAGTACCTTTTGTGATTCTATTGAATTAAAGCTATAAAATATACAAACAGCTAATATTAGTGTTAAAAAATATATAGTATAATCTTTATAACTTTTCTTTATATTTTTAAGAGCTATCTTAGAATACATTATTATCATCACCTCCAAAAAGTAGAATTTTTCAACTTCATCTCCTGTAACTTATTTTATACAATTCCATTTATTGTATCAATGAAACTATATTTCATTAACATTACACTTTTGTTATATTGATATAAATTTGATTATTTCAATACAACAAGAAAACCCTAAACTAATTAATTAGCTCAGGGTTAAATATTACTTTTTATTATATTTTTATATCCTGTATATGTTGTATAGAAATATCCTGCATAAACTACAATAAATATTAAAGCTGTTATTAAAGCCGAGGATCTAATATCGGGTTTACTAAACATACTTATATAATCATTAACCACCTTAATTCCAACCACTGAGTGAATTAGTGCAAGAATCACTGGAAAACTAAAATACATGAATGTTTGAATAAAAATTGTCTTATCTATCATTTTTGAGTTTGCACCAATTCTCTTTAAAGATTTATATCTTTCTATGCTATCACTGGCTTCTGATAATTGTTGAAGAGCTAATATAGCCATGCTAGTTATTAAAAATACTATACCTAAATATATTCCTATAAATAGTACTGTAGTTGTAGCGCTCTTATTGCTTCCATACAGCTCATCCTTTGAAAAAGCATTCATATGTCTAATATTTAATTTCTTATATTTCCCCTTAATATAGCTATCGCTGATTTCTTTATATTTTTTATTATTTTCTTCTCTGTTTTTATCTGAATACATTACATTAAGCACTGATGCACTAATTTTATAATCAGATAAAAACTCATCATTTATAACTATTGTGCAGAAATTAGTTGTGGCAATAAAAGTTTCGAGATTTTCTTCTATAACCTTGTTATTTTTTATTAGATATTCTTTTCCTTTAATATTAATTTTATTGCTCTTTTTTAACTTTTCATTAATTGGATTAATTGATTCCTCAAAATTTGATAGGATTAAAACCTCATCCTTATTTAAATTTATTTCTTTTTTCCCCTTCAATTTCGACATTTTATTATAATCAGATATTTTAATAAAGTTTCCTTCTGTATTATAAGTAAATAAATTCTTCACCTTTACTTTTGTATTATACTGATTGTAAGTTGCATATTTTTCATTTTTACTTATTTTAAAATTAATTTTATTTAATATGTCTTCTATATCATTGCTTTTACCATTATTGTATACTATTATACTAGCATCAAAGGGTGTTATTTTTTCAATTTGTGCTTCAAAAACTTGTTTAAAGCTTATTCCTGTAGATAATAGCCATATTGTTATAAATAGCATTAAGCAAATTAAAGACATTGATAAGAAATGTGTATTAACCTTGCTATTTATTTGTTTCACCACAAATATATTTAATCCTTTAAAATATACCTTTTTATTTTTCTTTATTATATTTAATATAAACCCAGTTAAACTAAAGAATAATAACATTGTACATAATATGGCAAGAACTATTGATAATACAAATATAGGATTTTTTACATCCGGATCTATCTTTAGTATGGATTTATATGCAAATACAAGTAATATTACAGACAAAATAAATAGTAATAAATATATAAAGCTATTTTTAAATTTTATATATTCATTTTTACTACCTGCTGTTAGTAAATCAATTATCTTATACTTAGAAATAACAAATACATTAAATATTATAACAAGCAAAAACATTATTCCAAAATAGAATATAGTTTTACCTATAGCACTGATTGAAACCGCAAACTTATATTCATTCATTGGCACATCAAATAACTTTATGGCAAATGCTGATAATCCCTGGGATGCTCCCATCCCCAATATAAGCCCGGCAATTAAAGATATAACTCCAACTATAAAGGTCTCTGTTAATAAAATTCTAGATATTTTCCTTTTTCCCATACCTAAAATCATGTATATTCCTAATTCTTTTTTACGCTTTTTTATTAGGAAGTTATTTGCATATAATATTAAGCTTCCTAATATTATAGATACGAATACTGATACAAAAGACATAAATGTAGTTAATCTAGATATATATTTACCTGAATATTTCATTGCAAGCAGCGCCTTTTGTGACTCTATTGAGTTAAAGCTATAAAATATACAAACAGCTAATATTAGTGTTAAAAAATATATAGAATAATCCTTATAACTCTTTTTTATATTTTTAAGAGCTATCTTAGAATACATTATTATCATCTCCCCAAAAGTAGAATTTTTCAACTTCATCTCCTGTAACTTATTTTATACAATTCCATTTATTGTATCAATGAAACTTTATTTCATTAACATTACATTTTTGTTATATTAATATAAATTTGATTATTTCAATGCAAAATGAAAACCCTAGACTAATTAATTAGCTCAGGGTTTAATGGTGGATACGAAATTTAATAGCCCTAATAATTATCATAGGATTAAATATTACTTTCCACTATATTTTTATATCCTATATATGTTGTATAAAAATATCCTGCATAAACTACAATGAATATTAAAGCCGTTATTAAAGCTGAAAAGCTAATGTCAATTTTGGTAAATACACTTATATAGTCACTAACTACATTAATTCCAATCATTGAATGAATTAATGCAAGAATCATTGGGAGGGTAAAATATATAAGGGTTTGAAGGAAGATTGTTTTATCTATCATTTTTGAATTTGCGCCAATTCTCTTTAAAGCTTTATATCTTTCTATACTATCACTAGCTTCTGATAACTGTTGAAGAGCGAGTACTGCCATGCTAGTTATTAAAAATACTAGTCCTAAATATATCCCAACAAATAATACTGTTGTTGTTCCTCCCTTACTGTCAGAATAAATATCATCCTTTGAAAAAGCACCCATATATGAAATATTTAAACTTTTGTACTTACCATCTAGATAGTTCTTATTTATTTCCCTATATTTTTTATTATTTTCTTCTCTATTTTTATCTGAATACATTACATTGAGTATAGAGTAAACAATTTTATTGTAATCATATAAAAATTCATCACTTATAATTACTGTGAAAAAATTATCTGCCAAAAGATAAGTTGCAAGATTTTCATCTATTATTTTATTATTTTTCACTAAATACTCTTTTCCTTTAATATTAAATTTTTTACTATTTTTTAGCTTTTCATTAGCCTGCTTGACCATGTTATTATTGGTAGACATAATTAAAATCTCATCTTTATTTAAATTTATTTCTTTTTTCCCCTTTAGCTTCAACATTTTATTATAATCAGATATTTTAACAAAAGATACCTCAGCATTTTTATAATCTTTATCTGTAATTGGTAACAAGCTCTCTAGCTTTATCCCTGAAAAATAGTTATTGCACGTTGCATATTTTTCTTTTTTACTCCTTTTAAAATTGATCTTATCTAATACATCTTCTAAATTGTCTTTTTTACTATTATTTGATATTATTATACTAGCATCAAAAGGTGCTTTTATTTTAGCCCCTTCTTCCACACCATTTTTAAGACTTATTCCTGTCGATAATATAAGTATTGTGATAAATAACATTAAACAAATTAAAGACATGGATAAAAAGTTTGTATTAACTTTACTATTTATTTGTTTTACCACAAACATATTTAGTCCTTTAAAATATATCTTTTTGTTTTTATTTACTACATACAATATAACTCCAGCTAAACTAAAGAAAAACAACACCGTACCTATTATTATAAAAGCTATGGATGGCTTAAACATAGGATCTCTTAATTTCAACCCTGTTTTTAATATAGATTTATATGCAAATCCAAGTAATACTACACATAGAAGAAATGATAATAAATATATAAATGTATTTTTAAATTTTATATTTTCATTTTTTCTACCTGATGTTAACAAATCAATTATCTTATATTTCGAAATAACAAATGCATTAAATATCATAACAAGTAAAAACATTATTCCAAAGTATAATATAGTTTTACCTATAGCTCTTGTTGAAACAGCAAATCTATATTCATTTATAGAAACCTCAAATAATTTTAATGTAAAAACAGATAACCCCTGCGATACTCCTATTCCTATTATAAGACCTGCAATTAAGGATATAACTCCTACTATAGAGGTCTCTGTCACTAAGATTTTAGATATTTTTCTTTTTCCCATACCTAAAATCATATATATTCCCAATTCTTTTTTACGTTTCTTTATTAAAAAATTATTTGCATATAATATCAAACTGCCTAATATTATTGATACAAATACTGATATAGCAGACATAAATTCCATTAATTTAGATACATAATTTCCACCTGAAGATTTTATATCAGTAAGTGCCTTTTGTGAATCTATAGAGTTAAAGCTATAAAATATACAAACAGCTAATATTAGTGTTAGGAAATATATAGTATAATCCTTATAACTTTTCTTTATATTTTTAAGAGCTATCTTAGAATACATTATTATCATCACCTCCAAGAAGAGATGTAACTTCTATAATTTTATTAAAAAATTCTTTTCTGGTATCATTACCTCTTACTAATTCATTAAAGATTTTCCCGTCCTTAATAAAAAGAATTCTATGAGCATAGCTAGCTGCAAAAGCATCATGAGTTACCATTAATATAGTAGCCTTTAATTCTTTATTTAGCTTTTCAAATCTTTCAAGTAATAATCTAGCTGATTTAGAATCTAGAGCTCCTGTTGGTTCATCAGCTAGAATTAAAGATGGATTAGTTACTATTGCTCTTGCTGAAGCAACTCTTTGTTTTTGTCCACCTGACATTTGATAAGGATACTTGTTTAACACCTCTTCAATTTCTAAATATTTTGCTACTGATTTTACTTTTCCATCTATTTTTGAAGTTTTCTCACCTTGTATTGTTAAGGCTAAAGCAATATTCTCATAAGCTGTAAGGGTATCTAATAAATTAAAGTCCTGAAATATAAATCCCAATTCATTTTGTCTAAACTTATCTAATGATTTTGATTTTAGTCTGGTAATATCATTGTTATTTATCATTATTTTACCTGTAGTAACATTATCAATAGTTGATATGCAGTTAAGCAATGTAGTTTTACCACTTCCTGAAGGTCCCATTATGCCAACAAATTCCCCTTTATCTACCTTAAAACTAATATTATCTATAGCCTTTGTTACATTATCCTTATTACCATAATACTTTTCAATTTTTTCTACACTTAATATATTTTGCATTTCTAATTCTCCCTTTTTATTTATTTCAACTAAATTTTTTCCCTCTTATGTAACTTATTTTATACAATTCCACTTGTTGTATCAATGAAACTATGTTTCATTAATGTTACATTTTTGTTATGTATTTAGATAAACTATAAATATAATTATCCAAAGCCTTCTAATATTAAAAAAAAATTAAAACAGATAAATAATCTAAGTTACTTATCTGTTTTAAAAAGTATTTTAATTTAAAATAATAAAATTGTTATTTAACTCTTCTAGCTGTTAAATAGTCTTTTCTATTAAGTGGAGAAATTTTAACCACATCTCCAGTTCTAGGTGCATGAATATATGATCCATTACCAACGTATATACCCATATGATGAGGATTACCCCAAGTTCCAAAAAAGACTAAATCTCCTGGCTGCAACTGATCTCTTGATACCTGTACACCATCTTTTATCTGATCATATGTAGTTCTTCCGATTGATACACCAAAATGCTTATATACATATTGAGTAAAACCAGAACAATCAAAACCAGGCTTTGGAGAAGTTCCTCCCCATACATAAGGCGTACCTAAAAAATTAGAAGCATAAGCTACCACACTACTATCACTAATAGTTGTAGCTCCTCTTGATAAACTTAACTTGGGTACGTCTTTTCTAATTTCATTAACCGTTCTTGTTGCGTTGTTTACTAAAGCTTGATCCTCATTAACAACATATAATCTTTCTTGTTCCTTAGCCTGAGTTAGTAGCTTTTTTTGTTCTTCTTTATTTTTATTAAGTTCCGATAACTTTCTTTCATTATCTGCTTTTAGTGCTACTAGTTTATTATTTTCAGCTAACAAATTTTCTTTTTTATTACTTATTGAATCCTGCTTTAACTTGTAATTATCAATAACTTTTTTATTAAATCCAATAATCTTTTTTACATTATCAACTCTTAATATGAAATCCCCAATTCCTTCAGAATCTAAAATTATGTTCAAATAACTATCTAGTCCATTAATATACATTGCTTTAATTCTTTTATTAAACAATTCTTTTGCATTTTTTGTATCTTTTTCAACATTATTAAGTTCTATTTGCACATATTTTATATCCTTTTGAGTCTTTACTATTTGCTTTTTGTTATCATCAATGTTTCTCATAACAGATTCTATTTGGTTGTCCATTTTTTCTATATTCATTTCTATAGTTTCAGCTTTTTCCTTTAAAGTATCACTATTATTTTGTGAAGGCTCAGCAAAAACTGGACTGTTAACTACTAATGCTAACATTAGTGCCGCTATAAGCTTTTTTGATAACTTATTCACCACCATCGCTCCTAACTTATGTATATTTTTTTAATTTTGATTTTCACTATAAAGTCTTAAAATTATTTAATAGATACTAAAGGATACTAATTATTTCAATTAATTAAGTTGTTTTTATAGTTATATTTTTTTATTATATAAAATTCATATGTAGATTTTATGAAGATAATGCTTATTTAGTTGCAAGTATAATTTACCTCTTTTATTTTTGTTTCATTTTATAAATTCAATTATAGGTAATACTCAACCAATAGTCGATGGAGTTGAAGGGTTAAAGAGTCAAAAGTTTCTTAATGATATTATTAAACAAATAAAATAAAAGTTAAATACTCTATGAATATAAATATCTAATTTTATTTATATTCATAGAGTATTTTGGGATTACTTAAAGTAGTTTTTAAATTATAAAAAGTGGTATCCTGCTTTTGGTAAGACACTTATTTTCTACTACTCTTCAAGCATTTATTATAACTTTTTATTGTTTTATCTTAATCATCTAAATATTTAACCATTGTACAAAAAATAAAAATTACTATAGAAATTTATCTCCTATAGCAATTTCCAGTTGAACCTATGCTTTATAAACTTATAAAAGTTATCAAATTAAAATATTTATTATAAATCAACAGATTTTAATAATTTACTTATTAGCATATTCCTCCATCTGTTTTAAATAATTAATTTGAGTTTCTGTCTTTCCAGCATATTTCATATTATCGGTAACAACTTTTTCATTAATATTATTAGAACTAGAGGTTATATCAATTTTTATTTTTTCAAATTCCTCCTGTGTAAGTTCTATATAGCTCCAGCATTTTGGACAGGCAATGCAATATTGTTTTTTATAGGGTATTATAGGAATAAAAAATAACGTAAACCATGTTCTTACAACACATAAATTCCAAACTTCATCAGTATTACAATAGTTACATGTACGTTCAAAAACTGCTCCAATAATTTTTTTGGTTACTTTTCCCCAGCCCCAAATTATCATTTTATCACCTCATACAAATTATTTCTTCACAATTATACCATTTGTCCGTATTTATTACAATATATAGCATAAATATACATAATCCTCTGAATATAATAGATAATTTAAAACATATATATGAATTGGCAAATAATAAATAATAGGGGGATAATGAGTTGCTTATGACTTGATATAAATGAAAGGTCTAATAAAGAAACATGTGATTTTTCAAAGGATTTGCTATATCAATTAGAGCTTATTATCTTAAATATAAAAAATAAGCTTATAAATTATTACAAAAGAAAAGCTCCCAGATTATGAGAGCTTTTGTTTTTATTATTTAATTTAACTATATAAAATGAAATCTATTTCAAAGGGAGTTTTCATACTTTTAACCTTTGAAAGGAAGTCTTCCTGATCCATAATACTCATTAACTCTTTTAATGCCTTCATATGGTTTACTTTATCTATGGAACATATTGAAATTATAATGCTTACTGGATCATGTTCAGTATTTCCAAAGGAAATTGGATTTTTTAAGGTTAGCATACTTACACCAGTTTTTAGAACTCCATCCTCTGGTGCTGCATGGGGCATAGCTATTCCAGGTGCTATAACAATATAAGGGCCCATATTCTTTACTGTGTTTACCATAGCATCTATATAGGATTCCTTTACACAACCATTATTCATTAATATCTCCCCACTTTTTCTTACTGCATCTTCCCAGTCTTTAGCTTCTTCATTTAATTTAATAAAATCAGGTTTTAGTAGTTCTTTTAAAGAAGGTTTATGATCTTCAGTAAGGGTAGGATCTTTTATATTCAAATATAGTGCTAGTTTATTTCTCAATTTATAATAATCATGTATAGTACAATTTTCTTTTATAATATTTAAAATCTCTTGCACCTTATCTATTTCTTCATATTTACAGGAACTATTGCATTCTTCATTGTTATCTCTAATAAATTTTGCAAAGTATAAACCTAATTCACTGATGTTTTTTTCCGTTAAAAATGTATTTACTTCTATACACTTTATCCCCTTAACCTTTAATGGAATTGTGGTTACAATTAAATCTATGTTTTTATTATATTTAAGGACTTTTTCCATAGTATGGCTGGATATGGTATCTATTATATTTATATCAAATATAGATTTTAATTTATTAGAAATAAACTTTGATGTACCTATGCCTGTGGCGCATACTATAAGTACATTTGGTTTTCTATGTTTTTTATTTTTGCTTCTTTCTATGGAAGCCATAAAGTGTAGTGTAAGATATCCTATTTCCTCTTGATTTACACTATCACCTATATCCTCTTCTATAAACTTTACACCTTCCTCTATACTTTGAAAGATATAGAAATATTTTTCTTTTATTTCTTCTATCAATGGATTTTTTACTTTAATATCATGTTTAAGCCTGTATATAGCTGGACGAATATGCTGAGCAAGACTATCAAAAAGCTTATTATCCTTACTAAAATTAATTTCTGTTATGTTTTCTACATTTTCTATTAGTTTAAATACTATAAGATGTAAATAAATCCAATCATCCTTTACAATATTTTCAAGGGTAGAAGTATTGCTACCTAAAATATGAATTGTTATATAGCCTATTTCGTCCTCTGGTATAGATATTTTGAATCTATCCTCAAGCATCTTTGCTATACCTGATGCAATGGCATATTCCGCAGTTTTTCTTAGATTTTTAAGTTCTTCCCTATCCATTATTATATCCTTTGATAATTCTATTCTTTTAATGGCTATAGCTATATGAATAACAAGATTATTAAAAGCATCATCTGAAAATGAAGTTTCCATCTGCTCCTCTGCGATTTTAATAGTATTTCTTATAAAGTCTATATCTATATCATTAAAAAGCTTAAGGGTGGTTACATTGAAAAAGTTTATAGAATCCATGGTCTGAAAGAAGAGCTTTACTGCAGCCCGTCTAAGATCCCTTTCACGCCCCAATATTTTTATGCCCTGTCCCTTTGAACTTTCAAGGGTTATTTTATTTTCTGCTAGCCATTTTTTAACCTCTATTAAATCATTTATTATAGTACTGCGGCTTACCATCATCCTATCTGAAAGCATATTTATAGTTACAAATTCACTCTTATTTAAAAGCTCATAAATTATATAAAATACTCTCTCTTTTTGAGAAAGAACATAGTCATAATTATTAATTTTGCCAATAATCTTAAAAAGTTTTTTTATTTCTTCATCCTTTAAATCTAGGCTGATGCCTAAGTTAGATTTTCTTTCAAGTTTAGGAAATTCAATCTCAGCTAAATAATCATCTATTTTATCTAAATCATATCTTACTGTTCTAGGACTTTTATTAACTTTTTTAGAAATCTCCTTTATAGTTATAGGCTTTTCGTTATTTACTATCATCTGCAAGATATTTGAGCATCTTTTATTTAACACGATGCATCATCCCCTTTAGTGTTTAAATTAAAAATATAATTGCCAAATAAAATTTATTTACTCTATTACTTAAAATGCGTAACAATCCAAAATAAAATACTCTTTATATAATAACTATAGATTTTATTATAAACTTATTATATAAAAAAGAAGTGTAAATATATTAAAATGAAAACTTTCTGGAAATCATTTTATATATTTACAACTCCTTTTTATTAATTTATTCTTCTATATTATTTAATGCTTTTGATTTAGTTTTAATAAAGTTTGGAACTATAAGAGCTACTAACATCAACATAGCAATAATTATTATTCCTGTTTTTCCTGCTAGATTTGATGTTTTTCCAATAATTATACCAAGAACACCGAAATCAAAATCACCAAAGGTTGTGTTTTTGAATCCAAGGGTACTAAGTACTGGAAGAAGTAGTGCTGGGGCAAAGGTTATCAAAAGTCCGTTTACAAAACTTCCAATTACAGCTCCCTTTTTTCCTCCTGTTGCGTTTCCAAATATACCTGCTGTAGAACCACAGAAGAAGTGAGGTACAAGTCCTGGTATTATAAGTACTCCTCCAGCTACTCCTAGTAAAACCATACCTATAATTCCACCTATAAATGAGCTTACAAAACCGATTATAACTGCTGTAGGTGCATAAGGGAAAAATACGGCACAATCAACTGCTGGTATAGCATCTGGTATAATTTTTGTTGCAATACCTTGGAATGCTGGTATAAGATCTCCAAGAATCATTCTTACACCGTTATAAACAATAGTAACACCAACTGCGAATTTTAGTGATGACATTATAGCAAATAATATAGGTGACATTCCATCTGATAATTTAGATACATATTCAGGACCAGCGGCTACTGCTGCTACTATATAAAACACCATCATTGTAATTGCTGTAGAAATAGTAGTATCTCTTAAGAATCCCCATTTTTCAGGAATTTCTATATTTTCAGTACTTTCTTCAGGCTTGCCTACTTTTGAACCAACCCAAGCTGAAACATAGTATGCTAAGCTTCCAAAGTGACCCATAGCAATCTCATCGCCATCAGTAACCTTTAATGTGTATTTTTGTCCAATTGCTGGTGATATTGCACTCCATGCTCCAAGTAAGAATCCACCAAATAATATAAGTTCAGTTCCCTTCATACCGGAAGTTCCTAAAACTGCTGATAAAAGACATGCCATAAAGAAACTATGATGACCAGTCAAAAATACATATTTGTATTTAGTAAACCTTGCTATAACAAGATTTATCAAAAGTCCAACTACTAAAATTGACATGGTTTCTACCCCTAGTACCTTTTGGGCAACAGCAACGATTGCTTCATTATTTGGTACTACCCCAGTTATGTTAAAGCCAGTTTGGATCATTCCTCCTAGGGGCTCTAAGTTTGCTACTATAAAATCTGCACCGGCACCAAGCATCAAGTAACCTAATATTGGTTTTAAAGTTCCTGTAAGAACCTTATGTCCAGGTTTCTTTAAGGCTACAAGTCCTACTAATGCCATAATACCCATTAATAATGCCGGTTGTTTTAAAACGTCTCTTAAAAATTGAAGTAATCCTAACATTTTAATCAACTCCTATTTTTTTAATTCTTCATCCTTTTGTTTTATAATTTCAAGTACATCCTCTGTGATTTTTTTCTTATTTATATAACTTCTTACCACAGCTACATCTCTTCCTTCAAATTGTTCTGCTAGTTCTTTTACTGTTACTATTAAATCCGCCTTTTTACCTTGAGCAGAGTTAAAATCAGTAGATTCTACATTTGCAGCTATTCCGTTTTCTTTACATATTTCCTCTATCTTCATAGCAAGCATAAGACTGCTTCCAATTCCATTTCCACATACAGTTAAAATATTCATATTAATCCCTCCAATTTGTTTATATATTTTATTTTATATAATCTAGTATTTCTTTCTTTGTTGATGCATTTCGTACAATCTTTAAAAAATCATCATCTTCTATAAGCTGAACAAGTTCCCCTAAGACCTCAATGTGTGCCTTATTATCTACAGCACATAAAAATATAACAATATCTACAGGATCATGTTCTTCATTGCCAAAATTCACTGGATTTTTAAGCTTCAAAAGTCCAATTCTTATATTTTTAGCTCCAGCTTCAGGTCTTGCATGAGGCATTGCTATTCCAGGTGCTATTACAATGTAGGGTCCCATGTTTTTTACCGTATCTACCATAGCATCAATGTAGCTATGTTCTACGGCTCCATCTTCCTCTAATAGCTTTCCTCCTAATCTTACTGCCTCTTCCCAGTTTTTCACTTCCACGTTTACTTCTACAACCTGATCGTTTATATAATTTTTAAGCATTAGTTTTACCGCCCTTCTTGCAATTATAAAATTGAAAATCCAAGGCTAGATGCGTCTTTGTAAAATCCTCTTACAGTTTCAATAGAATATTCTTTTAGATCCTTTCCCATGTTAGGCATTTTTTTAAGTATGTCATTTGTTACAGTAATTATTTCACAACCACATTTATCTGCTTCTACTATGCTATAAAATTCTCTGCAACTTGCCCATAAAAGTTCTACTCCTTCTTTAGTCTTACAAATTTTGCTTGCTTCTTTCATAATTGTAACTGGATCTTCTCCTGTATCTGCTATTCTTCCTGCAAATACTGATACTATACTATCTACTCCAGATTTTAATGCTTCTACTACTTCTTTTACTTGATCTATTGTAAATATAGCAGTTACATTAAGGTGATATCCTTTTTCTGAAAGTTTCTTTATAAGTGATGCTGTTGATTCACCCTTTGTGTTTGTAACAGGTATTTTTATATAAACATTCTCACCTAAATTTCCAAGAACCTCTGCTTCCTTTTCCATAGTTTCTAAATCATCTGAAAAAACTTCAAAGGATACAGGCATATCTTTTATTTTTGCCAATACTTCCTTTGCAAATTCCTTGTAATCAGTAATTCCTGCTTTTTTCATAAGAGATGGATTTGTTGTAAATCCTTTAACTATTCCTTTATTATAAGCATCTAACATACCATTTAAGTCTGCTCCGTCTGCAAATATCTTAATTTTTAAATCATTGTACTTCATAAAAATCACTCCTTAGTTTTATATACTGTAATCCTTTTCTCTTCTATGTCTTAATTATATAAACTAAGGGTTTTACCATCAAGATTAATATATTTCAACATAATTGTGGCAATTTTTAATATGGAGTATCTATGATTATTTAAACTGAAAAATGATAATGCTATTTTATTAGGTAAGTTATCAAATAAAAAAAAGGATATTGATAAAATACATTTATCAATATCCTAGAAAGTACAATTAATACTTATCTTTAATATGTTATTATATGTTATGGATTACACACACTACATGGAGTTAAACCTTCATTTCGTGCTTGTGATACTGTTGTTTCATAACAGCTTTTCTTCAAATATCTACACCCTGAACTATGATATTTAGATCCAGTTCTGGTTTTATATACTGTATAATTTTGATTATCATCTGCATTTTGGCTTTCATTAGACTGACTATTTGAATCACCTTTGCCTGTTGACTGTGCAAATGCTGCTTGAGCTTGTTCATTCTCAGCTTTTACTTTATTTTCTTCTTCTTGTTTTCTTTTTAATTCCTCTTGCTTTTTTTGTTCTTCTAAAGCTTTTTTCTTAGCTTCCTCTTCAGTCTTTTTTTTAGCTTCTTCCTCTTGTTTTCTTTTTTCTTCTTCAGCTTTTTTCTTAGCTTCTTCTTCTTGTATCCTTTTTTGTTCTTCAGCTAATTTCTTTTCTTCTTGTTCTTTCTTAATTTGCTGCTCTTGTTTGGATTTTTCCGCTAACAATTTTTCATTTTGAATATTATTTCCTACAGCTACATTAAAGCTTCCTATAATAGCTAAAATTATTATACCTGCAAATATAAAGTTTTTCTTCTTCCTAGTTAGTTCTTTTAAGTCTTTTTTGTTCTTTAAAAAATAACCTCCCACTGCAATAGCTGAAAAAATAGTTGCCCATCCCGTAAATCTAGGGAAACTTCCCATTAATACCATATACATTACCACTAATAAGGCTATATGTGATTTTTTCATATTACGAAATTTATCCACAATACTCCCTCCATATTTTTATAATATATTTCCTACACAAATATTCTTCTACAGAGTTATGGATAATCCTTCAAAAATATAAAATAATATACAATATTTACATAACTTCAAAAATTATTTTATCTATTCCCTTTAAATACTAAAAACCTGTCCTAAAAATAGACAGGTTTTTAAAATTTAAAGTTATTTTTCTTCTTTTCGCATAATCCTTACTAAATTATCTTTATGCCTAATTATCATTAAAATGCAGGCTATTGTGGTAGAAATTATTATTTGAATAGGTAGTTTTGTTATTATACACATAATAGGTATTGTTATGCCTATTGAAATAGATCTAATAGATACTATACGTATAAATAAACCTAATATAAAATAAACTGCAAGCCCTGTTAACGTTGGAATAGGCGCAATAAAAATAAATACGCCAAGTGTTGTATTTACACCTTTTCCTCCCTTAAATTTAAGAAAAGGTGTATAATCATGTCCTAAAATTGCTGCTATTGCAATAATAGACAGATAAGTATCAATTGAAACAGGTAATTTAATAATCTTTGATAAATATATTCCTAATACTACAGGAATGATACCTTTTAAAACATCTATTGTTTGAGTAATGATAGATATTTTAGTACCTACAATTCTTTTTACATTTGTTGAACCTATATTCCCACTACCTTTTGTTCTTATATCAATTCCACATGTTTTCTTAGTAATAAAATATCCTGTTGGTATTGAACCTAACAAAAAAGAGATTACGCTAGTTATTATAATAATCATTTATTTCACCCTAAGTTTATTATATTTTGCAGCATCATATTCTACAATTATTTTTTGATTAATGTAGAAATTATACCACAACATCTATACATTTTCATCATTTTACAGAAGGCATAGGAAATTTAACATCGTTAAATCTTCTAGATTTATTAATTTAATTTATGATTCATTGCTTTTTCACAAAGAAACAAAACTATGGTAATAAGTAAAACTACGATAAATTTTATATTAGCCAAATATAAATGATGCAGTTATAAGTAAAAGTAACAGATAGGCAATAACACCTTTTTTCTTCCATATCAGATCAATAATCACAAGAAGAATAAAAAGTGTTATTGCAATTATAATCAATATATTATCGCTTGAAAAATTATCAGATGCTATTAACTACTATGAACCAAGCTACATTTTTACGACCAACAATGTTAGCCAATCCTTTATACCATAAAGACAAACTTTCTACACAATCTCTTTAATCCACTTTCTCCAAAAGAACCAGTAACTAAATTTAATTTTATCAGAAGCATAAAGAGTAATACCGACTTCCATAGGATCACTGATATTAGATCCTTTAAGTATAAAAAGAGAATCAATATTAGTCTAATTATATACAATATTTTGAAGTTAATGTTATAATTAGCATGTAAACAAGCCTTATTAAAATTATGTTTGTTATAAATCAGAAAAATTTATTGAATTAAGTGAAGGATAATAAAAAATGATTTCTAAGAAAATAATAGCATTTATTGCTATGACAATTATGATGATTAGTTTATTGATTGGATGTAGTAATAATACTATGGATAAAGTTTATAATGATAATAGTAAAATAGCCAGTGTATATGATACTTTTGGATTAGATAAAAGTGATGAAATCATAGAATCTGGAATATATACAGGGAAGTTGAAATTAAGTGGAAGTGGAACTATTTGGACATATGAAAGTAGTTCTGATTTTGATTTGAAAGTTCCATATATCTTATCAGTAAAAATTGGAAAGGCAAAAATCGTTTTAATATCTCCTGACAATACGGTTGTTAATCTTGTAGAAAATACAGATAAAGCCACTATGAAAGGAACAACATCATTAACTTTACCAATAAAAAAAGGTAATAATCGTATAAAATTAGTAGGTTATAAAAAAGCAGATATTGATATTGAATTACACATAGAAAAGGGTACATTTGAAAAAATAAGTTTTAACTAATGAAACTCCTTCTCGTTGCCTCGAATGAGTAAGCGACTCACAACAAATCGTAGATTTGGGTTCCCTGCTTAAATACATCTCATGTTAATGTTCAACTATAGTAAAATGGCCATTTCTTATTTTTAAGAATATCATACAACCATTGATTTTACAAGGTTTAAAAGAAATTTTTCCAAGTGATTTTGTTTTTTAATAAATACATAAAACAAACCTATCCTAAGCCTTATATTTCAATGACTAGAATAGGTTTTAAAATTTGTTACGCCTGGGAAAATTCAATTTATGAAACTCTTTATCCTACTCTCCAAGGAATAAGTGACTCACTCCAAATCTGAGATTTGGGCTCCCTGCTTAAATATTATATTATTGATATGAAATGAACCATTCCTCCAGATAATAATGCTACTACAGCACCTATTATAGTTCCAATACCAGCCCCTTTTATATGATGCCACGGACTTCTATATTCTTTATCCATATCCTCTGTACCAGGTATTCTAGTTTTTTTACTGTGACAAAAAAGACCTATATCTAAAACAATCATATCATAAATATTTACTACAAAAAACAAAGTAAACACATGAATGTAGGCTTTTGAAAAACTTTTAGCTCCTGAAAAGTAAGCTACTACAGCGAAAATAATAGCAAACATAAAAACTGCGATTATTTTTACTGTTAAATGCTTTTTTTCTTTTTTCTGTATAGCATCTTTATATTGTGGTAGACTTTCCACCCTTTTTCTAATCTCTGTAGGATATGACATAATATGTTTGATTGGTTCCTTATATAGTGATGGTAAAATCATAAGCGTAAATAGTACGCATGCAATAAAACATTCTATGGCTAAAATCATTTTCTCACCCCATTGCATAGATAATTTTGATTTGTAAATAAACTATTCCTTATAATCATCAACATCAAATTCATAATTTTTATAATAATACTTACGATCTTCTTCTGTAATTTCACGAATAACTTTACATGGATTTCCTATTGCTATCACATTGTCTGGAATGTCTTTTGTAACAACACTTCCCGAACCAATAACAACGTTATTTCCAATATGAACTCCGGGATTTACAACAACATTTCCTCCCAGCCACACATTATCTCCTATTGTTATACCAATTCCATATTCATATCCAGAATTTCGTGAATCAGGATGTATGGGATGACCTGCTGTGTACAAAGAAACATTTGGAGCAAATTGTACATTATTACCTATAATTACTTTTCCCACATCTAGAATTGTACAGTTGTAATTTGCAAAAAAGTTATCTCCAACCTGAATATTCTTTCCATAATCACAATAAAAGGGTGCCTCTATATGTACATCTGCACCTGCTTTTCCAAGAATATCTCTTATTAATTTGCAGATTTTTCCATGTTCATCTGGGAAGCAATGGTTATACTCATAAATTTTCTTTTTATTTGCCATTCGTTCTTCTGGTAATCCATCTAAGCACGCTTTATATGGAAGCCCTGCTAACATTCTATCTTTCTGATTCATAATTGTCTCCACCTTCCACATTATATTAATATTGAAAATAAATTTCACTTTATCTTTTAACTTACATTATACCATTTTGAAAGCGATACTAGAACTCATTCAAGGGCCATTGAGGCAGATATAGCTAACATAATAATTCATGTTGCTAAAATAAAACTAATCAAAATGCTACTGTTGTTAAAAATCTTTCTGAAAGCTCTAACACCCCTTTAACCTTTGTAGCTAAAGATGATATTGCATGGACTCTTAACATTCGTGGAAATCATATTGAATTTTTCCCACTAATTTTATTATTATTACAATGGATTAGGTGCATCTATTCATCAATGAAAATAAATTAAATGATGAAATTAAATCAAATCTTAAGGAAAATGGTGCATTATTTATACATCCATATAATAAAATATACAAAGAAGTTAAAAAGTTCACTAACTCTGATGTAGTTTTAGTCCATGCAGATAGAATGAATTATGAATTATACAATAATACAGACAAAGAAGTTATTAAAGAAATAAGTTCTTCTAATAAACTAGATGCGTTCCCTGCAGAACAAGGTAGATTTATTCGTCCAAGTTTTGAACCTATTTCTTCATTTGGTAAACATGCTACCATAGTAACATGCATCTTGCTCATGGAAAATTCCTTTATGATTGTAACGGTATGACTTTGGACATCCTTGCATGTACTCCATTCTAAAATAGAAACTTAAACTTTAATCATGATACTGACCACGGTGTTGGATATTTGATGAACATTCATGAAGCACCAACTGGATTTAGGTGGCAATACCGTTCAAAGGAAACTCATCGCTTTGAAGAAGGTATAGTTATTACTGATGAACCGGGAATTTATATAGCAGGCTCACATGGAATACGTATTGAAAATGAAATTCTTGTATGCAAGGGCGAACATAATGAATACGGCCAATTCATATACTTTGAACCAATTAGTTATGGCCTATAGATCTATACGCAATAATTTCTGACCTTATGACTATAGAAGAAAAAAAATGGTTAAAAGAACATACTAGAGAAACTTAATAATTGTAAAAATTTAATAATTATAAATAATAGAAGGAAGGTATTTCACAATGTCTGAAAAAAAACAAAAACACCCTATTGGATTATGGCTAGTAAATATCTCTATCGCTTTACAAAGTTATGCAGCTTATGCAGTAGTTTCAATATTAATACTATTTTTAACAGCTGATGTAAGCAAAAATGGACTTGGTCTAAGTGTACCAAAAGCCGCTGCTATCATAGGTTTATATCAAGGTATAAACTATATGGGTTCCCTAGTTGGTGGATATATAACTGATAAATGGCTTGGAATCCAGAAATCACTAATATTAGGTTGTTTTCTAACTGCTTGTGGTTATTTGGCGCTATTTTTTGCCAAACCAAATATTGGTAGTGTCTGGCTGGGACTTATTATCCTAATTATTGCTGGTGCATTTTTCAAGGCACAAATTAGTAGCCTTGTAGGTGAACTTTATAGCAAAAATGAATTGTCTAAAAAAGATGCTGCCTATAGCATATTTTATATGTTTATAAATATCGGTGCTTTTTTTGGACCTATAATTGCTGGTTTAATTTCTGATAAATGGTTCGCTAAAGTAGCCGCTAATGGTGAGATCGCAGCCTATGGTTATAAATACATTTTTCTTATGTGTACTTTGATAATGATATTTATAGGTATCTTTATTTGGATTGTATCTCCTAAATGGCTAGGTGAGACAGGAAAATACCCAGCTTCCAAAAATAAAAAAACTTCCACAGAATCCGTAAGCACAAAATCAACAGAAAAAGTTAAAGCACAACCTTTGACACAATTAGAAAAAAATCGTATTAAAGCAATGATTGTGATGTTTGTGTTTGTCATTATATTTTGGTCAGCATGGGATCAAACTGCTACCTCCTTCTCTTTACTTGCAAATAAACTTGTAAACAGAACCATCGGTGGATTTACAATGCCTGTACCTTGGCTTACTTCTATTAATGCAATCTTTTGCGTAGTATTATCACCAATAATTGCCAATGTATGGTTGAAACTTGGAAATAGTAAAAAGGGAGACTTATCAGTTCCTACTAAAATGGGACTTGGAATGATTTTAACAGGTATTGCCTTCTTAACCTTAATACTAGGTATATCAACATTAGGTGGTGTTTTAGACGGAAGTAAACAAATGAACATACTTTTCATCATTGTAGCTTACTTTTTATTAACAGTAGGAGAACTTTGCCTATCTCCAATAGGAATGGCAATGTTCAATAAATTAGCTCCTGCAAAATACGGCTCCCTAGCAATGGGTGCATGGTACTTAAGCTTCTTCTTTTCAAGCATAATTTCAGGAAAACTTGCAGGGTTTACAGATACTTTAGGATATACCCAAATATTTGGCTTAATATCTGGCATTGTAATAGTATTTGGTGTAATTCTAATTTTATTACGAAATGGATTATTAAAACTAATGTCTCTAGATGAATTAGATAAATAATAACATAAAACAGTATTACAAAACAAAAACCTATCTTAAGCATTATATTTAAATAGCTAAGATAGGTTTTAAAGTTAAAATTTATTGGAAAATATTTCATTCTTAAATATAACATTCATATAAAAAGGTTTCAGTATTTTTATCTATAGATTCTCTTCTATTGAAATCATTGAATACATGGCTCCCTTTAAATCCTGCTTTTAATATCAGCTCCTCTAATTCTCCAGAATCATATAATTTTATACGAAAATCCATTTCTTCTTTACCTAGTAAATTATCACCATCATATAACTCATATAAACTTGGTGTGGATAATATTTTTTTGTGTTTATCATAAAAACTTTTACTTTTAAAGATTATATCATAACCTTCTTTGGTCTTTACGTGACTATTTTCAAGGTACTCTTCCCTATCAGAAATTATATTAGCGGTTGTCTCAGCAGCAAAAACAAACTTGCCTTTTGGTGCTAGTGCTTCCTTCATTTTTACCAGCACATTAAAGGCAATATCCTCATCAAGAAATAATGAAAATGAACCAGATGTAATAAAAATATAATTATATTTTTCCTTTGGAGAAAATTTTTCAATAGAACTTTGAAAAACCTTTGCCTTGGGAGCTTTTTTATAAAGTTCTTTTAGCATTTCTTCTGACATATCAAATCCAGTAATATTAAAGCCTCTTTCTAAAAAAGGTACTAGAAATCTACCACTTCCACAAAGTGGTTCTAGTATTTTCATCTCCTTTTTTGCATATTGTAAATAAAATTGCAGCTCATCTTCTGGTGCATGAGGATGTAGTAACTCATACATTACTGTACATAAACTTCCATAATAATTAATCATTTAATATCACCTTTCCAACTTTTTTATTGGCACATAAATATCCATAACTGTGTCTGGTCTTAAATGACATCTTTCATCATAAAATTCAAAATCCAATTTTTCTTCATCATATTCGTAATCATTATTTTTAAACCATTCATCAAATATATATTTCCATGATTCTTTAATAATCTTTGCAAATTCCCTTTGATCTTTGCTGTCTACCGTATTAACAGGATTTGTAGTAAATACTGCATACTGAGCCTTTGGTACTTCAACAGTTATCATATCAGAAGTTACCTTAGAAAAATCCTCAACAATAACCCCTAATAAATAGGTTATATCCCCACTATCAGAACAAGGTATGCATAATCCAACTTCCCCATGTTTTAATGGTGATAAAATTTTATATAGTTTACTTTCTAAATTTTCTCCATTATAATTGCTCCAAAAGGAGGCCACATCCTTTGTATATTTACTATCTGCCACATTAGTTTTAATACCATATCCAGCAACTTTAAATCCATGCTTTTTAACAATATATGGGTCATTCATAAACTTACTTAGGATTAAATTATTTTCACTTTTGTAATAGGATTTCATTTTTTTAATATATTGACTTGGACTACATCCAAACTCTTTTCTAAAGGCTCTTGCAAAACTACTTGGAGTTTCAAATCCCCACTTAAAGGCAACATCTATTATTTTTTTACCTTCTAATAAATCTATAGTAGATAAAGAAAGTCTCCTTTTTCTTACATATTCCATTAAGGGCATACCCTTTAAAAAAGAAAAAACTCTGCAGAAATGATATGATGAGTACCCTATTTCCTGTGTAATTTCTTTAAGTGTAAGAGGCTCTTTAATATGCTCTTCTATATAATCAATACAATTTTCTATATCTTTTCTATAATTCATTAAATACTCACCTACTTTATAAAGCTATTATTATGATATAACAAAACAAAATATTTTTCTGTTCTTATTTTGCTATTTTTAAAACTGACCGTAAAGATTATAAAATATTCTTCTTTTGCTTAATTCTAAAATAATATTAATTTTATTAAAAGTAAATATATTCAATACCCATGTCAAAATGACCACTAAAAATGGATACCATTATATTGTAATTAATGTTATAATCCAACTATACTTACAGCATAATCTAATATATAATTGTAAAACAGGAGGCATTATATGAAAAACAAGTCTAAAATATTAGTACCTTTAGTACTCATCCTATCATTAAATTTAATAGGTTGTGGAGTAAATTCTGAAAAAAAATTAAAGGAGAATGCGAAGAATAGTTCTAAGGTTGAAACATATGATTTGATAAAATATAAAGACACATATGTAGGTGATAATAGTTCTGTAGGAAGTATTATAAAAAATTTACCTGCCAATGAATATAGTGCTGGATTTAGCCTACAAACTACTAAAGAACCTTATGAAATAACCGTTAACTATAAAACAAATGAAAATTTAGGAGAAGAAAATTATAATAAATTTTGGAATGATAAAAAAGCTAACAATTTTTTAGAAAAGAATGCAGTGGTATTATTATATCTTATATCAAATGCTGAAATTATTAAATTTAATGTAGAGAATATAGGAGAAAAATCCTATAAATATGATAGAAAAAATTTAGAACAAAAATATGGGAACTTAAGAAACCTATTTAAAGATAATGATTCATTAAATAAATTTTTAAATAATTAGTATTTTATAATAAATATATAACAAACACTCATATACTTATAGAATTTCAGTAAAAAACAAAAAACTAGATATGTATATAAACCCATTCTAGTTTTTTGCAAAAGTTTATTTAAATATTTTTAGCGACTTCATATGCACTCCAAATAGCATACATAATATTTTGAACTTTATTAGCATCTCCAATTAGTCTTGCATTTGGAATATCAAATCTAACTTCACTATATAAGTCTTTTTCAGATAAATATCCAATAGCTACAACAGCACTATCAGCATTAATAATTGATTCTTCTCCATTTGTATTTAAAACAAATCCTTCATCTGTTTTCTTGCTGATATAGGAGCTTGTCTTAACATCAATCTTATTGAATTTAATTAAATCAACAAGCATATCGTGGTTTGCATGACATAAAGGTCCACCTACTTGCAGGATATCATTTTGCATCTCTACAATTGTAATCTCTTTACCTTGTTGTTTTAACCAAAGAGCTGTTTCACATCCAACAAGTCCTCCACCAATCACAATAACTTTTTCACCAACAGTTTTTCTTTCCATTAACACATCTTCTGCTGAATAAACCTTATCTGCTCCTTCAATAGTCAATGTTCTTGGACTAGAGCCTGTTGCTAAAAGCACTTCATCCGCTCCAAATTCTTTGATATTTTCCTTTGATGCACCCACATTTAATTTTATTTCAACACCTAAATCTTTCAATATTCCTTCATACCATTTAACAAGTGCACGATCATCATCTTTGAAATCTGGAATTCCTCCTGGTACAATATTTCCACCAAGATAACCATTCTTTTCAATCAATGTTACTTTGTGTCCACGAACAGCTGTAACTCTTGCAGCTTCCATTCCTGCAACACCGCCACCTACAACAAGAACTTTCTTAATCTGTTCTGCTTTTTTTAGTCCATACTCTTTTTCACGTCCACAGGCAGGATTTACTGCACAGGATACTGTTGCAAAATTCTGTAATCTTCCCATACACCCTTCTTGACAAGATAAACAAGGTCTAACTTTATCATATTTATCTTCAAAAATCTTATTTGGAATTTCTGCATCTGCAAGAAGTGGCCTTCCTAAAGCAATCATATCTGTTTTTCCTGACAAAATTGCATCACTTGATAGTTCAGGGTCTTCCATTCTTCCTGCTGTAATAATAGGTACATCTACTACCTTTTTAAGTATTTCATTGTATGGAAGGTATAATCCCTTCTTTTGATACATTGGTGGATGACTCCAATACCATGAATCATAAGACCCAACATCTCCATTTAAAGCATCATATCCTGCTGCAACAAGTATTTTAGCAGCTTCAATTCCTTCTGGAATATCTCTTCCTTTTTCTTCAAATTCTTCATCTGGTAAGCCACCCTTACACCAATCCTTAATGAAGCTTTTTATACTGTATCTAAGTGAAACTGGGAAGTCTTGTCCACAACGTTTCTTAATTTCTTGTACAACCTCACAGGCAAATCTTAAACGATTTTCTAATGATCCACCATATTCATCAGTACGATGGTTAAAGAAAGAAATAGCAAATTGATCTAATAAGTATCCTTCATGTACTGCATGAATTTCTACACCATCAAATCCGGCTTTTTTTGCAATTTCTGCTGATTCACCAAAGGCTTTTACATATTCTTTTACTTCTTCTGTAGTTAACTCACGACAAGTTACTCCTGGTAAAAATCTATGTGGAATTTTAGAAGGTGCTACTGCCACTTTTCCTACAATAGATGGTATACTTACTCTACCAAAGCCTGCTGATAATTGTAAAAATATTTTTGATCCATATGCATGAACTCTTTCTGTCATTTCATTACCTGTTGTAATAAAGTTTAGAGGGTTAATTGTTGGACATGGCATGGATGGCAGGGCACATTTTTCAATATTGTTTTCCACCATTGTTACACCTGTCATAATTAATCCAGTTCCGCCTTTTGCACGTTCTACATAAAACTCAATTCCTCTTTTATTAAAACTGCCATCGGCGTTACACATTCCTCCTGGTCCCATTGGAGCAAGAACATATCTATTTTTAATCTCCAATTTTCCAATTTTAATTGGGTCGTAAAGTACCTTATACTTATCCTTCATTTTCTTTCTCCTTTCTGAATTCACATTTGTATTTTTTTATTTTCCT
Source organism: Clostridium sporogenes (assembly GCF_001020205.1). Lineage (NCBI taxonomy): Bacteria > Bacillati > Bacillota > Clostridia > Eubacteriales > Clostridiaceae > Clostridium > Clostridium sporogenes. Next base: position 2,469,732 of record NZ_CP011663.1, read on the forward strand.
GTTACCTTCAGTATAGAGCATAAAGTAGCTTTACTTTCAAGAGGATATTGTTATATTTTTATCGAAATCCATAATTCTATGTATGGATGCAATTTAGCTCCCTTTTCAACCTCAACTAATAATATCTTTCCCCAGGCTATTTCACCTATTTCAAGACCTTTTTTTATTGCAAATTCAGAAGCCTTTTTAAAAACCTTCTGTGGTTGTTGTGTGAAATCTTCATCTGCCATTACAATTGTATGTATACAAGATGTACTTTTTAGCTCTTTGGCATATAACCCTAGCGGAAGTTCTAATTCTTCTCGCTTTTTAGTTTTTACCAAATATCCAAAGTTACTCATTCCCATTCTTGAATCAAATACCCCTAGCTGCACTGTTGGCATTGCTTTTACCCATTCATGAATTATCTTTTGTGAACTACGCTTTTTTGAAAGCCACCCACACTCATCATCACACATAATCGTTACTTCAGGTGACTTTGCAAATTCATACTTATTCAATAGTTCTTCAATTCTTCTTATGCTAACAAGATGTTCCCCAATAGCATCTGCTAAATTCATATAATATTGGGCTCTTTTTAAGGCCTCTAATTGATACATTGTTTCTCTTTTTTCTATTAATTTATAATTATTTTCTTCCCCGCCAAATTGTGCAATAATAGTTTTCATAGGTATTTCCATAGAACGATACTTTGTATAAGAAAGCAATCGAAATACATCTACAACATTATAATAACGATGACCATTTTTTCCTTTTTCCACTTCAATTAAATGTTCTTTTTCAAAATAGTGAATAGCACTTGTAGTACATCCAAGAATTTCTGCTAAATCTGTAATACTATATCTCATAATTTTCTCCTTTCTGCCTAAAGTCACTTTAGGTATTTGTTAAAAGATTATCCTGCTTCTCTATTAAAATAATTTACTATTCCTTTAATTAGTAACAATAAATTTAAAATAGGGGTTATATATACTAAAAACATAAAGAAGTATCCTATTGATGGATTCGACATACTAGCATTTATTAATCCATTAACAAAGTTAGTTACCTTTTCATTGTCTATTTCATCCAAATTCTCTTCTATATCATTGAAGGCTTCAAAGGGATCTATATCTTGAGACATGTTGCTTATCTTGTTTATTATAAAGGCCATTGCTCCTATTAAAATATTTAAAGTAAAAAAGTTCATATTTTCCACCTCTTTAAGTGTATCCTTTAATATTTATTATATATCGAAATCCATCTAAATGATTATATATGATATGTGTTTTACAACATATTGAATAAAGGCTTTAGATTCTTCTAAGACTTTTAATAATTGTGGTGTTTGAGTAAATTATTCGTTTTTTCATATGCCATATTCTTACTCTCCTAAAAATTTATTAATGCTATTATTTATTGTTACTTCTGAAAATGCTATAATAGTTTCTGTTATTGCATATGAAGATATATCATTTATAAATTCTTCTATATCATTTAAAGATTTAACTAATAATTTAACTAAAAAGCATCCATCACCAGCAATTCTATAACACCATTCACTTCGTTTATACTCCTTAATGAATATCTTGAATTTTTCATACTGTCCATTTTTCATAGTTACCTTGACTATACAATCAATAGACAATCCAAGTTTCTTTTTATTTATTTTAATTGTATACTTTTCAATAACCCCATCATCTTCGAGTCTTCTTACTCTTTCAGTAACAGATGGTGGTGAAAGATTTATACGTTTAGATAATTCTCTTATAGATAGTCTACTATCTTTTTGTAACTCCTGTAAAATTAATACGTCTATTTCATCTAATTTCATTTGTAACTTCCTCTCTCAAATTATTATTTCAAATGATATATTTATTATTATATTATATATCAATTACAATACAATATTAATATTATAATTTGTATAATATTAATTGTTAATAAAATATATTTATAGAGGAGAGATACCATGGCAAGAATAACTTTTTCACAAGAAGGGCTCACACCATTTCAACAATTATTAGGCCATAATAAATATATAATGGAAAAATGGACTTCTTTAGAAGAATGCTTTTTTAATAGTAATACATTTACACATGAATTAAAAGAAGAGGTAAGACGTACCCTTGCTTTTAATAACGGATGTCAATATTGTATGTCTAAAGGTAAACCATCTAATAAAATAACTGATTCAAAAATTTTAATTGCTACTAAAATCGCAGATATTATTTCTAAAAATCAACTTATTGATAATGAATATTTTAATAGACTAAAAAATGAATTTAGTGATAATGAAGTTTCTGAACTTTTAGCCTTGATATGCTTTATAACAGCTTCTCAACAATTCGGAGCATTACTTGATTTACAGCCAAGTTGCTCAATTTAACTTATCAACAATAACTTAATAACATCTAAAATTAATATTGCTTACTATATAATTTTATTACGACATAAAAATGCCGTAAAATTCATTTCTGAATAATACGACATTTAGAAAAATTATTTGATTTTATAGTTCAGTCGTTAAATAAGAAAATTGTTCATCAACTAAGAAAGGTAGAAATGTCTTTCTTAGTTGATAAAAACAAACACTATATGCCATATTATATCAATTTTGTACTATACATCAGCAGTCCTTTAGCTACTCCTAGTATTACCTGATAATGGAATTTATATTTTTTACATGTGCAGCCTGAGCTATAAAGTGGGCAGCTCGATCACCCCGGCTCCAAATTTCACACAGGTTCCACCGATCTTGATTTCTGAAAAATTGTTATACGTTTTGCTAACAGTAATATTAATAAAGCTCGGTCTTCCCATTTCAATTCCCTGCTCATTTATAATCATATATTTACCGTCATATCCTTGTGCCACCAGACCGTGTTCAACCAAATATGCTCCCAGCGGACCGCTTGCCCCGCCTGTAGCCGGATCTTCTGCAATGCCCATCGCCGGAGCGAACATCCTGCTGTGTATGGTTGATCCGGCATGGAGGGTTTCCCTAGTAAAAGCGAATATATGTTTCGTATCCTCCCTTGCCGAAAAGAACTTCTCCCATGTATCAAGCCTTAGCTTTATCTTGCTGATCACATCCAGGCTTTTTAGTGGGATATACAAAAAAGGCACGCCGGTAGACACTGTCTGGATAGGGCTGGTTGTATCAATATCGGCGATATCAAGGGAGAGTAGTTCGGCGGCTGTCCTTATATCTCCAAAGACCTGCCCGAATACCGGCATAGGCTGTTCCATTTCAATCAATCTGATTCTCCCGCCTTCCACGTGAATAGAAACAGCTATTTCTCCGACGCCTTCTTCAAAAATAAGCTTGTTTATTCCCTCGCGGGTTTCGATAACGCCTTCATCAGCAAGAACAAAAGCCGTACCGATGGTTGGGTGGCCTGCCATAGGCAGCTCGGTTTTTGGTGTAAATATTCTGAGCTTTTTATGATTTGGCCCAATATCTGTAACAAAGGTTGTTTCGGAAAAATTAAGCTCTCTCGCAATACTCTGCATTTCTTCACTTGACAGCTTTTCCGCATCTTTGAATACGGCCAGCTGATTTCCCCCAAACACCTGATTTGTAAAAACATCCACTAAGGTATACTCAAATTTTCTCATAATCGGATTCCTCCCATTCATTGTTTCCTAATATTTCTTTTTGATATTATAGCAAATGAAGTTTATTTTGGATTTTTCAAAAAAATAACTTCCCTAAGGTTAATAAATATTTTTTCATTAAATAGCCCTCCAATACTTAAACATAATTTACTCCATAATTATAAATCAATTACGTATATAACAGTCAAACTCAAAGTATAACAGTTAATTTTTAAACACAATTATGATTTCGATAGCTTTCAAGCTTGAATCACGATATAATACAGATATATAATTTAATAATAATTATTATAACTGTATATAACACTTTGGGAGAGTTTGTTTATGAATATTAAAATTGATAAGAATAGTCTAATTACTATAACTCAACAACTAGTTCATTACTTTTCGGATAGAATTATGTCTGGATTTATAAAAGCTGGTCAAAAGCTACCTTCTATCAGAAGTCTAGCCAAGGAATTAGGTATTAGCCCAATGACTATAATTAAAGCGTATAATAATTTAGAGCAAAATGGTTTGGTAACTACAATCCAAGGTAAAGGTACCTATGTTAATGAAAGAAACAGCACGGTGAAATCTAATAATATTACTGAAAAAGATAGTTTTCAGTGGCAAATGTCTGTGCCAGACTATTTATCTCGGGCTCAATTTAGATATAATCCTAATTTATCCTACTCCAATGATTACTATAATTTGTCCGTGGCCTCATTAAATCACAAACTGTTACCTACAAAAACTATATTAAAGGATTCTTTAGGCTTAATTCAAAATGATATAAAGCTTCTTTCTCAATATCCTCCTGCTCAAGGTGATTATGAGTTTAGAAATATCATGTCTCAATACTTGAGATCAAAAGAAATAGCTACTTCACCGGAAAATATTTTAGTAACTAGTGGTTCACAACAAGGAATAAGTCTTATAGCCAGCACCTTTATTGGACCTGGAGATATTGTAGTTATGGAAACTCCTACATATCCAGGGGCTATAGATTTATTTAAATGCAGAGGAGCAGTAATTTTAACTGTTCCTGTTGACAGTGAAGGTATGCGAACTGATATTTTAATGAACCTATGTGATAAACACTCGCCAAAGCTTATCTATACTATTCCAAACTTTCACAATCCAACTGGATATAGTATGAGTTCAAAACGGAAAGTAGAGCTTTTAGATATAGCTAGATATAACGATATTCTTATAGTTGAAGATGATCCTTGGAATGAAATTTCATATAAAAGAGAAAAGATTAAAACAATAAAATCCATGGATACTGATGGACATGTAGTTTATATAAAAAGTCTTAGCAAGATCCTAGGTCCTTCCTACCGGCTAGCTGTCATTATATCAGAGAGTTCCATACTCTCACGACTTATAGCAGCTAAAGCTAATCATGATCTTGGAACATCTGTACTAATTCAAAAGACTATTATAAACTTTATCCAGTCCAATAAAATCACATATTATATTGAAAGTTTAAATAAACAGCTGGTAAAAAGACGTGATAAGGTAATTAGTTTATTGAAGAGCCATGCACCTTCTGGTATGAAGTGGGCCATACCTGAAGGTGGAATAAATATTTGGGTTACACTTCCTAAAAATTTTAATGTCGAGAAGCTATTATCTTACTCTATTACAACAAAGAATATTTCTTTTTTACCTGGAACCATATGTTATCCTAATGAAGTAGAATTTAATAATCTTAGAATATGCTTCACATATTTAGATGAAGAATTCATAGAAGATACTATAATTGAGCTTTGTAACCTCATAAAGCTTCTATATACAACTAAAAACATTACTGACTATAGGCCTATTATTTAATAAAAATCAGGACCTACTTTATCATTGTAAGTCCTGATTTTTTTAAAATTGTATTAATGATTTGTTGAGTTATAGTGAAAATTAATATTTTCCGTATAATCTCATGCAATAAAAAATCTAAGACTTCCCCATTAAGTTTATAATGAAATTTCTCACAATTAAATCTGGATGAATCATGATTACGAACTAACTTTTGATAATGCTCATTTTTTGCATATTGCTATAAGTGGTATCTTCAGTTCCTGTTCCGTCATCCCAGCATGATTGGAAATAAATTGATTTGATTTTTGAGAATAAACAATACCTTTGTCACTAATTGCTACTGCTAAATAATCTCCTATAAATTCTTCAAACTTAGGATGCATTTTTCCAACACCAAATATACTCTTTTCGATAACCTCTTCTTTTGAGTACAATAAAAAGTCGTGGCCAAAATTATAATGGAATTCAGTGGGAAAATCATTCAAATATTCATCTTTTATATAGAACGCTGTAGCTCTTGTTTCGATAGAAGTTGGACGTTTTAACATAGTAATTAACTTAGGATAATCACTCAAAATATAGTGCTTCAAATTACAATGTCCATGGTCTGCAGTAACAATAACCAATGTATCGGATAATTTTTTGCACATATCTGTTACTTTTTCTTCGAGTTCTTTTATATTCGCAGTAACCAGACTGTTATAGCAACCAAACTCATGCATTAAGCTATCAGGATTTTCCCAATATCCATATATGTATTTTTTCTCGGAGGTAGCACACAACCCTTCTACTTCATGCGTCAATTCATCAAATGTTTTTATTTTATTACTTCCGAATTTCGATACACTATATGCATTAGCCCTCCCAGCATCTCTTATTTTTTGGTAAATACTTTTATACGGTATAAATTGACTGGCAACATGATAACCCTCCACCTGAATTTCTGTGTCTTTTTCCGTATTAATAAATGCGTTTACAATTTTATTTATTTCACTAAAATACAAACTCCATCCTAACCACCCATGTTCCAAAGGGGTTAAACCACTTTCAATAGAGGTTGTTGCTGATGTAGTAGTTGGAGGAAACACAGATGAATATTCCTTAATCAAATTCTTTCGGAAAAAACCATTTTCCGATAAATGATATTGTAATGTATCAACCCCTAATCCATCCAATAGCAAGATAACTACATTTTTATATTGATATTTCAAAAGCTCGTCCACTTCTTTTAGTGTACTATGTTCACTCTCAGCACCAAAATATTCTAAGATAGAGCAAGCAAGATTCACGATACTATTATTATAATCAACAAACATATTTTTCTCCCTCTACTTTTAACAGCTTATTATAAATAATCTTTAGTTCGCCATTTTTTACTATTGTGATTTGACTAATAGTAATTATATCACATTTCCATCAATAAATGGTTATTTTAGTAATATATATAATATTTTCACTTCCTAACACCGTATTATTCAATTTTCAAAGAACATTATTCTTATCTACATTTTCAAAAGTTACGCCGCCTTTATTTCAGATTGTGTACAAATTTAAATACATCTCATGTTAATGTTCAACTACTGTAAAATCAATATTCCTTAAAATTAAAAATAGCACCCCCCCATTGGAATATCAAGATTTTCTTGAAAGCTTTTCCGATGATTTTATAAAATAGAAATTTCTATAAAAAATCCTATATAAACCACTAATATGATTGAGTTTACATTACTTTTATTTTTTAATTTACCTGGAAAAACTACTATAATGGATGCACAGTATCTGACACCATAAATATTCTCAAATAAACTTGACATTGCAGTATACTTCAATGCTTATTATTTAATTATCATCCATTGATGTTTTTCATTACGGATGAATTTGACCAAACACTTCTTAGTTTCAAACGGAGTTTGCTTAAAAGAAATCCCTACTCCAGTTGAAGCTTAGAAGAACTAACATAGGGACGTAGCTGCTCTTATCTGCAACTTATAAAAAATAGCAGTATTAGGGCAGGTAGTCATCAGATAAAATAGGAGGTAGTTTATAATGAGAATGTTAGAGGTTATTTTATTCCTAGTGATTTTGACAACTACTGGTGGAATTCTTTTTGTAAAACCAAATCGCCGTCTGGATATAGTTTTTTTGATGTCCGTGGTGCTAGTTATGTTACTACATGGAACTATTAATCATTTTCGCATACAGATGCTTCCATCTTATGCCGTAGCATTGGTGCTGGTAATCGTCTTAATCCACAGATTGATAAAATCAGACAGTAAACATAAATCTCAATCTATACCTAAGTCACTATTAAAAAAGAGCTTTGTATCCATTTTGGTTTTGATATTCATCGGTACGTCTGCGTATTTAAGCTTTCTGTTGCCTGTCTTTACTATGCCTAAGCCAACTGGTAACTATGGAATTGGTACTGTTTCCCCTCATCTTACTGATGAATCCCGTGCTGAAACTTTAAGTACCTCTCCCGATGACAAGCGAGAGATCATGGTAAATGTCTGGTATCCAGTTGACCAAAAGGATATTAAAGGAAAAGCAGTTGAACATTACCCTTCTGAACTAGGAGAGGCAATTAGCCTAGTGTTTAATATACCTAAGCAGTTATTCACCCATTTGTCACAAGTTCCTACTCATGTTGTCCAGGGCGCTAAAATATCAACAGCTGAATCCAAGTATCCAGTACTGTTGTTCTCTCCCGGAGTACGCTCCACCCGTTTTCAGAGCTTGACAACTATTGAAGAACTTGTAAGTCATGGGTATATAGTAGTAGGCCTGGATCATCCATATACATCTGCCAAGGTAGCATTTCCTGATGGACGTTCTATTTTCTACAAGCCAGATATCAAAAGTATGACAGCATCTGAGCTATACAAACATAACATTGGGAATGTAGGAATTCGTGTAGCAGATGTCAGATTCCTTCTTGACACTCTTACAAAATGGAATAAAAAAGATCCTAATTCTCTACTCCAAGGTAAGCTAGACCTTGAGCGTATTGGAATGTTCGGACATTCCTATGGAGGAGCAACAACTGCAGAAGCCCTAGCTCAAGATAATCGACTAAAGGCAGGTGTAAGTCTAGAAGGCGGATTCTGGGGGAGTGTTTCTCAAAAGGGTTTAAAGCAGCCGTTTATGTATTTGATGTCAGGCGGTACAGCCGCAAGCTTTGATCCATCTACTATAAAAAAAGATAAGGTGTTCTATGAGGAGTTTATCCCTGATCTCCAATCGGTTATAAACAAAAGTACTAACAGCACATACTATTTAACTGTAGATCATTTTATTCATCAGAGCTTTACAGATATATCACTAATGTCTCCTTTACTTTTTGCCAAGGGCATTGATCCAGTTCATAACATAGATATTACAAGATCTTATGTAAGAGCTTTTTTTGACCAGTATTTTAAAGGTAACCATTCAATTCTTCTAGATGGGCCTTCGTCTAAGTACCCTGAAGTAAAATTTAGTGATATATACACGAAAAAAAGATTGAATTAAAATAATTAATTATAAAGAATGGGGGTAATATAAGTGAACAAAATGACACGCGGTGAACTAGCAAGGCAAACTGGGATAAGTACATCAACTATACGCTACTATGAAGATAGTGGCATCTTGCCTGCCCCAAAGCGGATAGACAATGGTTATCGAATCTACACAGATGATTATCTTGTGAAAATTAAATTCATCAAAGATGCTAAATCATTAGGATATTCTCTAAAAGAAATCAAAGAAATACTGCAAATGCTCAGTCAAGAAATGGATGGAGAGAATTTAAAAGGATTGGTAAAGAATAAAATCTGCGAAATTGAAGAGAGAATTAAAACCCTGCACTCTATTCAAAGGATGCTTACTGATTTGCTCAATACTTCTGAAGAAGACATACAAAACTATTTACAATCGTTTCGTATATAAATTAAATACAACTACGCCACCCATATATTTAATTATTAAGGGTGGCTTTCCATATATATTAATGTTCAACTAAGAGAAAAGATTGCAGATATGAATATTTATTTCAATATTCTTTTTATAAATTTATATAGCGCTAATGATATTATAATAGATTTTATAGCTATCTAAATAACAACTTCCTTAACCTAATCATATAATAATTCTATGAGAAATATTGTACAGGAAGGGATTAAATGAGCAAATTGAACCCTGAAAAACTTTCAGTGGAATTTAGAGATGGAGTAACTAGCACAGAGCCTATTCTAGGAAGACGCTACACCCTTACTCATTCTGATATAACCGCAGAGCTTTTTTTAACCATTGGATTAACCTATGCCTATGACAAAATTAGTTCTATGCGGGATGAAGTTCTTGGTGAATGGATTGAAAAAGGGAAAAACTACTTCTTTCATGTGTATCTACATGTAGATGGAAACAATCCAATTGTTACAGGTGTACGAAACCATATTTTCAGGCGTGAACTTCCTCTTGCTTTAGAGGCTATTAGATATGGTGATAGAAAATTTTTTATTTCTCACCCCAAGCTAGATAATTCTCCAATAATAGTACATTTTATGTCATCTTATCCTAGCTTTAATAGAATAGAAAAATGGGGTACTTTTTCAGATTATTCTTTGAAAAAGCGATAAAACATAATATTATCATATAAAAACATTTATAAAAAGCCCTCACAATGTGAGAGCTTTTCTTTTTTAACTATAGTATACTAGACATTAAAAATCTTTTCTATCAAGTAAAGATGGCAATTTGTCAACTAAACTTAACTTTTATCTCTGCAACATCCTTTATAATAAATTTTGTAATAAAATAATTATATTAAGTTTATTTTTGAAACTCTTTTTGTATATATAGAGAAATTTGATTTAATGCTTCGTCTGCTTTATTTGTAATCTTATCCATTGTAATAAATCCATGAGTAATACCTTTATATCTAGTAACCTCTGCTTTAACCCCAGATTCTTTTAGTTTATTAGCATAAGCTTCCCCTTCATCTCTAAGAGGATCAATTTCTGCTGTCACTACGAGTGTATCAGGTAATTTTCTAAGATCCTTAGATAAAAGTGGGGATGCATAAGGGTTTTTCCTATCTTCTTTTTTTGGTGCATAAATTGAAATATACTTTTCCATATCCTCTGTTGAAACATTTAAGCTATTAGAAAAATGAGACCAAGATTTACTGTTCAGTTTAAATATATTTGTTGATGGATATATTAATACCTGACATGTTATAGGAGGTCCATTTTTATCCCGTGACATTGATGAAACTGCAGCTGAAAGATTTCCACCTGCACTGTCCCCTACAACTGCTATATGTTTTTCATCTCCATTTATGCTTTTTGCATTTTTATAAGTCCACTGAAGCACATTATATACATCATTAAGACCAGCGGGGAAAGGATTTTCTGGGGCAAGCCTATAGTTTACAGATATTACAATTGCTTTTGTATTCTGCGAAAGCTTTCTACAAACCCCATCAATAGTATCAACATTTCCTCCAATCCAGAAACCACCATGTGAATAAATGATTATAGGGAAATTACTACCCTTTTCAGGTGTATATATTCGTACTGGTATTTTTTCATTATTCATTTTTATATGAAGGTTTTTAATATTGGAAAATGGTATAGGTTTATTTGACCACCTAGTTGATTGTTTATTTAAATCTCCTCTAGTTTCTTCAATTGATTTACTATTGAGTGATTTAGGATTAAGAATTTTATATAACTGCAAGTTTGTAGCAACATACATATTAAGCTTACCATTCTTGGTCTCAGTTAAATTCTTAATAATAAAAAATCCTGCTATTACAAGTATAACTAGAATAACCAATCCTATTTTTATTACTTTTTTCACTTCATTTACCTCCATCCACTATAAAAATTCTGCAATAAAAATAACTAAATTTACTTATATATTTTTTCCTTTACGCATTTTAATATACTTAAAATCTTTGAACATTAATTTCTAGTTTAGAATGCGGAACTTTAGGCTCATTGTATAAAGAACATTGATAAAAAGAATAAATAATTGCTGTACATTTTAAGTCATTCTTCCATATAAATAACATATAATATACTGTTCACACTTTATCAGGAGGTAATTTATGTATTGTTACACTTATGTAAACCAATTTGCTTGTATTTTTAACGAACTTGAACTATGGACCCATATTTCAAGTGAACATCCAACTTTTCTTAAGACGGTGGCTTCTCTCTCTAAGATTAATCTGCCAAAATCTGCTGTAGATAAACTTGATGAGATTCATAAAAGGTTTTTAGGACTATATAACGATGTAGTGTACTTAAGAAAAGCTTTAAGGGATAATCCTATGTTATATTATCAATCTATTGGAAATATAAGAAGACTTATTAATAAATTCATGTTTTATGATACTCAAGCTCTATCCTTCTACCCTGAATTACTTAAGTTTGGGAAAGAAAATAAAGTTTGGCAAGAACTAGTTAAGCATATAATTGATGAACAACATTTTATGCTTGAACTATTTAAAGATTTAATATTACAAATAAGATAAGTAAAAAATATATTCAACTTGACTTGTTTTGTTATATAACTATATTAATCAATATATAAATTTTATCAAAAAATATTAGAATCATCCTTAAACTATAATTATCTGCTTAAAGATGATTCTTTCTATTTTTAAAAACGTTTTGGTAAGACAATACATGCTTTTTTAACTAAAGCTGTTGCTTTTTCTTGTGCTTCTCTAATAATATCCTCTTCATCTATAGTTAATAATACTTTATTCTTCATTAACCACTTACCATTACACATAGAAGATTCTACATCACTAGAGTGCATTGAATATACTATATTTCCAATTGGATCATGCATAGGAAGGTTGCCAATAGATTTAGGGTTAATAATTATTAAATCTGCTTTTTTTCCTACCTCCAAAGATCCTATTTCATTCTCCCAAAGGGCACATTTAGCACCATTCATTGTAGCCATTTCTAATACCTCATCAGCAGGAACAACCTTTGGATTCAATCTTCTACCTTTATGTATTAATGATGTTAAATGCATTTCATCAAACATATCCATTCTATTATTAGAAGGAGCGCCATCAGTTCCGATTGAAACATTGATTCCTTTTTCAAGCATTTCTGGAATATGTGCAAAACCTAAAACAACTTTCATTGCAGCACCAGGATTATGGGATACTTTTACATTATGAAGCTTAAATAAATCAATTTCTTGTTCTGTAAGCCATACTGTATGTACAGCTAAAAAGTTTTTATCTAATACCCCTAATTTAGCTAAATGCTGAACAGTGGTTTCACCACGAGTTGCTTCTGCATATCTAACTTCCTCTTCTATTTCAGCAACATGCATATGAATACCTACTTTATATTTATCTGCTAGTTCCTTAGTTTTAGTTATTAATTTATCCGTAGTATTAAAAATAGTTCTTAAGCCAAACCAATACTTAATACGTCCATCTCCTTTACCATTCCACTTTTCAAGCAACTCTACTTGTTTTTCTAAAGATTCCTCTGTGGTTTCTTGCCACTTTAATGGCAAACCATCACCGCAGTCCATAGTAGAACGACAAAGAATACCTCTAAGTCCTGCTTCTTCTACAGCTTTTCCCATACCATCTACTTCTTGTCCACCAGCTTCACAAAAGGTAGTAACACCTGAACGTATTAGTTCTGTACAACAGGCTAATGAAGAAATATAAGAATCCTCTAAATTCATATTACTTTCATAAGGCCATATACGTTTGCGAAGCCAAGTTAAAAGATCTACATCATCAGCTAACCCTCTAGCTAATTGTTGTGATAAATGCACATGGGTATTTACTAAACCTGGCATTATAATTTTTCCTTTAGCATCTATAATTTCAACATTAGATTTAATTAATTGAGCCTCCACATTACCTATAGCAATAATTTTAGAATCCTCAATTAAAACATCCCCCTTCTCAAATATTTTCTTTGAAGAATCCATTGTTATAATATAACCATTTTTTATTAAGATTTGATCCATAATATAATCCCCCTATGTATGTCTATTTTTTCTATATATAATTCAATAAAACTTAAATATAAACAGTGTTCTTGGCTCCAAATAGAATTTTTACTTCCTCTAAAGCTTATTAACAGAATTCTTAGGAGTTTTACTCCTTAGAAGTGGTTATCCTTTAGGGGAAATCCTTATGAAGGGAGGTAACCGTTCTTTACTCCCATTTTAAATAAAATAGCTGTATGAAAGCAGGTAATAATGGGACAAAAACTCTACATAGCTTTTTCATATTCTTGTGTTTTAACTACTTTCTCATCTGTTTTAGGTAAAAGTATATTTAATATTACTGCAGCCAAGGCTCCTACTGTAATTCCAGAGGAAAAAATATAATTTGCAAGACTTGGCAAACTATTTAATATATCCTTAGGTATAACAGTAGTTCCAAGAGCTAAAAGAATTGGTAGTCCAATTAAAAGCATATTTCTTTCATCAAAATTTTCATGTTGAATTGATTTAAAACCATTCATAGCAATAATTACACAAACTACTGCAAAAACTCCGCTAACAACTGCACTAGGTATACAAGCAATTACATTCATTAATTTAGGTAACATTCCTAGGGCAATTAATATAATTCCTCCAGCAATAATAGCCATTCTGCTCCCTACACCTGTTACCGCAATAATACCTGCATTTGTGGAATAGCCTGTCATTGGAGTGCCACCGAACAATGCACCTACAAAACAACCAATTCCCTCGCCCACAGCACCTCTATTTAAACCTTCATCTGTTAATTCGCTTCCTGTAACAGCAGAAACTGCAAACCAAGTTCCTGAGGTTTCAACTAAAATAACTGCATAAATAAATAACATAGTTAAAATTGCTTTTAAATCAAATACTGGTTTTCCGAAGGGCAATAATTTAGGAAATGAAAACCAAGCTGCCTTTGTAACAGGTGTAAAATCTACTACCCCTAATAATGAAGCTGCTATAGTGCCACCAACTAATGAAATCATTACAGATGTAAGTCTAACAGCTTTACCAAACTTATTTGCTCTACGTCCTATCATCATACAGCTAACTAATAAAGATGATGAGATAAGGGCAAGGATACAATTTATTTTTAAATTACCTGGTGCAGTAAAAACATTAGTCATAGCCACAGGCATTAAAGATATTCCTACTATGACAATAACAGTGCCTCCAACTATATGTGGAATAAATTTAGAAATTATTTTTGAAAGAAAACGTAGTGGATACCCAAGTATCATTAAAAATAGTGAACCTGGGATCAAACTGCCCACCATAGCTTGTAATCCTAACTTACTACCTATAGCAGCCAAAGCACCTATGGGAATATAAGAAGGTCCCTGCATAATAGGCAATCGCATACATAAACCAGTTTGTATTAGTGTAGCAATTCCAGCGGCTATAAAGCTCATTTGTATAAAATAGGCTGTATTTTGGCCATCAAGAGATAAAATACCTGCCAATATTATAGGAACTATGTATAAATCCATGGCAAAAACATGTTGTAAACCTAGAAAAAAGGCGTATCTTAAGCTAATTTTTTCATCAATTCCAACAATTAAATTAGTATCTTTAGTGTTTTTCATTGTAAAGTCCTCCTAGTAAAATTCATGCTCATAATAATAAAAAAAGCCATAAGGTATTCACACTATAAATGAAAACCTTATCGCTCATTATTTTAGATAATAAAAATATATACTTAAAAATAATAATTAAGTAGGATTCCACTCATAGTCAGACAATTTACGGTTATCTGGTAGAAACTTCCCTCCATATTCAGGAATTATATGAGCAAATTATTTAATTATGTCTTTATATATAAATAAGTCTCTCGACCTTTTAAATAAAACAATATATTATTTAATAGAATTTGTAACTTGATATTAGCAGAATTAACCTTTTAAGTCAATGATTTTTACGAATATTAACATAGAAAATTGTAAAAACGTTAACAATTATAGCGAATACTATAATTAAATTTTGTGATAAAATAATTATATCAATTATATTTTAGAGGTGACCTATGAGTAATAAACGTAATTTGCAAAGTATAAGATCTTTCTACCTATGTATATTAATTTTCAATATAGCTTACAGTTCAATATTTCATTTAAATAATAAAGGATTCAATATAAAACTCTTCGGAGATTTAACTATGAGATCAGTAGTTCTTTTCACTCTTAACTCCATATTATTCCTTTGTATAGTCATTGCTGTTGAGAAAAAAATTAATATTAATGAAGAAATAAAGACACAAGTAAATATGAGAATTAGGCCTCTATATTTAGTTAATGTGTTTTTTATAACGTATATTTTAGTATGTATTTTTCTTTTAAAAAACCTAGATGTAATCCTATCATCCTTTGTAATGGAAGTAATATACATCGGGATTCTTATACTAACTAAAAAAATAATGACTCTAGAATTAACAAACAGACAATTGCAATGGCAAAAGGCTTGCGGATATATTGATGAAAACTGTGAAAAAAGTAGTTTCCTATGGAGATGTAAAATTTGGTATTCCCCTCACATAAATGTACCTTTTAAAAATAGATGGAAAGGACCTTCACGATTACTATATGACCTGGCTCTTGTGTACAGTATAATTATTTCAAAAGGTACCTTATTTTCATTACTCCTTTTAATTTTACTTTTACCAGATGTATTATCTTGGATAGAAGGACTTTTGGGACTACAGACTTCTCTAACTGGAATGTGTACTGGTATAACTGAACATCATAGTAAAAACAGTCATGTTGTATATCATAAAGTTTATGTCACAGATTATAAAAACAAAAGAGAAATAACCTTTCTGGTAGATGGACCACTTTTTATACATGAAAATTCAAATATAACTGTAGTTCATGGAATGTTCTCTAAAAGAGTATTATATGTGGAAGGCCTAAATCTAGATATAAGATAATTGGAGGAAAAAACATAAAAAATAACTATAATCTTACTTATATCCTATGTTATATGGAAATTTCACGTAAAAGAGTGGTGGAAGAATTAGTTCTTACAACACACTGTTTCATTTGACTATTTACTACACTATTACCATTATAAAAATCTTATTGTATTTTTCTATAACTTATAAAATTTTATAATAACTCATACATTAGTGTAAAAATAGTGAAAAATTTTATGGTTCATTTTCATTGCTTTCAAATTTTTTATTATTTAATTCTTCAAAAATATTATTTTCTATATTTTTTTCAACTTCAAATTTTGCATTACTATTTACCATTATTTCATTTATTAGTGATTTAAATTGCCCTACTGTAAGGGGTTTTTTATCCTCTTTAAGTTCATACCCCAATTGACCACTAACTTCTATTGTTGCATGCTTGACATCCTCAATAGAGGATATTCCGGCTTGTCTCAAACGTGTTTCAAGTTTATCAACCGTCATTCTTATTTTTTTCATATTTTTAATGTTTAATTTGCCATTTTCAATGACAATAACTGATTTACCTGAAAATATATTTTCAAAAAAATCTACTTTTACTTGCAGATATTCAGTAAGCACCATTAAGATAACTATTATAAATGCTGCAATAAAGGTAGCAAGTAACCCCTTTCCTGTTATAGGTTGAATTAATAATGATCCCAACCCTATCATTACAATAGTTTGTGGTATGGTCATTTGAGAAATTGATTTTCTTCCACCTATTCTCAAAATAAATGTACCAACTAAAAAAATAAGAATTACCTGAAAAAACCAATAGTAATCCATCTTTTCATCTCCTCTAAGCAATTAATGAACATCATTATTGTTTACTTTATTGCTTAAATAAATTCATCATATTATTAATACCGCTTTATTCAATTTTGAGACCACCATTGTCCCTCAAAATACACTTTAAGATTTAATTTTTCCTTATAATAAATTATAATTTAATAATTAAAACAATTAAATTTTAAAAAATCATTGACGAAAATTCTAGAACTCTATATAATAAATCTCAATTCCTAATTACCTAAGTTTTGTACAAACAAAACTTTATTAGTTTCCATATTATAGTTCAAACGTTATGGTCAAAAGGAAAATTAAAATATTCTTTACTAATAACCAACATAAGTAATATTGCTAACGCACTTTGTACCCCCTAAATATATACAATTAACATTAAACATATGAAGTTAAATCCAACAAGTTAACCACTGTAATATTATCCAAAATAGTAAACCCAATTTTACTTTTCTTTAGTATTGTCAAATTCAAGTTTTTAAAATTATCCCAATAGGCTACACCTAAAAATCCGGATGCGTATGGAATATATTGAATAATATTAACAGATAATTATATGAAAATATAATTTTTATATTTGTACGAAATCTAGGTTATTAAGTTTTTTAATCATTGGGAAATACTGTAAAAAGGAGAGGTGTGTATGTTAGAAAAAAAATATGGACTTTGGACAACAGTTTCCATGGTTATTGGTATAGTAATTGGATCTGGTGTATTTTTTAAAGCTGATAATATTCTTATGGCTTCAGGTGGAAATGTAAAAACAGCTTTACTTGCATGGTTAGTAGGAGCAATTTCTATGATTTTTGGAGCCTTAGTTTTTGCAGAGTGTGCTAATAGATTTGAAAGATCTAACGGGATAGTTGATTATGCCGAGGGTATGCTTTCAGAAAAATTTGCTTATTTAATAGGATGGTTTAATGGAATTATTTATTATCCAGCAATAGCTGCGGTACTAGCTTGGGCAGCTGGTAATTATACTGCTATTTTATTTAATAAAGATGGTAATTTTGTATGGATTATGGCCGCCATATATATGATAGGCATATATATTTTGAACTATATTTCACCTATACTATCAGGGAAATTCCAAATTGCTTCAACAGCAATCAAGCTAGTCCCTTTAATGATTATATCTATATTGGGTATATTTCAAGGACTCAATAATGGAATTTTAATTGAAAATTTTTCTAAAGTATCTACTATAGGTGACAGTGGAAGTGGTTTTGCAGCTGCTGTATTAGGAGCAGCCTTTGCATATGAAGGATGGATTATTGCAACAACAATTAATGGTGAAATTAAAGATGCCAAAAATACTCTTCCTAAAGCTCTTGTATTTGGCTCATTAGTAATAATTATTATATATATTTTATATTTTCTGGGCATTGTAGGAATGATACCTACTGAAACTATCTTAAAACAAGGAGACAATACTGTAAATGTGGCTGCTCGGACTGTATTTGGAAACTTTGGAGCATCTATTCTTACAATATTTATAATAATATCCTGTTTAGGTACTCTTAATGGTCTTATACTTGGAGGATCTCGCTCCTTTTATTCTTTGGCTATCCGTGGTCAAGGTATTAAACCAGAGGCTTTTTCTAAGTTAGATAGTGAAACTAATATACCTACTAATTCTACTATAGCAAACTTTATTTTAATTTGCATTTATTTAGTGGTTTGGTATATGAATTTTAAAGGATTATTTCCTAATAAGATGTTTGTAGATATTTCAGAATTACCAATAGCTTTAATATATGGAATTTATATTATTATTTATATTGCATATATGATGAAAATGAAGGACTTATCATTTATAAAAAGATTTGTTATTCCTTCCCTTGCCCTTATGGGAGCTTTAATTGTTGTATACGGTGGACTTTCTAAACCTTCTGTAATAATTGATTTAGCTATTTCTGTTTTTGTATTCCTTTCCGGTTTACTATTTTATAACAAAAAATAAATTGTATCTATAAATAGGTTTAATTTTAACAACGCAAAGATAAAAAGTACATTCATAAACTAGTTCATTTCACTAAGAGGTTCTAAATATGGCTACATTAAAAATTTTCTACCCAGGAGAGGCGCCATCCTTGGCTTCGCCCCTGGCTCCTCACGTTCTGTGAGGAATTACAAAAATTTTTAATTCCGCCAAATTAAGAACTACTAAAGCTTATTCATATGTTTATTTTATGTACTTTTTATCTTTGCTATATTAAAATTAAATCTATTTTGTTTCCTCAAAAGCATATATAGCTGCGCCTAATGCTCCAGTTAATTGTGCTAATTCTGGTACTTTTATATCATGGCCTAGTTCCTTTTCCATAGCTTTAACTATTCCTTTATTTCTAGCTACTCCACCTACCATAACTACTTGATCTTCAATACCTACTCTCATGGCAAGGGTTGATACACGTCTTACTACAGAAGTATGAATTCCTGCTACAATATCTTCTTTTTTTGCATTTGCTGATAGATGAGAAATTACCTCTGATTCAGCGAACACAGTACAGGTACTACTAATTGAAACTTCCTTTGTAGATTTTTCTGATATTTCTCCTAACTTAGAAACATCCGTTTCAAGAACTCCTGCCATAACATCTAAAAATCTTCCTGTACCAGCGGCACACTTATCATTCATTATAAAATTTATAAGTTTGCCCTTATCATTTAACTTCATAGCCTTAGCATCTTGTCCACCAATATCTATTATAGTCCTTGCACCTGGTATTAAAAATGCTACTCCTTTAGCATGGCAACTTAATTCACTTATTTGTTTGTCAGCATCTTTATATTGGATTCTACCATATCCTGTAACTACGGTTTTTTCTATATCCTTTTCTGTTAAATTAGATTTTTCTTTTAATTCTTTTATCAATTTTAGAGGTCCACTGGTTCCAGTTCCAACAGGTACTAAAACACTAGCAACTATTTCCTCTCCATCTTTTATAATAACACCCTTAGAGGTAGTAGAACCTATATCCAATCCCATTGTATACATATGTGTATCCCCCTTTTTAAAATATTTTAGTATAGTAATTGTTATTCAGACTCTACAGTTGATATACCATCTTTTTTTATATATTATCTTGATTTTCTACTGATATATTGTCCTCATCTTCCTTTGATGCATCGTCATCTGTACTTTTTTCCTCTTCTATTGATATACTTTCTTTATCTCCTTTTTGCATATCGTCTTGACCTTCTACTGCCACATTTTCCTTATCTCCCTTTAACCTATCATCTTCACCTTCTGATACACTGTCCTGTTCTTCCTTTAATATATCATCCTTATCTTCTGTTGACACATTTTCCTCATCTTCCTCCGATATATCATCTTGGTCTTCTATTAACTTACTGTCTTCTTTCTTTAACACATCATCTTTTTCTTCCTTTGATGCAATGTCTTTATGTTTTTTGGATATATTATCTTGCTCTTCTTTTAACGCACTATCTTTTTCTTTTAACATGTTATCTTTATCTTCTACTGATGCACTGTTCTGATCTTCATTTGATATATTATTTCGCTCTTCTAATAATATACTTTCCTTCTCTTTTTTAAATCTGTTGTTTTTTATTCTTCCTACAACTATACATGGAATAACTACAGCAAATATACCAATTATACCCACATATCCATAGCCTACAACAACAATTTTAGTTAATCCAAACAAGGAAATTGTCATAGATAACAGCATACAAACAAGAGAAATTAACCCTCTTCTTTTTTTAATATTTTCTGGTTTCTTAAAAACATGTTCAAATCTAGCCACTGCTCCAAAGACACATCCTATACCTGTGGATACAAAGGCTAAAAATAATACTACTGAATAAGAAAATAATAAAAATCCACTATTAAAACGTTTACACACATATAAAATTGGTATAGTTTCCTTTTGAGCCTCTGGCATCCATGCCAATAGCATTATACAGGATAATGTTATCATTACACCGTTTAAAATAATACCTAAAGTCATTGACTTATTAATAGCTTTATCAGATTTTAAAGTGTCACTAGCACTTAGTACAATAGCAACAACGAAGGCCTGATAACCAGCATATCGAAGTCCGCTATACAAAACTGTTCCAAAGGATGAAGGTGAATATTTTGTAGAAACAAGATGTGATAAATTCCCTGAATTATTAACTATACCTACAATTACTATGATTGTTAAAAATATTAATATTAGAACGGTTATAATAGTTGAAGCTTTTCTTATTAATTCAGATCCATATATAGTTAATATATAAAAAATGCCCCCTGTGACTAATACCCCTACTAAATAATTAACACCATAATTCTCCATTAAAGAAGCGGAACCTGCTATGGATCCTCCTGTACCTAATAATACTATCATTAAATATCCTATTTCAAAAATAACAGAAAAGACTTTGTCATAGGGTTCATACATCTTTTTTGACCAACTTTTATAGTCATAGGTTCCATAGTTTTTTGCTAATATTAATGATTCTCTATAAGTTAAACCTATAATTATAACTATAACTGCAGGTAACCATACAGAATGCCAACCATGCTTAACAAAAAAATTCATTGTTTGGTTACCTGTTGCAAATCCCCCTCCCACATGAGCTCCAAACCATACTGCTGCTACCTGGAAAGCAGTTAAGAATCCTACCTTAGATTTTGAATTTTCACTCATATTATTCTCCCCCATACATATTAAATTGGGCATAATTTTTATATTATCTTTATAATAACCCCCCTGATTCTAATATTTCTATATTAGAATAGGGAGGTTTATAATAAATACTATAAACAGAGTTCTTGGCTTCAGAAGGAGTAAAAACTTCCTCTGAAGCTTAGAAATCGTTATCCAGGGACGTATCCGCTCTTTACTCCCACTTTGAAGAAAAGCAGAGAGTCCAAATCTTCGATTTGGTGCGAATCGCTTCTACAGAGTGCGATGGTAGTGTTAGAGCGGGTAGTCATCGGATAAAATAAATAGTATGGAAATACTTAATTTTATAAAATGATTTTATTTTAAACTATTTTACTTTGTTCAAATAACTTAGTAATACGATCATCATCATCTAATAATTCTAATAGCTTAGGTACTACATCATATAGGTCTCCCACTATTCCATAGTCTGCTACCTCAAATATTGGAGCTGATTCATTTTTATTTATAGCAACTATAATATCTGACTCTTGCATACCAGCTAAATGTTGTATAGCTCCTGAAATACCGCAAGCTATATAAACTGTTGGTTTTACAGTTGTTCCTGTTTGACCTACTTGATGTGAATTGTCAATCCAACCAGCATCTACAGCTGCACGGGAAGACCCCACTACTCCCCCTAATCTATCAGCTAATTGTTTTAATAATTTAAACCCATCAGGATTTCCAAGGCCAAGTCCCCCAGATACAATAAAGTTTGCATCTGTTAATGATACTAACTCTTTTTTAGATTTAACTATTTCAACTACTTCTGTTCTTATATCATCTTTAATT
Organism: Clostridium sporogenes; assembly: GCF_001020205.1. Taxonomy (NCBI): domain Bacteria; kingdom Bacillati; phylum Bacillota; class Clostridia; order Eubacteriales; family Clostridiaceae; genus Clostridium; species Clostridium sporogenes. Next base: position 2,492,364 of record NZ_CP011663.1, read on the forward strand.
AAATCTGCACTTAATTTTAAGATTTGACCCTTTCTATTTTCATCCCGTGCAGCTTTATCCATAACTCCTGGTCTTACTGTAGACATTTGAGGTCTATTATCAGGGCATATTATTGTAGCCATGATATTTCCTCCGAAGGCTGGACGAGTTTGTTTAAGTTTTTTATCCTCTGGATCTACTTCTAACTTAGTGCAGTCAGCTGTTAGTCCAGTATCCAAATTTGATGCTATTCTAGGTGCTAAATCTCTTCCTATATGAGTTGCACCAATTAATACAATTTCTGGTTTAATATCATTTACTGCATCCACTATAACCTTTGCATATCCATCAGTAGTGTACTTTTCTAATAGTGGATCATTTGCATAATAAACTTTATCTGCTCCAAATTTTATTAATTCATCTGCTAAATTATCAACATTATATCCAAGTAAAACTGCGCACAATTCTACTCCAATATCATCAGCTATTTTTCTACCTTCTCCTAATAACTCTATAACTACAGGAGTTATTTTTCCCTGTCTTTGTTCTGCAATTACCCAGACATTTTTATAACTACTTAAATCTTTTTTTATATCCATATTACCCTCCGATCATTTTTATATAATATGCTTTTGTTTCAAACTTACAACCAATTTTTCAACCATCTCTTCTGTTGATCCTTCTAGCATAACACCCTTACCTTTAGGTGCTGGAGTAAAGGATCTAAACACTTTAGTTGGAGAAGCCTTAAGACCTACTCCTTCTTTTTCTATATCTAAATCATCTATAGTTAAAACTTTTATTTCCTTTTTATAGGCATCAAATATTTTGTCCACAGCCATATATCTAGGCTCATTAAGGGAACTTACAGCTGTTAAAAGAGCAGGTTTTTTAACTCTAATTATTTCATATCCATCCTCTAGCTGTCTTTGTACTGTTATTTTGTCCCCTTCCATTTTAAAGTCTTGTACATAAGTAACCTGTGGAATACCTAATTTTTCTGAAATTTGTGGTCCAACCTGTGCTGTATCTCCATCTATAGCTTGTCTTCCAGCGAATATAATATCATAATTTCCAATCTTTCTAATTGCTGATGCAATAACCTTTGAAGTAGCCCAAGTATCAGAACCTGCAAAGGCTCTATCACTTACTAAATAAGCCTCATCTGCCCCCATTGCAAGACATTCTCTTAACATAACGTCAGCCTGTGGTGGTCCCATTGAAACCACTGATACTGTTACATTTTCATTTTCATCTTTCATTCTTAAAGCTTCTTCAAGTGCATTTGCATCATCTGGGTTTAATATACTTGGAACACCTTCTCTTATTAGTGTTCCTGTTTTAGGATCTATCTTTACTTCTGTTGTATCCGGAACTTGCTTAACGCATACTACTATCCTCAAATTCTTAACCTCCAATTTTGTTTATTTCTCAATATATAACTATTTAAGAGCTTTTGCAGCAATAACCATTTGCTGAACTTGAGATGTACCTTCATATATAGATGTAATTCTAGCATCTCTATACATTCTTTCTATTGGGTAATCTTTCATAAATCCATATCCACCATGTAATTGTAATGCTTTATAAGCTACTTCGTTTGCAATTTCTGCTGCATAATACTTAGCCATTGCGGATTCTACACCTGGATTTATACCATTGTCTTTCTTCTCTGCGGCATCATATACAAGCCATCTTGCAGCTTGAACCTTAGTTTCCATATCTGCAATTGTAAATTGAGTATTTTGGAATTTTGCTAAAGGTCTACCAAATTGAACTCTTTCCTTAACATATTTTATAGCTTCGTCTAGAGCCCCTTGAGCTATTCCAAGAGCCTGAGCCGCTACTCCGATTCTACCAACATCAAGAGTATTTAAAGCTATCTTAAATCCTTTGCCTTCTTTTCCAATAAGATTTTCCTTAGGAACTTTTACATTTTCAAATATTAAATCCGCTGTTTCAGTTCCTCTAATTCCCATTTTATTTTCATGAGCACCTGTTGAAAATCCGTCCCACTTACTTTCAACTATAAAGGCTGAGATTCCCCTTGATCCTTTACCTTTTTCTGTCATTGCCGTTACTATAGCAAAATCACAAATAGGTGCATTTGTAATAAATGTTTTTCTTCCATTTAAAATGTAATGATCTCCCTCTAAAACTGCTGTAGTTTGACCAGCACCAGCATCAGATCCCGCTCCTGGTTCTGTAAGTCCAAAAGATCCAATATATTCTCCTGTAGCAAGAGGTTTTAAATATTTTTCTTTTTGCTCATCTGTTCCAAAATTGAGTAAAGGTAATGCTACCAATGATGCTCCTGCTGTTATAAAAGTTCCAGTAGATGCGCATCTTTTACTAATTTCTTCCATTATTATGCAGTATGATACATAGTCTGCTCCAGCTCCACCATATTCCTTAGGTATTACAGGACTTATAAATTTATATTGTGCAAGTTTTTGTAATAACTCTTTAGGTAATTTCCCTTCAGTATCAACTTCTTCTGGAATATCTTTTAATTCCCTATCTACAAAATCCCTTACGGATTTTCTTAAAAGTTCATGCTCTTTTTTAAATAACATACTTTCCTCCTTTTAAATTTAAACCTTCAATAAAATGTAGTGATTTTTCATTTTAATTTTGTAAAATATTTATTTATAACCCCATATACTGTTTTAAAAATTTCATATTAATTCTTCTGATATGTCTTTTCTTCTAGCTAATCTATAATAAAAGAACTTCATATATTAAAATTTTTAGTGAAAAATCACTACATAATTTATAAAAGGAAATTTAATTATTTTTATATAAAATATTTTTATCTCAATCTATCTAATAAACCCATTACTTTTTATTAGCTATCCACCTATAAACAAAGTTTAATATATAATAAATTTTTTAATTTTTCCTATAATTAAAGTTTCAAATTTAAATTACAATTTTTTATAATATTTCTGAGAAAGTTTGTATTCTTGTTCTTATTTGTTCTACACTCTTATTTTGTTGGTCTACCTCTATCATAGTTGTAGGAATGTCTTCCTTTTCAATATCCTTTTTAACAATTGGATAGTCATATTCTTCTGGGTCACAGAATTTCATCATTGCAAATACTACACCATCTATTCCTTTAGCTTTAGCTTCCTTTGCAATCATTGAACCTCTAATCTTTTTAGGATCATATGCTAAAGAACATCCTTCAATATTTGACCATTGTCTTGCTAATCTATCTAATGCATTTTTTCCTTCTGGTACGTCCGTTCTAAACTGTCTACTTTCCTGAGCTAAATCATCTGCTACTATTCTTAATTTATTTTCTTCAAAAACATCAAGCATTTCTTTTGAATCTAGAAGTATTCCAGTGACTAATACCTTTTTACCATCATATTTTTCTTCTGGCAGCACAGCTAATAGCTCATTTAATTCTTTTACTATTTTTGTATGTTCATCTTTTCTCATAAAGAATCCACTTTTAATAACAAGATTTCTTTGGTAGTTATTTATTGTATTAGGATGTTTAGCTGCTTCATCTACAAAAGATCTCATTACTTTTCTATGTTCATTGTATATATCTATACTATTTTGCATTTCTTCTTCAGTTATTTCTTTTCCTCTTATTTCCTCTATTTTTGCTTTTACATGTTTATATTCTTCAACTAAATACTCTACACCCGCTTCTAATTTTCTATTTTGAGGATGAACTAATGCAATATATGGAATATCTTTAATGGCAAATTTCCAATTTTGTCCCATACAGTTTAATGTATCGCACATTCCAGGAATAATAACAGCTGATAATCCCTCATATATCCCTTTTAAGCCAAATTCCATACAGGATTGCATTATGGAACAACAAAATGCTGGATAATATTGTTTAGCTAAATTAGCTTCAACATCGCCTCCCCAGATACCTATTGGAAGCATATCTGCTGCATATACTATTTCCTCTGGAGTATATACTGGGAAACATCCTATTACTTTATTTCCTGTTCTTTCTTTATAATCTGAAACAACTTTTTTAGGGTTCTTAACAATTCCCTCTAATTTAGATAAAATATTTTTTATATTATCCATTATTTGTTTCCTCCTTTCTTTCTTTCTTCCATAACTTCTACTAGGCCTTGAAGTCTTGTTTCAAACTGAGCCTTACTGAAGTTTCTTGGATCTGCTTGGTCTCCATCGAAGCCTGCATATGGTATACCTGTTTCTTCAAAAACTTTTCTTTCCATTTCATATTGAATAAAACTCATTAATTTACAGCTTCTATTCATGTGATAGAATGCTCCATCACAATTTCCATCTATTAAGGAATCTATTCTATATTTACACATTGTTTCTAAGTTAACATTGTTAAACATAGTACTATAAGCTTTAGCCATTCCGTCTAAATCGTTTACTTCATACTGCAGAGCCCAAGCATGAGGGTAAACACTTCCAGTCATGTTAACACCATAACCTGCTAAAGTTCTCATCTTATAGCCTATATATGGCCAGCATGGAATTCCTTCCATCATAATTCTATATTTTTCTTCTCCTCTAAAGGAAGTTGCTTTATTTTTAATATTATCTTCTAATTCAGAAATCAATAATTTGAAAGCTTCTGTAGTTTCTTTTTTGCCTCTATAACATACGATAACAGCCATATAAGTAAATAAGTCAAATCCATTCATTGGTGATGGGAAAGATCCTGATGGTAAACTCATAGAATATTTCCAAAGCTTACCGTTTTCAGCGGAGATTTTCATAACTTCTTCAAACTTCTTAGGATCAAATTTCTTTCCAGAAATTTTTTCAAGTTGTTTTATAGCCTCTTCAAATTGAGCTCTAAGGTATTTAATTCTATTTTCTGTTACCTCATCTTCATTATTAAATGTAGTATCAATCATTATTAGTGGTATATCTAATTCTTTTGCAATATTTTCATACCATTTAATAACTTGATTACAAATATTATTACAGCAGCATATAAAGTCAGGCTTTGGCATATTTAAATTTTCTGATCCACCCTTTTCTAAAAGTCCAAAATTTGTTCTTGCATATGCACATAAATCAATTGAATATCCAGCACTTTCTGCAGCCTCACAAAGTGATAAGGACTCTTTCTTAGCTGCAACCCCAGCGGCTTGGTTTTCTGGATATAATACGTCTAAACCAAAAGTTTCTACTAATTCCTGTGGAAATACAGAAGTTGACCAACCAACCGGTTTTCCCTCTTCTTTTGCCTTCCAAGCATCCGCATAAGATTTAGCTAATATACCATTAATCATTTTTGCTGCATTCTTTTTGACCTCTTTCTTATCAGCCATTTATATTCCTCCCCTTTCTCGATCTAAGTTCTTATACCCTCCATCTAAAAACTTACATTAATTTATTTTATTGCATTCTCTTTTCTCATTTCTTCTATTTCTTCTTTACTGTATCCTAATGATGTCAAAATTGCCTCAGTATCTTCACCAATCTTTGGTGCAGCTTTATATGGTCTCATTCCAGCTTCGCTAAATTTAACAGGAGAATTAACTAATACACCAGTATTTCCACTGTCATATGTGGTCTTGAATAAATAGTCGTTTGCCCATGCTTGCTCGTCTTCTAATATATCTTCACAATATTGTAATTTTTCATATGGTAAGTCAGCCTTATCTAATAAATCTGCCCATTCCTTTAAATCTTTTTTAATAAATTCTCCTTCTAATACTCCAACAAAAGTTTCAACATGTTTTACTACTTCAGATTGTTTGTTAAATCTTGAGTCTTCTATTAGGTCAGGTCTATTTATTACTTCCTTACAGAATTTAGGGAACCATGCATCATATTTAAGCAATGCTAATTGTATCCATCTATCATCTTTGCATCTATAAGTTGTTGCTAATGGATTATTTGGAGTTCTTCTTGATAATGGCATTTTATTTCCGTATTGAGCTGTAGTAATCATGAGTCCCATACCAAATATAGCTGTGTGATATAAACTTACTGTAACTCTGTCACCTTTTCCAGTTAATGTCTTTCTGTGAAGTGCTGCTAATATACCAGCTGCTAAACTCATGCCTGCATAATGATCACCAAAACCTGCATTGGTATTAGCTGGTGATGTTCCTTTTTCCATTAAAGATGTGCTTACAGCTCCTCTTGCAAAATATGCAGTATAGTCAAATCCAGGCTTATCCTTAAGTGGCCCTTTTTCTCCATATCCTAATATATGTGCATGTATTAATGAAGGATATTTATCCTTTAATTGATCATAGGATAATCCACTTCTTTGTAATGCCTTTTCTCTTACATTTGTAACAAAAACATCTGCATCTTTAAGTAATTTTCCTAATACCTCTTTACCTTTTTCACTTCTAGTATTTATTGCAACGCCTCTTTTATTTCCGTTTTCAAGTTCAAACATAGGATTTTCATCATCTCTTGCCGGTGAATTATATACTCCTCCTACAACTCTTATATTATCTCCCTGAATTGGTTCTATTTTAATTACATCAGCTCCCCAATCAGCTAATAATTTTGAACAACTTGGAGCTGCTACAAAGCTTGATAATTCAACTACTTTTACACCTTCTAGAGCTAAACCTTCTTTTGTCATTTTAACATTCCTCCTTAAATATTAAACTTTACTATATTGAAATGGATAAGCTTGCCTTACTTTTAAAAGGTAAACTTGTACCAAATTCACCCAAATAATAAATCTGTACCTAAATTTACTGAATATAAAGCAAATTTTATTAAATAGTTTAAAAATAAACTTGTACAAAATTCATTAAAATAATTAAGACTAAAATGATTTGCTCTGATGATTAAAGAATTTATTTTAGCTGACTTCGAAATTTAGTTAAAAATTTAACAAATATGCTCATTATTTTTTTATTTTTAATATTTATTAATATTAAATCAAATCTACTTTATAAGAATTAAAATTATTTTTTTATCTAAAAGTTTCTTTACTGTATCTATAACTATAGCTTTAATTGTATGTACAATCATCTTTTTCTTTTTTATAAGATATTTATATTTTTTATTTTTGTGTCTGTCTACTATACTACTATTCAATAATTTTAAGATTATGCTTAATTATAATTGTTAAAAAAAGTACAAATCTTTTCAGAAAGTTTTTATATAATCTTTATAGTAATTTATATTTATTTTAAAAACTTTTTAGTACTGTTTTTTAAACTTTTTTATATTATTTAAATATTTATAGAGGTTTATACTTTTGTTATATGCTTCTTACCTTATATTTAGGAATCATTTATTATTAAAATTATCCATAAATAAGATTCTCTATAAATTTATGCCTTATCTATTATCCGAGAAAATTGCATAATTCATTTTTAAATATATTTCTTACTTATTTTTAAGGTAACAACTAAGTATTACCTTCCTTACATTTAGATATATATGTTGTAGATATATTAAAAATTACATTAAATAAATAATTCAGGTTCTCTTCTATATTTAAAATTATTTTCTAATTCTTCCTTATGTTTTAGATATCCAATATCATCGAAATATTTTGCTCCTACAGGGCATTTTTTAATACAGGCACCACATTTTATGCAAATTCCATTTAGTTTAGTTACATCTTCAAATTCAATAGATCCCATAGGGCAAAGCTTCACACAAATCTTGCAATTTATACAATTATTATTTGTTTTTGGCTTAACTTTTCTTATATCAATAGGCTCTCCATTTTCATACTTTGGCATATAATATTTTCTATAAGGTGTATTTCCCTTTACAGATACTGTTTTTATTAACTTGTTATTTATAATCTTTTTATATATTTTTTCACCAAAAAGCTTAACTACATCCATATCTTTGTCATCTGGTCTATTTTGGGCAAGAGTATTAGAAAAAGAATGCTCACCTATAAATGCTGCACCTGCAACAATTTTAAAACCATCTAATTCTAATATGTCCTTCAGTTCTATTAATGCATCATCATAATTTCTATTTCCATAAACCACTACTGCTATTGCCGATGCATCATTACCAATAATAGTTTTTAAGTACTTTAAAAGCACATTAGGAACTCTACCTGCATAAACAGGAACTCCTACTACAACAATATCCTCTTTTGAAAAAGTCACAACTTTTTCTCTTACCTTTGGTAATGTAAAATCAATACTATTTATCTTTTCTTTTATCCTAAAATCTTCTGAAAGTTTTTCTGCTATGCCATATACTACTTCTTTAGTTGTATCCGTAGCACTAAAGTACATTGTATTTATTCTCTTATTCATCAAAGTTTTCTCCCTCCTATAGGTGTATCAAAATATTTTATGTTATAAAAGGTATTACAACAGTATTATATATGTATAATTATATATGAAATTGAATATAGCCTTATGTATTTTTAGTAATATATTATTTATAAATCAGATAATATATTACTAAAATCTAAAAATAACATATATCAAAATAAAATGAATCCAAATTTAACACCACAAAGATAAAAAATGCACTCATAAACCTATTCATTTTGATAAGAAGTTCTAAATATAATTCTATTAAAAATTTTCTACCCAGTGGAGGCATCATCCTTGGTTTCAGCACTGCCTCCTCACCTCCTGTGAGGAATTACGAAAATTTTTAACTTCTCCATATTAAGAACTACTAAAGCTTATTCATATGTTTTACTACGTGCATTTTTTTATCTTTGCTATATTAAAATTGTATCTATTTTCATAGGACTTCTTTTTAAATTTTAATTATTTTTCTGTAGTATTTACATATTAATCATTTTGTGGCATATTATATATTGTTATATTTTAACTATTTTAGATATATTTATAAATAAGGATTGGTGATGAAATGGATTTAATTAAGCACTATGGTTCAATTATAAAAAAGAACATAGACACTCCATCACGTACCCGTGCTCTTTTAAAAACAGGATATACTCTTAATTACAAATTTATGGACAAGTTTCCTAACCATCAATTCCCTTCATCCCTACAATATCTTGAAAAAATATGCATGAAATTTATATTAGAACCTCTTAAACATCCAGAACGGTCTGCAATGGTAAATTTGTTTGCTCCTTGTGAATTTTTGCATGCTCTAGATATTTATCCTATGTTTGTTGAAGGGATTTCTTCTTATTTATCGGGAACAAAATGTGAAGATGGCTTTATAGATTACGCAGAAAAAATGAATATTCCAGAAACTCTTTGTAGTTATCACAAAACCTTTATAGGAGCTGTTGAATCAAAGCTACTTCCAAAACCACGGTTTGCAGTTACAACTACTATGGCCTGTGATGCTAATATAAATACCTTTAGACATATTTCAAATTGTCTTGATATTGAATTGTACATCATTGACATTCCTTATGAATACTCAAAGGATGGAGAGGAATATGTAGCCTCTCAATTATATGAAATGGTGGAAATGATTCAGGATATAATGAATGTTAAATTAGATGAAAATAAATTAAAAAGAGTACTTCATAATGAAAATCTTTCGAGAACATATCAGTTGAAATATATGAAAGAGCTTTCTTGTAGATACTTTCCAAACACATTAACCCTTGAAATGTATAAGCTTTTTACTTCCCACGTAGCTATGGGTAGAATAGAAACTTTACAATTTTATAAAAAAATCTATGAAGATATTCTTACTTATGATAAAGGTGAATGCAAAAAATTCTTGTGGGTTCATTTACTGCCTTTTTATCAAGAAACTCTAAAAAAATACTTTAACAATAATAAAGAAATGCAATTATTAGGCTGCGATTTATCCTTTGATTATTTAGCGGAGTTGGATATAAAAAATCCTTATAATGCAATAGCAAAAAAGCTCATACTAAATCATTTTAATGGACCTCAGTTAAGGAGGGCTGAAAGTATATTGAATGCGGCAAAAGCTCTTAATGCAGATGCAGTAATAAATTTTTGTCACTGGGGTTGTAAGCAATCCAATGGAGGAACCATGCTACTTAAAAAAGTTATGAAGAAAAATAATATTCCTTATCTATCTATAGATGGAGATGGGGTTGATAGGCGAAATTCTCAGGATGGTCAGCTTCGTACCAGATTGGAAGCATTTTTTGAAATTTTAGAAAACAATAAAGGAGGTATTTAAATATGATTGCATATACTTGTAAATATACCCCCCTTTCCATACTTGAAGCTTTTGATGAGGTTCCCATAAAAATAAATCCTATAACATATACCTTTGATAGAGCTGATGTACTTATGCACCCAAATATGTGTACATATTGTAAGTCCTTACTTGAAAACCTTATTGATTATAATAGTGATCAGTTACTATTAATGAACTGCTGTGACAGCATGAGAAGATTATATGATGTTTTAAAATCCCAATCAAAGATGAAATATGTATATATGATGGACTTACCTCACAAAAACAACTGTTGTTCACGTATTTTGCTTAAAGAATCCTTTATGAAATTCATAAATAGTTATGAAAAGTTTAGTGGAAAAAACTTTAATGTTGAAAAGTTTAAACTATCTATTCAAAATCATATTGTTACTGATAATACCTGTGAAAATAATTTTAATAGCAGGATTGCTCTTTTCGGTGGTAGATGTGATGAATCCCTTGTAACCATGATAGAAAATTGTACTGAATCATCAGTATTAAACCTTACCTGTACAGGGGAAAATTTCATATGGGACAAAGTACCTGATTTATCTTCTATAGATGATCTTATTTTATGGTATGCTGGAGCTATTTTATCTCAAACTCCTTGCATGAGAATGTCTGATATTTCCTGCAGAAAAAAACTTATTCTTTCTAATAATATATCAGGAATTATCTACAACACAGTAAAATTCTGCGATTATTATTCCTTTGAATATGCATCAATTAAAAAGAAACTTGATATTCCCATATTAAAGATTGAAACTGATTATACTAATCAAAGCAGGGGACAACTTACTACCAGAATAGAAGCCTTCATTGAAAGGTTGTCTAAAGGAAAAACAAAAACAAGCTGTGAAATCTTCTCCCGCTTAGAGAATACCTGCTATGTAGCAGGTATTGATAGTGGATCAACTTCTACAAATGTAGTGATTTTAGATAAGAATAAAAATACAATCAGCTACTCCATAGTAAGCACTGGTGCTAAAAGTATTCATGGTGCAAAGGCTGCACTGGAGGTTGCCTTAGAAAAGGCTCATATTTCAAAGGATGACATTAAATATATTGTTTCCACTGGCTATGGTAGAATAAATATTCCTTTTGCTAATGAAAATATTACTGAAATAACCTGTCACGGCATTGCAGCTCATCATTTAAATCCTAACATTAGAACAGTTATGGATATTGGTGGCCAGGACAGTAAAGTAATAAGATTAGACGAAGATGGGAATATTAAAGATTTTGCAATGAACGACAAATGCGCTGCAGGTACAGGCCGATTTCTTGACATGATGGCTAGAACTCTCCAAATAAGCATTGATGAAATGAGTAAGGAAGGACTTAATTGGAAGGAAGAACTTAAAATAACCAATATGTGTACCGTGTTTGCAGAATCTGAAGTGGTATCCCTTATAGCTGAAAACAAGGAAAAGTGTGATATAATTCATGGACTTAATGATTCCATAGCTTCAAAAATGCTATCATTATTAAATAGAGTAGGAAAAGATGGCTCTTATATGATGACTGGAGGTGTAGCAAAAAATCTAGGAGTAGTAAAAGCCTTAGAGACAAAACTAAATAGCAAAATCTTTATATGTGAAGAACCCCAAATATGTGGATCTCTTGGAGCTGCCTTAATAGCCCTTAAAAAGTATGAAGAGGCTTTCTCAAAATAAAATATATTTAATTTTAAATATAGCAAAGATAAAAGATGAATTTAATAAACGGAACTAATCGGTTTATTAATATATTTTTTATCTTTGCCTTTTTAAAATTAAATCTCTTTGATCTACCCCTTCTTACAATTTACTTTGAACTCAATTTCTCACTTTTTAGTTATTTTAAAGTAATTTTATAAAATTCTAATATTATATTGTTTTGTATATACTTTTAAAATCATAAAGTATTTGGTAAAAATTTCACATTCACATTTATAATAAGAATCCTATAGTTTCTGTGCAATAGTATTTAATTCTTCAGACATAGATGTTATTTCCTCTATACCTGCTGTAATTTGCTGTGAAGCTGCTGCCTGTTCTTGACTTGAAACTAATGAGCTTTGGCTTTTTTTACTTACGTCCTCTACCTTTATCTTAATGTTATCTGTTAACTCTTTAATTCTTGGTACTGTACTTTTAGATTGCTCAGACAACCTTCTTATTTCCTGTGCGACTACACCAAAGCCTTTGCCAGCCTCTCCAGCTCTAGCAGCTTCAATAGCTGCATTTAATCCAAGCATCTTTGTTTCATCAGCTATTGCCTTTATAAAGGAAGATATTTCATTAATTTCCTCTGATACAGTTATTATTTTGTCTATCTCTTGATTTAAATTCTGTTCATTAGTATGTATTTGTGATGCAGATGCTGCCAACTGTTCAATAGTAGCAGAGATTTCTGAAAGATTGTCTTCAAGATTATTAGACATAGTTCTCAATTTGTCTGCAACTTCCTGTGGCATAATTATGCAGAAAGAGCCTACAACTTTGTTTCCATTTTCCTCATCAAATAATGGATATCCTGATAAAGTTACAGGAACTCCATATTCTAAAGTTTTCACTTGTTCTAACTGTGGTTTTCCTGTTTTTATTACTTTACTTGCTATAAAATCCTCTTTAATTTCCTCTCCATATTTTATAGTTGGAACATCAAATTTTTCTGAAGATTGTATATCTACAATTTTATTTAAATCTGTTGTAAATAAGAATGCCCCCTCTGGGAACATTTCCCCTAGCATTGGGGCAAAACTTCCAAAGGATTTACCGATAGGATGTAATTTTGGTACTGCCATAGCAAAGGCTCCAACCACATTATCTTCCTCATCTACAATTGGAATTGAAGTAATAGTTAATCTTATTCCATAAGCAGAACGGTCAATATTTTGAGATAAAACTTTTCTTTGACGCATTGCAACAAGAGTAGTGCTATCACTACCCAATTTATTTCCTACACTAAGTAATTTAATATTAAGTGAATCAGAGGATTTTACCCATACTATAGTATCCCCTTCCATTATTCCAAATATAATTCCTCCTGGAACTGTATTTGCCTGCACTTCAGCTAATACCTTTAAACTTTCCAATTCATTTACTAAAATCATAATACGTCCTCCCTATATTAAAATGTTCATTACAAACACATAAAGTATTAAACAACTTATTTTTCATTATATTTGTATACTTTAATAATAAAAAATATTTTTCCCCAGTGATAATGATACTAATGTGTCACCTCTCTTTTTTATATATTTTGTTTGTATATTTTACACAATTCTACATAACATTAGTTATTCCTTCCTAATATTAGAGTGGTATCCATATATTATAGGGATTAATAGGGACAATTTACGTCCTTTATTTACTTTTATTTACAAACCAAATAATATATCGCTTAATTACAAAAGCATATTAAAATAGATTTAATTTTAATATAGTAAATATAAATAATACATGTAATAAACATATGAATAAGCTTTAGAGATTCTTAATTTGACGAAATTAAAAATTTTTGTGATTTCTTACAGGACGTGAGAAACCAGTAGTGAAGCCAGGGATGACGCCTCTACTGGTTAAAAAATTTTTAATGAAGTCAAATTTAGAACTTCTTAGCAAAATAAATTGCTTTATAAATGTATTATTTATATTTGCAGTTTTAAAATTAAATGTATTTTGAGACACTCTCTTTTCATTTAAAATATTTATATAATTATCTTTGCGCTTAATCAAGGTTTATATTCCATTGGTTTATTATTATCTGAACCCATTGCTTTTCCTGTATAAGTGCTTTAATCCTTATTTTTTGCAGATATAGATATACTTATTTTGGTTCCTATATTAACCCTACTTTTGATTTCTATGCTGCCTTTATGCTCTTTTATAATCCATTTTGCTATAGAAAGCCCTAAACCAGTACCTCCTTTATCTTTTGTTCTAGCCTTATCAACTCTATAAAATCTATCAAAAATATAAGGTATATCTTCCTTAGGGATCCCTGAACCTGTATCCTCAACTGTAATAACAACTTTATTTTTATTTATATGTGATCCAATAGTTATTTGCCCATTTTCAGGTGTAAATTTCAAACTATTATCTATAAATATTCGTAAAGCTTGCTTTAATAGCTTATAATCTGCAAAAATTAAAATATTGTTATTGCTTTCATTAATAATATTATGACTTGAATCTATTAATCTGGTTTCCCGTACGACCTCATCTAATAATTTATTTATATAAAACTCTTCTTTATAAATCTTTTGAGTTTTTTTATCAACTCTAGCTAAAAATAATAATTTTCCAACTAATTCCTTCATATTTTCTGACTCATCTTTAATAGCGGTAACAGCTTCTTCTAATACTTCTTTATCATCTTTACCCCATCTATAGAGCATATTTGCATATCCCTGAATAACTGCAATAGGGGTTCTAAGTTCATGGGAAGCATCTGATACAAAACGATTTTGATTTTCATAAGACTCTTCAATTCTATCAAACATATCATTAACTGTCTGCGTAAGTTCTCTTAACTCATCATGGGAACCTTTCACATTAAGACGTTTATCTAAATTTTGTACATTTATCTTTTTTATTGTATAAGCCATTTCATTTATAGGATCTACAACTTTTTTACCTATACGAGAACCGGATTTTATAATTATAATTATAATAAAAATATTAAGAACCCCTAAAATAATAAATGATACATGAAAATATTGATTTTCCTCTTGTAAATCCTTTATAACTTGTATATAATGTATTTCATTTTTCAACTCAAAACTTTTATTTAAAATAATTAATCTTTCTAGATTATCATTTCCTCTTATGATATAAGGTGAATTCTCTTTAAAATCCCCGTAATATTCTTTATTATCTTTATTGGTTGAATAGACAATGGTTTTATCCTTTTCCAAAATGCTTATGGATACATTACCTTTTTTAGAAATGCTATCTATTAATTTCTCTGGAACTTTTGAAGCATTTTTTATATTATCTAATACTATTTCTGTATACATATTTATGTTACTCTTAGCTTCTTTTATTAAGAAAGATCTAAATCCGAATAAAACTGTAAATGTAAATAAAAATAATAATATTGATATTATAAGGGTATACATAAAATTCAACTTAAAAGTAATAGAAAATCTTAGTCTTATTTTAAGTTTATTTAATAAAGTTTTAATAATTCTTGGAATTACTATTATTACTTTCTTTGTAATTATATAAGTATATTTAAAAATATCTCTAATAACCTTTATAAAACTCAGCTTCTTATTCATCTTTTAAAAGGTATCCCACTCCTCTAATTGTATATATGAATCTTTCACTATACTTATTATCAATTTTTGTTCTTAAATATCTGACATAAACATCCACCACATTAGTATCTCCAAAATAATCAAATCCCCATACTTTATCCAATATTTGTTGTCTATTTAAAGCAATATTTTTATTTTCCATAAAAAATTTTAATAAATCAAACTCAGTCTTTGTAAGATCTATGATTTGTTGATTATAGGATACAATGTGTTTATCTAAATCTAATTCTAATCCTTTTATAGAAATAGTATTAGAATGTTTTATTTCTAATTTTTTTCTCTTCAATGCTACTCTTATTCTAGCTAAAAGTTCTTCTATAGCAAAAGGTTTAGTAATATAATCATCAGCACCAGTATCTAATCCCATTACAATATCTGTGGTTTCGTCCTTAGCTGTTAACATTATTATTGGTATATCTGATATTTGACGTATCCTTCTACAAACTTCCATACCATTTAATTTAGGAAGCATTATATCTAATAATATTAAATCATATTTTCCATTTAAAGCTTTATCTAATCCTTCTCTACCGTCATATGCTTGCTCTATTTCATACCCCTCATATTGTAATTCTAGCTGAAGGAAACGAGAAATTTTAATTTCATCTTCTACTATAAGAATTCTTTCCTTATACTGTTTATCCATTTTAATTCCTCCAAAAATTATTCCACTTAATATAAAAAACTATTTATACAAATTATACCTTAATGAATAGCTTTAAATATTTGTTTTTAGTTAATATATTTTTATTATACAAAATATTCTTTAACTTGTATAAATTTATATACAATAAAAAAAGCTACCTGAAAATATATTTAGTTTTAATATAGTAAATATATTTTTTCAGACAACTCTTTTTACTCTTATAGAATAATTCTTAAATTTAAACCACAGTTTATTTAAAATTTATTTAATTATACACTTCTTTTTCTTCTGATAAATCATCAACTATATCATTAACTTTAGTTGATACTTTATTTAAAATATCATTAACCTTTGAGTCTTCTCCTGAATTTTTTTCTATTCTAATAGTATGCTTTGTTACTAAAGCAATTATAGTAGCCGCTATGGTAACTGGAAATGCTAAAGCAGCACATAATATAACCACATTAACTGGTACTTTTAATACAGTTTCTTCTTTTTTTCTGACTACAACTTTAGTTTTATTGCCTTTTCTAATTAACATCTTAATTTTATTAAAAAATTTACTCTCACATCCAAAATCCTCATTAACCTTTTTATTTTTTTCAAGATATACTAAAGCTTCTATAATATCACCATCAAATTTTTCTAATACCTCTTTTGCTTCTTCATAGCTTACGTTTGCTCTCTTTCTTAATAAGTCTATTTGTTCTAAAGACACATTCATTATAAAATCCCTCCATTTTTATTATATATGCTTAAGAAACTACATCTAACTAATAATTTCTTAACTCATATATTTACTTTATGTTTTTATTATATATGTTGAAAATTAGAAGGACTTTAATAAAAGATTAGAATTTGATTAGAAAATATACCTATACATACATAAATTGATTATCTTGTTCCTTACTCTAAAAACATTTTAAATGCTAATATACTTAAGCTCCCACAATGTGAGAGCTTAAGTATGTTATTATTTTAATTATTTAATTATTCTAATACGATCTTCTAATGGTTTATATTGTTTTTCATCTGGATTTACTACTGGTTTACCAAAAGGCATTTGGGCTATAAGTTTCCAGTTATTTGGTATATCCCATTCTTTTTTTACATCTTCTTTAATAAGTTCATTATAATGTTGCAATGACGCTCCAAAACCTTCTATTTCTAATGATGTCCAGATAACAAATTGATGCATTCCACTAGATTGTTGAGACCATATTGGGAAATTATCTTTGTATAGAGCGAATTGTTTTTGAAGATCTTCTACTACACTCATATCTTCAAAATATAAAATTGTTCCATAACCACTAGCAAAAGAATTTATTTTTTCTTCAGTGCTTTCAAATTTATCTTCAGGTACTATCTTTCTTAAAGATTCTTTTGTAATACTCCATAGTTTATCATGTTTATCTCCTAATAATAGTACAATTCTTGTACTTTGAGAGTTAAAAGCAGAAGGTGTATGCTTTACTGCATGTTCAATAACTTCCTTAATTCTATCATCTGAAACTACTGCTTCCTTACTAATTCCATAAAATGTACGTCTCTTTTCTATTGCTTCATAAAAATCTTTTTTCATTATTGATTCCTCCAATTTTATATATGATTTTGATTTCATCATTAAAAGGTAATTATATTTAATATGATATCTTATATTATAATATCCAAAATCATCATTTATATTTTCTAATTTTATTATTTGTATAAAACTATGTACGCTATTCTTAAATTTAAGTTATAAATAATAATATACATTTCTTTATCAGTTGGTTACTATTTGTAATTAACTTTGATCATATTATTTCATATATTTTCTTATTAGTCAATAATTATTTTTAATTAATTATTATTATCCATCCTATTTTCAATTTCTTTTAATAAATAAAGTTACAATTTCCATACCAATTTTTCTTGCCATTGATTAGTAATTCCCCCTCCCAATTGACTACAAGGGCTTCTACTGCTAAATGCATGCTGGATACAATATAAAAGACTATCTCAAAATTTAAATTAAGATAGTCTTTTATATTATCAATTAATATTATTAATTAATATTATTAATTGATTCTACTTTATTCATTGGGAACTCTTTCATAAGGGGAGCATTTAAATCTTCATTAAATAAATGAACAGCTGAAATTTGGCAATTTTCATAAGTATAATAATAATATGTAGCTGATTCACTACACATTGCAGAAGTATATAATGTATAATCACAAGCATTATCAGATTTTAAAACTGTTCCTTTAGAAATTTCACAATTAGACAATATATGAAATATACCATTTACTCCTTCAATTTCATTATCAATATCCACAATATTATTTTTTAAATAAACTGCCCTAACAAAGCGAGAGGGTGGAGTAAAATCTCCTGGTAATCCAAAAGTTCCAGACCCTTCGCTAAAAGCAGATAACTCTAAACCATCCCATGTAACATTATCAAATTGTTTAGCTCTCACTCCAATATATTGACGTAAATTACTTAAATGCCATTCAAAATTAGGACTATTTGTCATAACACCAATTGGATTATCAAATACCTCTAATCCCCTATATGTTCTTTCTATCACTATACTTTTACCAGATTTATCAGATAAAATCCAATGCAAGGGTGGAGCAAAATTTAATATAGACAATACTTTATTAATAAT
This sequence comes from Clostridium sporogenes, assembly GCF_001020205.1. NCBI lineage: Bacteria > Bacillati > Bacillota > Clostridia > Eubacteriales > Clostridiaceae > Clostridium > Clostridium sporogenes. The sequence continues at coordinate 2,511,048 of NZ_CP011663.1, forward strand.
TACTACATTTTTCAATGATTTTTTTACTTCCTCTAAATTTTTAAATTGAGATAGTGCCCATAATACAAAATCATAACAAGCTATATTTTCTTTATTTTCAATATTTTCCTCCTCATACTTTGCAAATCCAGGGAAATAAAGAGTAGCACAGGTTAAACCTTTTTCATTCACACCATCAGCAAAAACGGGATGATTGTCTGTTACTACAGACATACCAATAAAAGCATATTTTGTACTTTTAACATTTTTATCTGTTATATTAGTCCATTTAAATTTTCTAGGAATTAAACGAACAGATTCATTAAACTTCACTGAAAAGTCCATTGTACGGCCAAACAAATTTTTATTATCCTTTGTTTTTAGAATTACGCTAGTGCACATAAATTAAACACGTCCTTTTAATTCCAATGTACTAACCAATACATTAGTTAATTTTTATAAGAAACAACATGCAATTATCTTCTTAAATATTATTTTTACAATAAATATAATATTTATTCTTGTAAAATATTTTTATATTTTTGTATTGTTAATATTAACTTATATCTATGTATTTTTTAATATATTATAAAATTATAAAAATAAAGAGTCTATCTCAAAATAGCTTTAATTTTGAGATAGACTCTTTATTTAGGTTTACTTTAGAAATATTTAAACCATTTTAACCATTCTATATAAATATTGCGAACAATACTTTTCCTCTTTTTCAAATTTATAATCTAACTTTTCATAGAATTTTCTTACATTTTTATCCTTAGCCAATAGTGAACAGCCTTTATAGCCTTCTTCCTTAGCAATTTTTTCTGCTAATCTCATTAACTCTTTTCCTATTCCAAGACCTCTAACCTCTTTATTAGTGGCCAAGTTAGCTATATAAAGTTCTCTTTTTCCGCCTTCTTCTAAACTCATTCCTCTAATAAAATCTTTTATAAATTTTACTTTTCCTTTAATTCCTTTAATCATAAAAAGCAATTTCAAACTAGTTTTAGCATCTAGCTGTGCTATCTCTTCACTATCTAAAAGAATTATAGCTCCACAGATTTTATCATTTAACTCTGCTACTTTTATATTTAAATAAGAATATCTAGATTCATCACTTAATACTAACAACTTAATCCTATTTAAAATTTCTTCTTTAGTCCCCTGGCCCCAAATATGATCTGGAAGATCTTCCGTATCATATATAAGACCAGTGATAATGGGGGCGTCCTCCTCCACTGCATCTCTTAATGTTAAGTTTTTCATAATTATCACTCTTTCATAAAATTTTCTTTTCAAATATATTTATATATATAATTATATAAGAATTTACTTATTTAATTAAGCCCCTGGAGTCATAACATAATAGTACTATTGTACTATTGTTATATTTTTACTAATTTATCCAATTGTTAGATTTGTACTTATTATACAAATGAGAAAATAAAATAGATTTAATTTTAATATAGCAAAATAAAGCATATACGTAATAAGCTTTATTAATTCTTAATCCAATGAAATTAAAAATTCAGCTAAAGTTTAACTTTAGCTGAATTTGTTTACACTTTATAGTATAAAACTTAATATAACAGCAAGATACTTGGTATCTTTGCCACTTTTGTCCTTAAGCTTTTGTAGACTCCGTAGGTATTTGATATACTAATCTATTTCAGCATAATATAAATCCTTCTTAGATAAACCATTTGCTTTAGCTCGTTTATTCCACACTAAAATTGAAGCCCCAATTTTCCAAGCATAACGTGGAATATTGGGAGATACGATTATATTTTTACCACTATCTAAAGCAGTTATCTTTTCCGTAATTTCATCAAGTGCTTTCCCTAAATTTTTACTTGGTCCTTTTCCCATTGGTAGTTTGGTAAGCGAACCATACATATCACCGGCGCCGCTTCCAAGAGCCTGACCCCATGTCAACCCTGCTTTTTTACACCAATGTTTCATCATATCAATGGCAATCTTTGAATGTTCACCCTCGTAAAAACCGCCATTAACAATTGTATAAATAACAGGTTTTTTGATAGACTTGCCTTTTACATAGCTTTCAATCTTAAACAATGAAGATAAAAAATGTGAAGGCAAAGCTCCCATGTATATTGGCAATGCAAAAATAACAGCATCAGCATCTAAAATTTTTTCTATTATCTCAGTAGGAAGGCACTGACTGCTAATATGGAATTCTTTTATTTGCGCATTTGATGATAACTCGGTCTTCAAATATTTTAAAAATAGCCCTGATGTACTTGCATTAGACTTAGGGCTTGCATTAACTAAAGATATTATCATAATTTCACTCCTTTCAAATTACTTGATGATGTACAAAACTTTATAATGGGCTTATTTTTTATGTTAAATTGGTGACTATTGTTTAACAAAAGTTGTTCTGCAGTTTCCTTTTCCTGTGGAGTTATATCTTCACCGTAAAAATATGCCTGGATTGTATTTATTCTTTTTTTGTATCGCATTTTATGTAAATTCATCCCATTACGTACTTCTAGATAAGGCAGCAAATATGATAGACTTCTATCAATGATACTTTTTACAAAAGGACTAAATCCACCGTAATAGCAACAGCTTATAATAACAACATCATCACAACAAGCAATTATTTTGCCTAATTGTATATATTTGTCATTTATTACACATTTCGTGGGCGTTTTTAGCCAACATCCATAACAGCCTAAACAGTTTGAAACTTCGTCTTTTGAGGAAATAACTATATCCTGGTTTTTCACTTGTACAATATCTTTAAAATTCTGTTCAGATAAATCGTGTATATATAACTTCATAGTTTAAACCTCCCAATTTAAATCATAGATAAAATATTATTAACAAGATTGACTGCATGCATAGAAATCAATGTAAATATTAATTTGTTTTTCCATATCCTTTATATCGTACTTATATATATCATTTCGATATAATTGACAATAGAAAACATATATTTAATTATTTCTCCAAATGAACAATCAATTCATTGCACCAAGTAATTATTGATTGAAAATAATGAATGCCACAAGTAATAGTAGAATATTCAAAATTGCGTGTTAAATTATAATTATTTTCTGCATAAACCTTATGCTCCTTTAATTGATCCAGATGTTGCTCTAAAACCTTAACAAATTCTTTTAAATTTTTAATTGCTACATCAATAGGCAAATACTTATAAAAATAAATATTTACCAGATAATTATGGTTTGCTTTTACAAACTCAATTGGTTGCTCAAGCCAGCAAAGAAAATTCTCTTTTCCCAAATCAGAAATAGTATATAGTTTTTTGAATTTACCATCTTCTATCGATTCACGATAAATAATATATCCTTTCTGTTCCATTCTCTTTAGAGCAGGGTATATGCTACCATAACTTGCATCAAAAAAGTAAGAAGTACACTCTACCATCCATTGTTTTAAATCATATCCGCTCATTTCTTTTTCCATAAGCATACCTAAAATTATATATTCTAACATAAGCATCTCCATAACATTTAGTTATATATCGATTTGATATATAGTTATTATAACAATAAAGTATTTATCTGTCAATAAAAATTCAGCTGAAGTAAAAACTCCAGCTAAACTCATTTACATTTTATAGTATAAAACTTAATATAATTAGTTCTACTAAACCTACTGCCCAAGCTATAGTAGTAGTAACTGACCATACTTTTATTTGTTCTTTTGCGTCTTTTATTCCAAGGGAACGGTTAACTACCCAGAAATAACTATCATTGAAATATGAGAATAAAAGTGATCCCATACATGCTCCAAGTGCTGCTAATATTGGGTTAACATTTGATGCTGCAACAATTGGTGCAGTTATAGAAGCTGCAGTTATCATGGCAACTGTTCCACTTCCTTGAATAAGTCTTACTAAAGAAGCTATTATAAAAGGTATTAAAACAACTGGCATATGAGAACCTGCAATTAATTTTGCTATATAATCTCCTGTACCACTATCACGAAGTACCATACCTAAAGCTCCTCCGCCACCGGTAACTAATATTATTATACCAGCAGATTTTATTCCTTTTTCCATTTCATTTATAACTTTTTCTTTATTTAGATTACCTGCTAGCCCATATATAGCTATTACAAGTCCAATTCCTACTGCAATTATTGGTGAACCTAAAAATTGAACCATATTAGTAAATCCGCTAGGAGTTATTGATTTTTGTTTAATTAAAACCTCTAATATAGTATTTATAAGTATTAATATTATAGGTGTTATAATTGGCGCAAAAGCCATAAATGTAGATGGTAATTCTTTATTATCCTCTTCATGTTCAAAATCATATACTGGTTCTTGATATTCTGGACGAATCCATTGATCTTCTTCTTCTCCTGGAATTTGGTATATTTTTTTCCCTATATACTTTCCATAAAACATACCAGCAATAGCCATAGGTATAGCTAAAGGAATTCCCCATAAAAGAAAATGTCCTACACTTACTCCAAATATTCCTGCAACCCCTACAGGACCAGGTGTTGGTGGTACTAAACTATGAGTAATTACGAGGCCTAATCCTAAAGATACGCCTAAAGAAACTACTGATTTTTTAGTTTTCTTAGAAATTGCTTTTGCAAGAGGTGCTAAAATTATAAATCCTGAATCGCAAAATATAGGTATAGATACAATAAATCCTGTTATGGCTAATGCTAATTCCTCTCTTTTTTTACCTAAGAATTTTATAAAAGTTTTAGCCATTCTTTCAGCTGCACCAGATACTTCAAAAATCTGACCCATCATTACACCAAAGCCTATAATTATACCAATGCTTCCTAAAGTTCCCCCAAAACCTTTAGATATAGATTCAATTATTTTATTAGGCGGCATTCCTCCTATAAGCCCAGTAGTAGCTGCTGAAATAATTAGTGCTAAAAATGTATGTATTTTAGTTTTAAGTATTAAAAAGACAAGTATACTGATTCCAATTATAAGTCCTAATATCATTTGATTTCCTGCTACTGTGTTTCCCATTATTCTTCCTCCTTTTGTTTGTAAAGGTATTCATTTGTATTTAAAAAACTAGTAAAATTTTTTATGTACATTTTTATATTTAATAAATTTATCACTAAGAAGTTAAAACTAAAATTCCAGTTTATATATTAGCCTAACGGATTCTTACCTCCATCTTCCCAAGGATGAAGATAAGAATCCCTAGAACTTGTCACAATTATTAATAAAATTTATTTTGTAAATTTAGGTGAATATTTAGCTGCTAAGATTATAGCTTCTACCATACTTACAGAACTAGCTATTCCTGTACCTGCTATATCAAAGGCAGTTCCATGATCTACTGAAGTTCTAAGTATTGGCATACCGTTTGTTACAGCAATAGTTCTTTCAAAATCTAATGTTTTTGTTGCTATATGTCCTTGGTCATGATACAAAGATAATACTGAATTGTATCTTCCCATAAGAGCTAAATGAAATACTGAATCTGCTCCTATAGGACCTTCTACTTTATACCCCATTTTTTGAGCTTCTTCTATAGCTGGAACAACAGCTTTCATTTCTTCATCCCCAAATAGGCCATGTTCTCCACTGTGAGGATTTAACCCTGCAACAGCCATTTTACCATCTTTTACTCCTAATTTTTCTAAAGCCTTTGAGCATCTTATTATATAATCTAATACTCTTTCTTTAGTTACTAAGTCACAAGCTTCTCTTAAAGAAACATGTCTTGTTAAGAAGAATACTCTCATTCCTCTAACTTCAAACATAGTAAGAGGATCTTCTGTATCTGTTAAATCTGCTAAAATTTCAGTATGACCAATATAATTTACATTACCTTCTCTTAAAGACTCTTTATTTATTGGAGTTGTAGCTATAGCATCTATTTCTCCTTCTTTAGCCATTTCTACAGATTTTTTTATATATTCAAAGGCTGCTTTTCCTGCTATACCTTGAACCTTACCTATTTTTAATTCATTTATATCTATATTATTTAAATCTACCAAATCTATAGTTCCTAAAGTAAACTTACCTTCATCTGCTTTTTTAATTGAATTTATATTTAAATTAACATTGCAGAATCCCATGGCTTGTTTAATTACTTTTGCATCTCCTATTAATATAGGATTACATTTTTCATAAACTTCTGCTTCAGTTAATGATTTTACTACTATTTCTGGTCCTACACCGGCTGGATCTCCTATAGGTATTCCTATTATTGGTTTATTATTAATCATATTTAGTCCTCCCTAGTCACAATTAATATTTTTAAGTAAATAATCTACACATAATTCCATTCCATCTTCTTTTCCTACCATTCCCCCTTTGCTTACAATTTTCATATCTGGAAATTCTCCTTCTATAAACTTGCCATAAGCAGCTAAAGGCATTACTTCATCCAAAAGTTCTAATCCTGCTGAATTAAATTTTCTAGAAATACTAACACTTATATCTCCTCCACTGCTAAATATGCCTTTTATAGATTTTATTTCTTTCATTATTCTATAACTTATTTCTGCTACTGCAGTATTCATTATTTGAGATAAAAATTCTTTTGTAGTATTCTGTTTTTTGGCTTCTTCATCTAAATTAATCCTTACTTCTTCATATAAAGAATCTAGTACTATACAAAATACATCATATAAATCTTTATTTTCTATAACTTCATTTGTTACTCTGTCTATTTCTTTGTGTTTTGTATTTACATCACTTAATATAGCTCTAGCATTTATATCTATCTTAAATATATCTCTATCTTTTGATATTCTTTCTAGTTGTGCTCTAGTAGTATCTGTTATACTCCCTATAGACATAAGCACCTTATTTTTATCCTTTTTACTTTCTTTATCTAAAACAACATGTTGCTTTATTACCTCTGCAGTAAAAGGACCTGGATCTACAGATATAAACTTAATCTTTGTATTTATTAATGCCTTTGATATAATTTCTAAATCATCGTTATCTAAAGCATCAAATATTATTAGCTTTTTACCCTGATCATAAAACTTTAATATTTTCTTTTGTAGATTTTCACATCCCTCTTTAATATCTTCAAAATATATAGATGCCACTTCATATTTGCTTTGTTCTTTTACTAATTTTTCAATTATGGAAGAATTTATAGGCTTTTTACCATCCTTTGCAGCATCTGAATTTTCTAAAGCCTTACCATTTACTAAAAGATATCCTCCTACAGCTTGTCTATTCGCATCTGGGAAAGCCGGTACTACAGCGGCTATAGTACCCTTTGGCAGTGCATCTAACATTCCATCTATCTCTGATCCAATGTTTCCTCTTAAAGTACTATCTATTCTTTTCCCGTAAACATTTACATTAGAGTTAAAGAAAAATTCCGTAGCCTGATAAACTCTTTCATAGGCATCTTCTTTTTCAACACCTCTACTATCTGTTGAATAAAGAACTGTATCGTAGGATTTTTCTAAATCATCTTTTTTTAAAGAATTCATTAGTGTTACAGGTTTTAATCCTAATTTTTTAATTAAAACTCCTGTAGCATTAGCTCCCGTCAAATCGTCAGCTATAATAACATAATTTAACATTTAATGTCCCCCTCGAACCAATGATTTGCTAAAAGGATTTATTGAATAAATTTCCTATTTATACATTGATTATTTTTACATTTAATGATTCTAAATATTTATCTTCATCCTTATGAAATTTTTTGTCTGTAATAACACAGTTTACTGATTCTATAGAAAATATATTTACAAAGGATTCCTTATTAAACTTACTACTATCTGTTAAAAGAACAGAATAAGATGCTGATTTTACTATATGTTTCTTTAAACTTGCTTTTTCAAAGGTAGGAGTGGATAATTTAAAATCAGAATCTATACCAGAGGTTCCTAAAAAGGCTACATTAACTTTTATATTAGATATAAATTCATCTGCAGTAGGGCCTATTATACATCCTGTTTCTTCTTGTATTTTTCCACCTACTATATAAGCTTTTACATTATTTTGGTACAATTCTAAAGCTATTTTAAGATCGTTTGTTATAACTGTTATATCTTTTACTTTATTAAGAACTTTAGCTAACTCAAAGGTTGTAGTACCTGCATCTAAAAATATACTGTCCCCTTCTTTAATTATGCTTAAGGCTTTTTCTGCTATTTTTTCTTTTACATATATATTGCTTATCTTCTTTAAGTCATAGGCTTGTTCTGATAGATAAGTAGAACGTTTTACTGCTCCTCCATGACTCCTATATAAAATACCCTTATCCTGTAATCTATCAAAATCTCTTCTTATAGTCATTAAACTTACATCTAGTTCATTAGCAATATCTTCAACTTTCACAGTTCCTAGATCTTCTAGCTTTTCAATTATGTATTGTTCTCTCTCTACTGGAAGCATCCTATCACCTCTTATTTTCAGTATAAAAACAAATTAATCTATATTAATCTAATTTACTTATGAAACTTAACCTGTGTTTTTCTTTTCGTTTTATTTGTTCGTTTATGTTAATTAAATATTATACTGTATTTTATAATTTGTCAATATATTTTATAAACCTTTATATTTCAACATAAATTGATATTTTTATAACAAATATAATTTAGATATATCTAAGAAAATAATTGCCAACTTATATATCTAACAAAAACTCACATACCTACTTGTGACATTACTATTTTGTCTATTAATCACCAAAATTAATAAATGTTTTTCAAAACATTTATTAAACTTGATACTCTTCCAACGATGAAAAGCGCTCAGACCTTGTATAAAGCATTAGGATTTTATGATATTGAACCATATGTATATAATCCAATTGAAGGAACAAGGTTTATGGATTGAAAGACTAATTTCTTATATTGTTGAATAGAGTTAAGACGCAATTTTTTAAAATGTTTATTTATATATTAAGGAAAGTCTCAAAATGACTTCCCTTAAAATTAAAGACTATTTTATATTAAAAATCTCTTTCTACAGATATAAGAGCACCCAGCCGTTGTAAGCTGAATGCTCTTTATAATATTATTTATTATTTTTTAATATATTGTCTACTTCTTTATATTAAACAAACTAATAATTTACCTTTGCTTTTATAAAGGGATTTTTTCATATGAATTTTTAATTTTATATGATAATATTACTATGGCTACAGATAAAACTATAGTACATGCAATTCCGGCTTCTGGTCCAAAGGAACCTCCTGTAAACAGATCTGAACCTACTAGTTTTAATTTCATTAAACTTCCAATATCTATATTCATACCACTTACTTCAAATCCAAAAATATTTCCCTGAAAAAAATTCCAGGCTGCATGAAGTCCACAAGCTCCCCATAAATTTTGGGTTTTTATAACGTATAGCCCAAAAAGTATTCCTGTTATAAATAGATTTACAACTGCAACTATACTTACATTTGGATTTAAAAAGTGTAACATAGAAAATAATAAAGATGAAAATATCAAGCCTATAGTCATATTATATTTTGCACCTAAAACATTCATAAGCCATCCTCTTACTAATATCTCTTCTGTTACACTTTGTATTATCCATCCTGGTAAAACTATCATTAATGGAACTATACTTTTTAGATTTAATCCATTTACTAAATTTATATGACCTGTAACTAAAAGTAATAAAACTACTATAGAAAATAGAATGCTTCCAAAAACAAAACCTATAATATATTTTTTGATAAAACCTTCCTTGCAAAATCCTAGCCCAGCAATGCTTCGTTTTTCACGTTTTTTTATCCATAAAAATGTAATTAAAGTAGAAAATAAAAATCCTGCTATTAAACTAAGCGAAAAACTAATAGGAGTATTGTTAGGAATTTTAAAAGCTTTTATTAATATAAATAATATAATTCCACCTATTATCTCCCCTGCAATCAAAAATAAAAATACCAATAAATAGGCTACAAATATATTATATAACCTATCAGACTCTCTAGCCTGTCTTACTAATTCTATTTCTTTTAAAATCATAAATTTCCTCCCCAACATTATGTTAGTTCTGTTAAGTTATATGAACATTGATTTCTCTCAACTTATTGAAATATAATAGTTTCACCACAAAATCATTACCTCCCAGAAAGGAAAGAGAAATCAATGAACAAAGCTAATAAAAAAATTACATGTCCTAGATGTCACAGTCACAAACTTTATAAGTTTGGAAAAGACAAACAAGGCAATCAAAAATATCAGTGCAAAGAGTGCAGAAGACAATTCGCGCCTACGGCGGAAAAGCGTCAGCTTATCGGTTATCCTCGTTGTCCTTTATGTGGCAAAGGAACTTTTATTCATCACAATTACTCAAATTACATTAATTATCGTTGTAACAATAAAAGGTGTAATCATAGTTTCTTTATAGCAAAGCCTACGGCCATACTACCTTCAAGTAATACCAAAATAGATGGCAAATTAGATTTTAAGGGTATGAGGTTCCCAATCCATATTATTTTAATGGCATTAGACCTTTATTTCCTCAATGAAAGTTCTACAAGAAGGATTTCTCAGTATTTATTTAGATTGTTTAATGTAAAAGTATCTCATGTAACTATTGCAAATTGGACTAAAAAGTTTGCTGCATACTTTAAATTAAAATCCGATAGGTTGCTAAAAGATGTTGTTCTATCGGATTCTGACGAATGGCACGCAGATGAAACTGTTGTATTTATAAATGGGAAACGTCATTATCTATGGCTTGTTATTGACTCTGAAAGTAGACTAATTATTTCTTATCATTTATCACCATATAGAGATGCAAAACAAGCTTTTAGTCTATTTAATGATGCTAAGAAATTTGGTTCTCCCAGAGCTATAGTTACTGACAGGCTTCCCTCTTATAATGTACCAATAAAATCAACATTTGAAGATACTGTGCACATAAAAGTTCAATCATTTAGAGATGATATCTCTAATAATATTATTGAATCCTTTAATAAAACATTTAAATCCTGGTATAAAGGCTTAAGAGGTTTTAACTCCTTTGATAGTGCTAACAAACTAATATCTATGTTTATATTTCATTATAACTTTCTACGTCCACACTACTCACTACGTGATTTATCACCTGCTGAAGTAATAGGAGTTACTTATTCAACTAAAGCCAAAAATAATTGGTTATTAGCTGCCTAACGGCATGCGCTATCGCTTTATATGAGTCTATTTATTTTTAAAACCACATTATGGATAGGCTTTTTTGTTATACCTTAAAATATGAATTTGCTATCTTTTAATCTTTAAAACAAACATAACAATAATTGTATGATTTCTAAAGCTATTTTTTCATAATTACTTAACATAACCATTATGTTTTAATTAAATAAATGAATTCCATAAAATATCTGGATTATTATATCACAAAGTCCATAATTATACTAATTATTATGTTTATGTTAAAAAAATAATTCCAACTTTATGAAATTAAAATAATAAAATAACCTTAAAAGGGATTAATAACCATTTGTGTTGTTTTATTAAACATTTTATTATAATTAATTTTCAATATAATTATTTTGTAAAAAAATACTCTTTTTCTCCTTTAATGAAAATAGATTGTATTTAGGGTTTTTTTACTCCAATTAGAGATTATTCCAGAAAAATATATAAAATTTATATAAAATTTGTATAAATTGATTGAAAAAACAATCGAAAATGTTATATATTATATATGGTAACTAAAGTTTAGGAGGCATCTTTTTAATGAGTAAAGGAAGAACTAAAGGTAAAAATCATATTAGACCTAGTATTATAGGGTTATTAAGCATACTTATAATCTATGTATGTATGGTATTATACTTTAAAAATCATTTTTATTTTAGAACAACTATTAATGGCATTAAAGCTTCATGTAAAACTGTAGAAGAGGTTAATAAGGAAATGGAAAGTGAGGTGAAAAATTATACACTACAGTTAGAAGGTAGAAATGGAGCTAAAGAAAAGATTTCAGCAAAGGACTTTAATCTCAAATATAACACTAATAACGAAATTAAAAAGTTAAAAGATGCTGAAAATCCTTTTAATTTGTTCAAAGGTATTTTTGCCAAAAAAGAACACCAAATACCTAGAACTATTTCTTATGATGAAAAGCTATTAAAACAACATATTGATAAAATGGTTTTTTTTAATAAAGATAAAATAACTAATCCTAAAAATGCTAGTTTAAAATATACAGGTAAAGATTATGAAATTGTACCAGAAGTTATGGGTAATAAAGTCAATGAAGATACACTGTATAAAGAAATAAAAAACGCAATAATTAAGAATAAAAAGGTTATAGATTTAGAAAAAAGTAACTGTTATGAAAATCCAAAATATACTTCAAAGTCAAAAGAAGTTATTGAAGCTAAAAAAACTATGAACAAATATTTACAATCAGTAATAACTTATGATATTAGAGGAAATAAAGAAGTAGTAAATGCTTCTATAATAAATAATTGGCTTGCAACAGATGAAAAATTTAATCCTTATATAGATAAAGAAAAGGTAAGGGCTTATATGGATAATTTAGCTTATACCTATAATACAATAGGAAAACCCAGAGATTTTGTTACAGCAGCAGGAAAACATGTAAAAGTAAGTGGAGGAAGTTATGGTTGGGCTATTGACAGGCCTAAAGAAACTGAAAATTTAGTACAAGCTATAAAAGAAGGAAAAACTATAAATAAAAAACCTAGTTATGCTCAAACTACACCTTATACTGGTGCTGATGACATAGGAAACACTTATGTAGAAATTGATCTAACAAAACAACATTTATGGTTTTTTAAGAATGGAAATGTTGTTGTTGATGGAAGTATCGTTACTGGCAATGTAAGCGCAAATTATGCAACCCCTGAAGGCGTTTATAAACTAGATTATAAGGAAAGAAATGCTGTATTAAGAGGAGAAGGATATGCTGCTCCTGTTGATTTTTGGATGCCTTTCAATGGTGGTATTGGTATGCATGATGCTTCCTGGAGAAAGGAATTTGGAGGAACTATTTATCAAAATGGTGGTTCTCATGGCTGTGTAAATTGTTCCCATGCTTTAGCACAAACTATATTTGAAACTATAGAAGCAGGAACTCCAGTTATTTGTCATAATTAATAATATAAATTGTCTTTACAGTTTATTTATCCATATACAAATATAGTATTAGATAAAGACTTCGGTAACTTTTTAAAGGGACTATCCAAAAAATAAATTTTGAGATAGTCCCTCTTCATTTTCAACATTATCTGTCATAGCCATAAATCTTTCTCCTACCTGTATAAAATCACCACTTTTATAAATGATTTCTCTTACTAACTTTCCTTCAACATAAATTGGATTCTCTTTACCTTTATGCTGTTCTAAAGATTTATTTTTTATAGCATTATCGGTTTTGATACCCTATTAAATATTTTTAGTAATTGAAATGTAAATTTTATATATGCTAATAAATATTACTATTAGTTTAAATTATAAATAAACACGAATATACCTTCATTTCTATAGAAATCCATTTATCACCTGTATACAAATTTTTTAAATAACACACTCTATATTTATATTAAGCAATTTTTGATTTAAAATTGAAATTGCCTAAATTTACTACAAAAGAGGTGATAAAATTTGAAAAAACAAATTAAATTAAATATAGTTATTTTTTCTATATTGATCTGTATATTTAGCTTTTTTTCTATAAAAAATAAGACTACTTTAGCTACAGATGATAATAATGATGTTCATCTTGTTTTAGACTCTACAAATAATGATGAAATTCCAAAAAAATTTCGTAAAACTTCTAATATATCTAATGTAGAAAAGGACAAAACTATAAACCTTAAAGGATTAGACTCTTTAAATATATCTGGAAGCAAACAGTTTTCAGAAGGCAATTTACCTCTTATAATAAAAGATATAAATACCCAATTGCCTATAACAGTTGTTGATTTAAGACAGGAATCTCATGGATTTATTAATGGATTACCTGTTAGTTGGGCTAATAAAAAAAATGATGCTAATATAGGATTAACAAAAGCTGAAGTTTTGGAAGATGAAAATAATAAATTAAAAAGTATTAAATTAAATTCTCCTATTAGTTTTTACAATGATCCTGATAAAACTATAATTCCAACAAAAGTTGAAAATGAAGAACAGCTTGTTAAGCATAACTCATTATCATATGTTCGTATACCTGTTACTGATACAAAGTTACCTACAGATGATATGGTTGATTACTTTGTTGATGTGATTAAATCTAATCCTAAAGACACATGGTACCATTTTCACTGTAAGCAAGGAATAGGAAGAACTACTACCTTTATGATTATGTACGATATGATGAAAAATGCAAAAGAAGTATCTGCTGATGATATTATAAAAAGACAACTCTTATTAGCAGATTTTGATGAAAAGCAAATGAAATCTTTCTACAATGATAAAAGGTCTACTTTTTTACAAAGTTTCTATAAATACTGCAAAGAAAATGGTAAGGATTTTAAAATCAAGTGGAGTGATTGGAAAAAAAGTCTTAATACTAGAAGCAATAGTTTCTTTTCTATTGCTTCTTCAAATAAAGACTCCTCTAGCTATATAAAAAACCCTAAAGCTCCAACTCACTTATATGTTATCTCTCAAAATATACTGACTCCTAGTGAAAGAACAATGATAGCTACTCTTCAAGGAATAGTTAACAATCATTGCTCTCATCAAATATATACCCTTAATTCTTCACAACCAGATTATCAAATATGGCTAGATGATTTAAAAAATAATTATGGTGTATCCTACAAAAATATTTCAAATCCATGGGAATTATTAGATATATATAAAAGCTATGTTAAGGGATATGTGCTTTATAGCAATAAATCATCAAAAGATCCTTCTATAAATAATGCTTGTTCTCTTGCTTCATTAAATAATTCCATTGCAGTTGATGAAAGCATTGAAAATAAAGTACGAGCCCATAGTATAACAAATATTAGTGGAGATTGTAGAAATACGGACAAAAATTGGGCTTACAATAAGCTATGGAATTCTGGATTAAATCATTCAATAGTGATTCAATTATCTCCTGAAAAGGAAACATCTTTAAGAGACTATGCTATAATGACTAAATCTCTAATATTTTATGAAGATAGCATAAATGATACATCTCTCAGAGATAAAGTATTTTCCTCTATGAATGCCAATTCTATTTGTTTAGGATGGGGACCAGATGAATTTATAAATGTAAGCACTTCATCAAAACATGGTGTAAGTATAATAGCTGCAGATTGGTCTTATAATTTAACTGTGTTGAGTGCCTTTCCTTCATGCCCTATAACCCAAAAATCCTCATCAAATATAACTAATAAAAAAAATGCTCATTATGTAACATTTATTATGTCAGATGGAGATAATCAACAATGGAATCTTGGAACTAATTATGGGTCTCCTAAGTGGTATGGTTCTCCTTATAGAGGTAACTTTAATCTTGGTTGGTCTTTAAGTCCATCTTTGTATTATTTAGCTCCTACTGTTTTTAACTTATATTATAAAAATGCCTCTCATGGATCTACTAATGATTATTTTATAGTATCACCTTCAGGCAATGGATATATTTATCCTAGCAAATATGATAAGAATGCTCTAGGTACATATATTAATACACTAGATGAGTATATGAAAAAAGTAGATGAAAAATATGTAGCAATTATAGATGACTCTTCTTTTTATAATAATAAGCTTTGGGATAAGTTTACTGTTAAGCCTAACATACAGGGATTGTTTTATCTTGATTACCATAAACACGACAACTATCATGGAAAAATTATTTGGTCTAATAATAAGCCTATAGTATCTTGTAGAGATCTGCTTTGGAGTAACCTAGAAAGCGAAGATGAATTGGTTAAAAATA
Source organism: Clostridium sporogenes (assembly GCF_001020205.1). Classification (NCBI taxonomy): domain Bacteria; kingdom Bacillati; phylum Bacillota; class Clostridia; order Eubacteriales; family Clostridiaceae; genus Clostridium; species Clostridium sporogenes. Next base: position 2,526,844 of record NZ_CP011663.1, read on the forward strand.
TTAATGAAAGAGTTAGTTCTGGTGAGGTAGATATTCATGATCCTAATAGCTACACCTTTGTATATGTTCATGCTTGGAGCAAAAGCTTAAATAATATTGAAAATGCTGTTAATAATCTAAGAAAAAATCCTAAAGTAGAAATAGTAACCCCCGAAACATTTATGGAATTGATAAACAAAAATGTAAATCATTAATTAAAAATTTTCATATTTTATATATACTCAAATAACCCACTAAATATATTTATAATCTAGTGGGTTAACTATAGAAATATTTATGTTAAATTAATCAAATATTTTAGCAGTTTAATCTCATTATTTACTTCTTAATTGCTTTTGTCTTCTTATTAAAAATATTGATGCTATACTTATTAATATAAAACCTATTCCTAGCATAATAAAGTTAAAGCTATATCCAGTACGTGGTAATTTATTATTTAATTGCATTATTTTACTCTTTTCTTGGATTAACTTATTGTTTGGTTGCATTGGTTTATTATCGCCAGAATCTAATAGTTTTTTTTGTATTTTCCCTAAAGCTTCATTGTATTTTATTAGATTTAAAGTATTAGTTTGTCCAACTTTTACAGTGAATTTTACAGGATTCTTATCTAATTTATATCCATTAGGGGCTTTTGTTTCCACAAACTGATATTCCCCTGGCACTAAATCTTTTACATAAATTTGTCCATTCTCATCTGTCTTCAATCCTATTTTTATATCTTTTCCGCTCTTGCTTTGAAGACTAAATTCTGCCCCTTCTAATACCTTTTTACCACTACTATCTATTTTGGTTAATATTACATTTCCGGGTATTGCTGTATTCTCCTTATTTACTCTAATATCTCCAATTTGTCCATCTTTTATAGTAAATTTTATTGGTGTTTTATCTAATTTATATCCATTAGGAGCTTTTGTTTCCACAAACTGGTACTCCCCTGACACTAACCCTTTTACATGAATTTGTCCATTCTCATCTGTCTTTAGACCTATTTTTATGTCTATACCCATTTTATTTTGAAGGCTAAATTCCGCATCTTTTAATACTTCTTTAGTATCACTATCTACTTTAGTTAATATTACAGAAGGATCATTAATCCCTGCAGCTTTTCCTCCACCTTCTGATGATTTTGCCTCCACTTTTGTAAACTTCTCTTCAATATTATCTCCATATAATCTTACAGTATTAGGAAATATTATTTGATTAGAATTTGTTATTTTTGAATTAAATTTAATAATATATCCTTTATTTATATTACCTAAATCTATATTAAATCCTGTATTATTTTCATTCATATTAAATTTATCTGTAACATCTATACATTCATCATAATTACCTGTATTGTGATTAAATGTAACTTGTGAAATCTTCACACTGCCTTTTATATAATTTTGTCCTTCACCTAATTCTTCCTTTATAATAGCATTATTTATTTTAGCTTGAGCATAATTTACTCTTATAATCCATTTTATAATACCATCATCTTTATTAACAGTTCCCCATTTATAAATTTTTTCATCTTTATTTGGTAAATACTCTGGAATAATTTCTATTGGTTCAGTACTTATATTATTGTCTAAACTAATTGGATACTTTCCTGGTTCATTTATTATGTCTTTGTTAAATTTAGTAGTAAAATACATATTACCATGAATATTTTCATGGGTTTCTATGTAATTTGTAGGATCCACAAGTTCAACCTTAACATGACCATTTTTATCTGCATGAACTTTTTGGATTAATACACCTTCATTTGTCTTAATATTGAAATCCAAACCATTTTCTAATTGAAATTCCTTAGGTAAATCGAATTCTTCTACGTCTCCTTTTTTATGATCTTTAAGTGACCATTCATAATTTAAATTTACTCTTTCCCATGTATACCACTGGTTCTTATCACTGCCATCCTCGTGCGTAATGTTTAAATTATCTAATATGCTTGAATTCTTTTGGCCTTCTGGTGTCTCTGCATTAACTGAATAAGAATTAAAAAAAATATTAGTGATCATAAAAATTACTACAAAAAATTTCATTAGTTTGTTCATGTTGTCATCTCCTTACAATTATAATAGTTCTGTTAAGCTATATAAACATTGATTTCTGGCATCTTATTCATCAGTATAACGTTTTCATTTCTAAATGTTATCTATGCAATAAAATATAGAATCAATGTGTAAAACTACTAAAACTTCTTGTCTAGATGTCGCAGTAATACTTTTTATAAGTTGAGCAAGAATACAAACAGTAATAACAAATATCTATATAAAAGTTGATATTTAAAATAATGTTATTGCTCTTCTTAATTAAAACCATATTTATATATCTATATCCAATTTTTCGATTTTATTGATTTCATAATAAAATTTATATTTTTTTGAAGGATTACCCATAAAAAACTTTTTTTATTATAATACCTTAAAAGTGTCTACTTTGTCAATTGTAATTTACAAAATTTTATGTACTTTTGTAATTATTTAGATTTTTCAGACTTTTTGTGCCAAAACAAAGCATATATTTCATATATTCATTTATATTTTTTTAATGATATAGATATAAAAATTAGAATTTAACTTTTTTAGTCATATTAAAAACTAAAAAAACTTTACTTTAAAATATATACTACTAAAATTTTAATATTAATTTTATGAACATAAAAAAACTACACCTTTTTAAGTGTAGTTTTTATATGAAAATTCAATCAAATGTAGTTAGTACAATGGCTGTATTTATTTAGTATGAAGAATTTCCTCTTATTTTCAGCTCTATATATTCATTAAATTTAATAAAATCTATAGCTAAAAACTTCTAAAAGACATCTAAAACTTTTGTTTCTTTTTACATATACTTTAATTTTATCACTATCATTTTAGAACAAGTTTTTTCTTTTACTTCTTAATTTATTATAAAAATTTTTAAGCCTTTAATAATTAATTTTTTATACTTTTTACAATTTTTTTGTTGTTTTTTATTTTAAGATAATCTTTTTTTTAATATATGCTATTCTAAAAGCACCATTTTTTTCACTATTTTAACATCTTTAAATCTTATATAGTATATACAATTTATTTTTAATTACCAACTTATTTTTATTTTCTTCCTATAAAATTCAGTTATTATTTTATGAAATTAAATCAAGTTTTACTATAAATCTTTCAGGTGCAGATCCTATATATCTAAATGGATAACATGTAACTAATGTAATGCTTGATTTATTTTCTTGTTCTAGTATTGACTTATCCTCTGGATTTGTAATATATATTTTTTTTACTTTAAATTCATAAATTTCATTTAAACTTTCTATGTTAACTTTATCTCCAATATGTATATTTTCTAAAAAACCAAAAGTTGTTTCTCTATGTCCTAAAATTACTGAAGTCCCATAATCCCCAGGATATATTCCATTATCATATAGGGTAGCTCCACCCTTTAAATTTTCTTCTGTAGCCCCCTTTAATATAGGAATCTCATCACCAGTTTTAGGAAAAATAATCTTTCCGATTATACTTTTATCCTTAATCTTAATTTCAGGAAATTTTTTTTGATTATCTTTAATATTTTCTGATTTATTATCTTTTAATTTATTATTTGGTGATTTATTACTTTTATTATTTTCTAATTTATCATTATAAACTATGACTCTTTCTTTATCCCACTTATTTAAATTTTCAGATATTGTTCTTTTATCCAAATATATTTGGATAAAAGGATAACTAATAAATAATAAACCAACTATTATTATTATTATAATGACTAAAAAAGTAATAATCCTATGCCTTTTCTTATTCTCTAAATTCATTTAAAGCACCTTCCTATAATTTAATTATTATAAACTAAATAATTTATTTTCCTTACACTTTTGTTAATACTCAAAACTGCTGAATTGCAGTATCAACAATGCTATAGCTTTTACCTTTATCATTAATTTTTTTAATACAAGGTTTATAATATCAAAAAACAAAGATAAATAAAATATATATTTTATTTATAATTTACATTAGTTTATACACTGAAATGCCACTAAGCCTTAGAGAATATTCTTATTCTTGTAAGCTTGAAGAAAAAAGGATTAGTCTTAAGATTTTGTCTAGAATTCTTAAGCAAATAGATATCCCCAAAACTTCTGAGATATTTAAGATAACTCAAAAAAGTATAAGATATTCTGATAGTCTTGCTTCTATATTCTATAAAGAAGTTAATAATACACCAATTTTAAGGGATATAAAACTTCCAAGATATGTTCCAGAAATGAAACCATATGAACTTAATATTTCTGTTTATGATGAGTTTCTTAAAGGTGGTGTAAAAAGTGAATAACCAGGATTATCCACTACACCCACCTATTGATTTTTCCATGGCCTAGTCATACAATGAAGGATTCAACTATGAAATGTTAATTAGAGTCTATTTTATATCCTACTCCCCAAACTGTTTTAATATATCTTGGATTTTTAAAATTATCATTTAATTTAATCCTTAAATTTTTGATATGAGTCATTATTGTAGAATCACATTCATAAAATTCCTCATTCCAAATGTTTTCATATATATTTCTACTACTAAAAACTTTTCCTCTGTTTTGAACTAATAATTTTAATATTTCAAACTCTTTTACTGTTAAATGAACTTCTTGATCATTTATGTACACTTGATGGCTCAAAAGGTCTATTTTTAAATCTTCTATTACTATCTCATCTTTATTTATATCATTTGACTTAACTTTAAGGTATCTTCTCAATTGTGCTTTAATCCTAACCATAAGTTCCAATGGGTTAAATGGCTTGCCTATGTAATCATCAGCACCATTTAATATACCAGATATTTTATCATTATCTTCTCTTTTAGCGGATAACATTATTATAGGTGTATCTTTATAGTTCCTAATGCTCCTACATACGCTTATTCCATCTATATCTGGAAGCATTATGTCTAATATTACAAGCTTAATATCTTCTTCCTTTAATATTTTTAATGCACTTACCCCATCCTCTGCTAAAAAGATGCCATATCCTTCATTTCTTAAATATATTTCTATTAAATCTCTAATTTCTTTCTCATCATCTACCACTAATATATTTATTTTATTCATATCTTCTCCTTATAGATTAAATTAGCCCTTTGCAATTAAGATTCTTATAAACATTATGCAAGAGCCAAATTGATTAAAAGACATAGTTATATCATAGAATTAATTTAAAACAAATTTTTTTCCCATTATACTCTGCAAGAATTTTTCCATTGTGCAGCTCAACTATGTTTTTAGCAATTGCTAATCCAAGCCCTGTACCACCTTTTATCGAGTTTCTTGCTTTATCTCCTCTGTAAAATTTATTAAATATATTATTTATTTCTGCTTTATTAAAATCATCACATTCATTAGTGATACAAATTATAATATTTTCCTCTTCAGTTAGGCTCACTTGAATTTCACTACCGATATTACAATATCTTATTGAATTAATTAATAAGTTTTCTATAACTCTAAGCATTTTATCTGGATCTATATTAATGTTTATGTCTTTATTTGGAAGTAACAGTTTTATTTCTAAGTTTTTTTCACTGCATAATGGAACAACTCCTGTAACAACTTGTCTTATAAATTCATTTAGAGATATGTTTACTTTATTTAATTCTGGTTCACAATTACTAAGTTTATTATATTCAAAAAAATCATTAATCAATTTATCTAAGCTAGTTGATTTTAAATCTATTATGTTTATATATTTTCTTATGTTATCATTATAATTATATTCATTTTTTAATAAATTTACATATCCTATTATTGACGTTAAGGGAGTTCTTAAATCATGAGATATATTCATTATAAACAAATCTTTATCTCTTTCTATTTCCTTCTCTTTTTTCTTATACTCATATAATTTTTGAGACATATCATTTATACTTTTTCCTATCTCTGAAATTTCATCTTTACCCATAATTTTAACCCTATATTTTAAGTTACCTTTAGCAATTTCTTTTAGACCTAAACACAATTTTTTTATATAATCAAGTTCCTTATTAGTTAATATAAAAAATAACATCATAAATATAATTATAGGAACAATTAATACAAGTATAGAATGACCTTCTGATTTAAGTAAAGTTCCACTAAATAATATATATCTATTATTATCAAGTTTATCAATAACATTATATTTAATTGCATACTCTGTAGTATCGATGTTATTATTGGTATTTGTTATTGAATCCAAGTCAAAGTTTTTTTCCATAGAATTTTTATTTTTTATTAGAACTTCTCCATTTTTACTTAAAATAAAGATATCAGCATATCTTACATTTTCATTTATAATAGAGTATATTTCAGTATCATTTTTAGCATTTGCAATTTTTTTCTGTATGGCTTTACATTGTTTAGCAAAACTAGCAGTTTGTACATAATAATCACTACTATTTGTCCCAAGCAATTCATCAACAAGAAATCCTGAAGGTATTGAAATGATTAAACTTACTAAAAACATCATTATTAATTTAAACCTTAGTCCTTTTGTATTAATTAAAACCAATTTTATATCCACTCCCCAAACGTCTCAGTATACTTCATATTTTTTAAGATACAATTTAATTTTGATGAAAATTACTATTAAGAAATCTATTTTATATTCATATCATTTATTATATTTTGTAACTTATCGCTATACAACCCTTGGGTAAAAAATATAGTTCGCAAGTTTTGATATTCTTCTTCCTCCATTACCATTCCATGAGTATCATGAACTAAGACCATCTTAGATTTAGGATAAGATTGTGTTATGGCTTTGGCCACATTGGGAGAAAAGTCAATGTCTATATCACCAATAAGAAATAGTACCTCACCGTTATACTTTTTTCTATCTTCTAAAAGATTAATTTTGGGAGCATCCAAAGTACCATCTTTCACTTGTTTTAAATAATCCTTTAACAATTCCTTACCCCACTCAAAGCACACATTGACATCAGTATTAGGTTTTTTGCAATATTTAATTATCTGTTCTCCATCTATTTCAAACATTCTAACTTTTGTGGATTCTACTATAGGAGATTTCATCATGATTTTACATAAAGAAAAATTGTATTCTGGGTTAAGTAAATTTTTATAGTAAGTTTTCTTATTACCTTGATGAATCTCATCAATAAGCTTTGAACAAGTATCTACCCAATCAATGTCAGTCACACTTATTTTAAAAAGCATATAACACAATTTGGCTCTATCTACTTTTTCACTTGTTATTATATTATTTAATTTTTCTAATGCTGCAGGATTTTTCTTTTTCATAATGATGTTAAAATTATATCCTGTGATATTAGCATTGTTATCCATTATAATATCTGGTGCACTGGTAGCCTCTAGCATAACTCTAGAAACATGTTCACCATATTTTGCAAGGTACTGTTGTACCAATATACCTCCCCCCGAACCACCAAATAGCATTATTTTCCCATCAGATGGTAAGTATCCTTTTTTTTCAAGGTCTTGTCGTACCATTTCTATATCTTCAATTTGTTGATCTGTTCCATAAAGATTCATAACCTTTTTATAGTCAACAGCATTTGCATTGGTATAAACCTCTGGAAATAGTGATGGAGAAGATCCTCTTCTCCCCATAACTACATAAGATAAACCTGGAAGCTTTTCTTCAAATATATCAAAGGTAGATTTTGTATGAACTTTATTTTGCTGCCCATCTGTAAGATAAAATATTACGTCTTTTCCTGGAGTAAAATTAGGACTTAACCTATAAAAACCCTTGTATTTTCCAAGACTGTTGTTATTATGATCTATAGGTAATTCTATATATATGTTTTTGGAATCAGGAGGCATTTCAGGATAGTAGGCAGATAAACTAAGACGTTCTTTAGGAACTGACATATAAGCAGTATACTTAATATATCCTATAACTATTCCTATAAATAATAAAAAACTCATAATTAAAAGGCTTTTTTTTAGTATGTTTTTACTGTAATTTTTCATATTTGTTAGCATTCCTTTCACTTCACTCAAGGCATAGCATAAAATTAGATCTGCGCCTTTGAACTGATTTTATGTTAAAATTTAAAGCAATAAATATTATATTTTGAGTTTAACAATAGATTCTGGGATTTTAATAAAGGAAATCTGAAGAAATTCTGAATTTCAAGGATTGATTTCAAAAGCACATTAGTTTTACTTATTTTTCAAATAAATCGTTTATATTCTTAGAAATTTATAAATAAATATTGTACTATTATATTTATTTAATGATTGATATGAAAAGAAATATTAGAATTGATCAATGCTGAGATGAACTTCAAGATATTCAATTCTGTGAAGTTCATCTCAGCTTATTATAGAAATTTCAAAAAATATATTAGTAGAAAAACTTTTTCTTTGAAAAGCTATTATTGACTCAATAATAGATAGTTTTATTGCTTCGCTCTCTTGTTACATCAAGGGAAAACTAGTGTTTTTGTCCTGGGAAAGCTGAATAAATTACTTACTTAAATATTCATCTATAGCGCTAGCAGCCTGTTTTCCAGCTCCCATAGCAAGTATTACAGTGGCAGCACCTGTTACTGCATCTCCTCCTGCATATACTCCTTCTCTTGTAGTTAATCCTGTTTCTTCTTCTGCTATTATACATTTTCTTTTATTTGTTTCTAATCCCTTTGTAGTAGAGGATATTAGTGGGTTTGGAGAAGTTCCAAGAGACATTATTACTGTATCCACATCCATTATATATTCTGAACCTTCTATCTCTACTGGTCTTCTTCTTCCAGATTGATCTGCTTCTCCTAGTTCCATCTTTATACATTTCATTCCTTTTACCCAGCCCTTTTCATCCTCTAATATTTCTACTGGATTAGTTAAAAGATTGAATATTATTCCTTCTTCCTTTGCATGGTGTACTTCTTCTACCCTTGCTGGAAGTTCTTCTTCTGATCTTCTATATACTATATGAACCTCTGCTCCAAGTCTTAAGGCTGTTCTAGCAGCATCCATAGCAACGTTTCCTCCACCTACTACAGCCACCTTTTGTCCTACTTTTATAGGTGTATCATATTCAGCTTTAAAAGCTTTCATTAAGTTATTTCTTGTTAAAAATTCATTTGCTGAGAATACTCCATTAGCATTTTCTCCTGGTATTCCCATAAATCTTGGAAGTCCCGCTCCTGATCCTATAAATACTGCATCAAATTTTTCTTCTTCTACAAGTTCATCTATAGTTACTGTTCTTCCTATTATTACATTAGTTTCTATTTTAACGCCTAATTTTTTAACGTTTTCTATTTCATGTTTTACTACAGTTTCTTTTGGCAATCTAAATTCTGGTATTCCGTATACTAAAACTCCACCTGGTTCATGAAGAGCTTCAAATATAGTAACATCATATCCTTTTTTAGCTAAATCTCCTGCACAAGTAAGTCCTGCTGGACCACTTCCTATTACTGCTACCTTTTTATTTTTACTCTCTTCTCTCTCAGATAAATCTACATTATGTTCTCTTGACCAATCTGCAACAAATCTTTCAAGCTTTCCTATAGCTACTGGTTCTCCCTTTATACCAAGTACACATTTTCCTTCACATTGGCTTTCTTGTGGACAAACTCTTCCACAGACTGCTGGTAATGCACTATATTTAGCTATAGTTTTTGCAGCCTCTTCAAATTCTTTATTTTTTACATGTTGTATAAATTCTGGTATTCCTATTGAAACAGGACATTTTGTTACACACATTGGCTTTTTACAATTTAAACATCTGCTAGCTTCTTTAACAGCTTCTTCTTCATTATATCCTAAGCATACTTCTTCAAAATTTGTTGCTCTTACCTTTGGATCCTGTTCTCTAACTTGTATTTTTTTCATTTTATCCATTGAATTTTCCTCCTACTATACGAAACTTTTTAAATTAATTATTGCTACATCCACAACCACAACCACCTTCATGAGAATGACTTTTTCTAAATGCTTCTTTTGCTTCTTCTGTTTTATACATAACTTGTCTTCTCATAGCCTCCTCAAAATCTATAAGATGACCATCAAACTCTGGTCCATCTACACAGGCAAATTTAGTTTCTCCTCCTACAGTAACCCTGCAAGCTCCACACATTCCTGTTCCATCTACCATTATTGGATTTAAGCTTACAACTGTTTTTATCCCTAGCTCTTTAGTAAGTTTAGCTACAAATTTCATCATTATCATAGGTCCTATGGCAATAACAAGATCATAGTTTTTCCCTTCTTTATGAACCAAATCTTTTAAAATATTTGTTACTAACCCTTTATATCCATAAGAACCATCATCTGTAGATATGTATAAATTTCCCGCTACTTTTTTCATTTTTTCTTCTAATATCACATAATCCTTTGATTTTGATCCAACTATAACATCTGCTTTCACTCCATTTTTGTAAAGCCATTTAATCTGGGGATATACTGGAGCTGTTCCTACTCCACCTGCTATAAACATGATCTTTTTATTTTTTAATTCCTCAATACTTTCATTTACTAATTCTGAGGGTTGTCCTAAAGGACCTACAAAGTCACTAAAAGAATCCCCTACTTCATAATTAAGCATTTGTTTTGTAGATTTTCCTAAGGTTTGAAATACTATAGTCACTGTACCTTTTCCTTTATCATAATCACAAATTGTAAGAGGTATTCTCTCACCCTTTTCATCAATTTTAACTATAACAAATTGTCCTGGTTTAGCTGATTTAGCCACTCTTGGTGCTTCTATATCCATTAAATATATTTGATGGGCTAAATATTCTTTCCTTACTATTTTATACATATGTACCCCTCCGTAATTTAGCATAATTTTAGTATATTGAATATTGTATCTGAAAATAGATCTAATTTTAATATATAAAAGACAAAATATTTTTTATCTTATCCTTATTAAAATTAAATCTATTTTAAAATGCTCTATTGAAATAATTTATTATAAAAGTGATTTATCTGGAGTTACAAGAATTTTTACATGTTTTTTCTTTTCTGGTCCAGTTAAAGCACCAAATCCTTCTTCTACTATATCATCTAAAGCTATTTTCTTTGTAATATATCCCTCTGTTTTTATTCTTCCATCCTTCATTAATGCCATTGTTGCTGGAAATTCATGTCTATATGCTAAAGTTCCTACAATTTTCTTTTCAGTAAATACTAATACGTTTGGATTAAAGTTTGTATCCTTTTCCCATATACTAGTTATAACCATTGTACCTTCATATTTTAAACTTTCAAGACCAGTATCAAATCCTATCTTAGCTCCTGTAGTTTCAAAAGTAGCATCTACACCTACTCCACCTGTAAGTTTTTTAACTTCTTCTGGTATATTAACTTCATTAGGATCTAAAACCACATCTGCCCCTGCTCTTTTTGCATATTTTTGTCTTATAGATTTTCTCTGTAAAACTACTATAAGTCTTGCTCCAGCTGCCTTTAAACATTCTATTGTAGCAAGGCCTATTGGTCCTGCACCTAACACTAAAGCTGTGTCTCCTGTATTAAAATTAGCCATTCTTACAGAGTGAAGACCTACTGCCATTGGCTCTACTAAGGCTGCATCCTCATAGGACATTTCATCTGGGATTTTATGAACAAAACCCTCTGGAAATACAGTATATTCTGCAAGTCCACCACCACTTCCACAAAGTCCATGGAAACCTAAAGATGAACAAAGATTATATTTTCCTTCCATACATGCTGGACATTTTCCACAAGCTACTATAGGTTCAACAATTACTCTATCTCCAATATTAAATTTTGTTACACCTTCTCCTAATTCTACTATTTCTCCTGAAAATTCGTGTCCTAAAACTACTGGTGCTGTTGTTCCACTCAATGCATGAGGTTGTCCTACTGGAATAAATATAGGACCTCCTAAGTACTCATGTAAATCTGAACCACATATTCCACACCATTTCACTTTAATTTTTACAGATCCTTTTACTACCTTTGGTTCTTCAATTTCTTCCACTCTTACATCTTTTCTTTCATACCATAATGCTGCTTTCATAATAGCCCTCCTAAAGTTTAATTTTTAACATAGATGTTAATTAATTAACATTATTTAAAGCAATTATAATGCCAAAGCTTTAGTTCCCCTAAATTCGTAGTTTTCTTTATTAATTGTGCCAATATGATACAACTTTCACCGTATCATATTGGCACATAAATATTAAAATTCTTATTTTGGCACACTTTTTTTTAACATTAAGCATCTTTTCATCTGTAACTATGTTAAAGTTATGTATATTTAATATTTGCTATTAAAAAATCTAAGTTTATAAAATTTACTTTACAATATAAATATTAAACAAGATGAGGATATAATATATATTCATGAATAAATTCATTCTATACACAAAGAATAGTTTTTCATACAAATATAATTTTTTAATGCAGATAAAGAAATAACTACAAATTTTATTTTGTAGTTATTTCTTAAATTAATCTGAATTTATTTAGCTTAGACCTAATTTATTTCTCTTGCCTACAATATGCGCTTCTATATTATTTGCTACCTCTATTGGATCATCTCCAAGGGCGACCTTTCCTCCAGTTATACCTTCTACGTCTTCTGTTAATAATTTTACAAGCTCAGGTGCTCCAGTCATAAATGGCACTGGTGATAAATGAGTATATGCGCCATAAGCCACTGCAAATATTCCATCAATAGTTGCCTTTTGCTCCATCCACTCTGGAGCAGTAACAGCTATTGGAAGATCAGATACATCTAAATTCATGTGGTCTGCAAGAGCAGTTACGAGCATTGATATTCTTCCTGTATCTGTGCAAGTTCCAAAGCTTAACACTGGAGGAATCTTTAAAAGATTGCAAACCTCTTTTAGTCCTTCTCCAGCTATAGTATTAGCAGCTTCTAAAGTACAAAGACCTGCTACTTCTAAGGCATGATTTCCACAGCCTCCAGACACTACTAATATATCCTTGTTAATTAGTTCTTTTGTAAGATTTACTGTGTTCCAATCCTGTGGTCCATTTCTTAGAGTTGAACAGTTTGCAAGGGCAACTACTCCTTTAATTTTTCCTGCAGCAATTACATCTACTAAAGGATCAAGTTTATTGCCAAGAGCTCCTAAAACTGCCTCTGTAGAAAAACCAGCAATAGCCTTTTGAGTAATTTTAGGCACCATAGGTTTAACTTTATCTTTACGATTTTTAAAATTTTCTATGGCCAAATCTATTAAACTATCTGCCATAACATCTACTTTTTCAGGATCATATGGAATCTTATGTTGTAGTCCTGGTATATCTATAATAGTACTTATACTTACCAAAGTTGCTCCATATTTTTCTGCATAATGGTCTATAGCTGGTGGTGAACAGTTTTCCTCCATAGCCATAACGTCCACTGTACCTGTAGCTAAAAGAGGCTCTATAGCTAACCAGTTACCCATTAAACCTACAAAAACATCATCTACTTCAAACCTTTGAAGTAATTCCTGACCTGTTTCAATAGAACCAACTACCCTAAGCCCCTTTGCACCTGCGGCCTTAGCCTTTTGTTGAACTTCTGCCATTTTTGCCTTTTGTATTGTGGCAACTCCTCCCCAGGGTTGATGTCCATTAAATACTATATTTACATACTCTGGATCCATAATACCTAAATCCACATCTACTTCATGAGGCATAGGTGTTCCAAATAAAATATCCTGAACCATTTCAAGTCCAATCTGGGAATTATATATAGTAGCTATACCTAGACGTAAAGCCTTTGCTGCTAAAGACTTATAATTACCATCTACATTAGTTAAACAACTAGCTACACAATTTTGTTCTTCATGAACAGTTCCAGCAGGATAAATATTTAATTTTCTCCAAAGCTCTTTTCTCTTTTTTGGTGCAAAGGCTTCCACCATAAGGTTTTTGTCTTCTACATCAATTTTCTGTTGCTGTTCTAATAAATCTGCCAATTCTATAGCCATTTGATTTGTATCTTTATTTGTGTCAATACCTAATTTTTCACACATCCATTTTAATTTATTTATATCTTTAATAGTAAAGGGAGTTTTTCCTTCTGCTGTAGCTTTTAATGTACGAAAAGCTTCATAGGCATGATGGCTATATGTACCTGCGCCCATTATATTTTTGAGCAAGAAATTTCTCATAGCCATAGCATCTGGTCCAATACCACATACCCCTTTTTTCTGTGGTCCCTTTTCATTTATTCTACAGGGTCCTTGAGAACAAAGTTGACAGCTTAGACCTTGAAGACAAAATTTACAACGAATTTTTTCTTGTTCTATCCATCTGTCAAATACATTAGACATTCCATCTTCTCTTATACGCTTTAACATTTCCTCTACTGAATCATGATAACTTACACGTCCTTCAGCTTTTTCTAATATACTTTCACCCATAACGCTTAGCTTTATAAAATCTATAAATCTATTATAGATTTTATTCATACACTTACTAGTTTAATTTAGTATTATACTACTAGTAATGTACATAATAGCATATCTCTATAATGCTATACCATAAGCCAATGGTATTTTTGTCACTTCCTTTCTAAAATAAAATAACTAATTTTTATTTTAAAATATAGAGTAGTTATTCCATTCATATTTTTATAATTTCACTACATTTTTTTATTAATATGTGTATGAAGCAGTATTAATTTTATTTTGTGCCTTAAAAGGTTTTTTATACAATAATTTGCCTTTGAAACATTATTATTTACGCTACAATTACTACTTTTCAAAACAAATAGATTTATCAACTATGTTTTTAAAGGCTCATTATAAAGCAAGCATAAAAGATTAAAGTAAATGCATAGGATATAATAGATGTATTAATTTTAGAATTAAAGATGAAAAAATATGAAATTTAAGGTGGCAACATAATATGCATGAAACAGCTGTGATTTGTGAAGTTGTAGATATTGTTTTAAAGGCAGCAAAAGATAATGATATAAAAAAGATTACAAAAGTTATACTGCGTATAGGAGAATTTTCCTGTGTTCAAGAGGATCAACTAAAATTTAGTTATGAAATAATTTGTAGGGATACTCTCCTTAAAGATTCAAATTTAGTTATTGAATGGATACAGCCAATAGCCTACTGTAGCCATTGTAATGAAAGATTTCCAGTATCCTTTACTCATAAAGAATGTCCAATTTGTCATAAAGTTAGCGAAAAAATTGTATCTGGGTATGATACCTATGTATACAGTATAGAAGGTGATTAAAAATGATAACCATAGAAATCAATAAAAGTATTTATAAGAAGAATGAGGCCATTGCCTACAGTTTAAAAGATAAACTTCATGAAAAAAATATAAAAATGATTAATTTATTAGGTTCACCGGGATCAGGAAAAACCACTTTACTAGAATCTATAATAAAAAATATTAATAATAGAGAAAAATTAGCGGTAATTGAAGGTGATTTATACACAGATAAAGACGCCAAACGAATTGAAAAATTAGGTGTTAAAACTGTTCAACTTAATACTAAAGGAGCCTGTCACCTTGAAGCTGGTGCTATAGTAGAAGCAGTAAATAACCTGGATATTAATAAGGAAGAACTTATAATTATTGATAATATAGGTAATTTAGTTTGTACCGCAGAATTTGACTTAGGGGAAGATACAAGAATAGCTGTTATGAGTATTACAGAGGGTAATGATAAACCTTTGAAATATCCCCTTATGTTTCAAACAACTGATGTAATTGTACTAAACAAAATTGATATATTGCCTTATACTAATTTTGATTTAGATCAATTTTATAAGGATGCTAATTGTCTAAATCCTAAAGTAAAAATATTTGAAGTATCAGCTACCAGAGGTGATGGAATAAATAAAATTTGTAATTTAATAGGTGGCTAGTTAAAACTAACCACCCATGTACTTATTCGTTACAGTGTCCTTCATGTTCATGCTCTCTACATACACTACCTGTTGACTTTAGTTCACCTTGTATGTATTCTTGAGCTATATCGTCACTAAATCCCTGTGCGCCAACTACTACTTCAATATTATTTTCATTAAATAAATCTTGTGCTGTTTCTCCCATTCCACCTGCAATAATAACATCTACATTTAATCCTTTTAAAAATACTGGAAGATATCCAGGTCTATGTCCAGGATTTGGAGTAAAATTCTTATTTAAAGATTTTCCTTCTTCTACTTCATAAATTGTAAACCCTTCACAATGTCCAAAATGTCCACTTACATATTTTCCATCACTTGCAATTGCTATTTTCATTTAAAATTCCTCCCTATATTTTAATTTAATAATAATTTTTTCCATATATAACTATATATATAATCTTTGTATACACTTTTAAACTTATATTATTTGTTTAATATTTTTCCACATATGTTCAATAGCTTTATTCGCTATACTTTCTTTATAATAAGTTATAGGCTTTAGATCATTTATAGATTTCATAACAGTATTATCGTATGGGATTTTACCTACTAATTTTATGCCTTTTTCATTAATAAAGTTTTCTATATCTACTGTCATTTCTTTATTTATATCATATTTGTTTACACAAACCATAGGTAAAATACCAAAATGTCCACATAAAGCTATTACTCTTTTTGAATCTTCAAGTCCTGATGCAGTAGGTTCTGTAACAATAAGTATTGCATCAGATCCTGTTATAGAGGCTATAACAGCACATCCAATACCAGGAGAACCATCTATTATTGTTAATTTATCATCTTTATTAAAAATTTTAGCCTTTTTTCTAAGATCAGTTACTAATTTTCCTGAGCCATCACTGCCCACTTCCATTTCTGCTCTAGAAATTAATCCTTTATCTAATTCTGTAATAAAAGTCTCTGCAGTTTTCTCCTCTTCTAACTTTATAGCATTTTGTGGACATATTAATGTACACGTACCACACCCCTCACACAAAAAAGGATCTATTTTAAAATTTTCTATGGCATCAAATTTACAAACCGTCTTACATTTTCCACATTCAATACATCTCTCTTTATCTATAGTAGCTTTTTTCCCTCCTATAAAATTACTTTTTTCAATATCTTTTCCCTTGTAAAACATATAAAAATTAGAAGCATCCACATCACAATCCACTCTTACTACATCATTGTAAAGCTCTGATAGTGCTGTTGCTATTGTAGTTTTACCTGTTCCACCTTTTCCACTTAAAACCACTAAATCCAATTTAGCACCTCCTTGGCTTTCTTAGAAATATTATCAAATAACGCTTTGTGATATAAATCATCATAAAGTACTTCTCCCTTAGAATAAAGAACTGCCGTTTTCTTAGCATAAGGTATAGTACCTATCAAATTTATTTCTTCTTCTTTACAATATTTTTTTATTATGTTATCTTCTCCATCATCTTTATTTATGACTATACCAAAAGGTATCTTATACATTTTTACAAGTTCTATAGCCATTTTTAAATCATGAAAACCAAATTCTGAAGGCTCTGTAACAAGTATTGCTCCATCTGCATATTTTAAAGCATTTACTACATTACAGGAAGTTCCTGGAGAGCAGTCAATTAAATTTCTCTTACCAGATAAATTTTTAAGTAATTCTTTAATTACAGGTACTGCCATAGGTTCACTTATATTTAAAATTCCTCTACTACAACTTATATCATGACTAAAGCCGTTTTCAATTTTGCCTATGTCCCTTTTATCATAAGTTATAGCATTATATTTACAGGCAATTTTACAAGCTCCACAGCCATGACATAACTTTTGAAAGAGCATAATATCATCTTTAACCTTTGCCAGTGCATTAAATTGACAAACATTAGCACAAACACCACAATTAATACATTTATTATCATCTATAATTGGATACTCTACCATAACTTTTTTTTCTGTTTCTATCTTAGGTTTTAAAAATAAAAAACCATTTGGTTCTTCCACATCACAGTCTATATAGTTAGACTTTAATGCAAGGGCAAGATTTGTAGATACTGTAGTTTTACCTGTTCCTCCCTTTCCACTAAGTACTGCTATATTCACTATATATTCATCTCCATTCTGTTATTACATTCCATGATGTGCAGGGCCAGACATGCTTATTTGTTCAAGCTCACCCTTATTATATTTATCAATAACTGAAGTTATTGATATAGATTCACACTTATAAGCTTTAATACCTACCTTTTCTATGATTTCAAAAGCATTAGGTCCAAGATTTCCTGTAATAATAATATCTACTTTTTCATCTACTAATTGGTTAGATGCAACGATACCTGCTCCACCACTTGCATTTTGCCCTTCATTTTCTAATATTTTAACTTCTTTACTTTCAGTATCATGAATTTGAAAATACTCACATCTTCCAAACCTCATATCAAGTAAATTTTCCATAGTTTTTCCTGTTGATGAAATTGCTATTTTCATTTTTATTCCTCCAAATCTTTTATTATATTTATTACTATAGGATTAAGAATCAATTCAAGCTTTTCACTCCAATTTTCATATCCAAATTGTTTATATTGTCATTTGCCACTTTTATATTACTCCTATTTTTTATTGTTGTCAAATGCCAATAAGCATTTTTACCATAAAAAAATTATAAATAAAATCTCTATTTCTTATACTAAATACTAGAATAATTCCCTTAATAAATTATGTGCTATGAAAAATATAAAGCCCCATAGGCTTCACACCTATAGGACTTTTAGCTATAAATTTAAATCTATTTTATTATATTTAATACCAATACATAAATAATTATATGATAAAAGTATTAATTTATAGTTTTATTTCAACTTTTAATGGATCTATATTTTCTTCTTTCAGTACTTGTAAATAGTAATCTTTTAAATTTAATTCTATGGATTTATATAAAATATGATACATTTTTAGATTTCTATCCTCACTAAAATTGATCATCTCTTTTTTTATGAGTTTTTATATATTAGACTTTACTATCTTCCATGTAGATGTATTAGGTTTCTTGTCTTTAGGATTTTGGTATTTATGAACTATAAAATTATCTGTATCCTGAATATATTTCTTTTTCCCCTTTATCAATATTACTATTCTTGTGCCTGTATATTCATTAGTTGCAGAATTATATTGTTTTATAATGTGAATATGAGATCTTCTTCTATTGGAGTATTTATTCATAAAATTAACAAAAAATCTTTATTAGTATTTTATCACATTTTGCTAAAAATCATATTTATAATATAAACATCTTATAAAACTATATCATTAATTTTTTATAGAATGTGTAATTAAAAATAGATTTTTTCAACTTAAACTCAATAACCAGCAAATTGATTGTCCCTTTTAATTTCTGTATAATACATTATATAGTTAATTAAAAATATAATAAGATTGAAATATAAATAAAGTGTAATTTTTTTTCATTATATAAGGAGTGTATTTGATTTGATTACAATGGAATTTTTACTAGCTAACCAAGACAACATAGATGAAATGGCACATAATCTTTCACCAAATGATATAGATTTTCTTGTTTCTCTTTTAGATGAAAAATTTATTACCTCAAGACAAACAATACAAAGTATTAACAGCTGGATTTTATTAAAACCACAGTTCTTTTCTTTAATAAATAATTAAAAAAATTGAAAAGTTCTTATAGATCTTTCTTAAATATGACATACTGATGTCTTATTTGTTATGCTATTATTTCTACATCCACAATTTTTAAAGGGGGTAGATCAAATGGCATCTCTATCCGTAAGAGTTGTCTCAAAAGAATTTGATACAATAGTATATGGTGTATATTCAAAATCCAATGATAAGCAAACTCATAAAGATATTCCAATAGCTTCTAAAAAGTATTATAAAATTATAAACAAAAAAGAAAAAGAAGTATTTCCTTACTTCGTCTTATCCAAAAACTATGATCAAAATACTCGTAACTTTGACCTATTTGTAGGTAACATAGATAAGTACGAAGGACTTGAAAAAATAATAATACCCAAAGGTCTTTATGGTGTAATTACAATAAAACCTAAACTAGGTTTTATGTGGGGTCTTTCTATTGGTGAAGCAAAAAAAAATTTTTATAAAAAATGGCTACCCAAAACAAATTATGAAGCTATAAATTTAGAATTTGAATACCATGAAATACATAGTATAGGGAAAAATCCAAATATAGATATTTACTTTGGAATAACTAAACCTGCAAATTTATAATAAATCTTAGTACAATACTAATAGTTATTATCAAATCATTCATTCCTTAAAAATATTAACAGCAAGTCTTCTTTTTTGAAGAACTTGCTGTTTTTTATATATTTTATCTAAACAATCTATATAATTAATTATTTTTAGATTTTTTTAAGTAGTTATATGTATCTTTTACTGACATATTTACTGACATATTTACTGAAATAGTGTTGGTTACTATTAATTCTAGTTTCAAACTTTAATTGAAAAAGCCCTAGAAATTAATCTAGGACTTTATTACAGCTAATTTAATTTTACTATTACTTGTCCACCTAAAAGTAAAGAACCATCAAATTCTAGTTCTAGTCCAGTAGTTCCTTTTGGTACCTCTACAACATAAGCTCCTGTTAATTTTCTACCGGGAGCAATTTCTCCATCCATTTGTCCTGCCTTAGCAGCTGTTAGACCTTCCATTGAATATTCACACTGTCTACCATCTTTGTCTACAACTTTAAACATTGCTATTGAAGATACTGCCTGTTGTTCATTTGATATGTTTTCTACTGAACAATCTACTGCAATAAATTCATTTCCTGATTGAGGTTGCGTAAATTCATCTCCCTTGACTTTGTAAACCTTATTAACTGTAACTTTAAAATCTTTTAATTTTACAATATCTCCAACTTTAAAAACTTTAGTTTTATTTGTATCTGTATTTGTTTCTGTGTTTTTATCTTGAACTTTTGCAGTTGTTTGTCCTACTTTTTGAGGCCCATCTTTAATAGCACCTGCACCTGCACCTATCCCTATTCCAACTACAAAAATCAATATCCAAAACCACCATTTTTTATAGAATGGCTTCTTAACTTTTTTATTTTTCATACATAATCCTCCTTATATTTTCTACATTATATAATATATTCCATGTTAATTATACATTATATTTACATAAATTTCAAATTTTGTACATAATTATCACAAAATAAAATTATTATATAAATATACTAAAAATATTAAAAACTCTTTAGAATGTTACATAAAAAATTTCATATAAAAAGAGCCCTATTCAGGACTCTTTTTAAAGAAGGAGATCTCTAATAATGCCTAACTTATAAAACATCTATATATATATAAATTTCTACGAAAGTAAAAAAATTCCTTCTATTAATTAAAAAACTTTTTAGCGGTTTTAAATAATTTCTAGTTAATATAAAAACTACCTTAACTTCTTATTAAATAGAAACTTAAGCTAGTCTTTAAATTAAAAACTAGCTAAAAAATATTTTCATTCTATTATTATCTGTGTAAAATTACTTCATTTAAACTGTTTATTTTTTGTAAGTTTATATTTTTTCCCTTTAATACATCTTTTTCATTGCATATAATTACATTTTTAGTTCCACTAATTCTTTCATAAAATAATATTTTATCATTTTTAATGGTTTTATATAGTATATACCCTAATATTATTAAATTGTATGCAACTACAAAAACAGGCGCTATAAATGATAATACTAATTGCATACTTATTGTGAAAAATAAAATCCCATTTCTTTTTAATATCTCTTTAAAGGTTACTCTTTCTCTTCTTCCTTTTATCTTTATTCTTACTATCAATTTTCCAAGGGTTATTCCGTTAGTTATATATGGCAAAATTATATAATACAATAATAAAGAAACTACTGAAGCAACTAAATTATTAAACACTATAATTATTGTAAAATTTACGAAAATATCAATGCTCGATCCTATGAATCTTCTTATAAATCCAACTTGCATATTTTTCAAATCAATTCCTACATCAAATTTATCAGAACCAGGTAGAAAATACGTTATTTTAGGTGCTAATAAATAGCCTATCATACCCCCAAAAGTATTTAACATTAAATCATCTACATCAAATAATCTGTAAGGTGCCTGATAAATCCCATACAATCCTGTTATTTGAGTTATCTCAAAGAATAATGATATTAAAAATGTTATTAATACTGTTTTTCCTAAACTTTTTCTAAAATAATATCTACAATAAACACCCAAAGGCATAAGTAGCATAACATTTAAAATTACTTGTAGAAAAGCTATTTCTTTTAAGATCATTAAATAGGTACTTGGCTCATTTAACTGAACTTTAGTTTCCTTTAAAAAATCAAATATAAATGTAAAAGGTATTAATTGCATATATTCAGTAATAGATTTTTTTAATGGATGTATACTCTCTATATTGGGAAGTGGCAAAATAACTAAATAATATGCATTTATTGAAAATAATAGTAATGAATACACTATTACTAATCTTATCTTATTTACATATCCATACTTTTTATATTGAAAAATTAAAAAGGGTACTGTAAAAATTGCAGCTATAAAGGGAAATGTTATAATAGCAATTTTTATTGGTTCTAAATATCTCTCCATAATTCTCACATCCTTATAATAAAACTATAAATATTAACTATAATTTTATTATAAGGATTGTATACATTTAGTACTATTTAATTTACTTACAATTTATCATTTTAATCTTACATTTTTGTAATACATCAAATAAATATATTTATTTAATGTTTTTTAATATTTCTTTTAGAAGCCTCCAATATTTTTCAACTGAAGATATTTTTAAATGTTCATTAGCTGTATGAACATCTATTATATCTGGGCCAAAGCTGATCATATCTGTATCCTTCATAGTTTCTTTAAACAAACCACATTCAAGACCTGCATGGATTGCTGTTATAGTTGGCTCTTCACCAAATAAATTTTTATAAGATAATACAGATACATCTCTTATTTTAGAATCCTTATCATATTCCCAGCCTGGATATTCCCCTTCCTTTTTAACAGTACCTCCAACAGCCTCTGCTAAAGCTTCAATTTTATCTGCTATTTCAAATTTTCTGCTATAAACTGAACTTCTTATAGAAGATATGATCTCAACTTCATCTTCTTTTGTATTTATTATTGCAGTATTTAAGCTACTTTCTACAAGACCTTTTATATCTTGACTCATAGATTGTACTCCATCTGGAACTGATGTTAAAAATCTAATAATTGATTGTGTGTTATTTTTGCTTAAATGCTTGTCTACTTTATCTGAACTTTCAACTTTTATTTCCACTGAAGAATCTTGTACACTATATTCAGCTTTTAAATCCTTCTGAACTTTACTTAAAATTTCTTTAACTTCTTTTTTATTCTTATCTAAAGTTATTACGGTACTGCATTCTCTAGGTATAGCATTTTCTTTTGTTCCTCCCTCTATATGTGCAATATTAAAATCAATGTACTTACTTAAAGTATATAACAGTCTACCCATTAATTTATTTGCATTTCCTCTTTGCTTAACAATTTCCATTCCAGAATGTCCACCATTTAAACCTGCTACTTTTATTTTAATAGCTTCTTTTTCGCATTTTTCTGACTCTACTTTTATTTTTGTATTAGCTGTAATACCTCCTGCACAGCTTACTATAAATACACCATCTTCCTCTCCATCTATATTTATAAGCATTTTACCTTTTAAATTTTTAGTGTCTAACGCAAAAGCCCCATCCATACCATCTTCTTCATTACTTGTAGCAACAAATTCTATTGGTGGATGATCTATATCTTTTGAATCTAATATTGCTAGACCATAAGCTATAGCAATGCCATCATCTCCACCTAATGTTGTTCCTGTAGCATAAATATAGTCATCTTCTATTCTTAATTTTAATGGATCTTTTTCAAAATCATGATCTGTATCTTTTAATTTTTCACAAACCATATCCATATGACCTTGTATTATTACAGTTGGTGCATTTTCATATCCCTTTGTACCAGGCTTTTTAATTATTACATTTAAGGCCTTATCTTGACATACCTCTAAATTTCTTTCCTTTGCAAAGCTAACTAAAAAATCACTTATTTCTTTTTCATTTCTTGATCCATGGGGTATTTTAGTTAATTCCTCAAAAAAATGAAATACGGATTTAGGTTCTAAATTACTTAATACTTCCATAATATAATCCTCCTAAAATTCATTAATATATTATTTAATACAACAAATAAAAAATTACAAGTATGATTGGAGCCACAAATTTACATTTTAAATATAAATTTCAATTTCAGCTGTTAATATCAAATATATTACAATTTAACCATTATTTCAATGTTATTTTTTTATTAATACACAAGTTTTGCAGTATTTAAACAACATATTTGATAACGTTTACCTAAACTAATTATTCAATTAATTACTTTTTTCATTAAAGTGATAGTATTTTCATAATTATTTAATACCCTTAATTTGTTATCTTCGACAATATCTAATTAGTTCTTAATTTTTCTTACATTTGCCGCCTTGCTTCACTATAATTTAATTGTTTTTGAGAATAAAAGTAACCTACACCTCCTTATGATTTTCAATAAACATGAAAAAAGAAAGGCATCTCAAAATAAAATAGATGTAACTTTAATACTAGAAATATTAAAATTAAATCTATTTTGAAACAAGCCTTTCTATATTCTTCTTATAGTTTTTTAATCTTTGTTACATCTATCTAAATCTTGTCTTGAAAATCTATTCTTCTAATTTTTTTAATTCCTGAACAAAGTCAAGTACCGCTTCTTTTTTTGTTGCCCAGGAGGTAACTAATCTAATAGCAGAGTTTTTATTTTCTACCTTTTCCCAAATATTAAAAGAAAATTTTTCTTCTAGTTTTTTAATGCTTTCATTACTTAAAATAGGAAAAACTTGATTACTTTTAGATTCCACAAAAAACTTACAATTAGCTTCTTTCAAGCCTTTAGTTAAAATACTTGCCATTTCATTTGCATGATTTGCAAGATCAAAATAAAGATTATCCTTAAATAGTTCCTCAAACTGTATTCCTAAAACTCTTCCCTTAGCAAGAAGAGCTCCCTTTTGTTTTATATGGTATCTAAAATCTTCTTTTAATTTTTCATTTTTTATAACTAACGCTTCTCCAATAAGAGCTCCATTTTTAGTTCCACCAATAAAAAATGCATCTGAAAAATTACATATATCCTTTAAAGTTAGGTTTGATTCTTTAACAGCAAGGGCAGAACCAAGCCTTGCACCATCTACATACAAAATAAGGTTTTTATCCTTGCAAAATTCACTTAAAATTCTCATTTCTTCTTTGTTATATACAGTTCCAACTTCTGTTGAGTTAGAAATATAGACAAGCTTTGGTTTTACAAAATGCTCGTCATTATGAGAATCTAATACCTCATTAATTTTATCTGTAGTAATTTTTCCATCTTTTGAATCTACAGTAATTACTTTATGTCCAGTATATTCAATAGCACCGGTTTCATGACCTGCAATATGGCCTGTATGTGCACATATACAGGCTTCGTGAGGTTTTAAAAAGGCACTAATTGCGATTAAATTTGTTTGAGTTCCTCCAGATATAAAATGAACATCTACATTTTCATTTTCTACTAATGTCCTTATTATAGAAACAGCATTTTTAGTATGTAGATCTTCTCCATATCCTTCCTCTTGAATCATATTTGACTCTGTTAAAGCCTTTAAGATTCTAGGATGACAGCCCTCACTATAATCATTTCTAAAACTATACATTAATAGCCCTCCTTTTTAAATACATATCTAAAATTAAAATACTAAGTATCTGCTTATTTAATAAAACTCCTTCTTTTTTCATCAAAGGAGTAAGCCACTCATACTAAATCACAGATTTGGGTTATCTGCTTAAATATATCTTCTGTTATTGTTGAGCCATAGTAAAATAGCCATTTCTTAAAATTAAGGATACCACATAGAAATTAATTTCACAAGATTTTTAAAATTTTTAACCTATTCTAAAATTCATAACTTTTTTTAAATCTATTCTAAGACTTGTGTATGAATCTTTAGGATAAGTTTTAACTTTAAAATAAGTTGGAAATTATAATACTAAATTTTATAAATGAGTATTGCTGCAATAATATTAACAATAATTCTTATATTACAAAACTGTAATTTTAAAATGCCAAATTGTAATCTAAATAAATGGTTTAAATCCTCTTTACTATTTATAATTAACTCATAAGTTAAACAAATTTTGAGGAGTGATTTAATATGAAAAAAGTAGTAGATTTATTAAAGAAATTAAGAAGTAAGGATCTTAAAGAAAAAAATTCTAATGAAATACAAAACTTATCAAAAGAAGTTTTAGATTTAAATACTTTATTAAACAATAACATATTATTCTAATGCAATATATAAATAAATTTTTACTTTAGTATATATATTTAAATTAAAAAAATTCCTATGACAAAAAGCTAAAATATATTCACAACTATCTAAAGTAGATATTATTAGTAAACTTCTACAATTATATAGCATACTATGTCCATATTTGTACTATATATTAGCTATTTATTACTATAATTTTAATCACATAAATTAATACTAAATGAGAACAATTAATATCCATTATATTTATTTCGAAACAGCAATTAAAGCTATTGTATCAAAATATTTCCCATTTTCTACTTCAATCATTTTCCTATCAGAAATGGCATATTCATTATTACAACTTAGCCAATCTTGCCATGCTTCTTTGTGACATTGTAATGAAAAAACTTCTTTAAGCTCTATATCTCTACTCTTTGACCAAAGATTCTTCCACCATTTTAAAGAATAAAAATTCATATTCTCTTGCCAAAAAGGTATAAGCTCCTTAGGAACACCATTGGTAAATTCATTTTTAAGACCAGGAACAGCGATACCTATTAATCC
This sequence comes from Clostridium sporogenes, assembly GCF_001020205.1. Taxonomy (NCBI): domain Bacteria; kingdom Bacillati; phylum Bacillota; class Clostridia; order Eubacteriales; family Clostridiaceae; genus Clostridium; species Clostridium sporogenes. Next base: position 2,553,677 of record NZ_CP011663.1, read on the forward strand.
ATTCTTCTTTACTAATGGAAGAATATGCTTTTCTAAATAACCACTTTCGCATCCAAAATAATTATAAGCGTCTATACTAATAATTGCATCAAAATAATGATGAGCAAATGGCAAATCATGTGCTTCTGCATGGATAGGAATAATTTTTTCTTCTAAATTAAATTTTTTAAATCTATCAAAATTATCACTAGGGCTTATCCATAAGTCTGTTGCAAATACTGTAGCACCAAATTCTTTAGCTAAATAGATAGATGTAAGTCCTGTGCCACATCCTAAATCTAATATCTTCATATTTGGTGTAATTTCCATTTTATTTGTAAGTTCTTCAATTATTTTTAAGCAATTTGGCCCCATCATATTAGTCTTTGAAAACTCCATATCATACTTATTGCTTCTTTTATAATTCATGATTATTTCCCCCTTATATATAATATTTTCAATTAAAACTATAACATTTAAAATATCCTAAGTCATTCTACATCATGTTTCTGAAATAAAAAAGCGCCATGAAAAAATTAATTTTCATAACGCTTCGATCTAACTACTTTTATTATAATTGGATATGATTTTATAAATTGTTTTAGGTGATAAAAAATATATATCTGCTAAATCATTAACTGGAATTCCCTGTATATATTTTTCAAGAATTTCTTTATTCCTAGCTTGAATAGCAATTTTACTCTTAGTTGTATCTCCCCAAGATTTTTTATTGCTTTCCTTTCGTGGAATATATAAATATTCACCATCAATATAAATTTGTATTAAATCCAATACCTCTTTTGGTAATATATCTTTAGCTTTTATATAGCTCATTATGCGTCCTCCTAATAAAATCTAGGATTATGCAAAGGCTATTCATTATTCATGCTTTACTATTTATTACGCAATAGCCCTTGCTATGCATCATAAACCGAATCTCGTTTACTAATAAGTCATTCTCCTTCCAATAATTTTTAATATCTCCTTGTAATAGTTAAACATCTAATTATATTTTCACTAGCTTTCTCCAAGTTTATTTTACCTTCTTTAAGGGCACTTTTCAAGTCCATAACATTCCTTAAAATTCCTAGAATATAGTCAATTCCATTTTCATATAAAATATCTATATCATCTCCAATATGTGCTGCGAAAGCTATAACTGGTATGTTAAATTCTTTTGCAACTTTGGCTACTCTGAAAGGAGTTTTTCCAAAGATTGTTTAAAAATCTATACTTCCCTCTCCTGTAAACACAAAATAGAAACCTTTATGCATTCAGCATTTTTCAAAACTTTTTTTATTCCCTTTTCCATAGCATATGCTACTTTCTTTGCTGTCACACTTTTTTAAAAGAGTCTGGAGCTAAAACAAATTTTATTTTTGTAATATTGTTAATTTTAATCCCTCTTTAATTTGTACATATTAGGATAATCTATTACTCAATTGTAAAACATAAATAATATAAAAATTTTATGGAAGTGATATCATGAGTAAAATATTAATTACAGGTGCAGGTTCTGGTCTTGGAAAGGCTTCTTCTATTGCTTTAGCTAAAAAAGGACATAAAGTTTATGCAACTACTCATAAAAAGTCTCAAGCAGAAAGTTTAAAGGAAATAGCATTAAAAGAAAATATAAGTAAAAACATTGAAAGCTTTAAGTTAGATATAACTTTAAAAGAAGATAGAGATATTGTAAAAAATTTAGATATAGATGCATTGATCAATAACGCTGCTATAGGAGATTCTGGTTCTGCATCAGAGGTTTCAATTGACAAATATAGAAATGTATTTGAAACCAATGTATTTTCTACTTTAGAGCTTACTCAAATTGTATTTAAGAACATGATTAAAAAAAAGGAAGGAAGAATTATTTTTTTATCTTCTTTATCGGGTAGAATAACAATACCTTTTTTATCCCCATATACATCTAGCAAATTTGCTTTAGAAGGAATAGTATCATCTCTAAAACAGGAGATAAAAGAACTTGATTGTTGTAATATTAATATAATTTTAATTGAACCTGGAGCTTATAAAACTGGCTTTAATCAAAAGAATATTGATAAACAGTTTGTATGGATGAAAGAAAAATCCTATTTTAAAGATAAGTTAGTAGAACTAAAAAAGAAACAATACAGCTATTTTGAATTAATGGAATATAAATCCTTTGATTCTATAGTAAATCAATATATAAGTGCTATAGAAGATGAATCTCCTAAATTTAGATATAAAGCCCCATTAATTCAAAGCGCTTTTACTCAGGGACAAAGAATACTCGGTAAATAAGATGCCTATTTGTTAAACTCAATAATAGCTAAAATATTTATAAATTATTCCAATAATAACATTTTTAAAAAATGGTTGTCTCAAAATAAAAACAGCCTTAATTTTAATATAGTAAATATAAATAATACATGTAATAAACATATAAATGAGCTTTAGTAGTTCTTAATTTGATGGAATTAAAATTTTTTGTGATTTCTTACAGGACGTGAGGCCCCAGTAGTGAAGGCAGAGAAGGTTGCCTCTTTTACTGGGTAAAAAATTTTTAATAAAGTCAAAATTTAGAACTACTTAGCAAAATGAATTGCTTTATGAATGTGTTATTTATATTTACGGTTTTAAAATTAAGGCTATTTTGAAACATTCTCTTTAAAATCAAAATTTATATAATAAATAATTTTTTAAATTAGTTTTATTTATACAGCTTATATTATGTTCTAAATATAACTTCTTCTTTTGAGAACATATATCTTGCAAATGAAATAGATGCAACTATATACACAATTATCCAGCCAAAGGTTATTGCTATGTGAGTATAGTTATAAATTCCAGCTAAAAACTCTTTCATAAGGCAAACTCCATTTGTAAGTGGTATATTAAAATAAAGCATTCCTATATTTTTAGGGTCTTTCATCATAACCATATAAATTAATACCATAGCTATAATAGTTATAGGGCTTAGGTATGTTTGAGCTTCTTTAAATGATTTTGCATAAATACTAATGGCAAGTTGAAGTGCTCCAAATACCATTGTATATAAAATAGGTAAAATCATAATAAGAACTAATGTGGCTGGGCCTAAATTTAGTCCCGCATTTCCAAACATTCCATTAGGCTGCTTCATTGTAATTATTATTCCAATGAGATACGCACAGGACATTAATATTCCCATTACTGTTATTGCAAGAAATTTCCCTACAAGTAAAGATGTTCTTCCAGCTTTTGTTGTAAGAAGTGGTTCAAGTGTCCCTCTTTCTTTCTCTCCTGCTCCAAGGTCTACTGCTGCTCCAATTGTACTTGTGGCACTGTAAAGCATTAAAAGTAAAGGAATCATCATTGAAGCCATTAATTTTCCAAAACCATCTTCTTTATCTCCAACCACATTATCTACAATATTAATTGGGGTTAATATGGATTGATCTATATTTTTCTTTTCAAGTCGTTTTGAAACTATTTGTTTTGAATATTCATCTATGTAATTTTTAATCATTGATACGGCTGTCATTGCATCATTACTTGAATTATCATATTTTAATTCTATTTTTTCATTAGAATCCTTTGATATGTTATCATCAAATCCTTTTGGGATTTTAATCTGTAGATATACATCTCCTTCTTTTATATCTTCATCAATATTTTTAGAATTTATTACCTTAACATTTTTATGAGATTTTATAAATTTAGAAAAACTGCTATTTCCTTGATCTTCTATAGCTATTTTAAGATTGTTTTGAACCTTATCACTATCAGACTTCGCCATTTTGCCAATAGCAAAAGACATTATGGGTAAAAGAATTATTGGAATTAATATACTTAATATTAGTGTTTTCTTATCTCTAAATAAATCTAAAAGTTCTTTTTTTAATACTACTCCTATTACATTTTTCATACAATCACCTTCTTTACTTTGCTATTAAATTTATAAATATTTCTTCTATGCTATTGTTATATTTTTCTTCAAGGTCTTTAAGCTTTCCTTCTTCTACTATTTTACCTTTATGAATTATAACAATCCTATCACATAGCTTTTCTACTTCTGGTATTGTGTGACTTGAGAATATAATAGTTCTTCCATCACTTTTACATTTTAATATGAAATCTTGTACAATTTTTGCAGAGGTAACATCTAATCCTATAGTTGGCTCATCAAATAAAACTACAGATGGATTATGTACTATAGATCTTGCAATAGCTACTTTTTGCTTCATACCTCTTGAAAATTTTCCAACTCTTCTATCAAGATATTCTGTCATGTCTAAATTTTTTGCAAGTTCCTCTATACTTTTATTAGTTTCTTCTTTAGACATACCATTAAGCTCTGCAAAATATTTTATATTTTCCCTTGCAGTAAGTCTGTCATAAAGACCAACTTCACCACCAAACAAAATACCTATTTCTCCTCTTACCTTATCTGCTTGTTTATTTACATCATGACCGTTTATCAGCGCTTCACCCTCTGTGATTTTTAGCATAGTAGCAAGCATTCTAAGGGTTGTTGTTTTACCTGCTCCATTTTCTCCAAGCAAGCCAAGTATTTCTCCATCATTTGCTTTAAAATTTATTCTATCTACTGCTGTTACACCTTTTTTAAATCGTTTAGTTAAATTTTTAGCTTCAATCATAGCTTCCTCTAAACCTCCTTAATAATAAAATATAGTTCTTTATAAGATTTTAGTTAGTTAATTTATAAGATTGCTTGTCCTCCTATTACAATATTAATTTTAAAAAACTTATATGTAATAAATGCAAATTTTTACTATAAGTATAACATATAAATTCCTATTTAATAAATTCTTTTTATATTCTATACTTAGTAAATAATCTGAAGATTTTTCCCTCATTTTTGTATTTGGGTTCTACATTTTCTAATGACATACCAATAATTTAGATTTCTTATAAAGTAGAAAATAAATAATAACCTTAATGAGTTAATAAAATCTATATTTTAGATTTATCATTTATATATAATATTAATTTTAAATATAAATAAAATATTACAAAAGAAATAATTGCAATTATTATGAAATTTATACTTATTAAAAATTTATATTTAAAATATCTTAATAACATTAAAAACCAAAAAAACTTGTTGTAGATTTGAAACTAGTTTTTATATATGCTTTGTTCATAGCTAATCTAATATCAATATAAATATTATCTAAAATAACAAAGAATATTAAAGGAGTTGTATTATTTACTAATATCATTAGTTCATATAAATACCACATGATTAAAAATAAATAAATAATATTATATTGTTCTTTATGTATTTTGTTATAAATTTGATTTATTCTCTCGTCATTTTCAATATAAGTTTCTTTCTCAAAAATATCTATAAATTTATTACTTTTCATAATTTTAATTCCCCCAAAATAAATCATTTAAAGTCTTATTAAGTACCTTACATATTCCTATACATAGTTTAAGAGATGGATTATATTTTCCTGCTTCTATCATGCCAATAGTCTGCCTTGTTACCCCTACTTTTTCAGCAAGCTGTTGCTGAGAAAGATCACACTCCACTCTAGCTATTTTCATTTTCTTATTGACCAACTTATACCTCCTAAATTATTTCTTTAATATTTGTTAATTTATATATATTTTTACAGACATATTGTTAATTGTAATATATATCAATCTTCATGTCAATTATACTTTACATATACTATTATAATAACCATCGCTGCCAATGGAATTAAAAAAAGCTGACTCCTGTCCAATACAGAAATCAGCTTTTAGTTACGTAGCTCTTTTATTAAAATGTCCTTTATATAGGAACCATTTTAAATTGAAACTACCCTTTTATCTTAAATTTCTAAACAAAGCTTTCCATGTCTCTCTTCCTATAATCCCGTCTACAGAAAGGTTACAATCTTTCTGTATTGCTTTCACTGCAGTTTCAGTACCATTTCCGAATATACCATCTGCTCCTGAAGAACCTACTGGATAGCCTATATTTATAAGCATTTTTTGTATTGCTTTAGTTATTCCGCCTCTGGCTCCTTTTTTAACTATTGGTGCTACATTTAATGTTGCATCTCCCGCTATTCCATCTACTTTTATATTTCCAAAACCCTGACTATTTATTTCTTGCTGAAGTTCTCTTATTAAATAATGATTACCATATATAGTTGAACCAGAACTAGTTCCCCCAGAACCAGAATTTCCACCTGATGGAACATCAGTTGTTTTTCCTACTAAACCTTTTACTATAGCATCTGCCATCTTATCTGCATTAAACTTACTCATGTCTCCAGAATTATCACAAAAACAACATTCTATAAGCATAGATTTAGCTTTTGTATTTCTAATTACATAAAGGTTACTTCCATCTTTTATACCTCTATTTGTATAACCTAGGGAAACTATATTATTTAACACAGAAGTAGCTTCACTAAACTTATTTCCTCCATAGGTTAAAACCTCTGTTCCATAGGCACTACCATTAAAAGCATTAAAATGAATAGATACATATAAATCTACATTGTTATTGTTAGCTGTATTCGTTCTATAACTTAAACTATCTTGTAAACTACTACAAGTATCTTTATAACACTTAATAACTGTATGGCCTAAAGCTTGTAATTTACTTATTACTCTAGTGCCTACTTCTCTGGTTAGATTTGATTCTGCTTTTATTCCCACAGCCCCATAATCAGCTCCAGATAAAGTATGACCACAATCTATTCCTATTTTCATAATATTTCCCCCCTATATATAATATATAATTTTTTTAAAACAAATGTTACTTCTGGAATTTTGTTTTCATCTATATATATGACTAGGAGAAAAAACTGTAGAAAATATTTTAAAACTTTACTTCTTAAAATAAATTTACTAGTTTTAAATTTTTCAAAAAATAATTTTGGTGTTTATCCATATGTCTTTTTATTTCTATTACTTCTAATTTATATACATAAAAATACTCTTTAAATTAATTATATTTAATATTAATCTAAAGAGTATTTTCATAATTATACTCTACCACATTTTATTATTTATATAGCATTCTATTAATCCTATGACTTCCTTTATTTTTTTACAATCTATTTTATCTACAGTATCTTTATTAGAATTTATCCAAGGTAAAACTAATTCATTTTTATTTTCTTTCTTTATATAATTAGCTCTTCTTATTGTAAACATATTAAACTGTTCCTCATAAAAACTATCATAAACACTATCTAAGAATTGCCCTACTAAATATTTTATATTTTTTTCCTTTAAATAACCTATAAAATCATTTTTCAATGTGTTATGCTTTTCATTATTACTTGATATTAGTATATCGCTTCCCCTGCCAACACACTCAATATTAATTACTTTTACATTTTTATAATTTTTTAATGTTTCTAATACACTCTTCTCACTATCAAAGAAAATAAACTTTGTCTTTTTTCTATAATCACTTAGTTTTTCTGATAGTATTATAGTTGATATTAGTCCTGAAGTGTTGCTATCAGCATCATATGTAAATAAGCTATTATAGCGCGTAATAATTATAAATTCTGGCTCATCACATAATGTTTCTATGTTGTGATTACATTCATTTGAAATATGTACATCGTATCCACTATTACATAAAAATTCTTTGATTTTTTCACTAGCTCTTCCTTTATTAAAGCTATCATCTCTTAAATATGAAAATATACCATATAATGTCTCAATCCTGTTTGTCAATTTTAATTGCCTTCTTTCGTAAATTAATCTTATTAATATAATAAGTTTTAATTTTAGTTATTTATTGTTATGTATAATACTAATGTCTATAATCACTTCCTCTACGTTAATGCTCTTTTATATTTATGTCTTAATTTAATTATATCACAGTATATTTTTAAACTCTAAAAGCATATTGTTAAATATAACACAACAACTTAGCATATTTTAATTTTTCACATTCTTGCCACTTTATACATAAAAACTTAAAATTCTACAAATTTATCTCCATCCTTCTCATTTTCAAAATCAATTTCAATAATAATATATTCTATTCCTTTTTTATTTATTAGTTCTCTAATATTATTTTTTATTGTTAGATAATAATATATATTCTTATCTAACAAAAAACCCCATACATATTGATAAGTAATATGCAAATCCTATAGATATGCTTAATAATAGTTACTAAGCTTTATTATTGAAAGGGGATTAAATTTATGAATAGAAATAAAAAAAATAAAAATGTTAAGGTTAACAAAGCTATAGAAAATTCAGGCAACAGTAATAGCATAGATGCTTTAAATGTTGCTGATAATTCTAATAATAAAAATATTAGACATAAAAATAAATAATAATTTCCGTGCCAGTAGCTTGCTCCTGGAAATGAATTTTCTAATTTTCGAACATATGAATTACTACAAAAGTAAAAAAGCCTGTATCAAAATATATATAATTTTGATACAGACTTTTTTCTCTATTCTATAATTTCAATAATTATTAAAGCTAACTGCATCTATAGCTTCTTTATATTCATTATTACCTATTTTAATTGCTTAACTCTATAAGTATCATCATAATAAAATACGCCTTCTACTATTATGCCTATTCCAATTCCTATAGCATAGGCTAACAAATCCTTACATGAAAATACGTATCCTAATACCAATCCACCTAATGTGGTTTTCCTTATGTTATCTATCCAGTTAGAATGATATAATTGACTTATTTCAATAAGATAACAAAATATTAGAGCTATTAATGCAACTATTTTTGTTTTTGTAGCTTTGAAAATAAATCCACACAACATAAAAATCATTAGTGCCCAAAGGGCATCACCTAAATATACATTTAAAAAATCCGGTATAAAATACTTTAGCTTTCTTGAACATAATCCTAAAAACATTACAATTAATGTAACAATTCCATATATTAACCTATTCCGTTTATAATCCATACTTAAAAACCTCATTTAAAACAATTTTTATTTAATTGATAATACAAATAAAATCTACATTTACATTACTTATATATTTTAGCATACAAATTTATTATATAATAAAAACCTTAATTAGTTTCAATTAAAATTTCCACTAGAAAAAGGATAGCCTTATAAAGCTATCCCTTTAAAATTTTATTAATATTATATAAAATCCTATTTATTTATAAGTTTTTGTATGTCTACTTTCTTATCTTGAAGACCATTTTTTATCATAAAGTCTTGAGTTTTTTCAAGCTCTTTAATGTCTTTATCTTTTATTGTCATATCGAAATCATACCATTTATACATTTCTTTTGTTTCTTCAATAGTTAGTCCAACTTCCTTTGATACTACTTTTAATGCTTCTTCCTCATGTTCTTTCATATATTTTAAAGTTTCCTTATGAGTAGCTTCAAATTTATCTACTAAATATTTATGCTTGTTTAAAAAATCTCCACTAACTGCAGTTACTATTGTCCCATCAACTATTCCTTCTCCATTTACTACTACTTTACCACCATTTTTTATAGCCTTTAAAGCAACTGGGCCTGCTAATAATGCGGCATCCACATTTTTATTATTTAATGCAGCAAAACCTTCTGGTAACCCCATATTTATAAATTCCACATCTTTACTTGTTAAGCTCTCTTTTTCTAAAGCTCCTACTAATAATTGATGTAGCACTGTTCCTTTAGGTCCTGCAACTTTTTTACCCTTTAAGTCCTTTACTGTTTTTATATTTGGGTTATTGCTAATTATCATAAAGGCTTTTGGTGCTCTACTATATACACCTATTATTTTTAAATCTACTCCATTTGCTCCTGCTAATATAGCTGATGTGCCACCAAGAGCATGAAGAATTTGTAAATTCCCTGAAGCTAATGCTTGAGTCTGCTCAGGTCCAGCTGTTATTTCATGCCAGTTTATTTTTATATTTTCTTTTTCAAAACTCTTGTCAAAGGATTTTTGCTCCTTTTCTAATATAGATGGTACATTTAAAGGAGCTTTAACATATGTAAGATTAATTTCTTTAGGATTATCCTTTTTTCCTTCCTCCTTTTTATTAGCACTACTACAACCTATAAACATAGAAGCTGTTATTAGTAAAGTCATACATAATGATAAGATCTTTTTCTTTTTCATATTACACTCTCCTTTTAATATTTTCTTAATAAAGTCCACTTCTTATATAATGTAGAAAATGCATCTTTAATAACTACAATAAGTATTTTACTATTTAAATTATCTTTCATTATAAGAATGGACTTGTTTATATATGTATATTTTTAATTAACTTTATAATTTTGAAAGTATATCTTTCTTTATATTTAATAGTTTTTCCGAGGATATATCCCGTGGAAATTCTAAATCTATATTATATTCTTCTAAAACTTTTCCTTTATCTAAAATAACTATTTTATGACCTATCAATAATGCTTCATCCACATTATGAGTTACAAAAACTATACCTTTATTAGTTTCCTTGTAAAGCCTTAATATTTCCTCTTGCATATAAGATCTAGTAAAAAAGTCTAAAGCAGCAAAGGGTTCATCCATCAAAAGCATATTAGGCTCATAGGCTAAAGCCCTGCCTATAGCCACTCTATGAGCCATTCCTCCTGATAATTGTGAAGGATATGCTTCTCCAAATTTCTCTAACTTCATAAGGCTTAAATATTTATTTTCAATATTAATATCTCTCTTATTTAAAAAGAATGTTAAATTTTCTCTAACATTGAGCCAAGGGAAAAGTCTGCTTTCCTGAAAAACCATACCTATTTTAGGTTTGACTAAAGTATTATTATGATAAAATTCTACCTTACCACTAGTGGCATCATCCAGATATCCTAAAAGTCTAAGTAATGTAGTCTTTCCACAACCACTTCTTCCTAATATAACAGTAATCTTGTTATCCTCTAATGAAAGAGTTAAATCATCTAAAATCTTAACTGGCTTGCCATTAATACAAAATTCTTTGATTACATTAGTTAAGTTATACCCCTTCATTATTATTCACCTCTTGTGCATAGTTAAATTTATTGGTTAAAAGGCCAAATATCCAATCACATACTGTTCCTAGAATACCTATAGATAATATTCCTACTATAACTACTGCTGAACGAGATAATTGCTGACCATCTAAAATTAAATATCCTAGCCCTGAAGAAGCCGCCACCATTTCAGCACCAATTATTGCTCTCCAGCTATACCCTATGCCTAGTCTCATACCAACTAAAATATTAGGTAAAGCCCAGGGGATTATAATTTTTTTAAATATATTTATCTTACTAAGATTAAAGGTCTGTCCAACTTCTATCAATTTTTTACTACAGCCTTCCACTCCACTGATAGTATTTAATAAAACAGGGAAAAATGAAGCTAATACTATAATTATTATTTTAGATTTTTCTCCTATACCAAACCAAAGTATTAAAAGTGGCACTAAAGATAGTGGTGGTGTATGTCTTAAAAATCCAAGTAAATTTTTAAAATAATCATATATACTCTTATTAACACCAAATAATATACCTAAAGGAATTGCTAAACATATAGTTATAAAAAATCCTTCAAGAACTCTTAAAGTACTTATAGCTATATGCTTAATTAAAGCTCCTGATTTTATTAACTCCCCTGCTGATATTATAACTTCCTTTGGACTTGGAAGAATATAAGGATTCCACCACTTAAAAATACTGCCAATACTCCAGATAATAAAGATCATTATTATAACTAAATGTTTTTTTAACCTAAACCCCATCCCCATTATTACATCCTCCTAAGCAATATAACATCTCAATAACATCATACTCCTCTTTTAAAAAGGATTCATTAAATTTATTTTCACCACTTATTTCTAAAACATTTTCTGAAATATCTCTAAAGAATCCTAAGGGAATTGGAGATAAATTACATTTTGAGGCTACTTCTATATTAAGCTTGTCACACACCTCTAACCAAGTATAAAATTCTATACCTGGTTTGTTTCTAAAGATTTCTTCCCCTAATTCTTTTAAAGCTTTGCATGGGGTTGTAATAATAAGCCTATCTTTTTTTATATCCTTTATATAAAACTCATATAAATATCTTGCTGTATGTATTAAAATGGGCTCAATCTTAAGTATATTATATTTATCTTTATTAATATTGTTAATAACATAATCAACAGCTACAGGACATCTGGTATCTAATACAGTCTTTTTAGAATTCATTATTTCAGTTTTAAATTTATCTTTAACCTGTTCAAGTTGTCCATCTGCTGAAACTACCTGAAATCCTTTTTTATTAAGATTATCTTTAAGACTATCTAAATCTTTTTTGTACATTTTTTCAACTACAGGATTCATCCAAATATAATTCAAAGCCTTCACCTCTTGAGAATAATTTTCATTAACATATGTTATATATTATCAAACCTTGTCTTATTAGTCAATTTTTTTGTATAATTATGTCTAAAATGCGAATAAGAGCCGCCTCTATAGCGACTCTTACTTTTAATATGTTAAATATTAGATTCTAAATAACTTTTATTTAATAACTTTTTGTTCTATCTACATGATATAATCAAAGAATTTAATAATTTTTGAATTTCAGTATTGTATTCTTCCATTTTTCGTTTTTTAATAGATTTATATTTTAAAGAAAATTATTTGGATTCAATGGCCACTTTCCATATTTTCTAGCGGAAGCCATAAATTGATCAATATTTTCCAGAGGAACTCCCCCTGAAAGATCACATCCTGATGCTAAAATATATCCACAAGGGCTATCATATGTCTTTTGAATACAACTTTTTACTGCTAAATCTACATCATTAGTACTGCCTAAAATTAATGTACCTACTGGATCTACATTGCCAAGAATAGGAACTTTATCTCCTACTACTTGTTTTGTATATTCCAAATCTACTCGATTATCTACACTAATCATATCACAACCTGATTTCACCATATCTCCTACAATTGCGGTTGTATCTCCACAAATATGATAACAAACTGTTCCTTTTGCATCATGAATATCTTTCATTAAGTCTATTGTATATGGCAAAACAAATTCTAGATATTTTTTAGGATTAAGAATTGTTCCTGATGCAATAGGATCACATAACAAAATAAGGGAACCTGTCTTTATAAACTCTCTACAAATCATTTTTAATCCCTCGGTACAAAATTTGACCAATTGATGTAACTTTTCAGGATTTTTTCTAGTTGCTCTTAATAAATCTTCTGTTTTATAAATGCTTGCAGCGGCAGTAAAAGGTCCAGATATCAAAACACCAGTGGGAACCTCTTTCCCTACTTTATCAATCAAAATATCACAAGCTTCTATATGTAATTGAAATGCCTTATCCTTTTTAAGTTCCAATTTTGACATATCTAATTCATGAACATTGTTCAAATCATCTAATGTATATTTCATAATTGCTGGAACTGAATCTTCTGGATCACTCATTTGGGTACCTAAAGCCATACCTACACCATGTAATCCATATTCAATGACAGTTAAGTCATTACCAAACCTTTCATAACATGCAATCTGTGCCTTGGCTTCATTCAAAGCACTGCTTCTTTTTTCCTTATGAGTCATTCCTAATGCTAGCCCAGACATGGAGCAAACAACTGGCATAGCAAGGATTCTATCCATAGGTTTTCCTGTCATAAATGCAGTTAATCGTTCATTTGGTGTCATTTGATCATCTTTATGCATATAATAGCCTCCCTATATAAATTGTTTTTTTAGATAATTTTAACATCACTTATTTAAGATTATCACTTTAAATAATAGCTAGTCCAATAAATATTAGTTATTATAAGGTATCTACGTCATAAATTATTTTTATAATAACAAAAATAATTGGTAACATTTATTTTAATATAGTTCAGCTTTTTTATATACTAATAATATTTTTTATTCACACATATTATATATTGTTCAATATTTTAATGAGCTTTTATAAAGTTATACCTAAAATGTAAATAAGAGCTACTTTTTTATTAGTAGTTCTTATTTACATCTTAGGCATTTCCTTATATTTTATTAATATTTAAAAGAAATCAAACACTTTGAATTTTTCTTATTACATTAATATTTACTCTTTTAGGAGGTTCTCCTGAATCTTTGCCTCTTACAGTAACCTGTTCTGCAGATATGCCTATTTCTCTTGCTATTATAGCTTTTACTCTTGGTCTACAGAAATTACCTTGGCAAAACCCCATACCTGCCCTTGTACGTCTTTTTATTGCATCTGTCGATTTTACAGGAATTCCTCTTTTCATTGCATCTATTATTTCTGATTCCGTTACTTTTTCACACCTACATATTATGTTTTTAGTTGGATCTTCATCATCTATCTTTCCATCAAAGGACTTATCTTTTTTAATAATTATAGGCTTTCTGTAGGGATTGAATTTTTCATTTTTTATTAATTGCAATCCGGCTTCCTTAAGAATTCCTACTATTTTTTCTGCTATAGCTGGTGAAGACGTAAGTCCTGGTGAATCTATACCTGCTGCATTTATAAAGCCTTTAACTTTAGTTTCTCCTATTACAAAATCTCCTGTACTACTAATTGCTCTTATTCCTGCAAAGGTAGTTAAAGATTTTCTCACATCAAAATCTGGTATAGATTTTCTAGCTGTTTTTATTATATATTCTATACTTTCTATATCTGTTCCTATATCTTCTTTGTCTACTACCTCCTGTGCATCAGGACCTATCATAAAGTTTCCATGATAAGTAGTAGTAACCAATATTCCTTTTCCTTTTTCTGTTGGCACTTGGAATATAACCTTATTTACAAGATAACCTTGCTCTTTGGTAGAAAGTACATATTGCCCTCTTCTTGGCAATATTTTAAAATCATCCATCTCTAGCATATTGGCTATCTTATCACTATATAATCCAGCAGCATTTACAATATACTTACTTTTTATTTCTCCTTTATTAGTATTTATTATAAAAGTTTCATGTTTTTTATCTATAGCTAATACTTTTGTTTCTAATTTTAAATCTACTCCATTTTCTATTGCATTTTCAGCAAGAGCTATAGTCATTTCATAAGGAGAAGCTACACCAACACTTTTATCATATAATGCAACTTTAACATCTTTATTTATATGAGGTTCCAATTCTTTTATTTTATCCCCGTATATTATTTCTAGATCATCACACCCTATTTTCACACCATTTTCATATAATTTTTTTATTCTATTTTCATCCTCTTCATCAAAGCCTATTACTAATGCACCTGGATTTCTATATCCAAAGTTAAGCTCTTTTTCCAGCTGACTGTACATACTGTTTCCTTTTATACATAATTCTCCCTTTAAAGTTCCATACTTAGCTACATACCCACCATGAATAATACCACTATTTGCTTTTGAGGCCCCTGTTCCAACATCCTCCTCTTTTTCTATAAGACATACTTTTAAATTATACTTTGATAACGCTCTAGCAATAGCTGATCCAACAACCCCAGCACCTATAATACTAACATCATACATAGTTTCACCCTCTTATTTTTATTATTTTAAATTTAAATTCAAGTTCCTGAACAATTAATATCCTTTAATATCTTTTATTATTATCTTAATACTATTTTACATCTTAAAATAGGAAAACAAAAGTATAATTATAATATTTTAAATTTGAAAGAATATTATAAAAAATTTTAAAGCTATATGTGTATCATATGCTACAACCATATATATAACAAAGAACATGGCTTAATAACCAGGCTATAAAACAAAAAAACTATTGTAACATAAATCCAAAGTCATCTGTTGACTCTCACATTATGGTATACTCTATACTATAAATGAGCTCAAAAACACATATATGTGAGGTATATATAAATGTTAAAAATAGGTGATTTTTCAAAGCTATCTAGAATCAGCATAAGAATGCTTAGGCATTACAATGAAATAGGTCTGCTTATACCTGAAAGTATTGATGCTTTCACAGGATATCGTTATTACAGCGAAGCACAACTCCCTGTTGCAAATCGTATTACAGCATTAAGAGATATGGGATTTAGCCTTGCTGTAATAGGTCAAATTCTATCTCATTATAGCGATCCCCATAAGCTTAAAACCTATCTTCAGTTAAAACAAAGGGAGATAAAAGAGGAAGCTGACATCTTAAACCAGCGACTTTTACTTCTAGAAAGCACATTAAATAGATTGGGAAAGGATGATAATGTTATGAATTATAATGTTACCTTAAAAGAGTTACCAGAAAGAACTGTTGCAAGTGTACGTAAAGTTATCCCGTCTTATGATCAAGAAGGAATGCTTTGGCATATTCTAGTGAATGAAACTGCAGATCTTCAAATGCAAGACGATAATCCATGTTATACCCTTGCAATCTTTCATGATGGAGAACATAAAGAACAAGATGTTGATGTGGAAGTACAAAAATCTGTTAAAGGAAATTATAAGAATACTGAAAATGTAGTATTTAAAACAGTTGCACCTATTCAAATGGCATCAGCAACTTATCAAGGTAGTTATGAAAAAGTCAATGAAGTGAACGAAGCTGTTGCTAATTGGGTTCGTGATAATGGTTATGAATTTAATGGACTGTCTTTTTGTATTTATCATGTTAGCCCTTATGAGACACAGAATCCTGAGGGATGGGTGACAGAAGTATGTTATCCTGTAAAAAAGAAATAACCTTATATAATAAATGCCGTCTGCTTTAAATAGCAGACGGTTTTTGCTTATCTTAAAATTTATCTATAAATTACTAAGCATTATTCTTTTTTGCAAGATAAGGCATGATTACACCTAAACCTATTAGCACAAATGGTGTTACAATATTAAGTACTAATTTAAACATATCAGTAGAATACATACCACCAATACATGCAAAAGCTGTAAAGACAAAGCACCATGCACCTAAAATAATACCTAACTTATCATTTCTTACAAAATAATATTCTCTATTAAATTTCTTTCCTGCTTTTTTCAATGCAACATATGCAGCAAATACCCATAAATATCTAAGAGGCATACATACAGCATTTAATTTTACTAGCCATTTAACTAATTCGTCCACGCTACCAATTCCTAAGGCTGGTACTACAATTAATATTGATACAATTACTAAAATAAGTTTATTTCCATTTTTATATGAACCATACTTATTTTTTTCAAACATTTTTTTAGGAATAAATCTTTCATCTGCACTATCAAGTAACATACGTAAAGGTGCATCAATAGATATAATTAATACAGCAAATTGAGCAATGATATTTGTAATTGCATATATTATTACAAATAAATTTCCTAGTTTATAATACTCTCCTAATTTTTGAAAAGCATAATAAGCTCCATTAGTCATTAAGTCATTAGGAACATTATTTGAATCAAACATCATTCCAAGAGAAACTGTACCTAAAATTGCACATACAGCAACCATAATAGCCAGTGCAATCATTCCTTTTGAAAATCCTGTAGATGGATTTTTCATCTTATTAACATAAGGTGATATTTTTTCGCAGCCTCCCACTGCAAATACCAGTATAGCTAGATTGGTAAAAAATTTCGTATCAAAAGTTGGCATGAAAGTATTAAAAGACCATTTAATTTCATTTAGATGTGCAGTTGTAATTGCAGGTGCTGCCACCATTAAAATAATAAATAGAATAGACATTACAAACATTGATGTGCCTGCAAGTGTGGCTAGTTTTTTTAATGGATTTAACCCCTTTGATGCAATATAAATAGCAATTAAAAATATTATCAAACAAATTAACTGCATAAGTTTTGTGTTCATAGAACTTATTCTTTTATCTTGAAAAATAGCCCAGCTTGTTGCAATCATAAGGCCTGATGGTTTTTGTGAAATATAAGGCATATGAACTACCCAGTATGTCCATCCAGCATAATATGCAAGCTTTGGTCCTATAGTTTCATTTATCCATGAGCTTACTCCTCCACCACAGTCTTTAAATGCTGATCCTAATTCACCTACCATTAAAGCATATGGTACAAAATAAATAGCAAAAATTATAATCCAAGAAACAATTGCTTTAAGTCCTTCGTATTCCGAAAAACCATTGATAACGTTACCAAATCCCCATACAGTGGAAAATGCCATAAAGGCAAGCATATACCAAGCAATTCGCTTATCTTTGTTCTTTGACATGATATACTCCTCTCATCCCTTTAAAATTTTCATTGTAATTAATTTATTATTCTGACATTTCACTTAATAGTCCTAGGTTTACTTATTATCGCAACCACCACCTAATTAATTATTATTCCGCAAGATTAAATTCTATTACTTATTTTTATAAATTTTCTCCTGCATCATATACAATAAAAATTCTACAATTTTATGTAAAATCCTGCATAAAATGAAAAATAAAGATTAAAAATAAGTATTTTTTCTCTATTACGTTTTTTCCATATTATTGTATCTATTTAAAATTAAATATTTAAATAGATACAAAAAAATATATATTGCCAATTAATATGTATATAAATAGGGAAAGCGCCTTATTTTAGGCGCTTTACACTATTTATATACTCCAGTTATTTTTCTTTTTCATAGTTTTGCAAAATTTATGATAAATTCCATCTTTTTTCTGTAAAAGTTCCTTATGAACACCTCGTTCTACAATTTCACCTTTAGAAATAACCAGAATCTGATCTGCAGCCTTTATTGTATTAAGACGATGTGCAATAACCAAAAGTGTCTTTCCTTTAACAAGCTCTGACATAGCTTCTTGAATATAACTTTCATTATCGCTGTCAACACTTGCAGTAGCCTCATCAAGTATTACAATAGGTGCATCTTTAAGAATACAACGCGCAATAGAAATACGCTGTTTTTCTCCCCCAGAAAGTGTGGCTCCACCTTCACCAACCATAGTCTGAAATCCATCTGGAAGATCCATAATAAAGTCATAACATCGAGCTTTCTTGGAAGCTTCATAAACTTCTTTTTCAGTAGCATCTGGCTTTCCCATTAAAATATTGTTATATATAGTATCTTTAAAAAGATATACTCGCTGGAAAACCATGCTTATTTGGTCCATAAGTGTAGCAATGGGTATATTACGAATATCCTCTCCTCTTACAGAAATCTTGCCATGCTGAACATCCCAAAAACGTGCTAATATATTTGCAATGGTGGTTTTTCCCCCACCAGATGGCCCTACAAGAGCAGTCATCGTATTCTTTTTCATTTGGAAATTTATATTTTTTAAAACCTTCTTTTCCTGATATGCAAAGTCAACATGATCAAAGCTAACCTCAACTCCCATAGGACTCTCTTGCGGAAGCATATTCCTTCCCTTATTTCCTAACTCAGGCTCCCTCAAAACTTCCTCAATTCGATCAAGACAACTGTTCATAACGGTAAGCCTAGACGCCTCACCATACAAAGCCTTAAGAGGCCCAAATATATCAAAAACAAATAAAAGAACTCCTAAAAGATAAGACAATGACAATATATTTTGCTGTTGTAACTGTATAGCAGTACCAAAAATCAATGTTATACCTATAGCATAAACCATGTTTAAATTCATAATCCACGGAGTCATTTTTTCTTCAAATCCAATTGATTTTTCTTTGGACTCACGAAAATTATCAGAAAGCTCTTCTGATTTTTCTCCAAGAAGATTATAACTCTTTATAACTCCAATCCCCTCAGTAAAAGATAAAACTGCATCCGTTAAGTGTTCACTTTGGTCTTGACGCATAGCTGACTCTTTCAATGATAGTTGGTTCATTTTTGAAGCCACAATAGTTGCTACAATACTTGTTAATACAGATATAAGTCCAAGCCTCCAATCAAGAAAAAACATAAATATCACAAGAATAATAGATGATAAAATATAACTCATCATGTTAGCTACAGTACTCATAGCCACCTCTTCAATAAATATCATATCTGTACTCAATACAGAACTAATCTTACCAATATTGCCCTCGGTATAGTATCCCATAGGTAGTTTGCGAAGATGATCACCAAGCTCAATTCTCTTATCTGCAAACATCATATAACCAGCTGCACTTTGCAATTTATCTATAAAATTATGAATAAACATTTGAACAATTATAGTTACAACTAAAGCAATTCCTACATGAAGACAATCCTTTGGCGTGATAGAATTATTGTAAAACTTTGATAAAATAACAAAAGCATAGTATATTGGTAGTTTAGATAAAATAGATTCAACTACAGCAAGAACAAATGCAAATTTAATCCTTCCTTTATACTTTCCAGAGAGTTTTAGAATCCTTTGAATTAATTTAATTATCATCTTAAATACCCTCCTTTTTTTCCTTTAGTTGCCATCGAGCACTATTCTCACCTGCATTCCAAAGTTTTTTATAAATTGGACTGCTTTCTAAAAGTTCACTGTGAGTTCCCTTAAAAGCTATAGAGCCATTATCCATAATACAAATTTGCTGGGCATCCTTAATAGATGATAGCCTATGTGCAATAACCAATAATGTCTTGTCTTTTACAAGTTCTGTAATAGCTTGTTCTATTTTTTCCTCATTTTCAGGATCTGCAAAAGCAGTGGCTTCGTCTAAAATAACTATAGGAGCATTTTTTAATATTGCCCTAGCAAGAGTAATACGTTGCCTTTGCCCTCCTGAAAGTTGATTTCCACTGTCTCCAACTGAAGTATAAAAACCCTTTGGTAATCGCTCTATAAACTCCATACATTGAGCCTTCTTTGCAGCCTCCATAACTTCTTCATCTGTGGCACCTTGTCTGCCTAAACGTATATTTTCCATAATACTAATATTAAACAAATACTGATCCTGAGCAACATAGGCTATTTTATCATTCAAAGCCTCTAAGCTCATTTCACAAATATTTTGACCACCAATAGAAATACTGCCATTATTAAGTTCATAATAATGAACTAAAAGTTTGGCAAGTGTACTCTTACCAGAACCAGACTCTCCTACCAATGCTGTCATTTCACCTTCCTTTGCTGTAAAACTAACATTATGAATAACTTCTTGCTCTCCATAAGAAAAAGAAACCTTATCAAAATCTACAGTATAATCTTTGCCATTAAAAGCTGCATTAGTTTCTTTTAGTGCCTCTGAACTTAAAACTTGCTCTAATGCAGTAATTTTATAGTTTAGTTGAGGAAGTGCAGGCATAAAGCTTAAAGCTTTTAAAAGCGGAATCCCAATACTAATTGATAAGCATAAAACCAAAATTAAATTTGGAAGGGTTGAATATCCCTTAAGTACAAAAAAAGAACCTAAAGGCAATGTTAATATAATTGTACAAGGCAATAAACTACTATACAAAGCCATCCATGGCCAGCATGCCTTAAACCATTTTAAAGTTAAATCTCTGTAATTTAAAACATCCCCTTTAAACTTAGCATAAGACTCTCCTTCTCTATTAAATACCTTAACAACTTCCATTCCATTTATATACTCAATAATAGTGTTGTTCATCACTTGTCCAGCCTGATAGTATCCTCCCATTTCTTTCATTCCTATAGAATACATAATCATCATAGCTGCAAAACTAATTGGCACCGATGCTAAAGACAAAAATGCCAATTTCCAATCATTTATAAACATCATAATATAAACAACTACTGGAATCATTAAATTAGCAATACCTTCAGGTAAAGTATGTGCAATCAAAAGTTCCAAGCTGTCCACATCGTCTACAAAGAGCTTTTTTAATGTTCCTGTCCCTTTCTCTTCAATCACTCCCATTGGTAATTTTTCTAATTTTTCTTGAAGAGAAATTCTAAGACGCATAAGTGTACTATATGCGGCCCTATGAGAAATAGCTAATCCTCTTGCATACAAAACTGCTTGTAAAACTAAACATACAAGAACACCTACAACTCGCCATGCCACATAGGACATAGTAATAGGGTGTCCTTCAATTAATGGTGCAATAACTTCATATGCTAAAATAAAAGGTACAACGCCCATCATAACACTGACTAATAAAAGTATTGTAGACCAAAACATTCCTTTTTTATGTGGCCCTGCATATGCCATCACCTTGTCAAGCATTTAATCTACCTCCTTTAAATGTATTATATATTTTATATTATTTTTATTGATATCCTATTTTTGAAAAATCAATGTTGAAAGTTCCTTTAAAACCCTTGGAGATAATTTTTTATCTTGAACTATTCTCCCATTTTCTAAAAACAATATTCTTGTACACGTCTTAATAATAAATTCAAAGTCATGAGAAATTAAAAAAATAATTCTTCCTTCCTTTGACAATCTAAGTATAAGTTCACTAACTTTTCCCATCGATTCATAATCAAGCCCACTAGTTGGTTCATCAAAAATCAAAATAGGGCTTTTCTTCATAAGAGCTGCACCTATTGTAACTCGTTGTTTTTGACCTCCTGACAAAGATGCTGGATGCCTTTCTTTAAAATTTTCCAAACCCAATGATTCAAGCACCTTCGTAATAGTCTCTTGGGAAGCTTCATTAACTCCAATTAAAAGTTCTTCCCAAACACTGCTACCAAATAATTGATAGTCAGCATCTTGCATAACAAAATAAGAAAGAGATCTCCTTTTACTTGATTTAACAGCACTATTGTTATAATAAATTGAACCTGATTTTTCCTTTAGCAATCCACTTAATAAAGAAACCAGTGTGGTCTTTCCTGTTCCATTTAGACCTAATATTCCTATGACTTCTCCAGAATTACTATTAAATGAAATATCTTTTAATATAGGTTTACGTCTATTATAAAAATACGAAATATTTTCAACCTTAAAATTAAAAGATTTATGTTTAAAATCTTCAGACATTTTTTTGTCACTTTGAATCTCTAATAAATTCTCAAAATAAACTGAACGAAGTCCTAAATCATATCGCTGACATTTATCTATATTAAGAAATTCCCTTGCTGATAAAATATGTTCTATTTTACCATCTTCCATATAAACCACGCGATCTATCAAATCCCGAAGATAGTAAAATCTATGCTCTGAAATTAAAATGGTACATCCACATTTTTTTAATTGTTTCAAGATATATGTTAATTTTTTTATAGCTTGAAAATCAAGATTAGCAGAAGGCTCGTCTAAAACATATATCCGAGATCCCAATGAATAAACAGACCCAATGGCAACCTGCTGTTTTTGTCCACTAGATAAAGAAAATATACTTCGATTTAATAAATTTTCTAATTTAAGCTGAGCTACCGTATTAGATACACGATCTAAAATTTCTGATTGAGAGTACCCCATATTTTCACAGCCAAAAGCTAATTCTCCAGTAGTCTCTGTCATAAAAAACTGTGAACGTGGATCTTGAAATACTGTTCCTACAATACCAGATAAATCATTAATATCTATAGATGAAATTGATCTACCATGAAGCAACACATTCCCTAAGATTTCCCCTGAATAAAAATGTGGAATTAAACCATTGACCATTCGGCATAATGTGGTCTTTCCACAACCACTTCTACCAGTTAATAAAATAAATTCCCCCTCTAAAATTTTTAAATTAATATCACAAATGCTAGGCATCACATTCTCTTCGTAACAAAAAGATAAATTCTGAAATTCAATCATATTAACCCCTCCACACCACAAAATTTCCAATGAATGTCTTATCCAAGATAAAGAGGCTAATGAAAAATAAGCATCCAAGTATTATGGCAAATGTATCAACTATAGTAAAGCGAACAGGATATATGGAAAAACGAGTTCCATCCTTTGCAAGCCCTCTTGTCATTCCTGATGCTGCTAACTCATCAGAAACCTTTAAACAACGCATAAGTAGGGGGACTAAGATATATTCTATAGTTAGAATTGGATGTCGTAAGCCTTTGCCCAAACTATCACTAATACCTCGGATCTTCATAGTATTACGAATCATTTTATATTCCATATTTAAAGTTAGAATATAACGAAACATAACCATAAAGGGAATAATAACAGCTTGTGGAAATTTCATTCGTTGAAGAGCTACCATCAAATCATCCATTCTTGTGGTTTTTAGTGTCCATTTTCCTACTAAGACAATAGGTATAACCTTAATGATTATTACTCCCAATACAATCACCATTAAGCTAATACCTGGAATAGTAATGTATTTCAAAAATACATTTAAATAACTTATAAGTATATAAATAAACATAGCTTTAAAAGCAATCTTCCCCTCTTCTCCAAAGCTAACTAAAAAAAATAATCCCGTCATTAAAATTAATTGACTTAACTCTCCACCCAAAAGAAAACTTACTATACCTACTCCAAGTATAAAAAAAATTTTACACCTTGGATCTAAATTTGCTGTACCTTTACGTTCTCTCACAATTATTTTTTTTATTTCCGAAACATTCATAAAATACACCTCCTTGTCAAAGAAATAAAGAAACTTTTCTTCTTTACAAGTTATTAATTAAATTATTTTTATTAGCAAATGAAAGGGTTAAGATTGTCTTTAACCCTTTCATAGATTGAAAACTTTTAAAAATTACATAATTCCACATTATTAAATTATTTTGTAATTTCACAACCTGTACCTACAACTAATCCTGCCTTAATAAAATGTTTCTTCAACATCTTTTGTCCTAGCGAAGCACCAAGAATTCCTCCTAAAACACCTGCAATAATAATGAAAATAAGCATATGTGCTGAAGTCATCTTAATAAGAGTATCAATATAAGCATCAGGTAAATTATGTTTACGACAAACCGCAATATATGCCGGCTGCATAATTTTAATAGGACCAACAACACCAAAAGTATAGAATCCACTATAAACAGCATAGCGAATTAAAATTGTCTTAGTTTTAATTAAATTTCCTCCCATAATTACAAAATCACAAATAATACCACCAATAATTGTACACACCGGTAATATCCAAAATGCTCCTACAAGCACTAAAATCAAGCCTTGAATAATACCACTAATAGTGAATACCCCTCTCTTTGATACCTTGGTAAGAAGTAACATCATAATAATTCCATTTGGAATAGCTGCAACAGCTGGATAAAAAACATTAGTCACTGGTGACATGCTCATTATTCCGCCAATTACAAAGTATAATACTATCATCACTGCATTTAAACTACCTATAATAACCAAATCTTTTACTTTTAATTTATTCATTAAATCCCCTCCTAAAATAAATTTTAGCGTTAGTCTCAACTAACTCTGTTAGTAAAAAACTAATCTATCTATAGTTTAATCTTTAATCTGTATGCTTTTCTACCAAAAAAATGTTTATTTTTACCCCAAATTAGCCAAATAGTTTTTCTGAAACTTTTTAGGATTAATGCCATATTTTTTTCGAAAAGCCGAAGAAAAATGACTCATATTTGAATATCCTACAAAAGATGCTACTTCTCCCACATTATACATACCTTGTTGAAGCATGGATGCTGCTATTTCTAATTGTTGATCAATAATATATGAATGAACGGAAGTTCCATACATTTTTTTAAATCCCTTACACAATTTTGACATGCTAAGATGAACAATCCTTGATAATTCTTCACAACTTGGAGAATAAGGAATTTTAGAATCAATTATCTTTTTTGCTTCTCTAATTTCCTCCATATCCGTCTTATTTGCTATTACCTTTGATGACTTATGATAAACTCCATCAAGAATCATATTGAGATATATAGCCATAAATTCCATGAATTTTCCCTCAATAAACATAGATGCCATTCCACCTTTATAATGAAAAGTAGACAGTTCTACCAATACTCTCTTCATTAATGGAGTTATTTGATTTCTTGAAAAATTTTTAATTATAGATTCTATAATTGCACTTTCTTTTTTCTCAAAATTTTCTTCTATGATACGACTAAAATATTTTTCTGGAATTTTAAT
Source organism: Clostridium sporogenes (assembly GCF_001020205.1). Taxonomy (NCBI): domain Bacteria; kingdom Bacillati; phylum Bacillota; class Clostridia; order Eubacteriales; family Clostridiaceae; genus Clostridium; species Clostridium sporogenes. Next base: position 2,579,399 of record NZ_CP011663.1, read on the forward strand.
ACCAATAAATTCAAAATCTACTCCTTTGTTATAGCAAGTATGTTCTTCAAAAGATCCTCCCTGATAAATAAAAAACTGTCCCTTATCCATTTCTAATCTTTTGCCAATATGAGGTATTTCCCAGGAAACTCCATTCTTTATGCAAAAAGTAAAATTAATGTATTGATCATGATTTGTGCCATGCACATTCATATCTGAGTTAAATATCATATTCCAATTCGAAACAATAATCCCTTGTTTTGATTTCATTTTTCTTACTTGGCCCATTCCAATTTCTTCCGAAAGCTGAAATATATCGCTATAAGGTCCTTTTTGTGCTAATTGTCTATACATATTACAAAGATACTGATTTGCACCTAACATAATATTTTGTTCAACTCCATTTAATTTTTCTCCCTTCATTTAGTTAACATTCTATTTTATTTATAATATATTTATTTAAAACACGCTATTATCATAGACTTGGAAATCTGATTGGCTATAAAACCCGCTTCTTCTAATTCTTTTTTAATGTCATCTACAAATAAGCGTTCCCATATCATAGGAGTATTTACTTCTCTAATCACTCCATTTGAATCATATACTTTATAATTAAATATCCACTCTCCGAAATGATCCTCTTGTTTAGATTTCTCTTTCACAAATATTTCATATTTTTGCTCACCAACTGAAACTGAAGATATTATAGTTTCAGATTTTACAAACATCAAATCCTCATCTAATAACTCAATAAGTAATGGTGCACCTTTTACTAAAGCTCCTCTTAAAGATTGCCAAATCATTTTTCGTTCTTCATTAGAAAGATGTCCAACAACCCCCATGCACAAAGCCCCACTAAATTTCCTAGAAAAATTATATTCAGATACACCTTTAGGAATTATAGTTATTCGTGAACGAAGTTCTTTGTCACTTGCAATTTTTGAAGCAAAAGCAATCCTCATTTCACTAGATGGCTCCAAAGCAATAATTGCTGCATCTGGTAAACATTTAGCAATCTCAATAGATGCATTACCTGTACCTGCCCCAATATCAATAATAGGTCCAGAATTTATAGGAAAAGCTTTTGAAACTCGCCTTATAATAGGTATCTTTTTTTCCCATAGTTCCCTACTAGTCAAATCATAATATTCTGCAGAACTACCATAGTAATTGCAATCTTCATAACTCATACCTCTGCCTCCTTATTTTAAAAATTATTAACTACTTAGTCCTATTTACATTTCTTAAAATATACTCTTTATTCTGCATATCTAAAACTTTTTCTATATCTTGTTGCAATGTATTAACAACTTTTTTAAATTGAGATTCAAGATAGAAATGCCCCCCGGAAAAAATGTGCCGTTTAATATATCTCTTTGTCACAAATCTCCAATCATTTACTGCAGGTATATGAATATCTTTATCATCTTCTCCCCAAAAAATAGAAATTGGACAATCAAGTAACTTTGCATCTGAAGGTAAAACATATGTCTCTGCAATTTGATAATCTGCTCGTATAGCTGGAATAAACAATTGCATAGCTTCAAAATTTTCTAATATATCAAAAGACGTACCTCCTTGTTTATAAAGATCTAAAATCAAATCATTAACATCCATTTTGTGTATACTAGTATTAAAAGTATATTGAGGTGAGTTTCTACCAGAAACTCCTAATAAAAGTGGGGAATTACTAAGTTTTTGAGATATTGTATATGCCACTAGGGCCCCTAAACTATGTCCAAATAAAACCACAGGAATATCTGTGTACGCCTCAATTTCTTCACAAATTGGATCAGTCAATTCTTCAATATTTGTTGCAGGAGATTCTTTGATACGGTCAAAATGACCTGGATATTGAACTCCAATCAAATCAACTCCAACATCAAAGGCTTCTTCCCATTTTTTATAAAACGAAGCACCTCCTCCCGCATGTGGGAAACAAAAGACTCTATAATTAGCTCTTTCATTTATTTTTCCTCTATTTGAAAGTAACCTTAGCGATTTCATAAGATTCCCCATTTCCTAAACTCTCTATAATTTGTTACTACTGATGGCTGCTCACCATATGAAACAAAACTAGAATATCCAACCTTTCTACAAACTTCTGACCAAAGACGAGATATAAAAATTTGAAATTGAGCGGATTGTATTTTATCAGATTTACTTTGACTTATTAAAGTCTCCAATGCTTTTTTAATCCCTCTTGCCCAAATTACATTAAAAGTTTCTTCCATATTTGGTGCAGCTTCAGAACCAATAATCAAAGCAGAAGAAATCTGTGACTCTTCATTTTTAAATAACAAATCAAAAGATTTTTCCTGATTTCGTGGTATTCTCAAAAACGGGAGCCATATAACTGGTCCATGTGTATTAACTAAACAAAGTCGTCCTGTTGAAAATGTCAACTCTATACCATGATATAAATGAAGTGGATGATCTGGGTCATTTCGATCAATTTCTGTATTAACAGTTATTGAAACCGGTATGCCTCCAACTAACGCACCCACAGTCTTATTTCCTTTACCTAATTCAATTTTTGTCATTTCTGCATCCACATCTGGTATATCTGCAACATTTCCTAATTTCCAAGGCGAAATATCTCCTAGGGCGCAACCTAAGATGTCAAGCCCATCATATAAAACATGTATGGCACAATTAAGAGATGCATTCAATAATGTTGCTTTTTTTCGTAAAAATTCAGCAGCTTTAAGAAAATCTTGTATGGGATCAACATATCTATAAAATGGATTTAACATAAAAGGAACTTCTCCAGATTCACGAATACATTGCACAATCTCCTTTTCATGAGCAGGATGTTCAAGTAGGGTAGGAATACCACGTTTAAGTAACTTTATTGCAATTTCAGTTCCATTTCCACCACCGGCAGCATTGGGAACCACTACGCAAGCACAATCAGCACAAATTTTTTCATCACAAGGGTCTGAATAAAGGGGAACTCCAAATTGCTCTGCTAATTTGAGTGATCTTTCACTTCCTCTAGCCAAAATGCCTGCAATTTTGTATCCGGGTATTTTAGAAATAGCGTTTAAATATACCTTTCCAAATCCAGTTCCACAAACAAGTATCCTTTTGTCTAAAGAATTATTTTTCATGGTTAAACCTCCTCTCATTAATAAAAAATCATCTCTTTATCAATTTTTTATATCTGAATACCATGCTTTCTCTGAAATCTTTCATAAAGTTTTTGGGATCAAAAACATCAGAGCAATAATAAAATCCTGGAGAAATATAACCTCTAACTATGTGTGATGCTGCTAGTGCAGAAATAACACCAGTTACTTTCCCTGGTTCATCCCCAATAAAAATTTGTTTAATCTCAGACTTTTTCGTCTCTAAACAAACTATAATGGCAGAACAATATTTATCTCCTTCTTTTTTTCTAGAAACTTTCAACAAATCATCTTTTTTTATTGAAATACCTGATATACCCTCAAGAACTTTTTTCTCCATAAGGGTATATGAATCAACAGCGTAAACACTATTTTGTCTAGAAATTCGTTGAACTTCTTCTGAAAGATAGGGAAAAGATTTTAGATCACTAATACAACTAGGTAGTTCACCGATTTCCATGTTTTCAGCTGGATGTATATTACCATCTCTAATGCACGCCATTGGAACACCACTACCAATACCTCTAGATTCATCTACAAAATCCCCAGACGCTGCCTTTGTAAAGGAATAACGTCCACCTACTGCAACTTTCAATTTCATACATTGATCTTTTCCTTCATTCATAATAAGTTTTATTAATAATCCTGATAATCCTGGGAAAACTCCTGCTGCCAGAATACTTGGTATTTTAATCTTATTATTCAAATTATTTTTAGCCACTAAAAAACTCCCACCAGGATCAACATAAGGTACTTTTTCCGCGCAAGCTGCATAAAACATTGCTTCACTTAAAAGAAAAGAAGGGCCCGCAGCACCGATAACAACATCTGCACCACGACAAAACTTTCTTGCCTCATAAAAATCATTTACATCCACATCTACAATATCATCACCATCTCTAGCTATGTGACAAATTTTATTATTTTTAGATTCTGGTCTTGTGGCAAGACGAAGATGAAATCCTCGTCTTTGAAGTTCAATAGCAGCTGCAGAACCTACGCTTCCACAAGATCCAAAAATGCATGCAACATATTCTCTCATATTAGCCTCAGTTCATTAGCTATCTCATTTCCTAATTGTTCCATAGACTGCCCTTTTTTAAGTGTATTCATAGAAAATTCACCAAGAACACTTTCAGCCCAAATTTCTTCCTCTTTTTCATGGGAAGAAAAAACAACAACATCTCCAAGATAAACTACACTTCCATCATACATTGTTGGATTAACAAGTACCACTTTATCTGTAAATAATCCTTTAGTTAACATATTACTAGCTAATAAAAGAGCATCAGAACAATTTTTACCACAAGCTATAATTATTAATTTGCAATCTTCATTACTTCTTTTCCTAAAAATAATATCTTTAGAATCTGACAATAATATTGTATGAATTTTTGCTTTAGAAGACATTATAGTATTAAATTCATTTTTTAACTTTGAACATTCATCATCTGTAAGCAAAAATATTTCCATAGCGCAGTGCTGCTCTTCACTTAATAATGTATTATTAACAATATTTTTATTAATTTGATCTTGTTTATTTTTACTATTTTTTTGAATATAAGAAGCAATATTAAAGATAGTAGGAGAAGTTAAAATTTCTCTTAAAATTTCATCAAAGCGTAAACCTTGAGCCTCATAAATATTATTTGCTATTTTTCCTGAAGCCTGAGCTAAAAGAAGAGAATCAAATCCTATCTGGAGGAGATTTTCCTCTAAAGCAATGCTATCCTTTTCAGAAATTTCTTTAAGAATTTCATGAATTTGCTTTTCCAAAGAAGACATACTTTCTTTTCTTAACTCAAATTTTTCTTTATAATTTTCCTCAGTATTATAAAACTGAGAAGAACGTGCTTGTTCAATAAGTTTTGATCTATCAACTTTTCCATTCATAGTAAGTGGCATTTTTTCTATAAGGTGGAATTTCTCAGGTATCATTGCTGCAGGTAGCTGATTTTCTAAAAATTGTCGCCAATTAAATTCTGGTAATTTTTTACGGCATTTACAATTACATTTTTGTGCAACAAACAAACTATGACTAAACCCTGAATAATTTGTATTTTGTGGTGGAAATACTGCAACTATATCCAATTCACTTTTTTGTAAAGTTGTTCTCCATTCATCCTCAGTTAAAAAGCAGTTTCCTGTATTTTTTCTTATATCTTCATGCTCCACCATCATAAAAGCCTGTGAAGCAAAAATTTCTAAATGCTCTCCTGTAGGATCTGTTATAAGAAGAAGACCTCCTTCTTCTATCATTTCACTAAGCTTTTCTATTACTATTGGTATGTTCTTAGTATTATTTAGCACACCAGCAGCAATAATGATATCAAAATAACCTTTACTCTCAAATTGGTCCAAGTCCAAAATATCCGTCTTTATAAAAGGATATTTTTCTTTTATATTTTTCAAAAAGAAAGTTGATACATCAGTAAATAAATATTCAAACTCCTTATCTTCCATTTTTTCTAATACCCTATCAGTGGTTGCACCAATACCGCCACCTACTTCAAGAATACTTATTTTTTTCATCTTAGACTCAGAATACTTTCTAATAGTTTCTGATAATATTTCATTTAAATATTGTGCAATAGCTGTTTTACCATATAAAGCTTCTGCAACTTTTGTGCTTCCATCAGGAAAAAGAAAGGCTAGCGGATTTACTTTTCCCGAAAAAAGTGAGCATATGTTTCTTGCATGACTTTCGATGTACTTACTTACACACTCAGGAGCTATAAAACTCAAAGGCTCACTCCTAAGAAGTGGCCAATAATTCTCTTCTTTTTTATCTTTGAACAAATCCTTATATAAGTTTCCTTCTCTTACTATATATCCATTGTCTGTCAATATATTAAGCCAACGACATAATAAAGTTGAAAAGCAAGGAAGAACTTGTAGTTTTTTTAAAATAAGTTCAACTTCAAACCAGGAATTATTATTACCAAATGCCCCAGCTTCTCTTAGTGCCTTATGAGCAGTGTCTAAAATAGCACAATTAAGCACTTCATTAAAATGCTTAACAGCATCTGAGTTCATCTTCTTTTCAATATTAGAAGCCTGTGCCATTATTGAAGATAGATTAAAAGAAAAACCTGAAGAAGATTCAGTTCTATCTAAACCTTCTACAATAAAAGCCTCTAGTTTTTCTTTTCCAGACTGCTTATAATGTACAACAGTACAATCAGATACCGTTGGAGCTTCCGAAAGAGCGGCTTCAATCTCTGCTAGTTCTATTCTGTATCCATTAATTTTTACTTGATTATCAAGCCTACCTAAAAATTCAATTTCTCCATTTTCTAAGAATCTACCTCTGTCTCCAGTTCGATAAAAGCGACCTCCTTCACTTTCTCTTATTAAAAATTTTTCTTTTGTCAATTTTAATTCTCCTAAATATCCTTCAGCAAGAGCTTGACCCCCAATAATAATTTCCCCTGGTACAAAATTAGGACAGATATCTAAATTTTTATCAACCACACTTACACATTGATTTTCAAGTGCATTTCCATAAACAACTGTAGGATATTCATTTTCAATAGAACCTATTCTATGAAAAATAGACCATATTCCTGCCTCAGTAGCACCTCCAAGACTTATCAACTCTGCATTGGGCATAATCTTTCTTAAAGAATCAGGTAAAGTTGTTCGTATAAGATCCCCAGACAGCCATACACTTCGTATAGAAGGAAATTCATGTCTTAAAGATGCATAAGAGGCTAACATTTCTGCTTGTGCTGGTACAGAATTCCATAAAGTTACACCATAATTTTTTATAATTTCAGCCCAATGGGAAGGATCTGGACCTCGTGAAGGATCCGGTAACACCAATGTTCCTCCCGCCCCCAGTACTCCAAATATATCAAAAACAGAAAGATCGAAAGACAACTCTGCAAGACCTAAAATACAATCTTCCTCGTTTACAAAGAACATTTTTGTTATAGCATTTATAGTGGTTTGTGCAGCTTCATGAGATACTATAACTCCTTTGGGTTCTCCAGTAGAACCAGAAGTAAATATAACATAGGCTGGAGAACTTGGTGCTATAGAAGGTTTAGAGTGCTTAATAGTACCATTAAAATTAAGTGCTATATCAACTGCCTCTTCTGTCAAAATAGTTTCAATTTTAGCCTTTTTAAGTATTTTATTTTCACGTGTTTCAGGCTGCTTTATATCAAGTGGAAGATAAGTATGCCCTGCTATGAGAACACCTATAGCCGCCATAATCTGCTTTATAGATTTACTCATTTTAATAGCTATTAAGGAGGGCTTTTTAGCTAAACCTATATTATTTATATAATTTGCAATTTTAAGAGAACCACTTAAAAGTTCTTCATAGGTAATACTACCATTACAAGCAATAACAGCTAATCGATTTTTATTTGATAGTGCACGAGTAATAAAATTATCTTGAATAAAACCTTTACTACCTTTCTTAATTTCTAGATTTTTTAATTTTTTATTTTCTGAAATTATAGGCACCTTCAATCTGGTTACCCAAGTTTCTGAAGAATCTGCCAATTTTTCTAAACAATAAAAAAATGATTCAAATGCTTCATCCACTATATCTCTTCTTAAAGCCCCTACTCTTACATCCCAACTAAGTAATAAACCTTTATCACTGCTATTAACATCGGATTCATCAACAGCTTGGCAATCTACCCATACTTGAGGTGTCTGACTCATTCCATACTCTATTGATCCTGCCATATTTTCTGATTTTAAAACCCCTGTAAATACAAAAGGCATAAGAGCACTATCCCAATCTTTACGTTGTACTATCTCTCTCATCAATTCCACACCTGTAAAATACCTATGATCTATATCTTCAATTAATTGGGAAGATATTTTTCTCACACGCTCTACAAAATCCATTTTCTCAGTAAGATCAACTTCAAGAAGATTTACAGAAGTGAAATCTCCTACTAAATTACAAACATCTTGATGTACAGGTAATCGATTCTGTAAAGGAAGATTAAGAGTAAATCTTCTAGTTTCGCTCCATTTACCAATAGTCTCTGCATAGGCAGCTAAAATAACTGATGATGTTGTAACACCATACTTTCCTGCAAAATACTTAATAGCACTCCATTTTTTTTCATCTAACCTTTTTTGTAATCTACGAAATTTAGATTCTGTTTTTTCTTCTATTGGCTTAGCACGCCCATCTCTAGGTAATACAGGGGCAGATGGAAGTATATCTATCCTATCCATCCAATATTTCTTATCCTCCTGCCATTTTAATCCCTCTTTTATATTTTTTATAAACAAAGCATAACTTTTAAAATCTATGTTTATTTTAGGAAGACTTTCTCCATTAAGCAATTTTCCCATTTCTCCAATTAGAAGTTGTACACTTCCAAAATCAGCAATAATAAGATCAATAGACAAATGAAAAAATATTCCACTATCTCTTGAGGTTACAAATGTTCGAAATAATGGCGGTTTAGATGAATCATATTCAACATTACAAAGTTTTGTACGAATCCTATTAAGCGCAGCTTTTTCATCTTCCAAAGATAAACCACGTATATCTACAAATTCCATTTTATACAAATTGTTCATATTATTTAAGATTCTTATTCCATCTTCATTAACACTAGCTCTAAGCATATCATGCCTTTCAACTAATTTTCTCCATACTCTATAAATATCAGTAGTAGTTTTATCACCAAAATTCACTTCTACATATCCCTGACAACCTATGCCTCCCCATAAAACTGCATCCGTCTTACCTAACAAATAAGAGGATTGAACATCAGTAAGAGGGAATGGAGAATTTTCATTTGTATTATATTTCTTATAAATAAATCCTACTGTTTGCTCCTTCTCAAGAACTTCAACTATGTTAGATCGGATATCTCCAACTCGATCTTTCAATGTAGTAGAGAACACCCCTTCTGGTGCTCGATATCGAAGTTTACCATTATCAGTCCAAAGTTTTACACCAATAGATCTTAGTTCTATTATCATCTCTTTAGCTTTTATAATGTTTTCTTTATTATTCATAATACACCTTCTTCCATATGAACACTTGTATCTTCATTAGAATACTGATTTATAATTTCAGCTAACCCACGTACTGTTGGATTAGAAAAAACGTCTTTTAAAGGCAATGAAATTCCATGTTGTCTTCGTAATCTTTCAATAAATCTTGTTGCAGAAAGGCTATCAGCACCTAAAAAGAATAAATTAGCATCACAATCATAAATATCTGTTTCAAGTATCTCTTTCCATAAAGAAACAAGGATTTTCTCTGTATCAGTCTTTGCTTCTACAATTGTATTATGTTTTGATATTATTTTTTCTTCAGCAATAAGTTCAAGAGCTCTACGATTAACTTTTCCATTTACAGTAAGAGGAATATCCTCAATGTAATGATAAGAATTAGGAATACTATGGTTTGATAAATATGATGATAAATACTTATTTAGTTCATCATCAGAAAGTTTCTTCCCTGAATAAAAGGCATTCAAAACTTTATGATATCTATCCCCACACGGAACAACTACAGCTTCTTCGATATGTGGATGTAATTTTAAGTGAGACTCTATTTCTCCCAATTCAATTCTGTGTCCTCTTATTTTTATCTGTGTATCTTTTCTTCCCAAAAATTCTATAGTTCCATCTTCCCAAAAACGTCCTAAATCTCCAGTTTTATACCAACGCATACCACAATCATCAACTATAAATTTTTTTGAAGTCAACTCATATGAATTTACATATCCTTTTGCTAGTCCATATCCTCCAATCCATAATTCACCTGTAACCCAAGGAGGACAATCTTTACCTCGTTGATCAACAATACGATATTTTTGTCCTTTTAATGGATTTCCGTAAGGAATAGAATTCCACTTATTAGAAACCTCTTTAACTTCAAAAAAGTTAGACCAAATAGAAGCTTCTGTTGCTCCTCCAAGAGCTACAAAAATAGATTTATAAGGATTACTTATCTCATACCATCTCTTAGGAAGTTCAAGAGGTATCCAATCTCCAGAAACAAGTGCAAGTCTTAAAGTATCCCATTTTTTTTCTTCTGTTGTAACCGTAGTTAACATTTCTAGAAGAGCTGGAGCACTGTTCCATATACTTACATTATGAAGGGATATAAGATTAGCCCACTTTTCAGGATCACGATAATTCTGCTCTTCAATTAAAACAATAGAACCCCCAACAGCAAGAAGTCCAAAAATATCAAAGACTGATAAATCAAAATCTAAAGATGCTACATTTAAAACAACATCTAACTTAGAAATATTCCACTTTCTAATAACCTCATCAATTGTATTTCTAGCTGCTCCATGACTAATTTCCACCCCTTTTGATTTTCCAGTTGATCCTGAAGTATAAATAATATAAGCTGAAGAATCATCTAAAATATCAACTGGTGAAGATAGTAAACTACCACTTTCTTTTAAAAATTCCATTGAATCTATCACAGCGCATGGTTTTACATCTTTTATTATTTGCTTTTTACGTTCCTCTGGCTGATTTACAGAAATAGGAATATAAACACCACCTACAGCAAGAATTCCTAAAACTACTGCTATTTGATCAATGCCACGTGGTAGGGAAATCACAACAGGATCATTTTTACGGATACCTTTATTAAAAAGCTTTCCTGCAATTTCAAGGGAATAATCCCTTAGTTCTCCATAGGAAATTTTTTTGTCACCAAATATAAGCGCAGTTTTATTAGGGAATATATTAGCATTTTTAAATAAAGGACCATGGAGGGTTTTTCCTTCCTCTTTCTTTATTGATTTCCAACTTCTATATTCCTGTAACCGAATATTTTCATAAGAACTACTAACAACATTTTCCCAGCTATTTTGGGAAAGAATTTTTATAGTTGATCTAATTGTTTCAAATAGCCCATCTAGTACTCCTGGTAAAAATATTTCATCTACAGCATCTAATGCAACTTCAACACCTTGATCTATTTCCCTTATTTGAAGATCCATCCATATCTGTGGTGTTTGAGAAAGAGTAAAGGCTCTCTTTCCATAAGATGCTTGATCTACCATACTATATTTTTCAGAAACACCTATTGCTCCTGTAAATACTACAGGAATTGAAGTAGCAGGAGTAGATTCTTCATTAGCCATGAATCTTAGCACCTCGGATATAGGTAAATTTCTATAATCAAGATCTGACCATAACTGTTTTTGTAAAGTTCTTAGTACACTAGACCAGCTTTCAAATAAATCTGCTTTATATCCAGCAATTAATAATGTAGTGAAATCACCAACTATATGATTTATATCTGGGTGAAGATTTAAACGATCAAAAAGTGTAACTGTAACAGAAACAGCTGCTTGTCCAGACCAAGTTGCTAGTGCTTCACAGTAGGCTGCAAGAAAAATAATTGGAATAGTAACTCCTTCTGATTTCCCCTTCTCCTCTAAATTTCTCAGCTCATCTTTTGTAACAACCATTTGTCTACGCACAAATGTTGGTGCACTTAAATCTTCAGGATTTGCACACAATGGTAAATCTGGTGGAGCTGGAAGTGTTTTTACTCTTTTCTTCCAATATTCTCTTGATTTATCCAAAGATACCTTATTGGGCATAGTTGCAAGAACATAATCTCTGAAAGAAACCCCAGTTGTACCATATTCCAAATTTAAGTCTATTAATGGATTCTCATACAAACTGCTTAATTCAGAAAGAATAATCATCATGCTTAAACCATCTGCCACTATATTATCTAAACTGATTCCAAGACGTGTTCTAACTACCTGTTCTTCATCCACATAATGGGCAACTTGAACATCAAAAAGTGGCCATTTCTTAGCATCAAATGCTTGATGAGACATTTCTTTACGTAATTTCTTAATAGCCTCTTCTTTAGACATATTGTCAGACAATTCCACTACTGAATACTTAGGTACATAAGAAAGAATTTTCTGTGTTCCTTCATCATTAAATATAGTTCTTAACATTTCATGTCTATTAACAAGTATATTTATAGCACGTTCCAGTCTAGAAATATCTAAGCACTCTGAATCAAATTCGTTGTATACATGGGTTCCCACACCACCTAAAATAAAATCAGATCTACGTCCAACCAGGTAAGCTCTTTGTACAGCAGTACATGGAAAAGGCAAATATCTATATTTCTCATTAGACAAAAATTTTATTTCTTCTTTATTTATAATCTCTGTTGGTTGGAGTCTTTCTGAAAAATCCTTTAACTTTGGATGGGCAAACAAAATAGATAATGATGCATCTTTATATCCCATCTGACGAGCACGAAATACAAAACGTGTTGCTATTAAAGAATCTCCTCCAAGAGAAAAGAAATCATCTCCTAGATATACTTTTCCAACTGAAAGCAGCTCTTTCCATATTTCTGCTATAACTTCTTCTGTTGTACCTGCTTTAGGAAGATTTCCTCTAGACTCATCTTTAATAGATTCTAATGAGTTACTTAGTGTATATGATATTTTTTTGCGATCTATTTTTCCATTCTTATTTAATTCTATTTCAGGAGTAATAAATATTTTTGAAGGATGCATAACTTCTGGAAGAACCTTTTTTATATGAGATCGAATATGTGCAATATTAGCCTTACTTTCAGGAAGTAACCCTGCAATTATAGAAAACTTCCCTATATCTCCGTCTACAATTCCCGTAACATGATTTTTCTCTAAAATTTTTCTCCAAATAACTTTATCTTTCATATAGTTGTTATAACCTTTACTAATGCTATCTTTAGACACAAATCCATTTTCTAAAAGTGCAGCAGAAATTAATCCTAATGGTGGAAGCACTGGCATTTCCATAACCAAAATAGGTGCTTCTTTTTTACACATTATTGAAGCACTCCTAATTGCAGTAGCTATATTTTCATTCATTGTATGCAATGTTCCTAAAGCTATCACCATATCATATACATTGTGCTTCTCTTCTTCTATAAGACCGTTTTTTACTACTATCCCGGAAGATATATTTCCTATTGTTTTACAAGTAAGTTCCACCTTTTCTTTAGATTTATCAAATACACCCCATTCAATAATTTCTTTAGAATTAAGTTCAATTAATCGTTTTTCTAAAACTCCTCCCATAGAACCAAGTTCTAAAATTTTAACAGTGCCATTATTATTTTTAGAAATATTACTTATTACAGAGCTAAGAGCCCTTAAAGTATTTTCTGTATCAGGTAAAGCATTTAAAAGAGAGCCTGGTGATAATACCTTGTCTTCTAATAAACAAAGAGGATCAATTTCTCCTTGTGATATTGCCCATATATCATTTTCTTTTTCTGAAAGTCTTTGTACAATAGGTTCTATCCATGTACCTCCTTCTAAATCCATTGGCCATTTTTCTATCACTTCATCTTTTTGCTTTTTAAGCCATTGTTTCCAAAGAAGCTGTATCGGGGTATCATTGTATTGACTTTTATTAGAAAGTAAGTACTTGATAAATGAATTAACAACTTTATGCTGTAATCCATCCTCTACACTTTCTTGATTTGAAGGTAGTGAAAATATTTTTTTTGAATTATGATTTTGTTTAAAAACTGGAGATATAGCTGCAACAATTTTATAAGATGATCCTAGATTTATACAAGTAGCCATAGCTCTTGAAACTCCATAATCTCCTTCAAGTGCATTTTCAATTTCACCTATTTCAACTCGTTGTCCCTTAATTTTTATCTGATTATCAATACGTCCCAAAAATTCTATGCATGCTTCAGGCAAATATCTTACTCTGTCCCCAGTCTTATACCATCTTATCCCTTTGTATGACAAAAAATTTTTTTCAGTAAGTTTTGAATCATTTATATATCCTTTTGCAACACTATTACCACCAATCCAAAGCTCACCAGCAATACCATCTGGACAATCTCTTCCTAAAAAATCTACTATTCGGCACTGAACACCATCTAATGGCCAACCATATGGCACAGAGCTTCCAGAAGGTAATGGTTCTTTAATTTCAAAAATCGTTGAATGAATTGCTGTTTCTGTAGTACCACCTAATCCAGCAATTCTACATGGTCCAAATACCTCTCTAACGCGAGTGTAAACATCACCTGGAATCCTATCTCCTCCAAGAAGCACTTTTTTCAAATTTTTATACTTTTTATTCTTATCAGTAGCTTCTAATAATATATCTAATAATATAGGAGCACAATTTAAGAGTGTAATTTTATGAGTTTCAATTAAATTAAGCCAAGCCTCTCCATTTTTTACATCTTCAGCTTTTGGAAAAACTACTGATCCTCCTGCCTCTAAAAGTCCAAAAATATCATATACAGAAAGGTCAAATTCCAATGCTGATATAGCTAGACTTCTATCATTCTTTCCTACCTCAAAAACTCTATTGAGTGCCAGTATTGTGTTTAATGCTGCTGCATGACTAACTTCCACACCTTTTGGTTCCCCTGTAGATCCAGAAGTGAACAATATATAAGCTGAATCAGAACCTGATACTGGTACTAGCTCCTTTAGGGGTTCTACATTAGGCAAAAATGAATATGAATCTATTATTACTTTTGCTTTTACACTATCAATAATCTTTTGGCGTCTTTTCTCTGGTTCAGAAGTACTAATAGGAACATAGACTCCACCCGCTGCTAAAATTGCTAATACACTAATCACCTGGTTAGATCCCTTAGGTAAAGAAACCACTACTCGATCGCCCTTTTTAACACCTAAGCTAACAAGACTACCTGCCATAGAAAGAGCTTTTTTAGCAAGTGTTCTGTGGGAAATAGATCCAGATTTATTTTGATTTTCACTCCAGCAAACCGCCAAATCCTCGCCTCTTTTCAAAGCTTCCCTGAAAAAAGTTTCATGAATACCTCGGTCTTTGGGAGAACACATAGCTTTAATATTAATGCTTTCTCTAAGTCCAATCTGATTCTTAGGCATCACTTGAACAAATTGCTCATTCCATGCTTCTTCACTATGAGCTAATGTGGTAATCATCCTTTGAAACCCTTCAAACATTCCATCAAGCAACTTAGGTGATATAATATCCTCTCTCGCATCCCAATTAACTAGTATACCTCCATCAACTTGAGTAACTTGTGCATCCAATTCAACTTGTGGACCCTGGGATATTATCCATGTAGGCTTTCCAAAACTTTTTACTACTTCTTCAGAAAAAAGTTCTCCCAGTCCTATTGCACTTGTATATACAACTGAAGCAAAAACACGTTCTCCTCTTCTACGAGTCAATTCTCTTAAAAGATCAATACCTGTGTATCTAGCATGTGCAGCATCAGAGTGAAATTCCTCTTGAAAATATTTTGCCCTTTCTATAAAGCTAGATTTCTTATTATTTCCACCTCTCCAACTTGCAAGAATTGATGAAGTAAAATCTCCTACTAATTCATCCACTTCAGGATGAATACTCTCTCTGTTGAATAAAGGAATATTAAGTATAAATGAATCTTGATCAGAATATGCACTTATAGTCTCAGCAAAGGCAGCCGCAAAAGCCATAGCCGGTGTTATTTCTTGTTTCTGTGCATTTTTTTCAAACTGTTCATATTGTTTTTTATCAAGCCAAAATGCTCTACGTCGAGTAATAGGATTTGATTTTTCGTTATTTCCCTTAAAAGAAATAGGAGTAGGTAATGTATCAATTTTTTCGTTCCAATATTTTTTATCCTGTTGATATAAAACTTCAGCTTCCTTAGTATTCATTATTTCTTTTTTATCTATAAGATAACGAGGGAAGCTATAGTTTAAAGGTTTAAGAGTATTTTCTCCCTTTTGGTATGACCGAGCTAAATCTCTCATAATAATACGTAAAGACATTGCATCTGCAGCAACCATCTCCAAGTTTATGTGTAATCTTGTAGGATTATTATGTAAGTCATTTTTAGGAAGAAGAGATAAGGATATATCTAAAACTTCTCCTTTCTCAATATCAAGTTGAGTTCCAGAAAGTTTCTCCCTTATTTTAAGAAGTTCAATCTGAGCCTCTTCTTTTGAACATGTCTTAAAATCATTGATTTTTAATTTTTTCCAAGGACTTTTTTCTAAAATTTTTCCATAACCATCTTGAGATACAGACAATCTTAACATACTATGACGAGATATTACTTGATTAATGGCATTTTCCAAATAAGTCGGATCAATACCTATTCCATCAAACTCTTCATAAAAATGTGCTGCTACACCACCAAGAGGTTGTCCAGGTGAACGACCAAGAACATATGCATTTTGCATTGGTGCTAGCCTAAATAAGCTTTCATCAACATCCAAGTATTCTTGGGTTTTTTCTATTTTTTGTTCTTTTGCAGAAATAACCTCCCACCATTCTTTGAAAGTTTTTAATTCAATAAGCTCTGCAAATGTAATATCAATTGACATTTTCTTCAATTTAATAGCAAGACGCATTAATGTAAGAGAATCAATTCCTAATGCTATAGGTGAATTATTGTCTTCTATATCTTCTACTGCAATTCCTAAAAGTGAGGCAATTTCTTCTTTTACACTAAAAATAAGTTTTTCAAATTCTTTATTCATACTTATACCACCTTATCTTATAATTAATGTGCAGTATCTTAAAATCATTATTCAAGTTAATAAACCATTAATATCAGATAGCCTTTTCTGAAATTTTCAACAACCACTGTTGCATCTTTTCTAAAGGTTTATCATCTATAATTCCTCCTACATCATCTAATGGGGACATTGTTGGAGATAAAGAATGGCCAAAACCTGAAATTACACAAAGTTCTGCAAGCTTTCCTCCTGCTTTAGCTATTTTATTTGAATCTCTGGGAGAAACCCATCCATCACACTCTCCTTGAATAACTAACATAGGTACTGATATTTCCTTTATATCTTCTAAAATTCCATACCAATTTTCAGATGGAGCTTCTGTTGTAAATTCTTTTAATAGTGTAGGATCCCTTACTATAGCTTTAGCTAAAGGAATCCAATCTTCTTCTATGCTAAATTTTCCTGTTACTTTAGGATCAATAGCCTTATTAAATCCTATCTTTCCATGTTCTAAAACCTTCAGTACCATAAGATATAATGCAAACGAAACAGATGTAGGCGCTGGCACAAAACTTTCAAAATCTTTAATCTGTAAAACACCATCATTATCTTTATCTAATTGTTTAAGCTTACAAACCACCAATTCTTCCAAAATATAAGAAAAATATGAACTCCATCCTTCAGCAATACCCGCATGTAAAATCATACCTTTAACCTTTGAAAACTCTTTTGCCATTGCAGTTGCTACTTGAACCCCTTGACTCCATCCGTAGAAAAAAAGATTATTAACTTCTTTAAGAGAAGACACATATTTAACTACAACCCTTGCATCAGAGATAATTTTATCTATGAAAAAGCTTCCTCGCTTATCGTAACGAAAAACAGCAAATCCTGCTTTTACAAGTTTTTCAGTTAATATATCAAAATTTTGAGATATTATTTTATCTCCAATTTTTACAGTAGCATGCCTATCAGAAGGTCCTGATCCATGAAAAAGAATTACTGTATTCCAAGGGCCTTTGCCAACAGGATAATCAAACTCGCCTAAAATAACTTCTTTTTCAGAAAGAGAAATTTCAATATCTTTTTTAATCATTTTCCATTCACAACCATTTGCACTCACATATACTCCTCCTTACTAATATTGAATTTTTAATTTTTATTTTCATTCATACCAATAATTTTAAGTTTATTTTTATCTATTTTCCCAACACTGGTTAAGGGCCAATTTTTTATATATAATAGTTGATCAGCTAATTTATATGTAGCTGTTCCCAAATCAGATAAAAAAGTTCTTATGTCCTTTAGAGACAGCTTTTTTTCGTCTTCTAAAATAAATACACATATTCTCTCACCAAGCTTTATGTCTTTTACACCTACTACCTGAACTTCTTTTATATCTTTATGCTTTAATAAAAGTTCTTCTATTTCTGATGGCATTATTTTTTCTCCAGCTCGATTAATTAATTCTTTTAATCTGCCAACAATTTGATAATTTCCATCCTTCATTTTTCTTGCTTTATCACCAGTTTTAAAGTATCCCTTTTCACTTATACATATTTTGTTTACTTCAGGTAAATTATAGTAACCATATATAGTGTATGGTCCTTTTACAATTAACTCTCCAAATTCTTCTTCATTTACCTCTTTTTCATTCTCATCTACAATCAATACTTCATCATATTCTGAAATAGGCTTTCCTTGATTATGATATATTGTTTCATCACTATCCTCTAAATCTGTGCAACATATTAATCCTTCCGCTATACCAAAAATTTGCTGTAATTTGCATCCAAATGTTTTTTGTATTTTTTCTGCTATTGAAGGATCTAATACTGAACCACCAATTTGTAAAACCTTTAAAGTTGATAAATCATAAGCATCATCATATTCAAGAAACTCCATACACATACTAGCCATTGCAGGTACTAATCCAGTAATAGTAACCTGTTCTTTTTCTATTAATGGAATAATTTCGTCGGGACTAGTATTTCTACATATTACAACTTTCCCACCTACACTTAATGTTCCAAGTACCCCTGGGCAACCTAAAGGAAAATTATGTGCCATAGGCAAAGCTGCTAAATATACTGAGGAAGATGTCAATTTACATTTTTTAGCTGCCTTTTCAGCAACATATAAGTAATCTGTGTGCCTCCTTGGAATAAGTTTGGGTATCCCTGTTGTTCCTCCAGATAATAAAAGAAGTCCAACTTCTTTATAACCAATATTCTTATCATTAAATTCACTAGTATTTTCTTTTTTTATATTTTCAAAAGAAATAAATTCTTCACTATCTCCAATAACAAATACTTTGTCTAATGTTGGTAATTGTTTAGATAAATTTCTTGCCATTTCTCTATAATTAAATCCCAAATATCTATCTTTAATAATATAAGCTATAGCTTCAGAAGTTTTAAAAATTCCTTTTAATTCAGTCTCTCTATGTGCTGGTAAAGCCATAATAGGTATAACTCCCAACTTAAAAAAAGCAAAAGAAATCGCAACAAATTCCCAGCTATTGGGTATTTGCAATACTACTTTGTCCCCTTTTTTAAATCCTTGTTCTTTAAATCCATAAGCAAATTTATTTGCTTCTTCATTTAATTGTTCATACGAAAATTCTTTTCCATTGTCTGATATTGCAATAGTATCTTTATATTTTTTTGACCAATTTACTAGAGCTTGTCCTAATGTAATTTTTCTCCAAGCATGTTTATCATAGTATTTTTCTAGTTTGATCTTTAAATTATTATCCATACTTTTTATACTCCTTTAATATTTTTTATTTTAAATAATCCAATCCCTAGTTATTCATTAATACATATTCCACCAATATAATTTTTAAAAGGCTCAAATATATATACACATTGTCTTACTTTTTCTTCTTCATCATACATTTGTATATAATTTTCTAACTCCTTTTCTACATATATAGTATCTATAGCTTTATATAACCCCTTACCTATGCTTTTTATATAAGCTTCCTTAGCTACCCATGTTCTGTAAAACTCTATTTTATTTAAAAGTTGTCTTTCTTTTTCTTTTTTATGAAAACAACCTTTAATAATAACTTCATGCTCAATGTCTCTATTTATATATTCAACATCAATTCCAACTTCCAAATTTGAAAAAATAATAGCGATACAATGTTTAGAATGAGTAATATTATATTTATATTGATAATCATTATCAATATAAGGTTTAAAAAAAATCCCTTTTTTCAAAGGAAGTTCCTCTACCTCACAACCTATCCATTGCATAAATAAAAAATTAACTATGCTATGTGATATATGAAAATTATATCTATCTTCTTTTCTTATATATTTTTTACTTTTTTTTGTTTCATCATATGTTAAATATTTATAAATTGGAAATTTATTTTTAGTTTCATTTGAGTTTATAATTATTATTACATTTTCTTTTTTTATTAATTTATGAAATATTTTTATAGAAGATATTTCGTAAAAATCCTTTACATAAATAAAATTAAAATTTCCAATTTTTTTTACCATTTTATCACATGAACTCCTTTATGCAATTTATAACCTGAATATAATTTGTATTTATAAACATATGCCCTCCTTCAATCTTTTTACAATTGAAATCTTTATTGGTATATTCACTCCATTTCATCAATTCATCCAAAGTTAATTCACTATCTTCTGTTCCCATCAACCCCAAAATAGAACAATCTAATTTTTCTATTACTTTATTTTCATATTTTTCATCTATTTGAAAATCTGCTCTTAACATAGGTAAAAATATATTCATAAGTTCATTATTTGCTAATATCTTTTCAGGAGTTCCTGAAAATCTTTTTAATTCTTTAATAAATTCTTCGTCATTTAAATTATAAATAGGATTCATTTCTTTAAAACATGGCGCCCTTCCCCCAGCAACTATAATTCCTCTAGGAACTGTATTTTTTTCTTTTTTAAGTTTTAAAGCTAATTCATAAATAATTTTAGTTCCTAAACTATGTCCAAAAAAATAATAATTATTATTTTCAGGTATAAAGTCTATAATTGATAAAAATATTTCTTGTAATAACTCATGAAAATTTTTAATTGGATCTTCAGCTATTCTATCTTCTCTCCCAGGATACTGAGCTGCAAATACATTAATATCTTTAAATTCTTTTTGCCAGTTTCTAAAAACCGATGCTCCACCACCTGCGTAAGGAAAGACAAATAATCTTCCACATTCTGAATCTATATTCTTATATGACACCCTAAATAATTGTTCCCCATACATATTTTCACCTCAATATTCTCTTTTGCGTCAGTTAGTTTAAACTAACTTGTTTGTTTTATTATACATTTACTAACAATAATTGTCAATATAAAAATGCATAATTTTCTAAAAAATCCTATAAAAATGTAATTTATGCCTATAATTCATCTATTTTACTGATTTTATAGTAGACTTTTATAAAAACTTTTATTTTATATCATCAAGTAATAAATCCTTATATAATTTATAATTGTAATCATCAAAACATACAAATCTTACTTCTTCTATATTTTCATATTTTATTAAACTCTCTTTTGCTGAATTATAAGCAACCTTTGCTGCCTCATCTTTAGGATACCTATACACTCCTGTACTTATATTAGGAAAAGCAACAGTTTTAACATTTTTTTCAGAGGCTAATTTCAAACTATTTTTATAAGCATTAGCTAAAAGAGTTTCTTCATTACTTTTTCCTCCATGCCATATGGGGCCTACGGTATGAATAACATATTTGGCATTAAGATTTCCGCCAGAGGTTATTACTACTTCTCCTGTGTTTAACGATCCTATTTTACTTACAATAATCTTACATTCTTGAAGTATCTTATTTCCACCTGCTCTATGAATAGCTCCATCTACGCCTCCACCTCCAAGCAAACTACTGTTTGCAGCATTAACGATAGCATCTACATTTTCTTTTGTAATATCCCCCTTTATTATCTTTATTTTATTTATATATGATATAGCCAAAATATAACCTCCTTACATATATTTTTATTACTTAGTATCACAATTATAATATTATAAATAATACTTTCCACAATATTACATAATTCTGTGTAACCTTAATTATTCCTTCTTAATATTAATGTTTCTGTACTAAAATAAAGAAGTAAATAAAAAAAGAACCGCACAAGCAATTCTTTTTATCTTAAGACTTTATAACTTATTAATATAAAATTATAGTTCTTACATTAATATATCTTTAATAACATTAATTCTTATATATTATATTAAAATATTATCATTTACCCAAATATAAAAATATACATAGTTGAATTAATATTATAAAAGGAATACCGTATTTAAATTTAGAATGCTTAGTCTTATGTCTAAATGTTTTCATCCCCATATAAGATCCTATACTGCCGCCTAGTAAGGCTATTAACAATAAAGTATTCTCCTTTATTCTCCACCTATTTGCTTTAGCCTTTTCTTTATCTATGTACATAGATAAAAATCCCAACAAATTTAATACTATAAAATAATATTTGAAATATCTAATCATACCCTCTCTCTTTCCTTTTAAACAAAATTATAGAATTATTTATCTTTTATAAATCTCCTTTTTATTCTAGCCCATAATCCGTTTTTATTATATCATCAATCATTTTAGACCTATTCCCCATATTTACTACAAAATTAAAATTATTATTAGTCAATTATAACATATTCTATAAATATAACATTATTAAATTTTTAAAGAAAATAATTCATCTTTAATTTCTATAATATAAATATTAAAGATAAATTCCAAATATTGTTCGTTGATAATCTTTTAAGAATGGATGGAAAATTAGTTTTTGCAATTGTTACAATAACTTTAACTCTAGTATTTTATACTGTAGGGGTATGGTCTGAAAGAAAATCTAACACACACAAAAAATGGCATGTAATCACCTTTTGGATAGGTGTAATTTTTGATACTACTGGTACATTGACTATGGAGAAAACCGCCAAAACAGACAATACAGCAATTTCCTATAATGAACTTTTTATACATGGAATAACATGAGGATTAGCCATATTATTAATGCTATTACATGCTCTATGGTTAACATGGGTATTATATAAAAAGGATGAAAATAAGAAAGTTATCTTTCATAAATTTAGCATAACAGTTTGGGTTATTTGGTTAATTCCTTATATTATTGGAATGATTATAGGAATATCATAATTCATACTGCCAATCATCCTATTTATATTCTTTAATTAATATAAAATAAATTTATTAAAATTGATTTTATATAACTTATTTGAAACAAATGTAACAAAAATTATTAAGAATACATAAGTTATATATGATATAAATTTTAATTGGAATGACGAAAAAATGAAAAAATTTCTATCTTTTAAAGGTACTCTTACCACCATTCAAGATTTTTATACAGGAGCAAATGACAAAGAAACAGGATGTTATAAATTAATGTCTGTACAAAACAGAAATGGTAATTTAGTAAATTTTGTTGTATCACCAAATACTTACTTTGTAGATCATATAACAGTAGCACCAGGAAATATGGTAACTGGATTCTATGATGGAAATGCACCAGTTCCACTTATTTACCCACCACAATATAACGCTATTGTAATGGCTGAAGATATGCCCTATGAAAATATAAAAGTAGACTATTTTAATGATCAATTAGTAAGTAGCGATAATACACTAAAACTAAATATTTCTCCTGATACTCAAATAATACTTGAAAATGATCAAGCTTTTAACCTGAATCCCTCAAACAGATATTTAATTGTTGTATATGGAGCTACCACAAAAAGTATTCCAGCCCAAACTGTACCATATAAAATTATTGTTATGTGTTAGTTGTTTTAATATTTATTGCTTATATTAAAACTATAATTACTAAACAAAATGCCTAGGAAAATTAATTTTCAAATAAATATCTATAATAGAATAACATAAAAAATCCAGTAGCAATCTAGTAACTACTGGATTTATATTTTTAGGTTTAATTTAATCAAAGCAACTTCTAAAATTATTATATTTTTCCCTTTTTCATCAAATCCAATGAACTTAGTCCAATAACCATCTTTAAAATAAACTTTAGTTCAATTTATATAAAAATTAACTATGTCAATCTTGAAATATGTTAAAGTAGAAAAACAGTGCACAAAAGCACAATTAATTATATTAATAAGTACCCATTTTTATTTTTTTTATTATCATATCATCAGAAATATTAAACATATTATCTATGAGCTCAGTTCTGAAACTTCCAGTACCCTTAACATGCTGAGAAAGTTCACCACATATTCCCATAAGAGCTATAGCAAGAACAGTTCCCTCCAGTATACTACCTGAAGAAATATAGCTTGCGATAATACCAGTAAGCATACAACCTGTTCCAGTCATCATTGAAAGCATTTCACAACCATTTTTTATTGCATATGTATAAGTACCATTGCTTATTATATCTACCACTCCGGTAGCTGCAACAACAGCACCAGTTCTCATGGACAACGTCTTTATTATTTCTATATTTTTATGAAAATTTTGCTCTGTTACAATATCACCTGCTCCAACATCAATCCCTTGTGCATTACTTTTTATGCCATAAATTGCTTTTATTTCGGACATATTACCCTTAATAACATTTGGATGACACTCTGAAATAAACTTTTTTGCATAATCTAGACGAAGCTTACTGCAACCTACGCCTACAAGATCAATTACTTGTGAAATCTTATTTCCATAGGCTGTTTTACCTGAAATCAACATAGATTTCATTTTATTATCTGTTATATTCCCAAGGTTAACTCCAAGAGATTTTGAAACAGCAGTGATTTCGGAAACTTCCAAAGGATGCTCGGCCATAATGGGCTTTGGGCCAACAGCAAGAATCATATTTGCACAATCATTTATTGAAATTGGATTTGTAATATAATGAATGAGAGGTTTTTTAAATTTAACACTCTGTCTTATTTGCAATAGTTTGTTTATTATTAACTCTTGGTTTGCCATAAATTTTTGCCCCCAAACTTCTTTGAATTTTGGCAAGATTACCTGTCCTACTTAATGCTCCTAGAAAAATAAATGCAATTGTTCCTCCAATAAACGTAGCCATAATAAATGAAGGAACATAAAACATCCATGTAAGACCTGTTCTGCCCCAAATAAACGTCATAATAGGATATGAAACTATGGCTCCTATAATACCAGTTCCTATAACCTCACCTATAATAGCACAGATTAACTTTCCCTTAGATACTCTGTATAAAACTCCAGAGAAAAATGCCCCAAAAACTGCCCCAGTTAAAGCTAAAGGTGGAATTCCCATAAAAAACATTCTTATCACACCTATCAATATAGCACAAAGCAGTGAATACCAAGGTCCAAGGATAACAGAACATAGAATGTTAATAAAATGGGCCATAGGGCACATTCCTTCAATACGAAGAATTGGTGAAATTACAACTCCCATTGCCACCATCATTGCTAACATAAGTTTCTTTAATAGTTTTGAGTTTTTCTCCATAATAAAATACCTCCTTAATAATATTAAATTTCCCAATATGCCATATAGGAAATAAACACCATTATTGAGGTATGATTTTAGTGTAACCAAATAGCAGTTTCCTATATGAAATAAGTCATATTAGTCGGTCGAAGCTTAAAAGCTTCCTCTCACCTTGAAACACAAGTTCCCTCGCTATTTAGTTGTATTTTTTCCATAAAAGCTCTAGGCGCTCCCCTACAGCTCATTGAAGATATACTTCCTTGAAGCAATAAAAATGGGATACACCAAATAAGGCATATCCCATTATACTTACAAAAAAATATAGTATAAATTAATATTTCCTTACGTCGGCATTACCCGAATCAAGTTATGGGTCGAAATATACATTTCCTCTCAGCCTGCATTGCAAGCTCCCCTTTTCAGAAATTATATCATACAATTTTCTTAAATACAATATCACTTAAAAATTGATTTTTTGCCACGTCATTATATATTCCATAAAGCCAGAATTTTCATGCTCTTTTTCCTCTTTTATAATAAAACCACAGTGTTTATAAAAATTAACTGAAGGTATATTATCAACATAAACTGCTAGTTCTAAAGTTGAATATAAAGATTTACAATGATTTAGTAGTTTTTTCCCTATTCCTTGACCCTGATACTCCTCCAAAACAAATAATGCACCAATAAATGAATTGTCTACAATACTTATAAAGCCTTTAATTATATCATCTTCTTTGTAAATAAAAGTCTTCGAAATAGGAAAGTATTCTTCTTTAACAATATTATAATTTTTAATCCAATATTCCTTTGGTATAAAACTATGAGCAGCAATGTTAGTTTTTAACCAAATGTCCATAACTTCTTCAATTTCAAATTTTTCTAATTGTTTAATCATATTTTTTCTCCTTTCTTGTTTACATAAATTAATTATAAAAATATATTTATATGTGAAATTCCTTTATTTTATATAAATTACTTCTCGCACACTGATATAAATTGTTTAAGCTTAATTTTTGAACATAAATAATATAAAATTAGTCTGAAATAATACTCTCTAATGATTTTTTAATATCTTTAGTATATACACCGCCATGGTAACATACAATTTTATCTATTTCGTAATTTAATAACTTTTTTATAGAATTTTTAGCACTAATAATATCTAAGGTATATTGTGGATTTGCTATAGTTAATTTATCATCTTCTACTACTAATGCATCTCCAGCAATTAATGTTTTGCTATCTTTTATATAAATTGAAATATGTCCTGGCATATGCCCTGGAGTAGCAATTATTTCTACACCTCCACAAAAGGAAAAAGAATCTTTATCTCTTAAACATACATCAACAGGAACATTTTCTATTGTTCCAATAAAATCCTGAAACTCCTTTGCGCTATTTTTCTCTTCCTCAGGAAGTTTATCATATATAGACTCCGCTTGTTGTAATCTTAAAGATTTTTCTTTTCCACTAATATACTTTTCATCATCAATTGACGCAAGAATCTTAATATGTGGATACTCTCTTTTAAACTCGGCTAAAGTTCCCATATGATCAAAATCATGATGAGTTATAATTATTTTTGTTAATTTACTAATATCAATTCCATTAGCTTTTGCAGTAATTTTTATTAAAGGTAAAAAATTAGGATACCCGCAATCAATTAAAATATTTTCCTTTTCATCACTTAATATTACAGGGAAAATGACATTTCTATCACCATTAAAATCAAATCTTACTTCTAAAACTGTCAATTTGTTCATTTCTTACTCCTTCTAATTTATTCGTATAATTATAATCTTCCCATAACTATAGTAAACTTATTTCATATCCTTTCTCAAGTTCATAAATACTTCTATATCAAACTTGTTCACATATTTCAATTAAATACCAATAATAAAAATCGGTGTTAATTATCAATTAAGATAATTAACACCGATTTTTTATTTATATATCTTTTTGTTGTCTAATTATTCTTCTTATACTATGTTCAGTAAGATAATACTGCTGTGCAAGTTTTTTAATGGATATTCCTTCTTCATATCTATTAAAAATTTCTATATTTCTTCTTTTCAAAGTATTTTTTGTACTAGTATTTTCTCCCCAAACTTTTTTATTCTCATATTTTATTGGTATATATAAATATCCACCTTCCATATATTCTTGAATCAATTCAATAATATGTTCTGGCAGTACATTTTGTGCGTTTTTGTATTTCATACTTTTGCTCCTATCTACTTTATTATTCGTAAATATCGAAGCAAAGACCACACAAAACAATTTTAGTCAGAGTAATCTAATAAACTAGGCTCTGAACAAATCTTTGTTGTTTTTATTCTGTGTAATCTTTGCACAGAGCCAAAATAGGCGGTATATTCTATAGTATAATCCATTGATTTTCCCCTCCATTTCTCCATTAAACCTATATCATTCTAAATTTATTACAATATTAATATTACACTAACTATATTAATATTATTTGTCAAGAGAGTTAAAGGCTAAATTATATCTCCTCATAATATTCAATTAATTTTTCTGCTGGAATTTCTAAATTATTAGAATTCTTATTACATGTATAGACTGGAATCCGTAAATTATCTGATAGGTATCTCTTATTTTCTATATGAATTATATCTTCATGGTTATAATTGTTTAATAAAATCATTTTTACAGATATATTTTTCTTTTTCATATATTGTAAAGTTAAAATTGTGCTGTTAATGGTGCCAAGACCTGCATCTGCTACAACAATAGCTGGTAATTTAAAGCTCTTTATAATATTTTCAAGCATTATTTTTTCTTTCCCCATAGAAATAGGACAAATTATTCCTCCACTACCTTCTACAGTTATATAATCATGTTTATTTTTAATACATGAAAAATCTTTTTTTATCTTCTCCATAGATATTTCTACATTATTTAATTTTGCGGCTAAATGAGGTGAAACTGCTTGTTCAAAAATATAACTCACTGCATCATTAGGATCTCCCTTTATATCGGCAATATTGTATACATAATTGGCGTCTCCTGCAATAAGTTTGCCATCTATTCTCTCTGCTCCGCTCAGTGCTGCCTTATAATATCCACAGTTTATATTAAATTCTCTTAATTTCTTAACAATTAAAGCTGTTATATAAGTTTTTCCAATATTAGTTCCTGTTGCAGTTATAAATATTCCTTTTGCCATACTTATACCTCAAATCCTAAATTCTTTATCATTTTAATGTCCTCAGAGGTTTCAATTCCCAAAGTAGTTAGCATATCTCCAGAAATTGCTCCATTTACTCCACTCATTAAAGCCTTTTTCCCTTTATCTCCTAAAAGAGCACGCCCTCCAGCTAACCTTATTTGTACTGTTGGTAAAATAAAACGAAAAATTGCTAGAGTTTTTATTACTTCCTCATAAGATAGAATCTCTTGATTTTCAAGTGGTGTTCCTTTAATAGGATTAAGAACATTAACTGGAACACTATCAACTGAAAGTTCCCTTAGGGTAAATGCCATATCAATTCTATCTTCCATGGTTTCTCCAATACCAATAATTCCACCGCTACATATCTCAAGGCCAGCTTTCTTTGCATTTTTTATAGTTTCAATTTTATCATCATATGTGTGTGTGCTGCATATCTTTCCAAAAAATTTTCTTGAAGTTTCTAAATTATTGTGATAACGCATTACTCCAGAATCTTTTAACCACTTTAAATCTTCATATTTTAATAATCCATGAGATGCACATAGTCCAATAGAACATGTTTCCTTTAATTTTGAATAGGTTTTACACAAGGTATCTACTTCATTATTATTTAGGGCACGACCTGATGTTACTACTGAAAAACGATGTACTCCCTTATTATAATTTGATATTGCACTATTTATAATTTTATTACTATGTAAGATGTTGTACTCTATTATATCTGTATTAAAATGAACAGATTGGGCACAATATTTACAGTTTTCTTGGCACCTTCCACTCTTCCCATTTATAATCGTACATAGGTCAAATTTATTTCCACATAGAGATTCTCTAATTTCATTGGCTGTTGCTGCAAGATCTATAATATCTTCCTCTAAAAGCTCTTCTACTTCTTCTTTTGTTAGTAAATCTCCATTTAAAATTTTTTTCTTATATTTAATTATATTACTCATTTCTTTCTCTCCTTAAAATTGGATTAATTTTATTGGCAAATAATGCACTGATTACGCATAGAAATATATCGCCAGGCATGTCCAACGGAAAACAAGATAAAAATATAATCATAAAACTTGTTGGAGTTTTTAAGTATAAATTCAGTATTAAAAATTTATATGTTAATCCAATAGCATAAGTTATTATAAATCCCACAAAAGCTGATAATAAATATGCTCCAAATGTACTTGCATTTATTTTTTTAACTGTATATCCAACAGCATAAGCAGTCATTATAAAACCTAGCAAATATCCAAAGCTTGGCTTAAATATATATCCTATTCCACCACCTGCTGCAAAAACAGGCACTCCTAAAAGTCCTATTAGAACATAGAGTCCAACTGAAATTGCTCCCTGTTTTTCTCCTAAAATCATACCTGCCAAAAGTACAAAGAAAAATTGTAATGTGAAATAATCCATAAAGGGTACTGGTATTTGAATGTATGAACTAATTGCTACTAAAGCTGTAAACAAAGCACTCCTTGACATTGTCAATGTTTTAGATTGTGTCATTATGTAGTTCTCCTTTAAAATTATTATATTTTACTTATAGATTATAATCATATAAAAAAGTATTGTCAATCTAAATAATATTTAAGTTGACAATACCTTTTATTCTCTTTCCTATCTTTGATAATGTACCTTTATTATTTAATTAAACACAAAATTTTGAATGACCAAAAAAACTCCCCAGCCACAAACACCTAAGAAAATTGATAACACTAATGATCTATTAGACCTTAATGACAACCCTATAATTAATAACAACATTATGGTTGCTGGAAAGCCTTTTAAAACACCAAATACGAATTTACTAAGATTTTGTGTTTGCTCACCTTGTATGTATATCCAAATTAAACTTAATAAGCTAACTATAGGTAATGCAGCAATAATCCCTCCATAAGTTGGATATTTTCTTGCTATTTCCGTCACTCCCCCAATTATTATAGCTGATATAAAAACTTTTACTACGGTAAACATTTTTTTTGCCTCCTCACTTAATATTAAAAAACCTTTCTTTCATCTACTTCACTTCTTTGCCTAGTAACAAAACCTTTATTTATCACCTAAATAAAAAAGAGATACTTAAATTTTTAAGCATCTCTTTAGCTCTATTTAATTCAATCCAAGCCGATTTTTTGAAGTTACTTTTCCATTTTCAAATGTTATATTCATATTGCTTCCATTAGGATTAGCCCATAAATATATTAATTTAGTACTTCCATTAATTTCAGATATATACATTAACTCTCCATTTCCTAATATATCTTTAACTTTACCATAGTCCATGCCTTTTTGAATTTTTGTATATTTTATTAAATTTACCTCTGCATTTTCTACTGAAAGCCCTGCTTGAGCTTTTCCTATAACTTTATTATTTTTAACAATAACATCCATCTTACTATTATCATCATTGTACCAAGTGTATATAATTACTTTTATACCATCTATCTTAGTTTCTTTTGATTCTTTATATTCCCCTAAAATGCTCTTTACTTCCTCATAAGTTGAACCTATTTTTATTTTGCAAAACTTTTCATAGGTTACTTTTCTAGTGTCATCCTTTTTAACTTCTGTTTTAGCAGAATTCTTGGTATCTGTAATATTTATTTTTTTATTACCACCATAGCTAGCTACTCCACATACAATTACTATAGCAATAATCCAAAACCAAATTTTTTTATAAAATGGTTCCTCTTTTTTTTCCAACATTTAATCGACCTCTTTCCTCTAAATGGTTCAGCTATTATTATATGAAACTTATCTTTTATATGACACTACTTATGAAGAATTCTTTCATTCATACTTCACCTATTGGGATAGTTTTCCTTCTTCTTTTATGCTATAATTCTTATGAAAAGCAATATTAATTAAAGGGGGATTAATACAATGAAAGTATCTGAAAGACTTACAAAATTAAGGACCTTGATGACTGAAAAAAATATTGATATGTATATCGTACCTACTGCTGATTTCCATCAAAGCGAATATGTAGGTGAACATTTCAAAGCCAGAAAATATATAACTGGGTTCTCTGGTTCTGCAGGAACTGCTGTTATAACAAAAGATCATGCAGGATTATGGACAGACGGAAGATATTTTCTTCAAGCTGGCAAACAACTAGAAGGAACTACTGTAGAATTGTTTAAAATGGGAGAACCAGGAGTTCCAACCATAGAAGAATATATCACAAATACACTTTCTGATAATGGCACTCTTGGATTTGACGGACGTGTTGTTTCTATGGGTGATGGCCAAACTTATGAAAAAATATTGTCAAGTAAAAATGCAACCATAAAATATGACTGTGATTTAATTAATGACATATGGGAAGACCGTCCACCACTTTCCGAAGAACCAGCATTTGAACTTGATATAAAATACACTGGAGAATCTACTGCTTCAAAATTAAAACGTATAAGAGAAGCAATGGCAGCTGAAGGTGCAAACACACATGTTATTACATCTCTAGATGATATTGCATGGACTCTTAATATCCGTGGAAACGATATCGAATTTTTCCCACTAATTTTAAGCTATCTTATCATTACAATGGATAAAGTTCATCTATTCATCAATGAAACTAAATTAAGCGATAAAATTAAATCAAATCTTAAGGAAAATGGTGTATCATTCATACATCCATATAATGAAGTATATGAAACAGTAAAAAAATTCACTAATTCTGATATAATTTTAGTTGACCCAGCTAGAATGAATTATGCATTATATAACAATATTCCTAAAGACGTTAAAAAGGTAGAAAAACGAAATCCATCTGTTTTATTTAAAGCTATGAAAAACCCAATTGAAATTGAAAATATTAAAAAAGCTCAAATAAAAGATGGAGTAGCTCATACTAAATTTATGTACTGGCTTAAACATAATATAGGCAAAGAAGTCATCACAGAAATAAGCGCTTCTAATAAACTAGATGAATTCCGAGCAGAACAGGGAGGGTTTATTCGCCCAAGTTTTGAACCTATTTCTTCATTTGGTGAGCACGCTGCCATAGTACACTATGCTCCAACTCCTGAAACAGATATAGAACTAAAAGAAGGATCTTTATTCCTAACAGATACAGGTGCTGGTTTCTATGAAGGTTCTACAGATATTACAAGAACTTATGCATTAGGAGAAGTACCACAGATAATGAAAGATCACTTTACTCTAACTGTTAATAGTAATCTTCATCTTGCCCATGCAAGATTCCTTTATGGTTGTAATGGTATGAATTTAGATATACTTGCACGTGCTCCATTCTGGAATAGAGGCTTAAACTTTAACCATGGTACAGGCCACGGTGTTGGATATTTAATGAACATCCATGAAGCACCAACTGGATTTAGATGGCAATACCGTGCAAACGAAACTCATCCTTTTGAAGAAGGAATGGTTATCACTGATGAACCTGGTATATATATCGCAGGCTCACACGGTGTCCGTATTGAAAATGAGCTTCTTGTATGCAAAGGAGAAAAGAATGAATACGGCCAATTCATGTACTTTGAGCCAATTAGTTATGTACCTATAGATTTAGATGCAATAAATCCTGACCTTATGACTACAGAAGAAAAAACATGGTTAAATGAATATCACGAAATCGTATACAATACAATTTCACCATACCTAACTCAAGAGGAAAAAGATTGGTTAAAAGAATACACTAAAAAAATTTCATAATTAAGTCCAATTGAAAGAAGGTATGTAACAATGTCACAAAAAGAGCAAAAGCATCCTATAGGCCTTTCACTGGTAAATATATCTATAGCCCTCCAAAGCTATGCGGGATATGCAGTATCATCTGTATTAATATTATTCTTTACAGCTGATATCAATCAAAATGGCTTAGGATTAAGCGTGCCAAAAGCGGCTTCTATCATTGGTCTATATCAAGGCGTTAACTATATGGGTTCCCTTGTTGGGGGTTATATTACTGATAAATGGTTAGGAATTCAGAAGTCACTAGCACTAGGCTCCTTCCTAACCGCATGTGGATATATGGTACTATTCTTTGCAAAGCCAAATATTGGAAGCATATGGTTAGGACTCATTGTCTTGATTATAGCAGGTGCATTTTTTAAAGGACAAATTAGTACTCTTGTAGGCTCACTTTATGGGAAAAATGAATTATCAAAAAAAGATGCTGCCTACAGCATATTCTATATGTTTATAAATATTGGTTCCTTCTTTGGGCCTATAATTGCAGGTTTAATTTCTGATAAATGGTTCGCTAAAGTAGCCGCTGACGGTGAAATCGCAGCCTATGGTTATAAATATATTTTCCTTATGTGTGCTATTGTAATGATAATCGTATGTGCCTTGATTTTGATTTTATCTCCTAAATGGTTAGGAGATGTGGGAAAATACCCAGTATCAAAAACTGAAGCTAAAAAAGCTTCCTCAAAATCTGAAGAAAAAGTTATAAATAAACCTTTGACACATACAGAAAAGAACCGTATTAAAGCGATGATTGTCATGTTTCTATTTGTGATTATATTCTGGTCTGCATGGTACCAAACTGCTACATCTTTCTCTTTGCTCGCTGATAAACTAGTAAATAGAAAATTTGGTGGATTTACAATGCCTGTGCCTTGGCTTACTTCCGTTAATGCAATCTTTTGCGTAGTGTTTTCCCCAATACTAGCAAATATCTGGGTGAAACTTGGAAATAGCAAGAAAGGTGATTTATCAGTTCCTACTAAAATGGGACTTGGACTAATCTTAGCCGGGGCTTCCTTCATTACCTTGATCTTGGGTATTTCCACACTAGGCGGTGTAACAGATGGAAGTAAACAGATGAATATACTTTTTATCATTGTTGCTTACTTTTTATTAACATTGGGTGAACTTTGCCTCTCTCCAATAGGAATGGCTATGTTCAATAAACTAGCTCCTGCTAAATATGGATCATTAGCAATGGGAGCATGGTACTTAAGTTTCTTTTTTTCAAACTTAATTTCCGGAAAACTTGCAGGATTCACAGATACCATGGGATATACAGAGATCTTTGGATTCATAGCTGGTGTTGTAATCATATTTGGCATAATCCTGGTTTTATTGCGAAAAGGTTTGTTAAAATTGATGTCTTTAGATGAATTTGATAATTAAATAAATACAAAGAATATATTACAAATACAAAAATGTAAAAGTAGCTGTCGCACTAATTTTTTTAGTGCGACAGCCACTTTTCATAGCTTTAAAACTTATCAGCCATTTCCTTTAATCCTTCTGGAAGATATTCTTTTAAATATTTATAATGTACTCTTTCAGCCATTTTTGCTGTTGCATAAAACTTCAAATATAGATTTATCAAATCGTCAACTTTTATTGGCTTATCTGATTCATATTGATCTATTAAATATATGTCTAATAGCTCCATAGCAACATCATTGCTATTTCTTTGTATTGGTGTTGGTATTAAATTTTCTCTTATTTCTTCTGCCATAATATTAAGCTCCTCTCACTATATTTAATCGTACATTTTAGTATATTCCTACTCATATAAAAATGTGTGTATAACGCAGTCGATTCTATTATAAAATAGCTTATGCATTACTATTTCATTGCACTTAAACCTTTTTATACCATCCAATCAGTATAATCACCTAGGTAATTCTATGTA
Organism: Clostridium sporogenes; assembly: GCF_001020205.1. Lineage (NCBI taxonomy): Bacteria > Bacillati > Bacillota > Clostridia > Eubacteriales > Clostridiaceae > Clostridium > Clostridium sporogenes. The sequence goes on from NZ_CP011663.1 coordinate 2,614,282, forward strand.
TATAAAAAGCACATGGAATTCACCAAGTGCTAAATTCTATTTTTGTATATATTTTTCTTTAAAATTTCTGAAAATGATACCTCTTCATTATTATCATTTTCCTTTTTTATTTTAGGCTCAATTCTTACTCTTTGTTCATAGCATTTATCAATCTCTATTATTTTATTAATTCTCATATTAAATCCCCTCCATATATATATACGCAAGGCTTTTAATATTTAATAGGGTACTAAAACAATTAATAACCCATATAAAATATCCATATTCATAGCATTATTCTTCCTCTTCTAACTCAATTAAAGTCATAATGCTGTAGTTAGCTAAATCTATTAATGTATCTTTTATAGATTCATCCACTAGAGCATCCTTAGTACATAAGCTTTGTAACCTATTAACTTTATCTGTAATTCTAGTTACTGCACTTATTATTCCTAATTTTTTATAGGTTTCTCCAAAACTGTCCCCATAGTCATGATTCTTAATTTTATAAATTTTATTAAGTTCCTCACATATAATTTTATGTTTATTGGCTTTATCCATCATTGTTACCTCCTAAAGCTAACCTACTTCCTTACATCATATTTTCTCCATACATCTAATTTTAATCCTGGATAATTATAATCAAATATCTTATTTCTCATCTCACCTTATTGTGTAATCATCCCCTTAACATCTATTAATTCTTCTGTAGTATCAAAATGATATATTAAAAAATCTGGTACATATGTTATAACTCTATATGTCTTTCCATTCTTCTTAAATTCTGATCCTAACTCATACTTAAAGTTTAAAATCTTTTGTAACAAAATTATATTTAAGAAATATTTTAATAGTATGAAGATAAAGTGGAGGGATAGGCATGGAGTACGAAATAAAAGATTGTATAGATGCTGGTAGTGAATACTGCCCTTGTCATTTAGCTGAAACAGGAGATTGTATATTATGTTCTCAGTTATCCGGCAAAAAATTTTGTGATTGTATAAATTGGAAGGGTGTTTGTATATATCAAGAATTTATTTGGAACGGTAAAAAAGCTAAAGAAGAAAGAGAAACCTACTTAGGTAAAATTATAGGAAAAGATAACATAGAAGATAAAACTATAGTGATAACTATAGCATTAAGTCATAAATTATGCCAACAGTTAGTTTATCCAGGTAGTTTTGTATTTTTAAGAAATAAAAATGATTTTGGTTTTTACGATGCTCCTATTTCTATTATGGAAGTAAATACAGAAGAAGACTTTATCAAAGTTGCTATTGAAATTAGGGGGGTAAAAACTAAAACTATAGCTAGCTTAAATATAAATGATGATATTTTGGTTAGAGGTCCTTTCTGGAATGGAGTTTTAGGTCTTAAAAATGTTTATAGGACAAAAAATGGAACTAGCCTTTTAATATCAAGGGGTATCGGTCAAGCCCCTTTAGTACCTGTTATGAAAAAATTGCACTCTAATGGAAATAGAATAATATCTATAATAGATAATTCTGGTTATGAAAATATATTGATAAAAAACTATTTAGAATTATATAATGCAGAAGTTATAGAATTAAATACTTTAAAGGCTGGTGAACTTACAGAAGAATTAAAGAATACATTAAAAAATATCCTAGATAAAGAAGACATTAATATAATTCACTGCTCTGCTCAGGATATTATAATATATAAACTTGTAGAGTTTTTAGAAGGGAAAGTCCCAATATCTAGTTCTAATAATGCAAAAATGTGTTGTGGTGAAGGTGTTTGTGGTACTTGTACTGTAAGATACAAGGGACATATAGTTAAAAGATTATGTAAAGTACAAACAGATCCTAAATATGTATTTAGAGAAAGAAGACTTATTTAAACTTTACAAAACCCCAGACATTTTTGCCTGGGGTCTTTTAAATAACTTAAGCATTAAAAATTAAATACTTTTCCTCTTTAGTATGCTAATAGTTAATGATTCTGGCTTAAGAATTTGTTGTACTCATTAAGTAATGTGTCTAATTGTTGACTTAATAGTACAAGATCTTCATCAATAAGCTGCGATTTTTCACTTATTAGCTGGTTCATTAATGTTCTAGCTTCTTCTATTTTCTCTAATAATAACTGCTCTTTTGACATAGTATCCCTCCTTTCAATTTCAACTATATAAAATTGAAAGGGCACTATGTAATAATTTGATGCAAAAAGACTATCTCAAAATAAAATCTATTTTAAGATAGTCTTCTTAAATTTTTTATCTGAATTTATTTTAATATTATACCTAACTTCCAGTTTTCATCTGATTTAATATGGGTAATAATTTATTTTTCGCTTCACTGGGTACCATATCTTCAACTGCTTGAAACACAATATCTTCTGTTACAACTTCTACTTTATGATTAATGATCCAATTAACTACCAATCTCTTTATAGTCCCTTGGAAAAGTTTGGGTACCGCTTTTAAAATAACTTCATACATCCTCTTACTGTTACCTTCCCACTTAAGGTTATTTAAGATGTCTTCCACAAAAATTCCCCCTTAAACTTTTTACATATTTAATACTCTAATAGATCACATTATAATTTTTAAACTAATTAATAATATTAATAGTTATCTTTAAAAACGTTTTTTTCTTTATATTTTTAAAGCAGAATTTAGATGGATACACATAAAAATATTATTAATTATACAAGTTTATATATATTGAATTTATTTTTAAAATATTACTGTATAAAATTAAATTATTTATTTTTTAATTTATAACAAAATAAATAAAAATAAAAAGCTGTTGATAAAATATGTTTATCAACAGCTTGAAATATCTCCTTAAATGGAACTACCTATTTTCTAGTTTTCTATTTTATTTTCCTTAGAATCCGGTAGCTGCTTTTCTTCATTAATTATTGGATCTGCTGGTTCAAGTAATTTTGATTGCTTTATTTGAGTGTTTATTTCTCCAACAATGGCCTCTCTAAAATGATCTAAGTCTTCTTGCTTTAAGGTTGGTATTTTTTCCATAAGCATACTATTAAATTTCTCTGCTTTGTCTTTACCACTTTTCGGCATAGATCTATATTCCTGTTCTATTGCATAAAATACACTTTTAGCAATGTTGTAATACATATTATATTGGTCATTTTTCATTTGCTTTATTAAAGCTTGTCTCTTTTGCTTAAAATATTGTACTGCTACTGTACTTAAATATATAATAACTACTCCTAGAATATTTGTAAGAGCATCTGTAATTATTTGCATCATTTGATTATTCATAATATAATCCCCCCTAATCATCTATATTCTGAATTCCTTTATCTCTATATTTATTTAAACTTACTTATTAATATTATATTAGTCATTAGCTTAGTTTGACTCTCTAACATATAAACTTCAACTTTCCTATATTTTTTCACAAAGAGTTATTATGAAATTTTATTTAGATAATTATTTAAATAATATTAAGATAAGGATATTATCCTTTTTTCGCATAAAATAAAAAGCCTTATTTCTAAGACTTTAAAATCATACTTTATTTATATGGTATATAGGCCTTTTTAAATATGATAACATTTCCTTAAAGGGAGGTTTTTTATATGCACAATCATACTTATTCTCAACAATAGAAGCACATACTATTATTATTTAGTATGTGCTTCTTAATTAATTTATTTAGCTTGTAACTTTTTTGCTGCTGAATAAAAATTGCCAGTTAGTGCATTTGCCAATTGTTCATCAGGCTCTATAAACCATCCATTATCACCTTTAACTAGTTTTATAGTAATATCTGTTTTTATTTTAGGTGCATTTGGATCATTTATAGAATTTAACATGTGTTGAAAAACTATATCCTGTTGTTTTTTTTCATCCACTTTTTCTTGTGAAAAGGCTTGAGACATCAAAGTTGGTAATAATTCATTAATTGTTTTTGTACTTATTCTACCTAAATCTATTGATGTTACAGAAACCTTTGCTGTAGCACTATCACCGTCTTTATCTACTTCACCCAAAGAATAATCAATTTTGGACAAAACAGCCTTCATCATCTTTTCCTGTTCTTTACTATCAAACTTATCAATCTTTAAATCTTTCTCAGAAGAATTATATTTTACAAATGAAGAGGCCTTTTGAATATCTTGTTGTTTAAGCGCCTGAAAAAAACCTTTAACAGTTTCATCTGGTTTTGGACTACATCCAGTTAAAGAAATAGATAAAAGTGTTATAAATATAACTGGCATTAATTTTTTAAAAATAGATTCCATTATATAGTTTCCCCCTAAAATAATAATATGAATACGTATAAATTATACAATTAATATGACAATAAGTAAACTTTTTATTAATTTTTGGATATTATTTGACTTATTTTTCACTTTTTTTATATATAGTTTTTTCAATTTTATACTTTGTATAAATAAAAGTTTTAATTTAAACTATTAATAAAATCTATTACTATTATTTAAACAGCTTTAAATATTCATCATATCCCTCTTCTTGAAGCTTGTCTTTAGGAATAAATTTAAGTGAAGCTGAATTAATACAATATCTTAATCCCCCTAATTCTTCTGGTCCATCACAAAATACATGACCCAAGTGAGAATCAGAATTTTTACTTCTTACTTCCGTTCTAATCATTCCATAACCTTTATCAATGGATTCTTTTATTATTTTTCTATCTATAGGCTTACTAAATGCTGTCCATCCACATGAAGAATTAAACTTATCTTTTGAAGTAAATAAAGGCTCTCCATTGGTTATATCTACATAAATCCCTTCTTCATTTAAATCCCAATACTCATTTTTATATGCTTCTTCCGTTCCATTTTCTTGAGTAACATAATACTCCTCTGGTGTTAGTATCTTTTTTAATTTCTCTTTAGGCTTTTTAGTATAATTTTTATCCATATTTCCTCCTTAATTTAAATTTTTTAAAAGATTAATTTATATAAAATTAAAATAAGAATCTTAATCTATTATTATAAAATAAAAAACAATAATAGATCTTGATGTTCTCTTACATAGAAAATAAAAAAATTATAAAGGAAGCTGTCACATTAAGAAATTTATATACAATATATTGTTTTGCAATTTTAAAATTAACACAATATATTGTAGTATTTACTCTTAGTGGGACAGCCCTTTTTTAAATAATCTGAATAAAAGACTTAATAAACAGTAAATTTTTTATTGTGTTTTTGATTAAATACTATATTATTTATTTTATAACATTATCATATCTAGTATTTACTATATCCCAATTTACAATATTCCACCAAGCATTAATAAACTCTGACCTTCTATTTTGATATTTTAAATAATATGCATGTTCCCATAAATCTAAAATTAGCAATGGAACCACTCCCCATTGAGTTAAATTTTGATGTTTTTCTGCCTGCAATATTACTAATTTTTGAAACATAGGATTCCATGCTAAAATAGTCCAACCTGAACCTTCCACTGCTATAGCAGCTTCAGTAAATTGTTTTTTAAATTTTTCATAGTCCCCAAAATCTTGTTTTATTCTTTCAATTACAGATCCCTCAGGGTTTAGCTTTCCATTAGGGGTCATATTTTCCCAAAATAATGTATGTAAAATATGCCCGGATCCATGAAAAGCTATTTCCTTTTCCCAATGTTTTATTAAAGTAAAATCTCCTGATTCTCTAACTTCTTCAAGCTTTTGTTCTGCTTTATTTAATCCATCTACATAAGCTTTATGATGAATATCATGATGAATTTTCAAAGTCTTCTCATCATAATGAGGTTCTAATGCATTATAATCATAATTTAAATTTGGTAAAGTATGTGCCATATGAAATATCTCCTTCTCTTATTTTATCTATCTTTACTTATTATTAATATCTATTAAATAAATATTCATTATAAATGCAAGGCATGATTAAGTTATTCAATAAATATATAAATAAAATCACAAAACAAATATTTTTAAATACTCCATTCCTCTGCTGTCTTTCGTATGTCTAAAAATCTCTTATAAACTCCCTCCTGATTTATTAGTTCTTCATGAGTTCCTCTCTGAACAACACTCCCCTCATCCACCACAAGTATCTGATCTGCATTTTCAATAGTGGCAAGACGGTGTGCAATAATTATAATGGTTTTCCCATGTACTAAAGCACTAATAGCCTTTTGTATTGCATGTTCATTTTCCTGATCTACACTAGCAGTTGCTTCATCTAAAATAACAATTGGAGCATTTTTTAGCATTGCTCTAGCTATAGATATTCTTTGTTTTTCACCACCTGAAAGAGTGGAACCACCATCTCCAATCACTGTTTCATATTCATCAGGAAGGTTCATAATAAAATCATGACAGCAGGCTTTTTTAGCCACCTTTATTACCTCTTCCAAGCTTGCCTCTGGCTTTCCAAATCGAATATTATTAAGCACCGTATAATGTTTTTAATGCCTCTTCAATATATATAGCAACCGTGATTTCTTTATAATGACTTAAAGGAAAACCAAATCCAACATTATGATGCTTTCTTCCATTAATCTGCATATCTCCCTCTTGCAAATATATATATGAACTGTTCTGGAATTGCCATTCAATACGCCCTGTTTTGCAATGATCTATTGCCATCATTTTCACCTTTGGAATAAATTCTGAAAAACAATTCTTCAAGTGGAAATCATTGTAGATTAAATCAATGCCATGGAACACATTGTAACAAGTCATAGTTCCTTCACCAGTAATGTCTTTCATTTTATATACAATACAGTTTTCCCCTCTCTTTATTACAGTAATATTATTACCCAAAGATACATTTTTCTCCATCAGCTTATGCAAATTTAGTCATCTCCTTTTAATATTCCAATAATTTCCTTTAACAAATAAAAAATTCTTCAGTATCCAATAAAAATAGTTAGTATTCTTATTTTAAAGATCCTGTCCTTGTTTTTTAATATAAAAAGTTTCAAAAGTATACCTAGATAACGATATAATTTTTATAGCTATTTATATAAAGTTAAATTTAAAATATTAAAAACCTTTTAGTAATATATTTTATCATAGTTTATTATTCCATATTCGACGCTTTCTCTTTATATGTAAATAGAAATGCCCCTTATTGTAGCTTCATTATATATAGTACAATAAGGGGCATTGTTACAATCTAAAAATTCATATAAACACTCTATTTTTTAGAATATTAAAAGAGAAACTTATTTTTTTCATTTACCCTTTTAATAGATTAGTATTTCAATAATAATATATCCTATTGTTCTACCTCCATTTTATTTATATACCAACATCCGTATGCAATGCCTCCAACAAACATTACAGTAGCTATTATAACCTGACTTGGCATAATTGAAATATCTTTAATAATTTTATAATGATTTCGTATTAGCATAAGATTAGGTATTACTGGTAGTGGAAATGGTATAAATGCTCTAATGGGTGGTTCACTTAAAAATATAAAACTAGCTACAAGCTGGATACCAATATATATTACTGGCACAATTATCTTTTTACTTACAATTGCCACAGATGCAGTTACCGTAATCATAAGCATCTGAAAGAAAAAAGCTTTTAAGGTTATCATTAAATGTTTTATCATAACCGCTGTTGTAAGTGTATCTCTAAAAGATATATAATTCATTAATGTAAGCATAAGAAATTCTATAATATATAATAGTAAAGATATTAATATTGCAGAAATAATTTTGGCCACAAATACCTTCCATCTTTTATGCTTATATGTTAACATAAGTAGCATTGTGTTATTATTAAATTCCCACATAAACATATAAGCAATAAGCATATTTATAGCTGCAAGAAAACCATAGGAAAACACCGTTAAGTTCACCCAGGTAAATAAGTCATCTGCATTTTTCATAACTGCTGTATTTAAAGTTACTGAACTAAATTGAATAACAAGAAATACTCCAATAATTAATGGGATCCAAATTCTTTTAAACTTCTTTAGTTCACATATTACAATATTTAACATAAAAGACCTCCTAATTAAAGATACTATCTATCTTCTTAATAAATGTTAGCTTTTCTATAAAATAACATGCATCCTAAAATGCCTAAAACAAATACAAAAATACCAATATATATATCAGTATTGCTTATTACCATATTTACTGGTATAGGAACCTCTAATATAGGTGTTCTAAGCTTTGCAACGGGTACTGCTGGTAAAATTGAAAATATATAATCACTATACTTATTTCCTAAAAGATAATTTGCATTTCCTATTATTAGTGCTAAAGAATAAACTGATGAAATTATCGTACTTTTACCCATTAAAGCTACTAAAATTGCCATTGGTACCAGGGCCACTTGAAAAATAAATGAAATAACAAATATTTTAAAATGATTTATAAGAGGTGCTATGCTTAAGGGAGTTTTTAAAAACATAATACCTTTTAAAACTATAAAAATGTAACTCATTAAATAAATAATAGCTATAACTATTATGCTCATTAAAAATTTATTAATAAAAGCTCCAAATCTACCATTAGGATAGGAAAATTCTATAGGTGCTGTTTTATACCTGAATTCTCTAATAAATATAATCCCAATAATGTTGGGGATCACTAATGTAAAAAATATACTAAAAGCTATAAATTCAAATTTAGAAAAGTATCCATACCAATTTAGAGATGACATCATATGTTTATTCATTGTACTAAACTGTAAACAAATTAAGCCCACTAATAAAATAGTAATATAATATCCCGTTCTTTTTAACTTTAAGAACTCACTATATAATCCATCAAGCACCTTGTCCACCTCCAGTAAGTCTTACAAAATAATCCTCTAGAGTATCATTCATAACATTAACTTCATAAACATCTATTCCTTCTGAAATCATTTTTTTTGCAACATCATTTGATTTATCAAGCATCTCGTATATTCTAATTTTATTTGGCTCTATTACTTCATAATCTCTGATATTCATTGATTTTTCTAAAATAGTTATTGCTTTTTTATCATTATTAACTCTTAAATTAATATAATGCCTATTCTTCTTCTCAAAACTTTTGTAATCAATCTCTTCTAAAAGTTTTCCATTATGAATAATACCAATCTTTGTTGCGAGTTGTTGTATTTCTCCAAGTATATGACTTGATACAAGTATTGTTATTTCTTTCTTTTTATTAAGATCTAATAGCGTCTCTCTCATTTCCTTAATTCCTACTGGGTCAAGTCCATTAGTTGGCTCATCTAATATAAGAAGTTCTGGTTTATGTAAAAGTGCCCTTGCAACTCCCAACCTTTGTTTCATACCTAAAGAATATTTCTTAACCTTTTTCTTTTTAATATCATAATTAGTAAGCCCCACAATTTGTAATGCTTCATCCACATATTCCTTATTAGGAATTCCCATCAATCTTCTATGAATATCAAGATTCTCTCTTGCAGTTAGGTTTGGATAAAAGCCTGGTGTTTCAATTATAGCTCCTATTCGCCCAAAGACCTCCCTATCTCCCATCTTCTTTCCAAAGAGTTCATATTCCCCTTTTGTTGGAGAAATAAGTCCCATAATCATTCTCAAAGTTGTTGTCTTTCCTGCCCCATTTCTTCCTAAAAACCCGTATATCTCTCCTTTTTTAATATTCATATTAATATTATCAACTACAGCTGTAGTACCATATTTTCTTGTAAGATTATAAGTTTGTAATATATTTTCCATTGTTTTTCCTCCCTTTTAATTATGTGATTTTCTCAAATAGCTAAAACTACAAAGTTCTTAAGATTAATAGATGTTTAAAAAATTTATAATTAAATAATTAAGGATTATCCCTCATCCATATTCATAATAAGGGCTAATCCTTAAATTCACACTACGTAATTATTACAAATTTATTAAATTAAATATATTAAAATAATTAACTAGCACAAGAAATTAAATTAAATGCTTTTAATATCTTTCTTGAATATTGCGTAAAATATAATATTATACAATCCTTTATTAAGTTTTACCTAATGCTTTTAGCCTATTCAGTCAATTTTAACTATTATCTTTAGGAATTTTTACTGTAAATATTGTTTTTTCATAGGGTATGCTTTTTGCAGTTATAATTCCATTCATATGCTGGACCATATTTTTTACTATACTAAGTCCAAGACCACTACCTTGAAAATTTCTATTTCTAGACTTTTCTCCAGTGTATAATCTATCAAAAATATAAGGAAGTTCATTTTTATCAATGCCCTTTCCTTTATCCCATATGCTAAGAATTACCCATTTATTATCTTCCTTTAAATCAATACTAATAACTTTTCCTTCATACCCATATTTTAAACTATTTGAAATTAGATTTGTTATAATTCTACTCATATAGTTTTTATCCCCTAAAGCAAAAATCTCTTCATCACCTATGTTTATCTCAGGTGTTATATTTCTTTCATTTATTTCATTCATAAAAGTAATTATATTCTTTCTTACTATTTCGGATATATTAAATTTTTCAATAGTTATGTCCACATCATTACATTCAAGCTTTGCCACTTGAAAAAACTCTTCCATAAGATCTTTTAAAGCAGTACCTCTTTCTTTAATAATACTAACATATTCTTCTCTCTTTTCTTTTGTAACAGAATTGTCTGAAAGAAGGTCAACATATCCCATAAGAGCAGTAAGTGGAGTTCTTATATCATGAGAAATATTTGAAATCATTTTTTGGTGATGATCCTTATAATTTTTATTATCAATAGAAATACTCTCATATTTATCAAGAAAAATATTAATTTCTCTAACAAGTTCCTTATTATTTGCACTTAAATTATAAAACTTTATTCTTTCCCTTGAATTTTCTTTAAGAATTTTTTCTAATTTTCCAGTAATCCTTTTAGTTTTTATTTTATCATTTAATAATAGTATAGATAATATTATTATAATAATTATTAATAACCAATTCATTTTCTATCACCTGTTAATTTGTATCCTATCCCCCAAACAGTTTCTATAAGTTTATGGTCATTAGGATCATCCTCAATTTTACTTCTAAGTCTTCTCATATGTACTGTTACCGTATTATAATCTGATAAAAATTCTTCTCCCCATACACTATCATATATCTGAACTTTGGTAAATACTCTGTTTGGATTTTCAAAAAAAAGCTTAAGAATTTTCATTTCCTTTGCAGTAAGAGTAAGTTCCTTTCCTCCTTTTGTAACTATATATTTATTCATATTAAATTTTACATTACCATAATGATATATTTTATCTTCATTGTTAGCGCTAGTTTCATTATAGTAAATAGCTCTTCTTATATTGGATTTAACTCTTGCTATAAGCTCTGGTATTGAAAATGGTTTTACGATATAGTCATCTGCTCCCATACCAAGCCCTATTATTTTATCACTGTCTTCTCCCTTTGCAGAAAGTATTATAATAGGCACTTTGCTTTTTTCTCTAATCCTTCTCATTGCCTCAATACCATCCATAACCGGCATCATAACATCCATAATTACCATATGATACCCTTCACCTTGGAATTTTTCCACAGCTTCAAGTCCATGAAAAGCTTGTCCTGCATCATATCCTTCCTTTATTAAGGATTCTTTTATCATATTATTTATATTAACATCATCTTCTACAATTAATATATTTAGTTTTTCCATAATATCACTTTGTATAATAAGTCTATATTAAAATTTATTATACTTTTTCCTTTCATAATATTTTTATCATTATTTATACAAGTTATCTATGTATAAAAAATCATAAAAGCCTATTACAATTATACAAAATAGTAAAATATTTTTCTATATGTGAATTAAACACACTAAAAGCCCCCATTATGTGAGAGCTTTTAAGCTATTATTCTCTTATTGTAAATAAGCATAAGACAGAGACTAACTGCTGTTTTATGCTTATTTATGTTTACACTTAACTAAAAAGTACTTTTCTCTAAAAACTATTGTCCATTTGCTTTTAATACATTAGATTGGTGTGTTTGATCTATTGCAGGATTTGAATGTCCTACACTATTGTAGAAATACATATCTAAATGACCGGCCAGACCGTTATCATAAACATTAGTATCACCATGAGGCATTCCAGTTACACTTACAGCAAGTTGATAATATTTTCCACCTTGAGAAAAACATAATATCATAGGTCTTTTATAGTTCCATGACCAACTAGGAAATATTTTTTTCAGATTGGCTGTATCCTCTTTTGTAAGTGCTACTATATCTGCATGATTAGCCCCGCCATAATACTTAGCTTTAAAAGTTATGCCAGTATTTAAATCTTTAATAGTAGCAGTTTGTCCAACTGTAAAAATTCTTCTTCCATTTTCCCAATTATATAAATCACCATATATATTATTAGTTTTTGCTCTCATCATAGTAATACCAACAGGTGAAACTATTCCTGTAGAATTTACTGGTACAGTTAAAATTTGACCTGGCATCAATATATTAGATGCAAGCATATTACTTTTCATTATAGCATCCATAGAGGTATTATATTTTTGAGCCACTGTCCATAAATTTTCTCCTACACCTACTTTATGATTTGTAGTTTTAACCTTTGAGGAAACTGTTGTATTAGTATTATAAGAATTACTTGAAATAACTAAAACTTGCCCAATAAAAATAGTGTCCCTAGTTAAATTATTGAGTTGTTTGATTTTGTCAACTGTTGTTTTATATTGGACAGATAACTTCCAAAGAGTATCTCCTGAAACTACTGTATGTTTTATAGTATTAGAAGTAGTAGTACCTGTATTTGAAATAGTTAAAACTTGTCCAACATATATAGGATTATTTACATTAAGCTTATTTAATGTAGTTATGTTTGAAACTGTAGTATTAAACTTTTGAGATATTTTCCATAAAGAATCTCCACTTTGCACAGTATAATTTATTGTATTTGCTTTTGCCACACTTGATCCCGCTAATAAAAAAATAGTTATAAGAACTGTTGTGATTAATTTTTTAGATTTCATAAAAGTCCTCCTTTTATATATATAATAATTAGTTATGTTATCGAAAAAATTATACTATTTTTAATTAGTGGCATCATGGAAATACAAGTAATATTTGTATTATAAATCAAAAGCACCATAAAATAATACTAAAATTGCACCTTGTTGTCCTCCACCTGATGCTGAACAAAGTACCTTTAATCCTTCTAATGGTGAAAACCAATTTTGGGGAATGTTTTTTGTGTTATTATAGTAGTAAATATTTATACAAATATATCATAAAATACTAAATATAACTGATATTTTAGGAGATGAATTATGAACTATATAATATTTGATTTAGAATTTAATCAGGCATATAATAGCCAAATTGAAATTAAATGTCCTTTTGAAATAATTCAGATAGGAGCTATAAAGCTCAATGAAGGTTTCACTACCATTGATACTTTTAATGCATTAGTAAAACCTGAAATATATTCAGATTTAAATCCTTTTGTAAAAAATCTTACTAACCTCACAATGGATTCTTTAAATAAAGCAAAACCTTTTAGGGAAGTCTATAAAGATTTTTTGAAGTTTTTAAATAAAGATAAGAATATCTTCTGTATCTGGGGCATGGCTGATATGAAAGAGTTATTTAGAAATATAGTATATTACGAATTAGATACTGAACCTATCCCTAAAGAATACATAAATGTTCAAGCCTATACAGGTAAATATTTAAAGTATCCTAAGTCTGTTAATATTGGTCTTAGTATTGCTATTGAATTATTCCATATAACTAAAAATAATGATTTTCATAATGCTTTTAATGATGCTTTCTATACTGCTGAAGTTTTTAAAAAAATCTACTCAGAAAAGATAAAAACTAAAATATATAAACCAATGAATAATACAACTACTTGTAGACATAAAAATACAAAAACAAAAATAGACACAGTAAACCTCTTTAAACAATTTGAAAAAATGTTCAATACAAAACTTACCTTACAAGAACAGGATATGATTAAATTAGCTTATATGATGGGAAAAACCAATCAATTTCAAATTAATTCCCCTGATAAAGCAAAGAAATAAGAGAGCAGATAAATTTTTCTACTCTCTTTAAATTATTATTTTATAGCTTATATATTCTACTAACAATAAATTAATATAATAATTACCATTTACAAATTCCATCCTAATAGCTAATCATATAAAATATTATTAATTATTACAATTTCTAACTCTATTGGATAACTACCAACTCTACTACTTCCATCCTCTTCAAAGTGGTAGTAAATAGCGGTTACGTTCCTTGGAATAAGGATTTCTAAGCTTTAGTGTGAGTAAAACTCCTTCTGAAGCTTAGAACTCTGTTTATTCCTATACTTATTTTTCTACACCAATAGTATATAATAATCTATCACTATTTATATCAGTAACAATTCCTTTTTCATGCCAATGATTCTTACATCCACAATAATCTAACAATACACATTGTGGAATAAATCCTAACTCTTTTGCTTTCCATCCACCTGAAATAAGGTTAAGAACACAAGCTACACCTATTATCCCTGTATAATCTTTTTTAATTTTTTCTTTTACAAATGCAGATGATTCATGAGGAATAATATAAACTTCAAAATTATATTTTTCCCCTAATTTTGTATACTCATTAACCTTACAGGATTTTGTACAATTTTTGCATACATATCCATTTTTAGTTTTGTAAGCTTTGCAATTATTAAAATTTAGTCTCATACAAGCTGGCAAAAGTAATCTTTTTTCTTTGGTTTTTAAAAATTCCTCTCTATAAGCTCTATTTAATATATCGGCTCCTACCATATTTAAATGATATTCTACTCTTTTACGTCCACAATATATATAATCTTCTTTCCATTTATGTTTTTTATAAGTAGAATCATGAAACTCATTAACATTTTTAGTATAAATACCTAATACTTCCTCGCTTCTTACTTCAAACCATTCACCTAAATTTATTATTAACAATAAAAAATTCTTAATTTCATCTTCTGATTTATTAGATAAAAATTTTTCCCATTTTTCTAATCTTTTGACTTCTTGTTTAAACTCACCTGTAGCTGATAACCACTGAATTAACTTTTTTACATTATCTAATGTATAATCTACCTTATGACTACTATTTTTATATAAAAATAATGTTTCTAAAATACCTCTAAAAAAATCTGACGACTTTTTCATATTCTCTTTTTCTCTTAATTTAGATAATTTTATAAGGATATTTTTAGGTGTGTTTTTTAATAAAATTGCTTTATTTACATAACATCTCCATAATACACCTAACATAAGTAGTTCAAGCAAATACTCTGCATTACTTCTTAATTTTTCTATATTATTTTTTAATATAAATTTTTTAAAATCATTTATCCAATTATTACTTTCATTATATATTTTGCTTATAACTTCATCTGTAAAAATTGATAAATCTTGATAATATCTATTAGAGTTTTTATCTTTATTGCATAATGTATAAGTTATAATTTCTTTCATTAAATTCTTTTTCGCACTCCAATCAAAGTATTTATTCTCTTATTACTATAATATATAAACTTATAATAAATGCAAATAAAAACTCAAGTTTCTATTATATTTTTATAAATTATTCGTCCATTGGCTTTAGTTTCATTCCTCATATTGCAAGCTGACCTAGAATTGGTATTAATTCTTTGCATGCGTCCGTAGTTTTATATTCAACACGAAGGGGTATTTCCATAAATTGTTCTCGAATAATCAGGCCAGCTTGCTCCAGTTCTTTTAGTGAACTGGATAACATTGTATTTGAAATCCTTTTAAGTTTCCTTTATTACTTGTTCTATGGTCATCCTTGACGCTTCATCCCAAACTTGTAATTTACCAAAAATTATTCCTCTTTGCTATACTATTGAATTGATTTTTTCTATATGAAAAATTTATTAATATTGAAAAAATAATATAGCTAAAGGTATTAGATTGTCAGCCTAGTGATATATTAGAATACATCGATAATAAAAATGAGTTATAAATTTTTTTAAAAAATATTATACTCATAAATACTGATCATGTAATATTAATGACTCCTTATCATACTTTAAAACTAAAATTTATTAGTTAACTTTTTATTTCCTTTATTATAAATCTCTATATTATAAAAAACAAATTTGCATTTAGATTTAAGTAGTATTGATGATAGTATTAAAATTAAATGATAGTATTTCCAAAATTACAAACTTAAATCTTTAGATATTCATAATTTAATAGATATAAAAGCTAAAAACAGTAGAAGTAAAACACTGTATTATTCAAATTTCAATAATACAGTGTTTTTGTAAATTATTAATTTTGTAATTTATCTCATTAAATAAATAATTATAATCAATTTCAAATTGAATCTCATAATAAAACAAAAAAAGAGTAGATAAATTTTTTCTACTCTTTTTTAAATTATTACTTTACACTTCATAGTCTGTAACTATTCTTTCCTCTTTAACCTTATTAATAAATTCTCCAGCCTTTAAATGATCAGGATGATTTTGATATAAATTTAAATCTTCTAGATTTTCAAATTCTGAATATAAGACAACATCATATGCTTGTTTAGAATTATTAATGTTTACGCCAACTTCAATTAATTTAACTTTATCAATTTTATTTTGTAAATCTTCTAAACTCATTTTTATTTTATTAGCATTTTCTAATTTTGATTTTCCTTCAGCAAATTCTTTTAATTTCCACATTACAATATGTTTAATCAAGCTGTTCACCTCTTCATTTAATTTTGCCATACTTTATTATGTATCTTCTAAAATATAATTTTAAAATATCTTTCTTATATATTTTATATTATATAGAATATATACAGCCTAAACAAATCTTATTTACAGTTCTACAACAGTTCCAGTGCTAAAATATTCTACTCTCTCACCTAATGTTTTTTTCAGTATCTTATAAGCTGGCTCTCCGGTACAATGACAAGTATAAATATGCTCTACTCCCAAATCAATCAACCTATTCTCAAGGGCTTCAACTTCTTCAGCTTTAATACTCATAGAACTTGTACAGGTAAGTCCCATTAAATGAAATCCTCCAATAACTGCTAAGACTTTCTTACCTTGAAAAGTAGCCTTTACTTCTTCCACAATATTATCTATACCACCGTGAGAACAACTATTTAGAATTACCAAACCATCATCAGTGTCAAACACTAAACTTTGCTCATGATGAAAATCATCAGGCTTCAGTCCATTCTTTGTCATACGATACATATGAGCTTTTTTATCTCTAACTTCTAAATTATCAGTTTTGTGTGATATAAGATGTACGCCCTCATGAATTTTATAATCTTCATGTACATAAATAAACCTATCTGCATACTTATCTAAAATACCTTTTGGGATACCAATATAGCGCTTAAATGGTCCTATTTTACCATAACATAATTCCTTGGCTTCCTTTCTAACATACACATTAGCTTTCTTATTTCTATCAAAAAACCATTATAACCACCAGAGTGGTCATAGTGATTATGGGAAAGAATTGCGGCATCTACCCTACTCAAATCTACACCTAACTTGAGAGCATTATCAGTAAAAGTATTGGATGCTCCTGTATCTAAAAGATAGCGCTCACAATTATATTCTTTATTATTGATTTTTAAATTATCCTCTTATTATATAAACAATCTTTATTTTTTAATATATTACTAGTTACTCATAACCTGTATAGTTTCCCAATAAAAATTATATCTAATTACTGCTCAACAATAATTCCCCAAAGGCCAATCAAGTCAGCCGCCTGAACCATACTGATTTTAGCTCCTTGCAATTCAATTGGGGGTGCGGATACCGTTGGAGCAACGAGCTCACTCTGTGTAAAATCAAAACCTTCCAACATTGTCTTAAAGAAGTTGTTTTTAATAAAGTGGGATTTTTTTGCCTCTACCCTTTTCAATTTAGCTTCAGTTATAGATACCTCCGTGAGATCTATATCCTTTAAAGCAATATCTGTCATTTTAGCTTTATCGAAATAGGAATACTGAAAATTTACTCCTTGCATAGATGTGTGCTTAAAAATAGTACCGCTCATATTAACTCCTACACATTTACAGTCAACAAACTGACATCTTTCGAAATATGCATCTGGGAAATTACTGTTTGATAGATTGCAGTTTTGGAATACAACATCAACAAAGCTTGCTCCTTCAAAACTACAATCAAGGAAAGTACAGTTTTGGAAAATGCTTTTATTGATTTCGCTTTTAGAAAAATCAAAATATTCAATATGTTCTTCGTAAATTTTTATGTAGGCTATTGGCATTTCTTCATATAAATATAGCTGTGCATATGAGGAAAAATCGTCTATGGTTATCGGATCTGATGGAATTCGTGGATTAATAATACTCATAGCTTTATTAACTTCCTTTCAATAAAAATTATGTAAGTAATATACTCCTTAAAAAACCATACTTCCCTTCCAAAAATATTATCCCTGGTAAGGGTAATAGAATTCAGTAAAGAGATTTACTCTTCAGATAAAAGTATTTTTAGCATTTTTTCAGGTTTATTAAGGAAATTTCTTGTGATTTTATAATGTTCAGTATCCTTGTACATAACTTCTTTTATACCATCTCTTAATTCATAAATGATTGAATCTGGATAAGACATTATTATAGGGGAATGAGTAGCTATCATAAATTGAGAATTTTTCTGTATTAATTCATGCATTATAACAAGCATAGACATTTGCCTTGATGAAGACAATGCTGCTTCTGGCTCATCCAAAATATATAAACCGCTTCCAGTAAATCTATTTCTAATAACTGATAAAAAAGATTCTCCATAAGACTGTGAATGTAGTGATACTCCCCCATATGGATCTAAATCATCTATTTCATATATTTCATCTATATTTGTAGCCACATTATAGAAGCTTTCTGCTCTTAAAAAAAACCATCGTATGGTCTTTTAACTCCTCTAACCAATTTAAGGTTTTTATATAAATCTGAATGAGTATCCTTTGTTGAAAAATTAAAATTTCTAGTTCCACCTTCTGGATTAAAACCACATGCTATAGCAATAGCTTCAAGTATAGTAATTATATCATGTTTTCTAATTTAAAATGACTATTTTCTGTAATAGATGAAATAAGCCTATCTATACACATTATTAAAAACTTCAAGACTTATAGGTGTTAAAGCTTTAAAGAGGAGTAGAAAGATTTCTCCTACTCCCCTTAATTTATCATTTCCTTATATTCCCTAGAAATTATTGTAAAACCTTAAGTTGAGCTTACTAAAAATAATAGCTTACCCATCACTTAGAAGGTTAATATTTTTTAACATATTAACTTATTCCTTTAAACTGTTCCCAATGGTTAATTACAAATTCCGCTGTTCCCATTCCCATAGCAAAGAAGACTAGAATAATAACTAATATTATTGCACCAAAATCATATTTCATTTTTTCTTCTTTGTTTATTATATAAGCTATTATAATTTCTATTCCTAAAAGTACTAATATAATGGGCCAAAGGGATGCTATTAAAGAAATATTAATATTATCGGTAATTAATCTAAGTAAAAACATTACACCAAATACAACTAAAATAATTCCTGCAGTTAATGTACCTACTCTGCGCCCTTTAAGCATCTATCTCACACTCCCTTTTCTTGCCTATAATAAGTCTTATACCAATAACAATTATTGCCACTCCTATAATTATCTTAGGAGTTTGTCTCATAAAGTTATGAATAACAGAATGAAATTGTTGTGGAATATATTGTGATAAAACATTCATTATATTATCTGCCATTAAATAAATTCCCAAAATCAATAATACTACACCAGCAGCAAGGTTACGTTTTTCAAATATACTTTTATCTAATTTTGATAACTTATCAATAGAGAATAAATACTTATCTTCTAAAAGTAAAAATTCTTCATTATCTAAACTTAATCTATTTGTACAATCAAAAAAGGAATAAAACCAAATAAGTGGTAAAATAAATAATAATGGTCCTATATCAAGCCAGGTAGAAAGAAATATTATAAAGAAAAAGGCAGACATAAAAGATACACCCATATTCATAAACCCCATATACATATGCCCTGCGCCAGGCAAAATTGAAAAAACAAAAGTTAAAAACTTACTTTTTTGCTTTATCATTATTAAAGACCTCCATTTTAATTATTTTTTCAGAAAAGCTGTTAAGATCTGAATTAAATGAATTTATAAAACTTAAATCCAATGGCTTCACATAATTTGTTTTTGTGTTATCTATAAAACTTAATCCATTTGAAAAAACCAGCATCAATGCTATACTAGCAGCGACTGCAACTCTAACACAGTAAAGACTAAAGTGAATATTACTTTTTTTCTTATTTTTTATCTCAATTTGTACTTTTTCTTCAAAACCTAAAGGAGCTTCTGCAAGTTCATCATCTTCAAAGCTGTCTCCCAATACACTAGCACATTCCTGGCAGTCACTAATATGTTCCAATATGGCAATCAATTCTTCATCCTTGAAAGTGCCAAGTTTAAGTAACTTTACTGTATCTTCAGTTAAATGTCCTTCTTTATTAAATAATGTAGGCTTCACATAAACTCCTCCTTCCATAAATCTTTTAGTAATTTTTTAGACCTATAAAGTTGCGTTTCTAAGGTTTTAATGTTTTTACCAGTTTCCTTTGCCAAATGTGAAAGTTTAATATCTTTACAAAAATAGCTTATGGCTACAGTTCTATAAGACTCTTTTAACTTATTACATAATCTATATATTCTCTCAATAGTATTCTTTTTCACTACTGTTTCCTCGGGAGAATCTCCATGATCATTCAACACCTCATACTCTTTCTCTGATAAACTAACATTTGTTCTTGTTTTACTCTTAAGATAATCCTTGCACTTATTTGCAGCAATCGTAGTAAGCCAAGCTTTAAAGTTGTTACCATCAAATCTTTCATAATTTTGATATGCTGCTAAGAAGGTTTGCTGTGCCAAATCTTCCGCGTCAAAGTAATTTTTTGTAAAGGATATACAAATAGTAATAATTAACCGTTCGTATTGTTTTATACAGTCTGCAAATTGTTCTTTTTCAATAACCATCACCACCTTCTTTTATCCTTACATTTAATATAACGATTGAGAAATGAAAAACACTTCAATATTTAATATAAATATACTAAATATTATCTAAATAATATTTTCTATTGCTATTCTTTAATATATTTTGGGCATTGATCTTAAATATCTACAAACTAAAATAATCATGGAAATGATAGAATATTTAACTCTGAAAAATAGCCTTAGCCACATAATATAAATGACTAAGGTTATTTTTCCTATTTACTTATGATACAGTTCACTATTTATTATCCTAAACTTTATTCAGTATTTATATACTTTTCTATAACCATATCAAAATACCATTAAAAACGTACTAGTTGTAAATTACAAATAATATGTGTTTAAAATTATAATAACAATACCTCTTTTAAAGATCTAAATTATACCTAAAATAAATATTGATTTTTACAAATATAATGAATGCTTATAAATTCTTTATAAATTTACCATTTGCCAGAAAAATATATATCCATTAAATATTTAATATATTTGTTATACGACGTAAAAACACCGCAAAATTCAAATTTGAATAATGCAGTGTTTAATAAATCGCTCGTCTTTTCAGTTGTTACGTTAAATAAGAATGGTGCGAATTAGTTCAACTCTATACTTCAATCATTTTGTATTATTTTCTACTGCTGCTACTGCTTCAATTTCTACCAATTGATTTGTATATCCTAATACTGTAACTCCAGATAAGGTACTTGGAACATCATGATTACCAAACTCTTTTCTTATTGTTTCCCATGCAACTACCAAATCTGACTGATTTTGAGATGCTACAAGAACTCTGGTATATACAACGTCTTCCAAAGTGACCCCACAGTCCTTCAGTGCTTCCTTCAAATTCTCTACACAAAGTTTTGCTTGAACCTCATAATCGCTCAAATTGAGTACTTCTCCGTCTCTATTAATGGGACATGCCCCCGCCAAAAATAATAAGTCCATTCCTGAAGGTATACGTCCAGCATAAGCATAATCTACTGGAGCTAAATTTGTAGAATGAATTAATGATATTTTTTTATTCATTTTGACTCTCTCCTTTTTCCTTTTGTTCTAATATCTACGAGAAGAATTACAAATTCATTTTTAAAATGGATTTTATATTCAATATCATTTTAAAGCTTCTATATTTTTTAAGAAAGATAATAATCATTTCTATATCATCTTTTATACAAAAGCTACCACACATTACAAGAGTGGTAGCTTTAGCCTA
This sequence comes from Clostridium sporogenes, assembly GCF_001020205.1. NCBI lineage: Bacteria > Bacillati > Bacillota > Clostridia > Eubacteriales > Clostridiaceae > Clostridium > Clostridium sporogenes. The sequence goes on from NZ_CP011663.1 coordinate 2,636,499, forward strand.
CTTATGCTTTTTATATACAATTTTCTTAATACTACTATCTGAAAGGAAAAATTCTTCAGCCAGATTGCTAATTGATTGCCCAGCTATATATTGGTTTAATATCTTTACATTTCTAGCTTTTATATAATCTCGGCTTTTAGATTTTTCACCCCATCTTTTTCTCTTTTCAGGAAGGGAAGGGATGTATATATATTCACCTTGAATATACTTTTGAATTTCTTTAACTAAATCATCTGGTAATATTCTATCAATTCTTACATATTTCATAGAGCTCACTTCCTTAAATTTATTATTTAATTAAGGAAACAAAGCCTGTATATGTATGAATTTATTTATGAAAAGCGACTAAATATCTATCTCTGTGCAAATTGTCGCCCAAACTCATACCTACAGACTTTGCACAGAGTATTTTAAGCATTTTTCTATCCATGAGATTAATATTCATGATATCACACTCCCTATTTGTATTAAATCAATTATATTCTTTATTAAGACGATATGCAATTTTTTACTATTTTAGCTTAACTAATGGTAATTATATCATATTTACAATGTATTATATGGTTATTTTTGTAACAAAAGTAAGATATCTTGCCTTTTTAACACTGTATTATTCAATTTTCAAAGAACATTATCCATATCTTCATTTTTAAGAGTTACGTCGCTTTTATTTCATATTGCGACATAAAAAATACCGCATATTCATTTTAAATAGTACGGTATTTTGCATAGATTTAATTTCAAATTTATCTTCGTAATATAAGAAAAATATAAATCATTTAGATTGTAAGTTATTATCATTTTACTAATATACTTTTTTTATTTAATTCCAATTGACTTGATGTAAGCTGAATAATCAATTCTTCAATTGCTGATATACTTGCCACAAAACAAATTATATACATCGGCATAGTTGTATTAATATATGGAATCAATATAGGAAATAAGAACAAAAATAAGCCAGTAATTTTATTTCCGTAAGTGTGAACACTTCCAAAGGTTTTATATTTTTTCATTGCTATAAACATGGATGCTAATCTAATAATACTAATTAAAATAATCCAAATGAAAATTTTATTTGTAAGATTTGCAATTGGATAAATTAAAAATAATAATACACCTACCATTATCATATCAGCCACTGAATCAATCTTTGCACCCAAACTGCTCGTTGTGGCTGTTTTCCTAGCAATAAATCCATCCATAATGTCACTAAATCCACAAATCATATATATTACGTAGAAGGCTAAGCTTAATGGCTTGGTATAAATTAAAGTCAAAGAAAAAATTATTCTACTAAAGGATATACAATTTGGTAGTAATTTCATATCATCACCTGCCCTAAAATAAATCTTTATTATACACAAGATTATAATTATGATAATTAATACGGTATTTTAAATAAATATTGGCTTTTAATAGTTCTTTGCTTCTTCTCTTGTCATCCAAAAATGAATACCCGTAGTAGAATCCATCCATCGATCCTCATTAAAATCTTTTACTTCTACCCATTCGCCTACACGATAAACAAAATTCTCATCTACTAAAGACCAAGCTTCCATATAACTTTCTTTATAGTCGAAACTTTTAATTGTAAGAACTTTTGCCTTATTGCAACGACAAGAAGGTAACGTAGCCGAAGTGCGTTTTGCATCTGCCGGTATTAGAAGTTGTAATAAACGATCATTAAAACACTTCTTATATGCAAGAAAGGCTCCTTTCTCTGGACAGCGTAAATGAAACCATTTTGTATCCTTATCGGAAATAATACCATCCAATTTAGCATACTCTAACACTGCACCATATAAATTTGCACCTTCAATGTTACAACTAGTCATATCTACATATCGAAGCGCTGCACATTCTAAATTTGCATGTCTAAAATTCGTCTTACGTACAGTACATTCATCAAACAATGTATTAAAAACATTGCTATACTCTAGATTTGCCTCATCAAACTTAACTTTATGGAATGCGCTCAAAGAGAAATCAATATTAGATAAATTCCAACTTGTAAAATCCATATCAAAAAGTTCTATCTCTTTTAAAACAAGTCTTTCTTTTGGTTTCCTATTCTTTAATATCTCTTTAAATTCCTCTTGTGATAATTTACGCATGATATTTCCCTCCTTTTCTGCGTCCGTAATTCTATACTCTCACATTACGCTATTATAATATCTAAATAAAATACCTTTTTTAAATACTTTCAACTATTTTAATTAAGTCTTCTTTATTATTTAAATTGGGATTTTCTAAAATTATATCCAATAATTTATTTAACACAATACCTATTTCTTTTCCTTGTTTTATTCCTAACTTCATTAAATCATGTCCATCAATATCTAAATCCTTAATTGTTAAAGGCTGTTTTTCACTAAGTATTTTTTCACACTTTATTTTTAAATTTAATACATTATCGAAACTATGATATTCTTTAGCACTTCCTTTTATATCAGCTATTTGTAGCTCAAATAAATCATCTAAATTATCAATTCCTACTTTATTAATAAACTTTTTTATGCTAGGAATTCTTAATTTATTGTATCTAGTCATATGATTATAAACTAATTTATCTACTTTATCTATTGTTTTATTATCAAATTTTAATCTTTTTAATATATCTTTAGTCATATCCGCACTTATCTTTTGATGACCATAAAAATGCCCTTGTCCATTGTCTCCTATACTAAAACATTTAGGTTTTCCTATATCATGCAATAATGCTGCTAATCTTAATTCTAATTTATTAGGTACGTTTTCTACTACAGATAATATATGACCATAAACATCTTTATCATGATGTTTATTATGTTGTTGAAAACCTACACAATCTTTTAGTTCAGGAATAATATAATCTACTAAATTTAATTCAACTATATTTCTTATGCCATAAACCGGTTGGCTGCTTACTAATATTTTGCACAATTCATCTCTGATTCTTTCCATAGATACATTATTTATATTTTTACTTAATTCTCTTATATTAAATTTTGTAGATTTCTCCATATCGAAATTTAATTGTGAAGCAAATCTTATACATCTCAACATTCTTAGTGAATCTTCATTAAACCTATCTTTTGAATTTCCTACGCATCTAACTATTTTATTATTTAAATCTTCTAATCCATTAAAATAATCTATTAATCCGGTTTTATCATTGTAAGCCATTGCATTAATAGTTAAATCTCTACGCTTTAAATCTTCTTTTAAATTTGATGTAAACTTAACTTCTTTAGGATGTCTGTTATCTTCATATTCTCCATCAATTCTAAATGTAGTTATCTCATAGCCTATAGAATTAATTAATATTGTTACCGTTCCGTGTTTTAATCCTGTAGGTATAATTTTATATCTTAAGTTTTCAAATATGTTTACTACTTCTTGTGGATTGGCGCTAGTAGTTATATCCCAATCATTAACTTTTCTTTCAAGTAAGCTATCTCTAACAGCACCACCTACTATATATGCTTCATGATTATTTTCTTGTAAAGTATTTATAATATACTTTACCCCTTTAGGTATTTGAATTTTTATATTTTTATTTAGCATTATTTATCACACCTTTATTAATTTCTATAACTAGCTACTCTACTTTTTTATAATTAGGCATATTAGGTAAATCTGTATTATCAGATGCATGTTTATTTAAATGCAACTCATCTTTTTTGCTATTTCTATGATTCAGCTTTTCATAATCTTTCTATATTACTCATTTCTGAATATATATTTTTGAAATCTCTTAAAGGATAATTTTTTAGATTAACATTCATAAATATTTCACTATGTAAATTAAGTATTAACTTTATTTAATAATTATATTATTTCCTAAATGTTCGTTGTTTCTTAAAAAATCATATTCTTTGCTATTTAACTTTTGTTTTATATCATGTGCATTCATAGTAGCCTTTACCCCTTAATTAATTATTTAATCCCTTTTAATTGAGTTTTATATTTATTTTCTAAATGATATCAGAAATCTACCTCTAAATCCATACCCCAATCTATTTAAATAAAAAAAGTAATGCCACATAAGCAATACTTTTTTTAATTTAATTCATTTTATTTATACATTTTTTAGGTATAACTTTTTATTTACTTTAACTAATTCTTGTAATTTTAGGTTTTAAATATGAGAATACGGCTTTCTTTATCCATTGCTTGTACTTATTTTCCCATTATGTATATAATCACTTAATACTTTCCTTATATTATTTAGTTCTTATTTATATATTTAAAATATTTCTATGCTTCTTATATTTTAACTTATTATTTATATCTTTGAAGATACACTATTTTCCTGAGAATTTATATCAATATATTTTAACTCTTTAATATATTTTTGAAAAAATATTGCTGCTATTATAAAAATTATTGCACCTATGAAAAAACTTATAATATTACGCTGAATGCCTAAGATAGGTATTGCATTGTTTACCATATGAGCAACTATACTTAATACTAAAGATCTAGTCTTATAATATATAACTCCCAAAAATAATCCCCCGATTGTAGCATTAACAAATTGAAAAATATTTAAGTGCATTGCTCCAAACATAATAGATGAAATAATTATAGCAGTTACTGGTTTATACTTGTTTAAAAAACCTTCCAGAATAATACCTCTCATAAGTATTTCCTCAAAAATAGGTGCTATTATTATAAATGAAATAAACATAAGATAAGGATTTTTTGAAATATCCTCAAAAACTTTTTCCCAAGATTCAGATACTGGAATTTTTCTTATCATCATACCAATTGAACTATGAAACCAAAAAAAGAATCCTAACATTAAAAAAATTGTACATAATAATAGCTTAAAATTAAATTTTTCAGCATATTTTATTTTAAAATTAGGTTTATAATCCTCTCTTATTACCTTTAAAATAATTATTATAACTAAAATATTAGGAACTACCTCTTTTAATATACCTACAATTAATTCTAAAGATTTATTATAAGAATTAACATGTATAATTTCTGATAGGATTTCAAAAGGAATACCCACAAGAAGTTCTAATATAAAATCACATATTATTATTAACAAAGCACCTATCACAGATAATTGAAAACCTTTATTACTTAATTTACTTTCCATAAATCACCCACCTATATAATAAAATTTTAATATAAATAACATAGTATTAAATAAAGCTAGAGTAGTAACCTTTATAATACAATGAAAGACTGGAGACAATTAAAGGATATTCTCCAATTGTAACAGTAATTTTTATTTCTTTTTTTGAGGAGTTGCCTCCAGTTAATCCAATCACTTCTATTTATAATATTGTTGCAAAAATTATTGTCTTGAGATATTTTTTATTAAACATAAACTCACCCTATTCAACTGTGTATGTTAAATTTTGATTGTTGCAACTAATTATAACATATTATTACATAATATAACATATAAATACAACTAAAAAATGTATATATCCTAAAGAAATTAATAAAATTTTCATTAACCTATTGACATATATAGATAATCGATATATCCTAATATTAACAAATCATATATAGATTATCTATATATGATTATACCTATAAAAGTTAAATAAATTTCTAATATATGAAAGAGGTGAATAAAATGCCAACTGACAACAGTTTATATTCAGGAGATATGACTATGCTTATCTTAAAATTACTTCAAAGTAAAGATATGTATGGTTATGAAATGATTGAAACTCTACAAGTTAATTCAAACAATGTATTCGAATTTAAAGCAGGTACATTGTATCCTTTACTACACAATTTAGTAAAACAAAACTATTTAAATTGTTACGAAAAGGAAGTTAGTGGAAAAATTCGTAAATATTATTCCTTAACATTACAAGGTAAAAAATTATTGCAAGATAAAACTTCTATATGGCAAAAATATGTTAAGACTATGGCATCTGTGCTAGAAATAGAGGTGCATTAATATGAAAGAAGATGAATATTTACGTATTTTAAGTAAAAATATTTCTAATAGAAAAATAAGAAAGGAGATTTGTATGGAAATAAAAAATCACATTATGGATCAAAAAGAAGCTTACATTAAAATGGGCTATTCTAATGATGATGCTGAAAAAGCTGCTATTAAAGACATGGGCGATCCAAAAGCTACAGGTAAAATGTTAGATTCTGTACATCCTCCAACTATTGATTGGATTCAAATTATTGCACTAATTATGATAACCCTAACTTTACAGGCATTAAAAATGCTATCAGAATTAGGTGGATCAGATTTTTCATCTATAGCACCAATTGATATTTTAAGAATTCTAGGTATTTTTTTATTAGCATATGGGCTAATATGGATAGGAATTGAAAAATATTCAGACCTTCCATTCTTTTATGGCAAAAGTCAACATGGAGGTTCAAACGCAAATGGCGTATTTATCTGTTCATTAGCAATTGTAATGATATCCCATTCTCTTTTACAAACTATAATCCTCCTATTAATTTTTGCACCAATAATATCTATTGCACGCTCTATTATTGAATCTAAAAGAATAAAAAAAGAACAAAAATTTCTTTGGCAACAAGGAATAGCTTATGAAGATTTTAGTTATAAGGGTAAGGCTATATTCAACAATGCTCCACAGAAAGTATATTCTCAAGATGAGCCAATAAAAAAAGGTGACCCTATCATCATAACAAAAATAGATGGATTTAATCTAATTGTAAAGAAACAAACTCCTCATAATAATAACTAGCATATTAATAATCTATAAATTCAACATCTAAAAAAGCTTTCCATGATAAAATAATAAATCATAGAAAGCTTTTACTCTCTTAATTATTTTGGCTTTTAAGCAACTCTTCAATATTATATAGTTTTTCTTCCATTTTATATCTTTTCAAATTTTAAAATTAATGGTTGTAATACGAAAATTGATATGATTAACCAGAGGAATATAATCCATCTTTCATTTAGCCTGATTAACACTATCATAGGTAACAAAGCAATAAGGAAATATATTAATATTGATTGCTTTGATGCCTTATATTTACAACCACATTTAGGGCATGTATATTTATAATAGTTATTAAAGAATCCTCCTATATAAAAATCCTTAAAAGAAATATTATTGTTACATTTAATACATTTTTTTAACATCTAATACACCTCCTCTATTGATTTTTAAATAACATCCATAATTGCTCATTCAAAATAGTACTTAATAATTTACCATTATATACCCTCTAAAATATAAATTCTAAATCTCTTTCTTATATATTTTTCATTATATAGAGTTTTTCTTACAAAACAAACATTTATTTAAAATATAACCTTTTTTTACACATCACATATATTCAAGTCGCCGGATTTGTATTTGCCCTATCGGAGGAATGGCATGTACAAAGTGGAGTAGCCTGGCATGTATAATTTGTAGCAGCTATGAATAATGAATAGCTAATACAAATTGTGCCTTCTTGTGTAGTCCAAGGCGACGATGCGTAAACTACACTATGAAATTAAATCTTTTTTTGTGCGTAGATGACCCTATATGAATACAATCACAAGACTTAAAAGGATTACCCTAGACGCTTGTTTATTTTGCTAAATCTCCCTTTGTTTAGCGAAGTAGACAAGCGCAATACCCCGTAGGAATAGCAATACAATACCCCAAAGTAATACTTAAATGTACTACTGTGGGTACCCTAATAAAGGACTAATTAATATCGTGAAGCTCTTAGATTTAAAAAGGCTCGGAAATAAGGGAGAGACTTTTTAAACCTTAGAGCTGCTAGATAGGAACCTGTACTTTTTAGGGTGCAGGTTAAAGTGCCCAAATAATATTATTAAAGAAATGCTAGTATATCTATACCAACTAACTAAATACATATAATAGCTTATATAATAATAACTCTATATACAAGAATTTTCACATACCTTTGCATATAGGCTACTTTGTTTTAAAATTAAATATTATTCCAAACTAATCTATACTACCTATAAAATATATGAATTACTTTTACTACACTAAAACAACTTTTATAAAAATTTATATTTTTGAATTTTTGTTGGACTAGCTTTCTTTTGCCTCTACCCAATAGGAATACCCTATGGCAAATGGAAGCCTGTACAACAATTCCTATTTGGAAGTTTTAAAAAAGTAATGCTCCACTAAATTAAAAAACACCCTATAACATAGACAAATAAATCTATCTATAAGGTATCTTATAACTATTTTAAAGTTGTATTTCTTTTTTAATTTTAATTTGTCCTTGGAATTGCTTATTTCTGCAGCTACAAAGGAATACTTAAAAGTAGCAGATATAAGCTAGTACAAGGATACCTATTTTCTCATCTTACTTTAAAGTAGGCTAATATTAATTTATCTATAATATAATAATACCTGCTCCCTATTACTATATAAATTTTAATACTAACACTTCCTGCCTGTTTTAAAGTATTACGCCCTAGCGGATTAAAGTCCTTAGATAAACTACATAATGCACCCTATAGGAATACTTAAAATTAAGCATTGTGTAGATTAGATAAAGCTTCCTTAATTTATAAATACTATTTATTTTGGTTCTCCACAGGTACGCTTCTCCTTGCCGTAAGTATTTTATATTTAAGCAACAACTTTTTCTTATGGTAAGTACTGTTTTAATTATTTAATTAGATTATTATACCTTCAAAATGATCCATTTCATGTTGAATTATTTGTGCTGTAAATCCAGTAAACACTTGCTTTTGCTTCTTAAAATTTCTATCAAGATACTCCACCTCTATCATTTCATATCTCTTTGTTTTTCTAATGCCAATTAAAGATAAACAACTCTCTTCTGTTTCATAAAGCTTTTCTTTCTTTAATATAACTGGATTTATCATAGGTACAATAAGGTTGCCTACAGTAAATACCAATATACGCTTTTTTACTCCAATCATGTTCCCAGCCAATCCAACACAATGCTCTAAGTTTGCTCTTAATGTATCTATTAAATCATCAATTACTACTATATCATTTTTAGTTGCATCTTCTGATTTTTGTCCTAAAAACAATATATCTTTTACAATTGGTTTTATCATAATTTATACCTCTTTTTCAGTTATATTTTTTATATTATAAACATCAAGCATTTTTTCACTTAATACACATTCTTAGCTCAAAAAAATTATAGCATAAACCAATGACACTTTTAATAGCATTGGCTTAATTTTATTATTTCAAACGCTCCTATTTATTTTGGTTCTCCATATATACGCTTCACCATACCATATTCTAAATTTCACTCAATTTTTAACTACTCTACTCTCTGGATTAGACTTCGCATTATAGACATAACTTCACTATAGATAACTATTATATTTATTACTACACAATCCAAAATTATTATGATTTATATAAATTCCTCTTTTAATTATTACATATTAATTAATTGAAAAACTCTATTTACATTTAATAAGCTTTAATAAAAACAATTTATAAATTACCACAATTATGTAATTATTATATCATAAACTACTTCATTAACGTAATATTATACATTTTATACAAATACTACAAACCCTATCTTAAGTATTATATATCAATGCTTAAGATAAGGTTAAAAATTAAACTATTTAAAAATACTTATTTTTACTCTCTCATTATTCTATTCCACGTATTTTCTCCTATAATTCCATCTATCATTAAATTACAATCCTTCTGAAAACATCTAACCGCTAATAATGCACCATCTAAAATATCCATCATCTTCTCGCTTTCCTACACTATATAAAACAAATTGTATTTACAATTTGTTTACATACCCCGGGGATCCTTGCTTATGAATATTTTATTTGCTAAAGATATTTAAAAAAGCTGTAAAAGCAGAAGTAATTCAACTTACCTGCGGAGATTATATGCTTATTAGTAAAACTTAGCTCTATTTAATATGTCAATATAATCTTCATTTGTATCTATATCTAATAGTATTTCTTGATCTTCTATACATAAAGTAGAAAAACCATGCTCATTTATAAATTCTCTCAAGCTAACATATTCTTCTGATAAAATATTATTAATAATACACTTTTTTATAAGTACCGGATGCCCTTTTATGTTTTTATATGTTGGTATAACTATATCACTATTAGTAGAACGCATTTTTATGTAGGTATCTTTTTTTATTAGTGGATAATCTGCTGGAGTTAAAAAAAATTTATCTCCTTTTACTTCATATAATCCTTTTTTTACAGAGCTAAACATACCTTCAAGATAATTTTCATTTAAAATCATCTTTACTTTAGAATATGGTTTTAATATATCCTGAAGTAAATTATAATTGTATCCACCAACAACTATTACATTAGAACAAATATCATACATGGATTCTATACATCTCTCTATAACTGTTTTCCCTTGTATATCCAGTGTTAGTTTATATCTTCCTACCCTTGAAGACAATCCTGCTGCTAATACTATCCCATCAATACTCACAATATCACACCCTTATACATTCGCTTATACACTTATACATATTTTTCCCATTTTGTGAAAAAATATAACTAATATATTTAAGAAGGTGAAAAAATGGATCTAAAAAGAAAAGCAATTAGAGTAGGCATTTCAGCTTCTTTGTGTATGCTAGCATCAAACTTATTAAAAGTAAAATTTCCTTTTTTTGTTTTACTACCTGCTGTTATGCCAATCTCAACATTTTTTGGGGAAACAATTAAATTTGGAATAAATAGAATTATTGGCAGTAGCATTGGTGCCGTTATTGGTGTCATATTTGCAACTATTAAATCACAAAATACTCTGCTCGTTGGCCTAGGCATCATATTAATTGTTTATATTTGCAACTATCTTAAGTGGGATAGTACTACATCCATTGCATGTCTAGTATTTGTATCCATTATAGTAGGAATAAGAGGAACTTCAGCTTTTCAATATAGTCTTCATAGACTTATTGATACATTTATAGGTATAGCTATAACAACAATTGTGAATAATTATATATTCAATACAGATATAGCACAATTACTTAAAAAAAAAGTTAAAAATATACAAGAAGATTTATTAAATATAGCTAATACTAAAAATTTTTGTGGAGATAAAAATGAATTTGACAAAATTGAATGGGAACTATATGATATGAAAAAAAAGTTGAAAATATGTAATGAGGAATTTAAATTCAACAAAAAGTTCTCTCTTACAAAAGATAAACTAGAGAGTATGATTTATAGTACTACTATTATATTTGAACAAATAAAAACAATTGATTATATTAATAACACTAAGAATAAAAATGCTAATAATACTACTAAGCCTCACATAAATAATATTGATGCTGTTATTTCCGCCCATAAAAATATATTCTTTAATGAAATAGAAAATTTAAATAAAATCATTAATAATATATCGTAAATTATATTACTATTGTCTTTTTATATAAATTACTTACTAGTTTTTCTATAAAAAATAAATATATTAAAATTATATAATTATAAATTTTTAATACAAAAAGGAAGCCTATGACTAAATAAGGCTTCTTTTTTGTACTATTCTCTTATTAAATAAGCTTTTTATTCTATTATATATACTTCTCTTCCTAAATTAGTTATTTGATATAACTGATTTAATAGCATTTTTTATCTCATCATAACCAGTACAGCGACAAATATTTGATTGCAACCACTGTTCTATTACATGATCATTTGCATCAGGATGTATATTAGCTAAAGCATGGCAAACCATTAAGAACCCTGATGTACAATATCCACATTGAAAACCCCAGTTATCTACAAAAGCTTTTTGTATTGGTGCATTTTTCAACCCTTCAACAGTAACTATTTTCTTTCCTATAGCCTCAACTGTTAACATTAAACAAGATTTTATAGGCCATCCATCTATAAGAATGGTACATGTACCACAGTCTCCATTTTCACAACCTGGTTTAGCGCCAGCAAGTCCCAATTCATTTCGAAGGGTGTTCAATAAAATGTCTGATGGCTTTACTACAACTTCTTTATATTCTCCATTAACATTTAATGTTATTATTGTTTTACCAGAGATCTTTATCATTTTCTTATTCCTCCAGTTTCTCTAAAACTTCTGTAAGCATTTTCTGCAACATAAATTTTCTAAAATCAGCAGATCCAGATAAATCACTTAATACTAAATCTGGTATATTATTTATTACATTATTAATTCTTATATTATTAGGTAAGCTATTATTATTTAAATAATCCTCAATTAAAAAAGATCTAAATGGATATTTACAAACTCCACTAAAGGCTATATTTATTCTATTATTATCTTTAAGGGCTGCAATAGTAATTAGTGGATAATCTATCTTATCATTTTTAGTTCTTTTTACATGTAAAGATGGTAGTAAACGAAAATGATCATCTACTGTTACATTTACTATAAATTCTCCATCACTAAGTTGTATTCTTTTATCAAATATATCCTTCAGCAAAACTTGCTTTATCCCACTGGAACTAGCTATAAGAACCTCACTATTAGATATTAAAAGAGGTAGCACAGCTTCCCTATATATAATTGTTCCTGCGATATTTCCTCCAAGTGTAATTTTATCTTGCATAGTATGGTCTGCAATCCTTTGTACTGTTAAACCAAGTAAAGGAAATAAATTCGCCTCAGCAATTTGTGTAAGTGTAACAGCAGAACCAATAATCAATTTGTTATCTCTTAATTCATGGGCATTGCATTCTGAAATTCCTTTTATATCAATTACTGCCTCAGTATATACATTATGAGCTCTTGCCATACTTATAATCTCAGTTCCACCACCGTAATATAAAGGCTTTTTTCCTCTATAATTTAGTTCATCATATAGCTGAACAGCCTCTTCAATAGTTTCAGGTTTATAATATTCAAAATCAAAGGGTATCATATTTACCTCCAGTCTTAGCCTTCCAAATCATTTCAGGTGTTATAGGAAGTTTATCAAATTCATACTCGGCTGCATGTGATAAAGCATTTGCAAATGCAGCTGGAATTGATATTATTCCATGTTCCGCAAATCCTCGTGCTCCAAAAGGAGCATCAATTTGTGGGGTTTCAATAAAATCAACTATATATTCTGGATTTTCACCAAATCTCATTACTTTATAAGTTCTTAATGTAGTGGTTTGCAGCCTAGCATTCTCATCATACTTAAAAGCTTCTCTGGTAGCTATTCCAAACCCCATATTTATTCCTCCCATTATTAACCCTTTTGAGGTTTTTGGATTAATAACTTTACCTGCATCTAAAACAGTAACTGCTTTTAAAAGTCTATATGTAAACTTATTAGGATCATATTCAATCTCAACTGCTTGAGCACCTACCGTCCATGCTGGTCCTGGTTTACCTTTTCCTGTTTGTTCATCTAAAACAGTAATATGGTTCATTATAAAACTTCCTCGTCCAAGTATCTGACCTTCAACTGCAAGACCATTAGCTTCTGTATAACCTCGAGCTAAATCTTTAAATGAAACATACATCTCTGGATCTTGTTTTAAATACACTTTTTCTTCTGCAACCTCTAAATCTTCTGGTGGAGATTTCATAATAACAGCAGCTAAGCTCCTCAACTGCCTAATAAGATCGTCACCGGCTCTAATAACTGCTCTACCAGCCATAAAAGTGGTCATACTTGCAACTGTTTTCCAATGTTCTGGTGAAATTTGAGTATCTACTCCCATCATTACGTGAATTCTACCTACATCCATTTTTAATTTTTCAGCAAGTATCTGGGCTAGAGTAGTTTTTGTACTTGGTCCAATTTCAACTGCTCCACAATTAAGATTTATACTTCCATCTGAATTAAAAGTAAGAAAAACTCCAGAAACAGCATTCACCGGTGAATCTGATGTTTTCCAAAAGCAACCTATTCCTTTTGCTTTTATCATGCCTTCCTTTGTCTTTATTACTTGACCTTCGTCCCATTTGGCCAATTCTTTTAATTTTATCAAACAATCTGGCAGTTTTCCTATATTGCTTAAGGTTGTTTTTACTTGTGTTGGTGTATACTGTCCAGGTCTTATAGCATTTTTAATTCTTAATTCTAAAGGATCAATTCCAAGATTTGCTGATAATTTATCCAACAACCTCTCCATACAGAAGGTATATTCTGCATGCCCAAAACCACGATAGGAAGTAACATAAGTATGGTTAGTATAAACGCAAATTGAGTCACACCATATATTTTCAATATTATATGGTCCAGAACAATCTACTGCTATTGCTTTAGCCATTCTCGGACCAATATCAACGTAAGCTCCCCCATCAACCTTATATTTAGCCTCAAGTGCTTTAATAATTCCATCTTTTGTTGCACCTATTTTTAAATTTGCCTCAAGACCAATTTTACAAGGTGAGGTTTTAATATCTTCTTCTCTTGAATTTGCTATTTTAACCAACCTACCATCAACAGCCTTTGAAGCAAGGTATGCAATAAGTTCCAATTGAATAGGTGCCTTGCCACCAAATCCGCCTCCTACAAATGGTACTTTAACAATTATATTTCCTTCTGGTATATTATAATATTTGCTTAGAAGCTTCTTAACAGAATAAGGCCCTTGTGAAGAAGTATGAATTATTACCTTTCCATCAGGCATAATTTCTGCTCTCACATTTCTAGTTTCCATTGCAAGATGGTCTGATTGTGGAAGGGAAAAACTACCTTCTACTGTAACTTCGCTTTCTGACCATCCTTTTCCCATATCGCCTTTTCTGATTTTTATTCGGTCTGAAATATTAGTATTTTGTTCAGGATAAACATTATGTACTGCGTGATTATATTGATTTAAATTTTCATGTATAAGAACTGCATTTGGCTTCAAAGCGTCATTTATTGAGTTTACAACAGGTAGAGGCTCATATTCAACATCTATTAGCTTTACAGCTTTCATTGCTTCCTGCTCACTATTAGCAATAACTACCGCAACGGGTTCACCATAGTAACGCACCTTATCTCTTGCTATGGGTGGCCTATCCTCTAAAACAGTTCCACAAAGTATAGGAAAATAATCACCTGTTATTACCGCTTGAACACCTAATGCTTTCTTAGCTTTGGATATATCTATTGATTTAATGTTTGCGTGTGCATAAGGACTTGTTAACATTTTAGCATACAAGGTTCCAGGAAGTAGTGTATCATCAGTATATTTTGCTCTCCCTGTAACTTTATCAAAAGCTTCTTTTCGTGGTATACTCACTCCAATTGTATTGCTCAAATACTCTTACCTCCCTAAAAAATATATCTAAAAATTCAATTTATATGCTCTTAACATTATCTTTATTTTTATCTATTTTAAGGTAATATATTCAATATATTAAATATTATATTTAAACATCTAGTTAATGAAATAGATGTGATAATTTACATCTAAAAACAATATAACTATTATATTTTTTATCAAATCCTTATTAATTAGAACTTATATAAGTATTTTATATTATTTCAAAATTTACAATAAGTAAATAATATAACAATACAAAAATAAAAAAGCTAGCAAATAATTGCCAACTCTTTAATCTATTTAAAATACTATCATTAAAATTATAAAAAATTAAATCAATAATTAATATCTATGATTATCATTTAATTATAATATAATCTCCGCAATGAAGCTGAGAAATATTTGCTCTCATTGCTTTGGCTATATCTCTACAAAGTCTTTTCTGTTCCTCAATATCCTTAGCTATAATAATTAGTGGATTACCTCCAAGTATTCTATCCTTATCTAATGTAATATACGCTATTATTTCCATTTTATCTAAAGTTTGTGACATTATGCCACCTCCTTTATTCATAATAATCTATTTACTTTCAAGCGGTTTCTTCATAATTGCATGGTTCTTTTTCACATTTTCTAATAATGGAGTTTTCTTTATAGTTTTTATAAAGGCTCCTTCATCTCGTATTATTGGAACTATAGCTATAGCTATCCTACCTCTATTATATTCTTTTCTTATGTAATGGTATCTCTTAACCCCAAGTGCTCTACAAGCTTCAAAAAGTATCGCTTGTCTTTGGCCAAAGTTATCTAATGTAATTCGGTAATGCTCTTCTTTAGGGTATATAACAGCTCCTATACCTTCAGATTGAACTAGTTTTCTTGAATTATCTGTTCCCAAATAGTTTGTTACAAAAATATCATCTACATATAATTCAGAATCACGAACTTCAATTTTACCTAATTTTACTTCTGCAATATCTCCAATGGACTGTCCTTTAGAAAATCTTCTTAAAATAATAAATGTCACTGTGCCAATTGCACTTCCTGCTAAAACATTAATCCATATAATTTTGCTATTTATTATATTCATAGTAAGCTGTGTAATTAGTGCTACAACTAGTGCAAAATAATTTCTGGCCTCATAAGTCTTAGCAATCCCATCAATATATGCATCTCCTCTTTTTGCATATTCAGTATTTTCCAGAGCCTTAAGACTTTCTTTTTCTACCTTTCTCACCTCTCTGAACTGTTGAATAGCTAGTGATAAAAAAGTAATTGCAGTAAAATTTTTATTCATCAAAGCAGGTACAGCAACAGCGCCTAATGCAGCAGCGATAATCCCTGTTACCAGATTTATTAAATATCCATTAGGATAACTGGGGTATTGTCTATAATCCTGAATTATAGTTAATATTCTCGCTAAACTCCCCATAATAATCGCAGTTATTATAAAAATAATTTGTTGTTGAGATATAATTCCTTCTCTCATAATAACCTCCTTATAATTAAAATATCATTAAGAGATTATTGACATTATATTAATAATTATACAAATCATAGGCATTATTTTCGAACTAACGCTCTATTTGTTAATTTTAAATCTTTCCCTTTTTTATTACCTTTTCAACTTTTTCTCTAAAAACTCACTTACCTTTATCCCATTTTCATATACTATTTTTTCAAATTTTAAATAATCATCACGATCTATATCAAAATATACTTGTTTCATTTCTTTTTTATTTAAAAAATATTTTAATTAGGAACTATTTGATATCCTATATGCCTTTAAGTATTAAACAAAAAATATACAAAAAGAGTAGAAAAAAATTTCTACTCCACATAAGTTATTATCTTTTATAGCTTGTTCACTTTACCACACTATTACTGTAAAATAGCAGATAATTTCCTTGTTACTATTTTCCATTTCCCCCTTATTACTTACTATTGAATAATATAATATTTTATTTACATCAGTTAATAGGAATCCTTATTTAATAATACATCTTAATATAAGAAAGATACGACTTAACTAAAGCTAAAATTATGTTATTTCAGCTCTACAAATTGAAATTTCTAAACCAATAACAATTTGATATACTCAATTAGTCTAAATAAAAAATACATTCCTATAGTGACAACTATTGCAATCAATCCTGAACAAATTACTGAGATCACTTTTTGATATGGGCGTTTTGCAACCTCACACATCTTTTCAATTTGATCAAGTTTTTTTCCCTCGGTAAAAGCTATGATTTCTCTGTATGTTTGAACGTCATGAGTTTTCTTTTGCTTTTCAATACATCTTGCATAATACATTGTAATACCAAATAGCACTAACCAGATTGCAATTCCAATAAAATCTAAGTAAAGAAATAGTGGAACGACCAATACTCCTGTTGCCATAAGTAGTACGGTAAAAATCATACCATCATGATTAAACTTTTTGATATCCTCTGTTTTAATTTCTTCTTTCATTTCCTCCAAATCTCCTTTAACTAAAATATCAAGAGAAACACCAAAGAGAGTGCTTAATAGTACCAGGCTATTTATATCAGGATAGTTCTTGCCGTTTTCCCAGTTCGAAATTGTCTGCCGTGTTACAAATACTTTTTCAGCTAAATCCTCCTGGGATAATTTTGAATCGAGTCTATATTTTTTTATTTGTTTGCTAATGTCCATTTTGATATTCCTCCTGCTTACATTCTATCCTTTGGAGTGTGTTCATGCTATCAAACCTATTTTACATCACTATTTTTTAATATGTAAAATAGATTTTACATGCCATTTTATTGCACTATAAGTATGTATTAAACAAATTTACTATTTATATTACTCAACCTTAAACTGGAATTTAATTACTTAACATTATGATTATTTTCGGAGCCAGGTATTATATCGGTGAGTGTATACAAACCATGTAATACTCCCAGTTAATAATGCCGATGAAATCAAAGCTGTAAGAACACTATATGTTTGCCAAATAAGTATCCTTGACCAATCAAAGGCACAGCACATTATACACAGAACAATCGTAGTAATCAGCAAAATAACTGTTACGATTATTCTCTTTTTTGTCATTGGCTGTGGCTCATTCATTTTCTTTCTGCGTAATCCTAAAATAAAGAACATAACAGCCAACAGGCAACAAATAATTGTGGCAGAAGACAAAGTGATATCAAGAAGCTGTGTGCCGCTTATTTCATAGGACTGAGAAAGATTACCATCCAATATCTCCTTAATTTTTAACACTAAATTTCTATTGGTATTTGCGCCGTTTGTCAGCAAGCAAACGGCTATGCGTTCCTTTGGCAGTATTTCCACTTCGGTTGCAAAATTGGGATTGCCCCCTGGGTGTTCAATAATTGTTTGTTGGGAATTTACTGACCACCCCGCCCCATAAAACATTCCGTTGACATCTGGAACAGACATGTCCCCATGATGGGACTTCTGGATAATCTCATGGAATATTTCGGGTATATCATGAACAATACCCATCTGTATGCCCATCCAACGGGCCATATCTTTGGCGCAAGAAATAATGTAGCCCGCGGGTTTATTCCCAGCATAATCTGATGCATCATATGGAGTCGTCATAAAAAAGGAGGAGCGGTAACCCTGTGCCAATTGTCCAGTAGCTTGAGCATCTTCTTTGTAAACATACGTCTGGTGTAGCCCTAACGGCTGAAACACTTGTTTTTTCATGTAGTCTTCATAGCTCTGACCGGACACAATTTCAATAACCAGACCTAATACATCATAATTAACAGTTCCGTAATTATACTGCTCACCTGGACAGAATGACAATTCAGCATCTACCAGCATTTCTACGGTTTTTTGCAACATATCTGGCGTATTGCCTTGTGGAATGATTTGACTGTGACTACCATTTGTTAAGCCGCTAGTATGATGTAAAAAGTTATTAAGTGTAATACTTTGCATATCAATGGGTTTCCCCTTATACTTTAACGTAAACCAAGGTAAATACTTTTGGATGGGGTCAGTCATTGACAGCAGTCCTTGTTTTTCCATCAGCAAAATACCTATGCCCGTAAAAGCTTTGCTTAGCGAAGCCAGCTCATATAGCGTATTTTCACTTGCTGACAGTCCCTTTTTACGATCTGCATACCCAGAAGAAAAGTATAATACTTCATCATCAGCAAGTATTGCAATTGACATTCCTGGCACACCTGATATACGACAGGCATCATCCAGCAACGTTTGTATTGCCGAAGATTGCGCATCTGGCAACGAATAACTTTGTATTGGGAATCCTGAGAACAATATAAGTATCGTTAATACAAAAACTATAGTCTTTTTCATAAACTCTCCTTAATTACAACTACTAAACTAAATTCTAATTTATATTACTCAATATCAAATTGGAATTTGTTATTTCATGTTTGGTTTTCTCGTTAGAAACAATAGTAGATAGGCAGTGGATTTTATTTACTTCCGCACTGGTCTGATATACTTAAAAAAACGTTCCGGATTAAAATAAAAGTAAATTATTCTACCGGGTGAAGTATCAAAGCAGTAACCAGTACCTGCAAAATCAAAAGTTGCCATTGCCTTTTCAATCTTTTCCTCCACGCTACGATTTTCCTGCTCATAATCGAATGGCCCATGTTCAAAAACAATATACTCGGCTTCGGGAACATCAATCATAAGCATTTGTGGTGGTACTTCGCCTTTATAATCAAAAGGAAGCCGTACACCATAACACTCTGTACGTGGAATACCCCAATCACAGAGTCTTCCGCCCGGGTCATTAATGTACGCCATAATCTGACCGCTACCACTGTTAGATTCGCTCCCACCATCATCATCCAATTTTCCCTTGATACTATTGAGTAAACCGCAAATTGTTTCGCAGTCCTGTCCCGGAATAAGACTTTGCTTTTGCCAAAAATCCCAATATCCATTACTCTCATAGTTTTTAATGTGCAAAAATTTGTGTGCGGGAATGGTTACAAAATAAATTTTAACATTATCTGTAGATTTCATCATACCAATCTCTCCTAATCCTAAAAAGTAGCGGTCGAAAGGGTTTATTTTTGTACGAAGAACCACAGGCTTAGGCTTTTTTCGGTATTCACTTGGAGTTACACCATATGTTTCCTTGAAAGCTCTTGTAAAAGCTTCATGTGATGAAAAACCATAATCAAAGGCAATATCCAAAATGCTTTTTTCACTATCCCGAACCTCTTTTAGTGCAAAGGCTAATTTTCTATGCCGCAAATAATCCCTAAATTGCATACCCGATATTTCTTTGAATTTTCTCGTTGTATAAAATTTGGAATAACCCAGCCTGCGAGAAAGAAAGCATAGTGTCAAGGCTTCATCATTATAATTTTTAATACATTTGTCAATTTCATCAACGATTATTTGAATTTGCTTCTGCCACTGGTACATTCCTCTGTTCACCTCGTTTCAACCGTCCTACATTTATTATAAAAAAATAGAGAGATTACTGCTTGATTTTACTTGCTGTTATTTCATTTCAATGTCTAAGGCTAAAAAACTCCATCATTAAAACAAATTGTATTACAATTTGTTTACATGCCCAGGGAATCCTTGCGAAACCTGAGTTGAGCTTACTTATATTAGGGTAGAAGTTATTGTTTAGGAAACCACGGAATACAACGATTCACCTTTGACTTATATATCAAATATTCTTGTCCAAATGTTTTTTCTAATATACTCTCTTCTTTTTTTACAATTATACTCAAAAACAACCAATAAATTAAAGGAAATACTAAAAGGATTAAATTATTTTGTAAACATAGTATTCCTGTGAACACAATTGTGAACGCTGAATATATAGGATTACGCACCCATGCATAAGCACCTGTTGTTACCAATTTATTTTCAGTAATATTTTTATCTATCTTTGATATAATAACTGCTTGTACCCATAAAATAATTCCTAAAACAATTAATACAACTCCTAAGATAATCAAGGGAATTTTCATTATTTGTATTATTCCAATTGAAAAATATTGTAACTTTCCTATGTAAACTGCAATAACTGTGAATATAAATGTCAACATAACATAGATAGGACCAACTCCAAAGTATGACATATGGTTTTTCTTATTCATTGCACTACCTCCCGAATTATAAGTAAAAGTTACTTTATTAATCTCTACTATTTTTTATATATTTACATTCCTCAAGTATTCTTACGAAACCTTGAATTAAGCTTCCTTCCAAATTGGAATTTATAGTTTTTTCTAACATCTATAATTCTCGTGCATAAAAAATGCCTTTTTTAATTGCTTCTGCTAATCCCTTCGGATTTTCCCAAGCCATAGAATGTCCTGCTGATTTGACAATTTCAATATTTATCATTTGTCTTTCCAACTGAATTTTATCATCATCTGGTAAAGATTTTTCACCAAAAATAAAGGTCCTTTTACATTGTAATGAATATAATATCTCACGCCATGATGGATCTCCCCCAGCAACTGCTGACTTGGAAATTCTACTAATTGCTGTGGAAGAACAAACTGATAATGTGGCTGCCCACATAGAATTTTCAATGCTATTTTCATTAACAACTTCATCAAACATACTATTTATAAAATCTTCTTCGTTACAAGTTCCAAACTCATAACTTGATGATCCTTCACTACTTTTATCTAAGTTAGCTTCACTAAGAATAATTGTTTCAATATTCTCTCTTCATTTATCTGCAAGTTCAAGTGCAATAGGCCCACCTAAACTATGTGCAAAAATAATAAACTTATTAAGTCTTAGGTCTTGTACAAAATTATACAAATAGTTTGCATGTTCTTTAACAGTATACAAATAATTATCTGGTTTATCACTAAATCCGCTACCTAGCAAATCTATTAATATTCGTCTGTGTTCAATTAAATCAGCTTGTGCTGCCACTTCAGGATAATCAAAAGATCCAGCACAACCTAACCCATGAATAAATAATATTGGCGTATCTTTTCCAGGCAAATCATGGTACCTCATCTTATTATTTCTACTATCTACTATATATTCTTTCATAAAACCTCCATGTTAAATACTTTAATTTTCTTGTAACTAAATTACTATTTATCTAAAGATTATATGAATAACCTTTACTTTGCAGTTATTTACATTGACCACACTTTTTAAATAAAATCTTTATATACTTTAACTTCTTGTTATTAGCCTAATGGGTATATTTATGACTTGTCCAATTATATTGATAATGGGAAGTTACTAAATATTTTCTACAATCTCCAGTATGGATGATGCCACAAATTTTTAAAATATTTATTAACTAAACCACACAATAAGCTAGTTTCCCTCATCAAACAAATTGGAATTTGTCATTTGATTTTCTTTAACGCATATGAAATATCTTTATATAATAATGTTTGCATACTATCACCATATATCGATACATTTGCTTTCATTAAGGCTTCTCGGATACATTCAACCAAATCTGATTTATATCGTGCAATTCTCGGCAATGCCTTAATACATTGTCTTGCTGTAATTGGTTTTTCATCTAAAATGTGTTTTAAATAATCATCTATAATTTCATCAATTTTATTTTCTGTATCCCATTTAGCATTAGCGGCTATCAAAACAATACCTCTAGTTCTCATATACGAATTACTATTTTCAATCATTTCAGAAAACTTATGAAAAAATTTATAGACATTGTTAGATTTTTCGCTTTCAGTTTCTAACATCTGTAATGCTTGGTACGCAACTTTATTATCTTTAGAATATAATTTTTCAATCAATTCTGCGGTACTTTCCATAAATTCACCTTCTTAAACAAAATTCTAACCTATAATTTAGCATTTTCAATTCTTCTCTTTGATTGCAAAAATAATATCTATGGTTGGATGTTTGTCTTTACTTTTTTCTGTATGAAACTCATATTCCATATTCATGCCTTGGTATTGGCTTGTTGGAAGCCATTTCATGTAGAAATACCGCTTTGCTTCTCCAATAGAAGCACCCCAAAAAAGTCCCAATTTAGGTTTTATTGTAACTTTTGCATATTTACCAGCAGGTAAAGTAAAACTTTTTAAGCCATTGTTTTCAATCGTACTTCCTATAAACATTTCAAAGTCTTTTGATGTTTCATCATAATTTCTTGATAAAACGATATATGGTAAAACCATTCCTTTTGTAGAACAAATTGTGTTGTAGTATTCTTCTGAAAGAGTATCTATATCATTAGAGATTGTTTTATCATTAGATTGCTTCCACAATCCATATACAACTTTTTCCTTGAATTCCACAATTTCAACATTAAGGCTTGCCATCAAAAATCATCCTTTCAAATTACTATTTATCTATCAATTACTACATTACCATCTGAATCTAATAGTGGTGTCATTCCATTCATACCAGTTCCAACAGTTGTTAAGTAATTAACTCCTGTCTTAGTATCTACAACAATATACACTGCACCAAATCCTAATGATTGCTCCTCTTTAATAACAAATCGTTTTTCTTTTTTTCTTTGCCGAACATATAAAACACCTCCCTAAATTACTATTTATTTAATTGTTTACATCATTCATATATCACATTCTATAGATAGTGGGTATTTAACAAATATAAATATTATCTACATCTCCACTACAGATACTGTTCACAAATTTAGAAACATATATACTAACTAAAACACATATTAAACTAATTTACTCCATTAGACAAATTGGAATTTATTAACTTTCCGATTTATATGCAAAAGGTATTAAATCTTTAGCTAATGCCTTTTGCAATCCATCATTTGTTTGTATAATCACTTCACAGTTAGGACAATAGTCTGATAACATTTGTCTACAATTTCCACATGGTGATAATACTTCATCCCCATTCTCACCTCTTATTGCAACAATACATTTAAAATCCTTTTCTCCGTTTGTAACAGCAGTACCTATTGCCACTTGTTCAGCACATGCCCCATGTAGAGAAAATACGTTAATCCCCAAATATATATTACCACTACTACATTTAACTGCTGCTGCAACTGTATGATTGTAATTTTCTCTATCATAATTTTTCTTTAATATTTCACTTGCCTTTTCAATAAGTTCCATATCCTTAGAATCTAACATTTTCAAATCTTCCCCTTACAAATTACTATTTAGTTAATTAGTGAATAAACCTTTCTTTTCCTTGCTTCTTCATACAACTTTCTACTTTAGAATATTCTTTAGTAATAGCATTATACCTGTTCTTGAGCTTATTATATGGATCGTTTAAAATAAAACATACAAATGGTACTATAATTGCTCCTAATGCTGGCATTATAACTAATAAATTTCTTAATTCATCCATAAGCATACCTCTTAAAATACTTATTTTCTACATTTTAGCAGGTATTCCTCTATTTATATGTCAAAATTTTCTTTTATAAATTTCTAATTTTAAATATATTACTTCATGTTATTTGGTTTACTTTAAATTCACTTTACATAATTATATTTAAGTAATCTACTCTATTTTCCCCATGTTCTCTGCTTTATCCTTCCACCTTTGCCTCTATAATAACTGTCATGTTTCATAAGGTCCATAACATCAGAAAAGGAGAGGTTTTCTTTCTTACCTCTCCTACGTCTCTTCTTATTCTGTTTTCTATTTTTATTTAATTGCTTATGTGTTTTGGGTTGCTGTGTTTTTAATATCTTTTCTATCCTCACCTATCCCACCTACCTCACATCCTTTATACTATAAAAAAAGACACTCTATTGAGTGCCCTGTTACTATCTTTTTTATATTATACTTTTTAATATAAGTTACCTACTCTTTTTTAACTTCTCATCAATAAACTTATTATACTGATTTAATGCTGCATTTAATACTTTACTTGCTGTTACTACTTCTGGATCAACTAAATTACCTTGTTTCTTATTTATTAACTCATTTAATTGTTTCCTTAATATATCTATATCTTTTAATAAATCCTCTAATTCAGACATAATAACACCTCCATAACTAGTATTAACTATTAAAGTATTCTTTATATATTTAATTTATATATAATCTCCTAGACCACCTACCTAACATTCATTTGCACAACTAACTAAATCTACTTTGTATCCCATGCAATGCTTGCAAAATCCATTACTACCTCTTTTAAAAGTCTTGCAGTACTTCTTTTTCTTTTTTCTATCTACATTTTTATGAACGATAGGGTGTTTATGTAAATTATTCAGTTTTTCAGTTATTACATTAGATAAGAATATTCCCAACTTAATCACCTAATAATAAAATCCTTTATCCTCATTACTATAATATTCCCTTCTTTAATGTCATTTACAATCCCAAATTTAAACTTTTCCCCGTGATGTATTAAAGAACAATAATATTCTCCATATCTACCATCTTCCGATTGAGCTATTATTTTTGAAATATTACAATAGTCAAAAACTCTTATCTTTCCAAAACCAAGTACTAATTGTTGATACTTGAAGCTTTTATCTTTGTTATTAAATATTAAAATTTCTTTCCCAAAATTATATCTTATCCATTGGTAAATGGACCTACACCCTATATAAACTGCAAAAGCAGCTACAAATAGCATTAGAAGTATATCTTTTAAAGACCATTGGAAAAGTTTTAGATTCAATGCTTCCAGCAGCATATCCAAAATTATAAATAGTCCCACTGGCAGCATAAAAATTGAAAACAAAAGATATCCGCTGGTTCCTAAGAATCCTTTTTTAATATTTATTACCACCTTAAGAACATTATCCTTATCATATAAATATTCTACTTTTTTTCCCATTGTCAACTTCACCTCAAATGAATTTATACTTTAATAAGGAATCCTTATTTATTACAATTTTAATTTAATCAATACTAAAATTGTATCATGTTTTCTATATAAAACATAATAATTTTAAAACACCTCATTACTGAATTTTCAAAGAACATTGTCCCTATCTGCATTTTCAAAAGTTACGTCTCCTTTTAATTATATTTAGACATAAAAACACCACAAAATTCAATATTGAATAATGTGGTGCTTAAATAAATAAGTTGTAACATTAAATAAAAAATTTATAAACTGACTGATTATTTAACTTAAAATTTAAAGCTTTTTAATCCAATGTTCCAATAACATTATTTAATTCAAATAAAGCATTGGGATCAACTTTTAAAGTAGTACCTTCTTTACCTAAACCACCATATACAAAAGGAAATTCAAAAAGCTTTTTATCAATAATATATGGTAATTCAATTCCAAGCATTGGAACATTTCCAACTGAAAAACCTGTGGTTAATTTAACTTCGTCTTTAGTTGCTAATCTAACATTTTTACAATTCAATAAATGTTTTATTTCCTTGAAATTTACATGACCTCTTTCTCCTGATACAATTAGCACATAAAATCCTACAGGGGTATATATTATTAATGTTGCTGCTATTTGAGCAATATTAATTTTAAAATAGTCAGCACCTTCCTTAGCTGTATGAATAGGTTTATTATTATAAATTATTTCAAATGAAAAACCACCATTTTTTAAAATATTTTCTGTATTCTCCATTAAATTCACCTCCAAATCATAATATTTATCAAAATTTATACTTATTAAAACTATGTCCCTTAAATTTAATCCTTTTCTATTTTGCCTTTTAATACATAAAACTTTACTCTATTAACTTAACTAATAGCAATTATATGATATTTACCTTCACCTCATATAAAAGATGCTATATAAAACTACTATTCCATGTATATACTCATAGCCTTTTTAACATTTTCCACAGTTTCATTACCACCCATATTTGCTTTCTTACTGCCATCAAATATGATATCACGCACTTCCCCCTTATGTTCTTCATAATAGGCTCGTTTCTCTCTAAAGGGGGCAAGAAGAGAATTCACTTTTTCTGATAAAAGACTTTTGCAGGCTGCACAACCAATATTTGCATTTCTACACATTTCACAAATGTTTTTATGCTCATTTTCATTAAATGTTTCATGATACTTACTAACTATGCATATGTCTGGATTACCTTTATCTTTTACTCTTATTCTGTTTTTATCAGTAATTGCTGATTTTATCTTTGTATTAACCTCTTCCACAGTATCAGATAAATAGATTGCATTACCAAGACTTTTACCCATTTTAGAATTTCCATCTAATCCAGCAAGTCGTGGTGTATTACTTATTAATGCTTGTGGTTCCTTGATAATAACCTGGCCCTTGCCATATAAATCGTTAAAACGTCTTATAATTTTTCTTCCCTGTTCTATGTGGGGAAGTTGATCTTCTCCAACAGGCACTAAATCAGCATTACAAAAAGTAATATCTGCAGTCTGACTAACAGGATATCCTAAAAAGCCATAGCTTAAATCATCATATCCATATTGTTTTGCTTCAGTTTTTACAGTTGGATTATGTCTTAATGAATTTACTGAAACGAGCATTGAATAAAATACAGTTAATTCTGCAATAGCACTAATTTTAGACTGTAAGAACATAGTTATCTTATTTGGGTCTAAACCTACTGATAAATTATCTATTGCAACATCATAAATGCTTTTACTTATTAATTCTGGATGTTGAAAATGAGTTGTTAACGCCTGAATATCCGCTAATAGAATAAAGGTATCATAATCATCCTGTAATTTCACTCTATTTTGAAGACTGCCTACATAATGCCCTATGTGCAGTTTTCCAGTTGTTCTATCCCCTGTTAAAATTCGTTTCATTTTAAATACCTCTCTTTAAATATTATTTTAGATTAGATACCACCAACCATCTTCCATAAAATCATCTCCTTAAAATAAAAAACTTCTACCCCAAAAAAGGGATAGAAGTGTATAATTCTATTTAGCCACCCAAAATATCAAGTTTCACATACCAACATATGCTTCCATCATAACGGTTAGGATTTCCGTCAACGCCTACTTGCAAAGCTTTCGGGCTGCCCTCATGAGTCCATTCAACATAAAATCAAATGCTATATTCCCACCACCAATAGCTCTCTGGAATTTAATCTTATATGTCTACTACTCTCATTCAATGGTTTTAATTTTGACTATATTATATAGGGTGAAAAATATTATGTCAAGATAATAAAATCAAAAAAATTATATAATTTTATTCTTCATTTTTATCCATAGATACTTGTTTTTAAAAAAAGTTATATAAATAAAGCTAAATAATATTCTCCATCCGATTATAGAACTTCCACAATCAAACTCTATAACTTCATCACTGGAAGCATAAAATTCTATTTTATTACTTCTGCACCAATCAATCTTTAAATAAATTGTATGCTTACCTTCTGTAACTTCAAATTCTCTTGTTTCTTTACGCTTAATCTCTCCTAAACATTCATTGTCTAATATTATTTTATAGGCTCGTATTTTATCTGCATAGTTAGTTGATCTATTAATTTTTATCATGGTATTACCTCAACAATCTTAATAATATTTACCCTTATTTAATTTCTACAATAAAAATTTCATTGTATTCTTCCTATTATGTATTCTATTATCTAACTTAATATTAAATTCAACCCATATAGTTGCTATAGATAACCTTAATATAAAACATTTTCTAAATGTTATTACACTTTTTTATGGTTACATTAAACTTTTTGTAATTCAAATCTAAAGACTTGTTTTGTATTTGGATATTTTTTCTTATCCACTTCACTTAAAAACATATCAATTGGTCTTACATATATTCCAGTATCATCATATAAAGTTTTATATAATACCAATATTTCTTTGCTATACTTAGCATCATGCACTATCCCTTTATTTTTAAGCTTCAATAGTACAACTTTTTTCTCTAATTCAGTATGATAAGCAACAAGATGTCCTTCATCTAAATTTAAAGTTTCCATTTCTTCTTCATTATTTATAGGATTACTTATCCCCATTGTTGCATAGTATTTGTTTTTAAAATGCTTATATATTGCAGGATAAACTAAAACATTTTCCATTTATGTTTCCCCCTTAATTTCATATTGTCTAAATTTTAAAGCAAAATTTTTAAACCATTTTCTTATACATTTTATAATTTGTTCAGTGAAAACAAATATTTATTCAAAATATAACCCTTATTTATACATTGCATAAATTCAAGTCGCCGGCTTTGTACTTGCCCTAGGAGAGAAATGACATATATCATTTTAGGTTTACTTTTTAAGTTCATTAACAAATTGAAATTTATCAAACATCTTCTGAATCAATTACTTTATAACCCTTCTCAATCAATGCTTTAGCAAATAGTCCATTGCCTTTAATTAATTTTCCATTAAAGCTTCCATCATATATTTTATTAACTCCACAAGTAGGACTTCTTGACTGTAGAATTGCTAAATCAATATTTTCATCTTTTATCTCCTTTAATGCTAGTTCAACACCTTTTTCATATTCCCTATGAACATTTCTACCATTACATTCAGTAACACATCCATCTACTATTTCAGCAGAAGCCCTTGGAATACTCATTCCTACTAACATTTCAGGACAAATTTCAATTATTTCTTTATCCTTTAGAAATTCTACAACTTTGGGATTTAAATTGTTTCCACCATTATATTTACAGTTACATCCTGTAATGCAGGCACTAACCAATACTTTCATCTTTATCACCTTTCCGGATTACTAATCTAATTTTTCTGTATATTAATAATTGAAATCCTAAGCTATGACATCATAAAATGTACTTTGTAAGTTTCCTTTTCCTAATTTATCCATTTTAGCTTCTATTCCTTCTAAATTCATTTCTTTCACCCAACCTCACCAATAAATTACTATTTATTTAATTGTTTACATCATTCATATATCACATTTTATGGATAATAGGAAGTTAATATATCTACATTATGAATCATCTTTTCACCTATCAACTTTATATAGTATAATCTAAGAACACCCCACTAAAAACTGAAATGAAGTGAACAACTTTCGTTGCTTTTATTTAGTCATTAATTTTAATAGTGTCAATTATGTTTTCAAGTTCAACTTTATGTTTTGAATTCATATAAGCATATATATCGCTATGCCAACCTCGTAGTTTCAGGTCATGTATTAAGTCAATACTTCTTTCTATCAACCATTCTTTTACTACGATTTCTTTATCATCTTCAAACTCAACTTTATTATCTGTGAAAGTTGTGTAATCAAGATCATTAATATTTACTTTAATTACAATTAAAAAACATTGACTATTTTTAATCCAGTCTCTTTCAATACTCTTATCAAAAGCTTCTGCTAAATTGCCAATTAACTCTGGTCTTTCTCTGACCATTCCAGGATAATTCAATACATTATCCGAATAAATGAATGCATTTATTGGATAATGCATTATACTGAACAATTTTGTACAGCATAAATCTACTTTACGGCTATTTTCCTTGGATCTATAATATACTCTACCTTTGTAATTTATACTCTCTTTTTCAAAATCAATTTCTATTTCTTTGCTTTTCAAATATCTTGCTAAGTAAGTATCTTTTTTTATTGCTTCTTGTGTATTTAATAATCCATATTTGTTTATACTTTTACAATTATCACCATTCGTAGTAACTTGAATTGTTTTTAAATACAGATTTCTTATATCTAGTGAGTCTAAATTAATATTATACTGATGAATTAACTTGTCTAATAGACTGTCATAATCATATGCATTTCTGTGTACAAATAACTCAATATCCACAGCGTCAACTCCTGTAAATTGGGATAAAGAATTTACAGTAGCTCTATATGAGGTAAAATCAAACGTAAACTCTTTCACTAAAAATCATCCCCTTTTGAATGTATATTATCACATACGTCGACTAACTATTTGATACATTTAGTAAACTCAGTCATTTATCTTCTCTACGATTTACTACATCTATATAGCAAATTACAAACATTAATTTATATTTTAATATAAAGCTAATTGTTCAATATTTCTTCTATCAATTGTACTAAATTATTTTCAGCTTCATCTATATTAAAACTATCATCAATTCTTAATTCGTTAAAATATTTTTTAGAACGTGCAATTGTAATAAATTCGCAATTCTTAATTAAACCATTAATTATATTACGCCTTATAGGTTTTAATGATTCTCTAGTTTGAAAATAATCTAGATCCATATCTAAAATATATTTTCTATTAGATAAATTTAATTTAATATCTTTTAGATATTCATCATCTAATCTATTATGACAACGATTCTTTTCTATTTCAGGACAAGTTTTATAACAATATTTAGTAGGATTTTCAAATGCTTCACAATATATTTTTTCATTTTTACAGTGTTCTCCACCATATTCCTCGTACTTGTCCATACAGTAAATCACATGGTATTCAGTAATTATTCCTAACTCCCAAGCTGCTAAAATATGTTCATCACAATCTAATAAGCGAGTGTTATCTAAAATTATATTAAAAGATTTATTATTTAATATTTCTTTTACTTTTTCTTCTCTAAACCGGTCACGTAATTGAAAAGTATCTACATAACTAGTCTTAAATGCTTTTTCATATGCATAGTCATTAAAACCAATAATTGTATCAGCATGATAATCTAAAGTAATCAAATCGTATTTATAGTCGTTTTGTAAAGAATAATACGACCATATAGGTAATACATAATTATGGTCATCAACTATATAAACTCTTTTATTATTAATACAAAGAATTCTCAAATTAGAAAATTGACCTTCTCTCAACATAGTTTATCCTCCCAATATTAATATGAAAATTTCTTCTCTATGTCATTTTGATCTTTTAAAAATGATTTTATATTCAAATTCAATCTCTCCATCACTACATTCAACTAATCATTCACACTTAAATAATAATTAATTTTTATTTCCACATGATTTGCATATATACAAGTAATCTTATTACGTCTATTACTAATCTCAACTTCTCGTTATAGAAATTAAAAGCTTGTACCTACTTATACATTTTATTCCATATAATCAACAGCACATTATTAGCCTAATGGGTATATTCATGACTTGTCCAATTATATGGATAATAGAAAGCCTATACAATTCAAAATAGTTTTCAATTACCATATATATCATAACTATAATGTAGCTCACCTCATTAGCAATAAATATGATTTTTAAAATATTTTAATGTACTAATATAATGCAAAATCTTTCTAAGTCACATAGGGAACTTTTAAAAAATTTTACAATTATGCCGCTACACTTCAATTTTTAGTATCATATGCTTTCCAGTCTTTTTTTCGTCATTTCTCCGTATGTAACAATCGTAGCCCCTACATCATAAAATGCATTGCTAATAATCGCCTCACTGACAATAAAGATATCTTTAATACTCCAGCCATCGCCTTCTAATCCATACTGAATTTTTACATCTTCCAAGTGTTCATTAACCCATAAAGCACGCCTTCTATGTTTTGTAGCAAAACACTTCTTATCTCCTTTGTCAACAAACATTTTCTGATATTCTAAATCCATTTCATAAGGACTCTTTGAAAAATTAAAATCTTTGACTTCTGATAAAACTATTAACTTTCTATTTGGAATAATATATAGAACATCTATATCTCCTAATGTATTCCCATTTTCATCCGCTATATTCTTATGGTTGATTTTCTTCAAATTTTTATCAACGACAAAAGTACCTATTTCATTAATTTTGCTATATACTTGATTATTAAAATCATCACCTCGTTTGTTGCTAACTTTACCAATTAAGGTAGTAAGTTTCTTTTTCCTTGTTTTTAATTTACCTTCATAAATTAAGTCTATGGTAAACTTTAGCATATGAAATAATTGTCTATTTCCCCATATAACTTCATTTTCTCTTATAATAACCGGACGCCTTGTAAAAGATAATTCTCTATTAAACCTCCATGGATAAACATCCTCTGGCCTATATGGTCGTCCTGGCTTTAAAAAATCATTTCGTTTAGTCAAGGAAATATACTGAATTATTTTTTCTACTTTATCACTATTTAAACTTGTATTATTCTGAACAATCCAATATATTAATTCACTTCTATCCGCTTTTTTGACTTCACTATTATTATTATCACCATATGAAATCATACCGAAAATACTATTGCAAAAATCATCAAATGAAAACTGATACTCATCCAAAAATGCAGCATTTAATTCTTCATCGATATTAGGGAACGCTTCATATGGCAACCTTTCTCTAAAGTCAGATGATGAATTATAATTAAGTTGATCTTCTCGTACTTTAATATTAATAGTCTCTAATTTAGTAAACTCTTCTTGCTTCATTCCTACTCTATCTGATTTCAATATTTCAACTGGTGTATTAAAAATTTTGTAATAAAATAAATCATTTTTGTACGCCCATTCGATAATTAAAGAACAAATAGCTAGTAATTTTTCATATTGCCATTCTCCTAATATCTTTGTCCCGTTCGGTGGACATGCAGCAATATATTCAGCCAAAAACTTTAATGCTCTTGATACTTTATTTAATTCATTAAAATCACCAAACATTTCTTCCCGTTTTTCTGGATAGCATGCTACATCATAAGCATACCTATTTTGAAAAAGTACCAAATTATACATTATCTTTTCTAAATCATAGCATAGTAACTCCACTAAATATTTTGGATTTAAATTTTTTACTTGTTCTTGTAACAATCCATATAAGTAAGCAACCACATAATTTGATATTGTAGGCCGATCTTCATCTTTTACAATTCCATATGTCCATTTACCAGAAGCCAAAACTCTACTTCCTATATCATCTAACAATTCATTCTCATCTTCTGATTTTACTTTATGGAAATTACTATCAACTAAGGGTTTCATACATGGATTATTTAGATAGTCAATAGAAAAAAATTTCTTTTTAAAATGATTTCTAAATATACTTTCTAACTGTTTTTTGTCTATATTCCCTTCTATAGTTAATTCACCTAATATATCAAGAATAGTCCCTATCATTTGTTGCTCATTACTATTATCTTTGTAATTTAATAATCTAAATGCATTTGGAGTCCAAGTTAACAAAATATCATTCTCATTTTTATTAATGCTTATCATATCTATCCAATTATTTTTTTCTTCTACTGAATAATAATACTCCTTTAACTTTCCAGATAACTTTATTTGCAATTTAATTATATCGAATACAAAATTATAATTTTCTATAATACCCCTACATTCTTCGATCCAATATGATATAGCATCAACGATTGAAAAATATAAATTTAATTCTTCGTATTCTATTATTTCTCCCGAATATATCCATATATCAATATTTTTAAATTTTGCCAACAACGAAGCTCTAGGTATACCCAAAGCTAACTCTGTATATATATTTCTTGTTTCGTCATTTAAAATAACTTCTGTAAAATAGCCTTCATTATATGATTCTACCAAATGTCTCTTTTCCTTTTTAGCAGCTCTAATTATATAATCTATTGAATCTCCAGGGGCAATATACAACGCATTATTCTTTGGATTAAAATCATCATTCAAATAGAAAGAATAATCGCTATTAACATATATCTCAATACTATTTAATTCACTAAACAAATTAGGAACTCCACTTTGTAGTTTACTTTTAGATCTAATATATCTTGGCAAAAATACTGAATTCGATCTTTCATTAATTGCAATACATCTCAAATCGTACGGATTTAATGCAATCGGTCTATAAAAACATTTTGTATTCATCCCAGCCATTATTCTTCTGCCAAACGAATTAATTATTATAATATGAAAAATATCTTCCTGCTTTATACCTTGCTCTGATAATTTTTCATAAAAATAAGATATTCTTTTATCTAAAAGTTCGCTAAAATGATCAACTGGATACATATCAAAAATCATATCTTCAGAGTAATCTTTTCCATCATCACACAAGCACGTAATAATCATAATCTGGTTATTACATACATTAAGCAATACCTCTTTAAAATTGCTACATTCTACTAAATCAATTCCCAAATCTTTTTCTTTTATTTTTTTATGCCCCAATATACTCAATGATTTACGGCAATCTTTCCATACTGACACATTATATGCATTAATAAGTTCTTCCTTATATCCATACTTATCCGCCAACCAGATTATTTTATGAAATACAAATGATGATAAAACTGATATATTAAGAACTATAGTTTTATCATCACCTACTTTAATAAATGGCTTTGTAAAAAATTTCTGTTGCTCCGCATTTAATGCAGTCTCTATATCTCCATCTCCAAAAGTAGAGTACAATTCTTCTATTAAGAAATCATCTTCAATCAAATTTTGAATATAATTATCATCAACAATTACAAGTTGCACCATATGTTTTAATTTACTATTATCAGGTATTATGATATTATTTGCTTCCAGTCTTTTTAATCCTTCCAAATTATACCCTAATTCTGTTGCCGCAAAATTTGATATGTTTAGTACTAAACATATCAGTTTTGATGCTGATTTTAAAAAATCTACGTGGAAATTATTTTTTTGCAAGAATAAAATATCAATCATCATCTGAAGACAATATCCTGGTAAATAATTTATTCCTGTAAAAATTGAATAATTATTATAAAACATTACATTTTCAACAAAAAGTGTTTCCGCTGGATCCAATGACATTTTTAAGTTCATTTTATCAAGTTGGTTAATTATTTTACGAAACTTACCACTACTTATTTTTATACTTGAATTGTACTCAGATCGATTTAGTGTAAGAAGTGACTCAATAAGAGCATCAAACAAAATACTTTTATTCTGATTTTCAGGTATAAGGTTTAACGCTGACACTCGAGAAATAAAATCAAATACATCATACCTTTTCACTTCATTTATAATAAATTGCATTTTTTTGTAATCACCTGGTTTATCATATAGCTTATTAAATGTATTATAAGAATCGCCTATATCTAATAATTCTTCAAATTCATCATAAGTATCCATTCATACATCACCTCATTATTTAATCTTTCATTATTTAATGGAAATTTGGCATTTAGCTATTTAGTACAATGTAAACTGAAACGTTTATACTGTATATAACATTTTTACAATTAAAAATTACTAGTAATTTTAAAACTATAAAATACCCTTTTATTTATGATATAGTTCAGTGTGTCAATTTTTAAATTTATTTAATACTTATGTACTTTTCCCCCATAATATCAACTTCCCATTATAGACATAATGTATAACTTATAAATTATAGCTATTTAAAATTATAATAACATTAACTCTTTATATAAATATACAGTATCTATATAATGTCGAACTTATATAAATATTGTATATTTATCCTTAATTATGTAATTATTATATCATAGATTACTTTAATAACGTAGTATTTAAAATTCACCAAACACTAAAAATCCATATTTTAAACCTATAACCTAATCAATGCAAACAAATATTTTTAAACCCATCCTAGTGCATAACACTGAAACCACATCCCATCTTTAACTCTTCGCTCCCTCAAAATAAAAACTGGTATATGCTCAATTAAATATATTGGGTTGCTCCACCCCAATCCCAGGAAGAAATGATATAGGGTCTTATACCTAGTCTCCCCTTTGTCGAAAGGAAGCTTTGTACAAGCTATTTGCAGCTTAGCAAGCCTTATGTATTCCTTTATGATCTTAAGCCGCACTCCTTCCATTCAAAAAAATAGCTAGTCCAAAGATATTATAAATAATAGGAGCGGGTTAAAACTTTCTACTATATAAAATAATATCTAAATATAGTAAAAATCTATTCCCGCTCCTTTAGTTATTTTTAAACCCTTCCCTTTTTTATTACCTTTTGAACTTTTTCTCTAAAAAACTCACTTACCTTTATCCCATTTTCATATACTATTTTTTCAAATTTTAGATAATCATCAAGATCTATATCAAAATGTACCTGTTTCATT
This sequence comes from Clostridium sporogenes, assembly GCF_001020205.1. NCBI lineage: Bacteria > Bacillati > Bacillota > Clostridia > Eubacteriales > Clostridiaceae > Clostridium > Clostridium sporogenes. Next base: position 2,673,504 of record NZ_CP011663.1, read on the forward strand.
TCTTTTTTCTTTAATTTTGGTTTTACTCTAGGCAAATATATCAACTCCATAAACTCATTTTATTAGCAATTATGTATAAATTACATTTTCTTATTCAAATTTTTTTACATTCAAATAGGAGCCTTTTAAGCTCCCATCCTTTTAATTTTATAATTCTGCCATACTGCTAAAAATTCTTGGAATTTAGTTTCACCAAACATTTTTTTGTAAAGTCCATAACCTGTGATTTCAAATGCTTTTTTATATGAAATAATCCTTATATATCAATATTATGGCAACTTTAAATATTAAATAAAAAATCTATAAAAGGAATAGAAAAAATTTTCTACTCCACATAAGTTATCATCTTTTATAGCTTGTCCGCCTTACCACCCTATTACTATAAAATAGTAGAGTATTTCCTTCTCACTATTTCACATTTTCCCTTATTACTTAATCTTGTATAATGTAGTATTTTATTTACAGCACTTCAAAGTAATACTTCGTGAATAAAATATTATATTATTCTAACCACTACAAAGAAAGGAAAACTTTTAGCTTTATTTATTATTTTCTTTAAACCTTTTAAGTTTGTTGCACCAAATATCTATTAATTCTCTAAGTTCTTTAGTTTCAATTTCACACCAATTTCCCATTCCATCATCTGCTAAACAGTCAATTACTTTAGTCTTATCCCTATGAATTAAGATACCACATACATTTCCATTTAACTCTTCATAATCACTAAATCCATTTAGTACACTATCTAATGCTTGTATATAAGATTCAGAATCTATTTGTACATCTGACATTAAAAATTGCGCTACTAATTGTATCTTCTCTTCTACAATAATTATTAAATCTCTATCTTCATCATCATAAATTAGCTCATCAAAACTATATTTATACTTCAATTCAATTCACTCCTTAGTATTTCGGGAATGCTGATATTATCTTTCCCTTATTGTCTATATACATTTCTATTTTTAAACCACTAACTGACTTTCCCCTAAAAGTATTCTTAGTGCCTTTAACAAATTGTTTATTATTATAAGCTTCATTTATTGCATCAATAACCTCTTGTGGTGACCATTCTTCAGGGAAAAATGATGATTTTGCTTTTTTTATTACTCCATCTACTTGAACTTTTCCAGTATAAACACCCAAATCATTAGGCGAAGACTTTGTCCCTTCTATAATCTTCCCTTTAGAAGTTGGAAATTTTTCATAATGATAGCCAACAGCCATATTACTTCGATTTATTTCCCCTTCTAAAATATGATTTAAAGCACTGTTTCTAAAATTTTCAGTATTTTTTAAATCAGCTATTGACTTTACATGACTTATCTCTGATGATTTACCTTCAGCCCATTTAGTATACCTATCTTTACAAATCTTATCTACATCATCAAGTATGCTTGATTCTTTAATACGAATTCTTCCATATCCAGCAACTTCAACATCTAATACTCCATTTACTCTGGAATACACTTTAGTTACAATTTTATTCAATTCCTCTATAGATTTATTTCCTGCTTTATTTAATATATCTTTTATTGATTTTAATGCTTGAGTTGCTCCATGCTCTAATGATTTAATAGTAGCAGTTTCTGTTCCAGATATCAATCCTTTTACGCCCTTTGTGATTTTGTCTAAACCTTTTGTTCCAAGGAATGTTCCACCAAGATAGCCTACAGAATAACATATTCCTTTTTCATCTATTGCATCAGATGCATCTTGTGCTAGTCCCTCTATTATTAGAGCTGGATCTTTTAAAATACTTGAAATAAGCCTGTTATCTGAATCCACCTTGTTTTTTATCCAATCTGGTGCTCCACCAAATGGTTCACAGAGCACTACAACAGCGCAGCTTCCTACATATTCAACAGCTCCAATTGCTAATTGAGCTAGTCCAACTACTAGATCTGTTAATCCCTTTAATACTCCATCAATGATATTATTAAAGGATTTATCTAAAAATCCAAAAAAGTCTCCTACCCAATCTCCAAAGCCTGTACATTTCCAATACATATTCCATGCTCTATCTCTAAAAACATCATCTGTATTTTCAAAGGGTATAACCTTACTATTATGTATAGCATATATTTCTTGAATCTTTTGATTTAGAATATTTACGTACTTTTCTACTATGTGGTTGATTGATTCTATTTGCCTTCCATTATGTTCTTCTCTTTCAATAACATCTTTATCTGAACTCCAGCTGCCAGAATAATTATATCCCCACCTCATCTGTTCATCAGTTATTTGATTTATAATGCCTTCCATAGATTTTATATTCCACCAAACATCATTACGATCTACTCTTACAAGCCTTCCTCTATCAATGGCTTGTGCATATCTACTCATTTCATTTATATAATCACTTAATATTTTTCTTAAATCTCTTAACTCTTCTTTACATATATCAATATTTTTTGTTAGTACTTCATAATTATCCAATAAAGCATTTATTGATTCACCTGTACTATTATTTATTTCTTGTTGAATATACTTTAATGAGTCTTCCATATTCTCAAGAGCATTCTCATATTTAGAAATGTTATAAATAATCTCTTCTATCTTTCCATAATTAATTTTTATATCTCTTTTCATAATATTTACCTATCTGCATCTATATTTTCATAGTTATTCTTTAGTTCACATTTACCATTTTCTATTACTCTTTTATATGTTAAAACAATTGAAATAGCTATATTGTAATTATATTTTGTCATATGTTTTTTACTCCCTTGCTATATTTTAAGTTGTTTTAAAATTTATCCATTTCAGTTTTTAAAATAATTAATTACTTCTTTTATTATTTTCCATAATAACCCCCTTTCTCCAATATATATTTCTTTATTTATAATTTTAACATTTTTCCAATCATTTTTACATATTTTTATATTACATAGAACTTGCCCATGAATAATAGACCTTTATAAGAAACAAATCTAATTTTATGTATATCACATAAATTCACGTCGCCGGCTTTGTATTTGCCCTACCGGAGGAATGGCATGTACAAAGTAGAGTAGCCTGGCATGTATAATTTGTAGCAGCTGTGAAGAATGAATAGCTAATGCAAATTGTACATGCTTGGCTAGTCCAAGGCGACAATGCGTAGACTACACTATGAAATTCAATCTTTTTTTGTGCGTAGGTGACCCCATAGGAATACTCTCACAAGACCTAAAAGGAATTCCCTAGACGCTTGTTTATTTTGCTAAACAACCGATTTGACGAAGTCAAACTAGCCTTAATGGCTTGTTTTACTTACGCTAAATCTCCCTTTGTTTAGCGAAGTAGACAAGCGAAAGACCCTATAGGAATACAAATATAAGACCCAAGAGCAATACTTAAACGCACTACTGCGGGTACCCTAACAAAGGACTAGTTAAAATCGTGAAGCTCTTAGATTTAAAAAGACTCGGAAATAAGGGAGAGACTTTTTAAACCTTAGAGCTAGATAGGAACCTGTACTTTTTAGGGTGCAGGTTAAAGTGCCCAAATAATATTATTAGAAAAATACTAGTATATCTATATCAAGTAACTAAATATATAATAACTTATAAACATTATATAATAATAGCTCTAATAACAATAACCATAATATAAGATTTGCATATAGGCTACTTACTCTTAAAATTAAATATTCTTTGAAACTATCTATATTACCTATAAACTTTTACTACACTAACACAACTTTTATAAAAACTTATATTTTTTTATTTTTGTTGGACTAGCTTTCTTTTGCCACTACCTAAAAGAAATACCCTATGGCAAATAGAAGCCTGTACAACAATTCCGATTTAGAAATTTTAAAAAAGTAATGCTCCACTAAACTAAAAAACACCCTATAGTATAGACAAATAAATCTATCTATAAGGTATCTTTTAACTAATATTTAAGTTAGCATTTCTTTTTTAATTATAATTTGTCCTTGGAATTGCTTATTTCTGCAGCTACAAAGGAATACCTAAAAGTAGCAGATATAAGCTAGTACAAGGCTACCTATTTCCTCATCATACTTTAAAGTAGGCCAAGTATTAATTTATATATAATATAATAATACCTGCTCCCTATTACTATATAACTTTAAGAGTTAAGACTTCCTGCCTGTTTTAAAGTATTACGCCCTAGCGGATTACAGGCTTTAAATAAGCTACGTAATGCACCCTATAGGAATACCTAAAATTAAGCATTGTGTAGATTAGATAAAACTTCCCTTGGTATATTAATTTCATCTATTTCCCATTTACAATCATTATTATCTTTCCATATTATACACTGCTCACCTATTAAAGTTGTAATCCATACAGTCAAATTTTGTATATTAGTATCTGTTTTTAAAACTGTTTCAGGATAAATTATATGAGACATAGCATTATAAACTGAACAATTATCATCTGCATCAACATATATAAATAAATAATTTTCTTCTAATCCTGAAAGCTTCCTTATATTATCCTCTTTTATAATTTCTTTTTGTACTGCTTTATTTATATTACATTCGCATACCTGTCCACCATATATTGGAATCTTAATATATATTCCTCCATTTTTTTACCCTATACGACTTGCTCCATCAATCCATAGTGATTGGGATAATTCTCTTATTTTATCAGAAATACATTTAGGATATGAATATATTGATTCACAATAAAATTTTTTTATTTTATTTTCTTCAAGTAAATATAAATAATCATCTATTTTATCAGATTGTTTTTTAATTTTATTAACATTTGCATTCTTGTTTAAGGTTATAGCCCAATAACCATTTCTACCGGTTTTTCTAGTAATTAACCTTTCGTTATTTCTAATAACTTCATTTATTTCTTTAATACTTTGTTCTTCTACTGAAGTTGTAACTTCCATAGGAATTTTATACTGTTTATGTGGCATTTTCAATTCAAAATCTACCTCTCCCTTAGATTGTTGATCATTAAAGTGAATTTCACAATTCTTGAATTTCCTTTTAATAACATATGAAGCTAATTTCTCAGAAAAATTCATTCTTATGTCCTCCTGACTATTAATATACAACCATTTGTTTGATATTGTAATCATATTATTATATCATAAAATACTCTATTAACGTAATATTCTACAATTTATACAAATACTACAAATTCTATCTTAAGTATTGTATATGAATGCCTAAGATAGGGTTAAAAATTAGAATATTAAATAGCACTCTTTTTACTCTCTCATTATTCTCTCCCACGTATTCACTCCAAAATATCCATCCACTCCACACCTTCCTACACTATAGCCTATATTCTGCAATTTACTTTGAATTACTTTTACATTAGCATCAAATCTATTAGGATTATATTTAAGTAAATATCCAGGATAACCTTTACTTCCTCTATTATTAGTTAAACTTTCACCTAAACTATTTCCACCTAAACATTCTTTTTTTATTCTATGTAGCGGGAAGTTGTTTCCTGGGCACTCTGTTTCATTTAATTCTCTATGACCATATATTTTATTAATATTATATTTATTTTGTAAGTAGCAGGTTAAATCTTTTAAAGAGTTGTATTGAGCCGCTCCTATTTCCTCTATATTAAATCTTCCTTCCATACAAACACCAATAGACACACCATTATAACTCAAACAATGAGCACCTATAGCATTATCTGGTCTGCCTTTATAAATAGAACCATCCTTCTTTATAAAATAATTATAACCGCACCCACTCCAACCATTATTTAAATGCCATAAATGAATATCTTTTATGCTACAACCTGAAGCTTCTGCATGATGGAGTATAATCATTTTAGGATTATTACCATAAGATAATCCTCTAAATTTTAAATTTGGATTTATAATATACATGACCGCTCCCCCTTTATTTAAACTTATAAAAACTCTTTTATTACTGTACCAATAAATAAAAATAATTATTCTAATGAAACTTTACTCTATCTTCCTTAAAATCCAGTTATAAAAAGCCCTCACACTGTGAGAGCTCTTTAAGTTATTCTTCTATTTTAATTTCTTCTGTTTCAGTTGTTATAATTCTTGCAACTTTAAGTGCTGAAAGATCTCCATTTTTGCTTTGGAATATGTTCTGATCTACTATAGCCTTGCCACAATTTTTGATTTCCTCTTCTGTTACATCCTCTTTAACCTTTGGAATTTTTATAGTTGAAGTAGAATCCTCTGTTGTTTTAAACACTAAATTTAAATATTTTGTTATATTCATTCTCTATTCCCCCCATCCAATTATTTTATTAACACATAATTTTCTACTACTCTAGCCTCTGATATACCCTCTGGCATTAATGGATGTATTGTATCCACTACCGCCATAAGAGCTTCTGGTTCTGCAGTTAGTTTTACATTTTTATAAGTAGCCTTTCTCATGATAGCCTTTCCCTTCTTATCTAAGCCATCTTGATATTCTAAAGCTAGATTTTTTTCTAACATATTCTTACTTACTGCCATAGCTTTATACCCCTTATTTTTGTTTGATTTTGTCTTCACCTATATATATGACTTAGAAATACAAAATGCAAAAATAAAAAGAAAGGTCCTAAAATTAAGACCTTTCTCTTTTGGTGTTCCATAACATATTATTGTCCTTTAGTATAGTCATTAAAAGCTTTAATTAAATAATCAAGTTTTTTCAAATCTAACTAAAAGATAAACACTAACTGCTACTGGAAATCCTACAATGCTTACTAAACATCAAATTTTTAATCTATAATTATTTTCCTTCCCAACTATTTCAACAGTATAATCCTTTGCCATTTCAATTATTCTACTTCCTATAGCTTCATCAAAATCCAGGAGCCTTTCTATGGTAAATTCAGAACTAACTATCATAGGTAAATAATTCATATATCTATAATTAATTATTTCAAACATTATATTTATATCAGATTCATTTATTTTACCCTTAAATAAATCATCTATAAGAAGAATCTTTGCCTTTTGATATTTTGATAAAACCTTACTATAATATTCTTCATCTATCATATTCTGTTTTATTTTTGTTATAGTATTTCTATAAGGCATATATACAACTGGAACTTGTTTGTTCTTTAAAAAATTCACTGCTAAAGCTATGCTTAAATGAGTCTTCCCGCTACCTACTTGCCCTATAAAAGCAATACTATTTCGTCTTGTATTTTTGATTTCATCAAAGTTTTTATAGTATTGAATGGCTGTATTCTTTGCTAATTCAGTTGTTTCATTATAGGGTTTATAATTTGAAAAGGTATGTTTAGATTGCTCCGTATTTATTCCTGCTAAATTCCACATATCTTTAACCCTTTGCATTTCATAGCAGCTACATCTTCTGCAATAAACTCTGCCCTCTTTATCTATATTAGTTATCCATGTACTACCACCGCATTTATTACAAACTTCTTTATATGACTCCCTTGCATTCTCTATCTCTTTGTAATTTAGGTTTTGGTGGTTTATACCCAGATCATTTTCTCTTTGATTCTTTATCTCCTCCATTATTCTGTTTATACTCGTTTTTAGTGCCACCAAAATCACCACCTTTTACCTTCTTATTTTCCATTACTCCCCCACTTATTTTCTAATTTTCTAAAATACCCTTAATATATTTATAACTATGTTTACTAGATTCATCTTCTATTTGGACTTTTCAACTTTCGATAAGTTTTGTACAAGCTTTACTATTATCTTTTATAAATTGTGGAATTTCAAAAATATTATAATCAGCTTTCCTTTAGAATTCCTTCTTAAAACTCTTTCTATATATCCTACACTTTCAAGTTCATTAATAGCTTTTGATATATTCTCTCTTTTATCCGTACAATGTTTATAAATAATAGGACTAGTTCCAAACTTTCTATTGTATTAAGTACATTCTATTTAAATATACGATTTATGAAAAATATATATTCAACATAATATATATTTTAAAAACTTAAAAGCCTACAACTTTTCAAATTTTACAAAGGGAGTAGAAAATTTTTTCTACTCCCTTTAAATTATTATTCTAATCATTACTAAAATAACTTTTCAATTTCTTTAATATCTTTCTTATTTAAACATTCACCTCTTATTGCATTATTTATGTACTCCACAATATCATTGGTGGGTTGAATCTTTTTAATTTGAGATAATACACTTATTATATCTAGAAGAATCAATTTTCCTTGACTGTCTTTGTATTTTGATATATCTATACTTATAAGTTTACGTACAACTAATGATAATAATCCTTTTTTATACACAATCCATTTATTAATACTTTGAATTGTTTGTCTTGCAGTAATAAATTTCTCATCCTCACAATGGGATAAATACATATCAATAATATCCTCAAATTTATTCTGGTCATCCCAGCGATTATTTTCTGCAATAAGCATTATACCAATACTTCGTTGATATGAATTACTGTTACTGAGTTTTTTGCAAAAATCTTGCCAATACTTATAAACATCTGAAAACATTTGACTTCTACTTTGTAGAACAAGAAATGCAGTATATCTTACTTCATTATTTTTTTCATTTAATAGATTTATAAGATATTCTATGTCGTTAGTATTTAGTTGATTAGCAGCCTCATCTATGGTATTTTTATTTTCAATTAGATATTCTATCTTTATCATATATACCACCCCTACATACCAAACATTATATCCGTAACATTCTACTATTTTGATTTTATTGCTTTTATTGATGCAGACATAATATATTCTCCAACTTTTAAGTTATGTCCCCATTTTTCAGCATATTCCTTTGAGACTTCTTGAGTTTCAATTCTAATATCACTAAAACCAGCCTTTTCTAAATATAAATTTAATTCTTCAACTGAAGATGCCCCAGTAACTCATCCACAATAAAGCTTATCATCTTGCTTCATTTCCTTGGTCAATTCTCTAATAAGAACTATATCAGAAATAGCAATTCTACCACCTTTTTTTAATACACGATAAGCTTCATTATATACCCTTTGTTTATTAGGAGATAAATTTATAACGCAATTTGAAATAATTACATCCGCAGTATTATCTGCTACAGGAAGATTTTCAATTTCGCCTAATCTAAAGTCTACATTTCTATATCTATATTTCTTAGACATAACTCTTGATTTATTAATCATCTCTGGAGTCATGTCAACTCCAATAATATATCCCTTAATTCCAACTTTCTTTGAAGCTAAAAAACAGTCAAATCCTCCTCCACTTCCAAGGTCTATAACAGTTTCGCCTTCTTTAAGATCAGCTATTAATTGGGGATTTCCACAACCTAACCCCATATTAGCTTCCTCTGGAACTGTTGATATTTCTTCATCAGAATATCCAATTTTACGTGATATCTCTATGGAAGATTTTTTAAGATTAATACTTCCACCACAGCAGCCATCCTCTTTTGCATTTCCAATAGCTATCTTCCTATAACTATTACGAACAGCATTTCTAACATCGCCCTTTTTAAAATTACTCATCTTTTTTCCTCCTTACCTTAATTCTTCATTGATAAATAAGAGTTGTAAAACTTCATCATCATCTTAATTATCTTTAACTCTCTCAACTAAGTTTTTTATTTTGTCTTCAATGATATCATTAATTATTTTCACATTTACAACTATTCCCCAATCCACTTTTATGATTTCTTAAATTTTCACAAGTCATTCCACTCTTTTTATATTTAATTAAGCTTTCTATGTCATTCTTACATATGTCTATTTTATTTAGCTCATTCTCTAAAAGTTCTTTTATAAATGGGAACTGTTCCAAAGTTTTTTTACTTAATTTATAATACACCCATTGAGCTTTTTTCTCATAGTCCACAATCTTTAGAATACTTAGCTTAGTGAGGTGTCTTGAGGCGTTTGATTGTGTAATTCCTAATATATGTTCAATTTCACATACACATAATTCCTCATCTTTTAATAGGTTTAATATTCTGATTCTAGTTTCATCCCCTAATGCTTTTAGCATCTGTACTATATCCATCTCATACCTCCCTATGATTTTATATGCTAATGCTTATATTCACTTATACTCATATAATAGGCTTATTAATTAAAATTGTCAATTCATAATTTCTTATTATTGTAACATAAAAAATACCGCAATTTCATTTCTGAATAATGCGATATTTTAATATATCATTTTATATTCACTTTTTAGACTATTTAACAAATTGCAATTTCTTTAGTGATTTAAAATCCATAAAGTAATTTTGCAAATCCAAATTCATTAAATAAAAGAAAACGTCCCATAAACATTACAACTATATATATGATAGGTTCCCATTTACAGCAATCACATGATTCATGTTGACTTTTTATTACACAAACAAAGACTTTATATATACCATATCCAATGAGTCCACCTATCGTATTCAATATTAAATCATCAATATCAGTACTTCTATTGTTTAATAATTGAGTGACTTCTATAAACATTGAAAATGAAAATCCTGATACGAGAATATAGAGCACTTCATCGTGCTTTTTCCATAAAAAAGGAAGTAAAATACCAAAAGGAATAAAAAGTAATATGTTTTGTAAATATGACACTATATCAATTTCATTAGAAAATGGCATAAAGTTTAGCTTTTGCGTTATTTCAAAGCGATAATGAAGTATATCATATAAAGTTCCTGTTCCTGTAAAATAAAATACGGAAATTATATAAATTGCAAAAACAATAGTAATTCCACAATGAATTCTCGATATTAATATACCCTTATGTTTATTCATATTATTGAATATCAAAAAAGTCACAATAAAAGGAACAAAGGCTGTCAAAAATTCATATCCAATAAAAAGCAAGTTATCCATAAAATTTACCTCCAAATTCTGATTTATCTGTATCTCTCATACGTATAAATTTTACCTAAGATTATGTTATTATCATAAATCAATTATAACATATTGGATAAATACACCATTATATCAAATTCAGCTTTTTTAAAAATGGGTGAAACCTTATTTCTTGTTACTTTTATAAAACCTTACTAGTTTATTTTTTATATTCATAAATGTTTATTATAAAACTTTATGTAACAAAAATCCTATAAAAAAATATTTTAATAGTATGAGGATAAATTAGGAGGGTTATAACAGTTAAATAATTATAGAATATGTTTAATTAAGACCTATATAAATTTGGGGGTGGATTTTTAATGAAAGTTGTAGTTATCGGCGGCGGTTGGGCCGGATGTGCAGCAGCTATAAGCGCTAAAAAAGCTGGTGCTGATGTTAGTATATTTGAAAAGACAGATTTACTTTTAGGCTTGGGTAATGTTGGTGGGATAATGAGAAACAACGGAAGATTTACCGCAGCAGAGGAGCTTATAGCTCTAGGTGCTGGTGATTTAATAAATATAACAGATGAAAGCAGTAGACATAAAAACATAGATTTCCCTGGTCATAAACATGCATGGCTTTATGATGTAAATAAAATAGAACCTGCTGTGAAAAATCATATGAAAGACATGGGCATAGATATTCATCTTATCTCTAGAATAGTAGATGTAGAAAAAGAAGGAGATAAAATAAAAGGCATATATATTTCAGACGGAACCTATGTAGATGGTGATGTGTTTATAGAAACCACTGGTTCCACAGGACCTATGGGTAATTGTTTAAGATACGGTAATGGATGTTCTATGTGTATTTTAAGATGTCCTGCCTTTGGACCTAGAGTAAGCTTAACCTCTAGAGCTGGTATAGAGGATTTTCAAGGAGAAAGAGAAGATGATTTATTAGGAGCTTTTAGTGGTTCCTGTAAACTAGCTAAAGAAACTATGTCTGAAGAACTTATAAAAGAACTTGATGAAACTGGAGTATTAGTTTTAAAGGTTCCAAAAGAAGATATAAACTTAGATAAATTGAAAATGAAAGTTTGTCAGCAATATGCTCTAAAGGAATTTGCGGAAAATATTGTAATTTTAGACACTGGACATGCAAGGTAAACAAAACTGCAACATTCAAAAAGATTTTTAAAACAATTGAAAGTAATGAATCTGTAGCCTATTCTAGCCTGCCTGAAGACACCATAGCTGAAAAAATTTATAAATTAAGAATGATTAAAGGATGCACTCAACGTGAATTTGCTAAAATATGTTCAATTGGATATTCAAGTTTATGCAAATATGAATTAGGGTTTAATCCTAGTATTAAAAACTTAAATAAAATTAGTAGTAAATTTAATATTGATATAGGCTATTTTTTAAAGTAGGAAATTAATAAAATTTCCTACTTTTTATTTTTAGTTTTTATTATTAATATAACTCTTGTTTTTTTACCAGATTTAGCTTGTCTCTTTTTCATATGTATTCCCCCGGTAATCACTAATTTTACTTTACTACTAAATTATACCGCTAATGGTTCAAATATTCAAGAACATCTGTTCGAGTTAAATATTTTAAATGTTCCTTTAAAATTCTTATAATCTAGTATTTCCCTTTAATGCTATTATACAACAGAAAATATTCATGGTATGAATATCGCTCGTCTTTTTACCACATTTTTCTTATTTATTATTGTAATATTTTGTCGTAAAATTAAAACAAATAGGATATTTGGGCGAGGTGGTACATATGATAAAGATTTTTCGAGAACATAAAGGAATTAGACAAGAAGATTTAGCGAGCAGATTAGGTATAACACAACCTTATTTAAGTAAATTGGAAAATAACTCTATATATAAGATTAATGTTAATGTAGATCTTATAGAAAATTTAGCAATGGAACTTAATATTTGTCCAGTTGCTGTATTTTTGTATTTTCTTAATGTAAAGTTTTCATGTCCTTTTCATTTAAAAAAGACAGAATAAATGGAAATTAAATAAATCTTTCTTATCCTGCTATAAACTTGTTTTATAAATGTTTATAGGAGGTATTATTTTGTTTGGAGATAGATTGAAAGAATTAAGAGAAGAAAAAGAAATGACACAAGAAGAACTTGGTAAGCTTTTAAATGTTTCTAGACAAACCATATCTGGATATGAAGCTGGCGCTATAGAACCAAGTATAAGTAATTTAATTAAACTAGCAAATATATTTAATATTAGCTTAGATTATTTACTGGGTAGAACAAAAGAAAGATATAATTTAAATCTAAAAGATAAAAAGAACAAGGAATTATTATTAGATCTAATAAAAGTAATAGAAAATCATAAAAAATAAGCCTTGGTATTATCCAAGACTTATTTTTGATTTTCTATAACATTGCCACTAATTTGTGGAGCCCCTGTTTCGCTTTTATTTTCATTTAGCTTGCCATAAACTTTTACTTTGTCTCCTTCTTTTACTTCTGCCTTTCCAAAGTTTTCAACATCATACATACCATATCCTTCACCCTCTTTTGTTTTTACGGTAAACTTAGGTAATACTGAGTTAGTATTATCAATAAAGCTTACTTCTCCTTCTATATAATATGATTTCCCTTTTAATTCTTTTTCATGTCCATTAATTTTTACAAAGTCAGCCTTTACAGCAGAATTTTTTATTTCTTTATTTAATTCTTCTTGACCTTTTTCTTTCGCAGATTCTTTTTTAGCTTGTTCTTGTTTTGGTTTATCATTATTTTTGTTTTCTTCATTGCTTTGTGTAGACCCACAAGCAACTAATCCTAAGGCTAAAATTCCTGCTATTAATATAGATATTAGTTTTTTCATGTACTAATCCCCCTCTATTAAGTAATATAGTTTAATTATAACAAAAATGTAATATTTGTAAATAAATTATCAAATTTTAACTAGCTAGATTAAAATTATTATACCTGGATATAGTAAGAACTCTAAAGATTAGCCCTCTAGAGTTCTTATTTATGTGCAATATATTTCTTATTTTTCAGGCACTAATTTTACACTTTTTAATCCCGCTACATTTATTATATCTCCATCTTCTAAATTTATAATTACTTCTTTAACTCCTATATCTCCGCCTAATATCTCATTCGTCTTTGCTCCTCCAGACTTTCCGTATATTACAAAATTCCCTTGGCCGCTTTCAACAATCGCTTTATATCTTCCTTCTGTTATATCTTGTCCACAAATCCAATAACCAGAATAAATACTTGTTTCTTTATAAGGTACTAAGCTTCTTTTTATTGGTTTCATATTAACGCTCATACTTGAAATTTTTATTTTATTGCCTTGTGTTAATATTATTCTATACTTATCAATTCCTAAATCATTTCCACCTATTTCATTAGTTAATAATGAACCATCTGCTGAATATATATTAAAATTGCCTGAACCATTAAAAGTAACATCATAAGCCCCTGCATCTATATGAGTACCAACAGTATGTTCACCTGCTGATAATTCTTTAGTATTTTTATTTACAAAATCATTCCATTTTTTAGCTTCGGCTGCCTTTTCTTCTTCAGCCTTCTTTTTTTCTTTATCTTCCCATTTTTTAACTTGAATAGCCTGCTCTTTTAACAATCTTTCATAGTCACTTTTAATACTTTCCTTTTCTTTAGAAGGCATTTTTTCGTACTTTTTTTGTATTTTATCAAATTGTTCTATTTGGCCAGGTTCAAAATCTTCATAATGCTTTTTCAATAATTCTTTATCTTTTGAACTTAGAATACTTTTATTTTCTGTAGCAACCTTATTATTGGTTTTTACATCTTTCTTAGTATTAGACTTGGTAGGAAATGCAATAAACGCTACTATTGATAAAATAATAGATCCTATCAATATTTTTTTATTTCTTTTATTATCTTGCTTTTTAATAGTATTTTTAATAATTAATATAATTGAAACAATTGCTCCAATACATCCAATCAAAAATAAAATAATCGTAAACGTCTCCATAAAACACACTCCTTAAATTTTTTGTGACTGAAATATATTCTATGCTGATTATATAATACATTTACATAAAGTTCAAATATTGTACATAGTTCTCAAAAATATTAAGTTTTTCATGCACCTCTCATATATACCTGTCACGTATAACTCTATAATAGGTACAAAATAAAGCTTAGACATTAGTATCTAAGCTATTCCATGCTTACAGTACAATAAGTAATATTTTTTGTAATTAGTGATTCCCTTTTGAAAATTAGTAATTAGTTAAATAATGTGTTTATATTATTTATGCACATAGTAGTATATAGAATATTAAAAGGTAAATTATTATTAGAAGAAGAGATAAAAGGTCTAACAATTAAAACTGTTGGGAAAATATCTGTATCTAAATCTTTATACTTTTCTTGAAAATAATTAGAGTTATAAATATCTAACAACTTTTTATTAGATGTAAAATGTGTATAATCAACTTCTATTAATATAGGGTAGAAATACCCATCTCTTATGCACTCTATAAGTCCATCTGCTCTATATTCTTTATTCTTACACTTTATTGTATATTCTTTTTTAAAACACTTTATTTCTGCCCCTAGATTTATTATTTCTGCATATATATCTAATACTTTTAAATCATGTATAGATAATTTTTTATCTAAATAGTATACGGCTTCACTTCGCATATCCTTTCTATATCTTTTTATATATTTGCTATTATAAAGAGTTCTAAGCCTTTTTCTAGCTTGATAATAATTTTGCTTACATTTATTAAAAAATATCTTACTGCATTGGTTAATTGTAATACTTCCATACTGCTCTATAAATTTTAAAATATCTTTATCTCTATTTGTTAGATACATATTTTTACCCTGCTTTTGCATTTCTTATTTTTAGGTTTTGCTTCTGTTAATGACTTAGTTTCTTTTAAAGATTCTTTTTTATAATTATAATAATTTTTGTGGTCCATATCTATATGAGGTTCTAAAATATCTTTTATCATTTTGTTATCTATATAAAGCGTTTTTATTAAATATTCCTCATCCGAATTAACTATAGCTTCTCTCTTAGGTTTTAAATTAAATGCTTTCTCGGAATCTGTAACTACTAAAGAACTGGCAATATTAGATTGTTTAAAGCTAACTTTACAATTAAACTGTGCTTTTAGGCGTGGTGGCAAACTCTCCTTGTCTGGTCTTTGCAAACTTGCCAATACATATATTCCAGTACATCTGCTCTGCTGTATTAACTTTACAAGTAGATCCAAACATTTAGTTTTTAATTCTGTATCTTCTTTATTATCTAAACTATCTGGCATATAAGAAGTAAATTCATCCATAGCCAAATAAATTACACGCATCTTTCTTTTAGGAAATGCTTTATTCCATTCGTATATATCATCTACATATCTACTTTTAATACTATTAAACATAGATATTCTCTTCTCCATAGTATGATAAAGATATTGAAACATTTTATAAGCTTCTTCTAATGTTGAAGCATATCCTCTACATTGTTTTATGTCTTTAAACTTTCTTAAATCTTTCTTTGCAGATACCTGCGCTAAAAATAATTCTATATCTCTAGCACTATTGAATTGTATAAGGTTAACTAGAGCTGTTACCATACATAAAGTTTTACCGCTGCTATTTATTCCTGAAAATAAAACATGTGGTAAGTCTCGAATATTTAATATAACATCCTGAAGTGTATAAGTTTTTCCTATAAATAATTCATAAGGTTTAACTTTAATTGGAGTATATTTATAACTATCTGTTAGCTTTTCTTTTATAACATATATAGTTGCCGTTTTAAGATTTTCGTTTTGTTGTATTTCTACATAACTCCCTAAGCTACTTTCTAATAGATCCTTTGCATTTTCTAGCTTTTCAAAACCCACTCCATATAAACTAATTATAACTTTGTATCCATTCTCTGTGTTTTTTATATCCATTACTTTATAATCTAAATTATTATTTTCTAATGTATCTTTTATAATTTTTTTAACTTTCCTTTTAGTACTAATTACATAATTATATCCATAAACTAATCCTCCTGCTAATGCAAACTCTGTAATCACTTTCTTTTCACCCTTTCTTTAAATGTTCCACAATAAAGAAAAGTTCCTATTAATCCACCAAAGCTTATTAAAAAGAATTGGTAGTAATTTAAACTTAAAACAGTTTTTAAAATAGTCTTATCTAACCAAAATAGATCCATATAAGCCTCCGAATAAATTATTAATAGTTTGGTTAAACTATGTAACAAGGATAGAGAAAGAGAATAAAAAATAAATATGGTTGTTTATTTGTATATATTCTCAATCTCATTTTCAAAATAAGTTTGGTTACTTATTTTATTACTTTCAAATAAGGTTTTGAAGTAGGTTGCATGTTATATACTGTACTAGCAACCGCATAAGGTGTAATATAATCCTTTAAGGCTTCCATATCTTTCTCGCAGATATGGTGGCTTTTTAATTTTGTATAAATTTCATGTGCATCATTTTCGAATTTGCATTTTCCATACTTTTTTAACTCTCCAACAAGTGCTTTATTTAGCATACTTTTAAATTTTAAAATCTCCTTTCTTGTAAGCATTTTATTTTGTAAAGCTATCCTAAAACAATTTCTAGTTTCTAAATAAAGTGGATATACTTTTTGTTTGTAAAATATCTGTTCTACTGTTATCTTCTTACCTTTTTTAGGTTTAAATATAGTACAGAATATAAACCAACTAAAACTTACTATTGTTGGAATACTAAAAATAATTGTTAGAGATAATACAAAATTAGGATTTAAACCTACCTCCTTCGCAATAAAACTTATGCCTAGAATAATAAATGCACAAAATCCTATAGCAAATAAAATTGCTATTAAATCTGTTAGTTTTTTCATTTAAAAAAACATCCTTTCTTTTGTTATTCATATAACTTTTTTCTTTAGTTATATGTACCAGAAAGGGTATTCTTATTCCCTTTCCTGCAAATGCATAACATAATGTTCTATTGCATCTTTTATAAAATCACTTTTTTCTTCTAGGCTTTTCACATAAGTATATAATTTTAAATCTCTAGTTGTTTGTTTAAAACTTACGCCAATTCGTAACAATATTTACATCCTCCTTATGCTTACTTTACTTCTACTATATGCAAGCATTACATAAATATTGCCTGTCCACTTAAAATAATTAACTACTTAGTTAATTATAGAAATAAAAAAAGAAGTGTTAGCTTTCTTCCACTTCAATTATATCTTCTATTTTTTTATTTATTTTTTTAGAAATATTATATAAAATTTCCACACTTGGCTGAGATACATTTTTTTCATATCGATTATATTGGTATGGGCTTATTCCTAAGAATTCAGCAAAATCTTTTTGAAATTTATAACCCATTTCTAGTCTAATATCTAATAATTTATTTTTTATACTCACATATACCACCCCATTCCAGTATATGTGAGTATTCTAGGAATGGGGTTAAAATTCCTCTTGTTTTTATTTTAATTCTGCTAATTTAATTATTTTGTTTGTATTTGGTTGTCGCAAATAAATAAATTTTTCTTCTTCGTGGACATCATATATAGATATCCAAAGGGGTCTGTTTTGATCTAAGCAATACATATATTCTCCATTGCTAGGGCAATTATCTTCTGCAGGTTGAATTGCTTTAGCAACTCCTATAAATCTTGTAGATGCCCCTATTAGTAAGCTTGTTAATAAACTTATAACCACCTTTTTCATTTTTAATCCATCCCCTTATTCTTGTTTTAACGATTCTTCTCTTTCTTTTAATAAGTCCCTAAATTCTTCTATGTCTTCTAATGAAGCTTTATTTCTTATAAAACTTCTAGCACTGCTCCGACTTTTTAAATAACTTGCATACTCTCTATTTTTCTTTTCCCAATTCTGATTAGCTATTGTCTGTTTAGATTTTCCCATTTGAAAACCTCCTACATAACTATTTTAAATATCAAGCATACTAATAGAGCTATAGTAATTAATTTAATGGTTATCTTTAGTATTAATTTAAATAATACTTTTAAATCTTTACTCATATCATTCAAGGTGGTATTATAAGAGTAAGGGAGGAGTGTTCCTCCCCTGTGTTCATAACAAATCATATAATTGTTTCAGTAGCATTATTATGATTGTTATTTTTACCAGTAGCTTGATAACTATTCCCAGTAGTTTATCAAGCTTTTTCAATTTTCTTATCCATTTGACCACCTTTTTTCCTCACCTCCTTACAATTATAATTATACTACACGTAGTATAAGAAGTCAATGCTTTTATTGAAATATTTATATTATTTATAATAATTTTTCCAATAAAAAAAGATACTTCCATTACAGAAGTACCCTTTAACATATTTTAGGTAAATGTAAAAGCTTTGATTAAAGTATCTATATCTTGGATATAATAAAAATGACTAAAACATAGCACCAATATAAAAATTCCACAACAAAAGAACCCCATTTATTGGGGTTCTTTTTTATATTATGAAGGAGGTCTATAATTAACCTATTGGGAAGCCGTTATATTTAATATTCTATAAATGTTAAAAAATTCCTCTAAATAAAAAAATAAAAGGTACTCCCATAATAGAAGCACCTTTAAAAATTTACATATTATATATTTCCGATTGATTAATTTTTCTACACCTGGATATAATAGAAATAATCCAATACTACACTAACCTATATAAAAATCCACAACAAAAGAACCCTATTTATTAGGGTTCTTTTGTTTAAATACAAAGTTTTATGTTTAACTTATACTTAAATCTAGCTAATCTCTTCATCTATATTTTTATTTTCTATAACTTTGGAAATTTCTATTTTTTTATCTAATTCTACTAAGAAACCTTGTATAATTTCATCTATATTACATAAATTAAGAAAATAAAAAATATTTCTATATATATTTTCATTCTTTACATCTATACCCATGCATAATTGTGGATAACTGCCATAACAAAACTTGTCAAATATGATAACCATATAATCTTTCCATTTACGATCATTGGTACCTATACAATGATTATCTTGATTTATGCTTTTAATTAATGATGATTTATATGTTATTGCAGCCTTTATCATTCCTTCGGTACATTTTAGTATTTTTAAATCATCATCACATTTTTTTCCTTCTGAAAATATTGCTACTTTTTTATACGTGTTTAAAGATGTAAGATATCTAAAATGAACTCTTACATCTTGAGGATTGAAAAAGCACTCTGATACATTTTTACATATATCATCAATAAAATAATTTAATGATATTTCCTTCATTTCTATGCTAGTATCTTTAGTTTCTATATAATTTTTTATTGCAACCTCAGTTCTTCTTGCCATAATATCATTGAATTGTAATAATTTGTAGGTATTTAATGGTATTTCACTTATAAATGATTTATCTAGTGGAATATTATTATTATATGGAAGTTCTAAGTAAACTCCTTCTTCTATAGCTCTATTTAATGATTTTTCTTTCTGTTTATATATACTTGCTTGCCTCTTATAGTGTTCTATCTGTTCATTTAATTCATTTATTTTTTCTTGATATTCTTTACTATTAATTTCTTTTTGTGCTTTTAGTGATGTTAATTCTTGATAACTCTTCTTGAGACTTTCATCTCCAAATAAAAAATTTATAATATTTAAATTTACTGGTACATCTTTTTTAAATTTTAAGTAAACTATAAAAATTGAAATTAATATAACAATAGTTATACTCATTGTCATAATCCAACCAACCGTATAACTTATTATATTACCTGAAGTTACAAAACTTCCTGAATCTTTCATAACCTTATATATAACAAAAAACAAAGCAAAAGGTCCAGTGGTGGTGCTTACTACTGCCCATGCTTTATTAAATGAAAAATATAAAATACAAAATGTAATTCCCGATATAATTCCTATCCCTACTCCTATAATATGAAATTCATTCAATTACTCATCCCCCAGTTTTACTCAAGCCAAGCATTATGAAAATTGACTATAATATCTTTTTATTGATTCATTACAAATAACCTTTTCTGATCTTGCAGATGCAGGTAAATCACCCCTAGTAGCTTTCCAAGGCTCTTCTTGGTGAGTCATACGTTCTAAAATTTTCGCAGTATACTGTCCATAATTATCCCAAATCATATTTAAAACATATCTTTCCTTTTCATCAAACAGATTTAAATTAAAAGTATTCATAAGCTCCTCAATTGGCTCTGCACATTTATGAGAATACCTTCTATATAAATCAACATTAACAGGCCCATGTACCCACGCTTGGAATTCCCCATTAAATAATTCTTTATTATTCCAGACTAAACTCCAAGCTTGAGCATAAAAACATAACTTTTGTAATTTTAAATGGGTTAATCTTTCATTGCAAATACATTCATTATCATTAACTGAACGATATATGAAATAATTTGCAACATCAAATATATTTATCATCTTTTCATCCCCCATAACCTTATAAAAAAGCTCTATAATTTTACCCATATCTCATACCTCACATTTTACAATATACAATATTGAAATTTATTGGTACAAGCTATATCTTTTTCTATATAATACCATAAGCCAACTTAAATTTCAATATTCTACAATACTCTTGATTTATAATTAACCTTACTCACCTTAATTAATTCTATTTGTAAATTTTAACCAATATTCATAATATTAAACAAATAAAAAAAGGTACTCCCATAAAAGAGAGTACCTTTAAATTATTTAATATAATCTAAAACAGCTTTTAAAGTATCATATCTATCATTTCCAGATATGATTTTTGAAAGTTTAATACCTTTATAATTTGAAGCATTGCCACCTACAGCTATAATTGTTTCTACACAACTATAATCAAAATTCCTTGTAGCTAATAATGTAGGACAGTTTAATTTATCCGCTACATACTCTGCACCTCTTTGATCTAATGGATAATAATATACTACTAATGTTTTCACTTTCTTCTCCTCCCTTTTTGGTTGAGTTGGTTTAATACCTAATTTTTTATTATATTCTTGTTTTAATCTATCCCATGTATTAGCTCCTACAATTCCATCTACAGCAAGGTTGCAATCCTTCTGGAAAGCTTTTATAGCTGTAATAGTTCCATTACCTATAATTCCATCTATACCACTATTACCTATAGGGTAGCCTATCGTAACAAGCATCTTTTGTATTTGCATTTCTTTTGTTTCTACTGAATTTGTAGTTTTGCCTATGAATATTCCATCTGTGAAATTATTCATATCTACACGAGTACTAACACCATTTATACGACCATCCTCCGTATATTGATGCCCTACAACGCTAAAACCTGTTGTCATTGGTGTATTTACTCCATAATGAGCTATCCACCCTGGATATTTTTTAACTCTACTATCTAAGTTATCCCTACCAAAGTAACCTCCTGTATATATTAAACAATTATAGCCACTTAAAGCCTTGAATTTAGTTAAGAATTGTATACATCTATCTGATATTTGCTTTTGACTTCTACCCATATTATTTGTTTCTATATCCAATGTTGGAATTATGTTAAATTTTTTATCTTTTATAGAATTCCAAAAATCTATAGCCTGTTGTGATGGATCTGTTTTTTCTGACATGAAATGATAAAATCCTATATTTAATCCTGCTGCTTTAGCACCATTATAATGTTGTCCTAATAGTGGATCTATATATTGCACTCCTTCTGTAGCTTTTATAATTACTATGTTACAGCCACTAGACTTTACAGCACCAAAATTAATGTTACCATTATGCATACTTATGTCTATTCCTTTAGCCATCTTATAACCTCCTTAAAATTAAAAAGAACAGGCATTAATCCTGCTCTTTAATTTCTTTTTTATTTCCTTCCCTAAGTTGTATTAACATATCTTTAAGCTTATCTGGAACTGGTACACCTGCCTTAGTTGCATTTTCTAATATACTTATACCTTCCATACTTGCATAGAAAAATATAACCATACTTCTAATTATTCCATTTGCTCCAGTAACATTATCTACAGATACCCCAACACTAACAATTATAAGTATTATTATTTTTTTAGCTAATCCCTTGAATCCTGCACTGGAGCTTAAACTCTTGTCCTTACCTGCACAAATTAATCCTGTAATATAATCTAGGACCATAAGTAGTAACAATGTCTTTAATGCCATATCTAATCCTCCAAAGAAATAATTTGCACAAGCTCCCACTCCTGCTATAATTGTACTCAATATTTTATCCCATTTCATTTTTTAACCTTCCTTCTTAATAAAAATAGGCAAAATAAAAACACCTATTCGGTGCCTACTTTACCTTTATAGTTTTTACTCGTTTCACACTAATTAGAATTCCAATAACATTTATTATATATGGCATATCAATTATGATTGAATTTAAATAAAATTTACCATTATAGTCAATAACCCCTATATTATGATATAATTTTTAATGATAGGAGGTGATATTATGTCAAATCATTGGAAAAAAAGTTTTCGCAAAGTCCCTCGTGAAATAGTTACTAAGCTGGAATCTCTAAAATCAGATGATGTTGTTGTTGCTTGTGTAAAAAAAATACCATTAACTGATATTCAAACAGGTATCTATAAACATTTAAATATAACTATAAACGATGGAAATATTTCTTATGATAAAATAATTGTACCTGATCCTAAAACTGGTAGATATTCTCGATATAATCTTCATGGCAAAGTAATTCCATTAAAAAATCTCCCAAAGGTGAACAAATATTATTCTGTAGATGTTCCTAATTTTGGTGATTGGTCTAAAGGTTCACATGAAATTACATGGAATAAAAAAATATATCAAAAAAAATATATGCTTCCAAGAGAAATTTACTTAAATGTTGAACTCCTTAGTTATGATCAAGCTAACTACATTTTTAAATTTTCATTAGATACTATATTAATTAAGGATCAGGTTGATTTAATGGATGAATTGCTTTTTCATTGTTGTTTACTTCAAGAAAATACAGGTCTATGTGACATATTTGAAGCAAACGCTAAAAATGAGGACTACATCAAAACACTATATGTTGGTTGGGAATTGCTTCCTCCAGGGATAAAATATTCTGAAGTTCTTAGTAAAATTTTTAAAAAATCTAAAAGTCTTTCTCCAGAATCAGAAGCTATAATTAAAGAACGACTCCAATTTTTCAAAACATTGAAAATCAAAAATTCAATCTTAGGTGAAAGTAAATTTAATCGTTACTTTGGAGCTATATTTGATAATGGTTATGTTTTACTCGAAAATGTTAAATACGGAAATGCTATTTATATATTTAAAGATAATTGGCAAGAATTAAGCAAACTTAGCCGAATTGAACTTCAACGTATAAATAGCAAAGATGTCATAAGAATTCCTCACTCAACAAACTGGAAAAATAATGTTAAACAAGCCTTAAAAGGAGCATCTTAATAGGTGCTCCCTTCTTTCATTTTTAAAACTATATCTCTACAATATTCTAGTCCTTGCTTAAAACCTTTATTCTTATCCTCACTCCAATAATCATTATTTTTATTTTTATAAAATTCAATTTCATTTTGTAAAATTTTTAAAATTATATTTAACATATTATCACCTTTTCTGTATTATTTAGTTGTTTCGTCTTATTATATCTATTGTGTAACAAAATCTTTATTACAAATTGTTTTAAATTCTTCTGGTGTTATTTCTCCAAAAGGATTCTCTATACATTTTACCGCCTGTCTTAATAATTCCACCCCTATTGCTCCCATATCAAATGCCATTTTCCAAAAACTCATTATTGATTACCACCTTTCTTTAAATTCATAACTTCTACCTTTAAATTAGCAACTTCTTTAGTTAGATTTACAGCTAAAGCATCTTTCTTCATATTATTAATTTTTTCTTGTGCTAAATTTTCTGTGAGAGTTTTAATTTTTTCTTCTAAAGTTTCCTCTTTAGATTTTGGAATATCTTCATATTCATAAAATATTTTTCCTTCTATTGGATTCCAGTACATAGTTGCTTGCTTACCTTCTATTTGTTTTGGTTCTATAATACTTTCTAAGAGTATCCCTTCTTGTTCTAATTCTTCTTTTGTCTTTCCTAATCCATGCTTTTCATCAAAAGGCATGTAATGTATGTAACCTATCGAATATTTTTCATTTGTAATTTTTGTTAATCTTGATAAAAATATCATATTAAATACCTCCTAGTAGAGTATTCACAAATGTGAATAAAATATTTGAATTGTAAAATGTATCTATAGTAAAATCTCCTGAATATTTTTCCTTTAATTGTAGAATTTGCGGTGTTGCACTAGATGATCCCGGTACATATGAAATATATAAAATATTATCCTTAATTAATGTAGTTGCAGAATATTGAAAATAAGAAATATAATTATTGTCCGTTATTTCTTTGACAAAAGACAGGTCATAATTATATATTAGAATCCTATAAGTACCTGTTGTTTGTAATATATATATATAACTATTTGTCATTATTATTTTAGGATAACTATCAGGCTCTCTTAAATCCTTTTTTAAAATTATTTGTTTCGTTTCTATATTATAGATATAAATAGTAGTTTTTTGTGTATAGTAGGTGTAATAAACATGTAAAATATAATCCTTATTAATACATACTGATTGACCACTTGAAATAGATATTTTATAATCTTCTATTAAGTGACCTTCTTTACTGTATTTATATAAAACAGCGTGGTCATATAAGTATTTAAGCACATATAAATAATCACCTTTTACAACTATATTGACGATATCGGTATCATTGACAATATCTAAATATTTAGCACCTGTTTCAATTAGACTTATTTTGCTTGCCAGCGTACTAAAACTATCGCTACCACTGGCACTTACACCTTTGCCAGTAACAGCAGTAGCTATTTTTTGTTTTCCATCACTGGCATACTGAAAAAGTTGTTTAGTTTGCTCTGTTAAAGATTTTCCCTTTAATTCTGTTGGTAATGCATTATCATTTATATTTCCAATTTCCTTCGTAATATCAGCCAATTGTGTCTCAATTGTTTGTCCATTTTCTGTAGTTATATCTGCTGCTTTAAGTTCTATATCTCCAGTTTTCTTATTTACAGACTTAACAGGGATATCAATATTTTCAACATCCTTCTTCAATTGTTCTACATCTTTAGTTAATTTAGCTGCTATATTTCCATCCAGCTTATCTTTTAAGGTTTCAAACCAATTGTTAAAATCTTTCTCCCATATTCCTGTATTCTCAAACCATTCATTCCATTGTTTTAGAAAATCTTCTGTACTTTCTTTATACCATTTATCAAAGGTTTCTTTCTTGTCTTTGGTCCACATAGCAATGTCTTTATCATAAGCTTCTTTAGTTTTGGAATACCAATCTTGGAACTGATTAAATATTGCTGTGGTGTCTACTTGATCCACTACACCATGAACTATACCGCAAACATTTGAATTTAATCTCAAATCTGTTATATTGCTTTGAATAATACTTATAACTCCTGCTCTTACATATATATCTGCAATTCCTAGTTCATACATATCTGCATCCCTTTGTAAGCTTGGTGCCACTGGACTACTTGCAAAAGTACCCTTTTTAATAAATAGATTAACTTTTCTTGTGTTAAAATCTAACCTTAGAACAACCCTGTCTATTCTATTTAATAAGCTATCCGCAACATCTATCTTTAATATAAAATCTCCTGTATTTTGATAGTAATATCCATTTATCCATCCTTTACCTGCTTGTACAGTTACAGACATATTATTATTATCTATTACTTGTAATCCTGTGGCTGGATTAGGGAACACACCATTTCCAATAAAGCTTGCAAAGTAAGATGCAAAATCTTCTGCCTTATATTTTCTATCCCCATTTATACTATTAAATACAAAACTTTTTTCCATTTATCTCACCATCCTTTTTATAGTAGTTAGTAATGTAGGAATACTACTACCAAAAGTAATTTTTAACTTTAACCCTTCCTTTCCATATTGCTCTTGTATCTCTGTAATTTGACTATCCATAGTAACTTTTAATTTTCTATCTTGTATGGTAACTATATCTCCGAGATCATAATCTTTTTCATAATAAAAATTTCTATTTGGATTTACTCCTAATTCAAAAGTTTTTAGCTCTTTAAGTTCATGTAATTTACTTTTACCTGTTTGATTTATTTCTTCTATATCATCAGAATTGCAATCTATAAAAGTTTCTATTCTTTCAAATCCTGTGGCTTCACCTATCTGTAACACAATTTTATCTTTATCTTCTCTAGTCCCTGTATAAGCTACATTAGAACTATTTATTATACTTTCTATATAATGTCTTGTAAAAATATTATTAAAATCGCTCCTGAAAATAACCGGAGGATTTATGTTTTGATTAACTGTTAAATTTCTCCCTTGTATTACATCAAATATAAAACTTTTGTTCTTATGATTCATACTAATATTCCATCCAAGTTTGCTATATTCACCTATAGTTTGTAGTTTAGAAGCTAAATTTTCATAGCTGCTACGCCATCTATCAGTAGAGCCCCTATTTTTATCATCTGCAAGTATTAAATTATCAATTTTTCTTTTAGAATCTATTGGGTTAATACAATTTTTATTTATGAAATACTTCATTATGGTCTCTTGACTACCTTCACAACTATCAAAATCCATATCTACTGGTGGAACTATTCGTCTTCTTTTAGCTAATCCTTGTAATGTTATTCCTTTTATTAGAAGTGTATCAGTATCTTCTATTCCATTCTGATAATCAAATTCTCTATGAAGTATTATGCATACTTTGTTATAATCTTTTTCCAATAATATAAGATTATTTTTTATCAGCTTATCTACATGAGGTTTATTTGCACTAACCTTTAATTCAAATTCACCATAACTATAAAATCGCCTAGTAATGGTAAAACTCTCGTAAGAATCTATAATACCTAATAAATTTATATCTTTATCCAATATTCTAATAAATTTAATAATCTACACCCCCAAATACAAAGGATTATGATAAACTACTAGTTCTAAGTTATCAATTCCCTTTTCAGCGTCATACCTAAAAATATTATCCCCTACTTGTAACTGTAGAAAATCGCTCTCTAAGTCAAGCCAGTTGAGCACATTTTCTCTAGTATTATTGCTTTTAAGTAATTCAATACGTGTATTATCAATCTCTGTGACAACTTCTAAAACATCTCCAGCACTTAATGTCTTATTTATCTTTATATATTCCCTAGTATTAATATTAAAAAAGCTAGGATTTACTACAGTAGCAAGTGCTTTAAATTGTATTCTCATACCACATTCAACATCACCAATATTTTTTATATTACAAATAAGATTACTAACCCTGTGCCCCATCTCTATTCCTTCTGGTGGAATTTCTAAAGGGAATTCAAAATCACCCTGCCATAAGGCTATATCTGTCCTATGCTCACATAATTCTTTCCAATACGGATTAGGACAAAGCACCTGTACTAAAAATTCTTGTGTAACTCCCACAACATCCTTAAATGTTATATCTTGTACTCTTCCAAATATCTTTCTAGTTTTAGCATCATCTTTATAGGTTATAGAAAATTTATCTTTTGGATTAAAAAAAGAGCTTAAAAAAGCCCTTTTCCTATGCAAATCTTCTTTACTTTCTCCAAATATTCCACCTACTATAGGTAATAATTTTTCCTTTATTGTCACAGCATCTATACTTATTCCATCTTGGCCAGCTCCAGTAGAGCTATATATATTAGAACTATTATTTGCAATATTTCCTATACTTCTAAATATAAAAGGTTTGGAGCTACTTAATATAAGCTCTTTGCCATTATCACTATTTAATTTTAATTTCTGCATGAGTGTAGCCCCTCCTTAAATAGTAAATGCTAATTTATTTATTGTGCTTTCTATATCTCTACTAGCACTAGAGCCTTGTACATTAACATTAAAATTATTGGTTTTATTAGCATTATTGGTTACATTATTATTAGTAATACTTCTGGCTGTACTTTGCGCTTGTAATGCATTATCTCTAGCGCTAGCTATTTCTTTATTTATAGAAGAAATCATATCTTTTATTTCTCGTACTTTGGGTTTAAAACCTTCTACAAGCTGCTCTCCTAGTGTATTTCCTGCCATTAAGTATTCTTTACTATAACTATGTAGTAAATCTATAATATCCTTTTGGCTTTTATCCATAATCATTTTTTCAGATTCAGCTTGTAAACTAGCTTCTTTAGTTTTTTCATCATAAAATTTCTTTAACTCTGCTAATCTGTTTTCATTTAAAATCTTTTCAGCGTTAAAAATATCTGTTATATTTTGAACTTCATTTTTCTTTTTCTCTTCTAATGTATCTTTTTGATTTTTTAATGCTTCTTTCTTATCCTCTAAAGCTTGTTTTTCTAATCTATCATTCCTATCACTTATAGCCTTTTCTAACTCTTTTTCTAATTGTTCTTTGTTAAATTCATCATGTTCATATTCAATAGCAAGTTTCAATTTATTTATTTTATCTAAATCTTCATTATCTTTCTCTTGTCTTTCCTTTTCTTTTTCAGCTTCATCTAAAGCTTTTAGTTCATCATCAATGGCTTTTATTTTAGCATCATAAACAGAATTTATCCTATTTATACTTTCATCTTTCCATTTTTCTAAATTTTTAATTTCAGTATTTATAGATTCTTCCTGTAATTTTAATTCATCTGTGTATCGTTCCTTTAAGGCATCCATAATAGTTTTTTGAAATTTATTTATATCATCAGCTATTTTTTTACTAGCTTCACTGACTGCATTAGCCATATTTTCTAATTCTACTCTAGCTTTTTCAAACTCTTCCCGAGCTTTTATTGTTTCATCCGCAGTTACTCCAAAAATATATGCAAGATCTTCATATCTTTTTCTTAAATCTTCTACTTTTTTAGATTGCACAACTACAATAGCCTCTTGATTTTCTAGATCTTGTATTAAGTCACCTGTTTTTATACTTAGAGTTTTAATTGCAGTATCATAAGTAATCATTAAATCTTTAAATACGTTCTCTTGAACCTTTAATGACTTTTTAACATCTTTTTCTCTTTTATCTAATAAATTCAAACCATCTTTGTAGTATTCTTCTAAAGCCCTCTTTGATCTTTCTAAACTACTTATTTGAGCATTTTGATTAGCTTTAGTTGTATTTAACACTTGCTTTTGATATTGTCTTAAACTAGCTATTTGATTAGCATAATTAGTTTTAGCCTTCTTATCTTTAGTATTCCTTTGTAATTTCTGATAATATGCTATCTGTGAATCTATTCGTGACTTTTCTGTTTGCAACTCTATAGAATTTTCATTCTTAAGAATCCTTAATCTATTTTCTACACTTTTAACCCTATTCTCATAGTCTTCCTTTAAATATTCTTTTGACTTTTCAACCTCTTCTTTATTAAGTTTATTTATAAATTCTAAATACTTCTGATACTCTGCTTTATTATTAGCACCCCAATTTAATTGCCTTGCTAATCTATCTTTCATTTCTCTATCATTAGTATTAGTTTTCACTTTTACATCTGATAGTTTACCTTCTGTTATGTCTTTAATAGTTTGAGCTGCTAATGTAGCTGCCTTTTCTACTTTGTCTAAATCTTCTAATATACCTAAGGCCAATCCTTGGCTAGTGTATTTACCTAACTCCATCATAACTCTAGAAGGTGAATGAATATCTAAAGCTGTTTTAACTCTTTCTTCTGCTGCTCTTGCAGCCTCACTAGCAGCCTCTTTTACATCATTTATTTTATTTCTAATTCCGTTTTTTAGTCCTTCCATTATGTCATGGCCAATATTTTTCATCTTTCCTGGAATATCTGTAAAAGCATTTTTAATACTTTCTCCAATATCTGTAGCACTTTGTTTCACACTTGCCATTTTTTCATTTATTCCTTGTCTCATACTTTCAAACATAGTATGAGCCTTTTCTCTAAGCCTACTTGGAAGAGTATTAAACCACTCTACTATTTCATCCCATTTGGTAGATACAGTGCTTTTTATTTCTGCACATTTATCACCCACCTCTTTTTTCTTTTGTTCAAAAGCAGTAACTACAGCATTTTTCATTTCTTGTGCTTTTGTGGAAACTGTTTCCTTTGTCTTTTCCCATGTGCTCTTTATATGTCCATCTGAAGTATCAACATCTTTTATAACAGTCGAATTCATTTCTTTTACTTTAGTAACTACACCTTGCTTTAATTCACCTGCTTTTTTTACGCTCCCGTCTCTTTGTTTTTCTGCTTCTTTAATCATTCTGTCTGCTTGTTCAGCTGTTATAGTACCAGTTACATCTCTCATATTTTCAATGTTGTTTTTGGTCTCTACGAATTGTTTGTTTGCTTCATCAACCGATTTAACCCTTTGCTTCTCTGCGTTTTTTATTACATCACTAGCCTGTTCGGCACTCATTCGACCGTTGTAGCTTTTAATTCTCTCAATTATTACCTTGGATTCTTTTTCACTTTCAGATAAAGATTTAATGGCATTATTTTTCATAAGTTCTTGATATCTATTAATTTGTTGTACTTCATCTGCTGTTAAAGATTTCTTTTCATTACTAGCTTTTTGTAATATATCCTGTATTTTTTTACTATACTCATTTACGCTAGCTTTTTTTTGATCATTATATTTTTTTTCTTTCTGAAGAATTGCTTGTTTCTCTTTATCACTTAAAGCATTTGTAGTGGTAAAGAATTTTTGTAACTTTGTTGTTCTATCTTTGTATTGTTTATCAAATCCAGTATTAATTTGAGTTGCCATTTGTTTATATTTAGATATTAAATTATTTTTTTGTTGTTCTGTAATAGCCGTTGATTGTTCTAATGTAGTTTTGAATTTTTTAATAGTATCTTGCTTTTGCTTATCTGTTAAATTCTTGCACCCATTAACCATCTGAGTATATTTATTTAAAATATTATTTTTATTTTGCTCAGTTAAAGTACCTGTATTATTAGCTAGATTTTTAAAATCTAATATCATTTTATCTTTTGCTTCTTTACTATAATTACTAGATTTTTTACTCATTTCATTAAAGTTATTTATTACATTTTTCTTTGCATCATCTGTAAATTTTAAACTGTTAGAATTTACATTCATGAGTGATTTACTAGCTTCTTTATCTAACTCCATATAAGAACCTACAGCTTTTTTAGTTCCCTCTGAAATTTTAGTTGTGGTTTGTCCATACACAGTTACCATTTGCCCATTTGCAGCTTTAACCCTTTGTGCTGTTTTTTCAGTTTTATCTGCAAATAAATCTACTGATTTAACACAATCTGAACTAAAGTAATCATAAACTTTCTTACCTGCATAGATAAGACCACCGATTGCTGCTGCAATTAATATGATTTTAAGATTTAAAAGTGCAAACACTTTAGCTAATGCACCTATCGCTGGGGTTGCTGCTTCTGCGCCTGTTCTTGCAACCGCTATCGCTCCACTAACCGTACTAAATGCCTTGCAAATATTGCCGATACCTTTAGCTAACTTTCCTCCTATTAATAATAGAAATCCTATAGCTGCTACCATACCAGCTATTTTAACTATAGTTTGCTGTTGTGCTGGTGTTAAATTATTTAGTTTATCAGTCCACTCTTGTAATTTTTTAGTTATAGCTGCAATTTTAGGTTTTAATATGTCATATATTTTAATTCCTAGCTCTTCTAAAGCACTCTTAAGTTGTGTAATAGAACCTTTATTATTGTCTTGCATAGTAATAGCCATATCATTTAGGGCACCATTGCTATCTTGTATCTTTCCTCTTAAGTCTCCATATTCTTCTCCAACACCAGATAATAAAGCTTGTAAGGTTGTAATTTGTGTTTTACCACCAATCATAGCCAAATACATATTTCTTTGTTCTTCTGTCATATTCTTGGTTTTTTCTTTAAGCTCCAATAGTACATTTGTTACACCTTTAAATTTACCATTACTATCAAAGGCGCTTAAACCAAGCTTTTCCATAGCTTCACCAGCTTGACCAGCACCAGAAGTAAGATTTATTAATATAGAGTTGAAACTGTTACCTGCTTCACTCCCTTTTATACCTCTATTAGCTAGAGTACCAAGCAATGTATTTGCTTCATCAAGTGGTACATTTAGATTTTTTACTGTACCACCACAAACAATTAATCCTTCCATAAGTGCATCTATATTTGTATTACTACTTGCTGCAGTTTTAGCAACCTGATCTAAATATACAGGTAAATCTTTTGTACTTTTTCCCAAAGAACTTAAAGAATCTGTTACCAAGTCGGATGTACGAGCTAGATCTAAGTTCCCAGCTTCAGACAATCTTAATACTGGCATTAATGCTTCCATCATCTGTTTATTGTCATATCCTGCAAGTGCCATATATCCTAATGCATCAGCAGCATCTTTAGCACTTTTACTTGTACTTGCACCAGCATTTCTTGCTGCTGTTTCTAATTGTTTTAAGTCTTTTCCTGTATTTCCACTTAAAGCAGATACATTAGACATACTAGCTTCAAAATCCATTCCAATTTTAGAAGCTAGTACTCCTATTCCTGCTATTGGAGCACTTATCTTTGCACTCATGTCCTTGCCTACAGATTCCATTTTCTTTCCTACAGATTCAAACTTTTTACCTATTCCATTTAACTTGGTAGATAATTTTTCAAACTTAGATACTTGTTTCTCTACTTCTTTATTAGCACCTGATAATTTATTTTTAAGCTCTTCAATTTTCTCACCAGTAGCACCATATTCACTCTTTAGTTCCTTCAATTTAGCCTCAGCACTATTGGCTTTTACTGTCCAGTTATCAATAGCTTTTACGTTATTTCTTAACTTCTCCTCATTTTTAGAGTATTTATCACTTAATTGCTCATAAGATTTTTTTAATTCCTTAGTTTTATCATCATTTTCACCTAATACTTTTTTGCTTTGTTCATAAGCATTTTTAGCAGCTTCTACTTTTTCTTTTAACTTTACCTGTGCCTCAGAGTTTTTACTAAGGGTTTCCTTAGATTTTTTTAATCTATCTTTATACTGCTCTACTATCTTAGATTGCACATCTATAGACCTACCAAGCATTTCTTGTTTAGATTTAAGCCCATCTAGACCCTTTCCATGATCTTTAAGTCCAGATGTTGCATTTTTAAATTCACTTTGGATTACCCTCATGGAACGATTCAAATTTTGTATTCCTTGTTGAAAATTAGAATTATCCATAGCTACTTTAACAACCAAACTTCCTACATCTTCAGCCATTCATCTACCTCCTTCCCTGCAAAATAAAAAGACCAGGAATAATTCCTAGTCTTTAATCATCTTCAGGAAGACCCTTTAATGTATTACCTTCCTGTTTATCTTTTTCTATTTTAATTTTATAAGCTAATATATCAAAGTAATAAAATATATCCATATTATCTATATCAGTCATAGTCCATCCTTTATCTATAAGATCACTATACAGATTTAGCATAAATTCTTCTGGGGTAAGAGTGCCTTCACCTTCCTCTTCCCCAGTACTTAGTTTTTTACTTTTTCTTCCAAACCTCCTATCACTTCATTTAAATCTTCAAATGCTTTATTAAAGAACTTATCAGATGGGAATCCATCATATAATTCATCCATTGTAAATTGCTTTCCATAAACATCTACTAAATATGTAGCAATTTCATCCATGATAGATTCATCAATTCCACCTTGAAATTTTTTGCTTAACCCTAATGACCTTTTTAACATTCTAGCACCTATAAATGGTGCTACAAAAGTTTTATCTTTATTATCTGTTTTTAATGTTATTTCCATATATTAATCCTCCTAAAAATTATTTAATAAATTATTCTTGTACTATATCTTTTTTTGGTGGCTCTGGTACTTTGGTAAACCAAGCCTTTTCTAATTCCTTATCCCTATCTGGTTCTGCCCCATCTAAGGTTACCTCTGGTAATCCATCTTTTAATCTTCTATAAAATGTTCCCTTTAATTGGACTCCTTTAGAATCTGGCTTCTTGCCCTTTGTTTTATTATCGTCAGAAGGTAGGGCAAAAGTCCCTACATACAAGCATCTTTTCTTGTATGTATTATCATCTCGCAAAATTTCATCTAAATAAGCAACTTCTTTTGCTATATTAGTCGCAGGTGGTACATATACACCTTTTATTATTTCTCCTCCAAACAAAGTGCATCTAACTTTATCAGTTAACGTATCCAATGTTATTGTTATATCGTAAGCAGGATCTCCATATATAACTTTTTCTGTAGTATCATCACTTTCCCACTCTACTTTATCTTGTTTTCTATCTACCTTACATTCTAATCCTCTTCCTAGTCTAACAGGTTCACCAGTTGTATAAGTATCTTCTGTATTGGCTGTTACTGGTGCTACAGTTGGCTTTCTGAATCCTATCTCTCTTGCCATAATTATTCATCCTCCTCATTTTTAACATTAAAAAAGAACCTCAATACTTTATGATAAATTTTAGTATCGGGTTCGTATGGTGCGTCATGGATTGTTCTTTTTATAAATCCACTAGCATTTAATAATTTTGCTGTGTCTATTTTTAATTTTTCTATATTCCCTTTGCTCCATATGTCTACTTGCATATAGAACCCTGTGACAATTTCTATATCATCCCCATAAATTTCTCCCTGCTCGTTATAACAGAAGAAAGTTATATATGTCTCTTCTTTCCCCTCATACGTCTGGAATCTAGTTGGAACACCTAGAGGTTTTAGAGTATCTATTATTAATTTATTTATGCTCACAGTCCTAATCCCTTTCTTAATTCATCTTTTATAATTTCTTTTGCTTCTTCTTTTTTACTCTCGTACGCAGGCCCCATAAATGGTTGTGCTTTCATTTTGCTTGTACCAAACTCTAAGAATTTTCCATAGAATATCTTAGAGTTATCTCCCTTCTGTATTCCAGCTAAAACAAATTTATTTCCACCTTTTTTACGAACACCACTTACCTTTAATCCTTTTTTCAGTTTTTCAGTTTTAACAGGTACATTATTTTTAGCTTCTTCCACAATTAATTCTCCAGCTTTTTTTAGTGCAGCATTTTCTACCCTTACTCCTGCCTTACCCATATCTTGTACTTTTCTTATTAATTCATCTAAACCATCTAATTCCATACTAGCCACTTTGTTTCACTTCCTTTGCATGTATTTCATATTCTACATGCTTTTCATTCAAATCATTTATAGAAGTAATATTATAAAGCTTATCATTGTATTTTATTTGCATAGAAGTATCAAGCCCTTTAAAGTATCTACAATTAAATATCTTATCTTGCTCACTTTGTACTGCTGCGGCATTATAAAATTCTCTACCTCTTAACCCTCTTACACTTGCATAACTCTCTTTAATTGTTTTTTCTCCTGGTAATGGATAGCCATCTTCATCAGTTCCGTTTTGTTCAACTATAAATTTAATTCTTTTATTAAGTTTGCCCGGGTCCATCTGCTTCACCTCTTTTGATTTTTAAATATTCAGCCTCTAGTTGTAGCAGAATTGAATCCATACCAAAGCTTAATTTATGAAAGTTAGGGCCTGTAGTTTCAATTACCCTATTCTCATTCCAATGGCTTACTAAAATTTTAATACATAATTTATATAACTCTAATATTTCATTGTCTTTTATCATATCCTCTGTTAAGCCTGTAGCACCCTTAATATATGCCTTTGCTGCAAGTAAAAGGGAAGGAATTGTTATTTTTCCTCCCTCATCTTCTTCTAGTCTTATATATTCTTTTAATTCATCTAATTGCATAAAAATAACACCTCCTAAGGTGCTAATATTGCTGTTATTAAGTCAGCTTTATTCATACTAGAATATCCAACTATATTTTTATCTTTAGCTATGGTCTTTAATTGTTCAACTGTCATAACTTCTAATTCTTCTTTTTCATATGTTATGGGTTCTGATACAATTGTTTTAGGTTCTGCATTTTCTCCCCCTTCTGGTTGTTTAGGGGGTTCACTAGGGAGTAGTTATTTTAGCTATTCTGAAAGCAGATTTTAATTTTATTTGATGGTCAAACCATGCTGTTAAAACAAAGCATTCCATACCTGTTTTAATATCTTTATCTCTTTCATAAAGCATATCTAAATCATAGTTAAAATGTGAGTATCTCATGTCACCTACTATTGGGTCAACTGCACTATCACAGAATATAGCTGGCTTTCCTAATATTTGCTCTGGTTGTGCTGCATAAAGTGTAGCATTACCATTAGCAAGTAATTCAACTATATCCATATAGTCAGCATATCTCATTATTATTTTTGAATTCTCCCTGTAATCTTCATGTAAATCTGCTATAGCTGCCTTTATAGCTTTATATTTATTTGCTCCTTCTACTGTTTTTATTGCATTTTTAGTTGAGTAAAAACTCATATGTTCTTCACCTGCTTTTGGTGTTGTAGCAAAGGCAACCTTTTTTTCTTTTGCTGATAATCCACTTTCTAATGCCATTTCAACAGTTTGTACTATATTAGTATTAGTACCTCTTAAAATAGTCTCTGAAACTGGTGCAAATACTTTAAATTTATGTCTACCAAACTGCACTATATCTCCATCAGCTTTTAATTCTTTTGCAGTTTCAGTATCTGCTATAAAATCGTCATTATCTAAAGTAAATGTTATTTTAGGTACTTCTAAATTTGTTTCATTAGTAAATGTGGAAACATCTCTTAATGGGTTTTTAACAAAAGGTTCATGCAATAATTCATTTTGCATAGTCTTAGGTAAGAATTTTTCTCCACCTGTTGAATTATTATCACCTAAAGCTGCCTTAACATCCATTGAAACAGGCTTGTTCGCCATGGTTGATCTAATTAATTCAGCCTTAGCATTAACTACTTTTTCTTTTTCTGTATCTCCATTAACAACTTTAGATGCACTATTTTTTAACTTTTCTTCTGCCTGTCTGTCCATTTCTTCTATCTGTGCTTTAATACCTGCAAATCTTTCCTCTAAATCCTTAACAGTATTTTTTTGCTCATTCCTTGCTTCTAAAGTAGTCTTTGCATCAGCATACATAGAAGTTAATTTTTCATTTGCTGCTTTTAAATCCTGCCCTATTCCTGCCAACATTTGTTCTAATTGATATCTATTCATATATTCTTTCCTCCTCAAATTTTAAAGTATTATTTACTCTTGCTATAAGAGCCTCTATTTCTTCATCTTTTTCTATTTTTTCAGTATTTTTTATAGGTTGTT
Source organism: Clostridium sporogenes (assembly GCF_001020205.1). Taxonomy (NCBI): domain Bacteria; kingdom Bacillati; phylum Bacillota; class Clostridia; order Eubacteriales; family Clostridiaceae; genus Clostridium; species Clostridium sporogenes. The sequence continues at coordinate 2,711,466 of NZ_CP011663.1, forward strand.
TCATTTTTTTATTTAATAAATCCTTAGGAGTATTTTTATATTTAGCAAATAACTCTGTATTAATGCTTGCTGCTATTTCTTTTTCCTCTACTAACTCATCACATAGTCCATAATCATAACATTCTTGAGCTGTAAGCCATGTCTCATTATCCATAATTTCTATTAGTGTTTCTTTACTAAGTTTGTTTCCTGCTTTACTTAAATAAGCTTCAATTAAGCTTTCTCTTATTTTATCTAAATCATCTGCTTGTTTTCTTAGTTCATTAGCATTTCCCCATGCAAATGTCCATGGATTATGGATCATCATCATGCTATTTTTAGGCATAAAAATAGTATCGCCTGCCATTGCTATAACGCTTGCGATACTTGCTGCAACTCCATCAATGTGAATATTTATTTTTGCTTTATGTCTTTTAATTATGTTGTAGATAGCTGTCCCTTGAAACACTGATCCACCTGGAGAATTAATATATATATTTAAAGTGTCAATATCTCCTAAGCTATCTAAGTCTTCTTTAAAACTTTTTGCAGTTGTATCAGTATCATCCCATTTATAAGACACTATATCACCATAGATATAAGTTTCTCCTATGTTTTCATTTTCTGTTGAGTTTTTAACCTCCCAAAACTTCTTATTCGCCATTCTTTTCACCCCCTTTCAGCAATAAATCAATTTTATCTATAGGGCACATATCTCTTGATACATAGAAAACGTCCCCTCCTGGTATTGGAGGCATATCTTCAAGCGCCCTTATATCATTGGCACAAAACCAAGTTGATCGGATACCTTTAAAATAAAAATTGCCCCTGGTATTCATATCACCACGAGCAAATCCATTTAAGGACATCTTAGCTTGTATTCCATTGTCTCTATCTCTTTCTGTTATGCATTTCTTGCTGAACTCCTGTTCATACATTCTAACTATAGGTAATATAGTGTCTTTCATATATTCTAAATCAGATTGTTCAGCACTTGCATAGCTATTTTTACCACCTATAAGCTTGCCAAGAGGTATATTGTATACTCTTGCAACTCTTGAAACTGTTATTTCTTCAACTTCAAAAGTCTTAGGATCTATAAATGAATTGTTCTTAAGTTCCTGAAACTCTTTTCCGGAGTCTACAAATAAAATTCCATTCTTTTGAAATCTCTGAATCATTTCCTCATATAATTTTATACTTTCTTCATTTAATTTACTTTGAAGCTTTATAACCATGTTAGCTTTTAATCCATTCTTCATTTGATTTAAGGAAAATTCCTTAATCTCTTGGTCATACTGTATAGTATTCTTAAGTACATCTAACGGATTTATAGCTGTGTAACCATCTTCGCTAATATGATTAACCACTATTATATGAGAATTGTGGACATATCTATCGCTACCATCACATCTTATTTTATAATACAATTCTTTTGTATCTTGGTCTCTTACAGGTTCCACATATTCATTTTTAAGTATCCAAATTGCTTCTATATTATGATGGTAGTCATACTCTTTAATTGCATATGCAGTTCCTTTTGTATTTCTTATAGTCTCCATACATCTTATAAATTGAAAAGTTGTCATATTAGGGTTGGGTCCATATTCAAATAGTCTTGCGAGATTATTCTCTCTTGGTTTAAGTTTTCTATAATCTTCTCTTACTGAAAGTGGTGCACTGGCAACCCCATTGCTTAGCATTGTAACTGCTGCAAATATAGTTTCATTTGTTGCTAAATCTCTACTTGTAAATGAAAACCTATTGTTCCCTCCACCAACAAATAACTTGTATGGTGTTTTGAATATGAAATTTTTAATACTACTTATTATTCCCAATTTTCCACCTCCCTCCTATATATCTGGACTATAAAATATGTCTCCTGCTCCATCATCTAATATAAGCATTCCTCTTACATGTGCATCTATCGTCGCAGCCATTGGGTCTATTTTTTCGCTTGACCTAGCTTTATCCAACATTACATATTCCTGTTTTCTATTAGGATTAGAACAAACTGCATTACTCGCTGCCCATGTATATAATCCATCTTTAGGGTGTTTCATTGTACCATCATATATTCTAGCTCTGTAATCTTGAGTAGGCTCATTTAGGGTTAATGCCCCCTGTCTGACTTCAACACATATATAGCCCTCAAATTCTAGTTCTTGAATGAAGTGCGTTGCATGAGCTGGATCATAACATATCTCTAATATATTTATTTTATATTCTAATTCTACATCCTTAATATAATTTCTTACTGCGTTATAATCAATTACTGCACCTTCAATTATTGTTAAATGACCTTCTTCTACCCATAAGTCGAATCTATACTTGCCTTCTCTCATTCTTTTTTCATATGTTTCTTGTGGCATAAAAGAATGTTGATAAGTATAATAAATCCCATCAATACAAAACTCAAAGGCGATTGAAGTTAAATCTAACTTTGTGGATAAGTCCATTCCCATTACACAATCCATTCCTATAAATTTTTCAAGTGTAAATATTTCTTCTGCTTCACTCCATTTGGTCATATTCATGTAGCCATTTTCTTTCATGTCTACCCACTTATTCATATTCTTAGTTAAAAAGTTTCTCATTTTCTCTGGAGCATCAAGTGCAGCTTTGAGTTCTCCTCTTAAATAATTCAATCCATTTTCATAAGTGGCAACTATAGGGTTTGCTTTTATCCAGTTACTTTCATCTTTTATGTCGTCCTCTGGTTCAAGCTCACATACCATTACAAAGTATTCTTCGTTTTCTACAGAGTTGTTAGGGTCAAGTATTTTGCTAACATACTGATACTCTTTAAAGCATGGTCTACTCAAATCAAAGCCAGCTGTTGTTATAATAACCATTAAAGGTTGTTCTCTAGCAACCATACCAGAAAGGATAACATCATATATTTCAGAAGTCTTATGAGCGTGGTATTCATCAACAATACCTAAACTTGGATTTGTACCATCACCTGTATTTTTAGCTTCTCTTGAAAGAGGTTTTATAAATGAGCCACTCTTTAAATGAGTTATTCTTCCATAACTATCGGTATATTTACCTTTTAATAATTCAGCACTCTCTATTTGATATTTTATTTCTCTATAAACTATACTTGATTGCTCTTTATCCCATCCAGCAAGATAAACTTCTGCTTGTTCCTTGCTTAAGAAACATTCATAACTAGCTATTACTGCTAATAGCTGTGACTTGGCATTTTTCCTAGCTATTTGAATATAAGCTTTTCTAAATCGCCTTAAACCAGTATCTTTATGTTTCCAACAAAATAAATTTCCAACAATAAAGAGCTGGAATGGTACAAGGTCAATTTTTTTACCTTTTAACACACCAGCTCTATGTTTAAATAATCCAGCCCATTTATAAAATTTATACAGTTCTTCATAATCAAAATAATAGGGATATTCTTTATCATTAGATTTATTTAAATCATCAAGGAACCTCTTACAAGCTTGCTTGTGTTTTTTACAAGCTTTAATTTTCCCATCTACAATATCACATGCATATCTGTAAACTATAGTATAATATCTAGCTATATCACTCATAGGGAACTACCGAAAAGTTTCTCCTCTTCTGTCTTTTTATTCGGTTCCTCTTTTTTAGGTACAACTAACTTACATCTACTACTTATAGTTAACCCTAAATCACTGGCAGATGATCTACATTGTTTAAATAATTTATCCTGTGTTGTTACTATATCTTTATCTACTATCATCAATTCTGGTTTTTCAAGTATCTGCTTAGTAAGTTCTAAATACATTTTCTTCGCTATAATAAAACGAGCCAAGGCATCTATATCAAGATTAGTAATAATACCAATCTCTTTTAGTTCCTTGGCTATCTTATTAAATTCTTTTTTTAAATCAGCTGGCAAGTAAGAAGGTGCTTTGACCTTATCACTTGGAGCTTTAACTTCTTTGCTTTTCCTATCTTCTATTTCAGCTTTAGTTAAATGTTTTTTACCTTTTACTAAAAGCAAATCTGTAGGTTGCCTTGGCCTTGCCACTCTTCTTACCCCCTTTCTAGAATAGTGTATCTTTATTATTTAATTATTTCTTCTAACTTTTTAAAGCAATTAGAATGACCAAAATTTAAAATTTTAATTTTCTTAGCATGTTTATGATTTAAATTTTCATCATAAATTTTATTATAATATTCCTGCTTTTCTGCAAAACTTTCTGTCTTATTTATAATTAATTCATTCGATTTATTGTCCTGAATTTGTATTAAAACACCTATATATTTACTACCTTCTTTTATAGCGCTATTAAAGCAATAATTTAATTCTGTTAGTGTTAAACTATTGTTGATATTACTAGCTTCTTTATTATTTTTTATGTATCCTGTTTTATCATTTTCTTTTGCTAAATCTATACCAATTATTGTACGTTCCATATTTTCACCTCTTCTCAAATTTTCATTTAGGGAATTTTTTACGAGGGAATCTACCCCATCGGTCTTTTAGAATCGCAATAAACTTTCTAAAGGAGGGGGGATATACCAAATTGTTTTTTAAATCTTTCTAGCAGCTCTACAAGGAGCCTTTGGGTTTCCTTTTTATCCTTACTATAGAGACTGTGTATCTTATTATGTGTAACATCTGACAAAGGAAAAAGATTATATATATCTAACCTCTTATCCCAGTTATCTTTTATCTCCTCTATATGATGCACTGTATTAGCAATTACTATTTTATTATCTATATAATAACTATATATATCAATTCCATTGTAAGTTTTTAAAATATCTTCTCTCAATCTTTCCCATTCTTTACTATGATAGAACTTAGTATACTTCTTGCCCTTGTTATTTCTTATATACTTATCATAGTACTTATGCCTTTGTGCTTTCTTCTCTTCTGCTATGTGTATATGTTCCTCACAGTAACCTGTTATATCCCTTGTTAGGTTCTTACACCCACGTTGCTTGCATGGCCTTAAGCTACGCTGTGCCATTACTTTAAAAGCTCCATACTCATTGCTGATTCCACGCACCTCTTCATCATATCTTTTATGTCTACATTATTATTTATTGTTATATTCTTAACCTCATTAAAGTCCTTGCTAAGCTTTAATGTATCTTCTAAAGACTTTATTCTCTCTAATCGCCTTTCTATTCTATTTAATTTATTCTCAAACTCTATCGTATCTAAATTTATCTTTATTGTTAAATCTTTTACTTTACTTTTTTTATTTGGAATGTATTGTTTATCTGCATTTTCTATCTTATCCTGCATTATTCTTACACTATTTTTCAATGTGTCTACATAACCTAAAGGTATTAATGATCCTTTGCATTTGTCACAATTTAACCCATCTTTATTCTTATCAATAATAAATGTCATTCCACATTCATTACATTCATACAGTACTTTATTCATTTTACTCCACTCCTTATATTATTTATTACACATATTATCTATTTATTTGTTTCATCTTTTTCATCCAATACATGCTCATTGAAATAAGATACACTATAGAACATTAATTCATTTTTACCTACTCCTATTATAAAGTTATATCCTTTGCTAATATTTTCCCACCTATCTGATATAAACTTTACAGTGTCTTTCTTTATATTTGATGCTTTCATTCTTGATAATGTATATCTTTTATAATCATCCTTAGTAAATATTCTATAATCTATTTCTTTCCTGCCTAAGTCTACAATTTCCATTCCCTTAGGTAATATAACAACTCTGCCAATTCCTAACTTATTCAATTGTTCTAGTTCAGTTATAGATAAATACTTATCTGTTTTTATAATTATTGGATTAGTATATTGTTTTCCTGGTGGTTCAGGCCTTGGTCTTGTAGTGGCTTTAACTTTTTTTAACATTTCCATTCCTCCTTATCTTTATTTATTACAATAAAAAAGACACTCGTTATTGAGTGCCTAGTTCTAATCTCTTAACATAATCATCACTATATTGTTTCATATTTCTTATAATCTTCCTTTGTTCATTAATAAGTTTATTAACTTGTTTCTCTTTGGTGCATTGTTTTATCTTCTCTTTTATATTATTTAACTCTTTACGCTTCTCTCTTATATAATCATCTATAACTGCATAAGTATATTTTTCATTACAATGAGGGCATATAAAATACTGTACCTCTATTCCATAATAATATTTTGTTTTAATTTGAATTTCAAAGTCTTTATTACACTTGTTACAGCTTACCAATAATAACACCTCTCTTTTTACTTATCTAATATTATAATAACTAATCCCATGCAATTTTTATATATTGATTGTTATTTACCATTTCAAATACTTTATATTCTTTTTTTATTTCTTTAAGTAACTCATCATATAAATACTTTTTTTCTAAATCTGTGCTAAGTTGGCTTCTTTCACATGCTTCTTGTATCTTATCATTAACATATTTCACACAGTTATTTTTAAATTCTTGATTAGCTTCATCTCTTTTAATTAATAATAATTTATCATCACAATACGTTTGTTGCATATTAATCATATACCTCCAAATAAAAAAACACTTAGAAATTAATCTAAGCGCCTTTTAACTATTTACATCTAACCTTTGTTTCTTTTCCACAGTCTGAACATTTATAAATTTCATATCTATTCCCATTAATAGTTTCAAATCTATAAAAATTAAACACTCCATCCTCACAATTATTACATCTATCATCATCCAAATCTGAATGATATACACATCCATCTGTAATGTATGCAAATTTAATATAATCTCTTATGTTCTTTAAATCAACTTTATGATTTTCCATTTCTTTCATATAAAATTCCATAGCACATTCTTTTGAACAAAATAGTTCAAGGGTAGCATTGCTAAATTGTATATCCATATCTTCTGTTAAATCGACCAAACAATTACCACATTTTATTTTTTCCATATTTCAAATATACTCCCTTCACAAACATTTATTTTAAAAATTATTACTGTAAAAACATTATAATTTCACTTAATTTTATTCTCTTGTAAAGGGCTGTTTCCTTCTTTTTTTTAAAACTCTTTTTATATTAATTTTAATTAATTATTTTTCTATCCAGTTCTTAAAATTCTTATATAAACTAAAAACAAGAATAGTTGCCATTATATTGTCTACTTTTCTTTGTACTATAACACCATCTATACGTATTTCTATTCCTTGCCAAAATAAAATAACCAAACTACAAATTCCAAATACAATTAATAAATCAGTTGTGAACTTCTTCATTTGCCCCAACTCCTTTGCTTAATAGCTCCACCCCTGCATCTTTTATAACTATCATGTGACATTAAATCCATAATATCAGAAAAGGAGAGGTCTTCTTTCTTACCTCTCCCACGTTTTTTATTATTCTGTTTTCTATTTTTATTTAATTGCTTATGTGTGTTCGGCTGCTGTGTTTTTAATATCTTTTCTACCCTCACCTATCCCACCTACCTCGCATTCATTTATACAACTAACTATATCTACTTTACATCCCATGTAGTGCTTACAAAATCCGTTATTTCCTTTTTTAAAATTTTTGCAGTACTCTTTTTTATTTAGTTTCATAATTTACTCTCCTATGCATATGAATATAATCTTCTGGACTAATCCATGTATGTAAAAAGCACCTAAGGTTTATATTCCTTAAGTGCTTTTAGTACATTACACAATATATTATAATTTTTTTATTTTTGCAGTTGCCTTATTTTGTACGATAAGCCCCTGCTGTATTAACCTTTTTTACTATTTATTATTATAAGCCACCCTTACTTTAATATACCTATAGTTTTTCTATAGTAATTCTATAGTTCTCCTATGAATACTATAGGTATTAATTTTAAAATTATTTCATCTTTAAGCTGATAGCATCTACTTTCACTTAAATAAGTTTGCTCTGCTACTATTGGCCAACTGACTTTCCCTTGACCTTCAATGTACCTAATTCTAATCAATTCCCTTTCTTTATTACTTAAAACAATTAGAGAATTATTAATTTTATTAATCAACAATTCTTTGTAATTTAACTCTTTATATAATTTTTCTAGGATTTTTTCTTTATTAATTATTTCTTCTTCAACCTGGCTAGTAATTTTATATGTTGGTCCAGTTCTCTCTTCATATCCTACAGCTCCACAACCTTTGAAATTATTTTTAATATAATGAATTTCTAATTTAATATTATTTATTTCCTGTTGTATGTTTTTATAATTATATAATATACCCTCTAATTTTCTATATAGCTTATTTTTTTTCATGCTTGTCCTCCCTTGAATTTCCGCACACTAATGGATTCCCATTACAAGCTGCTCTACATATAGATCTATCTTCACAGTTATAGCAACACTCTGCTCTACATATAGATCTATCTTCACAGTTATAGCAACACTCTTCTCCACACATAACCTTACCTAAATTACATTTATAATTTTTAGCATGTTTCATTAATTTGTTATTTTGTTTGCTTAATACCATTGTGGTTACTACACTTACTACTGCAGTTATAAACAATATTATCTCTAGTTTAGTCATACTGCTTTTACCCTCCTAATTTCTTTTCCCTTTAGGTTGTAGACTATCCCATGATCCATATCTATCTTTGCTTTTATTCTTTTTCTGCCTCTCTTTAAAACGCATGGATAAGTTATTGTGTAATTTTCCTCAAATAGCTTATACTCACCATCCAAGAACTTGTCCAATCTATCCCTCCATGCTTCCATTATTAACCCTCCCTTATATTATCGTTTTATTACACTAGTACAGTTAAGGTGTAGAAATACATGGTTTAATCCACACACCTATTTAGTTTTAAAACTGTCTTTTCCAAATAACTTTTATACTCTTATATTTCTCTTTTAATGTTTCATACAACTCAGTTACCTGTAATCCTGTATTTTCTCCATTGCAAAACCAAACCCCATATTCGCTATCTTTATTAGGCTTTCTATATCTTAACTGGAGCTTTTTATCATCACATTGTAAGTTAACATTACAATGTGTCATAAGCACTAAATAAACATTATCTCTTTTCGCCATTGTTCCACCTCTTTCCATTAGTAAGTTAATCTTTGACCGCAGTTTGAACAATACTTCCAATTCACTGCTGATTTACAAACTGGGCATGCTTGACTTATTGTTTTTGTTCTTATAACCTTCTTAGGTACTTGTTTTTCTAATATTCCTATAACTAATTCATCATAAGGACTTCCATAACCATTGAAATATTCTATAGCTTTTTTTATTTCTTTGTCTGTATTTTCTTTTCTTGCTTTTAACTCCTTATATTCTGCATCTGCTTTCTCTATTTCTTTTGCAAGTTCCAGATTCTTTTTAATAGCTTTTCTTATTTCTTCTTCTGGATCTATTTTATGAAATGGCATTTATTTCACCTTCCTAAGATATCTTTTTGTATTCATATTTGATATTTTCTTCGCTCAATTGTGCATAAATTTGTGTAGTTGCTGGACTTTCATGGCCCATTAAATGTTGTATGACTGGCATTGGCATACCAGCGTTTAGTTTACTAGTAGCAAAACTATGTCTGAATAAATGAGGGTAAATAGATTTGTTTATGCCTGCCCTCTTTGCTATCTTTTTAATCTCTCTTTGTATAGATCTTCCACCCAATCTTGTATGTGGTCTCTTAGATGTAACAAATAATGCTTGGTTGTTATCTTCTCTAGTTAGCAAATATTTTTTTAATAATATTTTAGCTTTTATACTAAAATATACCTTACGTTCTTTATCCCCCTTACCAACTACAAATAAGCTCATTTCATGCCAATTAATATCATCTTTATTTATTTCAACAATTTCGCTTAATCTGCACCCAGTACTTATTAGGAACTCTATTAAAGCTTCTTCTCTATCTGTTTTACATGCTTGTCTTAGTAATTCTATTTCTTCTTCTGTTAATGGTCTTCTTACTCTTTTAGGCTCTTTAGTTTGCTTTAACTTCTTTGCTGGATTTTTAGGAATATACTCCTCTTCATGTAACCAACCAAAGAAACTTTTTAATATAGAGATTTGTCCATTTATACTAGTTGCTTTCATACCCTTGCATCTAACCGCTAAAAACATCCTTAAATCCATTGTATTTATAGTCGCTAAAGGTTTTCTTAAGTGATCCGCAAATATTGCTAAATTGTATTGATAGTTTTTTAATGTTTTTAAGCTTAGCCCATCCAGCTTTTTAGATGCTAGATATATCTGTAATTTCTCCTCTATATCACTACTTACAAGAGCCGTCTCTTCTGACAATATACGGTATTTATATAGCACCTCTTCTATTATAGTTCTGGCCTTAAGCTGGTCTATATCTGGAAATTCTAAAGATAATTTTCCAACCAATTTAATTACAACTTCTTCTTTACTACTTGTACTATACATATAAATACCTCCTTGTATATTGCCATTAAGGCCAGTTTAATTTTGATAGAATTATGATTTAATATTTAATCCTCCTAAATTGAAAATCTATTTACTATATTTAGTAATTCCTTCTCAGAAGCTTGGTATTCATGAATATACTGATAACCACTCCAGTTATCTACTCCACAAGCTTCTAAGGCATCTAGCTTATCCTCAGCTTGTAATAATTCTAAAAATCTTTGTTCACTTATTTGTACCATTTAATATTCCTCCCTTAATAGGTATAGTAGCCTTATTATTTATATATATTATTCTTATTATCATTTTGTTGTACTTAATCTTTGAATTGCGACTATTTTTTAAATATCCTTTTTTCTTTTGAAGTATCTATATCCTTGCTTTTACAATTAGGACATTCAGAACCCTTACTCCCTCCATAGACACAATATATTGTTCCACATTTTAAGCATTTAGCCATATATACTCACCACTTTCTGATAATTGAATTACGAATTAATTTCTGTTAAATCCATATTTATTAATAAGCATATCCCCTATACTTTTACGTACACTTATAGCTTTTTTCTTAGCCTTATAAAAACTTATATTATTTATTTTCATTTCTAACTTTGCTAACCTAACAATATACTTTTGATAGTTATTCATATAATAACTCCTTACTTCGTCATAATTTCATATTCCGACTCTCTTTTCTCTTTGTCCCTGCTCTCCTTTGTTCCATAGCATTCTAGTAAATTCATGTATATATTGCATCTGCCTATATTTTCTATAGCAATAATCTTTAAAATCTGTCTTATTAAACTTTTCTTTTAATGCTAACTTTCCAGCGTTAGATGCTATATTCGCCCATCTATCTGAAAGGACCCACGCTTTTTTACTTATTTCAAATGCGGTTAAATGGTCCTCCGTACTTAGGTTTAAAAATCTATTTGCTATATCATAATACTGATTCACATCTTCAGGAAACAGACTATCAAAGTCCGTTCCCTTTCTTTCTATTACCATGGGCATACCTATTTAACCATTTCAAAAACTTGCTTGTACTCTTCTGTAAAGTTTTCTAGCTGTTCTATATTTTCAAAACTTATAGTAGCATTATCTTTTGTTAACACTATTCCTTCCCCTGTTGTACCTGTATATATGCCATTCTTCCCTTCGACTTTAATTGTTTTTATTACCTTTTCTTCTAAAACTTTTAATCCTTCCACTTTTACCTCTTCCTTACTTTGTATTTTTTTAGATTCTTCTTGCAAATCTTGTGTTTGCTTTTTATCTGTTTTTTCTACCTTAGTAATCTTATTATTCATAAATTCTTTTTTCCATTTGTAATAATAAGTTTGTGCTGTGCTTTCTGTAAAACTGAACTCCTTTATAGCATGTTTAATCATTTCCTCACCATTCCAGCTTTTTAAATGGTCAGTGAAATATTCATATACATCTTCTCTAGATACTCTATTTTCTGTATATCCCTTTTCTTTTTTTACTTTGGTATAAACATTTAACAACATACTTTTACTTAATTTAGGAAACTTAAATACTAAATCATCTATAGCTTGCTTTTTACTTACTCCCTTCTTAAGTAATTCTTCTATATATTCCTTAACTTCTTTGTCTATTTTGGCCATATCTACATTCTCCTTTTCTAATTCAATAATTTTTCTATTGTCCTCTTCCATTAATTCAGTTATTTTTAGTTCTAATTTATATACTTCATCTGTTGTATATCCTTCATCAATTAGCACCGCACTTATTGCTCTATCCGCTATTTCTGAAAAGTTATCTATATATTTTTTAGTCATTGCTTTAGCTTTTTCCGTTGCTGCAATATTAATTAACTTAGTTTGTTGTGGGGTTAATTCTTGTATTGTTCCTAAATTTTTCTTTAGATCTCTTTCTTGCTGCCTTCTCTGTTGTCTATTCATTCGACCACCTCTAAACTTCCTTTTAAGGGGCATATAGCCCCGATCTATTTAGCTGCCTTCAGATTAAATTTTAATTGCTTGTCTGCTTTTTTAAGCATTTTAAAATCTTCATCTTCAAATCCTTCTAACAAGTTAGGTATTGGGCTTAAAGTAGTTTCCCATCCTAATCCTAAGTTCCCTATTACCTCTTTCCATCCTTTAACGTCTGGTTCTATTAGCTTGTCCCCATCTATCTGTTTTAAGCAGCTATATATGTGTGCTACTACTTGCTCTTTTGATATTCTAGACATCCAAAATTCTCTACTCTCTATAATAAATTTATATCCTGTAAGCTCTGTAACTTGTTTTGGCGCTTTCTTAATCCACATAACATCATCAGATTTACTCATTTCATCTCCTACATAATCTATGTCCTCAATAAATAAAATCTTTTCCACATTAACACGACTTAACTCTGGAACCTGTCCCATAAGATTTTGTTTAATTTTTAAGGCCATAGGTTGATATATATCATTTTTAATCCAATGCTTAATATCATACTTTCCATTACCTAGAGCTCTTATTTTTTCAATTTTTCCGTCTCCTGTAGCTTCTGCATACTGTAAGTTATAACCTATACATTCTATTTCCTTTACTTCTCCTGTTAGCTCATTAAGTATTTTTATTTTTGGCATTTCTTATTCCCCTTTCTAATCTTTTTTAACTCGTCATATTCTATCCATCCAGTTGAACTATACTTTAAGGATCTTGCTACCCATGTAAGTTTTAAATCTGGATATTTATAATCAAACATTTTTCTTCTCATATTTCCTTGTTGGGTTTCAGTTCCTTTAACATCTATAAGCTCCTCTGAACCATCTAAATGATATATTAAAAAATCTGGTGCATATGTTATTGCTTTGTGTGTCTTTCCGTACTTCTTAAAGCTTGGTTGCAGTTCATACTTAGGCTGTCGCTCAAAATTTAATATCTTATCTTTAGCCTTTAGTTCCTTAAGATATAAATAATATTTGCCTTCATCCTTACTATCAAAAGTAATTCCATCTATAACAATTTTCTTAGCTCCATATTTGCTCCTATTCACCTTTGCCCCTCCAATCTAATATTCCTTTTGCTGCTCTTTTTTCTGCATCTATTCATGCTTTCTCTCACCATAGCTCTATATTCCTGTTCTCTCCTACGCCTTCTTTTTGCTTGTGCTTTTAATATGTTTTTTGCAAACTCCTCTTTGCTTATTTCCATAAAAACACCTCGTATTACTGTTTTAGTATTGTAATACACCGTAGGTATAAAAGTACCTAGAGTAAGCCTATACCTACAGTATTTAGTTAACTAACTTATTTCCTCTGCATCTTCTTTTCTTATAATCCCATCTTTAGTTATATAATCTTTTGCTGGATAACTTAATTTTTCTACCTTATATGTTTTACCTACTTTATTTTTGTACCAAGAATCTTTATTGCAGCATTTCATAATTATTACTTTCATAGTTTCATCTCTTTCCAATTCTTTAATATATCTATAGGTTCATTATCCTTCTTAGGATATTGTTGGAGTGTTGCAGTTGCTATTCTATTTCCTAAATGTCTCTTAAAATATTTCATATGATCTACAAAATCTTTCATAGTATAAGTTACTTTACTGCCATCTTTACAAGTTATTATTAATTTTTTCAATTATATCCCTCCATCACAGTTAATACCCTTCTTGTTGCCTTTTAATGTTTGTCTCATACTTTTCCAAATAAGACTGATCCATTTCTTCTAATGTTATTCCCAAACTCAATCCTAATCCTATTATTGATAACAATATTGAGTACTCTTGTAATACAAATTTATATACTAATAAAAATGCTTCATTAATTTCTTTATTGTCTCTTTTTATACTATGCATAGATTTTGTATTATCTAATATATCATCTGATGTCTGATTTAACTGATTTTCTAAACTAAGAGCCAAATGTAAACAGTCTGCAAATTCCTCTAGGACCTTTTCTCTATTTATTTCTTTATGTTGTTTCCAATGCTTAAAACTCTGTACTTCATTTGCTAACTCTCCGAGTTCAACTAATAAAGCTAATTTCATGCTTTCATATGGATACTTTTTTATGCCTGCTCTTTCTAAAATTATTCCATCAAGTTCTTCCTGTTTCTTTAAAAGTTCTCTTAGATTCATTATTTCCCCAACTCCTTTAAACAGATTTTACAAATATTTTTACCTTTGAAGTTTATAACCTCTTTAGCTTCTCCACAAAATATACAAGCTGGTGCATATTTCTTTAATATGATTTGCTCACCTTCTGTATAAATTTCTAATCCATCACCTTCCTCTATATTTAAAGTTCTTCTTAATTCTTTAGGTATTACTATCCTTCCTAACTCGTCTACTTTTCTTACAATTCCAGTTGATTTCATTTTTCATTCTCCTTCCTGGAGCCAAAGCTCCTTAACCTAATAATTCTTTTAATATTTGTGTTTTCTCTTTTGCTTTTTCTACTCTTATACTCTTTCCATCATTAAATACTGGAGTACACATTTCTAAGAGCCTATCATAAGTTCTTTTCTCATACCTATCTTGTAGTTCATTTAAAGATAAGTTAGTTGTAATTATAAGTGGTAACCCATTCCTATATCTGCTATCTAAAATGTTGTAAATTCTAGTTCTGCTCCAATCTGTGTTTTGCTCTGTTCCTAAATCATCTATTATCAATAAATCTGCATTTACTAAACTCTTTAATACTGTATCTTCACCCTCGTTGCCAAATCTATTATAAGTATCTTTTATACGCTCTAATAAAGCATTAATACTTACACATACTACTGGCACCATTTTAATTATTAATTCATTAGCTATACATGTTACTGTATGAGTTTTTCCATTCCCTGGTTCTCCATATATTAAAAGTCCTATAGATTCCTTTTTCATGTCTTTAAACCTTTTTACATATTTATTTCCTATGCCATACATCTTTTTAGTTCCTTTATTAAAATCCCAATTTTGAAATTTACTGTTTTTAAATTTTTCATCCATAAGGCTATTATTCATAATTTGCTGAAGTCTTATCTGTTTTTCCTTGTTAGCTTGTATTTTTCCCTTTTCCTCAATATCTTTTTTTCTACACTCGCAAATTACTGGAACAATCATTGTTTTATTTAAAATCCTAATTTTCTTGTTTATAGGTTTACCGCATTTAGGACAAGTTTCTAACTTAAATTCCGATTCCTTCGTCTCTAAGCTTTTGACCATCACTTCCCCTATCTGTTCCACTTACTTCACCTTCTTCCTTTGCATTTATCCTTGCGTTTAATCCTCTTATAATTGGCTCGCAATATTTAAATGACTTGATTTTATCTCCCGCAAAACTAGGTTTAAATTTCTTAAATGCCAAATCTATACCTTGCTTTACTATCTCCAATCTAATTTCATCTTTTATTATTTTATTTATTGCTTCTAATTCCATAGGTTTTAAATGTAATTCTGTAGTTAATGCCTTAGAACAATAATAGTTAATTACTTCCTGCTGTATTTTTCTACTACTACATTTAATAGAAGAATCTTTTAATAGATTAATCTTTTGGTCGGGATTTAAATCCGTACCCTCTCGGATTTGTTTCCGTACCCCATTCGGATTTAAATCCGACCCATTATTGTACAAACCACTCGGATTTAAATTCGATACTAGTTCTATATATGTTTTACCAACACTATAAAAAGAGTACGTTCCATTTTTTTTTATAGTTTTATGTTCAAGTATTCCTGATTTACACATCTTTTTTAATCTTCTATAAACACTATCTTTTTTTAATTTTAGTATTGGTAATTGTTCAAGTATTGCTTCATATTTTATCCAATAGAAGGTTCTATCATTTAATATTCTTGAAACCATTGCTCCACTATCTTTAAAATCTATAAAATACCTTAGTATCAGTAAATCATCATTGTCTAGTCCAAGTTCTATTGCTTTTTCTTGGTTAAAACCATGTATTGTATAC
This sequence comes from Clostridium sporogenes, assembly GCF_001020205.1. Classification (NCBI taxonomy): domain Bacteria; kingdom Bacillati; phylum Bacillota; class Clostridia; order Eubacteriales; family Clostridiaceae; genus Clostridium; species Clostridium sporogenes. The sequence continues at coordinate 2,727,715 of NZ_CP011663.1, forward strand.
TTCAAGCTATATCAGCTCCTTTTATCTGTAGTACATAAAATACGTCATTGCCACAAAACTCCCAAATATTATTAATACTATTATTGCTAAAACCAAGTTAGCTAATAATCTATATCTATACTCTTTACTTACTGCCTTTTTAGCTATTTTTAAAGCTTTTATGTCATCTGCTGTTATAAACCTTTGGCTATTATCTATTAAGCTGTGTAGTTGCCATAAAACTTCTCTTCTTTTCATTTTTCTATCCCCCATGTATATTTTTTCTATTCTGTCATATACTAATGTTGAAATAGTGTGTTTGTACGTTGTATAATGGGGACAAGAGCTTTGCAGAGCTCTTATCCAATTTTTATAGAAACATTTAAATGAATGGGTGCTTTGCAGAGTACCTATTTGCTTTTATCTTCCATAGTTTCAAATACTACTTCATCACTGTTGCTGTCATATTTCACACTACTTATAAAGTATTCTGGATTCTCCCAATCATAAATTTTAAATCCATTTCTATTCAAGCTACTTATCTGTGCATTTATACTTTGTATTAAAGTTTTAAAAGAATTATCCACACTCTAACCTCCTTTCTAAAATGGAACTACTAAGTCATAGTGATTTATTTCATCTATAAGGCTTTCCACTTCATTTTTTATGTTCTCTATATTTCCTTCTTCAGCATATTTTAAAACCCAATTTAAACGATATATTAATGCATCTTTATCGCTTTTATCCATTCCTACACCTCCTGGTCTTGTAGGAATGGTGGTAGATCTTCTTCTTCTGCCTCTGCTGTATCTTCTTTTTTACTTAATCCTTTGTCTACTAATATTTTGCAAGCTTTTTGTATTACTGGATCTTTTGCATTTTTCATAAGCCAATCTATATAGTCAGGAGCTTCTTTCATTATCTGTCCTAAAGTTTTACCTTTATTTTTACCAAAGCTTATTTTAATGTTCCCAGCACTATTTTCATCTATGTTCTGCATTTGCTCTTGTTGTAAAAAATCTTGCATATCATCCAGGTCCTGTGTAAATACATCACTTAAGCTTGCTACTTGTAATACTGCATCTATAAAAGCTCTCTTTTTAGCCATCTTTAAAATTGTATTTACTAAGTCTGCTATATGCGAATTAGGGATCTTATACTTTATAGTTCCATATTTAGTAGTTACTTTTTCTACTGTACTAGGATCTATTCCATCTGGTACTGCATCAACATTCATATATCTATATTTCTTTTCCATGCTATTGCAATTTCCAACGCCTTGACTTACTGGATTACCATTTCTATATAAGGTGCATTTTATGTTATAAGCAAAGAACCCATCTTTATAGTCCTCTGTTCTTTCCAAAAATTCATACTCTGGGTTAAGTCCAAACATCATACAAATCTTTTCGCCACCTGGTTTTAAAAGTGTTGGTTTACTTCCAATTCCAGCAATTACACCATAATCATGGTCTTGTTTTAAATTCTTTTGAATTACTGCTTGAAAGGTTGCTATCTTTTGCATAGTGCTTTGTATAGTGCTTATATCTACACTATCTATAAGGCTAGTAACTTGATTATTTTTAACTATTTCTAATTGATTTTCCATTATTTTTCCTCCTATCTAATTCTTAAACTTTCAGTTTGTTTTATAGCTGCTCCTGGAATTTCTTTTCCCTCTTTAAGTGCTGCTAATATATCTTTTTTAACTAACTTCTTTTCGATTGCAAAGTACTCTTCTGGGATACTTTCTTCCTCTGTTATCTCAACACTAGGTGCATTTTTCTGTATGCCTAATGTAAATATCTTACCTTTTATTTTCTTAATGTCTGTGGCTCTCATGGAGTTTTCTGCATACTCCTTTAAATTAACTATCCTATTTTCTAAAGACTTTCTTCTATCTGCTAACCTCTTCTCTTCTTCTTTTAAACCTTTAGCATCCACCTCTATAGATTTAATTACTTTTGCCACATTTTCTAGTTTGGTGTTTATTTCCTCTGCTATGTTATCTAAGCTTTCCTTTAGCATTTCTACTGGTACTTCTGGATTGTCTGCTAAATCCAAAAGATTCTTATAATTTTGTGTTAGTTCATATAATTTTGCCATTAAAATTCCTCCCATAAAAAACGATTAGCTGTACTTCTATAAAAATCTTCTCTAGCCCTTATTTCACTTAGTTGTAACCCCTTTCTGATATCAAATCTATCTTTTGGGTTACATTTAGCAACACCCACTCCTTTAATTGCTCCTGTTTCATTTGTCATTACCGCAGTTATGTTTCTACCATTTCTATAAAATTTTAAATGATGCACTTGTTTTTTGAGGCGAGTACCTTTCTTCATTCGCTTACATTCCTTCATTGTTGTAATATCCATTGTATTTACAATAAATAATTCAAATATTTTCTTTTGGCTCATTTTTAAGTTTCCTCCTTTATTTTGTACCTCTTCACCTCCTTGTAACTAAATCAACTAACTGTTATCGCAGTGGCCATGCATTTTATTTTGGTGTGGCTCTTATCTTCGCCTACTCCCGCTCTAATTAGTTCATTTAGTTACAAGGATTTTGGTACTAATTTCAATGTTCTAGCATATACATATTAATGGGTAAGTATATGCATTTTTACTGTAGTAAAATTTTTTAAAAAGGCTTTTCAGCCTATCATAATTTTATTCCTTGCTTTATTGCTATTTGACTTACTATGCTTATATAAATTTCTTTAAGCCTTACATCATTGGCTATAACATCAAGATTATTTAATTTATCAATTTGACTTTGTGCCATTCCATTAAGTGCTGCTCTAGCTTGTAAGTTTTTAAGTCTTATACTTAATTTACATTTAGCCCTTTCTTCTAATGCTCTATAGATTTCGTCCTTAGGTGTTTTGTAATCTTGTAACTTATAACAAATCTTTCCTATCAGCTTATTGGTTTCTTTTCTCCATTCTTCTTTTGGATTTATTGTTATTACATCCCTAATAGCTTGTACCTCTTCTTTGGTTTCTTTACCTTCCTTCTTAACTGTTTCTAACTGATATTTGACATCTTTCATTTCTTGTAAACTTTGTATAAGCACATCTTCTATGCATTTAGGTTTTTGCTTTTCTTTAATGTATTGCTCCATCTTATTAAATGCTTCAATATATTTAAATTTCCAACTATCAGCTTTGGCTCCTGTGAACCCCATAACTATAAACGTAAATCCATCTCTAGTTAATAAATATTCCTTGTAGTCATTGCCATTATGATTAAAAGTTGTCGGTATGAATAACTTTGAAATCTTAACCTCCGAATTTTCGGTAGTTAAACTTTCTATTTTATTATCAATAGCTTCAACTACATGAGAATGTCTTTTTTCAAAATCATTTGCAACTTTTCTGCTACTTACTACTGGTTGTCCATTTTCTACCTTTAAAACTACCTTTTCCATGCTCTTACCTCCTGTAAAATTTAAAGTTAATCACTTTACATCTGTACGTATTTAAAATGATTAATTTTTCTTTTCAATTTCTGATATTAAATACTCGAGTTCTTTAGTTGTCAACATTTCTGATATTACATCAGCTAACGCTTCTGAATACTTATCCTCCAAAATAGTCATATCACTCGGTAAAATTAAAGTTACTTCATTCATAATTAAACCCCTAAAAATATTATTAATTTATACTATGTCTATTAACAGCTTACAGTTACGCACTTTTTTTAGTTTTCTTCTTTACATTCTTCTTTTTTATTTTAAGAACCACTCTTTTCATGTATAACTCCCCTTTAAATTAAACTCTCAACCTTTTCTTCCAGTGCATTCGCAATTTTTGTTATTGTATCTATTCTTGGATTTTTAGCCTTACCGCTTATTATGTCATGTAAAGTCGAATACGCTACTTGACTTTTAATAGATAGTTTGTACAATGTTAATCCGCTCTCTTCTATCTTTTGTTTTAGCTTTTCTACATTCAATTCTCCCCCTCCTTATCGCTTTACCGATTATATTATTATGATATATCATTTTGCCGATATTTCAAAATTAACTTTGTTTCATTTAAATAAAATATCTTGTAAATGCTTCCAATTTCTTAAATTTTTTTAATTTTCCTTATCAGTTTACCGATATTTTCCTTTAACATATGTCGGTTTTTATAATATTTTTGTTCTTTACTAATTATCGGTTTAACGATATAATATAGATAAAGTTTTTTTATTATATGAGGTGACAATTATGGAAATATCTGAATTAGGATTAAATATAAAAAAGTTTAGAAAACAAAAAGGATGGTCATTAAGTAAATTAAAACAAGAAAGTGGTGTTGGGTATGCTACTTTACATGATATAGAAAATGGTAAAAGCAAAAAAATGAATTCAAAAAATCTTGAAAAAGTGGCAAAAGCTCTTAACGTAACTACTAATGAATTGTTAGGTATTGATATAGTAGAATATACAGTTACAGATTTAGAAGAAACTCTTAAAATTATTTTGCAATCAGATGAATTAGAAATAGATGGATTGACAGTTACTGAAAATGAAAAAGAAGAATTAAAAGATTTCTTTAGCTTGGCTGTAAATAGTATAAAAAGAAGGAGGAAAAAAGAATAAAATGGAAACAGTGGGGATATACTCTAGGAAGAGTAAATTTACTGGCAAAGGTGAAAGCATAGAAAATCAAGTTCAAATGTGTAAAGAATACATAAATCAAAGATTAGGTAAAAATATTAAAATTGTAATATATGAAGATGAGGGCTTTAGTGGAAGTACAACCGATAGACCTAAATTCAAAGAAATGATTAAAGATATAAAATTAAAAAAAATTAATATTCTTATATGTTATAGATTAGATAGAATCTCTCGTAATGTAGCTGATTTTTCTAATACTCTAGAAATTTTGCAAGAAAATAACTGCTCTTTTATCAGTATAAGAGAGCAGTTTGATACATCTACACCAATGGGGCGTGCTATGATTTATATAGCATCCGTATTTGCACAACTCGAGAGAGAAACTATAGCAGAGAGAGTTAAAGATAACATGCTTGAATTAGCTAAAACTGGGCGTTGGACTGGTGGAAAAATTCCTCTAGGTTTTATTTCTGAAAGAGTTAAATATACTGATGACGCTGGACTTCAAAGAGAATATTCAATTCTTAAAATAGATAAGGAAGAAATAAAATTCGTTGAATTCTTATATGAGAAATATTTGGAACTTGGTAGTTTACATAAGCTAGAAGTATATATAACACAAAATCAATTAAAATCAAGAAATGGTATTATGTTTGAAAAATCAAGTCTAAAATTAATACTACAGAATCCTATATATGTTAAGGCAAATTATGAAGTTATAACTTATTTAAAAGAAAATAACTGGATCGTATATGGTGAACCAGATAATAAGCACTCATTACTAAGTTATAATAAAACAGAACAATCTTTTAAAAATGGTAAGCATACTAAAGTAAAAAAATCAGAAAATGAAAGATTTGTAGCTATAAGTAATATTGAGGGGTTTATAGATCCAAATTTATGGCTACAGGTTCAAAGACAATTTGATAAAAATAGAAGTAAATTTCCTCGATTAGGGAAGACTCATAATGCTCTACTTGTTGGTAAACTAATATGTGGTCAATGTAAGGAATATATGTTAGTACAACATGGGAGGGTTTCAAAAACCACAGGGAAAAAATTATTTTATTACACCTGCTCTTTGAAACGAAAATCTCATAAAAAATTATGTGACAATAATAACGCTAAAGCAGATTATGTAGAAAACCTAGTAATTAATAGCTTAAAATTATTATCTAAATCAAAAAAGAAATTTATAAATCAATTAAAAATTTCATATAAAAATAAATTAAAATCTACTAAAGCCTCAATTGAAAAACTCTCTTTAGAAAAATCTTTAAGTGAAAAGAAAAATCAAATAGATAACTTAGTTTTAGCATTATCTAAAAGTAGTGAAATAGAAGATATACTTCTAGGAAAAATTAAATCCTTAAAAAATGATTGTATTCAAATTGAAAATAAAATTAAATATATAAATAGCTCTGCAGAAGAACAGAAATTAAATAATATAAATTTAGATTTAATCGATTCTATTATAGATGAATGTTCAATAATAGATAAGCTAACTAGGGATAAACAAAAAAGGATAATAGATACTTTAATAGATACAATTTACTGGTATGGATCTGGCAATGGCAAAGGGAAAATTAAAATTAAATTTATAGGTGCTGATGAAGATACTAAAGAAATTGTGTTATCTGAAGAAGAACTGCAACCAAAAATGTTGCAGTTCTATTCACATAGCACATGCAAAATTAATGACTTCTTATTATCCTTTAGAAAAACTAAGAAAAATAAAGGGATTAGAAAATGTAAAATATATAGATCCTTATGCAGGTGGAAAAGGAAATTCTATAAGATATTTGTCTGTAGCTCCAAGAACGGATGATATGAAAGTAAAAGGATTAGAAAATCTTTTTGTTGGTGGAGAAAAATCAGGGCTGTTCGTAGGACACACCGAAGCCATAACCACAGGAAGTTTAGCTGGACACAATGCTGTAAGACATTGTTTAGGTATGCCAATGTTAATTCTTCCAAGAAGCATTGCTTTAGGAGATTTAATAGCTTATGCAAACCTTAAACTTTATTCAAAGGAAGGTAGAAAAAATAGATATACCTTTGCGGGTGCAGAATACTTTAAGAAAATGGTTGAAGAAAACTTATATACTACAGATAAAGAAGAAATAAGAAAAAGAGTTTCAAAATTAAACTTAGAAGATGCTTTAGCTCAAAAATTAATATAAAATTTAGGAGCCAAAATTATGGCTCCTTTTAAATATTAAATAAACTTAAAACTATTCCTAAAATTGTAAACTCCAGAATTTATAATTTGGTTTATACATTTATTTCTGCTTTTTCTCCTAACATTTCTTTGTTTTGTTCTAATATTGGATTTACTACTTCTTCTATAAAATCTACTACTTGACCTTCTGCTCTTCCTGTGAATTTTTTAGGGTCTATTAAAGCTAATATTTCCTCTTTAGTTAATCCAAAGGATTTATCCTCTATTATTCTATCTATTAAATCGTTAGATAATCCTTCCTGTTTAACTCTTCTTGCAGCCTCCATAGAATGAGTTCTTATAATTTCGTGAAGTTCCTGTCTGTCTCCACCTTTTTTAACGGATTCCATCATTATATTTTCTGTAGCCATAAATGGAAGTTCTGTTTTTACATGGCTTTCTATAACTTTTTCGTATACTACCATGTTTTCTGATATATTCATGTATAGTTTAAGCACTCCATCTAACGCTAAGAAGGCTTCTGCTATAGATATTCTCTTATTAGCAGAATCATCTAGTGTTCTTTCAAACCATTGTGTAGAAGAAGTTATGGCTGGATTTAAAGCATCTACTATAACGTATCTTGCTAAGGCTCCCATTCTTTCTGATCTCATTGGATTTCTCTTATAGGCCATAGCTGATGAACCTATTTGATTTTTTTCGAAGGGTTCTTCCATTTCCTTCATATTTTGAAGTAATCTTAAATCATTGCTAAACTTATATGCACTTTGGGCTATTTCTGATAGTGTATTTAATATAGTTGAATCAACTTTTCTTGGATAGGTTTGACCTGTCACCATATATTCCCTTGAAAAGCCCATTTTTTCTGCTACCTTTCTATCTAAAGCCTTTACTTTACTTTCATCTCCATCGAATAATTCCATAAAGCTAGCTTGAGTACCTGTAGTTCCTTTAACACCTCTAAATCTTAAAGTATCTATAACAAATTCTAGTTGTTCTAAATCTAATACTAAGTCTTGAATCCAAAGTGTTGCCCTTTTACCTACTGTGGTAAGTTGAGCCGGTTGAAGATGAGTAAAACCTAAAGCTGGTACATGCTTATATTCTAAGGCAAATTTTTTCAAGTTATTTATAACATTTATAATTTTCTTTTTTATTAAAATCATGGCTTCTTTCATAATTATTAAATCTGTATTATCACCTACATAACAACTAGTAGCTCCTAGATGTATTATCCCCTTTGCTTTAGGACATTGAACCCCATAAGCATATACATGGCTCATAACATCGTGACGAACTTCTTTTTCTCTTTCTTCTGCTACTTCATAGTTTATATCATCTATATACTTTTTTAATTCATTTATTTGCTGATCTGTAATGTTAAGACCTAATTCTTTTTCACTCTCTGCTAGGGCTACCCATAATTTTCTCCAAGTTTTAAATTTCATCTCTTCTGAAAATAAATAGCTCATTTCTTTAGATGAATATCTTTTATTTAAGGGATTATTATAAATATCTCTCATTACTCCATCTCCTCTACGCGTACAATATGTATATAGTTTTTTTATTTATTCATATTATAACATATATTATGATATTTTTTCAATTTTATATTCGTATTTTATCTTGATATGGTATTTTAAATTCTTGTTAATTCTTTATTATAATGAGGTTTTAGCTTTATAATTATTCTTTCAATAAACATTATTTAATAAAAATATTTTTGTTCTATTTTTTTATACTGTTAATATAATTTATTAAGATGTATTTAAAGGAGTGGATTTCATGTATAAAGTAAGTCTTATAGATAAAATTTCTTTTATATTAGTAATCATTGGAGCTATTAATTGGGGACTTATAGGTTTATGTAATTTTAATCTGGTTGGTGCATTATTTGGGGAACCTGCAAATTTTGTAGGAAGATTAATTTATATATTAATCGGAGTGGCTGGAATTAATATGATACTATTTCTTCTTAAAACAAAAGGATCTTTAAAACATAAATAAAAGGCTCCCCAAAAGAGCCCTTAATTTTTATTCTAATGTATTTATTAATTTTGTTATTTCTTCTATAGCTAGAGTTTCATCATCACCAGAAGCTATTAACTTTATTTTTGCTCCACTTGTAACTCCTAATGAAAGAACTCCTATAAGACTTTTTATGTTGGCTTTTTTACCATTAAATTCAATAGATAAATCTGATTTAAAGGATGAAGCCTTTTTTACTAATAAAGTCGCTGGTCTTGCGTGTAACCCAGTTGAACTGTTTACTGTTAATTCTCTTTCTAACATTTTATCCACCTCTTTTATAATCTATCTGTTTCTTAGAAAACATATACATAACATTATACCATTTTTTTCTACACATTTCAACAGTTTTTATAAACCATTACATGATATTATTAACTCAATTTCTTCATAAATTTTTCTATTCTATCTAATCCTTTTTCTATATTCTCCATAGATGTAGCATAAGATAATCTTATAAAATTATTATCCCCAAAGGCTATACCTGGTACTACTGCTACTTTTTCTTCTTCTAATAAAATCTTTGAAAAACTTATAGAATCTTTTATGGTGTTTCCTTTTATTGTTTTTCCTATAGCTTTTGATATATTAACCATTACATAAAAAGCACCCTTAGGATTTATAGATGATAAATTTTCTATAGAATTCACTTTATTCACCATATAATCTCTTCTCTTTTTAAACTCAACTATCATATTTTCAACTTGAGTTTTATCTCCTCTAAGAGCTTCTAAAGATGCATATTGAGCTATAGAGTTTGGATTAGATGTGGTATGGCTTTGTACATTACTCATCACTTTTATTATGTCCAAAGGACCTGCTGCATATCCTATTCTCCAACCTGTCATGGAATAGGATTTAGACATACCATTTATTACTACAGTTCTCCTAAAAGCATCCTCTGACAAGCTTCCTATACTTATATGTTTCTCTTCTCCATACATTAGCATCTCATATATTTCATCTGCTATTATTAATAAATCATGCTTTTTTGCAAAAATAGATAAGGATTCCAAGTCTTCTTTGCTATATACTGTCCCTGTAGGATTATTAGGACTGTTTATTATGATGGCCTTTGTTTTACCTGTCACTTTATTTTCTAATTCTTTTATTTCATATTTAAAATGGTTTTCCTCTTTTGTGTCTACAAGCACGGGTACTCCACCATATAGTTTTATAAGTTCTGGATAACTTACCCAATAAGGTTTAGCTATTAAAACTTCATCTTCTTCATTTAATATAGCCTGAAATAAATTTGAAAGACACTGTTTTGCTCCGTTACTTACTATTATTTCACTAGTTTCATAATTTAATCCATTGTCTTTTTTAAATTTATCTACTATAGCCTGTTTCAATTCTAATATACCTGAAGCAGCAGTATATTTAGTATATCCTTTTTTTATAGCCTCCATAGCTGCTTTTTGTATATTTTCTGGTGTGTTAAAATCTGGTTCTCCTGCTCCAAAGCCTATAACATCTATACCTTCTGCTTTCATTTTTTTAGCCTTTGCAGTTATTTCTAAAGTCAAGGAAGGTTCTATATTTACGGATTTATTAGATAACTTCATATTTTTGCCTCCATTTTTATTTATTTTAAAAATCTAACTTCTTGCTACTAGTACTACTCCTATCATTATAAGTGCAACTCCTACTATTCTTATAGGTGTTATATTTTCCTTGAAGAAAAAATAAGAGAATATCATTATTAATACATATCCTAAACTTACCATTGGATATGCATAGCTTAGTTCTACTTTACTTAATACTTTTATCCACAATAAAAAACTGAATCCATAGGATATTATACCTGCCATTACAGGAATGTTTTTTAATATAGATACTATACTAGGTAAAAAGTGTGCTGGTGAAAAATTTAATGTTAAATTAACTGCTCCATACTTTACTAATATTTGTCCTAATGCTCCTAGAAAAACTGATGTTAATATCAAATATATCATCTCTTTAACTCCTTAAATAAAAGTATTCCATGTCTAATAAAATAAAACCAGAAGTATACCATTATAAATATTAATGGGAAAGCATATCTACCTTGTCCTTCAGTAACAAAGTATACTGAGGTAAACATATAGAATATAATCGTAGAATATAAATTAAATTTGTTTAATTTTTCTGTTCTTCCTCTTATTATTTGTATTATTATAAAAATACTATAAATTAATATATATATAATAGCAGGAATAAAAAATGCATTTCTTATACTATTTGTTATAGGAAATAATGCAAATTTAATATTATTATTTATAGTTGTACCATAAGTACTGTATAATACGTCATCTGCCCACATATATGTATTAAAAAGTCTTTTAAAGCCTAATACTACAAATTCCTTTGGATGAGATTTTATCCATTCTTTAGCTGCTTTATTTAGCATTCTATTTTTTCCTGTAGCAGAAGCTTTTTTATATTCCTCTGTTTTTCCTAGGGAATTTTCTACATCTAGTATATCCATCCATCTTCCCATATTATTTTGAGAATTATTATTTATATAAAGTACTATACCTCCATTATTTGATACAAAGGTACGCTCTCCATTGTATTTTGTATTTCTATAAAGCCAAGGACTTATAGTAATTAAAGCTACTATACCTATTATTATAGCTGATTTTAAAGATTTTATAAAAGATTTTTCTTTTAATAATTCTACTAAGAATATAGCAAAAGCATATAGTAGAAAAAATGGCTTTACCATAGTTGTTGCTCCTACCAATACTCCTAAAATTACATATTTATATTTTATATCACTAAAATACAAATATGTTAATAATAAAAGTAATGTAGTAAATAATATTTCTGTACCTACAACGCTATTAAAAAATATATTATTTGGAAATAAAGCAAATAAAGTAAATACTATTTTTCTACTTCTTTCCGTAATTTGTGTTTTTCTTAAGATCCCTAAAAATAGTACTTGTCCCAAAAAAGTTAGTATCAAATTAAATATTTTAGCTAAAGCTAAGCTAGCTCCAAAAAGCTTAAAGAGTCCTCCTAGAACTATACTATATCCTATAGAAGTATAAGTATCTCCCCATTCACCTCCATTAGCTATATCCACTGCTAAATTATAATAATATTCAAAATCTGAAAAGGGCTTTGTATCTACAAAAATTACCCAAAGGATACAAAGAACCATTGATAGACCTATTATGATTTTATAATAATTTGTTTTATTATAATTACTATTTTTATTTTCATAACCACTTAAATAATTAAATTCCATTACATTTATACACCATCCTTAAAGTTTAAAATATATTATAATCACTACTGATATTACCCATAATACCATATTTATCAAAAAAGGTTTGTCCTTACCAAAAACATCCTCTGGCTTTCCTCCCAGATTACCCTTAGCCATTAAATATTGATATCTAAATATTCCATATAATACAAAAGGTATGGTATACATCATCCTTCTACTTTGTACTGAACTGAAAGTATATATACAATAGGATATTAATATAGATGGAGTTACTATAGTTAACATATTGTCTATAAGTTCTACAGAATATTCTTCTAATATCTTTCTATGGCTTCCACTTTTTTCTTTTAAAGTTATTATTTCGCTTTTTCTTTTGTTTAAAGCTAAAAATAGGGATAAAAGTATGGTACATAAAAATAACCAAGGTGATACAGAAACCTTTGTAGCTAAACTACCACTTTCCACTCTTAATACAAATCCAAAGGTTATTACCATTACATCTAATATAACTACATTTTTCAATTTAAAACAGTAAAATATATTCATTACAATATATAATAAATATATATACATAATCTTATAATCTACAAATTTATAGGAACAAAATAATACTGTAAAAAGTATTACTATATTCATAATTATAGCTGTAGTCTTAGATACTCTTCCACTTGGAAGAGGTCTGTTTTTCTTTTCAGGATGTCTTTTATCCTTTTCCAAATCTACTATATCATTAAGTATATATATTGTAGATGAAGTTAAACAAAATAATACAAATGTTATTATATTATTTTTTAATATACCTTCATTTATTAGATTACCTGAAAATATTATCGCTGCAAAAACGAAAAAATTCTTTATCCATTGTTTTGGTCTCATTAATGCTATAATCCCTTTTATATCCATTTCTTCCTCCTAATAATACCATATATATTTTTAGCTTCCATTTAAATAAAAATATTTATGGTATAAAAATATAACTAACATCTAATTTATCATATTTTCAAAATAAATTAAAGGACTTGAATATAAATTCAAGCCCTTTTGTTTTATTATTTTAATTATCTTGGCTGAACTATTAATTTAATAGCAGTTCTTTCTTCGCCATCGATTTCTATATCAGTAAAGGCTGGTATACAAATTAAATCGATTCCACTTGGAGCCACAAAACCTCTTGCTATAGCTACCGCCTTAATTGCTTGATTAATAGCTCCTGCTCCTATTGCTTGTATTTCAGCAGCACCTCTTTCTCTTAGTACCCCTGCTAAAGCACCTGCTACTGAATTTGGACTTGATTTTGCTGAAACTTTTAATACTTCCATAAGTAAACCTCCTATTTTAACTTTAATTTAATAGTCTTACTTACATATATCTATTCTACAAAAAATTAAAAATTCCTTTTAAATTTTGTAAATTTTAGCAACTTATAAAACTTAAAAGGAATTTATTTTATAATCTAATTATTTAGCATATTCAATGGCACGGGTTTCTCTGATGACATTAACCTTTATTTGACCAGGATATTCAAGTTCACTTTCTATTTGTTTAACTACATTCCTAGCCATTTCAATACAGCCAGTATCATCGAGCACCTCTGGTTTAACCATAATTCTTATTTCTCTTCCCGCTTGAATTGCATATGACTTTTCTACACCTTCACACTCATTTGCAATTTCTTCTAACTTCTCTAATCTCTTTATATAAGCTTCTAAAGTTTCTCTTCTAGCCCCTGGTCTTGCTGCAGATATAGCATCTGCCGCTTGAACAAGTATTGCTTCTAGAGATTGTGGTTCCATATCACCATGATGAGCTCCTATAGCATTTACTACTAATGCGGATTCACGGTATTTTTTAGCTATCTCAGATCCTATAATTGCGTGTGGTCCCTCAACTTCATGGTCTACTGCCTTACCTATATCATGTAATAAACCTACTCTTTTTGCTAAAGTTGGGTCTATTCCAAGTTCGGAGGCCATAAGACCTGCTAAATATGAAACTTCTATAGAATGCTTTAATACATTTTGACCATAACTTGTTCTGTACTTTAATCTACCTAATAATCTAGTCAATTCAATGTGAAGACCATGAATACCTGTTTCAAAGGTAGCCTGTTCTCCTTCTTCTTTAATACTAACTTCAACTTCTTTCTTAGCTTTTTCAACCATTTCTTCAATTCTAGCTGGGTGGATTCTTCCATCAACTATTAATTTTTCTAATGCAATTCTTGCAACTTCTCTTCTAATTGGATCAAAACCAGATAATATAACTGCTTCTGGTGTATCATCTATTATTAAATCAACCCCTGTAAGCGTTTCTAATGTTCTTATATTTCTTCCTTCTCTTCCAATTATTCTTCCTTTCATTTCATCGTTAGGAAGATTAACCACATGTACTGTAGTTTCTGCTACATGATCTGCAGCACATCTTTGGATGGCATATGTAATGACTTCTCTTGCTTTTTTGTCTGCTTCTTCCTTAGCTTTAGTTTCTATTTCTTTTATCATTACTGCAGTTTCATGTTTTACTTCTTTTCTAACCTGTTCCAATAAAAATTCTTTAGCCTGTTCTGTTGTAAGTCCTGAAATTCTCTCTAATTCTGTTCTTTGCTTTTGGTGAAGCTCTTCCATATGTGTTTCCACATCTTCTATTTTTTGTTGCTTTTTATTTAAAGCTTCTTCTTTGTTTTCAAGGGCCTCACTCTTTTTATCTAAAGCTTCTTCTTTTTGAATTATTCTTCTTTCAAGACGCTGAACTTCATTACGTCTTTCTCTATTTTCTCTTTCAACCTCTGCTCTTAATTTATGAGCTTCTTCTTTAGCCTCTAATATAGCTTCTTTCTTTTTCGCCTCTGCATCTCTTTCAGCTTCTTCTTTTAATCTTCTAGCTTCTTTGGATGCCTCTGATAATTTTTCTTTAGCTTTTTTATCAACTACATATAAGCCTAAAATCACACAAATTATTATAATAACCACTGCGATTATTACATATTTCGTTGGACCCATAAAACACCTCCTTTGCTTTTTCTGCTTGCCATATATAAGTAAATATGAAGCTTAGAAAAGGTGTCATATTATTCAATTGGATCGTGTATGCTAAACCAGATTTTGTTTTCATTTTATATTAAAAAATTGCCATTGTCAAGTTTATATAACATTATCTGCCCCCTTATTCATATTATTTATAATTTTTATATTTATATATTTTTTCATAAAAAAAGTAGGATAAACTCCTACTTTTATCCTTCCTTATTATCTTGTTTTTTATTCGCTATATTCACATTTTTTACATCAGCAACTGGTAAATCATGTTTTTTTCTTATAGTATTTTCTATTTCTAAAGCTATATTCATGTTATCTTTTAAAAATTGTTTTGCATTTTCTCTTCCTTGTCCTAATCTTGTGTCTTTATAAGAGAACCAAGAACCACTTTTTTCAACTAGCTCTTCTCTAACACCTACATCTAATATATTTCCTACCTTTGATATTCCTTCATTATACATGATATCAAATTCTGCCATTTTAAATGGAGGTGCTACTTTATTTTTATTTATTTTTACTCTTGTTCTATTTCCCAAGATTTGATCACCTTGTTTTATAGAGTCTATTCTTCTTACATCCAATCTAACAGAAGAATAGAATTTTAATGCTCTTCCACCAGGGGTTGTTTCTGGATTTCCAAACATTATACCAACCTTTTCTCTTAATTGGTTTATGAATATAGCCACACATTTAGATTTATTTATAGAACCCGCTAATTTTCTTAGAGCTTGAGACATAAGTCTTGCTTGAAGCCCTACGTGAGCGTCTCCCATTTCACCTTCTATTTCTGCTCTAGGAACTAAAGCTGCTACAGAGTCTACAACTATAACATCTACTGCCCCAGATCTTACTAAAGCTTCTGTAATTTCTAATGCTTGCTCTCCTGTATCTGGTTGAGAAACTATTAGGTTGTCTATATCGACACCTAAATTTCTAGCATAGGATGGATCTAAAGCATGTTCTGCATCTATAAAAGCTGCTGCTCCTCCTACCTTTTGTGCTTCTGCTAATATATGAAGTGCTACAGTGGTTTTACCTGAGGATTCTGGTCCAAATATTTCTATTATTCTTCCTCTAGGAACTCCACCTATACCTAATGCTATATCTAAATCTAAGCTTCCTGTAGATATAGATTCTACATTTAATATACTATCTTCTCCAAGTTTCATTATGGAACCTTTTCCAAATTGTTTTTCTATTTGCCCCATAGCTGCTTCTATGGCTTTTAATTTTTCTGGATTAACTTTGTTTGCCAAAACTGACACCAACCTTTCCTTTACCGAACTTATGTTCTTAATATAATTATATACTATTTTTTTACTAGGGTCAACTTAATATGATATAAATAAAAGCTCCCTAAAGGAACTTTTATTTTAATTATTGACAATATCTTTTTTTATAAACCTATTTATCATGACTCATTACATCTTTATTTTTAATAAAGTAATCTACACCAGATATTATTGTTATTATTATAGCTAAGGCCATAGTAATATTGGTTATATTTGCTATAATGTTTATATAATTTACAGCCCAATCTCCTAATATATATATTCCCTCTTTATAATTTAGATTTATAAGGGCAAATATTATAGCTACAATTTGTATTACAGTTTTAGCCTTTCCCCATTTACTAGCAGCAATTACTACACCCTCTGCAGAAGCCACACTTCTAAGTCCTGTTACAGCAAATTCTCTGGCTATAATTATTATGCAAGCCCATCCAGGAACTATTTGAAAATCTACTAAAGATATTAATGCTGCTGTTACTAACATTTTATCTGCTAATGGATCCATTATTTTACCAAATCTAGTAACTTGATTTCTACTTCTAGCTATGTACCCATCTAATTTATCTGTAGCTGAAGCTATTACAAAAACTGCGGTAGCTATTACTGTACCATAGGGTATATTTTTTACTGATATAAATATAAGAAATATTGGAACTAAAAAGATTCTTAATATAGTTAGTTTATTTGCTAAGTTCATTATAAACAACTCCTATTAAATCATATTCTAAACTATGAGTTACTTTCACCTTTATTATATCACCAATTTTTACGTTTTCATTCTTTTCAAAGTAAATTTCTCCATCTATTTCTGGTGACATCTCATAATTTCTTCCACTATACATATTTTCTTTGGTGCCTTCTACTATAACTTCATATATCTTACCTATTTTTTCTTCATTTATGTCTTTAGATATCTTTTGCTGAAGTATCATTATTTCTTCTTCTCTTTTTTCTTTTACTTCTTCATCTATTTGGTCATCCATAAGAGCAGCTGGCGTTCCTTCTTCCTTTGAATATTTAAATACACCTAGTTTATCTAATTTTATATCTGAAACAAATTCTTTAAGTTCATTAAATTCTTCTTCTGTTTCCCCAGGGAATCCTACTATTAGTGAAGTTCTCAAGGTAATACCTTTTATTTCTTTTCTTAATTTTTTTATTATGTCTATAATAGTTTCCTTTGTAGTTTTCCTTCCCATTCTTTTTAGAACAGAATTACTTATCTGCTGTATAGGTAGATCCAAATATTTACATACCTTATCATTATTTTTAATCTCTTCTATAAGCTCCTTAGTTATTTCCTCTGGATAACAATATAATAACCTTATCCATTTTACACCTTCAACTTTAGAAATATCCCTTAAAAGCTCATGTAAAACTTTTTTGTCATATATATCTATTCCATACATAGTTGTGTCTTGAGCTATTAATATTATTTCTTTAACTCCTTGTCTAGCTAAATTTTCTACTTCCTTTAATATATTTTCTTTGCTTCTACTTCTATACTTTCCTCTTATACGCGGTATGGCACAGTAAGTACAAAAATTATTACATCCTTCTGCTATTCTCACATAGGCTGTGTATGTTGGAGTAGTTAATATCCTATTTCCCTCATTTATTTTTATATCACTATATTTATAATAAAAACTTTTTTCTCCTGATTTTAAGAAAATTTTTATACTTTCAAGTAACTTATCATAGTCGTTTACCCCTAACATAATATCCATTTCTGGAATAAGCTCTTTAAGTTCCCCTTTATATCTTTGAGTTAAACATCCTGTAACTACTAATACTTTGCAATTATGCGTTTTTTTATAGGAAGCCATTTGTAAAATGGTATTTATAGATTCCTCCTTAGCGGTTTCAATAAATCCACAGGTATTTACTATAATTACCTGTGCTTCTTTAGGATCTTTTACTAGTTCTGCTTCTTCATTTAATTTGTATAGCATAAGTTCTGAATCAATTCTATTTTTATCACAACCTAAGCTAACTAATGCTACTTTAATTTTTTCCACCTGTTCCCCTCCTACATTTTTTATGTCACAAAAAACATTTTAAATCTA
Organism: Clostridium sporogenes; assembly: GCF_001020205.1. Taxonomy (NCBI): domain Bacteria; kingdom Bacillati; phylum Bacillota; class Clostridia; order Eubacteriales; family Clostridiaceae; genus Clostridium; species Clostridium sporogenes. The sequence continues at coordinate 2,746,125 of NZ_CP011663.1, forward strand.
CTTAAGAAATTTTACAAGTATTACGTAACATGAATTTTAAAAGTGTTCACATATTTCCGTGGAAATATTTTCCGTAGGTTTCGTTATTTTGATCAATTATCACCTGCCTTGGCTTATTACCATCTCTTCCGGAAATTATTCCCTTAGCTTCTAACTGCTCTATTATTCTTGCAGCCCTATTATATCCTATTCTAAGTTTTCTTTGAATTAGTGATGTGGACACTTCTCCTAATTGTATGCATATTCTTATAGCTTCTTCTAAAAGTTCATCTTCATCTCCTGATTCTACATTTACTGCTGTATCTATTTGATCTATTATTTCCTCTCTATACTCTGCTTCCCCTTGCTCATCTTTTATACATGCAACTACCTTTTCCACTTCACTTTCAGATATAAAAGCTCCTTGTATTCTAGTAGGTTTCGGAGATCCTGTTGGATAAAATAACATATCTCCTTTTCCTAAAAGTTTCTCTGCTCCAGACATATCTAGTATAGTTCTAGAATCTATAGAACTAGATACTGCAAAGGATATTCTAGAAGGTATATTAGCCTTTATTATTCCTGTTATAACATCTACAGAAGGCCTTTGTGTTGCTATAACTAAATGCATTCCTGCTGCTCTCGCCATCTGAGCTAATCTACTTATGTAGTCTTCTATATCATTTGGACACACCATCATTAAATCTGCAAGCTCATCTATTATTATTACCACATAAGGTAATTTATTTTCTATTTTGCCCTGTTCATATAAATTATTATATCCTTCTATATTTCTTACACTATTTTCTGCAAATAAAGAATATCTCTTTGTCATTTCATTTACTGCCCAATGAAGAGCTCCTGCTGCTTTTTTAGGATCTGTGACTACTGGAATCAATAAATGAGGTATACCATTATATATGCTAAGTTCTACTACCTTTGGATCTACCATAAGAAGTTTTACATTTTCTGGAGAATATTTATATAAAATGCTTATTATTAATGTATTTATGCATACACTTTTCCCTGAGCCTGTAGCTCCTGCTATTAATAGGTGAGGCATTTTTGATAAATCTGATACTACACAACTACCACTTATATCCTTTCCTAAAGCAAAGGCTAATCCATCATCAAATTTCTGAAAATCATCCCCTTCTATAACCTCTCTTAGATATACTGGCGTTAAGGATTTGTTTGGCACTTCTATACCTACTGCAGATTTTCCAGGTATAGGAGCCTCTATTCTAACTCCCGAAGCTGCTAAATTTAGGGCTATATCATCTGCTAAATTTACTATTTTACTTACTTTAACTCCTGCATTAGGTTGAAGTTCAAACCTTGTAACTGAAGGTCCTCTACTTACTTGCATAACTTTAGCTTCCACACCAAAACTGCTTAAAGTTTCTTCTAACTTATTAGCGTTATTTATAAGTTCTTTTTTATCTTCTTTATTTAGTTTTGATTGAACATTTTGTTTTAAAAGTTCTAAAGTTGGATAGTTATATTCTATTTTTGTATTGTTTCCTCTTTCATTTATATTTTTGCTAAGTTCTTCTTTTATAGCCTCTTCCCCCATGTCTTCTTTAGCTTTTCCTATATTTTTATTGAAAGAATTATCCACAATATTTAATGGTTCTTCCTTTATCTCTGAGTTTTTCATAAAATCTAATATTTTAATTTTATCTTTAATATTCCTAGTTAAGCCTTCATCTTTTTCTAAGTCTGATGCTAATTCTTTTTCTATACCATCTATGTGTTCTTTATCTTCTATAGGTTTTTCTTTAACTTTTTTATTTTTTATACTTCTTTTTACCTGTAAAGTCTCTAGTATAGTACCTAAAGATACTTGAAATATTAATATAAAACTTATTATATAAACACATATAAATAATATGTAACATCCTATAGTTCCAAATAGTTTATATAAAGGAACATCTATTAAATAAGAAATTATACCACCATGAATCATTGTATCTTCTCTATAGAATTTTGATATGCCAATCATTATATCTTCTGTACCATAATTTTTAAGCAATATCATTTGTAAAAATAAAAGTGTATTTATAGAAAAAAGAACTATCCCATAAAATTTAGAGTTTAAATTTATTTTATTCTTCTTTCCTATAAAGCAACATCCTGTGAATATTATTAGTATTGGAAATACTAAAGATCCTAAACCTAATACAGCTATAAGTACTTTTTTTATAAAACTCCCAACTATTCCAGAGGCAGAAGGGGAAAACACACTAAAAAGCACAAAAATTCCTATACTTATTAAAATTATGCCCGTTATATCATTATTCTTTTTTTCTGTTTTACTAGATTTAGTTCTTTTCTTTGCCATACTTTTAATTCACCTCCCAACTAGTAATGTTTAATTAAAGCTACATTTATAGATTCTACATTGAACTTTTATATCCTTTTATATTAATTAATGCATATCTACTTTGTTAAAATAAATATGTAGCTCTATGTATAAGTAAATACACATAGCTTGTACTTTTTGTAACCTCATAAAATCATTTTAATACTATATTACATAAGGCATTAAAGTACCATAGGATTTATACATCCTATGGTTTTTGTTTTTCATCTATTAAATTATTTAATTTATCTAAAGCTTCTTTTACTCCACCTACTTCATTTATAATACCGGATTCTACCGCTTGTTTTCCTATAAGTATAGTTCCCATATCATTTAACAATTCATCACTTTGCAGCATAAATTCTTTTAATTTTTCCTTGCTTATTTTAGACGTTCTAACTATAAATTCTATTATTCTCTCTTGCATTTTATTAAAATATTCAAAGGTTTGAGGAACCCCTATTATTAGCCCATTCATTCTTATAGGATGAACTATCATTGTGGCTGTAGGAGATATAAAAGAATAATCTGCTGATGTAGCTAATGGTACTCCTATAGAATGTCCTCCTCCTATTACTAATGACACTGTAGGTTTACTTAAACTTTGTATCATTTCCGCAATGGCTAGGCCTGCTTCCACATCTCCTCCCACAGTATTTAATATTATAAAAACTCCTTCTACCTCTTTTGAGGTTTCTAACGCTATTAGTTGAGGGATTAAATGTTCGTATCTTGTAGCCTTAGTTTGAGGAGACAACACCATATGTCCTTCTATTTGACCTATTATAGGTAGAACTTGAATTCTATCTGCCTGTCTTGGTGGTAAATTTGTAGTTCCAAATTCTTTTAAAGTATCTATCTTTTCGTTTCTTTCTTTTTCATGTTTTTCTTTTTCATCTGCCATAAATAATTACCTCCTACCATATGCATATAAATATCTTGTGCATATGGTAGAAGTACTATACATGAAAAATATTAATTTATATATTTAAAACTTTTAGCCTATCATACTTTAATATAAAATTAAACTCTATATACAATCTAACTTAAATTCACAGTGTAATGATTTTATAGCTTTTTCTGTATCTTCTTTGGAAACTAGACACCATATAGTTGTATGAGAGTCTGCAGTCTGAAGCACTTCTATATTTTCTTCTACAAGTGCCTTTAGTATTTTAGCCATAACCCCAGGTATACCTCTCATTCTACTACCTATTATAGCTATTTTACTGCAATCTTTTAAGTAGGAAAATTCTATTTTTAAATCTTTCATTATAGAACTAAACTCATTAAAATCTTTTTCATCTATAGTAAATATTTTTTCTTTCGGAAAGACATTTATAAGATCAATGCTAATAAAATTTTCTGCCAATGAATTTAATAGGTTAGTATAGTTTTTATTCCCTTTATTTTCTTCTGCATTTACTATAATTTGTGTCCTATTACTCATATGGGTAATACCTGTTATAACATTATTTGAATTTTTAATTCCTATATTATTTATAGTAGTACCTTTGCAATCTGTCATAGTGTTTTTTATTACAAGTTTTGTATTTGACGTCATGGCAATTTCTACTGCTCTTGGGTGTATTACCTTAGCTCCTTGCTCTGCAAACTGAAACACCTCATTATAACTTATTTCTTTTATTAAGGAGGCGTTCTCTACAATTCTAGGATCTGCAGTCATTATACCATCTACATCTGTATATATTTCTACACTTTCAGCCTTTAATGCAGCTCCTAAAAGTGCGGCAGTAACATCACTACCACCTCTTCCTAAGGTAGTTATATAACCCTCTTCACTTTTCCCTTGAAAACCTGCTACTACAGGAATCTTATCTTTTTTCAGTAAATCTATTATTCTATCCTTTTCTACTCTAAGTACAGAAGCATTATTAAAATTATTATCTGTTATAATACCTGCCTGTCCTCCCATTAAAGGTACTGCATCTATTCCATTATTAAAAAGTTCTGAACTCATAACTACTGTGCTTATTAGTTCACCACAGCCCATTAAAAGATCAGCGGCTAAAGTATTTTTACCTAAAAAATCTTCTCCAACTAAAGATCTTAATGTATCTGTAGCATAAGGCTGTCCTTTTCTACCCATAGCAGATACTACCACCACTGGATAATAGCCTGCTTTTTTTGCCTTAACTATTTTATCTACTACTAAAGCTCTTCTTTCAGCTGTAGATACAGATGTTCCTCCAAACTTTTGAATTAAAATTTTCATTTGTCTACCATCTCCCTAGCGGATTTTTTTTAACTCACTCTTTTCAGCATCAATTATTATAGTTCTTGCTCCTATTTTTCTTACATAATCCCAAGATACTTCTAATAAACTTGGTTTAGAAAACAATCCAAGTTTTCCACCTGATTCACTTAATATTAAAAATTTTAAATATCCATCTCCATCTACTACAACATCATTGTTTCCTAAAAACCCATATTTATCTCCATCATTTACATTTATGAGCTCATATCTTTCCATATCGCTATAGCGTTTTATATTTTGTTCCATAATAATCCTCCTATTACTTCTCATAATATTCATATTCAATATTATGAAAAATAGTGAGAGCTTATTACAAAATATATTATATTAATTTTGACTTAGTTTCTTTGAAAGCCTTTTTGTTTGTGTCTAAAATATTTTTTACATTTTCTAAATTTAATTTTTCTCCTACAAAGGCCGAATTTTTTATACCAGCCCCAAAGGTTCTAGCCATTACTTCCTGTAATTTATCCTCAGTTATTTTATCTATCTTTTTCATTATTATTTCTGGGTCATTTATTCTATTTAGAAATAGTACAGATTTACCATTATTAAACATTCTGGTGCTAGTACTCTCTAATCCTAATATGTAACTTCCCTTTAATTGTTCTTTTGATTTTATTAATTTTTCTTTATTTATGCCTTCCTTTGAAAAATCATTTACTACCTTTTTTATTAAAGTTATGGTATCCTCTGTATAAGTTGGATTTAATCCTGTATAAATGCTTACCGCTCCTGTTTTGTTAAAGGAAGACATATAAGAATATATACTATAACATAGTCCTTTTTCTTCTCTTATCTTTTGAAATAGCATAGATGAGGCTCCTCCACCTAATACATTACTAAGTAATACAAGAGGATACATATCATCATTACCTAATTCTAATCCTTCAAAACCTAAACTTATATGAAGCTGTTCTATATTTTTATTTTTAAATAAGTGATTATTTTCTATTTTAGGTTTGGAATAGCATGTTATATTTTTATTTTTACCGCTACTCCAGTTACCAAAATACTTATTTATTAATTTTTCTAATTTATTTATATCAAAATTACCACATATAGATATAACAGAATTCTCTGGGATATAATATTTATTTATGTACTCTAATATATCGCTTCTTTTAAAGGATTTTACAGTTTCTAAAGTTCCTAAAATAGGGTAGGAAATAGAGTCTTCTCCCCATATAGCCTTACAATGTAAATCAGATAATACGTCCTCTGGAGAATCTTCAGTCATACTTATCTCTTCAATTACTACGCCCTTTTCTTTTTCTATGTCTTCTTCTTTAAATTTACTATTAAATAACATATCAGATAAAACTTCTAAAGCTAATTCCATATGGGAATTTAGTATCTTTATATAATAACAGGTGGCTTCTTTACCTGTAAATGCATTTATTTGTCCACCTACATCTTCTATACATTCTGCTATTTGTAATGCACTTCTATTTTCCGTACCTTTAAACATCATATGTTCTATAAAATGAGAAATACCATTATTTTTTAAATCCTCATTTCTTGAACCATTTTCTATCCAAAGTCCTACACTTACAGATTTAACATAATCTATATTCTCTAGAACCACCCTTAGTCCATTATCTAATGTAAATAAATTATACACTAATTAATTCCTCCTAAACCCTGTATTTCTCCGATTGTTACTATTACTAATACTCCCATGTAATTCTATGAAAGCGATTATCACCAAATCAGCACTATGTGTAAGCAATTTCCACCCGAACCTAAGAATCACTTGATAAAAAATAAAAAGGCAAATATGCCCTTCTATTTTTTATTATTTATCTTTTTCTTCTTCTTTCTTTGCAATAGCATCTTTTCGTGATAAATTTATTCTTCCTTGGTTATCTATATCTGTAACCTTGACTAGTATTTCATCTCCTACAGATACTACATCTTCTACTTTTTCTACTCTAGCAAAATCCAACTTAGATATGTGAACCAAACCTTCTTTTCCTGGTAGTATTTCTACAAAGGCTCCAAAATTAGTAGTTTTAGTTACTTTACCTAGATAAATTTCTCCTTGAACTACTTCCTTTGTTAATCCTTCTATTATACTTATAGCTTTCTTAACCCCTTCAGGTTCATTGTTAGATGTTACAAATATTTTTCCATCCTCTTTTATTTCTATTTTTACATTAGTGTCTGCTATTATTTTATTTATTACCTTTCCACCAGCACCTATAACATCTCTTATTTTTTCTGGATCTATACATATTATTTCTGTTCTTGGTGCATATTTAGATAATTCTTTTCTTGGTTCTGGTATGCATTCTTTTATTTTTTCTAATATGTGTAGTCTTGCCTTTTTAGCGCCTTCTAATGCATCCTTCACACAATTATTTGATAACCCAGCTATCTTTGTATCAAATTGTATAGATGTAATTCCTTTTTCTGTTCCTGCTACCTTAAAGTCCATATCTCCAAAGAAATCTTCTATACCTTGAATATCTGTTATTACTTTTTCCTTTTCTAAATCTTCACTAGTTATAAGTCCCATAGCTATACCTGCAGCTGGTCTTTTTATAGGTACACCTGCATCTAATAGAGCTAATGTACTTCCACACACACTGGCCTGTGATGTTGAACCATTTGAGCTTAGTACTTCTGATACTAATCTTATAGTGTATGGAAACTCTGCTTCAGATGGAATCAATGGTTCCAAAGCTCTTTCCGCTAAAGCTCCATGACCTATTTCACGTCTTCCAGGTCCTCTTAAAGGTCTAACTTCTCCTACACTATAGGATGGAAAATTGTAATGATGCATATAGCGTTTTGACTCTTCCTCTGCTATACCATCTAATATTTGAACATCTCCTAAAGCTCCTAAAGTAGCTACAGTCATTACTTGAGTTAATCCTCTCGTAAATAAACCTGTACCATGAGTTCTAGGAAGTATTCCTACTTCACAGCTTATAGGTCTTACTTCATTAAAAGCTCTTCCATCTGGTCTTCTATCTTCATTTAAAAGCATATTTCTAACTATTTCTTTTTGAGTTTTATATATAACTTCTTTTATATCTGCGCCTTTGTCTTCATATTTTTCTGAAAATTCTTCTGATATTTTTTCTTTAACTTTGTCTAGGGCAGCATTTCTTTCATCTTTATCCATTATATACATAGCTTCTTTTATCATATCAAAAGCAAAGCTTTTAACTTCTTTCTCTACTTCTTCGTCAGCTTTATATAATGACGGTTCATCTTTAGCTTTTCCAAACTTAGCCACAGCCTCTTCTTGGAATGCAACTATATTTTTACATTCTTCAAAACCAAACATGATAGCATTATACATAGTTTCCTCATCTATTTCCTGTCCACCTGCTTCTACCATCATAACTCTTTCTTTTGTAGCACATACAGTTAAGTCTAGTATAGTGTTTTCTCTTTGGGCTACAGTTGGATTTATTATAAATTCTCCATCTACTAAGCCTACAGAAACTGCAGCTACTGGTGTTGTAAATGGTATACTAGATAGGCACAAAGCTAAAGAGGAGCCATTTATAGCTAATATTTCTGGTAAATTATCCTGTTCTACAGATAAAACTGTATTAACTATTTGAACATCATTTCTATATCCCTTTGGGAATAAAGGTCTTAATGGTCTATCTATAGATCTGGCATGTAATATAGATTTGTCAGAAGGTTTTCCTTCCCTTTTGATGAATCCTCCTGGAATTTTTCCTACTGAATATAGTCTTTCTTCATAATCAACGCTTAATGGGAAAAAATCTATTCCCTCTCTTGGCTCTTTAGAAGCGTTGGCATTTATCATAACTACTGTATCTCCATAACTCATGAATATAGCAGCATTTGAAAGCATTCCTGTCTTACCAAAGTCTACTTTCATTTTTCTTCCTGCTACAGTAGTTTCTAATGTATGAATCATACATTAACCTCCCTTCAATAATTGAACTAATAGTATCATTATATCACTATTACATTTATAGCAAACATTTAATTTTTATATTTGTTTATAAGCTATTACTATATTTTTGTAATATTTTATGTATTTATAACACTTTAAACATTAAACTTATTTATTACCATTATTTATAGTATTTTTAATATTACAGTTATTATACTTAATAATTTTTCCAGTATAATTTATTAAAATAATAGAGCGGGCTTTAGCCGCTCTTATTACTTTTATTACTTTCTTAAACCTAATTCTTTTATGATAGCACGATATCTTTCAATATCTTCACGCATTAGGTAATTTAAAAGACCTCTTCTTTTACCAACCATCATTAAAAGACCTCTTCTTGAGTGATGGTCTTTTTTATGTTCTTTTAGGTGGCTGTTTAAGTGGTTAATTCTTTCTGTAAGTAATGCTATTTGCACTTCTGGAGAACCTGTATCTCCTTCATGTCTTGCGTGTTTAGCCATTAGTTCTTGTTTTTTTGCTTTATCCATTGTAAGCACCTCCAAATAATTATCTCCTTTATCCAAGGATACCGTTGGCAATTCAGTATTCTTAGTATAAGGTTCACGAAATGTATTATAACAAATAAATATATAATTGTAAATTAATTTTTATAAATTAATTTACATACTTTGTCTTTTAGCAAAACTTTTATCCTTTTTTAATTGATGTTTTAACTCTTCTAAAGAAGAGAATTTTTTCTCATCTCTAATTCTCTTGGAAAAATATATAACTATATTTTCTCCATATATATCCTTATGGAAATCTAATATATGAGTTTCTATATTTAACTTTTTATCCTGTACTGTAGGATTATAACCTACATTAGTAATACCCTTATAAAGTTTATTTTCATATTCTATTAAGGTATAATATACTCCCCCTCTTGGAAGAACATATTTTGTATTATAGTTTAGGTTTACTGTAGGGTATCCAAGTTTTCTACCTAACTGTTTTCCTTTTACTATATTGCCCTTTAAAAAATAGTTTCTACCTAGCATCTTTCTTGCTTTATCTACATTGCCATCCTCTATTAATATATGTCTTATTTTAGAACTGCTTATGATTTCGTTTAAATATTTAACTGGGGAAACTACTTTAAGGTTAAAATTAAATTTTTTGCTCATTTTATTTAGAAGTTCTATATCTCCTAAATTTTTATATCCAAATCTATAATTAAATCCTACTACAAATCCACCTGCATTATAGTAATATAACATTTTTTTTATAAAATCCTCTGGACAAAGTTCCATATATTCTTTATCAAAATTAATAAAATTAACTAGATCTACTCCATATTCTTCTAATATTTTTGCCTTACTAGAATTATCTAATAGAATTTTAGGAGCTAAATCTTTATTTATAGTATTTAAAGGATGGTCTCTAAAGGTTAAAACCATACTTTTACCATTATTATCCTTAGCCATTTTTTTTGTTTCTTTTATTAATTTCATATGACCTTTATGAAGCCCATCAAAACTTCCTAAAGCTATATAAGTTTTATCTTTTGATTTAGTAGAAAAGTTATCCTCCATAATTATCATAAGCTATTACTCCTAAGTTAATAATTTATGAATTTTAAATCCATATGCATTTTTCATTCCTAATCCTATAAAGTTATCCTCTTCTATATAAGTTCTATATAGTTTATTTTCTTCTATATTATCTAAAACTCTTCTATCTTTTAATATTACACCATTTAGTACAAGCTTTTCAAATTTTTTATTTAAATATAATTTTTCATAATCCTTTAAAGCTTCATCTATAGGTGTTATAAATTGTTTTATATTTTCCTCGTTTAAATCTTCTAATTTTATTGCTTCTTTTATATTAAAGGGGCTTGCTTCCAATCTTTCTAGATTCCACATTACCGCTCCTGAGCCTAAATCATTTCCTATATCAAAACACAAACTCCTTATATAAGTTCCCTTTGAACATTTAACATCAAATATAATATAGGGTAAATCTATACTTAAAATACATATATCATGTATTTGTATTTTTCTCGCTTCCCTTTCCACCTCTATACCTTTTCTAGCCAAATCATAAAGTTTTTGACCATTAATTTTTAGAGCAGAATACATAGGTGGCACTTGCTCTATATTGCCTTTATATTTTTCTATAGCCTTTTCTACTTCTATAGAAGATACACTAACTTCTTTTTCCTCTAATACAGTACCTTCTCTATCATAGGTATCCGTAGTAGTTCCAAGTTTCATTTCTACTCTATAGGTTTTGGTTCCCTCCATTATATAATCCACTATTTTTGTAGCCTTACCTATACATACGGGAAGAACTCCAGAAGCTAAAGGATCTAATGTACCTGTGTGACCAACTTTTTTTATTTTTGCTATTTTTCTTATATCTCTAACTACATCAAAGGATGTTATTCCCTTTGGTTTTAAAACATTTATTACTCCATCCATTTATATCAACTCTTTTTTTATAGTTTCTATTAATTTTTTTTCTACTATATTTAAAGCTTTTCCTTTCATAAAGGCTCCTGAGGCACGAGTATGTCCTCCACCGCCAAAGTTTTCAGCTATTTTTCTTACATCCACATATTCTTTTGATCTTAAACTTATCTTTACCCCTTCTTCTACCTCTTTAAATAATACAGCAACTTCTACAGATCCTATTTGCATACCTTGTGATATAATATCTGATGTATCCTTTGCATCCTCTATGTTTAACTCCTGAAGCATCTTTTCCGTTACTTTCATAACACATAACTTTTCATTTTCTAAATACATTTCCTCTAGAACTTTTCCATAAAGCTTTAATCTTTGAAATTTTTTATTTTCAAATATTTTTCTATGTATTGAGCTGAAATCTACACCTGTATTTATTAAATCTCCTGCTATCATATGAGTTACAGATGTGGTACCTGGATATCTAAAGGAACCTGTATCTGTAACTAAAGATGTGTATAGACAAGCTGCTATATCTTTATCTGAATTTATCCCTAATATTTTAAGCAATTGGTATACAACTTCAGCCACTGCCGGTGCATTTGTGTCTACAAAATTTAAATCACCATACATATCATTAGATAGGTGATGATCTATATTTATTAATGAGTATTCTCTATTTTCTAAATCTAATTCTGCATTTATTCTTTCTACATTTCCACAATCTAAAACTATAACACATTCTGTACCTTCTATAGGCTTTTTTACATCCCCTGTAATTTCTTCACTACAAGGTAGATATTTAAAAGTTTCTGGTATAGGTTCTTTGGAAAGTATATAAGCTTTCTTGTTTAGTCTTCTTATACCCTGAAGTAATCCTAAGGCACTGCCTAAGGAATCTCCATCAGGAGAAGTATGGAAAGTAATAGCAATACTATTACTTTCCTTTATTTTATCTAGTATATCATTAGTTATCATTTGACTCATTCTCCTTTATTGAATGAAGAAGTTCATCTATATGCATACCTCTTTCAATACTATTATCTACTTCTATTATAACCTCTGGTGTGTTTCTTAATTTAACTCTTCTTCCAATTTCTTTTCTTATGAAACCTACAGAACTTTTTAAAGCCTCTAGGGATTCTTCTTTTGCTTTTTCATTTCCAAAAATACTTACATATACCTTTGCATATTTCAAATCTTTTGTAACATTTACATCTGTTACACTCACCATGGCACTTAATCTTGGATCTTTTATATCATTATGAATAATACTACTCACTTCTTTTTTTACTTCTTCATTTATTCTTCCTGCTCTATATTTTGCCATGAAAACCACTCCTTTTTTTAGAAGAGAACTTTATAGTGTTTTCTTTTTAATCTCTTCCATGATAAAGCATTCAATTATGTCGCCTTCTTTTATATCATTAAACTTTTCTATGCTAAGTCCACATTCATATCCTTGAGCAACTTCCTTAGCATCATCTTTAAATCTCTTTAAAGATCCAAGTTCTGATTCAAATATTACTATACCATCTCTTATTACTCTTGCTCCTGCATTTCTAGCTAATTTACCTGTTTGAACATAAGCTCCTGCTATAGTTCCTACACTAGATATTTTATAAACCTGTCTAACCTCTGCAGTACCTATAACTACTTCTTTGAATTCTGGTTCTAGCATACCTAACATAGCTGATTTTATATCTTCTATAGCATCATATATAACTCTGTATGTTTTAATATCTACTCCGTCTCTTTCAGAAGCTATAGTAGCATTATTGTCTGGTCTTACATTAAATCCTAATATAATACCATTAGAAGCTGTAGCTAATGTAACATCTGTTTCATTTATAGCTCCAACACCACCATGAATAACTCTAACCTTTACTTCCTCTGTTGAAAGTTTTTCTAAGGATTGTTTTAAAGCCTCTACAGAACCCTGAACATCAGCTTTTACAATTAGTCCCAATTCCTTTACTGTTCCTTCTTGTATTTGATTGTATAAATCTTCTAAAGAAACCTTATGAGTAGATTGTAGATATTCATCTCTTATTTTTTCTTTTCTCTTATCTGCAATACCTCTTGCAGTTTTCTCATCCTTAACTTGGTAGAATTTATCTCCGGCTTCAGGAACTTCTGATAAACCTAGTATTTCTACTGGTGTAGAAGGGCCTGCTGATTTTATATTTTTACCTTTATCATTAAACATAGCTCTTATTCTTCCATATGTAGATCCCACTACTATAGAATCTCCTACTCTTAAAGTACCATTTTGAATAAGTAATGTAGCTACTGCTCCTCTTCCTTTATCAAGTTTAGCTTCTACTACTGTTCCTTTTGCTTTTCTATTTGGATTTGCTTTTAATTCAAGTATTTCTGAGGATAAAAGTATCATTTCTAGTAGGTCATCTATACCTTCTTTTGTGTGAGCTGAAACTGGAACACATATAGTATCTCCACCCCAGTCCTCTGCTACTAAACCATATTCTGTTAATTCCTGTTTTACTTTATCTATATTAGCACCAGGTCTATCTATTTTATTTATAGCAACTATTAATGGAACATTAGCTGCCTTACAGTGACTTATAGCTTCTTGAGTTTGAGGCATAATTCCATCATCTGCTGCTACTACTAATATAACTATATCTGTAACTTGTGCTCCTCTTGCTCTCATAGCTGTAAAAGCTGCGTGGCCTGGAGTATCTAAGAAAGTTATAGCTTCTCCATTTAATTCTACAGTATAAGCACCTATATGTTGTGTTATTCCTCCTGCCTCTGTAGAAGTTACCTTTGATTTTCTTATAGCATCTAATAAAGAGGTTTTCCCATGGTCAACATGCCCCATAACGGTTATAATAGGTGATCTCTTTTGTAAGTGTTCTCCCTCTTCGTTATCTTTTAATATATCTTCTAAATCATCTTCTTCATCTTCATCTTCTTTTAAAATTTCTGTATCAAATTTTGCTGCTAATTTCTCAGCCATTTCAAAGTTTATTTCTTGATTTACAGAGGCCATAACACCCATAAGCATTAGTTCTTTTATAACTTCTGCATAGGATTTTTCTAATTTATCTGATATTTCTTTTACTGTAATAGTATCAGAAGTCATTGTTATTATAGCCATATCTTCTGCATTTTCAGTGTTAACTTTTTCATTTTTGTCATCTCTTTTATTAGTTTTTTTATTATTCATTGATTCTTTTATTGGTTTTTTCGCTGTAGTTTCTATTTCATCATCTTCTTCCTTTGTTTTTTCTGATTTTTCTTTGCCTGATAATAATTCTTTTATAAGATCTGCATCCTCATCTTCTATAGCACTCATATGATTTTTAACTTCTACACTAAATTCTTCTTCTAGTAATGTTATAAGTTCTTTACTTGATATGTTTAATTCTTTAGCTAATTCATATACTCTTATTTTTGCCAAATTATTCACCCCCGAAACTAATGCTCTTGGCTATCATTCCATAATTTTAATAACTTATTAGCCATTCCTTCATCCTTTATAGCTAATATTTTTATAAAGTCTCTTCCTAATACATTGCCTAACTCTTTTTCACTATAACCTTCTATTAAAGGTATATCATTTTTTTCACACTTTACTTTAAATTTATTCTTGCTATTTTCTGAAGCATCACAAGATATTATAACTGCATAAACTATTTTTTTTGTTACAGCTTCTTCGCATTTGTTGTATCCTTCTACTAAATGTCCTGCTTTTTTAGTTAAGCTTAAAAACTGTAGGAACTTATTTGGTATCATCTTCTATCTCACCTTTTAATCTTTCATAAACTTCTTCATCTAGCTTAATTTCTAGATTTCTTTCTAGTCTTTTAGATTTATATGCTTTATTAAAGCATTCTATATCTTTACAAATATAAGCTCCTCTTCCTGCTTTTTTGCCAGTTAAATCTATTGAAACCTCTCCTTCTTTATTTTTAACAACTCGTATAAGTTCTTTTTTAGGTTTCATTTCGCTACATCCTGTGCACATTCTTAAAGGTACTTTTTTAACTTTCATCCTTTAATCACCTGCTTTATTATATTTGTTATATAATTATTTTTGATTTTTTTATTCTATTAAAATTCATCTTTAAAGATTTCTTCTATAGCTTTTTCTGTATCTATACTTGGTTTTTCATCATCATCTTCAAATAAATTTATATCTTTTTTTAATTTATTTTCTTTATCTTCAGTATTAAAAACTTCTTCCATAGCCTTTTCTAACTCTGGATCTACTTCTTGATTGTTTTCAGATACACTTATCTCTTCTTTTATATTTTCTTTTGTATCTTCAACTGTATTACCTATTTCTCCGTTTGGATCTATTTTTTCATCTTTGTCTTCTTCTTTATTCTCTAAGATTACTTCATCTTTAGTTTCAGATAAATTTAATATTTCTTCTTTTTCTGCTTGAGATTTACTTTTTATGTCTATTTTCCAGCCTGTTAACTTAGCTGCTAGTCTAACATTTTGACCTTCTTTACCTATAGCTAAAGATAATTGGCTATCATCTACTACAACCCTTGCAGCTTTATTTTCTTCATCCACTATAGTTACATCAATTACTTTAGCTGGGCTTAAAGAATTGGATATAAGCTCATCTGGGAATTTGCTCCATTTTATTATGTCTATTTTCTCATTTTTAAGCTCATTTACTATATTTTGGACTCTTACGCCTTTAGGTCCAACACAAGCACCCATTGGATCTACAGCTTCGTCATTAGAATATACTGCTATTTTAGTTCTTGATCCTGCTTCTCTTGCTATACTCTTTATTTCTACTACTCCATTATATATTTCTGGCACTTCAAGTTCAAATAACCTTTTCACTAATCCTGGATGAGTTCTTGATATTAAAACCTGTGGTCCTTTTGTAGTATTTTTTACTTC